>NZ_BBYM01000005.1 GCF_001570405.1 Microtetraspora niveoalba | reverse complement strand
GGTCACGTCCCGCTGAATGGTGTAACTCCAGCCGATCATGTGAGGTCGGCGAGTTGTATCGGAACGTTGTGACTATGACGCGGCCAGCGCGGTCGGCGCCAGCGGTTCGCTCATATCTCCGCTCGGCTCGCTGGTCGGTGCGGCGAGTTGGGCCATCGATCCCTCCGAGAGGTAGCGGCGGTCGCTGACCTGCCATTCATCGTGATGTTCGGCCAGCACCGCGCCTGCTAGGCGGGCGAGGGCTGCGGGGTTGGGGAAGACCCCGACGACGTCGGATCGGCGTTTGATCTCCCGGTTGAGCCGTTCCAGGGGATTGGTCGACCAGATCTTCTTCCAGTGCTGGGAGGGGAAGTCGGCGAAGGCGGTGATGTCGTCGGCGGCCTCGAGCAGCATCTGCTCCACGGGCGGGAACTGGCGGCCGAGCATGGTGGCGATGGTGGCCAGCTGGGCGCGCACGGTTTGGGCGGTGGGCTGGGCGAAGATGGTGCGGATCGCGGCGGCGACCATCTCGGCCGACCCCTTCTGGACACGGGCCAAAACGTTGCGCACGAAATGAACGCGACACCTCTGCCAGGCAGCGCCGAGGAAGACGGCCCGCAGCGCGGCGACCAGGCCGGCGTGCGCGTCGGAGATCACCAGCTGGACACCGCCCAGGCCGCGGGCCCTCAGCGAGCGCAGGAACGCGGTCCAGAACGCGCCGTCTTCGCTGTCGCCGACACAGAAGCCGAGGATCTCCCGGCGGCCGTCGGCGGAGACGCCGGTGGCGATGACGACGGCCTGGGAGACGACCCGGTGGTTCACCCTGGCCTTGCAGTAGGTGGCGTCCAGGAACACGTACGGGAAGGCCGTGTGAGCGAGCGGCCGGTCCCGGAAGGCGGCGACCTCGTTGTCGAGGTCGGCGCAGATGCGGGAGACCTGGCTTTTGGAGATCCCGCTGTCGGCGCCGAGGGCTTTGACCAGGTCGTCGACGCTTCGGGTGGACACGCCTTGGAGGTAGGCCTCCATCACCACCGCGAAGAGGGCTTGGTCGATGCGGCGGCGGCGTTCCAGCAGGGAGGGGAAGAACGACCCGGACCGCAGTTTGGGGATCTTCAGTTCCAGGTCTCCGGCTGCGGTAGTGAGTAGCCGGTCGCGGTAGCCGTTGCGGTGGGTGGTGCGCTGCTCGGTGCGCTGGTGGGGTGCGGCGCCGATCACCGCGGTCGCCTCTGCTTCGATGAGTGCCTGAAGCATGGCTTGGAGCGCTTGGCGGATGACGTCGTCGGCGTCGGCGGCTTTCAAAGACTCCAGCAGGTCGAGCAGGGCAGACTGGTCCAGAGCCATCGTGTGGTGTCCTCCGCGAGAACCTTTGGTCGGGAACTCGCTGACGGTCACACGATGGCTCGTCCCATGTCCGGGGCTTGCTTTGTCAGCTTGGAGTTACACCACCCGAGGGGACGTCACCCAGGTTGATGACCAGCAACAGCGTGTCGGTGGCCACCATGTAGCGGAAGAGCTGAGCCGCTACTGGATCCGGCCCGACATCGCCTACCTGCCTGTCCGGGATATCGATCCCTTGAAGTTCGCGCTGGTGTGGTAGGCCGAGGCGGAGAACGACATGATCCGCGCCTTCGCCCAGACCGTCCGCGACCTCGGTCCCGGAAGTGGGTGGGCAAGTACAACGCGGTGCTCAAGAAGCGCAAGTGGTGGCGATCGAACGCCCGGCTTGACGCGTTGTTCGTCGAGGGGGCACTGCACGAGGGCGTGCTCGAACGTAACCATGAGAACTTCGGATGGAAGCCGGAGCACAAGCCGATCAACCTGACCGGCGCCCCGACGGTCTACCTGCCCAGGCCGGAGCGCCAGCCACCGACCGGTGACTGGTTCATCGCGCAGGCGACCTACGAGGACACCAAGGGCCATGAGCGCCCGCACGTGCTCGCGTTCTTCCGCTCCCCTGGGCAGTCCTTCAGGCTGGCCGTCGCGACCCCGATTCACTGGGGCCAGCGGATGCCCAAGCCGCTGCTCGACGCCGACGGCTACGTCACTGACATGGACAACGATGTGGCGCGGGCCGTGACCGAGGAGTACCGGAACTTCTGGAACGGAGAGAGGAAGAAGGAGGGCGACTCCGGCTATCGCCTGGCCAAGAACAGTTACAGCCGCAAGGCGTTCCCCGCGGTCAACAAGGGGTTGTATGTCGGGTTCGCCGGCCACGGTTCCGTCTTCGGCTTCCGTACGGCGGGTGGTGGCTCGTTCTTCCTGTTCGCCCTGCTCAACGACTCCAAGAGCGTCAACAATGTGCTGAGCGAGGCGCTGCTCGTGCCCAAGAGCAGCAAGACCATCCAGGAACTCGGCGCGAACTGGTTCTCCTGAAGTCGTCAGCGCAGTCCGCCTCGGGCGTTGCGCTTGTCGTCGAGGGAGACGTGAGCGTAGATCATCATCGTGGCCTCGATGTCTGCGCGTGCGTGGTGAAGCGATGCCGGTCGAGCAACCCGGTCTCCAAGGTCGCGAAGAAGCTCTCGGTCACCGCGTCGTCGAAGCAGCCGGCGACAGTCCCCGTGGACGTCCGGACGCCTGCTGGGCCTGCACCGCCGGCTGAACGGCAGCGACGTATGCTGCGCCCCTTGATCGCCTGCAAGTCACGGCGGGTCAGCTCACGCCTGCGGCGCCGACGCACTTCTTCGAGCGGGCGGCGCATCAGCCGGGCCACTCGCTTGCGCCCGATGCGCACGGTTTGATCATCTTCCCGGTGACTCGCTACGGTTAGACGCTTTGACCGCTTCACCCCCCAATGAGATGGCCATGCGTCGCTACCGTTTCGGCAGGATCGCCACCCTGATCGCGCTCGGCTACCTCACCGTGGTCGCAGTGCTGGGCGCCTTGGCACTGACCACCGCCCAAGGTGACCTCCTCTGGAAGATCGTCACCCACGACTCCGGCATGGACTGGTTTCTCGGCCCCCGCGAAGAAGCCCTCACCGTCCCGTGGGGGCTGACGGTCGTCCTGATCCTCATCGGAGCGCTTCAGGCGTGGGCCCTGTGGCAGGTGCTGCGCGGGCGCGTCAAGGGCGAGCTGGCACACCGGGGCAGGAAGGTCGGCCTGCTGCGGCTCGCCCTGTATCTCGGCATCGGCTATGGCCTGATCAGCATCGCCGGCGCGCCGCTGGTCCACGCATGGAAGATCTACTGGGTCTGGTCGGTGTGGATCGCCTCCGGCTGCGTGCAACTGGCCATCGTCTGGCTGTTCTTCCTGGTGCTCCGGGACACCGTCTCCCGCAGGCTACGGTTGTTCTCCCTCATCGTCGGAACCATCGCCGTCGTGAGCAACCTCGGCCGGGAAATCACCGACCTCTTCGACCTGTACTCCGCCGGGCAGATCTTGACCCTGGCCGGAGGGTACGGCTACGCCTGGCAGGCGTGGTCGGTGTCGATCCTCATCGCCCAGGCCAAGGATCCCCGCTGGAGCACGGCGACCGTCCGGATAGGCGTCATCGCGCAGGTGGTATCGGCCCTCCAGCCCTCCGGGATGGTCTCGTTCGGCGACAGCGGGTTCCCCAGCATCCTCACGGTCTACACCCTCCTCGGTGCTGTCAGTGTCTTCGGGCTGGTGTGGAATGCCAGGACCGCCCACGAGCTGACGGCCCCCCTTCCCCAACCGGGCGCGGGACACGTGCCGGTACGGCCGGCGGCCAGGTGGTGGCCGTTGGCCACCGTGCCCATCGCGCTGCCGCTGATCCCCGCCGCCGTCAACTTCGCACACGGCAAGTATCACTGGATCGGCCCCAGAGGCGTGATCGAGCAGTTCGTCCGCGTGGACGGAGGCAGCGGGAACGCTCTGACCTGGCTCATCCTGGACGTCTTCGTCGGCGTAGGCGGCCCCACGCTGCTCATCCTGGCCGCTGTCCTGCGCCGGACCCGCCGCACCCTGCGGTTCACAGCGCTGACGCTGATCATCGCCGCGGCCCTGGGCTTCGCCAGCGCGCTCACGGCAACGCCCCTGCCGGAGAACTTCGACGGCTTCTACGAAGGCGCACAGATCTACCCGGAGAGCCTGTTCACCGAGAAGCACGCCGGTGAGATCTTCCTCGGCATCTCGCCGGCGTGGTACAGCGCCGCCCTGCTCGCCTCCGCCCTGCTCCTGACGTTCCTGTACCCGACCCCGCTGGCCCAGCGCGCACACCGCCGTATGCTCCTCCTGGCCCAAGTCGTCACGCTGGTCGCGCTCGCGTTCGCGCCCGTGGCGGACCTGGCCCGCGGCCCGGTCACCGCGGCCGAAGACTGCACCTCACGCGAGGCATGGACGGGTGAGCCCGAGGAGCCCAAGCTCACCCGGGACCAGCGACTCGTGTGCTCCCTCCGGCGGGGAAACGTGATCAAACTCGCTGCCGCCACGCCTGACGCCATGGTCCTCGCCCACGCCCGCTGGCTGTGCGGCATCTACACCCGCAACGATCCCCAGGAGGTCGCCCGCCTCCAGACGACGCAGGGACTGACGCGCGACGCTCTGACCTACCCGCTCGCAGAGATCTGCCCCAGCGCGGACGCCGTGGTCAAGGCCGCGGCCGCCGAACAGGACCGGGAGATGCAGGAGTGGGAGGCCGACGCGCAACGCATGTGCGACTCGAGCCCGCCCCACCGCCCGCTCATCAGACCGGCCAAGGCGATCCGCATGAAGGAACCCCAGTGGACGGACTATGGGGTCGTGGAGGCGTACGAGCCGACCGAGGACGACGGGGACCCGTACGAGGACGGCCTGCTCGACAAAGCTCAGGACGACGGCCTGGTAGCCGCCCTCCCCGGCCACCTGATGATCCTGACCCACTCCGACTACGACCTCTGCGTCACCTTGGAGACCTACACCCGCCGCCCGCCGGTGGAGACCAAGGGCTGGGACCACGTCGCCGAGGTCGGCTACGAAAGCCCCACTGGCGAGATCGTGCTCAGCGACGATCTGAGCGGAACCGGATTTCCCGACCTGTCACTCAACGGCCGGGCGGGTCACTACCGGATCCGCGTGCACTACGACTGGTTCAAGTGGAAGGGACCGCAAGGGGGCGGCCAACGTCTGCTGATCATGGCGTTCCCCGGGAAGGGCGACAAAACGGTCACGTACCGCAAGCCGCCTCGGCGGTGACACGCCTCAGTCCTGTCCTGGCGTGACCACCCGCTTGCCGATCAGCATCTTCAGGGGCGGGCCGAGCCACACGCCTGGTGGCCGCGTCATGGTCACAACGTTCCGCTACAACTCGCCGACGCCACATGATCGGCCGGAGTCGCACCACTCGACGGGACGTGACCCGCACCCAGCTCATGGGGCCCATTCCGATCACCGGGACGGGCCTTTCTGATCTCCATACAGCAGTCCTGTACACCCTCATGGGCGTGGGGAGGACACCGGTCTCCTGGTCGCCGTATGGCACTGGGCCCGCACCCTCATGACGGTGCAGGCCCAGCGCGGTGGTGTCACTTAGGTGACACCGGGGTCAGTTCACTTGATGACTGCGAGGGCGTCGACGACACCAGCGCCGAAGAAGCTGTTGTCGCCGTCGGAGCCGGTGCAGGCCGCGGTGTTCTGCGGGCACGGCTTGGATACGGCCCGAGCCTTGAGCTCGCTGATCATCTCGGCCGGCGTCCAGGACGGGTGCGCCGACTTCATCTGCGCCATGACGCCGGCGACGTGCGGGCTCGCCATCGACGTACCGCTCTTGGTGCCGTAGCCGTCGGCCCCCGTCCGGGTGTTCCACGTCGTCGAGTAAATCGACGAGCCGGGAGCCGCGACGTCGATCTTGCCGAGGCCGTAGTTGGAGAAGGACGACCGGACGCTGTCCAGCGTGGTGCCCACCCGCTGCAGGGATGCGACCGTCACGACACCGTCGAACTCGGCCGGGATGTCGCTGCAGCCGCTGTTGATCGTGCGCACGGTCGGCGTCGGCGCGTCGTTGGGGCTGCCCTTGTCCACGGTCTTGTTGGCCATGTCGTAGTTGGAGTTGCCCGCCGCGGCGACGTGGACGACGCCCTGCTTGGTGGCCCACTCCACGGCGCGCCGGACGGCCTCCTTGCTGGCGGCCTGGTCGGGCTGGTCGTCACACCAGAACTCGAACGGGTCGACGTAGTAGGAGTTGTTCGTGACGTCCATGTGCTTCAGGCCCGACCACATGAAGCCGCAGATCGCGTACTCCGGGTAGATGAACCCGTCGTTGTTGACGACCTTGACGGCCGCCATGCGCACGTTCGGCGCGACACCCACGATGCCGATGTTGTTGCGGGCGGCGGCGATGGTGCCGGCGACGTGCGTACCGTGGTCGCTCGTCGTCGGGCGCCAGGCCAGCGGCGTCTGATCCGGACGGCCGACGTTAGTGCAGTTGACCGAGTTCGCGACGTCGATGTTGTCCTTGAGGTCCGGGTGCGTCGGCGAGATGCCGCTGTCGAGCACCCCGACGAGGACGTTGGGGTTGCCGTCGGAGATCGCCTGCGCCAGCGGGGCCTTGATCATTTGCATGTCCCACTGGACGCCCTCGTTGGGGTCGAGGCCCTCACCAGGCTGCGGGTCGGACGGGATGTCGCCGTTGTCCGGCTTCTTGGCACCCTTCTTGTACCCGTTGGCACCGGGGCCCCACGGCGGGGCCAGGTCGGTCGGCGTCCCCTCGGAGACCCCGGCCGTGCGGGTGGCGCCGACGGAGGCGACCGCGTTGCCCCCCTTGGCGGTGACGTTCGCGCGGAAGGCCGCGCGGTCGGAGTGGGCGATGACCACGCCGATCTGGGGCCAGGACTGGACGACGACGCCTCCGGCGGCCTCGACCGCGCGTTCAACGAGACGAGTTTGGCCGGGGTTGGCGATCCGGGCGTTGACGACGTAGCTCATGAGCATCCCGTCGGGGATGTCCACGTTGACCGGTGTCGACGTCGGCTCGTCGGTGGTGGCCGCGCTGGCCGAGTCGGTCACGCCTCCAAGGAAGGCGGCACCTACCATGGCGAACGCCGCAGCGGTGGCCGCGAGGCGTCGCTTGGGCAGGGCAAGTTGCATGCGTTGCTCCTTGAACGGTGGGGCCGCGGCACCCGTCGCCGCGGTCTGGCTGGCCCCGATTCCGAAGGCCCGAAATCGCCCTGAATCCAGCCTTTAGGGTTGGTTGGTGACCGTAACAGCTTGTTCATGAATTGTTCAAGAGTTCACCAAGTGGAAGGGCCGGCCGGATCGACCCGCCGGCCGACGATCAAGCGCACGAGATGGTCATCTTCCGAGCGGCGCTTCGGGCTTCGTGTGCGCCGGTGGGAGTGATCGGGCGCCAGGGGCGCAGGATCGGGGTATGCGGGCACCCTCGACCCCGAGTTGTGCTTGGCATCCGAAATGTGAGACTTGTCAGGTTTCTTTCCTGGTTCACCTTCGCTCCACGCGAGCGAAGCAGACCGTTTCACCTGCTGTGGTTTCTGGGATGCGGCAATCGCCACTCTAGAACCACCTGAAACGGCAGAAACATGACGCGCATCAGCGCACCACGAACACCTACCTGGCCCGGTGCGATCACGGCGATCGCACTCGCCGCCGGCGCACTGATCTGTGCGCCGGCTTCGCCTGCCTCTGCGGCCGGCGAGGATCGGCCGACGTACCTCAGCAGGTCCCTGTACACCGGCGAGTTCCACGCGCACACCTCCGTGAGTGACGGCGCGGAACTGCCGCCGGACGCCTACAAGCACGTCCGGCACGAGACCGACGCCGACTTCTTCACGGTGTCCGAGCACGACGTCATGTGGGACATCCGCAACGGCGACGACTTCGTCGAGAACTGGCGGGACGCCGACTCCGCCGAGTGGCGCTACCTGCACGAGAGCGCCGCGAAGTTCAATGCCGACCAGGACGACCTGGTCGCGGTCCCGGCGATCGAGAACACCTGGTACGACGGCACCGGCCACATCAACGTGTTCAACAGCGACTGGCACGTGACGGCGCGGGCGACCGAGAAGGGCAGCGTCGACGGGTACGGCAACGCGTTCGGCACCGGGGACATGAAGTACGACTACTTCACGTTCCTGGCCCGCCTCAAGCAGGACCCGGACGCGATCGGCCAGTTCAACCATCCGTCCACCACGAGCAAGGGCGACTTCTTCGGCTTCAAGGGCCTTGACCCGGCCGCCGACGACCGGATGGAGCTCATCGAGGTCAAGTCCACCGATGCGGTGAACGAGTTCCAGAAGGCGCTGGACGCCGGCTGGCACCTGGCCCCGGTGTGGAACGGCGACGAGCACTCCGCGAACTGGGTGTCCGGGAACCCGTCGATCACCGGCGTGTGGGCCGAGGGCCACTCCCTGGACGCTCTGTACACGGCGATGCGGGACCGCAGCCTCTACTCGACGGCCGACGTCAACGCGGTCCTCGCGTTCGGCGGCAACGGCGAGATCATGGGCACGGTCCTGCCGGGCGACACCACCGGCCTGGACGTCGAGCTCCGTCTCGCCGACCCGGACGCCAAGGACTCCTTCACCTCCGCGCGCCTCATCACCAACGGCGGCGCCGTCGCCCACGACTTCGGCAAGATCAGCGGCAACGGCCTGACGCTGAAGACCACGCTGGACGTCCGGGACGGCGACTTCTACTACGTCCGCGCCGACCAGGCCGACGGCAACTTCCTGGTCTCCGCCCCGATCTGGATCGGGAAGACCACTCGCGGCGCGAACTACGCCCCGCGGATCACCGTGTCAGGCGACTTCCCCGCCACCGCGCGGTACGGCGACACGGTCACCCTGCCGCAGGTGACGGCCACCGACGACTCCGGCACCCAGCCCACGATCACGGTCGAGGTGTTCGACTCCGCGGGCGAGGTCCCGGTCTCCGGCGGCGCCTTCCGGATCCGCTCGTACGACGACGCGTTCGTGGTCGTGAAGGCGACCGACAACCTCGGCAACACCAACGCCGAGCTGCTCCGGATCCAGGTCTCCCAGAAGGCGCCGGACCCGGCGGGCGTGTTCCGCTTCGGCAGCAACACCTCTGTGGGCGAGGTGCCCGGTGCCGCCGGCATCGCGGTCACCACGGATCGCGACGTCGAGCAGGTCTACGCGCAGGTCATGCCCGAGGGCTCGGACGACTGGTCCAAGGCCGAGGTGCTGACCTCGACGAACGACCGCCCGTACGAGGTCGACACGGTCGGCAACGACGAGCCCGTCCACCAGCACTCCATCACGGGCCAGACGCTGCGCTCCCACGAGTTCCGGCTGACCGGGCTGAAGGTCGGCACGACGTACCGGTTCCGGTTCGGCGTGGCGCGCGACGGCCGCGCCCCCGCCCCCGCCGACGAGTCGGCCTGGACCGGCGTGCGGGGCAGGTTCCTCGCCGGCGGCGCCAAGGGGGAGCCGGTCTACATCCTGGGCGACATCCAGGTGCCCGACGGGAACGCCGACGACCTCTCCCTGCCGGGACGGGTGCTCGACCGGCTGAAGAGCCGGACGCCGGGCGGCGGTACCGTGATCCAGATCGGCGACCTCGTCGACCGCGGCGGCCGGGGCGAGAAGTGGGCCGAGATCCACGACTCCCTCCTGTCCGAACTCGACCTGCAGTACGCGGGCCTGGTCGGCAACCACGAGACCTACGAGGACCTCGACTACGACGCGGTCGGCAAGCAGCCGAGTGCGATCTTCACCAACATGTTCGCGCTGCCGGACAACGGTGTGATCGGCGAGAGCAACTACTCCTTCGACCGCGGTGACATCCACTTCTCCGTGCTGAACTCCAACGTGCGCCTCGACGAGCAGCTCAAGTGGCTGGCCGACGACGTGCGCGCCTCGCACGCGACGTGGAACGTCGTCGTCGGGCACTTCTCCTACTACGGCGGCCAGCACGCCGACGACGGCGGCATGGACATCGGCCGGGAGAAGGTCACGCGCGTGCTCGACCAGCTCGGCGTCGACCTGTACGTCGGCGGGCACGACCACGTCTACAAGCGGTCCACGATCTACGACGGGCGCTTGGCCGCGACCCCCGAGGAGGAGGCCGCGGGCACCGCGTTCGTGACCATGGGGTCGTCCGGCCCGAAGTTCTACGACAACCAGCGGTTCTGGTGGGACGACAAGGTCTTCGACGAGAACGTCCAGATGGGCGGTGTCCTGAAGGTGACCGACGTCGGCCTGCGGCTGTCGACGTACACCGTCGACGGGCGCCTGGTCGACGAGGTGACCGTCGCCAAACCGCACGGTTCCTGGAAGGTCTCCTCCGCCGAGATCGAGAACCGTGAGCTGAAGGGTGTGGGTCTCCTGTCCTCCCCGGGCAGCCTGGACAAGGTCACCGTCATGGCCGCGACGTACGACAACTCGCGGCAGCGGATGATCGACGTGCGCACCCTCGACGTCACGCTCGACCACCGCGGTCGCGAGCAGTACGTCCGCTTCGACACGCCGTTGCCGGTGGCGCCGAGCTCGACGGTCAAGCTGTTCACGTGGGACTCGCTGGCGACCGGAAAGCCGCTGCGGCCGGCCGTGACGCTGCGCGAGGGCCTGACCGGTGAGGGCAGCGAGAAGTCCCCGTACCTGATCGACTCGCCCGACGACCTGGCCAAGGTCGACAACGACCCGGCCGGTCACTACAAGCTGACCGCCGACCTGAACCTGACCGGGCTCGACCGTGCTCAGATCGGCCGTACGACCACCTTCACCGGCGTCTTCGACGGCGACGGGCACACCGTCTCCGGGTTGGCCGCCCTGGCCGACCAGGGGCCGGGCCTGTTCGCCGACAACCACGGCACGATCGAGGACCTGGTGGTCCAGGGCGACGTCACCACCGACCGTTCCACCGCCGGCCTGGTCGCCGACCAGAACCACGGCACG
Source organism: Microtetraspora niveoalba (assembly GCF_001570405.1). Taxonomy (GTDB): domain Bacteria; phylum Actinomycetota; class Actinomycetes; order Streptosporangiales; family Streptosporangiaceae; genus Microtetraspora; species Microtetraspora niveoalba. The sequence goes on along the minus strand of NZ_BBYM01000005.1, from coordinate 259,322 downwards.
ATCCAGCGGGTCCGCGTCGGCGGGTCGCTGACCGCGAACAGCTACGTCGGCGGCATCACCGGCCACCACTTCGGCACCGTCCGCGACAGCGTCTCCACCGTGAACGTACGCGCCACGACCCAGTACGCCGGCGGTGTCGTCGGCGTCTCCGTCGGCGGGTCGGTCACCGAGAACGTGCTGGCCACCGGTGCGGTCCTCGCGAGCGGCTCGTCCGCGGGCGGTGTGGCCGCCTACGGCTACACCGACACCCAGGTGCGCCACACGGTCGCGTTGAACGCGAACGTCTCGGCGTCGAGCTACGCGCACGCCATCGTCGGTCGCGTCTACACCGGACAGACCGCCACGCTCGAGGACAATCACGTCAGCCGGTCCGTGCCGATCAGCGGGCAGTCGCTGACCGACCCGCCCGCGGCCGACAACCAGAAGGGCAACGTGGTCGCTCCCTCGGAGATCCAGCGGCAGGCCTTCTACGAGGAGCGCGGCTGGGACTTCGCGACCGTCTGGCAGTGGGACGACGTCGCCAGGCGCCCGACCCTGCGGACGGCGCCGGAGACGCTCGAGCCGGTCGCGGCGCCCGAGCTGCCGAGGGACGAGCGCGGCTTCTACGTCATCGACAGCGTCGAGGACCTGACCCTGATGGGTGAGCACCCGTCCTACGACTACGTGCTCGCCGCCGACCTCGACCTGGCCGGCACGCCGTTCACCAGTCTGCCGCGGCCGTTCATCGGCGAACTGGACGGCGCCGGCCACACCATCACGGGCCTGACCTCCACCACCGGTGGCCTGTTCGCCCAGATCTCCGGGCACGTCCACGACCTCGCGGTCCTCGACGCCAAGGTGGACACCACCACCGCTCGCGCCGGCATTCTCGCCGACAGCAGCAGCGGCACCATCGAGCGCGTGCGGGTCTCCGGGTCCGTGACCGCGGGCTCGCGTGCGGGCGGCCTCGTCGGCGACTCGCAGGGCATCGTGCGTGACGCCTACTCCACGGCGACCGTGCGTGCGCTGGCCACCGAGGCGGGCGGCGTGATCGGCGTGGCCCTGGCCGGCTCCACCACGGAGCGGGTCTTCTCCACGGGCGCCGTCACCGCGGACGCCCGCAACGACGGCGGTGTGGTCGGCTACGCCTACACCGGCACCACCATCCGCGACTCGATCGCGCTCAACCCGACCGTCACCGCACCGTCCTGGGCGCACCGCTTCCTGGGCCGTGTGCTGGCGAACAACATCGCCACGCTCGGCAACAACTGGGCGGCCGAGACCGTCGAGGCGAACTCACAGGCCGAGACCGCGATCGGCCCGGCCACGCTCAACGGCGCCACCGCGACCCGAGACCAGGCCGCCGACCAGGCCTTCTGGGCCGGCAAGCTCGGCTTCGACTTCGAGTCGGCCTGGCAGTGGGACGCCGACGGCCGGCGGCCCGTTCTGCGCGCGGTTCCCGAGGACGTCCCGGCCGTCGAGGAGCCGGCCCCCGCGGGCCCGGCCCTGAAACGCGACACCGACGGCTTCCACCTCGTGCAGAAGCCGGGTGACCTCAAGGAGCTGGCCGCGTACCCGTCGGAGCGGTTCCGCCTCACCGCGGACCTCGACCTGACCGGCATCGCCCGCATCACCCCTGCCTTCACGGGTGAACTCGACGGCGCCGGACACAACCTGACCGGGTACGCCTCCGCCGATGGCGGTCTGTTCGCCTCCGTCACCGGCCACGTCCGCGACCTGACCCTCGCTGACGCCTCCGTGCGGACGACCGCGGGAAACGTGGGCCTGCTCGCCGACCGCCTCGACGGCACCCTCGAACGCGTCGCCACCACCGGCGCGATCGTCGGCAACACCACCGTCGGCGGCATCGTCGGGTACAGCTGCGGCATCCTGCGCGACGCGTGGTCCGCGGCCGGAGTCTCGACGAGCGGCGGCCGGTACGCCGGCGGCCTCATCGGCATCGCCGGCGGCGCCGCTCAGTGCGCCGCGACCACCGGCGGCAGCCTCACCGAGCGCACGTACGCGGCCGGCCCGGTCACAGCCGCCGGCAACCAGAGTGCCGGCGGCATCAGCGGCTACGCCTACACCGGCACCACCATCCGGGACGACGTCGCCCTCAACCCGACGGTGACCGCGACCGGATGGGCGCACCGAATCGTCGGCCGCACCCTCAGCGGCGGCGCCCCGACCGTCGAGAACAACCTCGCCTCCGAGACCGTGGCCGCGTCGGTGCAGAACATCGGCGACACCGCGCCGGAGAGCTTCAACGGCACCACCGTCACCGCCGCGCAGGCCGCCGACCCGGCCACGTACACGTCGCTCGGGTGGGACCTGGAGAAGGTCTGGCAGTGGGACACCGGCCTCGCCCGACCGGTTCTGCGCGGCCCGGCGACACCCGCCGCCAAGGCGGCAGCGGCCGAACCCGCGGCCGCGGGGGAGACCGTCGCCGAGGCCGGGCGGGTACGGACCGTCGCGTTCACCACCGCGGTCCCGCCGGCGGCCGGGGCCGCCGAGACGGGCGGCATCCACCATGAGGCGGTCGTGAACGACAACGGCACCGTCACCGTGACGGTGTCCGCCGGGACCGCCGTGGCGGCGAAGCAGTTGTCGTTCCTCCTGCTGAAGGCCGGCGCCTCGACGTCGGCTCCGGCTGAGGGCGACGTCGCCCACCTCGGGGAGGTCCGTCTCGACGAGCAGGGCAACGCCACGCTGACCGTGCTCCTGAACCAGCCGGACGGGACGACCCTCGCGCTCAACACCTCCGGTGACACGGGGCGTTACGTCGCCTCGCTCCTGCCGCAGAAGCCCGGGACCCCGCGGATGAGGGTGCTCCACGACACGGTCACCGCCACGGTCAAGGCGAAGGGGAACGCTCCTGCTCAGGCGACGATCACCCTGGTCTGCGCCGGTGCGGAGAAGTGCGATGAGCAGGTCGCCGTCCGCCACGACGGCCACCCTCTCGATACCAAGAAGGTCACGCTCCAGCCCGGCAAGACCCGGGACCTGAAGCTCAACCTCCGCGACGAGGCCCGCGCCGCCCTCCTCGCCGGCGAGTCGATCACTCTGGACGTCCAGATCGGCACGGCCCCGGCGGTCCAGGTGACCGTCACCCCGTGACGTATCCACCGGAGAGGCCCCCGGCCTCTGCGGTGACTCCAGAACCTGTGGCGCCCGCAGCCTCGGCGGCGGGCGCCACAGGTCACTCCCCGAGTCGGCTCGACGGCGATGCGCGCCCGGGGCCTGGGTGCGCGAATGCCGCGCACATCCCTGTCACGGGTTGGAGAGTCGGTTGCGAGTGGCCATCGTTCGGGCCGCGGGGATGCAGCCGATCACGAGCAGGGTCAGCGCGACGTCACCCAGGACAAGGGGGCGACCCGGCAACACGAAGACGGCGACCGTGAGGGGGCTGCTGGCCGCCATCGACCAGGCCGCCCATCCCGGGATGACTCCGGCTCGGCGCAGCGCGACAGCGAGCAACACGTAGGCCACCAGATGCCCGACGATGTAGACGAGCAGGTAGCCGCCCATCACCGCATCGTTCGCGAACCGGTCCAACAGTGTGGCGTACGACCCGCTGTCGGGCAGAGCGGCCATGGCCATGGTGAGGTCGTCCAGGGCGGTCAGGGCCGAGAACGGCAGCCAGCCCACCACCGCGAGCAACCCGCCGATCGTGGCCAGCCACGGTGCCCGGGCATAGGCGAGATACGCGAGGCCGGCCGCTCCGAGAGGGAGCAGGAACGAGGCGAGGACGTACGCGACCAGGTGCACGGTGTTGGTGATCGGGTTCGCGGCGGCGTTCGCCGCGATGCTCGTCGCTCCGTCCTCATGGACGGCCGGGATGAGGATGCTGCCGACGTCGTAGCCGAGCGGTCCGCCGACGATCGCCACTGCCAGGACAAGCCGCCATAGCCGCTCATATCCCGGCATTTTCTCGGACGAATTCTCGTCGGGGGTGGACGAATCCGATGTGTGCTCATTCAGGGTCACCGGGCGGGATGAGCGCCCGGACGCGGAAGGAATCATTTCCGGTACCTCCTGGGAAACCGCCGACGTCACGATGGGAGAGCTCGCCGCCGCGCTGCTGCCGACAGCTTCCTGCTCGACCATGGGTCGCGTCGTCGGCCGCCCGGCGGCACTTCGGCTACGTGCGCCCGGGTATCCAGGGATCCCGCCGTACGTTGCCGAACGTATCCGGGGGCGAAACGCGCAGGTCAACTGGTGCTGCCGGGGTGGACCAGACCGGATTCGTCGGCGTAGGCGACCGGTCGCGCGCGATCACGGGCGGCGAGTCCGGCGATTCACCGGAAGCCGCGGATACGGGGAGCCGCGGATACGGGGAGCCGCGGATACGGGAGGTCGCGGGCTGACAGCCCAGGTCGGGTCCTACTGGGCGGGCGCGGCGTTCGCCCGAGCCGCGCGGACGGCGGCGAGGGCGTCTCCCGGCGGAACGGACGATCTATTCTTCTGCTATGCGTGCTGCGCCCGCCTGGGATGTGGCTGCGGCGGTGATGCTGTCCGCATTCATGGTCGCGGTGTCGGCCGTGGCTCGTGTGGTCCAGCCCGAGGCCCGGCCGGTAACCGTCCTCGGGGTGGCGCTGCTCGTGCTCTCCGGGGCCGCGCTCGCCGTACGGCGGGTGGCGCCGTTGTGGTCCTTCACGCTCGCGGTGGGCGCCGCGGCGGCCTACCTGGGGATGCGGTTCGCCGGCTGGCCGGTGTACCTGGGCGCGTTCGCCGGCCTGCTGGTACTGGTCTCGGAGGTCAGCAGGCCGAGGTTGTGGGTTCCGCTCGCCGCGGCCGGCGGTGTGGCGACAGCGGTCGCCACGGGGCCGCCGGAGGGCTGGGACCCGGTCAGGATGCTCACTGTGGCGGTGGTGTGGGCGGTTGTGGCGGTGGTCGCCGCACGGTTCGCACACACCCGCCGACGGCTCATGGAGCGGGAGGCCGCAGCCCGGGTTGTGCAGGAACGGCTGCGGATCGCCCGGGAGCTGCATGACGTGCTCTCCCACAGCCTGGCCACGATCAGCCTGCAGGCCGGCGTCGGGCTGCACCTGGTGGACCGGCGGCCGGAGCAGGCGCGGGAAGCGTTGCGAGGGATCCGGCAGATCAGCACCGACGCCCTGGCACAGGCCCGGGCCGCGCTGGCCGTGGTCCGGACGCCCGGCGAGGAGGCGGCACCGGGTCCGGCCGACATGGAGGAGCTGATCGCGACCGCGCGAGGGAGCGGCTTGAGCGTTGAGGCGGACATCGATCTCGACGACCGGGCCATTCCCGAGGTGATCGGCTCCACCGCCTACCGGGTGGTGCAGGAGGCGCTGACCAATGTGATGCGCCATGCGGGGGACGGTGCTCACGCTCGGGCCCGTCTCAGGTGTGTCGACGGCTGGCTGGAGATCGAGGTGACGGACGACGGCGTGAGCGCGGCGGGGCCGGTCGGCCCTCCTGGTCACGGGTTGCGGGGAATGGCCGAGCGCGTCAGCGCGGTGGGCGGTGAGATGCGTGCGGGAGCGGCGCCTGGCATCGGGTTCACCCTCCACGCCCGTCTGCCGCTGAGGGGGACGGGGTGAGCGTGCTGCGGGTCGTGCTCGCCGACGACCAGGTCATGATCCGTGCCGGGCTGCGCGCGCTGCTGACGGCCGAGCCGGATCTGGAGGTGGTCGCCGAGGCCGGGGACGGGTGGCAGGCGGTCGCCGCCGCTCGTGCCCAGCGTCCCGACGTGATCGTGATGGACATCCAGATGCCGGTGATGGACGGACTGGAGGCCACTCGAGCGATCGCGGCGGACCCGAACATGTCGGGCGTGCGGGTGCTCGTGCTCACCACGTACGACGAGGACGAGCTGGTCTTCGAGGCGATCAAGGCGGGCGCGGCCGGATTCCTGCTCAAGGACGCGGAACCCGCCGAGTTGCTGCGCGGGATCCGGGTGGCCGCGGCCGGTGACAGCCTTCTCGCCCCGCAAGCCGCGCGTAGGTTGGTCGCCGCGTTCGCGTCCGGCCCGTCGCCGAAGGGGCCTGCCGCGCGCGCCTTGGGCCTGCTCACCGGCAGAGAGCGGGAGATCGTCGCGTTGGTCGGCCGAGGACTGTCCAACGATGAGATCGCCGAGCGGCTGGTGATCAGTCCGGCGACCGCCCGCACGCACGTCTCCCGGGCCATGGTGAAGCTCACCGCGCGCGACCGCGCGCAGTTGGTCGTCTTCGCCTACGAGTCCGGTTTGGTTCGCCCCGGGCGCGCCGGCTGACGCCCCGCTCGGCGCCTTCACGATCATCATCTGTGCGCTGGTGATCGCAGACGCGGCGGGGCGAAATTCCCGGTGCGGTCGTGCCGACAGGCGCGCCCGTTCGCTACGACACGTGTTCGGCCCTCGCCCGCCGGGCGTCCCGTCGCTCCTCGAAGCGGGTCGCGGCCACGTCGAGCTTGGCGAGGAAGGCCGCCAACTCCTCGCGGGCCTGCTCCCCCTCCGCGTCGAGACCTTCGATGTCGAAGGTCTTCCACTGTCGCAGCACCGGCGTCAGAACCTCGTCACAATGCTGGCGCAGGTCGTAGATGCCCGCCATGGCGATCGTCACCGAATTGCGGGCGAAGCCCTCCATGCCCTGGCCCGGCATCTGGAACGAGGTCACGACATCGGTGACGGCTCGCATGGTCTGCGACGGGGCCAGCTCGAACGCGGCGGCGAGGAGGTTCCGGTAGAAGAGCATATGGAGGTTCTCGTCAGCGGCGACCCTCGAGAGCAACCTCTCGCAGACAGGGTCTCCCGACACCTTCCCGGTGTTCCGGTGGGCGACGCGGGTGGCCAGCTCCTGGAACGAGACGTATGCCAACTGCCGGAGCATGCCGTCGTACTCCGTGGCGAAGCCGTTCTGCATGTGGGTCATCCTGGCCCGCTCCAGAGCGACCGGGTCGACGGCCCGGGAGACGGTGAGGTAGTCGCGGATGGCGATCCCGTGCCGGCCCTCCTCCGCTGTCCACCGGTGCACCCAGGTGCCCCAGGCGCCGTCCCTGCCGAATGTCGTGGCGATCTCGTGGTGGTAGCTCGGCAGGTTGTCCTCGGTCAGGAGGTTGACGATGAGCGAAACACGGGCGGGTTCGGGAATCGAGGAGTCCTCCGGCGACCAGGCCTCGCCCCCCAGGAGCCCGTCGAATGTACGGCCCTCGCTCCACGGGACGAACTCGTGAGGGAACCACTCCTTGGCCACTGCGAGGTGGCGGTCCAGCTCTCGCCCGACCACGGGTTCGAGCTCCACGAGAAGCTCCGTCTGGGTGAGCGGGCGAGAGGTGATCGGCATGTGGGGCCTCCGGGTCTGCAACCTGCTGCAACGCAACCTACGCTAGCGTAGGTAAGCGGGCCGACACGCCATCGTGATCGTCCGGAAGGCGAACGGCTGTCCCGCGGGAGTTCGCCGATCCCCGATGAGGTCGAGGTGGGTATGCCCGCGACGTCCGCGCATCGCGGGATCTCGGCGCTGCAAAAGATCGGAGCGGCGACCTTGAACCTGCGGGCCGCTGAAGGACCTCGGCCGATGAAGACCGTGCGTCCGCATGACGAGGCCCCGGACTCCATGAGAAGCCCGGGGCCGGATGCCGTCGGATGCCGGCCCACTCTCGGTGGGCCCGGCATCAGCCGTGCTGAGCGCTGCTTAGAGCGGCCGGACGTGCTCGGCCTGCGGGCCCTTGGCGCCCTGGCCCGCGGTGTACTCGACCCGCTGGTTCTCCTCCAGCGAACGGTAGCCGCCGGCGTCGATGGCCGAGTAGTGGACGAAGACGTCCGGAGTGCCGTCGTCGGGGGCGATGAAGCCGAAGCCCTTCTCGGCGTTGAACCACTTGACGGTTCCCTGAGCCATGATGCTTTCTCCTTGTGAAACGATCTTGAGAGCCACGAATGTGATCCTCGGGCTGCTGCGACCGACCGCCTTGGGAAAGCCTCGGCTTCGTACGGTAACGCCCGCTGTCATAGCTCCGCAGGCGCTTTACGCATACCGGGACTTCGACACAACCTGTGCTTGTGACACTACACGCCACACGCCGTTCCCGCGCCACTCTCGCGAAACCTCGTACGCGCCCGGGAGGCTCGTGCCCCGTCCACCGGCCGGAGGCCCGCTCCTCGCTCAGGAGGGGCGGGGCCTTGTCGCGTGGGGTGACGTCGCGAGACGGAACGTGTCAGCCATCGGTGCGAGGCGGGGTGCGCAGGAACGAGCGGATGGCGGGGACGAGGTCGGCGTGGGCGTCTTCCAGCAGGTAGTGGCCTGCGCCGTGATACAGGCGAGTCCGGGCGGCGGGAAAACGCCGTCGCCATTCGCCCAGAACGGCACGGTCGAAGACCGGGTCGCCCAGTCCCCAGGCGATCAGCGTGGGCCGGTCGGCGAACTGCGCCAGCGACGTGCCGGTGCCCTCCAGAACAGGCCAGGAAGGGTCGCCGGGACGCAACGGAATGTCCTGGACGAAGCGTTGGATGGCCACGCGGTGTTCGGGCCGGTCGTACGGGGCCAGGAACGCCGAGCGCACCGGAGCGGACATCCGGCGCCGGACTCCCAGCGGACGCCAGGTGGCGCCGCGGGCGAAGATGTTGTGGCGCAGGAACAGGCGGGTCCCCAGCCGGGTGTCGCGCAGCACCCGGAACGGCAGCCGCAGCAGAGGACGTACGCGTTCGCCGTGCGGGTTGGGAAAGGCCGCGGTGTTCAGCAGGACCAGGCGGGCGACCCGGCCGGGGTGACGGCAGGCCCAGGCCATGCCGATCGGCCCGCCCCAGTCGTGCAGGACGAGTGTCCACCCGTGTTCGGGGGCACCGCCGCCGGTGATGAGGTGTTCGACCAAGGCGTCCAGGTCGTCCACGCGGGCGGCCAGGTCGTAGGGGTAACGGCCGGATCCCGGCTTGTCCGACAGGCCCATGCCGATGTGGTCGGGGGCGATGCAACGGAACTCCTCGCGCAGCGCGAGGATCGGCCGCCGCCACAGGTAACTCCAGGAAGGGTTCCCGTGCAGGAACAGCACCGGCTGTCCCGCCCCTTCGTCCAGGTAGTGCTGGCGCAGGCCGTCACGGCGCGGGTGGGCGAACCACCGGGAGGTGAACGGGTAGTCCGGGAATGCGGTCACCGGGTGTTCTCCGCGGACAGGTGGGCGGTGAGCCGGGCCAGTCCTTCCGCCATGCTCACCCGGGGCCGGTAGCCGAGATCGCGGCGGGCCGCGGAGATGTCGAACCAGTGCGCCGTCGAGGCCTGCTCCACCAGGAACATCAGCGGTGGCAGGCGCCGCGCCAACGGTAGCCGGCGACCCTGCTCCAGCAGCCGGGCCGCCCGCAGGACCGGTCCGACCGGCGCCCGGCGTGTCACCGGAGGCAGCCCGGCGGCGCGCAGCAGCAGGTTGAGCCATTCCCCGAAACCGCAGGGCTGGCCCTGGGTGATGAAGTAGGCCCGCCCGGCCGGCGGTGAGCCGGGACGTAACCGGTCGAGAGCGAGCAGGTGGGCGTCGGCAGCGTTGTCGATGTAGACGGTGTCGACGGTCTTGTCGGTCTCGCCCAGCAGCCACAGCAGGCGGCGGTGGGCCACCAGCCTGGGCAGGAAGTGCGGATCTCCCGGCCCCCAGATGAGATGCGGACGCAACGCGACCGCCGTCACCCGCCCGGCCGCGGCGCCGGCGAGTACGAGCCGTTCCGCTTCGGCCTTGGTCCGCGGATAGGCGGCGGGAAAACGGCGGCCGTAGGGCACGGACTCGTCCACTCCCTCCAGGTCCCGTCCGTCGTGGACGACGCTCGGCGAGGACGTGTGGACCAGGCGTGCCCCGTGGTACGCGCAGGCGTCCAGCACGTTCCGCGTTCCTGACACGTTGATCTCCTCGTAGTCCCGGTCCCGTCCGTGTACGCCGGCCTTCGCGGCGCAGTGCACGACCGCCCCGCATCCGGCGACGGCGGCCAGCACCGCCGCGCGGTCGCGGACGTCGGCGAGGTGCTGGGTGACCCCGAGAGCCGCCAGCGCGGGGCTGTGGCGGCGCTGAAGAGCGTGCACGGTGTCACCGCGGGCGGCCAGCCGCCGGCAGACGGCCTCTCCCAGGAAGCCGCCGCCCCCGGTCACCAGGACCCTCGTCATCGGCCCGCCCGGACGCGCCGCGAGGCCCACAGGGCGAGCTCGTGCCGGCGGATCTTGCTGTTGTGCCGGGCGTCGACCGGGAACCCGGGGTGGAACAGCACCTCCCGAAGCTCGGCGGTGTGTGGATGGCGGGCCGCCACGTCCAGGATGTCGGCCTTCACGCGAGCGTTGTCCCGGGATCCCGATTCGCACTCCACGACCAGGACCGCACGCTGCGCGCCGGCGGGACCGACACCGACCAGTGCGGTGCGGCGGACCCCCGGCACGGTGGCGAAGACGGGTTCGACCTGGTCGGTGTACAGGTCACCGCCGACGGTGCGGACCCGTTCTGATTTGCGTCCGGCGAACCAGAGCCTTCCCTGCTCGTCGAACCGGCCGACGTCACCCATCCGGTGCCAGACGCGGTCCCCGTCGCCGATCCGGGCCAGCGCGGTGGCCTCCGGATCGTCCAGGTAGGGGTCGCTGACGGTGGGGGCGGCCACGGTGATCTCCCCGATGGTGCCGGCCGGCACGACCAGGTCCTCGCTCCACCGCTCGATGGGGTCGTCGCTGAGGGCGATGACGCGCACCTCGGCGCCCGGGAGCGGAGGACCCAGGCAGGTGCCCGCCCCGGCGGCGGTGGCCGCGGCGTGCTCGGCGAGCAGGCGGCTCTCGATCGCGGCCACCGGCATGCATTCGGTGGCTCCGTACACCGACAGCACCCGCGCGTCGTCGCGCAGGCAGCCGCGCAGGCGGTCCATCACCGGCATCGGCAGCGGCGCCCCGGCGGACACCACGTCGCCCAGCGTGTCCAGTACCAGGTCATGGGCGGCGCAGTGACGCGCGAGCCGGTCCAGCAGCGCGGGAGCGGCGAACATCCCGGCCACGCGATACCGCTGGATGTCGGCGACCAGGGCGGCCGGGTCGGTCCGCACCGGATGCCGCGGGTCCATGTCCGGGATCACCACGGTCGCCCCGAACGCCGCCGCTCCCAGGGCGAACGGCGCGAACGTCGACAACACCGGCGTTCCCGGTTCCACCGTGCCCAGCGCGCCCAGCAGGTTGAGCTGCGCGGCCAGGTGCCGGTGACGCAGCGGCACGCCCTTGGGCGGGCCGGTGGATCCCGAGGTGTAGGCGATCAGCGCCACGTCGTCGGGGCCGGCGGAGGGCCACCGTCCCGGCTCGCCGGGATCGAAGCCGCGGCCCGGCTCGCCGGGCGGAAGGCCGCGTCCGGGTCCGCCTGACGGCCATGTCGGGCCGAGGGGTCGCCGCGAGGGGACGGTGATGGACACACGGACGTCAGGGGTCCAGCCCAGCAGCCTCCTGGCCACCTGCACGGCGGGAATCGCGATGAAGGCCTCGGGCGCCGCCTGGCGCAGACAGCGCTTGATCGCGCCGAGCGGCAGCCCGGGATCGACCAGCACCGGCACCGCGCGGAGCCGTACCAGGGCGACGGCCAGCGCGCCCAGTTCCGGACCCGGCGGTACCAGCAGGCCGGTACGCATGCCCGGGCGGATCCCGGCCCTGGCGAGGGCCGCGACGGTACGGTCCACCGCCCGCGACATCTGCCCGTAGGTGGTGGCCGACGGGGTGCGGCCACCGACCTGGCAGGCGATCACGTCGGGCTGCTCGCGAAACCAGCGCTCGGCGCGGAGGATCAGCTCGGCGGCCGGCTCGGCCGGGCCGGAGTCGCTCGGAGGGGTCTCCTGTGTGGTCACCGGATCACCACCGCACGACGACGATTCCGGCACTGGCCCCGCTGGCCAGGCCGACCAGGGCGATCAGGTCGCCGCGCCGCACCCGTCCCGAGCCGACCACCCGCGCCAGTTGCACGAGCAGCGTCGCCGCGACGAGGTTGCCGTGCTGGGCGATGGTGACGACGACCTTGCCCTGCGGTATGCGCACCTGGTCGCAGAACCACCACAACGTCGCCAGCGATGCCTGGTGTACGCAGACGGCCGCGAAGTCGTCCCAGGTCAGCCCGAGATCGGCGAGGGGTTTGTGGAAGACGGCGTAGTCGATGTTCTCGATGCCGCGCACCAACTGTGCGGAGTCGACGATGAGCGGCCCGATGGTGGGCCGGCCCGCCCACGGGTCGGTGGTGAGGTTGTCCACCGCGGAGACCGCCGCCGGCCATCCCGCGGAGTACGCGGAGAACCGGTGGGCGAGCACCCCCGGTTCGGTGCCGGCCTCCAGCAGCAACGCGGCGCCGGCGTCGGAGACCGTGTAGGACGCGGCGACGGTGATGTACTCCTCCGCGCTGGCCACGGTCCACGGTGTGCCCGCGGTCGGCAACTCTCCGCAGCAGATGAGGACCCGCCGATGACGGCCGCCGGAGATCAGCGCGTCGGCCACCTGGATGGCGTTCAGCACGCTGTTGCAGGCGTTGCGTACGTCGAACACCGGACAGCAGGCCCCGATCTTGGCGGCGACGACGTGTCCGGTGGCCGGCTCCACGGTGTCGGACGACACTCCCGCGTAGATGAGCAGATCGAGGTCGGCGGCCTGTAGGCCGTTGTCCTCCAGGACCCGGCGGGCGGCGTGCGCCGCCAGGTCGGACGGTTTCTCGTGGGGGAGGGCGATGTGCCGTCGCCGGACTCCGCTGTGGTCGTGGATCAGCCCTCGGGGCAGGTCCAGGGCGGGGTTGCGGTCGGCGAGCCGGTCTTCCAGCTCAGCCGTACTCAGCGTGGTCTCCGGCAGGTGGGCGGCCACCCCGGTCATCCGCGCGTGCAGCTGGGTCAACGCAGACCTCTCTTCTGTGCCGGTCTTCTGGGCCGGTCTTCTGGGCCGGTCTTCTGGGCCGGTCTTCTGGGCCGGTCTTCTGGGCCGGTCTTCTGGGCCGGTCTTCTGGGCCGGTCTTCTGGGCCGGTCTTCTGCGCCGGGCCTGGACGGCCGGCGGTCGGGAGGGCGGACGGAAGGGGCCCGTGACCGCGGACGGTGCCGCGGACGCGGGCCGCGTCCGTCGCTGGTTCAGGCCGGCTCTCCGGTACGGGGGCTCGCACCGGCGGGTTGCGGTTCGCGCAGCCCGAGGCGGATGAGCACGCTGTGCGCGATGTCGGCGACGGTGCCGCCGCCGCGCATCAGCTCCATGGGCGGGATGTCGATGCCGAACTGGCTGCGGATGGAGGTCAGCAGTTCGGTGGCCATCAGGGAGTCCAGTCCGTACTCGTCCAGCCGCCGGTCGTCGGCGATCTGGTCGGCCGGGATGAGCAGGACGGTGGACAACAACCGGGTGATCTGCTCGGTGATGTACGCGTACTTCTGCTCCTGGTTCATCTCCGCCAGCAGCGACAGCTGGTCGAGCCCCTGCTGCTCCGTGCCGGGCGGCAGCACCAGGGACAACCACGGACGCTGCAGGCTGGGCAGGACCTGCCGCAACCGGCCCCAGTCGCAGCGGCCCACCATGGCGACGTCGGCGTGCTCGCCGAGCATGGCCTCCACGGCGTCCAGCGCCCGGGCGGGAGACATCGGCGGGATCCCGGCCTTGGCCAGCGCCTCTCCCTGCCTGCCTCGGGTCAGTACCCCGGTCTCCGCGAGCGCGCCCAGGCAGGCCGTCAGTCCGGGCAGGCCCTGCCGGCTCCGCCGCCGGGCCAGCGCCTCCAGGAACAGGTTCGCGGCGACGTACGACGTCTGACCGATGTTGCCGACGGTGGTGAGGGAGGAGTACATGACGAACAGGTCGAGGGGGCGATCCCGGGTCAGTTCGTCCAGCACCATCGCGCCGGCGACCTTGGGGTGCAGGACGGCTCGGATCCGGTCGTCGCCGAGGTCGGCGAGCGGGCCGTCGTCGAGGTGCATGGCCGCGTGTACGACGCCGCGCAGCGGGTGGCCGCAGGCGTCCAGGTCGTGCAGGATCCCCCGCATGGCGTCGGGGTCGGCCACGTCGGCCGCGTACGCGCGGACCTCCACCCCCGATCTCTCCAGTTCCTCCAGCAGAGCGGGAGCTTCGGGCGCCTCGGCGCCCCGGCGGCCGACCAGGGCCAGGTGGCGGGCACCCCGACGGGCGAGGCGGCGAGCCGTCGCCGCACCGAACCCGCCCAGGCCGCCCGTGACCAGGTAGGTCCCCTCCGGGTCCAGACGCGGCGCCATCTGCTGGGGCCGGACGGTGACCGGTTCGTCGCGCGGGTCGAAGGACACCACGAGTTTTCCGATGTGCCGGGAATGGCGCATCGTGGCGAAGGCGTCGGCGACGCGGGCGGCCGGATACACCGTGTGCGGCAGCGGCCGGAACCGCCCGGAGCGGTAGAGGGGCGCGGCCTGCGACGTGCTGTCGGCCATCAGCTCGGGCGCCTTCCACATGAGAGTGCCCACGTCCACGCCGTAGAACGCGATGTTGTCGGAGAACGGGCGCAGCAGCAGGGACCTGTTCTGGTAGATGTCCCGTTTGCCGAGCTCGACGAACCGGCCGCCGTGCCGCAGACATTCCACACCGCGGTTGACGGCCTCACCGGCCAGCGAGTTGAGCACGACGTCCACTCCCTGGCCGCCGGTCAGTTCCTTGACCTGCTCGGCGAAGTGCAGGCTGCGCGAGTCCAGGACGTGGTCGGCTCCCATCGCGAGCAGCAGGTCGCGTTTGGCGGCGGTGCCGGCGGTCGCGATCACGCGGGCTCCGTGGAGCCGTGCGTACTGCAGCGCGGCCAGGCCGACCCCGCCGGCGCCGCCGTGGACCAGGATCGTCTCACCCGCCTTGACACGCGCGCAGTACCCCAGCGAATGGTGCGCGGTGGAGAACGCCATCGGCATGGTGGCGGCTTCGGTGAAGGTCATCCCCTCGGGGAGGGGGACGGCCGCCCACGCCTTGATCCTCGCGTGACTGGCGAATCCGACGGGTCCCGCGGCCATGATCCGGTCACCGGGCCGCGTCCCGGTGACGGCGGCGCCGACGGCGGTGACGATCCCGGCGCATTCCAGGCCCAGTTCGTGCCCGCCGAAGACCGCTTCGACGGCCTCGGTGGGCAGCAGGTTCAGCGCGCGCATCACGTCGCGGTAGTTCAGCCCGATCGCCCGTACCTCGACCACGACCTCGTCGGGCTCTGGCCGCGGCATCGGGAACTCCTCCCAGGCCAGCGTGTACGACAGCCCGGGGTCGCACACCTTGAGCCGGTAGGCGCCGCCCGAGCCGACGGGCAGGCCCAGGGCGTGCTCGCCTGACTCCAGCAGCCGCGGCACGAAACGTCCTCGGCGGGTGAGCAGGATCTCGTCCTCCTCTCCCGGGGCGAGCAGTTCCGCCGCCAGGCGGCCGGCGTCCTGTGCGGCGTCGCCGGTGGGGTGCAGGCAGAGCCGGCGTATCGCCAGCCCCGGCTGCTCGTTGCTCAGCGAGCGCGTCGTCCCCCAGGTCGCCGCGTCCTCGGGGTGGAGCCGTACGTCGGTGAGGCGGGGTTCGGGCAGCGCGGCGCAGGGGCGGGCCACCAGCCACACCGCGGTCGCGACGTGCTCGGGCAGTTGCTCGCAGGCCAGCGCGATGGCCCGCAGCGCCGCGGCCCGCCGGGTGATCCGCTCGACGGTCGCCTTCGGGTCCGTGTCCTCCGCTCCGCCCAGGATGACCGCGATGGTGACCGTCTGGGCGGTGGGCGGGACGTGCGCGGTCCAGTGGTCGGGATCGTCGCTGAGCGGCGAGTGGATCACGTCGCCGCCACGGGTCCGGAGCAGCGCCCGCAGCTCGGCGGTCAGCGCGTCGGTGCCGTCCTCACCGGCGAGGATCCACGTGCCGGTGGCGTCCGGTACGGGCTCCGGTACGGGGTGCGCGGTGGCCGGAGCGCCCCCGGCGGTGGCCAGCATCACCGAGAAGTCGCCGGCCGTGAGCTCGTCGTCGTCGCCGGTCTGGACGACCTCGGTGTACCCGGCCTCCGCCAGCACCTCCGGCCATCTTTCCCGGGGCAGCAGCGGCGAGCGCGGGCGCAGGTGCCGGTCGGTGAAGTCCCAGAACTCCTCCTGCATGCCGAGGATCGGCAGCAGGGTCCCCACCCGGTGCGGTTCGGTGATGAGCAACTGGCCGCCGGGAACGAGGAGGGTGGACAGGTGGCGCAGCGCGGCGGGCAGGTCACGGGCCAGGTGCAGGCTGTTCGCCGCGACCACGAGATCGAATCCGCCCGCGGCGAGTCCCTGCTCGACCGGGTCGGCGTCCATGTCGAGGACGGCGTAATCGAGGAAGTCGAATCCGCCCGCGTTCGGTCCCCGCTCGGCCGGACCGGCGTCCATGTCGAGGACGGCGTAATCGACGAAGTCGAAGCCGGCGAAGCGATGCCGCAGCCGGGTCAGCGCCGCCTCGGCGCCGTCGGTGACCAGGTAGCGGGTGCGGTCGGCGGGAAGGACGGGCAGCAGCATGGCGGTGGTGCCGCCCGCCCCCGCACCGACTTCCAGGACGCGCAGCGGCCGGTCGGACGGCCATCGCCGGACGATCTGCTCGACGAGCGCCCGGGCGATCCGGTTGGTGAACAGGTTGACCGGCCCTATGTCGTGGAACTGCCGCAACAGCTCATGACCGCCACCGGAGCCAAGGACGTCGGAGCCGGCACGCCGGCCCGCGAGCAGTTCGGGCAGCCACCGGCCGACCCGTACGGTCAGGGCGCTCTGGGCGGTGAAGGCGGCTCCCCGGATGAGGAGCTCACGGTGCAGCTCGCGCGGGTCCGCATCCATCGGCGTCAGGCGGGGGCCGCCCCCGACCGGCCGCTCCAGCAGTCCGTGCCGTTCCAGCAGCGGCAGGGCCGCATGGATCATCCGCCGGTGGTGCGCCCCCGGGCACGCCTCGATCAGTTCCTCGACGCCGATCGACCGCTCGGCGGCCAGCTCGCCGAGCGCGCCGGCCAGCGTGTGGGCGAAGACCTCTTCGAGCCGTGCCGCGTACCGCGGATAGTCCAGCTCGTGCCAGGCCGAGCGCAGCCGGTCGATCTGCTCGACCGCGCCGGACAGGATCTGCCCGGGGCGGGGGGCCGGCCACGGCTCGGCGGGCGTGCCGGCCCGGGGCGCGGCCCGCAGCGCCATCTCGTAACGGGTGACCGGGGTGATGTGGACGCCGGGCATCCGGCGCAGCCGGCAGCCCTCCACTTCGGCGGCGATCCGGCCGTCGTCGTCGGCGACCACGATGTCCCAGCAGACCTCCTCGGCACTGCTGGAACGTTCCCGTACGTGCACCAGTCCCTGTGCCGCGGGCGTTCCCCACAGGCGGACGGAGCCGATCGCGGCGGGCATGTAGCCGCGGCCCGATCGCAGCGACTCCACCAGCCACAGCACGCCGGCCTGCAGCGCGCTGTCCAGCACCACCGGATGCATCTGGTAGCGCCCCTGCGCCTGCTCCGGACACGAGTAGGCGCCGAGCACCTCCCGATCGCCCGTCCACAGCTCGGTCAGGACCTGGAACTCCGGCCCCCACACCATGTGTCCTTCGGCGGCCCGTGCGTAGTAGCCGGGCACGTCCACGCGCGTGCCGATGCGAGCGCGCAGCGCGACCACGTCCAGCGGCGGCGGGGTCCGGCGCAGCAGCGGCCGTACCCGGGCCCGGAAGTGCTCGCGGGGCTGCTCCGCCTGCCGGCCGGCACTGGCCACGGTGACCACCCCGGTCTCGGCGCAGAGCGACGTCTGCACGTACACCGGATCGGCGGCGGTCTGTGACGGCACCACCATGGCCCGGCTGATGTCGACCCTGTCCACCTCCACCGCCTCGACGGCGTCCGGTACGGTCAGCCGGGCGGCGGCGATGGCCATCTCCACGTATCCGGTGGCCGGCATGACGGCGGCGCCGCCGGCCCGGTGGTCGGCCACCCAGGGCACCCGTACGCGGTCGATCTCGCCCTGCCAGGTGGGGTCCAGCACCGGCATCCGCTGTCCCAGCAGCGGATGCCGGATCGTCGTGTCGATGTCGGTCTGCACCCAGGTGTGCGGGCCCCCGATCCAGTGCCGTTCGCGCTGCCAGGGGTAGGCCGGCAGCGATCGCACCGCGCCGGGGCGGGGGAAGTACCGATCCCAGTCGAGCCGCGCACCGGCGGCGACGAGCTCGGCGACCGCGGAGCGGACGCGCGCCGGGCCCGGCTCGTCCCGGCGCAAGGTGGTCACGACGGCCGCGCGTACCCTCGCGGTGCCGCTCACGCGGCGCAGGTACGAGCGCAGCACCGGATGCGGGCCGATCTCCAGCAGCACGTCGAAGCCGTCGCCGAGCACCCGCTCGACCGCCGCGGCGAACCGCACCGGCTCTCGGACGTTCCGCCACCAGTACGACGCGTCCAGCTCCGGTCCCCGGACCAGGTCGCCCGTCACCGTGGACAGCAGGGGGATGTGCGCCGGGCGGGGCCGCAGCCCGGCGAGTCCCTCGGCCAGGGGTTGCCGCACCGGATCCATGGCGCCGCTGTGGAAGGCGTAGTCCAGGTCCAGCTCGCGGAAGAAGATCTCGCGCGAGGAGAGGTCCTCACCCAGTGACTTCAACGATTCGGCCGGTCCGGCGATCGTGACGTCGCGGTCGGAATTGACCGCCGCGACCTCCAGCCCCGGGTAGTCGGCCAGGATCTGCCTGGCCGCGGTCTCGGCCAGCCCGAGCGCGGCCATCCGGCCCCGCCCCCGGGTGACCGACTGCGCCGTGCCGCGCTCGGAGATCACCTGCGCCGCCTGGGCCAGTGACAGAGCGCCGGCGGTGTACGCGGCGGCGACCTCGCCCACGCTGTGGCCGAGCACCGCTCCCGGCCGTACGCCCGCCGCCTTCAACATCTCCACCAGGCCGACCTGGACGGCGAACAACAACGGCTGCGCCACTTCGGTCGCCGAGAGCCGCGACTGGTCGGCGGGCAGGGACAGTTCCTTGAGGACCGACCAGCCGAGCCGGTCGGACAGTTCGGCGTCGACCGCTTCCACGGCCGAGCGGAAGGTCTCGTCGGACAGCAGATCGGCGCCCATCCCGGCCCACTGCGAACCGTTTCCGGAGAACACGAACGCCACCCGCCCGTGCTCCACCGTCTCCGACTCCGCCACCGCCGCGTCCCCGGCTCCGAGCCGTCCGCCCGCATCGGACTCGCCGGCGGGGCCGGTCGGCTCCGGCGTGTCCGCGAGACTCGCCAGCGCCCGCGCCGCCGCGGCGGCGGTATCGGCCAGCACCACGGCTCGATGCCGGTGGCCGCCGCGCCGCCGGGTCGCGGTGTAGGCCACGTCGTAGAAATCCCGTTCGTCGAGTGACGCCAGGTGCGCGGCGGTCCGTTCCACGGCTTCCCGCAGCGCGGACCTGTTGCGCGCGGACACGACGACGGGCAGCGCTCCTGCGGGGGGTGCCGCCGCCTCGTTCCCGGCCGCCCTGGGGGCGGGCGGTGGGGTCAGCGCCACATGGGCGTTGGCACCCCCGAACCCGAAGGAGTTGACTCCGGCCACGGGCCGCTCTCCCGCGTCGTCGAGCGGTCGCGGCTCGCTGGTGACGCTCAGCCCCAGGGCGTCGAAGTCGATCCGGGGGTTGAGCGTGGCGGCGTGCAACGAGGGCGGGATCATCCGGTGCCGGAGTACCAGCAGGGCCTTGAACAGTCCCGGCATGCCGGAGGCCGGCTCCAGGTGCCCCACGTTGGACTTCACCGAGCCGATGGGCAGGACTCCGCGCGTGCGCCGGCTGCCCAGCGCCCGCCCCAGCGCCTGGCATTCGGCCGGATCCCCGGCCTGGGTGCCGGTGCCGTGCGCCTCCACGTACACGATCTCGTCGGGGCTGATGCCCGCCGTGGTGTACACCTGCCGTAACAGGGCTTCCTGCGCTTCGGCGTTCGGCAACGCCAGCCCCATGGTGTGGCCGTCGTTGTTGGCGGCGGCGCCGACGATGACGCCGTGGATGCGGTCCCCGTCGGCGATCGCGTCGGCCAGGCGCTTGAGCACCACCACACCGCCGCCCTCCGCGCGTACGAACCCGTCGGCGTCGGCGGAGAACGCCCGGCACCGGCCGGTCGGCGACAACATCGACGCCTGGCTGAAACCGATGAAGGGGCCCGGGCTGATCAGCAGGTTGACCCCGCCGGCCAGCACCACCCGGCTGGATCCCTCCGCGAGGGACCGCCAGGCCCGCTCCACGGCCGTCAACGACGAGGAGCACGCGGTGTCGATGCTCATGCTCGGCCCGCGCAGGTCGAAGAAGTGCGACAGCCGGTTGGCCGCGATGGACAGGGTCCCCCCCGACATCGAGTACGGGCCCATGCCGCCCGGCTCCAACGCCTGCATCGTGCCGTACGCGGGATCCGAGATGCCGACGAACACTCCGGTGTCCGTGCCTGCCAGCGCCGCCGGATCGATGCCCGCGTCGTCCAGGGCCTCGACCGCCATCTCCAGGAGCAACCGCTGCTGCGGGTCCATCGAGGCGGCCTCTTTGGGGGAGATGCCGAAGTAGGCGGCGTCGAAGGCGGTGATGTCCTCGTCGAGGAAGCCTCCGGCCCGGGTGTAACTCCTGTTCAGCCTCGGCATGGTGTCGTCCACGAACCGATCGGCCTCGAACCTGGTCGGCGGGATCTCGCCGACGAGATCGGCGCCCTGCCGCAACGCCTGCCAGAGCCCGTCCAGGTTCACGATCCCACCGGGCAGGCGGCATCCCACGCCCACCACCGCCGCCGCGTGCTCCGGCCATGCCTGCTCTGCTGTCGGGTCGTCCGCGCTCAATGTCGCCCTTCCTGCTCAGGTCCACCACGACTCGGCACTTCGCCGGTCGGCTTGCTGTCTCGGCCAGGGTCCACCTAGCGCGCCTGGCGCAGGGCTAGGCGGAGCGACCACCATGTCATCACAACTCTTGGTATATGCCTAGATACTGTCTGTATTTGCCCAAGAGAAGGATGTTATGTGAAGTAATGGGGAAAAGCGCGACTATGTACGGTCGAGGAAATACATGGCGGATATCACGCTCTCTGCGAAGGAGTTCCTCAAAAACAGGGCATGCGCCGCTTTGTTCTCGTAGCCGGTGCTGATGTAGACCCAGCGGCGGCCGTGACGGCGCGCGTCAGTGAGGGCGTGCTGGACGAGTGCGCTCCCCACGGCTCGTCGCCGGAAGGGCTCGGCGACGGAGATGTACTCCAACCTGGTGCCTTGATCTACCGGGTCGTCCACGCCGAGCCGGACCTGTCCGGGGTGCCCGCGCCGCTGGTGGACCTGGTGGGACGTTGCCTGGCCAAGGATCGACCGTCTGCGTCGCGTCGGAGTGATCGCCGAGCCGTCCGGCAAGTCCCACCTCGTCGTTGTGAGGTTCAACGACGGTGCGGAACCCGAGAAGGACTGGGCCGCGAAGCACGCGGTCGCCGGCGAGAAGTACGGCTACGTCCTGGCGAAGATCTCGGTGCGCGACGCCGAGCGCACCGCGATGATCCAGCGGCTACGGACGGCGCTGGCGCACTTCGGCGGCGACAGCTACAGCGCGGAGATGACCCTCGACGACCGCGACGGGTAGCCGGAGCAAGCCCGAACGAGCGCAGGGCCGGCAGAGGCGGCCGCCTCCTGCGCCTCCAGCCGGGAGTTCAGCTCAGGGCGGGCTTCTCACTGTCGCGCAGGAAGGCGGCGGTCGCGGGGTCGGCGGGGTAGAACGATTCGATGGCCAGCTCCGAGACCGTGATGTCGAGCGGGGTGCCGAAGGTCGCCACGATGCTGAAGAACGACAACTCCCGCCCCGCCCGCAGGACCCGCAGCGGGACGAAGATGTCGCCGGGGCCGGGCATGTCCACCTCGGGCTCCGGCTGGTCACAGGGGTAGTCGCGCAGCTCCGCGTACAGTTCGCCGAGCTGAGGGTCGGCCGTGACCGAAATCTGCCGCTTGAGCCGGCCGAGCAGGTGCGCGCGCCACTCCCCGAGATTGACGATGTGCGGGGCGAGCCCCTCGGGGTGGAGGCTCGCCCGCAGCACGTTGGTCAGCAGATCGGGATCGATGCCCTCGCTGAGCACCCCGATCCCGGCGTTGGCGTCGACCAGGTCCCAGTTCCGGTCCACCACCACGGCCGGGAAGGGGGCGTGGGCCGTCAGCAGCCGGCGGATCGCGTCGCACACGGCCGCCATCTGCGGTGAGTCGAGGGGTGACGCGGTGTAGATCGGGGCGTACCCGCCGGCCAGCAGCAGGTGGTTGCGTTCCCGAAGGGGGAGATCGAGGTGCTCGGCGAGGTGGAGCACCATGTCCCGGCTCGGCTTGGACCGGCCGGTCTCCAGGAAGCTGAGATGCCGGGTCGAGATCTCCGCCTGGAGCGAGAGATCGAGCTGGCTCATCCGCCGGTGCTCGCGCCATTGCCTGAGCAACTCGCCGAAGGGCCGCTGGTAGAGCTGGGCTGCCGTCACCCCCCGACGCTATCCGGCGTCCGGGACGCCAGGCGATTACCCGGCACGTAATCGCCTGGGTTCCGGGTCCCGTGACACCGTTCGGACATCGCTGAACGAGACGGACCGAAGGAGTCGAGATGAGTGATTTCGCCGCAACGGCCGAGAGGTACATCGCCGCGTGGAACGAGACGGACGCCGACGCGAGGGCGAAAGCGGTCGCCGAGCTGTGGACCGAGGACGGCGGCTACACCGACCCGTTGGCCGCGGTCACCGGCCACGAGGGCATCGCCGCGGTGATCGCCGGGGCTCAGCAGATGTTCCCCGGCTTGGTGTTCACGCTGGGGGGCGCCGTGGACGGCCACCATGACACGATGCGGTTCACCTGGCACCTCGGACCCGAAGGGGCGACGGAGCCGGTCGTGGTCGGCTTCGACGTCGCCGTGCTGTCCGAAGACGGCCGGATCCGGAACGTGTACGGCTTCCTCGACAAGGTCCCGGCCTGACACCGGGGCCCCGAGCCGCCGCGCGGTCAGCGTTTGACGGCCCGCAACACGACGAACTTCGGGTCGCTGGCGACGACCTCGCAGTTGCCGAAGAGCCGGCGCAGTTTCACGTGGTAACCGAGGTGCCGGTTGCCGACGATCCACAACTCCCCGCCCCGGCGGAGCGCGGCCCGTGAACCGTGGAACATGCGCCAGGCCGTCGCGTCGGTCGTCGCCCGGTGCGTGTGGAACGGCGGATTGTTCAGTACGAGGTCGACCGTCCCGGCCGGCACGCCCGACATGCCGTCGGCCGCCAGGAACTCCACCGGGGAATCGACGTTGGCCGAACATGTCGCCTCGGCCGAAGCCAGCGCCTGGTAGGACTCGTCGATGAAGAGCACCTCGGCTTCGTTGTCGGCCACCGCCATGGCCATTCCGAGCACACCGTTGCCGCAGCCCAGGTCGACGATCCGCGTACGGCCGGGGCGGCGAGGAAGGTTTCGCAGGAAGAGGCGGGTGCCGATGTCGAGGCGATCGGCGCAGAAGATGCCCGCGTGGTTGGTGACGGTCCGGCCCGAGGCCGCTCCCACACCATCCGGCAGGGCGTAGCGCCGCGGCCACGGGCTGGGGCCCGGGGAGAGCCGAGGGTCCGGGGAGCAGAAGATGAGCCGGGCTTTCTTCGCCGCCAGCGACGTCCTGGTCGGCCCGAGGATCCGCTCGAAGAGCCTGAGGGTCGAGGTGTGGATCTCGGTGACCATGCCCGCGCCGACGACGACGGTGTCGGCGTGCACGTGGGGGGCGAGGCGGTGAAGCTGGTCCTCCAGGAGCGCGAGGCTCTTGGGGACCCGGATCAGCAGCACGTCGATCCGGTCCGGGGGAGTGTCCCGGGTGGTCAGGAGTCGCGACGTGTCCACGTCGGCACCGTTGCGCGTCAGATTCGCCCGGGTCGCCTCCCTGCTGAGGAAGGAGTCGGTGATCTGTACGGGCCGATGATCGGCCATCGCGGTGACCAGCGCGCCCCACCGGTCGCCGAGGACGACCACGCGGCCGGACAGGTCGATCGGCCGCTCGCCGTCGATCCCGTCGAGGTGCCGCAGCAGGTACTCGTCCGCCGCGTCCCAGGCGCGAAACGGGTCGCGAGGATCCTCGGGGAAGCGGGCGAGGTCGAAGTCACCCCTCGACGTCGTCAAACGGTTCATTGCGCTGCCAGGCTAGCGAGTCACGCGACGTGCCGGGTAATCCGCCTCGGGGCGAGCCGACGGCCGTCAGGAGAGAAGGACAGGTCAGGCGTACCGTCGTTCAGACGCCTCGACGGCGCGAAGGAGTGCCAGAACAGGGCGGACGGACATTGACTCGTTTGTGATCGATGTTCTGTAGCACTGTCCTTCGTGACACATCCGTGGGCGAGACTCGCGCGTCGGCGACGCATCCGCAGGTGGACGGGCATCGCCGCGTTGTGCGTGGGGCTGGTCGCCTGTCAGGGGGCGTTCGGGCGCAATATGCAGGCGGTCACGTACGGCGAGCCCGCACCGTGCCCCAGCGACTTCTTCGAGCCCACGCCCGCGGGCGGAATCGTGATTGATTGCGTCGGGTGGACGCTGCACGTGCCATTTGGCATGGACGTCCGGCTCAGGACGGCCGTCAGCCATGTCCGCTCGTCGTCGATGTACGACACCGGCCGCATTCCCATCGAGATCACCCCGGACGGGCACCGCGTCGCCTACTTCGACGTGCGGGAGCTCCGCTACCTCGCCGAGGATCTCCGTTCCGGTTCCATCCGCCCGCTCACCCCGCGCCTGACGGCTGAGGAGATCATCGGAATCACCTCGGTGGCCAGCTCCGCCGACAGCCGCCACTTCGCCGTGTCCACCAGTGAGGACCGCCGGACGTTCGTCACCGACTTCGAGACGGGGCGGACGAGGACGCTCGACAACGTGTGCTGGGCCTACGGGCTGACCGCCGACGCGCTGATGGGCAGTGCGGGCTGTGACGGTGTCGACGTCTCGATCGACGCCATTCGCTTCGACGGAACGGCGACTCGCTTCCGGTCGGAGGAGGAGCTTCCCCGCGATATGTCCGCGGACCTTCGGTGGTACATCGACTTCGGGGAGCCGGCTTCGATCTACGACACCGCCACGGGACAGCCGGTGCGGTCCCTGCCCTCGGGGCTCACCGAATTGCAGTGGGCGGGTGCCGACACCGTGGTCGCGCGAAACGAGGCTTTCCGGGACAAGGACGAATACATCGCCATCGACGCCGGAACAGGCGAGCGCGTCTCGACAGGCATCCCGTACACCGGCTCGATCGTCTTCGGAAAGGTCCGCTGATGTCGGAGTGGCACGAGCCGGTCCGCCGGACGGCGTCGCTGTTGGGCGGGCGCACGCCGTATGCCGAGCGCATGGCGGAGAAGGCGCTGCGTGACCGGAACGGAACGAAGGACGCCTTCTTCACGCTCTATCGGTCCTATCTCAGCCGCTTCCGCTTCTGGCCCGATCCGGGCTGGGGGAAGGGGCTGTCCAATTTGCAGCGTGCCGTCCTGGTCGCCGTACACCATGACGGCTGGACCGAGGAGGAAACCGCTTGGTTGTGCGGGCGAAGTAGGGGAGCTGTGCGACGGGCGGGCGAGAGGGCGGTCCGCGTTCTGGGCGCCGACGGCGTCGCTGCCGTTTCTCCCGCCGTTCTCGTCGCCGAGCTGCGGGCCATGACGGAGCACCTTCCCGCGCCCGCCGAGCGCAAGCCCGGGCGGCCCGGAACCGGATGGGGTCTCTTCATCGCCTGCCTCGCGGCCTTCGTCCTCGTCATGGGTTATTGCTCGGCCTCAGGTGCTTCGCTCGAAGGGCGCACGAGCCGCCCCGTCGTCCCCCTCGCCTTTTCGGGGCGGGAGTCGTTGCGCGGTCCCACGCAGGCCGTGATCCGGTACGCCTACCGCGTTGATGCGCCGGGAACGGTGCTCATCGACGGGAGCTACTGGGTCGTGGTCACATGGGGGAACCAGCGACTGTCGGTCGAGGACGCCACGCCGAACGACCTCGAGATCAGCCCGGACGGCCGCAGGGTGGCCTATCACAGCCGGAGAGAGAACGAGGTCGTCGTGTATGACCTTCCGTCGGGGAAGGTCCGTAAGGTGTCGAAAGCCAATGGCTCGGACTACTCGCTGTACTTCTCGCCTGACGGCCGCCGCCTGGCGTTCACTTTCAGGGGCAAGCTGTATGTCTGGGACGGCAAGCGGCGGCGTGTTCCCGGGTTCGATTCGGAGTCGATACTGAGGGGCTGGCTGGCGAGCGGGCATGCCCTGTTGGTCGATGACTTAGAGGGGGTCCTGGCGGTCGATTTCCGGGGCAGGGTTGTATTCCGTACGGAGGACCAGAATTTTCGTGCCCTGTCCCCCGATGGGAAGACGTGGATCGCGCTCGACGAGGACGAGAACCACTTCATCCGATATGGCCTGCGCACCGGTCGGCGTAGCATGCGCGTGCCCGCGACGGCGAGGCCCCGGAGGGTCCAGTGCTGGGCCGGTGCGGACACCTTCGTGATCGAAGCCGACGGCTACGGGCCCAGTCACTACTACCGCGTCGATGTCGAGACCGGGGAGGCCGAGCCCCTGCCCGTTCAGGTCCCGGAAGACCTGCGGGAGGTGCGGTTTCCCGGGTGTGCATGACAGGCCCCACGACCGCTGCCCCTGGGCGGAAGGGATGTTTCGCGCGGGACATCGGTCCGTGGATGGAAGATCCTTGTGAAAGAGCGGACGGTGACCCGTACCGGGTCCTCTTCGGCGGAGATCCGAGTGCCGCGAGGCACGCGTACGGGAGGCGCGGCGGGAACGGTCAGCGGCGCATCCCGAACAGGAAGCGGGTCGGCGGTGTGCGACGCACCAGCAGCTCGTACGCCGCGAGCGTCAGGGCGAGCGAGGCCGCCACGATCGCGACGTACTTGACCGGCATCGGGGCGTCCCAGCGGACCACGCCGTACGCGACCGCGACGAGGACCGGCTGGTGGAGGATGTACAGCGGCAGGACGGCGGCGGCCAGGTAGCCGTACAGCCGCCTGCCGGGGCCCTCGCGCCGGGACCGGTCCGAGGCGGCCGCGTCCCGCGCCGCTGTCAGGGCGGAGCGGCGGCGGTCGAGCAGGCCGAGGATGGCGACGAGGCAGCACCACCCCGCCGCGCCGTACAAGGTGCGGACCCCGATCGCGAGCGCGGTCATGTCCGTGAAGGGGTTCGCGCCCGGGGCGTCGCCCGCGATCAGGAACCCCGGCATGCCGATCGCCAGCAGAAGCAGGGCGACGGCGACGGCGAGGAGGGCGTCGCGCCGCATCGCGGTGCGGAACCGCTCGTCGGAGGCGAGCACGAAGCCGTACAGGAAGAACAGCAGGTACGCCCAGCGGCTCCACCCGGCGAACGACTCCTCCATCCCGGCGAGGGCGGTGATCGGCGCGACCGGGACCGCGGGCAGTGCGAGGATCGCGCCGCGCCACCGTACGGCCGCGGCGGCCGGTTCGCGCATCCGGCGGCCGCGCTCGCGCGGCAACCAGCGGGCGAGCGGGGCGAGCAGGAGCGCGTACGCGAGCAGCATCACCACGAACCACAGGTGTCCGGACTCGAAGTGCTCCCCTCGCACGATGAAGGGGAACTCGGTCAGGTCCAGGTGTACGTCGAAGAAGCGCGGCAGGAACCGCAGGTACGACTCGTGGTAGCCGGGGTCGGCCCGCAGCCGGAGCCACTGCGGCACCGGAAGGATCGTGAGCGTCGCGAAGAGCAGCGGCACGCCCAGCCGCAGCAGCCGCTCGACGGCGAAGCCGCCGGGTCCGCGACGGCGGAGGGAGTGCCACGAGCCGAGGCCGGCGATGAGGAAGAGCATCGGCATCGCCCACACCACGGCGAAGCCCGCCACGACGGTGGTCGCCTCGGTGGTCTCGGCGTTCTTGACGTAGAAGTCGTCACGCGTTTCGAACACCAGCGCCGCGTGGAAGAACACCAGCCCGACCACCACCAGCGCGCGGATGGCGTCCAGCTCGGGGCGCCGCTCCGGCCGGATCGCGGGAGGTGGATCGAGGTGGGCCGCCGTCATCCTGCCTCCACAGCCGGGACATCGCCGAATGCCGCTAACACGGTCAGACACGGTCAGAAACGGTCAGACGCGCTCGAACGCCACCCGAACCGCTCGCAGATCGCCTGGACCGCTCAAAAGCGCATGAGCTGCTCGTACGCCGCCCGAGCCCGCTCGAATATGCACGGACCTGCTCGAATGCCGTACGCGCCGATAGCCGATCACCGTCCCCGCGCGGCAGGCCCAGTTTCCGGCAAAACATGGCAGAAGGCCATACCGGGATCGGTGACTTCCTCGGTCGGTGGGCGGCCCAAGGCTCGGGTGAGCGGACGGGGACGGCATGTCTCCGTTGATGGCCCGACCGCGCCGTCCCGGCTAGCGGGGCGGTGCGGCGCGCTCGTCCGCGGCGTCGACCTGGTCGATGAAGGCGAGGACCCGGGCGTTGACGCGGTCGGGGAACTCGCCGTTGATGGCGTGGGAGGCGTCCGGCCACAACTCGACGACGCCGTGGGCGAGCAGCCGGCGGGCGCGCCGGGCGGCCTTGTCCGGATCGTGGATGATGCTGCGCCCGGCGATCAGCGCGAGCACCGGCACGTCGACCGCGGCCACCTGGTCGTCCGCGGGGTACGCCGGCGGGGGCAGGAAGGCGGTGAAGTCCCGCATCCCGGCCGAGATCAGGTCCGCGACGGGCTCGTCGCCGGAGAGGTCGGCTCCGCCGGAGATCCAGCTCAGCAATGCCTGTCGCCACCGCTCAGGGAAGAACGGCACGACCGAGCCGAGGGAGACGACGACCGCCTTCCCGGTGATCCGGCCGAAGAGGGAGGCCGGGTCGAGCAGGCTCGCGGAGGCGACCTTCTCCGGGGCGTCCATGGCGAGCCGGAAGGCGGTCCAGCCGCCGATCGACACTCCGAGGAGGTGCGTCCGGTCGAGGCCGAGCCCGGTCAGGAGCTCCGCGAGCCAGACGGCCTGGTCGGCCGCGCTCGTGAACGGCCTGGTCTGCACCGACAGGCCGGGCTCGCCCAGCAGGTCGATGGTGTAGACGGGGCGGCCGGCCCCGATGAGGCCGCTGAGGTTCGCCGCCCACATCGGGGTGGCGGCGGCCCGTCCCGGCAGCAGGAGCAGCGGCGTGCCGTCGCCGCCACCGAACCGGTAGGCGCGTATGGTCCCGAATCCGGTCGGTGCGTCCCGGATCTCGTCGGGCGCCGGAAGGTCGGCCATGGCCCGGTCGTAGGCGCGCCGGTAGCGCGCGTGGGCCGACGGGTCGGGGAAGTGGCCGAGGCGCCTCCGGCGGTACGCGGCACCGATGTTGGGCCGCACCATGTCGTCCACGTGCGAGATCCTCCGTTTTTGGCGATACGATCGTATTGTTTAGATATCACGATACATTCGTATTGCGAAAGGCGGGGCGGGCCGTGCCCAAGCAGGTGGACCACGCGGCGCGACGGGCCGAGATCGCCCGCGCGGCGCTCAGGCTGTGCGCGCGAGACGGCCTGGCCGGGGTGAGCATCGGGCAGGTCGCCCAGGAGGCCGGCGTGTCCAAGGGGCTCGTGCAGCACTATTTCGCCGGGAAGGCCGACCTGCTGCGCGCCAGCGCCCACGTCCTCCGGGAGGAGATCGCCCGGCACGTAAGCGAGGCCGTCCGGGACGCCGACGGCCCGCGGGAAACGCTGCGGCTCGTGTTGCTCGCCATCGTCGAGCTGGGCGCGCACGCCCCCGTGCTCCTGCTCGCCGGGCACGCGTTCCTGGCCAGGACGGTCGCCGACCCCGAGGTGCGCGACCTGTACCGCACGGGCGGTGACGCGGTCCATCGTGACATCGCCGCGCTCGTGGCGGCCGCCGGTCCGGCTCCCGGCGTCGACCCCGGCGCGGAGGCCCACGCGCTGCTCGGCCTCGCCCGCGGCCTCGCCGACGGCGTGCTGGTCGGGGAGCTGGCCGTCGAGGAGGCGGCCGCGGTCCTCGACCACCACCTCGGCCGGATCCACGCGGAGCCCGGCCGGGCGCCTTCGCCGGACGTCCCCGCCTGACGGTTCCGCTACCGGGCACGTCGGCGGTGCCCCGGCCTTCGGCCCGGCGGGCCCGCCCGCGAAGCGGGTCACGGAGGGCGTCGAGGCCGAGGGGGCCGCTACGGCCGGGCGCGGCGGAAGCCGTACGTCTCGTGCCGCCGGACGAACCCCAGGGACGCGTACAGCCGCGCGGCGGCCAGGTTCTCCGCGTTGTGGTTCACGGTGACGGCGGTCATGCCGTCGTCCGCCATGCGCCGCATCGCGTACAGCATGGCGGCGCGGGCGAGGCCGCGGCGCTGGAAGTCGCGGTGGGTTCCGACCGGCTCGAAGTGGCCGATCCTGTTGCGCTCGTCCGTCCAGTAGACGGTGAACGCGGCGATCCGTCCCTCGGGTGACTCGACGACGATCTCGCGCGCGGGGTCGTAGCCGGGCTTCTCCATGACCGCCGAGCGGTACAGATCTCCCGTCCAGCTCTCCTCGAAGGAGTGGTTGCGCGCCTCGGCCAGTTGCCCGGCGTCGTCGAGGCGGGCGCCGCGCAGGACGAAACCGGGGGGAAGCGAGGGCTCGGGGAGGCCGCCGTCCAGCTCGCGCTCGTTGACGTGGTCCCAGACGCGGAAACGGGCGAACCCGAGCCGGGTGAGCAGGTCGGCTCTCGTGGTGTCGCAGTCGAAGAGGTCGGTCAGCACGAACGGCTCGTCCGCGCCCATGAGGCGGCCCGTGGTCTCGTACGCGGTGCGGAGCATCCGCAGCTCGGCCGCCGTGCCGCGCAGCGACGGCGCGGTGAACACGTCGAACGCCGCGCCGAAGCGCAGGTTGACGGCGACGCCGGCGACCGCGCCCCGGTCCTCCCAGACGTGGACCAGTTCGCCGACCGGGCGGCGGCCGCGGAGGTTCTCGTAGATGCGGTGCGGCAGCTCGCCGATGTGGTCGTACGCGCAGCGGCCGGCTTCGGTGATCCATTCCGCGACGGTCCGTCGGAGGAGCGGCAGGTCCCGGTCGGCGTACGGGCGCATGGTCAGGTCGGCTGTGACGGTCACGCGCTCATCCTTCCGTGGCGGTGTGCCGCCGTTCATCCGCTTTTCCGGCAGTGGCTGGGCTGCGCGTGGGCCGCCGACCGTCAACGGGCGGAGTGGACCAGCGCCGCGATGTCGTCGAACAACCGGTCGTGGGCGGCGGCCGCCTCCGGGGAGACCAGGTCCATGTTCTGGATGAACCCGTGCGTCAGTCCGGCCTCCCGCCTGTGCACCACGCGCGCACCCGCCTCGGCCAGTCGCGCGGCGTAGGCGTCGCCTTCGTCCCGTAGCGCGTCGTGCTCGGCCGTCACGATGAGGGCGTCCGGCATGCCGCGCAGGTCCGGTTCCAGCAGCGGGCTCGCCCGCACGCGTACGGAGGGATCGGGTGTCCAATGCGCGACGGCCCAGGCGAGGAAGTCGGCGTCCAGCCCGTGGCCGGACCCCTTCTCGACGATGCTGGGCTGTGCCAGGGTCAGGTCCGTGTTGGGGCAGATGAGGATCTGCGCGGCGGGCAGCGGCTCGCCCGAGTCCCGCAGCCGCAGGCAGGCCATGGTCGCCAGGTAGCCGCCCGCGCTGTCGCCCGCCACGGCCGTCGGCCGGGCCCAGCGCACCACGGCCGCCACGTCGTCGATGGCGGTGGGACAGGGATGCTCCGGCGCCAGCCGGTAGTCCACGGCCAGGACCTCCACGTCACAGGCGTCGGCGATGCGCCGGCAGGTCCGGTCGTGAGTGTCCAGATCGCCCATCACGAAAGCGCCGCCGTGCGCGAACACCATCAGGGGCCGTTCCTCGTCGGAGGGACGATAGCGGCGCAACGGCAACCCGCCCGGCCCGCGGAGATCTTCCACCCGGGCCAGCTCGGGGCCTCGGGGACGGGTCTCCATTCGCCGCCGTGCTCCCTCGCGCAGCTCGGACAGATCGGGAACGGTCACGCGGGTGACGCTCCTTCCGGCTCGGGCGGCCGGCCCTCGCGTCGGCCGTACGGACTCGCGGGCGGCGGGGTCACCGGCCGGACGGCGACCGGTCGCCGATGACGTCCAGCAAGGCGGCGTGGGTCTCCCGGTCGGCCGCCACGACCAGCCCGCCCGCCCCGGTGTACGGCGGTTGACCGTGGATGCCGGTCACCACGCAGCCGGCGGCCCGGCACAACGCGATCCCGGCGGCGAAGTGCACGCTGTCCCGCAGGTGTCCGTCGGTGACGTACGCGGCGCGCCGGCCGGCGGCGACCCAGGCCACCGCCAGGGTGGTGGAGACGACGCGCGGGCGGAACCGCTCGGCGAAACGTTCGTCGGCGAGCAGCCGGACGGCCCGGAAGCCCGGTGCGTTCGGGAACGGCGGATCGAGGTTGACGTCCACCAACCGCGAGTCGGGCGACGGGGTGAGCTTCTCGTCCACGTCGTCGCGGCGGACGTACGCGTGGTCGCCGTCCGTCCAGAACACCTCGTCGGCGAACGGGTCGGCTGACACCGCCGCCGTGATGTCCGAGCCCGCGCGCAGGGCGACGTTCACCGCGACCAGCATCGTCCGCGCGGCGTAGTTGAGCGTGCCGCACAGGGGATCGACCAGCCACATGCGCTCCGCGTCGCCCGAGCCCGTGCGTCCGCTCTCCTCGCCCGTCACGGCGTCGTCCGGGCGCGCGGCACGGATGACGTCCAGGATGGCGCGCTCGGCCTCGATGTCGGCGGCGGTGGCGAAGTCACCCGCCGACTTCTGGACGCGCGTCAAGGATGCGCCGTACATGCGGCGGACGACGGCGGCGCCCGCTCGCGCCGCGGTGAGGGCCAGCTCTTGGTCGGTGATCGGCATGTGCGCAGGATAGGCGCCGCCGCGGGCGAAGGGGATCACGGTCTGCCGGTGTCTCGACGGCCGGCCCGCGTCGTCCCGCCGACGCCAGAGCATAGAACTCACTTGACACCGCCGTTCTTAATAGAGAGCATTGCTCTCGAAATAGAGCGACGTGCTTTCCGATTGGAGAGGTCCATGACCACCCTCGGCTCTTCCCGTGCCCGCCTGGGAGCCGGTTCCCTGGCCGCCGCCGCCGTGCTGTTCCTCCTGTATCCGCTGGTCCGGCCGTACTCGGACGAGACGACCCTGGCCGGGGCGAGCGCGATGGCCTCCTCGGCCTGGATGGCGGCGCACCTGTTCGCGGCGGTCGGATTCGTGCTCCTCACGCTGGGAGTGCTGGCGCTGCACCTCGTCCTCGACCGGCGGCCGACCCTGCCCGCCGTCGTGCTGACGTGGATCGGGGTGGGGTTGACGCTCCCGTACTACGGGGCCGAGGTCTTCGGGCTCAACGTCATCGCCGGGCGTGCGCTCCAGGATCAGGACGCGTCGCTGCTGGTGCTCGCCGACGAGTTCCGGTACGGCCCGGCGGCGGTCACGATGTTCGGGACCGGGCTCGTGCTGCTCGGCGTCGGCGTGGTCCTCGCCGCCGTCGCCGTCTGGCGCTCCGGTGTGCTCGCGCGGTGGAGCGGCGTGCCGCTGGCCGCCGGGTTCGTCCTCTTCCTCCCGCAGTTCTTCACCCCGCCCGCGTTCCGGATGGCCCACGGCGCGCTGATCGCGATCGGCGGCCTGTGGGCGGCCGTGGAGCTGTGGCGCGCCCGCCGCGCCTGAGCGGCACCCCGTCCTGCCATGAGTAATGCGACGGGCGACGCGGGGCAGAGGGGCGGTCAGGAGCAGCGCGGAGGCGAGCCGGCCGGCGGGCCGGCGAGAGGGGACCCCATGGCCAGGCAGACCATCGCCGAGCAGTTCGTCGACATCCTCGGCCAGGCCGGCGTCCGGCGGATCTACGGCGTCGTCGGGGACAGCCTCAACCCGATCATCGACGCCATCCGCCGCGCCCCCGGGATGGAGTGGGTGCAGGTCCGGCACGAGGAGAGCGCCGCCTTCGCGGCGGGCGCGGAGGCGCAGCTCACCGGCACCCTGGCCGCGTGCGCCGGCAGTTGCGGGCCGGGGAACCTGCACCTGATCAACGGCCTGTACGACGCGCACCGCAGCATGGCGCCGGTGGTGGCACTGGCCGCGCAGATCCCGAGCAGCGAGATCGGCACCGGCTACTTCCAGGAGACGCATCCCGACCGGCTGTTCGCCGAGTGCAGCCACTATTCGGAGTTGATCTCCCATCCCTCCCAGATGCCCAGGGTGCTGCAGACCGCGATCCAGCACGCGGTGGGCCGGTCGGGGGTCTCGGTGGTCAGCCTGCCCGGTGACATCGCCGCCCGCGAGGCGCCCCAGCGGGCCGCCGAGCTGGCGCTGGTCACCCGCCGCCCCACCATCCGCCCGGCCGACGAGGAGATCGACGCGCTCGCCCGGATGGTGGACGACGCCCGCCGCGTGACGCTCTTCTGCGGCAGCGGGACCGCGGGGGCACACGACGAGGTCATGGCCTTCGCGGAACGGGTGAAGGCGCCGGTCGGCCACGCGCTCCGCGGCAAGGAGTGGATCCAGTACGACAACCCGTACGACGTGGGCATGTCGGGGCTGCTCGGCTACGGCGCGGCATATGAGGCGATGCACGAGGCGGACCTGCTGATGCTCCTCGGCACGGATTTTCCGTACAACGCCTTTCTGCCGGACGACGTGCGGATCGTGCAGGTGGACGTGCGGCCCGAGCACCTGGGCCGCCGGTCCAAGCTGGACCTGGCGGTGTGGGGCGACGCCCGCGAGACGCTGCGGGCGCTGACCCCGCGGGTCGCGGAGAAGGCCGACCGCAGGTTCCTGGACCGGATGCTCCGCAAGCACGCGGACGCCCTGACCGGCGTCGTGGACGCGTACACGCGCGACGTGGAGGGGCATGTGCCGATCCATCCGGAGTACGTCGCGTCGGTCCTCGACGAGGAGGCCGACGACGACGCCGTCTTCACCGTGGACACCGGCATGTGCAACGTCTGGGCGGCGCGCTATCTCACGCCGAACGGCCGCCGCCGGGTGATCGGGTCGTTCAGCCACGGTTCGATGGCCAACGCGCTGCCCCAGGCGTTCGGCGCCCAGCTCGCGTGCCGGGGCCGCCAGGTCGTCTCGCTGTCGGGTGACGGCGGGTTCTCCATGCTGATGGGCGACTTCCTGTCGCTGGTCCAGTACGGGCTGCCGGTGAAGGTGGTGCTGTTCGACAACTCCTCGCTCGGCATGGTCGACCTGGAGATGATGGTCGCCGGCCTGCGGCCGCACGGCACGACGTACCCGCACACCGACTACGCCGCCATCGCCCGCGCCGCCGGGGCGTACGGCCTGCGCGTGGAGGACCCGAGACGGGTCAGGGACGCGCTGCGCGAGGCGTTCGCGCACGACGGCCCCGCGCTCGTCGATCTGGTCACCGATCCGAACGCGCTCTCCCTGCCGCCGCGCATCACCGGGGAGCAGATCGCGGGGTTCGCGCTCTCCGCCGGGAAGATGGTGCTGAACGGCGGCGTCGGGCGGATGGTCCAGATGGCCCGCGCCAACCTCCGCAACATCCCCCGGCCGTAGGAGCCGTTGCGCGTCTTTCCTCGGGCTCGCCGAGGAAGGCGCCGACCGCGGCGCACCCTCTTCCCCCGGGCGCGGTTCCGTGCGATTCGAGTCCCGACAACTCTGATGTTCTTGACAAAAAAAGTTGTCGGTGGGACGGTGGGTCGCATGTTGGAAGTGGCGGTGATCGAGGACCCGGCCGCGGCCGAGGTCTCACTGGATCCGGTGCGCGCCCGGCTGCTGGCGGAGCTGGCCGAGCCCCGCTCGGCCACGATGCTGGCCGCCCGGGTCGGCCTGCCGCGCCAGAAGGTGAACTACCACCTCAAGGCCCTGGAGAGGCACGGACTCGTCGAGCTCGTGGAGGAGCGCAGGAAGGGCAACGTCACCGAGCGGGTGCTGCGCGCCACCGCGGCGTCGTACGTGATCTCGCCGGTGGCGCTCGCGACCGTGCAGCCCGACCCGGCGCGCTCTCCCGACCGGTTGTCGGCGCGCTGGCTGCTCGCCCTGGCCGCCCGGCTGGTCGGCGACATCGGGGCCCTCATCACGGGCGCGACACGGGCGCGCAAGCGGGTCGCGACGTACGCGCTCGACGGCGAGGTGCGGTTCGCCTCGGCGGCCGACCGGGCCGCGTTCGCGGAGGAGCTGACGGCCGCGGTCACCGCGCTGGTCTCGAAATACCACGACGAGACGGCCGAGGGCGGGCGCGATCACCGGTTGATCGTCGCCGTGCATCCGAGCGTGAAAGCCGTACCCCAGAACACGACACAGACTGAGGAGTCCTGATATGCCGCACGAGTTCGAGGTACGCGAGGAGATCGTCCTGGACGCCACGCCCGAGCAGGTGTGGGAGGCGATCGCCACCGGCCCGGGAGTCGACTCCTGGTTCATGGGCCGCAACGAGATCGAGCCCCGCGAAGGCGGCCGGACCAGCCAGGAGATGATGGGCTTCACCTCCTACGCCACCGTCACCGCCTGGGAACCCGGGAAGAAGTACGCGATCCGGTCCGACGACAACCCCGACGGCACGTTCATGGCCTTCGAGTACCTCATCGAGGGCCGCGACGGAGGCAGCACCGTGCTGCGCTTCGTCCACAACGGCTTCCTCGGCGACGACTGGGAGGCCGAGTACGACGCCCTCAAGGTGGGCGACCGTATGTACCTGCGGAAGCTCGCCCTCTACCTTCGCCACTTCGCCGGCCGCCACTCGGCGCACAACGTGTTCGCCGTCGGGCCGCGGGTGCCGGACGCGGACCGGGTCTGGGAGGTGTTCGGGGACGCCCTCGGCCTGAGCGGCAAGAAGATCGACGAGGGCGACCCGGTGCGGCTTTCCATCGAGGGCCTGCCGCCGGTCGAGGGGGTCGTCGAGTTCGCCCGGTATCCCAGCTTCCTCGGGTTCCGGAGCGGCGACGGCATCTACATGCTGATCCACGGCCACGAGGGCAGCGTCGTCGCCGAACAGCACGACTTCTCCGGAAGCGTGGCCGGGGAGCGGCTCGACGAGGCCTGGCAGTCCTGGCTCAGCCGCTCCTTCGCCTGACCTCGCCGCACGCCTCGGGCCCGGCTTCCCGGCCGGGCCCGACGCCGTGCCGGTGCTCAGTCGTCGAGGACCTCGACGTCGTAGAAGCAGAAGTGGCCCTTGATCTGGGCGACCTCGGGCTTGGGGTCCGGATATGCCCACACCAGGTCCTTCGCGTCCGGACGCGACCAATAGGACGCCGTGCCCTTGAAGGGGCACTGCGTGTGGGTCTCGGACGGCGTCAGCAGGTCGGTGCGCACGTCCTCCGGCGGAAGGTAGTAGCGGACGGGCAGACCCGTCTCGTGAAGGAGGAGCGGGCGGCGGCTCTCGGCGAGGAGCACGCCGTCGCGCTCGACGCGTACGTGCCGGCCGCCCTGCTCGATGGTGATGCGGTGGCCCTCGGACATGGTGCCTCCTCGCTGTTCGGCGACGGTCTCTCCCGGTCAGCATCCCCGCGGGCGGAAATAGTCCCCGCCGAGCGCATCCGCGAGGGTATGCGCGGATTCCTCGCGTCCCCCCAGCCGCCGGTCGGTCCTCTGGCAGCTCTACGACCTGCTGGTCGCCGCCCTGATCGTCGCGGCGGCGCGGGTGCGGCGCTCCCCGGCGCTCGATGCCGCCGTCCGCGCGTGACGAATCCGAGGCGTCTTCCCATGACTTTCGGCGATCAGGAAAATCGATCACCAAAAGTGGTAAAACCGGAGAAGCGACCGACGTCTGGGGCGAGGTTCATGGCGGGGTTCGAGATCTACGTCAACACGCTGCGAGACTGCGCGGGCACGGCCCTGGCCGTCTCCCACCAGTTCAAGAGCGAGGCCGACGAGGGGCTGCCGTACGTGGGCAACGCCTATTTCGGGGTGATCGATGACGCGTCCGCCAACCTCGCCAAGGCCGTCGGCGAGCTTCTGAAGCATCTCGGCGCCGAGATCGGATACGCCGAGAACAGCCTGGTCAACGTCGAGTCGGCCCTGCACCAAGTGGCCGACAACGTCGCGAATGCCAACAAGGTCGAAACCGGCGACTCTCGCGACTCCCGGGAGGTGTAGCCGTGGCCGACCAATGGGACATCTATCTCCAGCCCATCCAGCGGGTCATCGACACGCTGATCGTGGACGAGGCCGGGATCTCCGCGATCACCGCGCGCCTCAGGAACGCGGCCGACGACGTCGTCACGTACACCGACACGCTGAACCGCGCCGTGGGCACGGTGAACAACGCATGGAACGGAGAAGCCGCCGACCGTTTCGCGGAATTCATGGCGAAATATCCCAATGCGGCGGCCAACCTGAGCGCCGCGCTGACGAGCTGCGCCACCCAGCTCGAGAGCGCCCGGACCGCGCTGAACACGAGCAGGGCGGAAGCGAAGGTGATCTACGACGAGAAACGCGCGTGGATCGACGAGCAGCGCCAGAACTCGAGCACGATCTCGATGACGTACCTCAGGATCCAGGTGGACGACGGCGTGACCCGCGCCGAGGCCTCGAAGCAGCAGGCCGTCAACACGCTCAAGCAGGTGACCGCCAAGCTCAACGAGACCGCGGGGGTCGCGTTCTTCTCGGCCATCGGCCTGCCGACAGACCAAGATTTCGTCCCCGGCAACAAACCCAACATGCGCTGGCTGCCCGACCCGGCCTTCCAGCCCGTGGGAGCCACCCAGGTCGCGAGCTACGACGGCGCGCCGCCAGGGGCGGACCCCGGTTCCCAGCCCGGCGGGCAGGGCGCGGGGAACGGCTCCGGCGGCGGGAGCGGCTCGGGGGGCTCGGGCGGATCCGGCGGGTACAGCGGGTACGGGTCGGTCACGCCGCCCCCCAACGCCCGCAGCCTGGCCAAGAACCCCCGGGCCCAGTCCGTGATCGACTACGCCCTCAAGCAGCTCGGCGACCGGTACGTCTGGGGGGCGACCGGGCCGGACTCCTTCGACTGCTCGGGCCTGACCCTGCGCGCGTACCAGGCGGCGGGGATCACCGTCCCCAGGGTGGCCGCCGCCCAGTGGTCCCAGGGTCCGCGCATCCCGGACGGCAGCGAGCAGGCGGGCGACCTCATCTTCTTCGACAACAACGGGGACGGCAGCCCGGACCACGTGGGCATCGTGCTCGACCCGGAGAAGCACACGATGATCCACGCGCCGAACTCGCGCTCGGTGGTCCGGATCGAGAGCTACGCCGCCTATTCGACTCCCCGGGTCGGTTTCACCCGCCCCGGCATGCCCTGACCGTCGCGAATCCGACCGGCGATTCCCGGCGAGGGGGCGGCCGGGACGCTGTGCTCGCCGGGGACCGGTGCTCTCTCTTCCGCCGCCCGGTCATCTCGGCGACGTACTCCCACCGAGAGCCCGGTCATCGTGACCGGCGGAATTCCGTGTCATGCGGCCGGAACGACCCGATTTGGTTTGGTAATTAGCTAAATAGAGGGTTGTTGAAAACCGAAAATCGGATATGACGCGCGGCGTTGTTCGACAGGTCATTATTGATTAGCGTGATCGGCGTGAAGGACGCCGCCCCTTCACCCCTGTTGTGCGCAGCGATTCATGCGAGGAGATCGTCTTGGCCAACCTCGATCGTGAGGCCATGCGGGCGGCGGCCGCGCGGATCCAGCGGCTGTCGGACGAGCACTGGTCGGCGCTCACCCCCTCCTGCAGGTCGATGGAGAACGGCGCATGGGTGGGGCCCGCGGGTGAGAAGTTCTGCGCCGAGGTGCGCGCCGCGCAGCGCGAACTGCAGGACCTGCTCACCGCCGCGTCGCGCAGCGCCCGCGAGAAGCTGGCCGCGCCGCCGGACCCGGCATGACGAGCCAGAGCCAGGGGTTCACCGGCGTCAAACAGCCTGATTTCGACACGATGACGGCCGGGCACACCCGCGCCGCCGGGCAGCTCGACCGGCTGGCGCAGGCGCTGTACGGCGAGCTCCAAGGGGCCGGGCTGGACACCGGACCGGCGCTGCGCCTGCGCGACCTGGCCAGGCGCGTCGGCACGCAGGCCGAGGACCTGCGACGACGCCAGGCGATGGTCCACGAGATGGAGCGGCAGCAGGTCGCGTTCGGCGTGTGCACGCCCGATGGCACGCTCTTCGGGATGCCCGACGCCCTCGACTCCGCGCGGGGTTTCATGGACGGCACTCTGGCGGGCCGCGCGGCGGCGAGCGTCGCGAGCGGCGACACCGCCGCCCTCGCCGAGCTGGAGAAATACACGTCGAAGGCCGGGAACGGCGACTTCGTCACCGCGTTTCTGCGGCAGCTCGGTGCGAAGGGCGTCACCGAGCTGCCCGGCTCCCTCGCCGCCGCGTTGCGCGCCGCCCGCCTGAACGGCGAAACCGAGGCGCTGGCCGGGCTGTCCGCCCAGGGGAGGAAGACGCTGCGTATGCTGAGCGACATCCTGGCCCGGGCGACGGATCCGAAGAATCCGGCGTACATGGGCGACCGGTTCCTCAAGGATCTCGCCGAACAGGGCCGTGCGCGGCACACGTCGGGCGACGTCGAAAGCTACGCGGGCTACCAGGCGCAGGCGTTGATCTGGGCCGCCCACGAGGGCAAGCCGCCGTTCTCGCGGAGATTCATGGAGGTCGTGGGACGCGACGCCGTCGTCTACGAGCAGGAGCAGTACAAGGAAAGGTGGTCGTTCGGCGAGGGCGTCGGGCTCGGCAAGGTCCCGCTGTACGACCTGTCCGCCGCGCTCGGCCTGGGCGGGCTGCTGAAACCGGGCGCGCGAGTGGTCGCCAAGGACAAGGCGTCCGTCATGGACGGCCTGCTGCGCGTGGCGGGATCGGACAAGGACGCGGCGCACGCCCTGCTCGACCACACCCCGCCCGGATGGAAGCAGTCGGTGCTCGCGCACCTGCTGACGACGCGGCTGGACGCCTTCCACTTCAGCGGCGAGTTCGCCGCCCTCGAACGTGTGCTGCTGGCCGGGACCACCGGTCAGGATCCGACCTCGCGGAAGCTGGCCGCCGAGATGACCGGGATCCTCGCCGACGAGGTGCGCGGAGCGTTCGGCAAGGCGGGAGACGGCAACCTGGAGATCGCCGACAAGGAGGCGCTCGACCGCCTCGCACCTCTGCGCTACCCCCTCGCCCGCGCCGTCGCGGCCAACATCGACCAGTTGTCCCGGCTGCTGCTCCATCACGACACGTTCGGAAAGGTCGCCGCCCAGGACATGTCGTACGCGCTGGCGCTGGCGACCACGGACGAGGTGGGGTTCGAGGCGCTGATCCGCGCGCAGACCGAGCACATGAGGGCGGCGCTCGACACCGTGCCCCCGGTCGGCCTCGACCGATCGAACCTCAAGCGCTTCGGCTTCACCGAGGCCGATCTCAAGCTGTACGACTTCGACGAGGACGGCCGGGTCGGCAAGGCCGACGTCCACCAGTTCCTGGTGGACCGTACGGTGGCGGAGGCGCGGCCCTTCGGCCACCTCGTGGAGATCCGCCGCCAGGCGCTGATCGCCGAGGGGCAGTATGACCAGAAGGCGGACGAGGCGCTGCGCGCGATGGTCCGCGACGCCATCGGACTGTTCCCCGTCCCGGGCGCCAAACAGGTCGGTGAGCTGGCAAGCGGAGCGTTCGGGAAGCTGCTCACCAGCCAGTACGACAAGCTCACCGGATCGGCGTACGACGAGGTCTCCAAGCAGGTCGCCCAGGTCATGGCGACGGAGGGACGCAGCCTCGACGCGACCCACGCGGCCCTGGCCGACAACCGCCTCGCCGTCGAACGCCTGACCGAGCAGATGATCGCCACCACCATGCTCAAAAAAGGCATGCTCGATCGGGTGGCCTTGAAGGATCGGACTTTCACCACAGGGAGTCCGCCGCGAATCAAACCATTCGCCGAGATGAGTCCGGAACAGTACATCTCTTTTCTGAATTGGACCCGTTGGAACGGCGGAAGCAACGATCTGCTGGACCGATTTCAGCGTACGTTTCGTGACACCACGGAAGTGGACGACTATCTCAGCCTTCAGATTCCGGCGTCGCCAGGAGGTGGCAAGTGAGGACGACACACCTGCTCGTCGCGCTGTCGTCCGCCGTTTGTCTTCTCGCGGCTTGTACATCCGATCACGCCGTTCCGCCGCCTGGCGCGGCCAGCGATCGGCCTGTCGCGGACTCGGCACCCTATCTGTGCGATCTCGTTCCTCAGAGAGCCTTTCTTCTGGTCAGTGGGATCACCGGAAGCTTCACCGAAAAACGGGACGGTAGCAAGAGCAACAGCAGCTGCTCGGCGCAGAGCGCGCCCCCTTACCCATTGGCGGTTGACTGGATAAGTGAACAGGGGGGAACGGCGCGAGAGGATATCGACTACCTTCTTCGTGATCGGCTGGGGGTGTACGCCAGGCATGGCGGGGTCAAGCTGCCGGAGGAGCTCGGAACGGGCATGGCCGCGTATGTGCCGGACTATGGCTCCGTGACGCAGCAGCCGTATCAGGTGACCGCGAAGTTCCGTTGTGACGGCAAGGAGCAGCTGCTCACGCTTCGTTTGGACCAGGTCGCGAAGGGGCGGGACGCGATCAAGGATTTGATCGCGCTGATGCGGATCGCGCAGAAGCGTTACGGCGAGGTGCACGAATGCGTCCCCGGCCGATAGCGCCGGAGACGCCGGCGGGCAGTCGCTCCCGGTAAATGCGGAGGTCAGGCGGGGCGGAGGGCGGAGAAGAGGACGCGGAGCTCGGTGATCCGCAGGAGCCGGCCGGCGACGGGGTAGAGGACGGCCGCGACGGCCCCGGCGGCGAGCAGGACGACGAGGGACCCGCTCCAGCCGGCCCCGATGGCAGGGGAGACGGTGCGGGTGACGGCCAGCGCGGCGACACCGGTGCCCACCGCGGCGATCGCCGTCCGGGTGTGGGTGGAGAGGAGCCGGTGGCCGTCGACCCGTCCGAGGCGCGCCCGCAGGACGAGCGCCGCGACGACGAGGCCGACGGTACTGGCCATGGCGTACCCGGCGGCGAGGCCGACGAGCACGGCGGGGCCGGGGACGAGGGCCGAGGCCGCCCAGGCGGCCACCGCGGTGACGGCGGACACGAGGACGCCGATCAGCGCCGGGGTGCGGGTGTCCCCCAGGGCGTAGAAGCCGCGGATCAGGATCTGGTAGCCGCAGAAGGGCACGAGCGCGAGCCCGTACGCCGACAGGACGGATCCGGTCAGCGCGACGGCCGACGGCGACGCGTTCCCGTGCGCGAACAGCACGGCGGTGATGTGCGGGCCGAGAGCGATCAGCAGCGCCGCGACCGGGAGCAGCGCGACACCGGACAGACGCAGGCTCTGGGACAGCTCGGCGGTGACCTGGGCGAGGTCGCGCCGCGCCGCGGCTCGGCTCATCCTGGGCAGCACACCGGTGATGAGGGAGACCGTGATGATCGCGTACGGCAGTTGGAACAGCGTGTACGCGTTGGCGTAGACGCCGACCGCTCCGGCGCCGGCGGTCGAGGCGAGCCGGTTGGCGACCAGCAGAGCCGCCTGGCTCGCGACGACGGCGACGACCGCCCAGCCGGCCATGCCGACGAGACGGCGCAGTCCGACGCCGCGCAGGTCGCCGCGCAGCCGGGGCCGGAACCCGGCCCGCCGTCCGGCGGACATGAGCAGGAGCATCTGTACGGCGACGCCCGCGGTGGTGCCGACGG
The DNA here is from genome assembly GCF_001570405.1 of Microtetraspora niveoalba. Lineage (GTDB taxonomy): Bacteria > Actinomycetota > Actinomycetes > Streptosporangiales > Streptosporangiaceae > Microtetraspora > Microtetraspora niveoalba. The sequence continues at coordinate 215,952 of NZ_BBYM01000005.1, read as the reverse complement.
ACAGTAGCAACGTCTGCGCCCGGGTCAGCTCCTCCATGCGGTGGCCGCCTCCGATCGCGAGGTACGCGACGGCGGTGGCGATGACCACGAGGTTGTTGGCCACCGGCGCCCACATCGGGGCGGCCATGCGGCCCCGGGTGTTGAGGACGGCGGCCAGGGCCGTGCCCACGCCGTAGAAGAGCACCTGGGGCAGGAAGAACCGGGTGAAGGTGATCGTCAGCCGCCGCTGCTCGGGGGTGAAGCCGGGCGCGCACAGGTCCACGATCTGCGGGGCGAACACCATCGTGACCACGACGGCGGCGGCCAGGGCATAGACGATCAGCGAGAGCAGCCGCTGGGCGAAGGCCTCGTCGTCGTGCCGTACGAGGAGGGGGACCAGGACGCCGGCCAGCGCCCCGCCCAGCACCAGGTCGTAGATGGAGTTGGGCAGCGTGTTGGCCGCGGTGTGCGCGTCGAGCAGGCGCGACCCGAGCCCGAGCGCCGCGACCAGGGCGAGAGTACGGCCGAACCCGGTCACCCGGGAGACGAGCGTGGCCAGGGCCATCGCCCGGCCGGCCTTCGCCAGTCGCGGCTGCGGGTGCTGGTGCGGGTCCTGCGGTCCGTCCATCGGCTCCCCTTCGTACGCGGTCCCGCCGTCCGGGTCGGCGCGGCGTCGGGGCGAGGAGGTGGATCGTGCGGTGTCAGACACGCCGAGGTTCTCGACGCCGACCTCGGCCTCTGCCCGGTGGGACGGATCCGCCAGGAACCCGCCGTCCCTCGGATGGGCCCGCATCGACTGCTTTCGACCCATATTCCGCTGCCCGGTGACGTGGTCCGAGTGTAGGCGATCACCGCTGACGGCCGCTTGCCTGATCGACCCGCCCTTCGAGCCGGTGCGGGGAGAGCCGCCGACCTGCGGGCACGCTTTCGGCCCCGTCACATGCGGTGACTGACCGGCAGGTGGGGACGCTTTCGGCCCCGTCACGCGACCCTGACTGACCGGTCGGCAGGGAATGTCTGCGGTCCCGTCATGCGGGCTGACTGACCGGTCGGCGGGAATGCATGCGGCCCTGTCATGCGCTGACTGACCGGTCGGAGGGAACGCATGCGGCCCCCTCACACGAGCGTGACCGGGTCATTCACGACGCGGGCTCGCGGCCCAGGGAAGGACCCCGGTCACGTCCGGTGGCTAGCGGGCCCTCGCGAAGGCCAGCCCCGCCGCGGAGGCGATCACCGTGGTGAGCACGACCATGACGAGGACCGTGGCGAGCGGGTTCCGGCGGCGGACCGGACGATCGGCCGGGCGGCGGACCCGTCCCCGGCCGACCGTCGCGGACGGCGAGGGTGAGGGGAGGTGCTCCACAACTCGCCGCACCGGTCGTGCCGGCTCCGCCGGACGCGGTGTGGTGCGAACGCGGGGCGAGGGATTCGGAGCGGGGGGCGGCGAGAGCTGTACGACCGGCGGCTCGGGCGGCGGGGACGGCAAGCATCGGGGGGCGCAGCCACAGGGCCGCGTCCCGATCCCGATGCCCAGGCCCAGATCGACCACCGTGTGCAGTTCGACGCAGATGCCCAGCTCCACATCGACCAGCGGCGCCCGTCCGGCGGGGTCCTCCGCGTCGGCGGGTGCCGCCAGAGGTGCAGGTGCTGGCAGAGGTGCAGGTGCTGGCAGAGGTGCAGGTGCTGGCAGAGGTGCAGGTGCTGGCAGAGGTGCAGGTGCTGGCAGAGGTGCAGGTGCCGCCAGAGGTGCAGGTGCTGGCAGAGGTGCAGGTGCCGCCAAAGGTGCAGGTGCCGCCAGAGGTGCAAGTGCCGGTGCAGGTGCCAGAGGTGCGGGGGCCCGCAAAGGTTCGTGGATCGCCAGAGGTTCGGAGGGCGCCGGGACGGGTCCACCCGTCACCGGGTCCGTGCCGGGCGCGGCCAGTGGGTCGGTCGGCGTCGGGATCATGACGTGCGCGACCGCCGTACCGCGCGCTCGCGCCGCGTCCGCCGGTGCAGCGAACACGCCGCCGATCAGCACGCAGCCCGCGAGCACGGAAGCCGTCACGATCGAGGCCGTCAGCGCGTGCGGGGCGGCCGGGTGCGGCGTGGCCGGCTTCATCGGCCCAGAGGGGTCTGAGAAGCCCGGGGAGCGGACGGGATCTCCGTCATCCGCACGCTCGGCGGTGTCTGGGGGATCCGTTGGAGCTCCTGGGCGGCCGCCCTGAGCGCGTCCGGCTTCACCGCCAGACCGCCGCTGAAGACGTGCGAGATGTCCCAGGCCTGGTACGTGCCGAGCCCGAGCAGCGCGGCCATGGTCACCAGCGGCACGATCGCCATGCCCCGGGGCCGCGCCCCTGCCATGAAGGGGAAGAGGATGATCACCAACCCGGTCAGGATCGTCAGGACCATGACTCCCGAGGGCGGCGTGGCCCTGGCGTCGGCCGCCCTCTGGTAGCGGGCCGTGGACAGGTCGGAGAGGCCGTCCAGGACAGCGCTTCTGGCGTCCTGAGCCTCGTCCCCCGTCACGCTGAGGCCGGTGGCGTACGCGCGCAGCCCGTTGAGCAGCGCCGAGCCGTCGGGGCTGAGCCGCCCCTCGGCCATGAGCGGCCACTCGTCGTCCACGACGAACCCGACGTAGTCGCGCAGCCGCGCCTGCACCTCGGCGGCGGCCGGGGCGGGCAGCGCCGTCGACGCCCAGTAGGTCTCCACCGCCGCCTGGCCCTCGGCGTAGGTGTTCTCCCTGGCGGCGTCGGCGGTCGTCCACGGCACGATGATCGCGATGGCGAACACCAGCAGGAACAGCGCGGACAACATCGCGCCCGCGTGGCCGGTGGAGGGGCCGCCGGGATCACGGTCGTCGGCGCCCCGGCCGAGCTTCCGGAAGAGGACGGCGGCCAGGGCCACCACGCCGATCGCCGACGCCACGGCGAGTACGCAGACCAGCATGAGCATCCCCCATTGCCGACGGACGAAGAGAAGGCGCCGACGCATTGCCGATCGCACGCCGTGACATGACTATCACAACAAGTAAGGGTCTGGAGGCCTGCCGGTAACGCGGAGGCAGGCAGGGATTCCAGCAAATGTCCGGACCCGTGCCGCCGGTCGCACGGCTCTGTCGCGGGGTCCCGGCCGCGCGCCGGTTGGGCCCAGGGCTTCACCGGGCGTCAGCCGTACAGGCCGGGCGTCCGCCGTGCACGGCGGGTGGGCCCGGGGCTTCGCCGGGCGTCAGCCGTGCACGCCCCGCGTGCGCCGTACCGGCCGGGCGTCAGCCGTACAGGCCGGGGGCGGGTGAAGGGGGCGGCGGGGAGCCGGGGGGGCAGGCGGTCGGTGCGGGGCGGAAACCGCAGGGCGGAAACCGCAGGGCGGAAACCGCAGGGCGTGGCGGAAGCGTGGGAGGATCACAACCGCTGCTTCCCCTTCCTCCGAGATCGGCATGGATTTCCCCACCACACTGAGCCTCTCGTTCGCCATCGTCGTGATGATCGTCGTGCTGGCCGTCGCGGCTCGGCGGCTCCTGGGCGTCACGTTCGGCGTCTTCCGCACGACCCTGGCCGCCGTGCTGGCGTTCGCGCTCACGGGGCCGATGTTGTCGCCGGTCATGGCGCAGTTCACGAGCACCGACGCGCGAAGCGAGCCCGGCCTCGGGCCGCTGTGGCTGATCGTGCTCCTGGTCATGTGCGTCGTGCTCATCCCCATGGTCATCCTGGTGATCGCCGAGGCGCTCGTGCCACCGGGATCCGTTCCCGGGCCGATCGAGGTCGCCCGGTCGCTGCGCGGCCGGATCTCCCGGGCCCGCCGCTATTCGCAGATCACCCGCATCGCGTTCCGGCACGGCCTCGGGCCGTACCTGCGGGGGCGCGGCGACCGCCTGGACGACCGGGGCGGCAGGGTACGGCTGGCGCGAGCGTTGCGGGCCGCCCTCGACGACGGCGGCGTCACGTTCGTGAAGCTCGGCCAGGTCCTGTCCACCCGCCGCGACCTGCTTCCCGGCGAGTTCGTGGACGAGCTGGGCAGGCTGCAGGACGGCGCGGCCCCCGCGCCGTGGGAGCAGATCGAGCCCGTCCTCGTGGCCGAGCTCGGCGGCCCGGTCGACGAGGTCTTCGCCGAGTTCGCGCGCCGCCCGCTGGCCTCCGCCTCCATCGCCCAGGCGTACGCCGCGCGGCTGCACAGCGGCGAGGACGTGGTGGTCAAGGTGCAGCGTCCCGCGATCCGGGCCGTCGTCGCCCGCGACCTCGACATCGTCGCCAGGCTCGCCGACACCCTGGAGACGGGGACGCGGTGGGGGCGCGCCCTCGGGCTGCGCACCCTGGCCGACGGGTTCGCGGCCGCGATGCGGGAGGAGCTCGACTTCAGGATCGAGGCCGGGAACATGGCCGCGGTCGCGGCGTCGGGCGGCGGCGCCGTCACCTACCCGTCCCCGCACACGGGGCTGTGCACGGAACGTGTCCTCGTCATGCAGCGCCTGACCGGCGACCCGTTGTCGGGCGCCATCCGTGACGGCGGCCACGAGCGGGGCCACGAGCTGGCCCGGACGTTGCTCGACTGCCTCCTGCGGCAGATCCTGGTCGAGGGCGTCTTCCATGCCGACCCGCATCCCGGGAACATCATGCTGCTTGGCGACGGCGGGCTCGGCCTGCTCGACTTCGGCTCGGTCGGACGCCTGGACGGCTCCGTACGCGCCGCCCTGCGCCGGTTCCTGATCGCGATGAACCGTCAGGACCCGCTCGGCGTCACGGACGCGCTCCTGGAGGTCGTCCCCAGACCGGAGGAGATCGACGAAGCGGCTCTGGAACGGGCGATGGGCCAGTTCATGGCCAGGCACCTCGCGCCCGGCACGGCGAGCGTGCAGATGTTCACCGACCTTTTCAAGATCGTGACGGCGTACGGCCTGGCCGTCCCGCCCGAGGTCGCGGCCGTCTTCAGGGCGCTCGCCACGCTCGAAGGCACCCTCGTCACCCTCGCGCCCGGGTTCGACCTCATCGACGAGGCCCGCGCCTTCGCCGCGCGCCACCTGGTGGAACAGCTCGACACGAGGTCGCTGAAGGACGAGGTCTCCCACGAGATCGCCACGTTGCTGCCGATGTTGCGGCGGCTGCCCCGGCGGGTCGAGCGCATCGCCAGCGCCGTCGAACACGGGCGGTTCACGATGAACGTACGGCTGCTGGCCGACGAGCGGGACCGGCGGTTCGTCACCGGGCTGCTGCACCAGGTGCTCCTGACGGTGCTGGGAGCCACGGCGGGGATCATGGGCGTCGTCCTGCTCGGCACGGACGGCGGCCCCCAGGTGATGCCCGGGGTCGTCAGCCTGTACGAGCTGATCGGGTTCAACCTGCTCGTCATCAGCGCCATCCTGGTGCTGCGGGTCCTCGTCGGCGTCTTCCGGCGCGACCGGACCTGACCGGCTCCCGCCCCGCCGAGGCCGCCGGTTACCCGCCGGGACCGGCCGAGAGGAGTCCCGACCACACCGCGTTCCACGTCATGGCGAGCAGCCACCACACGCCCACTCCCAGCACGGCGCCGAGCACGAGCGTCATCACGACCAGTGCCACCAGGGCGCGCCCGGTGGGGCGCCGGACCGTCATCACGGTCACCAGCGAAGCACCCCGGCGGTCCCCGTACCAGCCCCGTTCCCACGGGCGGCCGGGGACCCGGCGGCAGGCCGGTCGGCACCGCCGGGGAAGGCGGGCGGTCAGCACCGCCGGGGAAGGCGGTGTGGCCGGCACCGCCGGGGGAAGCCGGTGTGGTCGGCGTACATCTCGGGAGCGACTTCCCGGACTTCACGTCAGATCATGCGCGGCTTTCCTGCTCGGCAGGCAGAGCCAGGCGGAGACCAGGCCGCCGATCGCGCAGACGGCCCACAGGGCCCACTCGCCGAGGGCGTAGACCGCGCCGCCCACCACGGGGCCGACGCCGGTGCCCGCCGTGATCGCCGCGCCGTACAGACCCTGGTAGCGGCCGCCCATGGAGGGCGGGGCCAGGCCGCCCAGGTAGGCGCTGGCCATCGAGGCGTACAGCATCTCGCCGAGGGTCCACAGCAGGACGGTGGCGGCCAGCCACCGCATGTCGCCGAAGAGGCCGGTCATGGCCAGGCCGGCGCCGGTCAGGACGTTGCCCAGGGCGAGGACGGGCCCGGGGGAGCGGCGGGAGACCATGCCGGTGATCGGCAGTTCGAGCAGCAGGACCAGCACCCCGTTGAGGCCCATCAGGAGGCCGAAGTCGGCCGGGGACAGCTGGTGGGCGTCTACGTGCAGCGGCAGGCCGACGGTGGACTGGATGTACACGAACTCCGCGATCAACGTCATGATCAGGAAGCGCCGCAGGCGGCGGTCGGCGAGCGCCTGACGATAGCTCGGCTGCGGCCCGTCGGCGGCCGGGCCCGAATCCCTGCCGCCGCGGGCGAGGGTCACGTTCCGCAGCATGACGGCCGCGATCGCGGCGAACAGCAGGCAGGCGACGGCGTTGCCGAGGAACAGCGCCATGTAGGAGACCGTGGCCAGGAAGCCGCCGAGCACCCCGCCGACCGCGGCGCCGATGTTCATCGCGAACCGGTGCACGGCGAAGGCGGCCAGCCGCTGCTGGTCGGTCGTCGTGCTGTCCACCAGCAGCGCGGCCGACGCGGGGCGGTAGATCTGGGCGGCCGTCCCCGTCAGGAAGGCCAGCGGGACGAGCACGGGCAGCGAGTCGAACAGCGGGATGACGGCGGTCGGCCCCGCCGTCGCCACCATGGACAGCGTGATGGTCCAGCGGCGTCCGATCCGGTCGGCGAGGTAGCCGCCGATCGTGTTGCCGAGGACGTTGCCCAGCCCCGCCGCGCCGAGCACCAGCCCGGCGGCCGCGGGCGGGATGTGGCGGCTGGTCAGGTAGAGGACCATGAAGATCGGCAGGAAGTTGCCGATCCGGACGACCAGGATGCCGAAGCTGACGATCCACACCGTCGCGGGCAGTCGCCGTACGGTATCGCGGAAACGTGGCCGGCTCTCGTCCTCCGGCGGCGCGTCGACGCTCACGAAGCGGCCTCGGTGCGGATGCGTACCGCGGCCGCCAGCCGCTCGCAGTTGGCGACGGCCTCCTCCACCGTCTCCCCCCGCGCGAGGACGTGCCCGACCCGTTCCTCACTCCAGGTGAGCCGGGGCACCTCGTCCCCGGGCTCGACCGAGATCTCCAGCTCGACCAGCGCGGGATCGGCCCGGACCGCGTCGGCGCCGGTCACCTCGACCACCTTTCCCGGGGGAGGGGTGAGGAAGCGGATCGCGGCCCCGGCCTGAGGCAGGGGCGGGCGGGCCAGCGGCTCGACCATCCCGAGCCGCGCGCCGAGCGCGTACCGGTCCATGTCGACTCCGTACGCGATCTCGGTCAGCTCGTTGATGCGGTCGCCGCCGATGCGGGTGTGCGACTCGACGATCCGGGGGCCGCGGCCGGTCAGCTTGACCTCGGTGTGCCCGGGGCCGTGCCGCAGGCCGACCGCGTCGAGGAAGGTCACGACCAGCCGCTCGACCTCGCGCAGCAGCGCCGCCGGGTGACGGCTCGGAGAGGAGTGGCCGACCTCCACGAAGCCCGGCCCGCCGAGCACCTTGTCCGTCACCCCGACGAGGACGTGGCGTCCGTCGAAGCTCAACGTCTCCACGCTGATCTCGGGCCCGTCCAGGAACTCCTCCATGAGGAAGCGGTCGAGGGGGCCGACCAGGTCCGCCGGGTCGAACCGCGCTTCGAGCTCGCGGAAGCGCCCCGGGATCGCGACCAGGTCCGCCTCGTCGCGTACGGCGAACACGCCGATGCTGCCCGCCTCGCAGATCGGTTTCACGAAGAACGGCAGCCCGTGGGCGGCGGCGAAGTCCCGCAGGTCCCGCTCGGTCGCGCCGACGGCGGCGGCGACCGGGCTGATGCCGAGCGCGTTGAGCCGCTGTCTCATCCGCCACTTGTCCAGCAGCAGGTCCACCGTCTCCACCGAGTAGCCGCCCAGCCCGAGCATCCGGTCGATCAGCGCCGCCGGCTGGACGCCGAGCTCGTACAGCGACACCACGCCGTCGAACGGATGAACCTGGTGGAGCGCCCGCACCAGCGGCAGCAGCCGTTCCGTGTCGGTGTAGTCGACGAGCAGCGCCCGGTCGACGTACGGCCAGTGCGCCCGGTCGTACTGGTCGGGGTGCTGGATGTAGACAACGCCCATGCCCAGCTCGTGGGCCTTGCGCACGAGCTTGGGCTTGCCGCCGACCACGGCTATCGTGGGCCGCCCCGTCGGCCGGGGTGCGGCGTGCGTGGATTCACGCGACATCGTCGATCCTCCCTCAGGTGGCCGGCGCGTTCACGAACGGGATCGTCGCGAGCGCCGCGCGGTCGATCTTCCCCGGACGGTTGAGGGGAAGGCGGTCCAGCCAGACGTAGAAACGCGGCACCATGTGGTGCGGCAGCCGGTCGCGCAGGTGGCCGGCGATCTCGTCGTCGGAGCACGGCGTGCCGGCCAGGAAGGCGACGATGGCGGCGCCGCCCGGCGCGTCCTGGCGCGGCAGCACCGCGGCGTCGACCACTCCCGGGCACTCGCGCAGGGCGTGCTCGACCTCCCCGATCTCGACGCGGAACCCGCTGATCTTGATCTGGTCGTCGACGCGGCCGAGGAAGACGTACTCGCCGTCGGCCCCCCGCCGTACGCGGTCTCCCGTGGCGTACATGCGCCCGCCGGGGGCGCCGCCGAACGGATCGGGCAGGAACACCGCCGCCGTACGGCCCGGCAATCCGAGGTAGCCCCTGGCCAGGCCGGCCCCGGCGATGTAGAGCTGGCCGTCCGCGCCGTCGGGGACGGGGTTCAGCTCCTCGTCGAGGACGTAGGCCCGGGTGCCGCGGATCGGCCGGCCGATCGGCGCCCAGCGGGGCGTGGACTTGTCGCACCTGTGCCACAGGGGCGCGACCGAGGTCTCGGTGGGGCCGTACCCGTTGTAGACCACCAGCGGGTCCGCGTCGGCGAGACCGGGGCCGTCGAGCTGGGAACCGCCGGTGATCACGAGCCGCACCCCGGCCTCGGCCAGCCGCGGCAGCAGGGACCGGCCGTACGGCCCGAGCACGGCCGCCGGGATCTCCAGCGCGGTCGCGCCCAGGGCCCGTACGGCGTGCAACATCCGGGTGGCGGGCAGCTCGCCGCCGTCGGGAACGGCGACGCAGCCGCCGCAGCAGAGCGGCATCAGCACGTCGTGCATCGTGCTGTCCACGGTGACCGGGAGCGTCCACAACATGACGTCGTCCGGCCTGATCAGGTCGAGGTCCTCGATCGAGGCCCTCATCAGGTTGGCGATGCCCTCGTGCGGCACGCCCACGACCTTGGGACGTCCGGTCGAGCCCGAGGTGGTGATCGCGTAGGCCAGGTCGAGCGGGCTCGGCGCGCCCAGCGGCCCCGTCTCCTCGTCCGCCAGCGTGGGGTCGTCGATGAGCTGGGCGCCGGGCAGCCACTCGGCGGGGGAGGCGACGAGCACCTGGTCGCATCCGGTGTCGTCGAGGATCTCCCGGTTGCGCAGCGGCGGGTCGGCGGGATCCAGCGGCAGGCAGGCGGCGCCGGAGCGCAGGACGGCCACGATGCCGGTCAGCGCCTGCGGCCCGCGGGGCGCGATCAGCCCGACGACGCTCCCGGGACCGGCGCCGCCGCGCCTCAACCGGACCGCCAGCCGGGCCGTGAGGTCGCCGAACTCCGCGTACGTCCACGACCGGTCGGCGGTCCTGACCGCCACCGCGTCCGGCCGGTCCCGCACCTGCCGCTCGAACAGCTCGCATACGGTCGGCGTCACGCCTCCTCCCGCAGGCTCCGCGGCCGCATGTCGGTCCAGGCCGCGTCGATGTGGGCCAGGCACTCCGACTTCGGCCCGGTGGGGCCGGCGACCCGCCAGCCCAACGGAATGTCCCGGCCGACCGGCCAGATCGAGTACTGCTCCTCGTCGTTCATCACGACGTGGAACTCGCCGTCATCGAACATCTCGCGCTCGGTCCTCTCTCAACACCCATGAGATGGCGTGCGGGAGCATCGACTCCCAGGCGGCGTAGGTGTGGCCGCCGTCGCCGTACGCGCACCGCACCTCGTGGCCCCGGCCGGCCAGCTCCTCCCCGGTGCGCTTGACCGCCTCGACCAGGTTGAGGCCGTCGTCGAGCACGATGTCGGCCTCCTCCCGGCTCGCGGACAGGAACAGCCGGGCCGGGGAGACGGGGGAGGCGTCCGCCGGGCCGAGCCGGTGCTCGCTCAGCGGGCCGGACAGCGCGACCGCCCCCTCGAAGGAGTCCGGACGGCGCAACGCGGCGCGCAGGGCCGCGACCGCGCCGAGGCTCGCGCCGACGGCGGTCGCCCTGCCCGACCGGCACCGTTCTCCCAGCCAGGTCCGCGCCTGGGGGATCAGCTCGTGGGCGAGTACGTCCGCGTACGCCTCGTCGAGCAGCTCCCGCCTGCGGGACGACCAGTCGGCGGGGCTGATGAACACGGCCGCGGTCGGGGGGACGCCGCGATCGCGGACGAGCCGGTCCACGATGGCGGGCAGGCGCATGACGTCCACGAACTCCGAGCCGTCGAGTACCACCAGGAGCCGCGTCCCGCCGGACGCTCCGGCCGGGACGAACAGGTCCACCCGCCGCTCGCCACCCAGCGTCCGGCTGTGCCAGGTCAGCCGTTCCAGGCGGGAGTCCGCGCCGAGGCCGGGCAGGCTCCCCGCCAGCAGGGCGGCGGCGTAGGCGGCGGGTGTGCGGTGCCGCATCATGAGCCGGAGCGGCACCTCCCGGCCGAGCAGCCGCCTGACCGCCGCGGTCGCCCGCGGCACCAGCAGGGAGTGGCCGCCGTGGTCGAAGAAGTCCTCGCCGGCCGCAAGGACCCGGCCCAGCACCTCCGACCACGCCTCCGCGACGCGCGCCTCCAGTCCGCTCTCCGCCGGCGCGGCCGCGGCGGACCGCGCCGGCGTGACCGGCGGCAGCGCCGTACGGTCCACCTTGTTGTTGGCGGTCAGCGGGACGCGCGGGATCCGGACGAGATGGTCGGGGATCATGTACGCGGGCAGCGTGGCGCGCAACCGGCCGCGCAGCGCCGGGACGTCCACGGACTCGTCGGCGACGACGTAGGCGACCAGCGCGGGGCCGGTGTCCAGCTCGGCGCGGAGCACGACGGCCGAGGTGGCGCCGTGCCGCAGCAGGGCGTGCTCGATCTCGCTCGTCTCGATACGGTAGCCGCGGACCTTCACCTGGCGGTCGGCCCGGCCGAGGAAGTCGATCGCGCCGCCGGGCAGGAGGCGGCCCACGTCGCCGGTGCGGTACATGCGCGACCCCGGCGGGCCGTACGGGTCGGGGACGAACGCCTGCGCGGTCAACCCCGGACGGCCGTGGTAGCCGCGCGCCAGGCCGTCGCCGGCGAGGTGGATCTCGCCCCGCATGCCGACCGGGGCCGGGTTGAGGTCGCGGTCCAGGACGTACGCGCGGGTGTGCGGGATGGCGTGGCCGATGGGCACACGCCCGCTCCACGAGTCCCCGTCGAAGACGGTGGCGAGCACGGTGCACTCGGTGGGCCCGTACGAGGCCGTGACCCGGCAGCCGGGGAGCAGCTCCCGCGCGGTCCGGAAGCTCCTCGGGTTGACCACGTCGCCGCCGACGACGAGCTGACGCAGGCCGGACAGCGCCGACAGGCCCCGCTCGACGAGGAGGTCGAGCTGCGGGGAGACCAGCTTGAGCGTGGTCACGCCGTGGTCGCGCACGACGGCTTCCAGGTCCTCAAGGAGGGCGCCGGTGCCGGTCACCACCACGCGCCCACCGTGCGCGAGCGGGGTCCACTCCAGCACCGACACGTCGAAGGTGAGCGGTCCCGCCTGCAGGAACGTCGCGCCGGGGCCGATGTCGAGGTACCGCGGGGCGCCGGCGACGAGCCTGCTGAGCGCCTGGTGCGGGACGGCGACCGACTTGGGGGCGCCGGTCGAGCCCGAGGTGGAGATCAGGTAGGCCAGGTCGCCGGGCCGCGCGGCCAGGGGCGGGTTCCCGGCGTCGTAGCCGGTCAGGTCGGGCTCGCCGAGCACCAGCAGCGGCGTGGCGTCCGCGGGGAGCCGGTGAGCGAGCGACGGGCTGACGATCGTGAGCACCGCCCCGGCGTCCGACAGCATGAATCGGAGCCTGTCGGGCGGAAAATCCGGATCCAGCGGGAAGTAGGCGGCGCCGCACTTGACGATGGCGAGCAGGACGACGAACCGCTCGACGGTCTGGTCCAGGCAGACGCCCACCACCCGCCCGCGTCCCACGCCGCGCTCCATCAGGTGCCGGGCCAGCCGGTTCGCCCGCCGGTTCAGCTCGCCGTACGAGAGCTCGCCTCCCGCGCCGGTGACCGCGACGTCGTCCGGGTGGAGGGCCGCCCGTGCCTCGACCAGCTCGACGACGGTGGCCCGCGGCGCCGGATCCTCGCCGCCGAGCGGCATTCCGGACTCCCCGGCCGGGCCCAGCTCGTGCAGCGGCCGATCGGGCGCCGCGGCCCCGTGTGCCAGCAAACGGATGTAGCGGTCCGCCAGCGCGGCGATCGTCGTCTCGTCGAACAGGGCGGGCCGGTAGACGAACGTGGCGCGCAACCGGCCGTCCACGAGCTGCGTGGTGAGCGACAGGTCGAACCGGGCGGTCACCGGCAGCTCCGGATACCACCACGTCGGCGCGCCGGGAGCCTCCGCCAGCGCGGTGCGGTCCCCCGCGTGGTTGACCACGACGTCGAAGATCGGGTTCCGCTGCTGTTCCGCCCCCGCCCCCACCGCCCCCACGATCCGCTCGAAGGGCACGTCCTGGTGCGCGTCGGCCGCCATCCACACGTCACGGGTACGGGCCACCACGTCGCGGAAGGTCAGTTCCCGGCCGGACGCGTCCACGCGCAGAACCACGGTGTTGACGAAGAAGCCGATCAGATCCTGCAGCTCAGGGCGGGGACGATCGGAGACGATCGCCCCGATGACGACGTCGTCCTGACCGGTGAAGGCGCTCAGCGCCGCGACCAGCGCGGCCGTCACCACCACGCCGGGACTCGCCCTGGCCCGCCAGGCGACCGCCGTCATCGCCGCCGTGGCCTCCTCCGGCAGCTCGACCACCACGCTCGCGCCCGCCCCGTCGGCCGCCGCCGTACGCGGCCGGTCGGTCGGCAGCTCCAGCCGCTCGCAGCCCGCCAGCGTCCGCCGCCAGTGCTCCAGGCCCGGCCGGAGCAGGTCGGAGTCCAGCAGGCGCTGCTGCCAGCGGGCGTAGTCGCCGTACTGCACCGCCAGCTCGGGCAGACGCGGCGCCCGCCCGGCCGTCGCCGCGTCGTACAGCTCGAACAGGTCGCGGGCCAGGACGTCCATCGACCACCGGTCGGTGACGATGTGGTGGAGCGCCACGAACAGGCCGGGCCCGTCCTCCGTCTCCGCCGCGACCACCCGCAGCAGGGGCGGCCGCGACAGGTCGAAGGGCTCGGACGCGGCCCGCTCGACGGCCGCCCGCCACTCGCGCCCCGCCCGGACGACGGGGATCTCCACTTCCGCCGCGACCTCCTGCGCGGTCGTCCCGTCGGGCCGCAGGACGAACCGGGTGCGCAGGATGTCGTGGCGACGTGCCAGACCGGCGAGCGCCGTGGCGATCGCCGAGGGATCGAGCCCCGCGGGGAACCGCCAGCCCCCGGTGATGTGGTACTGGTCGTGCGACGAATCCAGTTGGCGCAGCCACCACAGGCGCTCCTGCCCCGCCGACAGCGGGAAGTCGCGCGCCGCCCGCTCGCCGTCCGCGCGGTCGGTGAGCAACGGGAACGGATTCGTCGGGCGCGGCTCGAACCTCGGCATCTCCCTTTACACCTTCGTCCCGGACGCGGGCCGCGCCGCCTCGACGGCCGCGGTGATCGTGCCGACGGTGCGGAAGGTGCCCTCCTTCAGCGCCTCCTCCGGCAGCTCGATGCGGAAGGTGTCCTCGACGGCGAGCATGAGCCCCATGCAGGTCAGCGACGTCATGCCCAGCGCCCACAGGTCGTCGTCCGCGCCGAACTCGTATCCGTGGGCGGACAGGTTGAGCTGCTTGTCCACGATCAGCCGGACGGTCTCCGCCACCGGCTCCTGGGAGACGGTCATCGCCGCGCCTCCCTCGACGCCGTGCCCGCCGGCTGCGAGCCGTTCCCTCCGGCCAGCCGGTGGAAGTAGCGCGCGACCCGCCGCGCCCCGAGCAGGCTGCCCTGGGCGTACCAGAGGATGTCGGGGCCGAGCGCGTAGTCGATGCCCATCGTGTCGTAGAACTTCGTGGCCATGACCCGGTAGTAGTCGGCGATCTGCGCCGTGGTCATCTGCGGCGCGGCCTCCGCGCCGGTCTCGAACCAGGCGGCGAGGTTGTGCTCGACGTACTCGTTGATCGACCACTCGATCGTGCGGGTCTCGATCGGCCGCCGGGTCGGCTTGAACATCGGGTCGATGGTCCCCGGCTTGCCCTGCAGCTCGTTGGCGACGTGCTCGGCCAGCAGCGGAGCGCAGTGGAAACCGTCACGGTAGGTCCCGGTCAGCAGGTACAGGCCGGCCAGCGGCAGCCACCCGATCAGCGGGAAGCCGTCGAGCGTCACCGGGCGGTTCCCGGCCAGCCATCGGGTGACCTCGTGCGAGGCGACCCGCTCGTCGAGCTGCTGCATCGAGTACTGCGCGAGGAAGCGGACGTCGGCCATCCAGGTCACGCTGGAGACGTGGTCCACCAGGCGGTTCGTGGCGCCGTAGTACTCCAGGTCGCCGGGGCCCGGCACGACGTGCAGCCCGCAGGCGAAGCCGCGGTTGGGCGTGCGGACCACGCTGCGGAACGGCTCCCCTCCCGTACGGCGGGCCAACATGGCGAAGCCCAGCCCGGGGAAGGTCGGCACCATGTCGATGTCGTCCAGCGCGGTCCGCACGAGCGCATCGCTGCGCGCGCCCACCGCGACGACCACGGTGCCGGCCGCGATGACGTGGCCGTCGTCCAGCTCGACGCCGGTTATCTCCCCGTCGTTCCTGAGCAGCGTGCGCACGGTCTGGTCGACCATGATCGCGCCGGTGGCGCGCAGCCGGGCGTCCAGCGCGGCCAGCACGCCGCGCGCGTCCACGGCGCCTTCGGCGGGCAGGTGGACGGCGCGCAGCGCGCGGGTGTCCAGCCGGGGCCGGAAGCCGGGGATCTCCCGGGGGTCGATCTCCTCCCACGGCTTGCCGTACTCGTCGAGAGCCTCGATCATCGCGGCGAAGTTGACCGTGTCCAGGTCGGCGCCGATCGAGTTGAGCACCACGTGGGTCTCGGGGGTGACCATCAGCGGGGAGCCGGTCGGGGAGTACGCCTCCAGCCGGTCGAGCACGTCGGGCCAGCGGTCGTGGGCCGCGACGCCGAGTTCGAACCGGGTGCGGGAGGCGTCGGTGCGCAGCGACTCCGTGGTGGTCTCGCCGAAGCAGCCGAGCATGGCGCCGGCGGCCTGGCTCGCACCGGCCTCGCGGTCGCTCGGGCCGACCACGACGACGGAGCCGATCCGGCGCTCGACCAGTTCGTCGGCCAGGAACAGGCCGAGAGCGCCGTTGCCGACGATGACGACGTCGGCCTGAGTCGGTCGTTCTGTCTTGCTTACACCTTCTTTTCGCACAGTGAACCCCTTCACGGGAATGGGCGTGACTGAATCGCGAACCGCCGCGCGAATCCTGGAGAGCCGTTCTTGAATTCAACCGCCTGAATTCGGCGGTGCGGCAGGAAGCGCGCACGACGGTTCGCCGCGATTTCATGAATCGCGGTGTGACGTTTTCCGGTGTGCCCGCCGACGTGGAGACGAGGTCGATGACCTGGAGAAGAACGGACGACGGGAAGTCTCGATGTGAGCAGGTCGATGTCCGCTACAAGTCGATTGTCATTCCCCCGATCGGTTGCCGAGCCGTTCTCCCCACCCCGGAGACTCGACAATTGACATTGACTGACTTCCTGAACCAGTTGACAACTGTAACGACGGGTTCGGCCCCCCGCAAGGGAGGAAATCGCTTATCGGATTCGGCTCGCACCATTATCCGGGGGCGAATAGAACTCGCGTATATTCACGACCGAAACCGGATCCGCTGGTCACGCGGGGCCCGCCGCCGTCTCGGATCATGAGACGGCGGGGCGGCGAGGGATATTCGGATGAGCCCCGAAAAGGTGCGGTTCCCGATATCAGAGATCGACGAGAAGCTCCCGCATGGTGTCAAGCCCGGCCGGGCCGCTGCGCAGCGCCCGGGTGTGGAAGTCCTTCAGGTCGAACGCCGCGCCCCGTCCGGCCCTGACCTCCTCGCGCAGGTCGAGCCAGAGCCGCTCGCCGAGCTTGTACGCGGACGCCTGCCCCGGCCAGCCGAGATAGCGGTCGATCTCGTCCGCCGCCCGCGCCCGATCCGTCAGCGTCCTGGTGGTCAGGAACTCCACCCCCAGCTCGGGCGTCCACCGCTCCTCTTCGTGGAAGCCGGCGCCCGCCGGGATCGCCAGCTTCAGATGCAGGCCGATGTCGAGCACCACGCGGGCGGCCCGGAACAGGCTCTTGTTCAGCATGCCGAGCAGCGGAGCGTCGTCGAGATGGCCGAGCTCGCGCATCAGCCGCTCGGCGTAGAGCGCCCATCCCTCGCCGTGGCCGTCGATGAAGCACAGCAGCCGTTGGAACCGGTTGAGCCCGGGTGTCGCCACCGCCGTGCCGATCTGCAGGTGGTGCCCGGGCACGCCCTCGTGGTAGACGGTGCTGGCCTCGCGCCAGACCGGGAACTCCTCCTCGCCCTCCGGCAGCGACCACCACATCGTGCCGGGCCGGCTGAAGTCCTCGGCGGGATTGGTGTAGTAGGCGCCCGTCCCGCCGCCCGGCGGCGCGATCCGGCAGTCCAGCCGCATCAGCTCGTCCGGGATGTCGAAATGCCTGCCGCGAAGGTCGTCCAGCGCCCGGCCGGACAACTCCCGCATCCACGCCTGGAACGCGTCCTGACCGACCACACGATGGCGGGGATCGGCGTCCAGCGCCGCCGCGGCCTCGGCGGGACCGGCCCCGGGCCGGATCCGGTCGGCGAGCCGGGCCATCTCCGCCTCGATGCGGTGGAACTCCTCCCAGCCCCACGCGTACGCCTCGCGCGGGTCCAGCGTCGCGCCGAGGGCCGACCGCGACGACAGTCCGTACAGCTCCGCGCCGACCGCGTCCTCGCTCCGGGACCTGGGCCCGAGCTCGTCGCGGAGGAAGGCGGCCAGCTCGGCGTAGGCCCCGGCCGCCGCCCGCGCCGCCGTGTCCAACTCGGCGCGCAGGGCGTCCCCCACCTCGGCCGATCGGCTGAAGGCGGCGAAGAAGCCGTCGGGGGCGGACCAGGTCTCGCACTGCCTGACGGCCCGCCGTACCTGCCGGGCCGCCGCCACCCGGCCCTCGCCGGCCGCCGCCGACAACGACGCGCGGTATCCGGTCAGCGCGTCCGGCACCGCGCCGAGCCGCCTGGCGATGACCGCCCAGTCCTCGGCCGTCGCCGTGGGCATCAGGTCGAACACCCACCGGATGCTCTGGACGGGACTCGTGATCACGTTGAGCTCGGCCTGCGGCGATCCGGCCTCGTGTTCCTCCACTCGCAGGCCGATCCGCTCGGCGAACACCGCCCGCGCGACGCGCTCGGCCTCGTCGGTCGCGCGGGCGGCGGAGACGCGGGCCAGCGCGCTCCTGGCCAGCTCCGCACGGGCGCGGTGGCCGTCGGGGGACAGGTCGGGGAGCCGGTCGTCGTGCCCGCCGATGCCGGACTCGGTGGCGGCGATCGGGTTCAACCGCGCGTAGTCGTCGACGTAGCTGTCGCAGATGTGGTGCACAGTTGGGGGGATCATTCTCTGGACGATACCCAAGCGCCCCTCGCCCGGCCGTCGGGAAAACCGCGCCGGACACCACGATCGGGCTCGTGAAAACAGGTCCGAAAACGTGATTCCCCGGCGTCCCTCCAGCCGGATGTCAGGTGCCCGAGGGGGCCTGCGGATGCCGCCGTAAAGAGCGGACGCCACGTAAAGAACGGGGACGGCGGGCGGACCCGGCGGGCGACTATTCCGGCCGCGCCGGCCCGTCGGCCGTCCCGGTGAGCCGCCAGGGGGCGTCCTCATGTGTCAGGCGGGTGTGGGCCTGCACGCGCAGGGCGTAGATGGGGCGTGAAGGGGGCGATCCGGCTCCGCCCGGGACGGGGCCGAGGTAGTCGTGCCCCGTCAGATGACACCAGGCGGGCAGGTCGATCGCGGCCGCCGGGTCGGATGCGATCAGATGCACCACGCGGCCCGGTTCGAGACCTTCCACCAGCCGGCGTAGTTCGATCAGCAACCGCACGCAGCGGCGATCGCCGCCATCGAGCACGACCGGGTCGTCTCCTGCCCTCACTCCGCCTTCCCCGTCTCCCTTTTTCATTTATCCCTGAAAACAGCTTAATAGCGGGTATATCCGGCGGATCTGATCGACACGCGGCGGCGCCCGTGACGCCCGGGCCAGAGGCGGCCGGGCGCCTTCCCGTACCACTACCGGCACCGCCGTCAGTGAGACCCGCCATCGGGCGCGGTCGTGTTCGGGCCCGCGGGAAGCGCGCTGCCCGCGCGGGCCGTACGGGCTGAACGCGCCGCGAGGACGCCCGCCGCCCAGAGTGATACGCCGATGTAGAGGATCTGTTCGGGGATGCGCTGCCACAGCGGTGTCGCCGCCTCTCCGGCGAGCGTCACGTCGGCCAGCGCGGCGTGGACGTTGGCCGGAAGCATGAGCGCGAACAGCAGCGCCAGGCAGATCCCGGCCGCCTTCCGGGTGGCCGGGAGCGCGAGGCCGACCGCTCCGGCCAGTTCCAGGACGCCGGTCAGGTAGACAACGAAGGCGGGGAACGGGACGAACGGCGGAACCATGGCCACCATGTCGGCGTGGTTCGGCATGAAGGTCACGTCTGACGGGACGAAGTGGGCGCTGGCCGTCATCACGAGCATGACGGCCAAGCCGTGCGCGGCGCTCACCCGCAAGGTGGCGAAACGGACCAGGCCGAGCAGTGAGCCCGACAGGCGGAAGCACAGCGTGGCCACGACAAGAACGATCACGGTCATAGGACTGACTCTCCTTTCGATAGCTACGCTATCCAATCTCAGATAGTGGCGCTATCCAATTCAGTCGGATCTTCGGTGCGACGCCCTCGATGCCCCCTTGGCGCCCCTCTCTGTGTCGCGGCGCCGTGGGGCCTCGTGGCGTCGAGGTGGCGCGGCGACGCGGTCTCGGGGGTGTTGACACGTCCCGCGCCCATCCCTAATCTCTTCCTTAGAGAAGAGAAATCTTCGACGAAGTAACTGCTTCAGTGCAGCTAAATCGAGAGGGCATGAGCCATGAACACCACCACCGACACCGCCGCTGTCATCGCCGTCCTGGACCGCCTCACCGCCGCCTGGAACGCGGGCGACGGGGCGGCCTACGGGGCCGAGTTCACCGCCGACGCCACCTACATCACCTACGTCGGCACCCTCTACGTCGGCGGCGTCGAGATCGGCACCGCCCACCAGGCCCTGTTCGACAGCTTCCTCAAGGGCACCCGGCTCGCCGGTGAGATCGTCGACATCCGCTTCACCGGCCCAGACACCGCCCTGGTCATCACCCGCGGCGATGTCCACAAGGGCAGGCCCGGCAAGCTCCACAAGATCCAGACCTACACCCTGGTCCGCCAGGCGGACGGCGGCTGGAAGGTCGCCGCCTTCCAGAACACCAAGCACAGGGCCCTCATGGAGGCCATCTCCTTCAAGGCTCAGCCCGCCACCAGGCCCGCCGCCGCCTGACCGGAGGGCTTCCCATGGCCTCTCCCGCCGGACCCGCCTGATCCGCCGCGCCACCGGCGCACTCCGTGCTCGGTACGGCGACCGTACGGGGCCGTGCATTCTGCATGACCGGCCGGTGCACGGTGAACTACCTGCGGAGACGGCGTTTCTCCAGGATGAAGGTCATGAGTTCAGACATCACTCCCTTCCGTATCGAGATCCCCCAGGCGGCCTTGGACGACCTCCAGACGCGGCTGGACCTCGCCCGCTTCACCGACGACGTCCCCGACGCGTACGGCGTGAGCGTCGGCCGGGTGCGGAGGTTGGCCGAGTACTGGCGGAACGGGTACGACTGGCGCGCCTGGGAGGCGCGGCTCAACGCCCATCCGCAGTTCACCACCGACATCGACGGGCAGCGGATCCACTTCCTCCACGTGCGCTCCGCCCAGCAGGACGCGTTGCCGCTGATCCTCACCCACGGCTGGCCAGGATCGATCGTGGAGTTCCTCGACGTCATCGAGCCGCTGTCGAAGGACTTCCACCTGGTGATCCCGTCGCTCCCCGGGTTCGGCTTCTCCGGGCCCACCACGGAGAGCGGCTGGGGCACCGTACGCACCGCCCGGGCCTGGGCGGAGCTGATGGAACGCCTCGGATACGACCGCTACGGCGCGGTCGGCAACGACGCCGGCTCGATGGTCTCGCCGGAGATCGGCCGTCTCGCCCCTTCCAACGTCGTAGGCGTGCACGTCACGCAGATCTTCTCCTTCCCCTCCGGGGACCCCGCCGAGTTCGTGGACATGACCGAGGAGGAGCAGGCCGCGATGGGGGTGCTGCAGTGGTTCTGGGAGGAGATAGGCGCCTTCAACACCCTGCACTCGCAACAACCGCAGACGCTGGCCCACGCGCTCGCCGACTCGCCGATCGGGTTGCTGGGCTGGAACGCCCAGCTCTTCGAGCACGACCTCGACGACGACTTCGTGCTCACCAACGTCGCGCTCTACTGGCTCACGGGCACCGCCGGCTCCTCGATCCGCATGTACTACGAGAACGCCAAGGCCGCGCCGCCGCCGGCCGAACCCACCACGACGCCGATCGGGCTCGCCTCGGCCAAGGGCGACTTCCAGTCCATCCGGCGCTTCGCCGAGCGCGACCACAAGAACATCGCGCAGTGGCACTCGTACGACACCGGCGGGCACTACGCGGCCCACCTCGCATCCGGCGTCTACGCGGACGACGTGCGCGCGTTCTTCGCGGGTCTCCTCCAGGGGTAGCGGCGGCCCGGTCAGCGGGGCAGCGACGCGACCAGGGCGAACGTGCCGTCGCCCTGGTCGCCGGCCGTGAACGTGCCGCCCGCGGACTCGACCCTGGCCGCCAGGCTCGCCAGCCCGCGGCCGGGTCCCCGCGCGGCCCGCGCCACACCGTCATTGGTGACGCGCAGCCGTACCGCCTTCGGGTCGGTCTCCACCGCGATCGTGCACTGCCGGGCGGCCGAGTGCCGGACGACGTTGGTGACGGCTTCGCGCACGACCGCGGCCAGCACCGGAGAGTTCGCCAGGCCGGCGGCGTCCACCCGGATCTCGACGCCGGCGGAGTCGAGCAGCGAGCGGGCGGACTCGATCTCCTCGGGCAGGCTCAGCACCGCGCCGCCGGTGGTGACGGAGCGTACGTCCGCGAGGCCGCGCACCGCCAGCGGCCCCACCTCCTCCAGCAGGAGCGCCGCCTTGCCGGGGTCATGGCCGATCACACGGAGGGCCAGCTCGGCCTTGAGAGTGATCGCCGACAGGGTGATGCCGAGCAGGTCGTGCACGTCCCTCGCCATCCGGAGCCGCTCGGCGACCACGGCGCTCCTGGCGACCTGCGCGCGCAATCCGCGCAGGCGCGCGGCCGCCTCCGGGAACCGGTTGAACCCGAACACCCCGATGGCCATCGTGATCATCGACGCGACCTGGTAGAGCTCATATCCGCCCACCTCCGGATAGAGCCGCAGCAGAAAGCCGATGGCGACGGCGGCGACCGCGACGATCGGCACCGACCAGCGCGCGGGCAGCCACAGCAGGGTGTTGGCCACGGCCATGCCGACCAGCGCCGACATGCTGCCGTTCCCCACGTAGAGGGCGGCGGCGCCGACGATGAGGATGTGCAGCGGGAGCGTCAGCCGCCAGGCGGAGGGAGCCGAAGCCCGGGGGACACCGTGGTAGAGCTGGAACGCGACGGCCAGGAGCGCGACCACGGCGGCGACGGCCCAGTGGCGCGGATCCGCGGTGCCTTCCTGGGCGACGTTGTTGAGCACGACGACGGACACGTTGACGGTCATCGCGGTGAGGGCCCATCGCGAGAGCCGCGACGATTCGTCCGGCGGGTCGATCCGGGCCGTGGACGGCGATTCGCCGGGGGTGGCGGCGACCGTTCTGGCCTCCGCGGCGGCCTCGCGTGAGATGTCCGCGATGCGGGCGAGCGTGTCGGGAGTGGGAGGAGTCCGGCGGGACGCGCCCAGGATGTGGGCGAGCCGGACGCCGATGGCCCTGTGCAGGTCACCGGTGGCGCGCAGGCGCTCGTTCGCCGCCTCCAGCTCGGCGAGCCGCCGGTTGGCCGCCTGGGTCTCGCTGAGCAACACGGCCAGCCGTACCAGGGCGAACAGCGTGAGCCCCATGTTCATGTCGATGATCGTGAAGCCGAGGATCGTGGCGAGGTCGGGGCCGTGCAGCACGGCCGCCACCGAGGTGTCGGCCAGCAGCACCGCCCCGAACAGCAGCCACCCCGCCGGACCCGCGACGCTCAGCGGCATCGCGGCGGCCAGCGGCCCCGCGATGGGCCCCCACAACATGGGAAAGGGCAGGTAGGGGCCGAAGGTCGCTACCCCGAGCACGGGAACGGCGCGGCGCCGATCCCGTGCGACGAGCGTGAAGAGGCCGACGACGGCGAGGACGAGGCCCAGGCAGATCGCGAGGGTGGCGGGAGAGGACTGTCCTCGGGCCTTCGCCATGATGACGATGATCGAGAATCGAGCCGGGACGAGCAGGGCGATGTGGCCGAGCACCAAGGCCCAGCCGATGGACGGGCTGAGCCGTGGCCATCCGTCCCCTTCTTCCGTCACCCGCGTTGTTTATCACGCTTAATATGCGCAAGTGATTCGTGTGCTCATAGCGGAGGATGTCCGGATACTCCGTGAGGCGCTGGTCGCCCTGCTCGGATACGAGGAGGGCATCGACGTCGTGGCCGAGGTGGAGGCGGGCGACGCGATCGTGCCCGCGGCGCTGGTCCACCGGCCGGACGTCGCCGTCATCGACATCGACCTGCCCGTGCTCGACGGTCTGGCCGCCGCCGCGGACCTGCGCGTACGGCTGCCGGAATGCCGCGTGCTGATCCTCACCGCGCTGGGCAGGCCGGGCAACCTGCGGCGCGGGGTCGAGGCGCACGTGTCCGGCTTCATGCTCAAGGACTCCCGGCCGGAGGACCTGGTGAACGCCATCCGCGACATCGCGGCCGGCGGCCGGGTCATCGACCAGAAGCTCGCCTACGCCGCGCTCGCCCTTCCCGTGAACCCGTTGACCGATCGTGAGGCCGACGTCCTGCGCCTGACCGGCGCCGGCGCCGCGCCCCGGGAGATCGCCAGGGACCTGCACCTCAGCTACGGCACCGTACGCAACTACCTCGCCTCCGCCGTGACCAAGCTGAACGCCCGCACCCGGCTGGACGCGGTCCGTATCGCCGCCGAGGCGGGCTGGCTCTGACATCCCCTGTCGCGAAATTCCGGGCACAGGCGATCTGCGCCGGGGCGACCTGGGAGACGGGCTCAGCCGATCACCCTGTCGGAGCGGCCGCCGTCCTCGACTCCGGACGCAGCGGGAAGTGACAGGCGACCTGGTGCAGGTCGCCCGCCAGCGGCGGCTCCGTCTCGCAGATCCCCTCGGCGATGGGACACCGCGTCCGGAACCGGCACCCGGTGGGCGGGTTCAGCGCGCTGGGCAGTTCGCCGCGGATGGTGACGCTCTCGCGCGACGCCGCGAGTCCGGGGTCGGCGGAGGGCACGGCGTCGATGAGCGCCTGGGTGTAGGGGTGCCGGGCGGCCCTGACCACGTCGTGGGCCGGGCCGACCTCGACGAGCTTGCCGAGGTACATGACGCCGATCCGGTCCGACATGTAGTCCACGACGGACAGGTCGTGGCTGATGAAGACGTACGCCAGGCCGAGTTCCCGCTGCAGGTCGCGCATGAGGTTGAGCACCTGCGCCTGGATCGACACGTCGAGCGCGCTCACCGGCTCGTCGCCGACGATCAGCCGGGGCCGCAGGGCCAGCGCCCGGGCCAGCCCGAGCCGTTGCAACTGGCCGCCGGAGAACTCGTGGGGATAGCGCTCCAGAACCCGTCGCGACAGGCCCACCTGGTCGAGCAGCGCCGTGACGCGGGCCCGGCGCGCGGACGCGTCACCCACCTGCTGGATCTCCAGCGGTTCGGCGAGGATGGCGTCGACCCGCATCCGCGGGTTCATGGCCGCGTAGCTGTCCTGGAACATCAGCTGGACCTGCCGGCGCATCCGCCGGCGTTCGCGCCGGTCCAGGGTGGCGATGTCGGTCCCGTCGAGGACGATCCGCCCGCCGGTCGGGCTCTCCAGGCCGACCGCCAGGCGACCCACGGTGGACTTGCCGCAGCCGGACTCGCCCACGAGCCCGAAGGTCTCGCCCGGGCGGACCTCGAACGAGACCCCCGCGACGGCGCTCACCCGCCCGGACGTCCGCCGGAGCAGCCCGCCGGTCGTCGCCCCGTAGTCCTTGACCAGATCACGGACCGACAGGATCGCCTCCGAGTCCGTCTCCGAGCCCGTCTCCGAGGCCGCCTCGGGTGCGGACGGGCGCGCCGCGACGGTCCGGACGGACGCGGCGGCGGTCGTCGCGGTGACCGGGTGCAGGCACGCGTACCCGTGCTCGCCGGCCGACAGGGTCACCTCGGTGGTACGGCACTCCGGTGCGGCGAACCGGCAGCGGGGGGCGAACCGGCACCCGTTCAGGGGCCGGGACAGGTCCGGCGGCAGGCCGGGAATGCTGTAGAGGCGCTCGCGCGCGCCACTCTCGCGGGTCGCCGACTCGGGAAGCGACTCCATGAGCGCCTCGGTGTAGCGGTGCCGGGGGGAGCGGAAGAGCCGCGCGGTCGGGGCGGTCTCCACCACGCGGCCGGCGTACATGACCGCGACACGCTCGGCGCGACCGGCGATCACTCCGAGATCGTGGGTGACGAGGATGACGGCCATCCCGAACTCTTCACGCAGGTCGTCGATGAGCTCGAGGATCTGGCGCTGCGTGGTCACGTCGAGCGCGGTCGTCGGCTCGTCGGCGATGAGCAGGCGCGGGGAGCAGATGAGCGCCATGGCGATGACCGCCCGCTGGCGCATCCCACCGGAAAGCCGGTGCGGATAGTCGTCGACGATCTTGTCCGCGCGCGGCATCCCGACCCGGCGCAGCATCTCGATGGCCCGTTCACGGGCCTCCGCCTTACCGACGCCCTCGTGTACGCGCAGCGGCTCGGCGACCTGGGTCCCGATCCGCATCGTCGGATTGAGCGAGGTGAGCGGGTCCTGGAACACCATGCCCATGCGGACGCCGCGGATCCGGCGCACCTCGTCCGGCGGCAGTGACCGCAGGTCGCGGCCCTCGAAGAGGATCTGCCCGCCGACCACGCTGCCGCCGGAGGGCAGCAGGCCCATGACCGACAGCGCGGTCATCGTCTTGCCGCTGCCGGACTCGCCCACGATGCCGAGGGTCTCTCCCGGCCGGACCTCCAGGTTGACGTCGTCGAGGGCGTGGACGGTGCCGCGACGCAGCGCGATGTCGGTGCTGAGGTGACGCAGCCGCAGCAGCGGCCGGCCCTCTCCGCCGTCGCCGGACACGTCGTCGTCGTGCGGGGCCGTATCGATCGGTGCGCTCATTAATCCTGCTCCTGCTAGCGTCGCCGGAGGCGGACCTCGAAGGCGTCCCTCAGCCCGTCGCCGATGAAATTGAAGGCGAGGACGATGAGGATGATGGCGATTCCGGGGGGATAGAGCAGCCACCAGTGGCCGCTGAACGTGTCGGCGAGACCGTCGGAGAGCATCCCGCCCCAGTTGGCCGCCGGCGGGGGGACGCCGAGGCCGAGGAACGACAGGTACGCGACGTAGAGGATCGCGTCGGCGACCTGGAAGGTCGCGTTGACGATCACCGTCCCGATGGCGTTGGGGATGATGTGCCGTCGCACCGCGCGTCCACCGGTCCCGCCCATCGAACGCATGGCCTGGATGTACTCGCGGGAGCGCAGCGACAGCGCCTCGCCCCGGACCAGCCGGGCCGGCCCGAGCCAGGCGAAGGCTCCGATGATGAGGATGAGCATCGACACGCTCGGCGTGACGATGGCGGCCAGGAGCATGAAAAGGAACAGCGACGGGATCGACATCATCGCGTCGACGAGCCGCATCATCGCCGCGTCCACCCATCCGCCGGCGAAACCGGCGACAGCGCCCCACACCGTTCCCACGACGGTGGCGAGGATGCCCGCCGCGAGCCCGACGATGATGGACGTCTGCCCGCCGAGCATGAGACGGCCCAACTGGTCGTAGCCGACCCCGTCCGTCCCCAGCGGGTGTCCGTCCGTGCCGGGGGGAAGGTGCACGGCGGCGAGATCGGTGTGCACCTGGTCGGTGTGGTAGAAGAGCGGCCCGAGGAAGCAGACCGCGGCGAGGAGCACGAACATGGCCAGGCCCACCAGGGCCAGCCGGTTCTCGCAGAAGACCTCCACACCTTGGCGCCACAGGCCCCGGACGGGGGTGTCGTCCGCGTCGCCCGGCCCCGGCGACGTTCCTTCGGACATGCCGGTCGTCTCGGCCGGTGTGGTCACGACGCGCTCCCTCGGAGGCGGACCCTGGGGTCGACGGCGGCGTAGAGGATGTCGGCCAGGAGCGCGCCGAGCACGGTCGCGACCGAGATGATCAGGGTGACCCCGAGCAGGATCGGGAAGTCGCGCTTCAGTGCGGCCTGCCAGAACAACTGGCCCATGCCGGGGAAGTTGAACAACGACTCCACGACCAGGGCGCCGCTGAACAGCGCGGGCAGGTACATCCCGAGCAGCGTGATGACGGGGAACAAGCCGTTGCGCAGGGTGTGCAGGACGACGACGCGTCGCTCCGACAGACCCTTGCTGCGCGCGGTTCGCACGTAGTTCTCGTTGAGGTTGTCGACCATGGACGAGCGTACGTACCGCGAGTAGACGGCGACGGTCACGACGGCGAGCGTGACGGTGGGCAGGACGAGGCCGGCCGGGTCGGCGAGCACCTCCCCGAGGGTGAACCCCTGCGGCGCCTCCGGCGGCAGGATCGGCCAGACCTGCGAGAAAAGGATGATCATCATCAGGCCAAGGAAGAAGATCGGCGTGGCGTAGGCCAGCAGCGACAGGGAGGTGATGGTGTAGTCGGGCCACCGGTTGCGACGCGTCGCCTGGACGACCCCGAGCGGGACGGCCGCGACGACGGCCAGCAGCGTCGACAGCAGCGACAGCGCCATGGTCTTGGGCAGCCGCTGGCCGATGGCTTCGGTGACGGACTGGTTGAGCTGGAACGAGTAGCCGAGGTCGCCGTGCAGCAGGCGCCGCACATACATCACGTACTGCTGGATCCAGGGGCGGTCGTAGCCCATCTCGTGGTCGAAGGCCGCCAGTTGCTCAAGCGTCGCCTCCTTGCCCAGGGTGGCCCGGGCCGCGCCCCCCGGCAGCAGGTGCAGGATGACGAACGTGATGATCGTGACGAGCACCACGATGACCAGGGCTTGGCCCAGGCGGACGATGAGGTACCGGGCCACGTGGCCCCTCCTTTTCGAGGGGCTCCGGCGGAGTCGTCAGGGGGCCGCCGGAGCCCGCCGGTCGGTGTCTCAGCTCTTCCAGGACCAGTCCTGGAAGAACATGTTGTTCAGCGGGTCCTGCACGACCCCCTGCAGGTCCGACCTGTACGCCGAGATCTGGTAGACGGGGTTCGGCATCCACAGCACCGGAAGGTCCTCGGCCAGGTAGTCGTTGTAGGCCTTGAGCGTGCTCTCGTCGCCGGAGAACTGCGTCGCCTCGATGAGCTTGTCGGCCTCGGGGTCGCTGTAGTTGCCGAGGTTGACCGGCGCGTCGGTGGCGAAGAGCCGCTCGCCGCTGGCGAAGGCCGGGTAGTACCAGCTGCCCTGGGAGCCGAAGAAGGACATGTCCCACGTGCAGCTCGCCTCCGACGGCTTGCACGCCGGAGTCACCGCGACCGAGTCGGGCACCTCCTTGATGGTCAGCCGGATGCCGACCTTGGCCATCTGCGACTTGATCTCGGCGAACATCTTCGTCGTCGCGGTGAAGCCGGTCTGGCTGGTGACCGTCAGGCGCAGCGGAGTGCCGGCGGCGATGCCCTCCCCGCACTGGTCGGCGCCGGTGCCGGGCTTCTGGCACGTGGTCTCCCCGTCCGGGACCACCTTCCAGCCGTGGCTCTCCAGCAGTTGCTCGGCCTTCGCCGGGTCGAACGCGTAGACACATCCCTCGCCGGCCCCGCCGGCGCCCGGCTTGGGCGGCACGGGACCGCACGTCGGCGCCGCCATGCCGGACCAGATGACCTTGCTGATCGTCGGCTGGTCGATGAGCATCTGCATCGCCTGGCGCAGGTACGGCTGCTTGAACAGCGGCCCCGACTCGGGGTTGTTGTAGTTCAGCTGCAGATAGGTGATGGACCACCCGTACCAGGGCGAGATCGTGTAGCCCTTGGACTCGAGGTACTTCTGCTGCGACAGGTTGCCCGGGGGGACGTACCCGTAGTCGATCTCGCCGGCGCGCAGCACGTTGAACTCCGAGTCGTCACTCGTGAAGGGCCGCAGCACCACCTTGGACAGCTTCGGCTTGTCGACGCCGGAGTAGTTCTTCTGCGCGCTGAGGACGACCTCGCCGTTCGGCACGTACTTCTCGAGCTTCCACGCGCCGCTGTTCACCTTCCACAGCTCGTTGGACGCGTAGGTCTTCGGATCCTTGGACGCCGCGGTGAGGAAGTCGAAGACCTTGCGCGCGCCGGCCTCGGTACCGGCGAGTTCGCCCACGCTCGCCGTCGCGGAGTCCTTGTCCCAGGCGTGCTGCGGAAGGGGCACGATGCGGTTGAGCTGGTTCCCCACGAACCAGGCGGTGTTGTAGACCTTCGTCGTCGTCAGCGAGAAGGTCTTCTCGTCCTTGACCGTGAACTCGGCGATGTTGTCGGGGAAGCCGCCGGCCCGGTAGGACGCCCACTTGTCCTTGTTCGCGCTGACGAGGTCGTACCAGAAGCGCACGTCACGGGTGGTGATCGGCTTGCCGTCCGACCACGTGTTGTCCTTCAGCGTGATCGTCAGAGTCTTGCCGCCGTCGCTCACCTCGGGCGGCTCGGCCATCGAGCGCTCGTTGTCGATGTTGTACTTCGCCGAGCCGTCCAGCCGGTACTCGTACAGGTGGCGGTACTGCGCCATGCTGAAGATGGCGTTCTCACCCTGGGTGAAGCCGGGCGCCGAGATGGGCAGGATCCAGTTGGGAGTGCGAAAGGCGACGGTCACCGCGTCCTTGCCCTGGCCCCCACTCTGAGCGCCCTTCGGTGAACCTGCGCCGCCGCAGGCGGCCAGGCCGAGCCCGACGGCGATCGCGCCGGCGGTGACCGCGGTGCCGCGGAGCGCGCGCCAGTGGAATCTACTCCTCATGGGTCTCCTCGAATGATGTGCACGTGACCGGGCACGCCGGGGGATGCCTCGCTCGGCTGTCGCGAGCGTCGGGGGGCTGGGAAGTGATGTCCCGCCGCTGGGCGCTTGGAGCGATGGTTCGCAGAATGTATTACGTAGAATGTGGGCAGTCAACGAAAATAAGTGGACTTGTTTCGCTTGTTTGTTTCGGTCACGATGGAAGTTGCCGAAGTTCTTTCGATGCCCGTACGCCTGGTCCATGATTGGGGACCGCGGCGGCCCTGCGGTGGGCAGCGCCGGAAGACCGGCCACGAGAAGGAGAGGTATGTCGGACCCGTCGATCTCCGCCAGCTTGCGTGAGCAGACCCTCAGCCTGCTGGCCAGCGGCGAGGCCACCTCCCGCGCCGACCTCGTCGAGGCGTTGCGGGTCGCCCCCTCGACGGTCTCCGGGCTGGTGCGGCGCCTGCTGGACGAGGGCGTCATCCTGGAGGAGGGCGCGGGCCGCTCCACCGGGGGACGACGGCCGCGGATCCTGCGGCTGCGCGAGACCGACGGCGTCTTCGCCGTCTCCGAGCTGGGCGGCCGGCATGCCCGCATCGGACTTTCCTCACTCGACGGGCGGCTGCTCGCGGCCGAGGAGATCGCCATCGACATCGCCGCCGGGCCCAAGGAGGTCTTCGGCGTGATCGCCCAGGCGTTCACGCGGATGCGCGCGGAGGCGGCCCCCGGTCAGGTGTTGCTCGGGGTCGGCGTGGCCCTCCCGGGTCCGGTCGGGTTCCCGAGCGGCCGGCTGGTCGGCCCCGCGCGGATGCCCGGCTGGAGCGGCGTCGACGCGCAGGCCGACCTCAAGGAACGCTTCGACGTGCCCGTGGTCGTCGAGAACGACGCCAAAGCCGCGGCGATCGGCGAACACATCGTCCGCGGCCGGGACACCGGCGACATGATCTACGTCAAGGCCGGCACCGGCATCGGCGGCTCCCTGGTCAGCGGCGGCCATGTCCACCGCGGCGGCCGAGGGCTCAGCGGCGACCTCACCCACGTACGGGTGGCCGACAGCGGCGAGCGCCACTGCTCCTGCGGCAGACGCGGCTGCCTGGAAACCGTCGCGAGCGGCGCCGCCCTGGTCCAGCAGTTGAAGGAGCAGGGCCTCCCGGTGACCACGACCCGTGACGTCATCGCCGCCGCCGTGGACGCCGACCCGACCGTGGTGACGATGGTGCGCCGCGCCGGCGGACTGCTCGGTGTGGCCCTGTCCGGCCTGGTCAACTTCCTCAACCCCGACGCGGTCGTCATCGGTGGAGCGCTCTCCAGCCTCGACGTCTACATGGCGGCGGCCCGAGGAGTGCTCTACGAGTGCTGCCTGCCGTCCATGACCCAGTCTCTGTCCATCGAGGCCAGTGTCGCGGGCCCGGATGCGGCCCTCGTCGGCCTCGGGCATCTGGCGCGCACGGTGGCCGATGTCCGGCTTTCCTGAGGAGACCCCACCGGTGCCCCGTTCCCTCCGCATCGCCATCGGCGGCATACACATCGAGTCCAGCACCTTCTCGCCCCACCTGAGCACCGCCGACGACTTCCACGTCACCCGCGGCGACGCGCTGCTGGCGCGCTACGACTGGCTCTCGCCCGCCCGGCCGTGGGCCGCGGATGTCGAGTGGGTGCCTCTCCTGCACGCACGGGCTCTCCCCGGCGGCGTGGTCGACCCCGCCGCCTACGACGCCTGGTCGGCGGAGATCCTGGACAGGCTGGCCGAAGCCGGCCCCGTGGACGGCGTCCTGCTCGACATCCACGGGGCGATGAGCGTCGTCGGGCACGAGGACGCCGAGGGCGACCTCGTCACCGCCATCCGATCGCTGATCGGGCCGAAGCCGTTCGTCTCCGCCGCCATGGACCTGCACGGCAACGTCTCACACGTCCTGTTCGAGGGCTGCGACCTGCTCACCTGCTACCGCACCGCTCCCCATGTCGACGTCTGGGAGACCCGCGAGCGCGCGGCGCGCAACCTCGTCGACGCGCTGCGCCGCGGACGGCGCCCGCACAAGGCCCTCGTCCACGTGCCGATCCTGCTGCCCGGCGAGATGACCAGCACCCGGCTCGAACCCGCCCGGGGACTGTACGCGCGCATCCCCGAGGTCGAAGTCCGGGAAGGAGTGATCGACGCGGCGGTCTGGATCGGGTTCGCCTGGGCCGACCAGCCCCGCTGCCGCGGAGCGGTGGTCGTGACGGGCACCGACGCCGCGGCCGCGGAGAAGGCGGCATGCCAGCTCGCCGAGCACTTCTGGTCGGCGCGCGAGGAGTTCTCGTTCGTCGCCCCGACCGGCTCGATGGACGAGTGCCTCGACGTCGCGCTCGCCGCGGTCGCGGACCCCTCCCGCCGCCCGTTCTTCATCAGCGACTCCGGAGACAACCCGGGAGCCGGCGGGGCCGACGACGTCACCTTCGCCCTCGAACGGATGCTGGCCCGCCCGCCGATCCGCGACGGCTCCCTCCGGGCGGTGTACGCCTCGCTGGTCGACCCGGAGGCGGTGGCGCGGATCGCCGGCCGGCCGCTCGGTTCACCGGTCCGGGTACGCGTCGGCGGCCGCATCGACCCGCGCGACCCGGGCCCGCTCCAGCTCGACGGCGTTCTGGAGGCGGTCGCCGAGGACCCCGCCGGCGGGCGGTGCGCGAGCGTGCGGGTCGGCGGGCTCAGCGTGTTCGTCACATCCCGTCGCATGCAGTACAGCGAGCTCGCCTCCTACGCCCGTCTCGGCATCACGGTCCGCGACGTGGATCTCGTCGTCGTGAAGATCGGCTATCTCGAACCCGAGTTGTTCGACGCGGCGGGAGACTGGCTGCTCGCGCTGACGCCGGGCGGCGTCGACCAGGACCTCGGGCGCCTGCCGTACCGGCGTCTGGTGCGACCGGTGTTCCCCCTGGACCGCGACTTCGCCGCGGACCTCACCGCGGTGACCCGGTGATGCCGTCCGCGGGTGCCTGCGTGCTCGCCGTGGATGTCGGAGGAACGACGATGAAAGGGGTGGTGGTCGGCGAGGAGGGCCGGATCCGGCACTCCGCGGTCGTGCCGTCCCCCGCGGAGTCCGACACGAACCCGGTCGAGGAGTTACGGCGCCTGTGCCGGCTGCTGCACGGTGAAGCACTGGCCCTCGGGGTCGCCCCCGCCGGGATCGGGGTGGTCGCGCCGGGGATCGTCGACGAGACCGCCGGGGTGGTGCGGTACGCGTCGAACATCAGGTTCCGCGACGTGCCGCTGCGGACGCTCATCCGCGACGACCTCGGACTGCCGGTCGCGGTCGGCCACGACGCGCGCGCCGCGGGCATCGCCGAGGCGGTCTCCGGGGCGGCCCGCGGCCTGGACAACTTCCTGCTGTTGCCGCTGGGAACGGGCATCGCCGCCACTGTGGTGCTGAACGGCGAACCGGTGGCGGGCGCGGACTGGTCGGCGGGGGAGGTCGGCCACATGCCGGTCCATCCCGGCGGCGAGCCGTGCGCGTGCGGGCAGCGCGGATGTCTGGAGGTGTACGCCTCCGCCGGCGGTGTGGCCCGGCGCTACATCCGGCTCGGCGGCACGCCGGGGCTGGACAGCAGGGCCATCGCCGAGGCCACGGGCACGGACCCGCTCGCCCGCTCGGTGTGGGACACCGCGACTCACGCGCTGGGGACCGCCCTGGCCACCCTCACCCTCGCCCTCGACCCGGCTCGCATCGTTCTCGGGGGCGGACTCGCCGAGGCCGGCGCGCGGTTGTTCGACCCGGTACGCGACACGCTGCGGTCGGCCCTCGCCTGGCGTACGGCGCCGGAGGTGCTTCCTTCCGCCTTCGGGGCCCGGGCCGCGCAGGTGGGTGCCGCCATCCTGGCCCGCCGCGCGGCGGGCCTGGCCGTACCGGAGGGCTGGGGCGCGCAGAATGGCCCGGCGCCGGCTCCGACGTACTGATCGCCACCAAGGGCGGACGCGCCCGCCTCGGCGACGCCAGTTGGACGGTCGACGGCAGCTTCGGCCACTTCAGAAGCGCCTGCGAGGGCTCCCTGCGCCGCCTGGGTGTCGAGGCGATCGGCCTCTACCAGCTCCACAAGCCCGACCCGGCCGTCCCCTGGTCGGACTCAGTGGGCGCCCTGCGCGACCTCGTCGGCGCGGGCCGCGGCCCTGACGCTGACGGAGGAGGAACTGCGGCGGCTGGATGACGCCCGGTAGGGCGGCGTCCCCGGCCCGTGGATCGTCCGGCCCAGGCTGTGGGCGCCGTGCCCTATGGGGTCAGCACGACCTTCCCGGCGACGGTGCCGGATTCGGCCAGCCGCAGGGCGTCGGCGACGCGGGTGAGGGGCAGCCGGGCGGCGATCCGGACGGTGATGTCACCGCGCTGGAGGGCGGCGAAGACCTGGCCGAGGTCGGCGCGCAGCCGGGCCCGGAACCGGTTCTTGGCCAGGGCTCGTCCGGCCCAGACGTTGAAGAAGTAGGCGCGGCGCCGGTTGGGCAGGGCGTGCCACAGCCAGACCCGGCCGAGCAGTTTGATGACGGGCCACTGCCTGGACCCCTCGTCGTCCCGGGTGGAGGCGCTGCCGTAGGAGACGAGCGTGCCGCCGGGGGCCAGGAGGCGCCAGGAGTCGACGATGCCGCGGCCTCCGACGTGGTCGAAGACGGCGTCCACCCCGCCGGGGGCGAGTCGGTGGACCCGTGCGGCGACGTGCCCGGTGCGGTAGTCGACGGGGGTGACGCCCTGGTCCCGCAGGGTGTCGTGGTGGCGGGCGGAGGCCGTGCCGATGACCTTCACGCCCGCGGCGTGGGCGAGCTGGACCAGGACCGAGCCGACGCCGCCGTTGGCTCCGTGCACGAGGATGGTCTGCCCGGCGCGTACGCGTGCCTTGCGGTGCAGCATCTGCCAGGCGGTGATGCCGTTGACGACGAGGGCCTCCGCCTCCGCCGCGCCGATCCCGTCGGGGACCGGCACCACGTCGGCGGCGTCGACGAGCACGTGGCTGGCCCAGCCGCCGACCTTGACCAGCGCGGCGACCCGGGTGCCCGCCAGGCCGGGCTCGACGCCCTCGCCGGTCGCCAGCACGGTGCCGACGAGGTCGTAGCCGGGCACGAACGGGAACGCCGGCTGGTCGTAGTAGCGGCCGCGGCGCATCTGCTGCTCGGCGAAGGAGACGCCCGTCGCCTCCATTCGGATGAGGACCTGGCCCGGGCCCGCGGCCGGGACCTCTCCGTGCCGGATCTGCAGCCCTTCCGGCTCGACCTCGCCCGGCAGGACGACCTCCACGAGTTCTTCGGCGTTCATATCGACCTCCACTGTGCTCCGGTGACGGTTGCTTGGGGACACGGCGGCACGCTCCTTCAGCGCTGACGGGCTCGGAGGATTGCCACGATGAGCGCGGCGGACGCGGCGCCGATCAATCCGACCGAAGCGGGGTGAATGTCCTTGGACAGGCTCGGCGCACCGTCGGGTCGCGTCAGCCATATGGCGAGCGGGATCGCGTACGTGACGGCGAGAAGCGCGGCCACCCGGCGAACCGTCCGGTCGCGGGCGTGGCGGAGAGCGCCGACCAGCGCGATCGCGACCGGGACGATCGCCAGCAGGGCGAACTGGCCGAGCACCATGACGGGGACCGCCCAGGAGGAGACGGTCACCGCCAGGGGAGTGCGCCGGTCGGTGCGGGCGAGTGACGTGGACGTGGTTGTCATGGGATTTCCCTTCGTCCGCCGGGTGCGCGGCCGCGAAGCCGCGCACCCGGTCGCCGACGACGAGCTAGAGCATCATGCGTACGTTAGAGGTTATAACTGCCCAAGAAAGGGAGTGTCAATACGGTTCGTGATACCCTCTAACGGAATCTTCATGGTGTAGCTCCGCGGGTGGGGGAGGTGGCGGGGACGGACGCGAAGACCCCTCGCGAGCGCTACCGGACTCAGGTGCGCGCGGAGATCAAGGAACTGGCGTGGGAGCAGATCGCCACGACGGGCGCGTCCGCGCTCTCCCTCAACGCGATCGCCAAGCGGATGGGCATGAGCGGGCCCGCGCTCTACCGCTACTACGCCGGCCGCGACGAGCTGATCACCGAGCTCGTCAGGGACGCCTACCGAAGCCTCGCCGACACGCTCCGCTCGGCCTCCGCCGCCGGTGCCGACCTGGCCGTGCTGGCGCACACCCTGCGTGCCTGGGCGCTGGAGGACCCCCAGCGGTACCTCCTCATCTACGGCACCCCCGTCCCCGGCTACCACGCGCCCGACGACATCACGCTCATCTCGTCCGAGACCATGG
Organism: Microtetraspora niveoalba; assembly: GCF_001570405.1. GTDB lineage: Bacteria > Actinomycetota > Actinomycetes > Streptosporangiales > Streptosporangiaceae > Microtetraspora > Microtetraspora niveoalba. Next base: position 180,357 of record NZ_BBYM01000005.1, on the reverse strand, counting down.
CGATCCTGCTCGACGCCTGCGCAGCGCTGCCCTCGGACGGTCCCGCGACGCCGTTCGACGCACACCTGGCCGACCACCGCGACTGGGCGGACGGCCACCCCGCCCCGCCCGCGGTCCTGCACCGGGCCCTGAGCTTCTGGACCCGGCTGCACGGCGTCCTGTCCCTGGAACTCGCCGGCCACTTCACCGGGATGGGATTCGACCCCGCCCTGCTCTTCGCGGCCGAGCTGGACGACCTGCTGACCGTCATGGACAGGTGAGGCGGGCCGGCGTCAAAGACTGGCCAGTGCCTGAGTGGGCGGCGTGCGGGCCGCTCTGATGGCCGGGTAGAGGCCGGCGATTCCGCCGATGATCAGGGTCGCCGCCAGTGCTCCTCCTGTGGCCCAGACGGGCAGCACGGCGGGCCAGCCCTGGGCCAGGGCGTAGACGGCGGTGACCGCGGTGCCCAGCAGTATGCCGCCCAGCCCGCCGAGCCCGGCCAGGAGTTGCGACTCCACCAGGAACTGCACCCGGATGTGGCCACGGGTGGCGCCGAGCGAGCGGCGCAGTCCGATCTCACCCCGCCGCTCCAGCACGGAGATGATCATCGTGTTGGCGACGCCGACCCCGCCCACCAGCAGCGCGACCCCGCCCAGGCCGAGCAGGAGCCCGGTGAACGCCATGTCGGCCGCTCGCTGGGCGGCGAGCGCCTCCGACGGGCGGCTGACCTTGACCTCGTGCGGGTCCTCGGGATTGGCGGTCGCCGCCAGCAGGTCACGGACATCGAGGACCTGATCGGATGAGCCCACCTGAACGTAGATCGTCGTGGGGTGGCCCTCGAAGCCCAGGGTGGTCGCGATCTGTTCCCCGATGAGAGCGCTGACATCCAGTTCGGGGGCGAGCGGCGCCGATTCGAGTATCCCGGCCACGGCGAACCAGCGTCCGCCCAGCCAAACCCGCATCCCGGGGCTCGGCACGCCGAGCAGCTCGGCCGCGTGCGCGCCCAGCACGGTGACCGGATAGCGGGCGGTGGCCGGGTTCAGCCAGGTGCCCTGCGCCAGCCGGGCCTTCGTGACCTCCAGCAAGTTCAGGCGGGCGGCGCGGACGCTGAGCCCCTTGCTCTCGCCTGCCGGGATCCGGTCGTTGCGGTAGACGTTGACATCGGCCAGCCGGGCGGCGGCGGAGACCTGTGCCACCGCGGTCAGTCTGCCGATCATGCCGACCGAGCCGGTCGGCAGCTCCGCCTGACCTCCGGCCAACTTGTCGCCGGGGCTGACGGTGAGCATGCCGGTGCCGAGCCGGTCCAGCGTGCGCTCCAACTCGGCGCGGCTGGAGGCGGAGATCCCCACCACGGCGACCATGGCCGCGATCCCGATCGCGATGCCCAGCACGGACAGCGCCACCCGCAGCGCACGGGCCCGCAGCCCGTGCAGCCCCACCCGCACGACATCCCGCCCGCGCAACCGGGAGACCGGCAGGCCCGCCCCGCCCGTGCGGGCCGCATCCTCCTCGCGCGACCACGAGACGTGCACGCTCATACGATCTTCCCGTCCCGCAGCTCGATCCGGCGTGGCAGGGCAGCGGCCAGCTCACGGTCGTGGGTGATCACCACGACCGTGGTGCCGTCGGCGTGCAGCTCGTTGAGCAGCTCGACCACGGCCTGACCGGCGACGGAGTCCAGGTTCCCGGTGGGTTCGTCGGCCAGCAGCAGCAGGGGTTCACCGACCACCGCGCGCGCCACCGCGACCCGCTGGCGCTCTCCTCCCGACAGCTCGTTCGGCCGGTGGGTCAGCCGGTGTCCCAGACCGACCCGTTCCAGCGCCCGCTCGGCGCGCCTCCTGCGCTCCGACGGCGCGATGCCCCGATACAGCAGCCCGTCGGCCACGCTGTCCACTGCGCTGACGCCGGGCGTCAGGTGGAACTGCTGGAACACGAAGCCGATCAGCCCGCCGCGCAGCCCGGACACCTGCCGGTCGCTCAGCGCGGCCACATCGTGCCCGTCGATGCGCACCGTGCCCGAGCTGGGCTGGTCCAGCGTCCCCATCAGATGCAGCATCGTGGACTTGCCGGATCCCGACGGCCCCACGACGGCCACCAGTTCGCCACGCCCGATCCGCAGGCTCACCTCGCCGAGGCCCACCGTGCCGTCGGGATAGACCCGGGACACCCGGTCGAACTCCACCGCCGGAACGCCCGCCGTACCACTGCTTGCGACGGGTGTCATGCCGCGGGTACCCCGACTCGCGTTCCCTCCGTCACCTCGGCGCCGCTGATCTCCACCTTGCCCTGCGCGAACATGCCGACCTGTACGACGACCAGCTTGACCTGCGTGCCTGCGACGACCTGCACGCCGTACCCGTCGCCCGCCGTCGCGACCAGGGCCTCCACGGGTACGGCGAGCACATCCTTCTTGCCACCGGCCGCGAGTTCGACCCGGACGGGCCCCTCGTCCAAGCCGCGAACGGGCTTCTTCAGCCGTACGGTGACCGGAATCCGCGCATCCCCCTTCTGGGGATCGGCCACGGCTACTCTGCCCACCTGGCTCACGACGCCCTGGACCGTTTTCCCGTCGGGCAGTTCCACCTGGACCCCGCCGCCGACCTTCGCCATCCTCCGCTGATCGGCGGGGAGGTCGAAGCTGACCACCTTGCCGGTGCCGGTGTACTCCAGGATCGCCCCGGACGCGGGTCCACCCAGCTCACCCACCTGCCGGGCGATCCGCACCGGCCCCGCCACGACGACCGCCTGGTCCGCGGTGACGACGCCGGTCTGCGGGAGTCGCAGCGACCTCTGCCAGCGCTTGACGGCCCGCGCCGTCTCCCAGGTGTAGGAATCGTCCCTGGTGAAGCCGTCGTAGCCGAGCGCGGCCAGATTGCGTTCGAGCAGCGCGACGTCCTTGCCCTTGACGCCCGTCGTGAGGGGCCGCCACAGCGGCGTTCGGCCCCAGAGCGCGACGACCGCGTGGTCGTCCACCCGGTACAGCGGTCTCCCCCGCTTCACCACCGCGCCGTCGCCCGCCACCCACGTCAACGTGCCGGTCGCGCGCCCGCGCACGACCGTGGCCGGTCCGTAGCCGAGCCGGCCGTCGACCGTGGTCGTCTCGGTCAGAGTCGTCCGCTCGACGGCCACCGTGGACAGCGGCGGCCGCACCGTTGTGGGCTTTTCCGCGGCGGTGGTGGGCACCATCGCCCAGACGGTGACGGCCACGCAGCCCAGCGCCAGGAAGCCCCCGCCCGCCCAGGCCCATCTCATGAATTGTTCGCCTTCACGCCACCGCTGTCGCAGACCCGCCTGGCGGCCTCTACCTTGGCGCGGAACTCGTCGTCGGACAGCTTCTTCCCGTCCAAGGTCAGCCCGGTGACCTCATACTTTCCCGTCTCATCGGGATCCCCGACCCGCAGCCCGGTCTTCTCGCGTAGGCAGCGGACCAGCGCTCGGACCTTGTCCAGCTCATCGGGCGTGAGTTCCTTGCCGCTCTCCGTGAAGCCGGTGAGCTTGCCGCACTTCTCCATCGCCGCGTTGATCTTCGGCTGATCCTCTTTCTTGGCGTTTTCCGGCCCCAGCTTGACAGGCTCTCCGAGAACCGGATCCTTCATGTCGATCCCGTTCTCCCGCATGCATTTGGCGAACTTCAGCGGACCGTCTTCGAACGCTTTCCGCGCAGCGGCGTCATCGGGCCCGCCCGCCGCACAGCCTGCCACCAGGAGGAGCGCCAGACCGCCCAACCAGAACCTCATCGTTCCTGCCTCACCGAATAGGGACCAACAGGTCCACAAGGTCATCCCAGAAGTAGACAATAGTTGTCAATGCCGCCACCGCGACCGCGACAATCACAATTCCTTCGAATTTCAGCGAGCCGGACGAGAACGCCTCCCCGACGGCTCCCAGCAGCGCGGCGCCCATCAGCAGGACATTGCGTACGACTTGACGCCCACCGAGGTTCGCGCCCTGCTTGCCGAAGCAGTTACAGGAAGCCCGCTGCCCGCGCGACATCGCCCGCACGATGACCACGGTGAACGCCAGGAGCAGGGCGGCGGCCGACGCCAGGCCCAACCGGGGAGCCAGGGCCAGCAGAGACACCACGGCGGCCTCGGCGGCGACCACGGACGCCGCCATATGCCCGGCCAGCCGTGCCGGCGCCAACTTCAGTGAAACCAACGACCTCGCGAAGGATCCGAGGTCGCGCAGCTTTCCGACGGAGGAAAGCACGAAGACCGCCATCAGTAACAACCGTGAGGCCAGGGTCAGATAGCTCATCTGGTCATCAGCCCTGTCATTGGCCCTGTCATTGGCCCTGCCATCGGCTCTGGGATAGTCGGCCCACTACGGTGCCTACAACCGGCCTTACAGGAATGTAACCCATACACCGAGAATCAAGGCTTCCATCAGAGTTATCACCCAAAATGATGAGATGACCGGCAGGGACCTGAGCGCCTGAGGGGAGATTCGCCCGCTCTGCGAGTTCTGCGGAGATCGTGTCGCCCGCCACCCCTGCGACCCGTTTGACGATCAGCGGCGCGGTCGCCGGCGCATCGGGCGGCGCTCCGGCTCCCCAGCGGCCGAGCCGCCTGCGGTCGAGCACCACCACCCGCCCCGTACGCGCGACACCCGGCGTACGGACGACGAGCAGCCGGTCCCCGTCGCGGTACGTCGGCTCCATGCTGCCGCCCTCCACTTCGATGATCAGCAACCGCCGCCGCGCGATCAGACCGGCGACCAGACCGGCGACCGCGCACACCACGACGACCCACAGGAAGACGATCACCTGACCGGCTCCCGGTAGCCGGATGCCTGCAAGGTGAAGAGGTCCGCGTAGCGGCCGCCGGCCGACATCAGCTCCTCGTGCGTGCCCTGCTCCACCACCTGCCCGGCGTCCAGCACGATCAGGTGGTCGGCGTCGCGGACCGCGTTGAGCCGATGGGAGATCAACACGCTGGTACGGCCCTGCCGGAGCGTTCTGAGCCTGGTGTGGATGGCGTGTTCGGACTCGGCGTCCAGACCGGAGCTGGGCTCGTCCAGGATCAGCAGGTCGCGGTCGCCGCGCAGCAGCGCTCTGGCCAGGGCCACCCGCTGCCACTGGCCACCGGAGAGCATCACGCCGGTCCCCTCCTCCGCGGGCAGGAAGACACGCGTCAGCGGGGTGCCGTAACCGCCCGGCAGCGCGGCCAGGTCGTCGTGCACGCCCGCGTCCCGCGCCGCCTGCTCCAGCCGGCGCCGATCGTCCATCAGCGCGAGGTCGCCCAGGCCGATGTTCTCCCCGGCGGTCAGGTCGTACTCCATGAAGTCCTGGAACAGCACGCCCAGCCGCCGGCGCAACGCCGTGGGATCCATGTCACGCAGGTCGACGCCGTCCCACAGGATCGTGCCGCGTGTGGGGTCGTAGAACCGGCAGAGCAGCTTGACCAGGGTGCTCTTGCCCGCACCGTTCCGGCCGACCAACGCGACGGCGGCGCCGTACGGGATGGTGAGGTCGACCCCGCGGAGGGCCCAGGGGTGGTCGGGCGAGTAGCGGAACCAGACGTCCTTCAGCTCGATGCCGTGCCGGAGCGGGGGGACAGGTGTGGGCCGCTCGGGGACCGGGAGATCCTGTGGCGCGTCCACCACCGCCCGGAAGTGCGCGAACAACAGCAGTTGCTGGTGGGCGGCGGCCACGTCACCCGCCATCTGGGCCAGACCGGTCTGCACCCCGCCGACCGCCGCGACGAACATGGCGACGTCGCCCGGGGTCAGCCGGCCGCTCCCGGCCTCCGCGATCGCCCACAGCAGGCCGGCGCCCGCGACCACGGCGGACAGCGGCGCCAGGCAGGTCTCCACGGCGAGCCCGCGCCGGTCCATCCGCTGCTGCGCCGCGTTGACAAGCCGCCGCTCGCGCAACATCCGGGTCTGCAGCCAGGCGCCCAGGCCGAAGAGCCGGACCTCCTTGGCCGCCCGGTCGTCGCTCAGCAGCATGCCGTAGAAGATCTCCCAGCGCTGCATGGGCGCGACCTGCCACATCATCGCGGCCCTGCGCCGGGACAGCCAGACCTCGGAGACCAGCACGGGGACCGCGGAGAGCACGACGATCCCGGCGATCAGCGGGCTCATGACGAACAAACCGGTCAGGAAGCCGCCGACGACCAGCGTGCCGCGGACCACCTGCAGGCCCGTGTCGACCACCTGTCCCGGGGTCAGCCCTCCGGACTGGCGGGCGAGTTGCAGCCGGTCCAGGAACGCCGGGTCTTCGAAGCGTGCCAGCCCCGACAGCCGGTTGACCGCGCCGAACAACCGCTCCTGGGCCACCAGGCCGGTCGCCCGGTCCAAAGCGGTCCGGACATACTTCAGCACGCCGGGCATGAGGCTGGAGATCACGCCGACGACGGCCAGGCCGATCGCCAACGGAGCGAGCCGCTGCCAGACCGTACCCGCCGCCACCTCGTCGATCGTCAGCTTGGTCAGCCAGGCGACGCTCAACGGCACGGTGGCGGAACACAGGGTGGCCAGCAGATAGACCAGCACCCGCAGTGGTCCGGACCGCCACGCCAGCGCGACGGCAAGGACCATCACACGCCCGCGGGCTTGAAGTCCGGCAGCATGTCCACCCTGCCCTCGGTCCCCCGGACGACGCCGTCACCCGCCACGACGAACGCGGGCACGACCGTGTTGACCCCGAAGGCCCTGGCCACCGGACCGCCCGGCGGCTCCAGGATCACGTTCACATTGCCGTCCAGCGCCGCGACCTTCTCCCGGACGGCCTCGGGATCGGCGCCGGTGTCGAACACGACGGCCCAGAATCGGGGTCCGTCCGCCGGATACCTGGCAGCGTAGGCCGTGAGCTGCGGAATCTGCTCCTCACATGGCTGGCAGCCGGGCGCGAAGAACGCCGCGACGACCAGGGGAGGCAGCTCACTCGATGAGAGGGTCTCACCCGCCGTGGTGACCGCTGTGAACTCGCCGACGGGATCGCCGGCCGATTTGGAGAACATCTCGGGCCTCGCCCGCTCGCTCAACAGCTCCGTGTGCTCCTTGAGTCGCCGGATGACGGCGACCGTCAAGAGCAGATTCACCAGGCAGAGCGCTCCGAGCAGGACCAGGGCAGCCACGTTCCATGTCATCGGCAAACCATCCTCAATAAAATGATGACGGCGTGTCGGCTTGATGAGAGCAGGCCGACACGCCTCGACATGCTCAGCTACGCACAGGTGGTGCAGGTCATCGTTCCCGAGCGGTAGCAGCAGGTCTGATGACCGGGACGAGAGCAGGACCAGCACCAACCGCCCGAGCAGCAGGTCGCGTACACCGTGCAGGTCACGTAGTCGCATTCAGCGGCCGCGGCTCTGGCCTTCGGGACCAGCGCCGCCAGGACCCGGTCAGCCAGGTTCAGCATCGTTGTCATCGCAATGCCTCCCTAGTTGCAACTCCCGCAGGAGTACTGTCCGTTGGGGTACGAGCAGCAGTACTGCTGGCCGGTGCGCCAGCAGGACCAGCAGTAGCCACCCGAGCAGCAGGTCGCGTACACCGTGCAGGTCAGGTAGTCGCATTCCGTCGCCGCGGCTCGAGCTCTCGGCACGAGGGCGGACAGGACACGGTCCCCCAACGCCAACGCCGTCTTCATCGAAACACCCCCTTTCTCCGTCAGTGACGTTGGGAGTCATCATGAGCTACCGGCGATTCCCTGACCATTGGCCGTTCCGCCATGGCGGGTCAGCCAATTGACGATTTCCGATCCGCGATGCACAGTGAATCCGACCATTGCGGCCTGTATGCGCCCTGTCACCTGTAGTTTGCAGAGGATGCTGGCCGTGTGGGCGCGCGCGGTGCGATGAGTAATGGAAAGATGCTCGGCTATCTGCTGATCTGTGAGCCCGTGGGCAAGCAGCATCAGCACTTCTTGCTCGCGCTCGGAAAGAGCGGTGATCCGCGACAGCGCCGACTCGACATCGAAACCCAACGGCAAATCAACGGACATTCCCTCCGCCTTCACTGTCTTGCGCCGTCATCTGGCCCGAAAAACCTTGTTCTCCGATCGCCTTTGTAGTGACAACGCCGGCATCGAGGCCGGCCCGATGGCCAGCGGACAGCCGCCCTGACTCCAGCCTTTAAAGCCTCACGGCGCGAAGGTGATGGTGGCGCCTGCCGCAAATGTCAAGTAGGTCTTCCTGCGGTCCTTTCCGTCGGCGCCGGGACAGCACGAACTCGCCCACTCCAAATGAAGGCGGAAATGCCCACCGGTCCATTCCGGTCCGGGGTGGCCGCCCCTCTGCCGACGGCCCCGTTCAGTGCCTCGTTAGCTGACTGAGCTCATGTTCAATGGACCGAGAGTTCGTGTCAAGATCGAGCCTTCAGCCTCGAAGCGAACACACCCGGTCACCGATACCGCTTCGAAAACTCGCGACAGGGGCCTTAAGGACACCAGGAGGGGACCGTAAGGGACGCCCGGCAGTGTGTGGGTCTCGTCGGAAGCGATCCACGAAACCCTGTGAGGGAAGCCATGACGAAGACCGCCGAGTTCGGAGGCCTTCCGTGAATCCGCCGCGCGGCGCGAGCAGGTGCAGGCTGCATGGACCCGGCCGGAGCGCTTCGCCCGCTGGTTCGGCCCCCGCTTCTTCGCCACCGCGGCCCCTCTGCGGAAGGACCGGGTTCGGGTTCAAACCACTGACGCCACGCCAACAAACGACCAAGGGCCTGACCGCTGTCTCCAGCGATCAGGCCCTTGAACCTATCGGGTCGGGGTGGCGGGATTTGAACCCACGGCCTCTTCGTCCCGAACGGGGCCAGCCGATCTTGGTGACCAGGGCGATCAAGGATTGCCCTGGTCAGGTGGTGAATCTCCGTGAGCCTCGGTGAATCTCAGTGATTTTGGGAGAGCCTCGCTCAAGATCGTCTCTCCCAGATTTCTCCCAAGCTCTCCCAGCAGCTCAGCGCCCCGGCAGCCTCTTTGCCCGCATCAAAGGGGCCGCGCGCGCACGACGCCCTCGCGCATGCCAAGACCGAACCGGCCGCACGCCTGAACGGCTGACCGGTCCGCATCTCCCGCCGCAACACAAGGGACGGGGTTGGGGGAAACTCCCCCAACCCCGCCCCTGTCGCGGCGTCGCCGGTCAGCCTGGAAGGACCCACCGCAGGGTCCGCGCGCCGGGCAAGAACACGACCTGTTCGCCGCTGGTGATGCGGATGCGGAACGCCTGCTGAGGCGGCGATGAGGCCCTACGCCATCCGCCGATCGCGGACTCGATGTCGTCCCACAGCCGACGCGGCCCGCCTTGCCGCACCGTCCACCCGTCACCGGCCGGGGCCAGCCACGCCCATGACCCGGCGGCCTGGTCGATCAGCCAGTGCGTCATCGGGCCGTCCTCGTACCGCATGCTGAACTGCTGCGCGCCAGGTGCGGCGAGCTGCGCGATCCACCGCGACGTCCACTCCTCCAGCACCTCGCCCCCGTACACCGCCGCCCGCTCCTCGCCGTCCTCCCGATCCGGAAGCTCGCCGAGCGGCGGCCCGGCATGCGGCCGAGCGGACATGAACGAGACCGTGCCCGGTAGGAACTCCCCCTCGGCCGAGGAGGGGCCGGTCACAGTCAGCCGGGCAAGCCCCGACCCGAACAGCCACCCAGACAAAGTGGCGAGGACGATCCCGCCCCGCCGGGCCTGGACCAGCCACGCGGCCGGGATGTACCGGACGGAGCAGGTCGCGATGACCCTGTCGTACGGCCCGCCCTCCTCGTGGCCAACCAGACCATCCCCGACCACGAGGCGCGGCCGGTATCCCGCCCGGTGCAGCGCCTCGCGGGCGCGATCCGCGACGTGCGGGTCCACCTCAATGGAGGTGACCCGGTCCGCGCCGAGACGTTCGGCGAGCAGCGCGGTCGAGTAGCCGGTGCCGGTGCCGATCTCCAACACGCGCGAGTCGTCGTCCACCTGGAGGTCTTCCAGCATCCGCACGACCAGTCCCGGAAGGGTCGAGGACGACGTCGGCGCGCCGGCGACCGGCCCGGACGGTGCCGACGTGTTCTGGCCGTCGAGCTGCGTCACCCACGTGACGTTCTCGTAGGCCAAGCTGAGCCACTGCTTCCCATCGGATGGGGTGATCGGCTCCCACATCGTGCCGGAGGCGCCGTCGATCCGCCGGAAGAAGTGGTCGCCGAGGAACACCTCCCGGGGCACCATCTCGACGGACTGCCTCCACTCGGCGGTGCGAAGGTCGCCTTCGCGGGTGAGTTCGGCGCCCAGGTGGCGGCGGAGCTGGGCGGCGATGTCGTCATTACGGACGTTCATGATCCTCCAGTAGCAGGTCGGCGATGGCCGCCGCGATCGGGGCGCCGGTGGCTTCCTCCAGCCAACCCCACTGACCATTCGGGTTGCACTCCAGGAACAGCGGCACGCCGTTGCGGGCGACGGCGAAGTCGAACGCGCCGAACGACAGGTCGAGCATGCCGAGGAAGGCGCGGGCGGCGTCGGCGAGCCCCGGCGGCGGATCCACCAGCGTGTAGGTGATGCGGCCGTAGTCCTGCCGCCAGTCGAGCAGAGGCGACCCGATCCGGATGCAGAACACGCGCTCTCCCGCCACGGTCACGCGCAGGTCGGCGACCTTGTCCACGCGGGCCTGGAACAGGTGCGCCGTGTGGCTGACGGTCTCGTCCAGCGTGGCCGGGTCCACCGGGGTCGCCCAGATGGTGGACGGCTCTCCAGACGGGCTGGTGTACGGGGTGAGCCTGAGCGGCTTGTAGATGACGGGTTCGTGCGCGGCCGCGAACTCTCGCGCGTCGTCGGGCCGGTTCGTGATCAGCGTCGGGGGGATCGCGAACCCGACCCGGCGGGCGATGGCGAACTGGACCGGCTTGTGCTCGGCCGCCATCACCTTCCACGGATGGTTCACGTACCGGCACGGCAGCGACGCCAGCACCCCGCCGAGCCCGTACCGGGCCTGGACACCTGCAAAGTGCTCTGCCTGCGACGGGTCGTCGGGAAGGTAGGGCGTGGGCCGCCTGTAGTAGACGGCCCGCACCCCTTCCAGATCGACGTGCCGCGAGGCAGTGGTGAGTGACCCGCCTGGCCGCCCACCAAAGTGGGCGGAGAACGACGCGGCGGCCGGGAAGTCGGCCCCGGGGTCGAGCCGGGCAACCTGCGCCCCTCGCCGGTTCAGGTGGCCGATGACCATGTCAGCGGTCGGGTCGTCCAGGCAGGTGAGGACCAGCACCTCGCCCACGGTCAGTCCTTGTCGTAGTCCGTGCTGGCGGTGTCGTCAGCGGGCGCCGGCGCGTTGCCGTCGCTGCCGCCGGTGGCCAGGCAGCCCGCGGTCTGCCTGTTGGTGCCATGCTTGCCGGCCTCGATGGGCGTGCCACCGGGGCCGACGTAGACGCCCTGCTGCGTGTCAGGGTCCAGGTGGACGCTGGTGTGGGGGAGGAAGCTCGTCGCCTGGGGAACCATGCGGCCGAGCGCCCAGGGAGTTCCGGTGTTCATCGCGTCGTTCCTTCCTGGTGAAGGGGGTTCCCGGGTGGCCAGGTGGCGGCCCGGGTGGTGCCCGCGGCCCCGGGGAGGCATGTCGGCCCGTCGTGGCTGGAACTCTGGTGATGAACCTGCTGGACGGGGGCCGAGATCCAGCCCGGGGTCGCGGGGGCTTGCATCTGGCAGACCCCGGCACCAGGCACGGGGGTGTGGGCCTGACGCGGGAGAACGCTGCGGGGCCTGCCAGAAGTCTCGGTGGTTAGGTGGCGGGGGTGTCCCCGCCCGGTGCGGCCTCTGGCGCGTCAGCGGCGCCGGGGCGGTCGTTCGGGGCGGTGGGCGACGGCTGATGCGCGCTATCGCGCTGCGCCCCCACCCGGTGCATCAGGAGCATGAGCGAGTCCATCCGGGTGGTCCTCGTCTCTCGTCAGATCGGGTTGATGAGTTCGCGCGGCACCCGATCGAGCGGGTGCGGGGGCCGGTCCTTCATGATCTGGTCGTAGCGAGCGGCGATCCGCAGCCCGGCGGTGATCGGGTCGCTCGCGGGGCCGTACGCCATCAGAGGGCCGCGCGCGTCGCGCTCGCCGCTCAGCCACTGGAATGTCAGGCCGTTGCTGAGGACGAGCAGGCCCGGTGCGACGGAGACGAACGCGAGCCGCTCGTCCTGGTTGACGTCCGCGAGGATCTGGTGGCGTTCGGCGAGCACCGCCTGGAGCTGCCTTGCGGCGGCCGCCGCCGGCGATTGCACCTTCGGCTGCTGCGGGACGCTGGCCAGTTCGTTGTGGATGGCCCGGTACACGTCGGCCGAGCTGACGTTGACGCGGCCCGCCGTACGCGCCGCATGGGGTCTGGGGGGTTGCACGTCCGGTCCCCTTCTCCGTCACTGATTCGGGGGTCGTTCGTGACGGTACGGAGTGGACGGCTAGAGGCTCAAGGAGATTGCTCGGTATTGCTCGAAATCATCCCAGCGAGATCTTCCATGACCCGCATCATGAGCGCGTGGGCCTCACGTCCGTACACGGCCACCTCATGCATGATCCCGAAGATTCGCCCGTACAGCTCGATCTCCTGTGGCTGTGTGAGTGACAGCTCCGCGCCGAACGACTCGACGAGGACGAGCCGTTCGTCGTAGATGGCGAATCCGTGCGCGAGATGCTTGGGCAGTCGGGCGGTGAACGGGATCACCCCGAGCGCGACGTTGGGCAGCGTCGCCGTGGCGACCAGCCGCTCGATCTGACCCATCGACACCTCCGGTGGCCCGAACAGGTACCGCAGCGTCGCCTCCGAGATGATGAAGTGGAAGCGCTTGCCCGCCTCGTAGAGGACTTGCTGGCGGGCAAGGCGCGCCGCTACGCCGGCATCCAGATCGTTGGGGATCCGATGCACCGCGACGGACAGCCGCATCATGGCTCGTGCGTACTCCCCGGTCTGGAGCAGGCCGGGCACCACGGCGGGCTCGAACATGCGGAACAGTCCGGTTTCGGTCTCGATGGCTCCGATCTGCATCTGCCGGGCGCGCAGCCCGTCGCGAAGCTGCCGCCGCCACTCGGAGTAGGCAAGTTCGAGGCTGAGGAGCTGGGCAAGGAGCGAGCCCAGCTCGCGCTCCGCGCCGGTCGCGGCGACCCAGGCGCGGATGTCATCCTCGGTCGGGGTCTGCTTGCCGTGCTCGAGTTTGGAGACCTTCGTGGCCAGCCAGCCCACTCGCTCGGCGAGCTGCTTGCCGTTCAGGCGCGCGTCCACCCGTAGCTCCTTGAGGCGCGCTCCAAGCGCCTCCCGGGACTGCCGCACGCCTGCCACGAATTAGCTCGCGACGTAGGAGGCGTACGGCACAGCGTGCGGCCAGACAGCGTCCCGCCACGTGCAGTGCTGCCGCACCACATCCGGGTCGTCGACCAGCTCGGTGGAGATGATCGCATCATCGGGACCGAACCGCATCACAGCGAGCAGCGTCGAGTCGAACAACCAGTAGTCCCACGACGGCAGGTCGGCTGCGGCGGGGTGCGTGCGGGGCAGGTAGCGGATGTCCTCCCCAGCCTCGGCGTTGCCCGCGTTGAGGTGCAGTTCAAACCGCACGTAATCGCTGGGCGGCTCGGTGAAGACGCGGACCCGCTCGACCCGCTTCCCCGCTGTTGTGGCGGCGCTGATCCGCGACAGCCACGGTGCCCGCTCGACCTTGTTGCGACGGTCCAGCTCGTCCAGGTCGTCGGCGAGGAACAGCGCAAGCCGTTCCTGCTCCTCGAGCACGTTGTAGCGGTCGCGGACTTCCAGCCGGAACGCGACGTCCTGGAAGCGGGTGAACAGGTCGAGGAACTCATCCCCAGTGACGAGCTTGGTCACCGTGCGCTCCGCGCGAGGTCGAGCACGTCGGCCGGGACCTCGACGACAGCCTCGCCGGGGGCGAGGTCGCGTACGTCGGCGAGAGCTTGAGGGTCAGTCACTTGCCATCCCTGCACGACGTAGGTGTTGCGGTCGGTCCTGTAGAGAGCCGGGCAGTTGCCATCGGCGGATCCGCCGGTCTTGCCGAGATAGGTTAGCCGCATCACGGGCTCCTCGGGGTAGTGGATTGCTCGACATTGCTCTCGATGGTCAAGCTGAGCTGAGGAGCCGTCAAGCGGCTTCGTTAGATTCAAGGGCTTGGCGACTTAATGCCGCCGCCTACGACGCGGCACCGGTCGGAGACTGAGGCGCAGACGCGGTCGCCCCGTCAACGCGTTCAGTTCTGACGATGACGGCGTCACCGGCATGGCGGGCCCGAACGGCGGCGAGCATCTGGCCGATGCTCGGCCCGTAGCCGATCCGCTGGCCGTTCTTCAGCTCGAAGCCCTCACCGGTGTCCGGGAAAGAGAACAAGTGCCGCTGCTGCTCGCCAGCATCGCCGCCGGTGTCGTCGAGCAGGCGGTAGGTGATCCATACGTCCACGCTGTGCCTCCGGTCGCCCGGGTCGGATGGCGTACGACGTCGAGGCTATGACGTAGACCACACGCGCGTCAGCGGTTCAGCCGATCTTGGCTTCGCCGCTTGCAATACGCCGGTCCGGAGCCGAGGCCCACACCGCGGCATACCTGATACGCCGTACTTGGCGACGCACGCCGTGTACCCTTCCCCTCGCAGCGCCTCCCGCCCGGGTACGCCCAGCGGTACGGCGCCCCCGTCCGGCACGCGGCCGGACCCTCCCGTGACCTCGCCCGGGAGCCCGACAGGTACACGCACAGCCGCGCGTACCTCGCCCAGAACGACGCAGCCCCGCCGACGCTGTCACGCCTGCGGGGCCCGCCACCCGATCGCCCATTGCCGCTGGGAGACCGAACAACATGGCTGACCCTACAACCGCCCGCGCCGACGTGTCCGCCGCCGAGACCGCCCGGGACGCTCGATACGAGTTCCTCAACAGCCTGTCCGGAGACGAAGCGCTGATGATGGCCACCTACATTGCAGGGCTTTCACCGGAGACCTTCGACCGCGCCACCGTACTCATCGAACGGGACCGCGCCGCGCTCGGCTCCGCGCCCAACGTAGGAGCCGTGCGCGAGGCGCGCGACGTGCCCGAGCCCACGCCGGCCGCCGCCGTCATGCCCGTTCAGGGTCCGGGAAACCTGGACGCTGGCGGGGCGCACGAGCAGACGGCCGCGCCGCGCGTACCCGAGGATGACCCTGCCCCCGTACCCGCGCCCGTGGCTGTAACGCCCGAGTTGCCTGAGCCACAGGAGGTGTACCTCAAAGCGCTGGAGGAGTTCGTCACCCCCGAGGGCAGTCTCAAGCAGGAGCCCACCTTCCGCGCGATCAAGCGGCTCCTCGGCTGCGGCCAGGACCGCGCCGGCGAGGTACGCGCGTACCTCAAGAAGTACGCCGGGAGCCGAGCGCACCATCCCGAGCGATACGCCGGATACGCCCGACTGTGAACGCATGTGGCAGCTGATGCGTCCTTTGGTCAGGGAGGCCCGATGAATGTTCTGGACCGTCTCGCCGAGGAGCTACGCCTCGAGCTCCTCCTGATCACGGCGCTGCACGAGGAAGCCGAGCGGCTGACCGCCTCCGCCTCGTAACACACGAAAAGCGCCGCCCATCCCTTGCGCGGGATGGGCGGCGCTTCCGGTCTCCAACAGACCCAGGCCACGGTAGACGAGGACACCGACAGAAACGCGAAATCGCCCCCGCTCACCCCTCCGAGGAGGAATGAGCGGGGGCGTCTCGAAGTACCTGGTGGATTCCTACAGCTCGCGCGGGTGTGGCGCGGGGATGAGCTGGCGGCCGAGATCGTCCCGCGGGGCCGCGACCGGCGTGACGCGGCGGTGCGCCGACCAGAACGCCCACAAGGCGAGCAAGCCGTCCAGGCCGTCCTGCACCGCGTCGTCGCTGACGACCCAGTCCGGCGGCAGCCAGCCGACGAGGACCAGGAGCCGACCGACCGCGGCGAGCACCGCGGCGATCGCGATCCGGATCAGGAGCGGCTGGCGAGCTGCGAAGGACGTGAGCAAAGCGATCTCCTTACGGGGTGGTGGGGGTGGACTGCTCGGCGGCCGCGGGCTCCTCCGCCGGCGGCCGCCAAGACCAGGTCATGTCCCAGGTCGCCCGATCGACGATGCCGGTATCGGGCAGGCCAGTGGCGCGCTGGTAACCACGGCACACCGTGCGCGACTTGGGGCCGTACCAGGAGTCGACGTCGATCCGCCAGCCACGCCTGGCCAGCCGTTCTTGCCAGAGCCGAATATCCTCGCCGGTCATCATCGGCTCGGCCACCTTCAGCGCCCGGCCCGGCCACGTCGGCACATCGCTACGCCACACGATCTTCAGCGGCGGTTCTGGCGCCGGCGTCTGCTCCTGGTCGAGCGGCATACCGGCGTTGACCCAGGCCTGCAGCCGTGGCCCGGGGCAGCTGGTCGAGAAGAGCTGACCGTGGCCACGCTTCCGCAGCGCCCGTCCGGCCCGCCGACACGCCTCGTCATACAGGCCCCGGATGCTCTGCATCGCGGCCGCCGTGGGGTTGTTGCTGCCGATGAAGGCAACCCCGATCCCGATCCGGTTGTGGTCTGGGCAGTGCGCGCCGACGACGAGCCAGCCGCGGCCCTCGTAGATCGCGCCCTCCGCGTCGACGAGGAAGTTGTAGCCGATGTCGTTCCACCCGCGACCCGTGATGTGGAAGTCCTGGATCGCGCGAACTCGCTGCCCCTTCGGCCCGGCGGTGTGATGAACGACGAACTCCGTGCGGTCTGCCCAGCTGACCCGGACAACATCGCGAGCGTTGCGTGGGGCGCGGGCGCCCCAGCCCTCGCGCGTGATGATCTTCATGCGCTTCCTTCCTGTTCGACGGCCGCGGCGATCCGCTCCCGAGCGATCGCCGCGTAGTGCTCGGTGATCTCGCTGCCAACGAAGCTGCGGCCCTCGAGCACCGCGGCGACGCCGGTGGACCCGCTGCCGGCGAACGGATCCAGGACGACGCCAGCGGGCGGGCACACCTGCACGAGCTGGCGCAGGATGTCGACAGGCTTCTGGGTGATGTGGACACGCCCGCGGCCGCGCGGCTGTGAACCCTGCACCAGGCCGGGTAGATAGATCGGTTCGGCGTGCCGGTACGGCTGGCCGTTGCTGCCCCACAGCACGTACTCGCACTCGCGCCGGAACCCGTCGCGCTGTGGTCGGCTGATCGGCTTGCGCCAAGGAATGATGCCGCGCCAGGTCCACCCGGCAGCCTGCAGCGCGTCGGAGGTCGCGGGTAGCTGCCGCCAGTCGCAGAAGACTAGGGCCGAGGCCCCTGGGCGGCTGATGCGTAGGCATTCGATCAGGACGAGGGCGAGCCAGCGGGTGTAGGAGCGCTGGTCTCGGTTGTCGCCGGCGAAGTCTGCGAGGTCGTGGCCAGCGGTGCCGGTGACGTACTTCCCGCGCGCGCCCTGGGCGGTGCGCTCGGCGTTGGTGCGGCCGCCGCTGTTGTACGGCGGGTCGGTCAGGACGAGATCAGCGGAGCCGGTGGTGATGGTGGGCAGGACGGCGAGCGCGTCGCCATGATGAACGTGGAACAACGTGTCTCCCTGGGCCGCGTGCGCCCGGAGGTGATGGGCGAGCGGGTCGGTAGGGAGGGGGTCGGATGCGGTGGTGCGCCCTGGCCGTGGCCACCCCCCGAGGCCAGGCCAAGGAGTGAGCCAAGGAGCCCTCTTACGGCTTGAAGAAGGTGATCACCAGACTGGCCGCGGTGAGCATCAGGCCGATGATCGCGAGGAGCCGGCGATTCCGCTCGGCGTGCTCGTCCTTGGTGACGAACTTCTGTTGGCCCTTCCCGAGTTCGTCCAGTCGCGCCTCGTGTTCGGCGAGCTCGGTCTCCATCCGGCGGACGAGCTCGGCGTGCCGCGTATCGACGTACTCCAGGCGCTGGATGACGACGGCGTACTGGCCGCGGATCTCGGTAAGGCCGGTGACCACGACGACGCGTAGGTCTGTGAGCGCGGCCGCGAGGTCGGGGTCGGTCATTACGTGCTCGTGTCGTCGGTGATGAGCCCCAGGGTTGCCAACGCTGAAAGCAGGGAGGCGAGAGCGGCGTTGCCGCCCCGGGAACCGGAAACGCTCGGCTTCCAGACCGGTGCGGCTCCGAAGAATCCGACGCTTCCGCCGAAGGTGACATCGCCCCAGAACGCGGCCTGCTTGTCGAACGTCACGTTGCCGTTGAATTCGCTTCCGGCGTCTGTGTACAGGAAGCCGTTCAGGGTGACGCCGTTGGCGCCGTCGTTGAGCACGTTGGTGGTGCCGGCCGCCAGCTCCAGCCGAGTCGTGTTGCTGATCGCGTGCAGGTTGATGCCGATACTGCCGGCGTCGACGGTCAGCGAGCTGATCGCCCCGGCGAGCGGGGTGTTCTCGACCAGGCCGATGAGGTTGATCGAGTAAGCCCCGCCGGTGATCCAGTACGCGCGGCCGCGGCTGTTCAGGTCCCAGCACGAGATGATCGCGTGCCCGAAACCGCCGTCGATCTTCAACCCGGTTCCGCCTTCGGCCATCATCTCCGAGCCGCAACCGTTAAGCGTTACCGACTGGCATTTCTCCAGGAGGTAGTTCGTGGCTTGCCCTTCCGATGCGCAACCCACCAGCGCCGCATACGCCATGTTGAAGATGCGGAAACCAGCGACGCCGTTCGTGTTCGCGTAGCACGAGGTCATGGCGAGCGACGTGCCGGCGGGACCGTTTGGGACGCCGTGGAAGTTGAACCCGTAGCGGCCGTTCGCCTCGCAGTTGACCGACGCGAACGAGGAGACGATCCCGTTCGATATCTCGATGCCGTCCACGCCGAACGAATGGATGTAGACGTTCCGCATGTTGATGTACGGCGTGGCGTCCGCTGCGGACCGGAGCAGCCGGAGGCCGGTTCCCGTTCCCTCGCCGGGGCCGAACACCTGAAGGTCGTTCACGGTGATGCTGCGGACGTCGGTGGCCGCGAGCGCGTCGGCTGAGGTGGACGACTGGTAGAGGATCGTCGACCCGAGCCCCGCCCCTGTGAGTGTCAGCGAGGAGCACAGCGTGAGCGGGCCGGTGAGCCGGTAGGTCCCGGCCGGGAGGTAGACGGTCCCGCCTTGGGCCGGGACCGCGTCGATCGCGGCTTGGATGGCGGCGGTGTCGTCGGCCACGCCGTCGCCGGCCGCGCCGTAGTCGGTGACGATGTGCCAGCCGAGCTGCGTCCCGGGCGCGCCTGGGTCTCCCTGGGGGCCCTGCGGTCCCATCGGGCCTTGGATGCCCTGTTCGCCGGGGTCGCCCTTCGGCCCTTGCGCGCCACGCGGTCCTTCCGGGCCGGTGTCGCCCTTCGGGCCTTGCGGGCCGTCGAGGCCTCGCTCACCCTGCGGTCCCTGTGGGCCTCGCTCGCCGGGGTCGCCCTTCGGCCCCTGCGGGCCTTCAATACCGGCCGGGCCCTGATCGCCGGGGTCACCTTTCGGGCCTCGAGGGCCGGGATCGCCCTTGTCGCCATTCGGCCCCGGAATGCCCTGATCGCCGCGTGGTCCCTGGGGTCCTTCCGGTCCCTGGGGTCCTTCTGGGCCGGGCGGGCCCTGGTTGCCTTCCCCGCCGTGCTCGGCGACGTACTCGGCCACGTACTGCTGGGACGTGGCAGGTGTGCCGTCCTGCAGGACGAGCGGGCCGGTCAGGATGCCACCCGCCAGAGGGAGGTAGCCGTACGGCAGCTCGGGCGCCTCGCCGGGCAGGCTTACTCGCAGATCGCCCGCCCAGCGCGGCTCGGCCGACTCGGGCACCTTGATGAAGTAGACGGCGGAGGCCCCGGCCGCGACGTTGGCCATGACCCGGTACAGCGTGGGGCCGCGCGGCGAGACGATGTCGTCGTTGGGGACCAGGTCGGCCTTCCACGTCCCGCCCTCACCAATGGGTACGCACGTCCTGCCGACGACCTCGTGGCCGGTGGTGAACCCGGGTACGGCGATTCCGGCCTGGTCGACGAGGTCGATCGCGAGCTCGGCGCCGTACGGGCGGCCGCCGCCGGCCGCGGCCAGGGTGCCGATAACGGTTGTGGTCACGTTGACACCCACCGGATAGCGAAGCGTGTGCCTGTGGAGTCGAGCGTCTTGCTCCCGCCGGTCGTGTGCCGCACCCATGCCTGGATGTAGTCGCCCACCGACATCTGCAACGTGGTGCTCAGCTGCCCGGATAGGCGGTTGAGGGCCAGTGGGAACCCGCTTCCGGCCGCCCAGCTGACGTTGGCGTTCTTCGTGAAGCCGAGGAAGAGGATTCCGCTGCTCTGCCCACCGAAGATGAAGGCCGAGAAGTCGAAGTCGTACCAGCCGGCCGTCTGCGCGGTGTACCGGGTGTTGTTGGTGGTGTTGTCGTGCCCGCCGTCCCGGTCCAGGGCCTCAGAGCTCCACCGCACGACCGTATCGGTGTCATTCGCATACTGGCCCCCGTCAGGCAGCAGCACGGCCATGGGCGGGGACAGGAGGAAGTTGATCCCGTCCCGGACGTCGTTGTTGAGCTTGGCTGCTGTGACGAGTTCGCCGACCGTCCAGGTGCGCGGGGCGGGGAGCACAGCCACCTACGCCACCTGTCCTTGCATCCCTCGGCAGGACTCGCACATGTCCCGGCCGGCGAGGAAGCGGGGGCGGCAGTCGCTGCACGGCCAGAACTGCAGGGCGGCGGGCAGGCTCTCCAGGTTCACCGTCAGCTGGTCCATATGCTGCGGCCAGACCAGGCGGGCCGTGCGGCCCAGTCCTGCGCCCGCGCACTCCGTACACCAGAACCAGTCGACCCCCTGGGGGAGGTTGAAGGCGGCGCCGCACATCCATGGGCAGTCCGCGATCCAGCGCCCGTCATCCACCCGGGCGAACGCCGTAACCGTGGGGTCGTGGCCTGTTGGCCGAGGGACCGGAGGCTGACCGCCGAGGGCCTTGCGGGAGTCCGCGAGCTGCCAGTACGCCTCCCACGAGCGAAGTGGCGCCGGAGCCGGGAGCGCCTGTTCCAGAAACCGCAACTGCGCGCGAACTGCCACATTCACCATCCCAGGTAGTTGTTGTCGAGCGTTCCGTAGGCGGGGTCGTCCAGAATGAAGAGCGGCATCTGCCGCACTGGTGAGGCGTCGAACGTGACCCGCCAGGTGGAATCGCTGATCTCGTCTTGGATGCCCTCGCACCACAACTCCAGCGTGCTGGCCGATGCTTCGGGCGGCAGGCCGGACAGCCGCATTCGCTGGCCGATCTCGCTGCCGAGCAGTTGGGGCCACATGTCCAGGTGGTGGGCGTCCACAACGATCTGGCCGGCCCGCGGGTGTGGATGCCCGTAGGTCGCGACGGTGTAGGCGGCCCGGTCCAGCGCTTCGGTGTCGGTGTAGAGCAGCGTGTCGATTGAGCCGGTGTAGACACCGCCGCTCTCCTCGATCGACGCCTGGTCGATCACGCGGGTGGCCGTGCGCCCGGACCTGTTGACCGTCACATCGTTGACGAGCAGCTGGTCATCCATCGTGAACCCCAGTTCGCCGGCGCAGTCGTCCGCGGTGAGCACGATGGACGGCGGTCCCGGTAGTTGACGGCGGCCACGGCCGTGCAGGGTCACGGAATCATCGCCGGCGACGAATAGGACACCCGCCTCCGACACTGCGATGAGCTTCAGCGCCGCCAGCGGGCTCTGCTCGCGGTTCGGGTGGCGGTCCATCATGCTGGAGCCGGTGTCGGCCGATATCGCCGGGATGCCCGCCCAGGCGGCGATTCGTCGGGCCCGCGCGCCGGACAACTCGCCGGCGAATCCGTCGCGCGCGTTGCTCAGGGTGGAGGCCTGCGTCTGGGTCAGCACGCTGCGCCAGGCGCCCACCATCGCCAGAGCGCCGGACATGAGCTGGGGCGGGTCCAGCGCTGAGGCGGGAACGCCGCCTGCGCGCAGCCGCTTCAGCGACGGCCAGGTGGTGACGGTCGCCGCTCCACTGGTGTTGATGACGGTGTCGCCGTCCACGTACGCACGGATCGCCAACGTGCCGGCGGTGAACTGGAGTGTGACCACCACCAGGTGCAGGCCGGTGCCCAGCGGCGTGGCGGCGGTGGCGACATAGTCGCGGCTGGGGTGGCGGACGCCGACGGTCAAGGTGTTGTTGGACGGCTGGTAGTTGACGCGTACGTGCACGGTGTCGCTGCCGTCGTCGACGTAGAGGATCCGCTGGTCGGCGGTGACGTCGGTAGTGAACCGCACCCATGCGGCCAGGGAGATGCCCGCCACCCCGCCGAGCGGTGTGTGCAACAGCGGGACCGCCAGGAATTTGCCGACTGCACCGCTGCCGATCGGCGTGAGGAACGCGGTGGCGGAGTCGTCGGGTCCGCCTTCTTTGCCGAACACGAGCGCGCCGCCGTTGCCGACGCTTTGAATCACCATGTCCGGCTGGGAGGTGGCGGCGACGTTGCCGGCCTGGCTGGCGTTCTGTGGTTCGGACAGCGGGTACAGCGCGATCGGGCCGGTGGCGAGTGTCTCCTCCATCAGCGCCCCTCTGATCGTGGCGCGGGACAGGAGCTTTTGCCGGTCTGTCGCCGTGACCTGCGCGCGGCCGTGCCAGTTGTCCCAGGACAGCGGCCACCGGTCGACGAACCCGGTGAACCGGATGTGCTGGCGGCCGGGATCCATCCACCTCGAGGGCGCCGCCGCCCGCTCGGCCTGCCACGCGGAGGTGTAGATGACGGCCGCTCCGCTTGAGCTGGTCGTCGACACCAGCATGAGACGCGCCCATGCGGCACCCGCGGGCACGGTCGGCGAGTAGACGATCGGCTGCCAGGCCGTGGTGAGCGTGACTGCGGGGCCGGTCGTGTCCCCCAGCTGGCGGGCGGCCTTGTCGTACCAGCGGACCCGTAGCGCCATGGTGGCCGCGACGGTGTCGCGGCGGGCCTGGCACTGGAACGACCAGATGTCGCCAGGCTTGACGTGGAACGCCTGATCGGTCGGAGAGGACGTCGATTTCGCACCGACGCGCAAGATGGTGCCGTTGGACAGGGTGCTGGCCGCCCATCGGATCGAGCTGGTCTGGCCGGGCGGGAAGGTGTTCGTATCGATGGTCACGCTGCCCTGGCTGCCGGAGAAGAGGCTGGCGTCGCTCGCTGTGGCCTGGCCGCTGGCCAGGCGGTTGGGGCCTCCGGGCCAGCGGGCCCGCACGCGGATCATGCGGTTCAGCTTCACGTTCGGGTAGTTCGCGCCCGCGGCGTTGTCGGCGGTGTATCGGCCGTCCTCGTTGAACAGGGTGAGCGCCAGCGTGCCGGGGGCCACCTCGTCGAGCTCGTGGCTGCGGCGGCGGGAGATCCGGATCTTCTGGTCCCAGTCGACGTCGTCGGTGACGTCCTGCCACAGTGGCGTCCCGTCGTCGGGGTCCCGGGTGAAGGCGATCTCCACCGCGATCTGAGGCATGTCGATCATCGAGGCACCGCCGCCAGGTTCCCGAGGTTGAAGCCGCGTGCCTTGGCCTGGTTGAGCGCGGCGATCAGCAGCCGGAAGATGTCGTCCTCGCTCACCAGCGGGCGGCCGGCGAAGTTGACCTCGAGTGTGCCGCCGCCGATGCCGGCCCCGGCCTGCGCGAGGGCCAGGTCGTGCGGGCCGGTGGAGCGTCCGCCCACGGCAACGGTCGGAGAAACGGCGACCGCGGCGGAGGATGCCAGACGGTCCGCGGCCGCGGTCACCAGGCTTTGCCCGTCGTCCAGGCCGGCGGCGAGCAGGCGGGCGATGGACCGGCCGGAGTAGAGCGGGTTCCCCCACCCGGAGAAGGGGCCCTCCTTCGCCGGCGAGAACGGCAGGAATCCCTTGATCTTGTCCACGATGGCCGCGGCGGTGTCGCCGACCGCGCCGAGCATCGACTTCAGGCCGTCGATCAGGCCTTGGACGATCTTCTTCCCGGAGTCGACCAGCAGCGAGCCGAGGTTGCCGAGCGCGGTGATGATCTTTCCGGGCAGTTCCCGGAAGAACGTGATCACACCGTCCAGAGCCTTGCCGGCGGTGTCCTTGATCGAGTTCCAGTGCTTGATGATCAGGCCCGGGAGGGTCCAGTTCAGGAACATGTCCAGCAGCCACTTCACGGCGGCCTTGACGATGTCGACGATCCAGTCCCATACCGCCTTCACGGCTGCGGCGATCAGATCCCAGGCGGCGCTCAAGATGCTCGCGATGATCTTGAGGGCGCCTTCGACGATTCCGCGGATCGCCTTCCAGACGCCCTCGAAGATGTCCTTGATGCCCTGCCAGACCTTGTCCCAGTCGCCCATGATGATGCCGGTGACCACGCGGATCACGCCGAGGATCACCTGGAGGACGCCGGTGATGATGCCCTGCACGGCGGTCCACACGCCCTGGATGACGCCCCAGATCAGCTCCAAGGCCGTGCCGATGACGCTGACGATCAGATCCCACGCGGTCTTGATGACCGACACGATCGTGTCGCCGTGCTCCCGCCACACCCAGCCGATGAACTCGACGACCTCGGACACGATGTCGCTGATGGTGCCGACCACCTCGGAGATGAAGTCGCCGATGCCACCGAAGGTGTCGGAGAACTCCGAGCCGCCCTCGGTCATGCTGGAGAAGAAGCCGACGACCGCCTCGACCACGGGCCCGGCGGCGTCGATCAGCCACTGCCAGCCGCCCACGACGACGGGCCACAGGGTCTCGGTGAACCAGCCGGCGACGGCCATGGCCTGTTCCAGCAGCCACACCAGCGCGTCGATCACGGCCGGTAGCGCGGTCCCGCCGAGCCAGGACAGCACCGGCCCGGCCGCGTCCATGAGGCCGCCCCAGATCTCGACCACTCCGGGCAGGAACTCATCCTTGAACCAGGCGGCGATCGGCTTGGCGGCCTCGACCAGCCGGCCGAACCCGGCCGACAGCTTGGGCCAGATGCTGCTCTCGAACCAGTCGACGGCCTGGGTAGCGGCGTCCAGCAGCCAGTTCCAGCCGTCGATCAGGACCGGCCAGACCGTCTCCTTGAACCAGTCGACGGCCGGGCCCGCCGCCGAGACGATGCCGTCCCACAGGCCGGTAACCGCGTTCCGGAACGTCTCCGACCGCTGCCAGGCCTCATACAGGCCGTAGGCGAGCAGGGCGATGAGCCCGACCACCCAGCCGATCGGGCTGGCCAGCAGCACGGTGCTGAGCAGCCGGACGCCGGTGATGATCGATCCGATGGAGGAGACCGCGTGACCGGTGACGATCAGCAGCGGGCCGAGCGCGGCTACGGCCCCGCCGATGGCCACGGCCCACTTCATCGTCTCCTTGTCGGCCTCGCCGAGGGTGGACACCCACTCGGTGAGCTTGTTGACGGCCTTGGTCGCCCAGTCCAGGAGCCCGGTATCGGCGACGGCGATCATCAGGCCCTCGAAGGCCGACTGCAGGTTTTTGACAGCGCCGTTGAAGCCCTCCATCTGGACCGCGGCGATGTTCGCTGCGGTACCGCCGGAGTTCTCCAGCTCTTTCGTCAGGTCCCGCAGCGCGGCCGACCCTTGGGAGACCAGGGCCTGCATGCCGGGCCCGGCCTCCAGACCGAAGATCGTGAGCATGTCGGCGGTGCTGGCGCCGGACTTCTCCAGCTGGGTGATGATGTCGATCAGTGGCAGCATCTTGCCGCTGGAGTCGGCCACCGACACGCCGAGCCTGGTGAGGGTCTCTTGGACCTCGTTCGTGGGCTTCAGCAGCCGGCCGATCGCGCCGCGCAGCGCCGTACCGGCCTCCGACCCCTGGATGCCGGCGTTACCGAGCAGACCGATGGCGGCGCTGACCTCTTCGAATTGCAGGCCGGCCGAGGCTGCGACGGGGCCGACGTACTTGAACGACTCGCCCAGCATCCGCATGTCGACGTTCGTGCTGGTGAACGTTTTGGCCAGGATGTCGTTCACACGCCCCAGCTCGGCCACCTGCATGCCGTAGCCAGACAGGATGTTGGAGGCGATGTCGGCCGCGGTCCCCAGGTCGATCGCGCCGGCGGCCGCCAGGTTCAGCACCCCGGGCAGGGCGCCCATGATGTCGGTCGTTTTGAAGCCGGCCATCGCCAGGAAGCCCATGGCGTCGGCCGCCTCGCTGGCCGAGTACTGGGTGGTCGCGCCGAGCTCCTTGGCGAGGTCACGCAGCTGCGTGAACTCCTCGCCCGTCGCCCCGCTGATGGCGCGGACCCGGTTCATGCCGGCCTCGAAGTCGCCCGCCGTCTTGATGGCCAGGCCGCCGAGAGCGGCGACCGGCAGCGACAGGTGGGTGGTGACCGTCTGCCCGACACCGGTGACCGCCTGGCCGACGCGGGAGAAACCGCCGGCGAGCGAGTCGAACGCGCCGGCGAAACCGCGGCCGGCCTGCTCGCCCGCCAGTACGCCTGCGCTGGCCGCTGGCCCGACCAGCTGGTCGCGCAGCTGAGCGCCGATGCCCTTCACCGAGGGGATGACCTGCAAGGTCGCGTAGCCGACGCTCGGCACAGCACATCACCCCCGCTGTGAATTTGTGGATCGGTGTCAGGCGATCTGGCCGGCGACGATCGCGGCCTGGCGCGCCGCCGCTCGGCGCCGCGCGTCCGCCAGGCGCGCCTCACGCTCCGGTGAGGAAGCCGGCCGCTGCGCTGAGGGCTTGGGCCTGGCCGGGTGCGGCTTGCCCGTCAGCGCGGACCACACGTCCATGATCAGAAGGTCTGTCGTGGTGTGGCCGCTTTGGCCGACGGCGCGCGCGGTGGCCGAGTCGGCCGGAAGGTGCTTGAGCAGGACCTTGAACCTGCGCCAGGTCATCTCGCCGCGCAGCAGCGCGTCCAGTTGGTCGGCGTCGCGCGGGTAGTAGTGGGCGAGGTCAGCCTCGACGGCGTCGCCGTGGCGGCGGATCAGCTCGACGAGGCCGAGGATTCCCCCAGATCCGCGTCACTGTGCTTGCGGTAGGCCTCAAACAGGCCGGACAGGCCCTTGCGGGGCATCGGATGGGATCGGAACTCCTCCCACCGGTCGCCGAACGCGGCCTTCAGCACGACCTGCACCACCGCGAGGTCGCCCTGCGGAGCGGCGTCCAGCATGGGCCACACGTCCAGGTCTCGCATCGCCGGCAGCGTCCAGGGCTTCCCCTTGAAGGCGAACGTGAACGGCGCTCCGGTCGCCTCGGCGATCGCGGCGTCGAGGTTGAAATCGATCGTCGGGGGCGTGTCAGGCTTGGCCACTGGTCTGGTTCTCCTTCTGATGAACGGTGATGGTGCGGGCGGCGACGGTCAGGCGGATCGTGGCCACCTCCCCGTGCAGCACCACGTGGATCGGGTCGGCGTCGAGTACCTGGAGCGGCAGCGCGTGACCGTCCAGGAGCACGCGCCGGTCAGGGGTGAGGACGAGGTGGCCGACCTCGAGGGCAGGCTCGGCCGGCTGCTGCTGCTGGAGGGCGGCGGCCAGCGCCTTGACGGCCTTGGACCGCAGGTTCGCCGGCAGGGCCTCGCCATCGGCGATCAGCCCGAGTTGGACCGCCTTCGCGGTGATCTCCGGCTCTGCGAACTGGTACACCTCACTCGCCTGCGCCGGGCTCGTCTTCTTCGGTGTGCTGGCGGTCGAAAAGCACACCTGAGGAGTCGGGGAAGATCGTCGCGACGAGGGTGACCGCGGCCAGGTCCTCCTCGTTCTCGGTGATGTCGCCGTCGACGGAGACCTCGGCGTACCGCCGGGTGATCAGTCGCTTGATCTTGTCGCCCTCGCGGGCCTCGAACGCGAGCTTGACCGGGGTCGGGCGCGGCACGATGATCTGCGTCGCTGTCGAGCCCGGCCAGATCAGCTTGCGCGTCTGCTCGTTGTCCTCCAAAACGGTGAACGACCTGGTCAGTTTGAAGCGCGAGCGGGAGGTGCGGACCAGGATCCCGCCCCACGCGTAGTGGTCGGACACCTGTTCCTCACGCTTCTCGGTGAAGCCCTTGCCGCCGTCCAGGAGGCCGACCAGCCCCCAGGTGGCGGGGAACGGGTCGGTGACGCTGGTGGGATTGACCGCGGTCAGCGGGCCCACGTAGACGTCGGCGTCGGTCCAGATGGCTGCTGCCTCCGGGTTACCGGCCATGGCTACTCCTCACGTGTCGGGGCGACCACCTTTGGTCGCACGTTCGCGGCCACGGTGAACGTGGCGAGATCGATGGCGGTCAGCGGGTCAACCGCCGGGACGGGGCCGGTGAGCGGCCGCACGCCGCGGATCACCGGACCGGAGTGCACACACAGCAGGCCCTGGCACAGCTGCGCGAGGTCGACGGCGTCTTGCGAGGTGCGGTGCCAGACCGTGACGCGCACGGTGGCCCGGCTGTTGACCGGGTACTGCGGCAGGTCGACGTCGAGGGCGACGAGCACGAACGGCAGCCGCGGCCGCTCCGGGCCGCGGTCGACCGGCGGCCGCGCACCGTACGTCACGCCCTTGGCGTACGGCTCCGGCCGTCCGGCGAGGCCTGCGCGCAGCACGTCGACCGCGGCGGCGCGCGCGTCGCCGAACACCACGAGCGGCTTCACCGCGCGCGCACCTCGAGGCCGGCTGCGCCGGCGGCGCGGGTGAGCACGCCGTCGCGCGCCTGCCAGCCCATCCCGCGCCGGTCCTTGATCACCACTGCGGCGGCGCCGCGGTCGGTGGTGTAGGACTCCACCACGACCTCGGTCCGGCCGGGCAGCGCGGCGCGGACGGTCGCGGCGATCTGCCCGGCCAGGCCGTTGATGACCGCGTGTATCTCCGGCGAGGCGAGGACCTCACCGACGCCCTTGTGGTCCAGCTCGAACGCTGCGAAACCGGCCACGAGATCACCTCTATCCCTGGACGCGTTCGATGGTGAACTCGATGTGGTGCACGCCGCCGCCGAGCGGGTTGGGCCAGCGGGCGACCTCCCCGACGACCTCGAAGGTCAGGCCTTGCCACTCGATGCGGTCGGTCGCGAGCACGTCGGCGTCGGTGCCCGGGGCGGTGTAGACGCGCCAGTGGGTCATCCGTACGTCACGCCCGTCGCTGCCGATCTGCTCGTTGGCGACGAGCACCTGGGCGGACGGCTGGATGCACAGCCCGGACAGCTCGCGCCGTTCTGCGGCGGACCAGTCGGGGATCTGGTCGCCGTACCGGTCGGCCTGCCAGGCGGGCCGAACCAGGGTCGCCGTGGCGTTGAACATCTGAGGCCAGCTCATGCCCGGTCTCCGCGGTTCAGTGTGTACCGGGTGACGGCATCGGCCCATTGCTGGGTGACCCCGATGGCGGCCGCCGCGCCGTAGGAGACGGTCATCCCGCCCACCTGCATGCTGCTGACCCCGGGCACGGACCGGAACGCGGACTCGGCCTGGGCCAGCACGGCGGCCTGGATATCGACGGGGATCGGGTCGTACCCGTGGTCGTAGACCACCCGGACGCAGCGCAGCCGCCGCGGCCAGCACCCCCGCCGCCGCTCCAGGATGCCCTTCTCCGACCAGTCGAACTCGCCCTCCTCGAGGGCCTGGCCGTCGAGCTCGACCCGTGGGCGGGCGAGTACCGGAGCGGCGGGCAGCAGCAGGGAGGCGCTGCCGTCGCAGTCCAGCCACACCTCGTCGCTGGTGACGAGCGCGACCGGGTGGCGGACGTCGCCGATGAACCGGCGGGAGGCGTTCCGCAGGGCGTCCAGCATCCGCCGGTTGTCGGCAGGTACGCCGAGGGTTTCGGCGAGTTCTTCAGGATCGGCCAGCAGTCCCGGCGGGATCGGCATCGGTACCGCCCTTCGGACGCCGCTTGCGGCTGGTCTTCTCCGGCTCCGACTCCGGCTCCGGCTCCGGGTCGGGCTTGGGCTCCGGGTCGGGCTTGGGCTCCGGCTTCGGCTCCGAGGCGGATCCGCTCGGGGCTGTTTCGACCACGCGGGGCGCGTCCTCGATCCGGTAGCGCACCCCGCCGATGGTCACCATCTTGTGCTCGGCCATCGTCAGCTCCCGCCGCCCGCGGCCGGCTTGACGACGACGAGCCGGTTCGGCTTCCAGATGACCTGCGCGGCGCGCAGCTCGGCGCGGACGTAGGTCATGTTCTTCTGGGCGTAGTCCTTGTGCTGGTTGAACGCCATCACCGACAGGCCCTCGCGGTCCAGCAGCGCGATCTGCCGCCAGTCGCCCAGGATGCACGTGCCCGGCGCCAGCCGCTGCGACAGCGCCCGCGGCCGCCCCCAGCTGGTGGCGGGACCTGAGCCGAACGGGCCCTGCCCCATGAACCGGTCGGTGGTGTCCTGCAGCAGGTCCCACGCCTCGTCGTCCTCCGGGCTCATGAGCACCGCGGTGACCTGCCCGCCGGGCAGCGTGGTCACCTTCGTGATCGCGTGCCGGATCGCCTTGACCTGCTCCATCGCGTCCGAGCCGGGGGTGTAGGTGACCTCCTGCACGCCGGTGGTGTGCAGGAGGCCCTTCGGCTCGCCGCCGGTTCCGGTGCCGTTCAGCAGCTTGTCCTCGACCACGTAGTCGAGGGAGTACGCCAGCTCGCCGTTCATGTACGAGGCGAACGCGGGCGCGTCCGCCAGGAGCTGGTTGGTGACGTCGTAACCGTCGGCGTAGGTGTACACCTTCGCATCAGCGATGGTGGTCTTCATGTCGCTGACGGGCTTGAGTGCTCCCTCGGCGACGATTGCCGCGTTGCGGGTGACCTCCGTGACCTGTACGTACTCGAAGTTGCCGCCGGTCTGGCCGCGGCTGATGAGGTCCAGGATGGTGAGTGCCTGCCGGTCGACCATGTCGACCATCGGCATCCGGATGGGCTGGATCCGCGCCACCGTGGTGTCGAGGGTGGCCTTGCGGCGGGCGAACCAGTCGTCCATCGTGCCGACCTTGACGCGGCCGATGTTGATGGGCGTGCCCTGGCCGACCCCGCCCGGGTGCGCCTCGCGGAACGCCTTGTACGCGGCGGACTTGGTGAACTCCTCGCCGAACGACCGGGCCATCTGCCGGTCGGTCCGGTCGGCCGTCTTCAGCCGCGGCACGCCCTCGTCATCGTCGTCCGGCGCGTCGGCGTCGGTGTCGGCGAGCTCCTTGAGCATCTTCTGGGACGCGTCCGCCTTGGCGATCTTCACCCGCAGGTCCTTGACCTGCCCGTCGAGGGTGGCGACCTCCTCCAGCTCCTCGTCGGTAAGGTCGCGCTCGGCAAGGGCCTTGGCCAGCTCGGACGCGCGCGCCAGCGCGGCCTTCAGCTGCTCACGCAGTGTCATGAGTCTCCGTCCGTGATCGTCATCAGGGTGAGCCGTGCGGCTGCCTGGGCGGTCCGTGACTGCGGCCGATCGGCGGACGACGACTTCGGCGCGCGGGCCGCATCGTCGTTGTCGGCGGCAGGCGGCTGGCCGGCGTCGCGCGCGGGGGTCTTGGTGGGCCGCGCGTCCAGGACGCCGGTGATGGCGTCCCGGGCTCGCGCGAGCCGCTCATAGTGGGCGTCGGCCAGCGTCCGGCCGCCCTTGACCGCCTCGGCCAGCGTCGCGGCCTTGGCGGCGAGAAGTTCGGTCTCCTGGTTCGCGCCCACCAGGCAGGGGCCGACCTCGTGCAGCCGGAGCTTGCGCAGCTCGTAGTAGCTGCGGCCCTCCTTCGCGTCGACCCACGCGCCCTCGTCGATGTCGTAGGCGAAAGAGAACTGGGTGACGCGGCGGCCCTTCAGCAGCCGGTACACCTGCGCGGCCTTCGCGTTGGTGTCCAGGTCCTCGATCTGGGCCTTCACCACCAGGCCGTCGACGGTCTCCTCGGCCTCCAACACGGTGCCGATGTGGCTGAAGGGGTCGCGCCAGTCGTGCGACCAGATCACCGGGATCGGGTCGCCCTTGGCCACCCATCGGGCCAGGTCATCGGCGAACGCGCCCGGCACGACGACGTCGCCGACGCTGTCGATGTTGCCGAACACCGACACGAGCGCGACGAACTGGCCCTCGGCGAGCCCGTCGGCGGTGCCGGCCGCCTTGATGCGTGCGGGACACTCCTTGGTCAGCATCACTCGCTCCTCGAGTAGGTCAGATGGCACCGGCAGCGCGCGGTCTCCTTGGCGCCGGCCCGCCGGTCCCCGGGCCAGCGCGCCCCGTTGCCGAACACGTCCCAGATCTCGACGCTCGTGCCGGACAGGGCCGCGTGCGTCGGCCGGCTGCTACGGCCTCGCGCGTGCCAGGTCTTGCGGGCCAGTCCGGAGGCCTTGGCGGCGTCGTGGCCACCGAAGCCACGGAACTCCGTGCTGGCGGTCAGCGCGTGCAGCGCGGCGACCTCCGCCCAACCGGCCAGCGCGTCGCGGATCGCCTGATCCCCCTGATCGGCCGCCTCGGCGACCCGGTCATAGGTGGCCTGCTCGATCTCCGCGGCGTAGGTGGCGGCGGCCTTGGCCAGCCACGCCAACATCACCTCGGCCGACCAGCCGTCCGCCTCCGGGTTCCAGCTCGTGAGGACCTCCCACGCGCCGACCTGAGCGAGGCGATACCCCCACGCCAGCACGAGCTCGGCCAGCGCCGCCTCGCGCTCCGCGCGCTCGGTGCCCCACACCTCCGCCAGGTCGTCGGCCGCCTTCAGCTCCAGGCGGCGGGTGAGCTCGGCGGCCAGGCCCTCCAGGTGGTGGGTCAGCGCGCGCTCGAAGGCGTCCCGCTCGGCCGCGAACGTCCCGAGATCGTCAGGCCTCGCCGCCTTGGCGAGGCGGCCCGCTTTTGGGGGCGGCGCCGTGTCCCTCGGCGAGGCGAGCCCGCCCACCGTGACGTTCAGCGGCACCACGAGCTCGTCAGCGTGCTCGATCGCCGGCAGGTTCGCCCGGGCCCGGGCCTCCGAACGCAGCATCCACGGCGCGCCCACCGCGCTCGACAGGACGCGGGCCTGCTCCTCGAAGCTGCCGCGGAGCTTGGCCTCGATGTTGGCCTCGACGTACAGTGCGCGGCCGCCGGCGAGATCGGGCGTCAGCATCGCGTTCAGGACCTGCTCGACCGCGACAATCAGCGGGCCGAGCGCGTCCCGGTAGAGCATCTGCCGGTACGCCTCGATGTTGCTGTAGGTGCCCGCGCGGGCGCCGACCAGCTCCGGAGCGATGTGGTACGCGCTGGCCACCTCGGCGTCGGTCAGCCGACGGCCCTCGAGGTCCCCGGTGTCGCGCGGCGAGAACGCATTGACCACCTTCATGGTCATGCCGTCCTCGAGCACCGGCACGCCGCCCTCGCGGCCGCCCTTACGGATGAAGGCGCGCATGCTGGAGACGAAACGACCTCGAGCCGTGTCGTCCCACGACGGAGCATCAGCCGGACGCTCGATCACCGCCGGCACCCGGGCCCCGTTGGCCCAGACGGCCCGCCGGTACTCCACCGCTTCGCGGGCCTCGGCGAGCAGGTCCCGCAGGGTCTCCATCGGGCTCGTGCCGTTCGCGCCGCGCTGGGAGTACCCGTGGTCGTAGACGAAGCCGTCCGGGTCGTGCTCGTCGTAGTGGCCCTCGCGCGTCCAGATCGCGATCTTGGCGACCTGGTCCAGGCCGTCGTCGACGAACCGGAAACGCCGCGCCGGCACGCGGACGAGCTGCAACACGCCGGTGTCGGTGATCTTCTTGGCGGCGCACCACCGGTCGTAGATCAGCCAGTCGGCCAGGAGCGCGTGCCAGAGCCGGAACGGCACCATGCGCGGCGCCGGCGCGGCGAGCAGCCGCGCGAGCGGGTGGTCGATGACCCGCTGCCGGTCGAGGTCACTCACCCGCTCGTACACGTGCAGCGGCACGCTGGCGACGTTGCGCGCGACGAAGTCGACGACCTTCCGGACGCTGGGTTGGGAGCGCCACACGTCGTAGGCGCATCCGTCGTCGGCCAGGTCTGTCAGCGGGTAACCCGGGTCGACCACGCGGACGCCGGCGGCTTCCAGGTAGCTGCCCAGCTCCCCGAGACTCTGGAACGTGCGAGCCATCACGGCACCTGAGCCCAGGCGATGCGGGCCCGCTCGATGACGACCAGGCCGTCGATCGGCGTGCGCCGGTCCCCGGCGACGAGGGCGGTCTCGCGCAGGGTCAGCGTGCGCCGGTCGGCGCGCTGCAGCACGCCGTCGAGCGTCTCGCCGTCCAGCTGCACGATCAGCCGCCGGCCGACATGCCGTCGATAGCCCACATCGGCCCCCTTCAGATCACGATCAGTTCAGCGTTCTCATCGGCGTAGGCCGACGTCTTGACGGGCTCGCGCACCATCGCCTCGGCCATCGCGGTCACCATGGCCGCGACCGCGTCGATCTTCTCCGCCGAGCTCGCCTTGTCCGGCTTGACGTTCTCGCTCGGGTCCATGGCCACCGCCAGGTTGTCCACGCACCAGCGGGCGACTGGGTTCCCGCCGTGCCGGACCAGCGGCTCCTCCGCGCTGCCCTTCAGCAGCAGCCGCTGCAGCTCCTTCAGCGGCGGCGAGAGCGTGATGAAGCCCTGCCGGACCTTGATAAGCGGGGCGCCGGCCGCGGCCAGGTCGTTGGTGAGCTGCGTCGCGTTCCACGGGTCGAACCCGACCGACCGGACGTTGAAGGCGGACATGTCCCGGTCGATCTGCTGCCGGATCCAGTCGTAGTCGGCGACGTTGCCCGGCGTGGCGGTCAGGTAGCCCTGCCGCACCCACACGCTCGCCATGCCCGCGGTCCGCTTATCAAGGGCCTCGAGGTTGGCCTCCGGCGTCCAGATCCGCCACAGCACGTCATAGCCGCCGGTGCCGTCGTCGGGGAAGAGCCAGCAGAGCGCGGACAGGTCCGAGGTGCTCGCCAGGTCGAGCCCGCCGTACGTCTCCCGCCCGGCCAGCGCCGCCTCGTCGACCAGGCCGGCGTTGCGGTCCCAGGACTCCAGGCTGATGTAGCGGGTTTCCTGCTTGGTCCGGATGCCGAGGTGCAGCCGCAGGAACTTCGCCAGGTCCGCCGGCGACTGCCGCGCCTCGGTCGCGGCCCGCATCATGTACGCCCGGGTCGGGGAGATCCCGTACCCCGGGTTGGCCTTGCGCCAGGTCTCCTCCTGGAATGGGGCCTCGCCGTACTGGTCCTCCCAGTCCGCGCACCACACCACGCCGTACGTGCTCGCGTCGGTGAGCACGCCGCGGGCGAGCTGCTCGATCCGGCGCCGCTTGCGGTCGTAGATCGTGTTCCGCTTGCCCTTGTCGGCCGTCGTGATGATCGCGATCAGCGGCTGCGTGCGTGAGCCGGTGCCGGTCTCAATCGTCTCGACGAGTTCGGGGTCCTTGTGGACGTGCAGCTCGTCGATCACGCCGCCGTGCAGGTTCGCGCCGTGCTGGGCGTCGGCGACGGCCGCGACGACCTCGAAGTAGCTGCCGGACTTCGGATGGACGATCCGCTTCTTGAACGGCTTGACGTGCTTCTTCAGCGCCGGAGCGCGCTCGGCAAGCTGCTTGATCGGCGCGAAGACGAAACCCGCCTGACGCTCGTTGGTCGCCGCAGCGACGACCTGCGCGCCGCGCTCACCATCAGCCGCGGTGAGGTAGATCGCGATCCCGCCGAGCAACGTGCTCTTGCCGTTCTTGCGCGGCAGCTCCACGTACAAGCTGTTGACGATCCGGACGTAGTCGCCGGCGTCGTCATCCCAGCGCACCCACCCGAACACCGGCGCGAGGATGTAGGCGATCTGCCACGGGTCCGGCCGAAGCGGCTGCCCGGCCCACTGCCCTTGCGTGTGCCGGAGCATCGAGAAGGAGACGAGTACCTTGTCGACCCGGGCCGGGTCGAACCGGGCGCCGGGCACGGTCCGCGGCTCCGGTGTCTTCCACCGCGGCGGGCAGTCCGGCAGCGGGATACCGCGCGACAGCAGATACCAGGCGACCTCGGGCGAGAGCTTGAGCCGCTCGAGCTCCTCGGCGTCCGGCAGCTCGACGTCGGCGTCAGGCGAACGGGTTGTTGTCCTCCTCGCCATCGTCGGCCCCCTTCGCCACCGCCCCCTCGCTCGCCGGGGTCAGACCGAACTGGACAGCGAACGCGCGCAGCTCCCGGCCGGCGGACCGGGCGATCGCCACCGCGGGATGCGCGAGCAGCCCCTGTTTCGCCTCGATGGTCAGGCCCTCGCGCTGGATCGTCCGGGTGGCCTCGACGAACCGCGCCCACGTCTCGCAGTACACCGCGAGCGTCGCGCGGTCACCTTCCTTGAGCAGGTCCAGCCGGGTCAGCTCCGGGGCGACACGCCGCCACTCCGCGCGGGCCTCCCGAGTGAGCCACGTCGGCGGCTTGGGTGGCAGCCGCCGGAACGCCGGAGGCGGTGTGACCTTGCGGCCGCCGGAGTCGCGCCCCTCGGAGGTGCCGTTCAGCAGCTTCAGCGCGACTGGCCGCGGGGTGCGACCCATGGCAGACCCCCTATCGCTGATTCTGACTGGGGAAAAGCGGAATTACCGCGCCGGTGTCCGTTCCTCCGGGCGCGTGAAATCCGAACTCCCCTTCCCCCGGGAGTTCGCGGCGGGCGCCCCTCGGCGCGGCGGCGCCGCTGCTGAACGTCGCTGCGCTGACGCTGACGAAGCAGCCGCTCGTCTGCGCGATGCTGATGCTTCGCCTTGCGATCGTTCAGCGCTGTGCGCGCGCACGCGCGCTGCGATGGTCCTCAGCCGACTTGAGCTGATGACAAGGCGCGCACAAGCTCTGCAGGTTGCGGTGATCGAATCGCGCGCCGCCGTCTTCGAGCCGCACGATGTGATCGACCTCGTCAGCTGGCGCGCCGCAGCGGCGGCAGGTGGGCTCGGCTCGCAAATGCTGTCCCCGGACCCGGCGCCACCGGCGGGTGGAGCCGCCCGCCCATGCACCCTGCTTGCCCTGCCATGGCTTGCGCTGATGGTCGCCGCAGCGGCCGTCGCGCTCGGCCAGGGCCGGGCACGGGGGCGACTGGGGGGCGGTGCACCGGGACGGGGGGCTGACCGGCACGGGGCCCTCCTCTCCAAGCGGGGCCCGCTTCTCCCGTCCACGGAGGGCCTCTGAGGGCTACGCCGCCCCCGGGGGGCGGCGCGGGTGAGGCGGCAGGGGCCGCCGACCCCTGCCGCCCTCCCCCCTGCGATCTCCGGATCCACTTCCCCATGTCCCGGAAATACGAAAGCCCCGCACTGGCGGGGCTGGCTGCGGGCATACGTGTGTCCGCGGATCTTCAGCATGACAGGAGTGATCAGGGGCCGCAAGTCGGCAGGCCAGCGGTACGATGGCGGCTGAAACTCCTCTCGGAGTTTTCAACCTGCGGACCGGCGAGGTTCCGAATCAGAGTGCCCTTTGGGGCGCTCCGCCTCGCCGGTCCTTTTGTCTGCAGATGCCAGGCCGAGGCTCAAGAGCGGGAGACGGTGGGGCCACCGCCCCGAGCTGGCTGCCCGGGGCGGTGGGGTGGCTCAGTCCTCGTAGGGTCGGAGCCGGGATTCCGCGAGTTGCGCGAGGGACGTGATCCTGCTGAGTGCGTAGGACAGCGCCTCCAGTCGCCACCGGTCACGGCCGACGACTTCCGTGATCACGCCCAGATCGTGGGCGGTCAGCCACTCCAAGAGCAGCTTGTCCATGATCGACGCGGTGAGGGAGTCCAGGGGAAGGTCCCTCACCGCGATCCTCGCCCGGTCGATGGCGGCGACGGCGACCAGTCCGTCCCAGTCCTCCTCGTCGATCGGGGGGAGTCCGATCGGGAGGGGGAGCCAGCCGAGCAGCTTGCCGATGAGGACGTAAGCCCCCAGCAGTGCGTGGCCCAGCGCATCGAGCGGGTCCTCGTGGTGGTTGTCCACCGTGTTCTCCTCTCTTGAGTTTTCAACCTGCTTGCCGGTTCGGGGTCCGACCCCCTTGCCGACATCTCCATTATGGCATAAACCCTTGCGATCCTGCAATAGTTTTGCCATGCTGGATTCATGAGTAACGAGAACCTCAGCCACTCCCACGCCATGCTCAACGCGGCCCGACGCGTCGCCGTCGCCCTCGGCTACGACGACAGCGAAGCCGCCCGTCTCGCCCACGAGCTGGAACAGGAAGGCCGCGAGGACTGGAACACCACCGATCTGCTGCTGCTCGCCCTGGCCGAGCTTGCCAAGCGCGAACCCGAACGGCGTGACCTGGTCGGCGCGGTCGAGGCGGGCGAGATCCTCGGCGTCACGCGGCAGCGCGTCCAGCAGCTCGCGCAGCGCCCAGACTTCCCGAAGCCGCGATACGAACTCGCGGCCGGGAAGCTGTGGGCGCGCGCGGACATCATCGCGTTCGACAAGCGGTGGGACCGCCGGGCCGGGCGGCCTCGAAAGGCGCAGTAAGCCCGGCTGGCTGGTCAGCGTCGCGGGTCGTTGAGCAGGGTGAAGCCGTTGGCGTCGTCCTCGGTGAGCCGGGTCACGGTGAAGCGCCGGCCGGGCAGCTCGTTGGCAGGGAGGCCAGCCTGCTCAGCGATCCGCGCGGCGGGCACCCGCAGCGGGGCCGACTTGGGGTGCAGGTCGGTGACGAGCTCGGCCTGGTCGCCGACCGTGAGCAGGACAAGGACAGTGCTGGTCTGGTTCGACATGGTCATGCTGCCTTTCTCGGGCGTGTGCGGAGGAGTTTGCAGGTGGGGTGCTTACAGTCTTTCGCGCAGGCCGGGCCGAGCACCGCGAGAGGCTCGGCACCGGTCAGGAGGTCCAGGACATCGCCGACCCGGTACAGCGGGCCACGCCTGCCGCGGCCGCGCGCGGCGAGGCGGCCGCGGTGTGCCCATTGCCAGATCCGGGCGGGGGTGACCTCGTACCCGAACCCGGTCAGTGCCCGCGCGATCTCGGTGGCGGTACCGAGGTGATGGGTGGCCTGCCGCAGCAGCCACGTCTCGCGCGCCGCGGTGTCGTGCGTGGCGTAGCAGGCACGGCACCGGATGATCGCCGAGCCGTGGCGGGCATACAGGTCGGCATCGCAGCCGCCCACGCCGCACGGTCCGGCGTACCAGAGGCTGGGCGGCCGGTCGATCGCGCGCCGCGCGAGCCGTACGGCCTCGCGGATCTCGTCGACGGCTTCATCGGCGGTGGCCCGGCCGAGGAGCTGACGCTGGTGGCGCAGCAGCCAGACGGCCATCGCTCCCGGCGTGGCATCGCGCCGAGGGGGGCGGCCGAGGCTGATGTAGGTGCAGGTCTGGTGCTCGCATCTGGCCCGGCAGATCGGGCCTGCCATCGGGCGGATGCCGTCGGCGAGGTAGTGCGTCCACCCGGAGAGCGCGCTGCGCAGGACGTGCCGAGCCTCGCGCGCTCGCTGGTCCCAGGGGAGCGCCGTCTCGGCGGAGCGGCCGCCCGCGCGGTCGCCGAACACGTTCTGCCGGGCGAGAGCACGATCGAGTTCCATGGTGAGGCTGGGCACGTCGGCCAGGTCCCGTAGCGTGCCAGCGGCGCAGGACCGGCACACTTGCAGGTGGCCGGGCATGGTGCCGCTGCATGTGGGGCAGTGCAGCCGCGGCATGGGCAGCTCCTCCTGGGTTCCTGGGGCCGTCAGCGGAGGCGGCCACCTCCCATGATCGTCTTCATGTGCTGTGGTCGCGGGCGCCGAATCTACGTCATCATGTCCTCCGGGTCTCCCCGTTGAGGTGGGCGGCGAGGCCTCCGACGGCGGCTTCCGCGCGGGCTCGGTCCAGGCCGACGGTGCCGATCAGGTAGCGGCGGTACGCGGCGTCGAGGTCGACGGCAGCGAGTACGGCGAGCACGTTGGCGGCGTGGTCGCGGGCGTCATCCGGGTCCCACTGGCCCACGAGGCGGCCCGCGACGTACACCTCCAGGTAGCCGACGCCTCGGTGGGCCGAAACGCAGGGCTCGAGCTGGAGGGGCGCAGTAATCGTCGCGGTGTGCGGGGGCCGGTCGTTGCGGAGGTCGTGGAGGGCCTGGGCGACGATCGCCTTCGGGAGGCCGATCTTGACCAGTTGGGCGACCACCGCGGCGTCGTGCTCCGCGCGGGTAGCCGCCGCGTGGACGGCGGCGGCGTAGCGGAGCGCCGCCTCGTGGTTCAGAACGCGGGATTGGTCGTCGTCGTAGTGGATGGCGACGACGTACGTGCCGTCCGGTAGCAGGTCGGACTGGACCCAGATGGCGGTCATGATCTATTCCTTCGGGGTTGGTGACGGGGCGCGCTCGACCCTGGCAATGTCAGGAACGAAGTCGCCGATCTGGAGTGCCCGGGTGCCGCCGCTGTGCCCATGACAGACGGCCGCCCACGCGCCGAGGGCCTTGTACCAGCGCCAGCCCTCGGACGGCTTGCCGTCCCCGTGGCTGCAGGCCCGTCCGCCGGTCGGCTGGGGTGGTAACCGACGCTCAACCATCGCCGCCCCTGGGCTGCTCGCCGAGCGCCGCGGCAACATGACTCATGGCGGCGTGCCAATACGCCTCGTCCCAGGTGGAGCCCACGACGGCCTGGTACTCGGCGACCGCCTCGTCGTAGGTGTCCGGACGCTCAGGCAGGTTGGCCAACGCGCGGACGCACGCGATGGCGTCCTCGGCCTCCTCGGCGAGCTGTAGTGCTGCGGCCATCTCGCCTTCCTGGACGACCAGTGCTTCACGGGCTTCCAGAGCGTCAGCCTCGGCCCGCTCGGTGCGGCGGTACAGCCACGAGTCGATCGTGATGTCGCGCTCGGCCACGGCACGGGCCTCGTCCCGCTCGGCCTCGGCTCGCTGGGCAATGACCGGTGCGGCGATCGCGAGCACCCGGGCCACGTCCCCCTGGCAGACGGCGCACTCGGCGTCGTACCGGTGCTCGGTGTGCGCTGTCCAGGGCCCGGAGCCCCATGGGTGGGCGAGGACGGCGCGAACGGCGGCAGCTACGGATGAGGTCACCGGTCACCCCCGGACGGGCGCTCCGGATGCCCCTCAGGCAGCCAGCGCAGCTGCTCGCGACGCCGCGCAGCGATTGGGTCCGGCGGTACGAACCCGGCTGGGAACCCGACAGTCTGTGGGGTGCCGTCGTCGTGGACGAACAGGACCGCGTGGAACACGCCGAGGCCGGGGAACTCCCTTGATCGCTTGGTCAGGCCGACCAACGTCTCGCCGTTCCAGACCTGCACCCGGTCCCCATGGCGGGTTGCGGTGATGCCGAGGTCTGCCCAGCCGGCGACTGACTCGGCGCCGCCGGTGAACGCGTCGCTGCCGAAGAACTCGGCCAGCTCCTGCCTGCCGAGGTTTCCTCTGTCTCCATTGAGCACGGCCTCCTCCACCTCCACGCCGGGCAGGTGCGCGGCCAGGGCCTGATCGGCCTCGCGTAGGACGAGCGCCAGGGTGCGCTCGCTGGCCAGGGCGGTGGTGGAGCCGCCGTCGCGGGTGTGGATCTGCTGTTCGTACTCGGTGCGGCGGCGGGACCAGTCGGTGCGGGCGCGGGCGACGGCGGCCAGGCGGTGCTCGGCGAGGGCTCGCGCGTCGCGCTGCTGGTCGAGCTCGGCGAGCAGGATCAGGACCTCCTCGCCGGGGACCATGACGAGGCGGCCGGCGGCTTGCCTCCGTTCGATAAGCGTTCGAATTCTGGTGGTTAGTTCAGGGGACATGGTCTCTCTCGTTGGTCAGCGTCGGGTCCGGCGCCGCGCGCTCGCGCGGCGTGCGCCGATCCGGACGACGTTGGTGGGGAGTAGGCCCGGTAGTTCGGGCTGCGCGGGCCGGAGCTTGGCGCATCCGGACTTGCGGAAGTGTGGCTTGAACGTGTGTTCGTACGGGCTCGGCGGCAGGGCGCCAGCGCCGTCCAGGGAACGGGAGATCCACCGGCCGAGCCCGTTCTTCATCACGGCCTGGTTGCCGTCGGCGCTCGGCTGGGCGTCGACGGCGAGCCGCTCACCGTGCTCGGTGCGGGTCCACAGGATGCGCTCGCCGCATCCGTTCGGGCAGGGCGTCAGGTCGTGGCGGGTGGGCCTCATGGTCGTCTCTCAGGAGGGTTAGCGGCGGAGCTCGGGCGCGACCGCGTCGAGCGCGACGTCGGCCATGGCTTCGAGGTAGGCGGGGTCACGGGTGAGCTCGGGCCAGGCCCGGGCGAGCGCCGCGGTGATGCCCGCCCGGGCGACGTCGTACGGGTCGGGCGCCGGGCCGCCGACGACGGTGGTCCGGATGCGGCCACACTGCTCGACCAGCAGGTCGCCGAGCTGCACGAGGGGCATCCAGCGGGGACGGTGAGAGCTCATCTGTGCTTGCCCTCCGCTCGCACGCGCAGGGCGATCGCACGGCAGGCCGCGGCGCCGCTGCCGCTGCGCGTCGTCAGGTCGGCCGGGGCGGGCGGGCCGTCCAGGACGGTGGACGGCGCCCGCCACGGGACGTGATCCGGCTCGGGAGCCAGCAG
Source organism: Microtetraspora niveoalba (assembly GCF_001570405.1). Taxonomy (GTDB): domain Bacteria; phylum Actinomycetota; class Actinomycetes; order Streptosporangiales; family Streptosporangiaceae; genus Microtetraspora; species Microtetraspora niveoalba. The sequence goes on along the minus strand of NZ_BBYM01000005.1, from coordinate 138,374 downwards.
CAGCTGGTCCAGCCGCCACCGGGCGAGCGCGGCCGGGTGGTCGCCCTCGCCGACGCCCTGGAGTGTCCGGGCGAGTTGCCGCGTGTCGTAGCCCTGCATCAGCAACGCCATGACCCGCGGTGCGAGATAGAACGGCAGGTTCTCCCGTGACAGGACGCCGAGCGCCATGTCGCCGTACCTGGGCGGGTACCGGGTGGCCAGGGCGAGGACCTGGCCCGGGGTGAGCCACATGTCCCCCTGCTCCTTCGGTGCCGGTAACGGCGGGAGCTGGGCGAGGCGCCGCAGCTCCGCGACGGTGGCCACCACCGACGGCTTGTGATCCTCATCGTGTGCAGGGAAGGGGTTAACCGGTTCTATGTGCGACTTTTCGGGAGATGTTGCGACCTGGTCCTCGGCGGCGTTGCCGCTGGTCGCAACATGTGCGCCCTCTGGCGAGGTGGTGGCCTGCTCGGCGGCCAGGGCCGCGTCCAGCAGCACCCATGCCTCGTGATCGGCGGGCAGGCGGCCAGGGGTGTCGGTGACGACGATCAGGTGTTGCCAGCTCTTGCCGCTCGGGCGGCGGGCCTGCATCAGGTAGCCGGCCTCGGCGAGCTGCCGGTTGCCCTGGCGCAGCTCGCCGACGCTCAGGTTGTAGGACGCGGCCAGCTCCTCCCGGCCGATGCCGGGAGGAGGCGGGCACGTCAGGTACCGCACGAGGAGGCCGAGCGCGGCCGTGCCGAGCTGGACCGCCTGAGTCAGCGCGGTCAGGACATCGCCGTGCGGGATCGCCAGCACCGCGGTGCCGGTCATGACCATTGTCATCGGGCCGCCCGCCGCGCGCCGGTCGCGCTAGTCAGGTTGTGCGGGATCGTGTCGGAGGGTCGGGGGTACGCCGCCGCCATCATGCTGAGCGCCTTTCAGGGGTGTTGTCGGGGCAGAAGTGGGGGGCGATGAGGTATGTCGGAGCCAGGCCTCGAGGCGGCCGCGTAAGCCGCGGCGTATGGCCCGGGCCTGGAAGCGGATCAGCTGCTCTTGGGATAGGAGCGCCTGGGCGGCGAGCTGGCCCCAGGACAGGCCGAGCGCGCGCCGCCGGGCGTCGACCGCGTCGTACAGCTCGTGCGGGGTCAGCTGGGGGCGCGGGCGGACGATCAGCCGCGCCGGTCGTGGATCGACCACGTAGCCCGCGCCGGTGAGCTGCCGGGCCCAGTGCGCGAGCGCGTCGCTCACGATCGGCCCGTCGGCCGCAGTGGCCGGCCGCCGCTCGTGCAGGACGGCGATGACGACCACGTGATCCCTGTAAGCGCGGGGACGGCCCACCGTGTAGGTGATGCCGCGGGTGCGGAAGAAGGGGGCCGTGGTGGAGAGGTGACGGTCCACCTGGTCGGCGAGCAACGTCAGCTCGGGACCGGTCAACAGGCGGCGTCGGGGCGCGGGCTGCGCGGTGGTCGTCGTCATGATGCCGCCCCTGCGGCGAGCAGCAGCCACCTGGCCACGAGCAGGAACACCGCGACCGCGCTGACGAACGCGGCGAGCACCGCGAAGACGTACAGCCGACGCCACCACAACCAGTGCCCCGCCAGCATGAGCGCGATCGCCACGATGGCGCAGACGGCGAGGAAGGCGAGGCTGCTCATTCGCTGCCGCCCGATCCGCGGCCGGGCGGCATGGGTCCGAACCGGTCCGCGAACCCTTCGGCGGCGAGGACGCTGAGCGTGCCGCCGCGGATGCGGTGGCTGAACCAGGTCAGGGCCTCGGCCCAGGTTTCAGCGTCGGGCGCCTGCACGGTGCGCAGGTGCTTGGCGAGGTCGGCCGCCAGCCGCGCGGACCAGTCGCGGCCCTCGGCCGTCCTGTCCGGCCCGGCGATGAGGAGCAGGGCGCGGCGGCAGACCTTGCACATGCGAGGGTCGGCCAGGTCGTGGGGGCAGGGGGCGGTCATGTCCTGCTGCCCGCGTGGACGACTCGGCCATCCCGTACGAGCGTCAGCCGGTGCGGACCCACCTCGATCCAGGCCTCCATCAGCGGGTCGTCGACTAGGCCGGGCGCGAAGCATCCCCCCGGGTAGGCCATCTCGGGGCTGTAGTGCACCAGCCGCAGGATCAGGCCGCCCTCGGCGTCGGAGTGCTCGACGACGTAGGTCTCTCCGCACTCGGGCAGCAAGCCGGTCGCCTCGTAGTGGACGTGCATCACGTCTCCGGGGCGGGCTGGGTACCACGGGGCCTGCTCGAGCGCGCGCTGGCCGAGCATGAGCGCCGCGACCTCACCGCCGAGATCCCGGCGGCGCTTGGCGACCTCGGCCTGCTCCAGCGGGCTCGTCTCCTCGCCGGGGCGGCCGAACAGGGCGGTGTAGATCCGGTTCGCGAGCATGTCGACCTGCATCGCCCATGGTGCGGGCGCGTGGGCCACGTTGTCGTCGAAGCGGCTGATGTTGCTGCCGGTGATGAGGTCAGCGGGAGCCACGTTGGGAACCGGCTGGCGCAGGGCTTCGGTGATGATCCGCAGGCGCGGGTCAGGACGACGCGCGGGGGTCGAACGGAGGTTGGACATCGGGTCTCCATACGAGAGACGGCGGCCGCCGCGTGGCGGCCGCCGGAAGGGGGCGAGTTGTTGGTGCTCTCCCGCCCGCCCGGTGTGAGCGGGCCAGGCGGGCGGGAGAGGATCACGGGCCTGGGTCAGGTCCAGGCGTCCGCACGGGGCGACGCGTCGGCGTGTGCCGGATCGAACAGGCGACGGAGCCAGCCGGTGCGCGGTTGGGGGCGGTGGTGGCGGCCCATCAGGCGCGGGCCGCCAGCTGAGGGTCCGGGGCCTCGCCCTCCGCCGTGGCCGCCGTGGTGGCGGTCGGCTGGGCCGGGGTCGCGACGGGGATGTACGGACGGGAGGGGTCGAGGTAACCGTGATCCTCGCCAGCCTTCTCGCCGGTGGCCTCGGCCTGCTGCTGGATGGCCCGCACGAGCTTGTCCAGCTGGACGCTGGCGGACTTGATCAGATCCCTGAGGTCGTCCGGGTCGGTGTACCAGTCGAGCTGGTCCAGGCCCTCGCCGAACGCGATCGCGACCTGAGGCCGCTCCTCCTTAACGTTGTGGACGGGGCCGGGGCGGGGGCGGCCGCGACGGGTCGTCCGCGTGAAGCGTTCCTGCATGACACTCATGACGTGCTCTCCGGGGTGGTGGGGGCGGCGGCGATGGTCTGGCGCCTGGGCTCGATCAGGACGAAGTGGACGGCCTGCTCGGCGAGCCGGCCGTACGCGTAGGCGGCGTCCGCGATGCCCTCGGCCTCGGCCGACGCGTCGTCCATCTCGCCGACCTCGTGGTCGGCGAGGTAGTCCTGAGAGGCCAGCTCCTCGCTGTAGCCCCGCAGGTCCAGCAGGCGAGACAAGGTCGTGTACGCGGCGGCCAGCTTCTCGGCGCCCGCGTAGCGGGCCTCGGCCAAGCCCTTGATCTCCAGACCGCCCCACTCCAGTCGACGGTCGTTGTTCAGGGGGAGCACCGGCCGGGCCGGGGTCTCGCCAGCCTGCACAAGGCGGATCGCCGAAGCGGCGCCAGAGGCGTACAGGAGTGCGGCTGTCTCGTAGAGGCCGTGCAGCTTGTCCGTGTGCTCGCGGTGGATCCGCTCGACCTCCAACACAGCCTTCGCGTGCGGCGCCCGGCTGGTGGGCTTGGCGTCCCAGCCGCGGGCGTCGGGGCCGGGCTGCCCGGTCACCTTGCCCTCGTGGATGTGGACGTGCTCCGTTGCGGTGCGCGAAGCTAGCCCGCGAGCGATCCAGTAGGCCGCCCGGTAGTGGCGGGCCGCCTCGCCGAGCGCGTACACACCGTCCGTGAGCTGGATGTACCAGGGCGGCGAGGTCTTCGTGACGCTCATGTCGTCTCCGATGTGGTGGGGAATGTGGGGGAGCCGCCGACGGACAGGAACGCGTCGACGTCCGTGCGGCGGTAGCGGCGGTGGCCGCCGGGGGTACGGATGAACGGGATGAGCCCGGCGGCGGCCCAGCGGCCGACGGTCTTGGGGTCAACGCGGAAGAGGACGGCGACCTCGCCGGGCGTCATCAAGTCGTCGGCGGCCGTGGTCACGAGTCGCCGCCCGGCGTCTGCTCGCCGGACGCCTGCGTGCGCTCGCCCCGCATCGTGGCGATCAGCGCATCGACGCGAACGTTCCGCTCGTCCTCCTCGGCGCGCAGCTCGCCGCTCAGCTCCTGGCGGGCCTTGTACAGGCGGGCGATCGCGTCGTCGATCCGCGCGATGGCGTCGTGCCCGGCGCCGACGTACGTCCGCTCGCCGGCAGTCTCCCGGTGGGTCCACGTGAGGTGGTCCCCACGGGCGACCGACAGCATCAGCGCCGCAGCGGTGAGGTGGTCGTGGACGCTCATTCGCCACCGTCCGCGTCGCTCGCGGCCGCCGGGGCGTGCGGGACGAACTCGCCGTTCTTCCATTCGTCCCAGCAGTAGTCGCGGCCCTGGTGGTGCCACAGCTCCGGTGGCGCGCTCCGCAGCCAGCGGCGGATGATCTCGCGGCCGATGTACTCGACGACCTCGCCGGCGTCACGGTCGCCGTGAGGGGCGGGGTTGGCCTGCGCGACGTGCCACAGCGTGGCCAGGCGCGTGTCGGTGAGCGTCTTCAGCTCGCTGGTGTCGATGTCGAAACTCACGGTGATCTTCGGCATCAGCTCTCACCGCCGGTCTGCGCGGCCTGGCTGGCGCGGATCCTGGCCACGGCCTCGCTGAGGCACAGGTCGAGGTACGCCAGGTCGGCGGGGTCGTGGCGCATGAACGTCTCCTCGTACGGCAGGATGTACATGTGATCGGTCCCTTCGGGGATCAGGGCCCCTGGCGTGTCCGCGCCAGGGGTCTGCTTTTTTGGCAGGTCAGAACGGGCCAGACACTGGGTCGGGCAAGGGTCGGCCGTGCTCGTCGGTCGGCACGATCGGGGCGTGCGCCCAGGTCGGGACCGCGTCCTCGACGGTCATCAGCGCGTCGTTGAGGACCGCCCACACGCCCCAGGACTCCTCCCGAGACACCTCGACCCGGCCGACGGCGGCGCGCGGGCGGGAGATCTCGACCGTGACCGGGGTGCCCTCGCCGGCGAACCGGGCCAGCACCGCACCGCCGCTCGGCGTGGGGATGCGGTAGAAGCGCGGCCGGTCGTCCGTCTCGTCGTCCGTCTCGTCGGTCAGGTCGACCGGGACGGGCATGGTGTCCGTCACGGGCGGAACGGACGGCGGCACGACGGCCTGGCCCGACTCGATGTCGTCGGCCGCGTGCTCCAGTTGCATCACGATCTCCGAGATCGGCCTGATGTCGCTCCAGCGGGTGAGCGCGCGGACGGGCTCGCTGCCATAGCGCAGGTGCTGGGCCAGAGCGGTCAGGCACTCGCCGGCGATCTCGCAGGCGTCCACATCGGTGGGGGCGAGGCGACCAGCGGCGACCGCGATCGCGACGACCACGGTGGGGCGGCCGCTCAAGGTGGGGTAGGTGGCCGGGGCGATGTCGGCCGCGCGGCGCAGGACGGCCGCGATGATGTTCGTGTTGTGGCCCATAGGGACTCCGGGGGTTAGGGGTTGCTGTAGCGGCGGCCCGGTTTGGCCACGAGCGGCACAATCTCGCCGCGACGCGGCCGCGGGGGCTCCGGGGGCGGGCTGGCCTTCTTGATCGGCTTGGCGCGCGTCTGGGTGGCCAGGTAGGCGACAGCGGCGCGGAGTTGGGCGTCGGTCCAGAGGACCTTGCGGCCGACGCGGGTGTGGGTGACCTTGCCGGTGCGGGCGAGGCGGCCGAGTGTGGAAGCACGGACGACCTTTTCGCCGCCGCTGATGCGGGCGGCGCCCTGCTCGTTGTTGTAGAGGCGGTACTCCGGTACCTCCTCCTCGACCATGGCGCTCACGGACTCTCCTGCTCCTGGTTTTCATCCACCGGCGTGGAGAGAAGCTCGTCGAGCTCGATCTGGAGCGCTCTGGCCATGGCGACCACGACGTGTGCCTGAGGCTTGCTCTTACCGACCTCGGCCCGGCTGACCTGGAAGACCGAGACAGGGGTGCCCTGGTCAGTGCATCGCTGGGCGAGATCGGACTGGTGGTATCCGCGCCGCTCTCGCCATTCCCGTAAGCGCTTTCGATCGAAAGGAAGGGTTGTCGGATGTGGCATGAGCGAACGCTAGCGCTAACAAGCCATGGAGCGCAAGCTAGCGCTAATCGCGTTCTCGGGTGTATATCGGCGAGGCGCACCTAAATGGCGTGCGCTTGTGTGCGCTAAGGTGTGCACGCAGACCCAGATCGGCGAGGGGACTGGATGTGACCGAGGACAGCCCCAGGCGTCGCCTGGCTGCGGCGATGGAGCAACGTCGGGTAGAGCTTCGCCTGCGATGGGAAGAGCTGGCCAAGCGGGCGCGAATGTCGACCGCCAACCTGCGCAGGCTGCGCAACGACGAGACTGCGACACTGACTCCGATGCGCATGGCCGATCTCGAAAGTGCATTCGAGTGGCAGCCGGGGACCATTCAGGCGATCTTGTCTGGCACGGACAGTCGCGTGGGTGTGGGGCCAGAGTTCGAGGTTGAAGAGCGCGAGATCGATCAGGGGCATGTCACCTTCGCAGTCCCGCCAGACCTGCCGGAAGGGGACCGACAGGCCATCGTCCGTTGGGCCGAAGAGATGGCCCAACGGCTGATGGGGCGCCAGAAGGGCTGACCTGACGGTTAGGTAAGTGTCACCAAAAGGTGAGACCCCTATGGCTGTTTGACCTATTTACAGGTCACTTGTCTCGTTCCAACAAAGTCCGTTGATGACGAAACGGACCTTCAGTGCCATGGTGACGCGTTACACGCTTATAGCGCGTAAGCACAAGTACCACCTTGGAAGGCACAAAAGCCCCATGGAAACCCCATACCGCTTTCAGCCCCCTCGCATTTGCTTCATCCCAGTCTCGGAATCCTGGCTCCTTCACCGCCGCGTGGACATGCCGGCCGCCGCCGTACACCTGCCCGACTGCATTGCCTGGCTGGTCGACGGCGATCTCATAGAGGAAGAGCTGTTCGAACCCCTTGGGAAGGTGGCTACCGAAGCGGCGAGCGTTCTCACTCCTCGTATCCCTCCCGCAGCCGAGCCTTGGGGCGAGTTCCGCTTCACCGCCGAGGACATCTACCCCGACGAACTGATCTGGCAGATCAAAGATTTCGGCTACTACATCCCCGCACCGAAAAAATTCATCCGGCCAAAGCTCATCCAGGCCGCATCGCTCGTCGGTACCAGGGACCTGCGCCGCTTCATCCCACCTTCCCCCAACCCGTCAGGAGCGTGAGGCCGATGGCCTACACCGAGGTACGCAACGGCAAGATCCGCGTCCGCTGGAAGCAGGCGAACGGCAAGTACAACGGCGGCGTCAGCATCAACGAGAAGACCGGCGAGCCCTTCCAGACCGAGGACGAGGCACGGCAGTACGGCGAAGATCAGGAGACGCTGATCCGGCTCGGCCTGCGCAAGGACCGCTCGAAGATCAAATTCGGTGAGTGGGCGAACACCTGGTATGCCGGGCTCGCCCTGGAACCGAGCACGATGCGGACCTACCGCAGCCTCCTGAGCGGCCATCTCATGCCCGTGTTCGAGGAGCGCTACCTCGACGACCTGGAGGACTCCGAGTTCGACCCGTGGGAGCGGTCGATCGTCCGCGCCGGCTACGCACCGCGCACCGCACGCGACGCCCGAACCCTCATGATCAACATCCTGGGTGACGCCGTACCGCGCTACATCGACGCGAACCCCGCGGCCAGGAAACGCGGAAAAGGCAAGAAAGGGCTGCGGCGCATCGAGGCGTACCAGCGCGCCGCGAAGGTCTGGCCGTCCCCGGGAGAGGCCGTTCTGGTCGCCGAGCGGGCCGCACTCGTCGCCGATGACTGGGACGTCTTCCTGATGTACGTCACGAAGGCGTGGACCGGGCTCCGCTGGTCGGAGATCCTGGCGCTCCGTCCCGAGTCGCTCCTGGACGGCGATGCGTTGGACGTCGACACGAAGATCTACGAGCTGTCCGGCTTCTACCTGGGGTACCCGAAGGACGGGAGCCTGCGGGTGATCGATGTCCCGCCGTTCCTGGGCTTGCTGCTGCGCGCCCAGGCGAAGCGCGCCCGCACCTGCACCTGCACGGGGCGGAAGGGGCGGCCACCGGTAGACGGGGACGAAGATGTCGAGTGGTGCGTCGGTGGCCGCCGCCGGTACTTGTTCCTCACCCGGGAGGGCGCGCACTACGGGCGCGGCTGGTCTTCGGCGACGATGCGGCCGGCAGCGGACGGCGTGTACCCGGGGCGGGAAGACAAGCGGTGGCCGCGGCCGCCGCGCCCGGTCCTGGCCGACACCGCGGTGTACGGGCCGTCGCCGGCGCGCGGCCGCGCCCAGGTCCTCGAGGGCGCATACGCGTGGCCGGGCCGCCCGGTGCACGTGCCGTGGCCGTACGCCGAGCCTGGGGTCGAGTTCGTGCCGCCGCGCGGCCGCGGCCGGCCGGACTATGCGAGCTGGCCGGAGGCCGAGCGGCCGCACCTGGTGACGTGGCTGCCGATCCGGCCGGGCCTGACCCCACATGGATTCCGCCACGGGCACCAAACGTGGATGGACGACGCCGGGATCAAGAAGGCGCTCAAGGTCGAACGCATGGGCCACGAGGACACCTCGATGTCCGGCCGGTACGGCCACGTGACCGAGGGCATGCGCGAGCAGCTGCGCGACGTGCTGCAGGCGCTATGGGAGAACGCGCTCGCCGAGCGGTTCCGGTTATGGCCGACGTCGCCCGTGCCGATCCTGGACGCCGCGCTCGCGCCGTGGCGGGAGGGGACCGCCAGAAAGATCGTCTCCCAGATTTCTCCCAGGAACAGCAGAAGGGCCTTGACCGGCTAACCGATCAAGGCCCTACCTGGTACTTCTGGGTCGGGGTGGCGGGATTTGAACCCACGACCTCTTCGTCCCGAACGAAGCGCGCTGCCAAGCTGCGCTACACCCCGGTGCTACAGAACTTGTCGCCCTGTTGCCTCGCAAAGTCTAGCGGACTTTGGTCGTGCTTGTGTCATCCGTCGACCGGGTGATCAGGAAGCGGTCCGCCGAGGGACGAGCGTGAGGAGGGTCGCCTCCGGCGGGCAGGCGAACCGGACCGGCGCGTACGGCGAGGTGCCGAGGCCGGCCGACACGTGCAGCCATGCGCTCTCGTGCCTGCTCAGGCCCTTGACCCGGGCCCGGTCGATGCCGCAGTTCGTCACCAGAGCGCCGTAGAAGGGGATGCAGAGCTGCCCGCCGTGGGTGTGCCCGGCGAGCAGGAGCTGGTACCCGTCGGTGGCGAACCGTGACATGTTCCGCGGCTCGGGTGAATGCATGACACCGAGCCGCAGGTCGGCGTCGGCCGGGGCGGGCCCGGCGATCAGGTCGTAGCGGTCGCGGTCGATGTGCGAGTCGTGGATGCCGCCGACGTGGACGTCCAGCTCGCCCACTTTGAGGCGGGCCGTCGTGTTGTTCATGTCCAGCCATCCGGCCGCGGTCATCGCGGCTCCCAGCTCGTCCCAGGGGAGGTTCGGGATGGTCTGACGGGAGTCGTTCTTGGACGTACGCCACAGGTACCTGGCGGGGTTCTTGGGGCGCGGCGCGTAAAGGTCGTTCGACCCGTAGACGAAGAGGCCGGGCCGGTCGAGCAGCGGTTCGACGGCCCGCATGTAGGCGGGGATCGCGTCGGGGTGCGCCAGGGTGTCGCCGGTGTTCACCACCAGGTCGGGCCGCAGGGACGCCAGGGAGCGCACCCAGCCGATCAGCCGGGACCGTCCCGGGGTGAGATGCAGGTCCGAGATCTGCAGGATCCGCACCGGCCGTTGCCCCGGAGCGAGCACGGGCACGTCGAAGCGCCGCAGCCGGAACCAGTTCCGTTCCACGACGGAGGCGTAACCGAGACCCGCCACGCCGAGGCCGAGCAGGGACAGGGGCACCGCGACAGCTTTCCTCACAGTGCCATCATGCCCGACGCGGGCGGCGGCTCAGCGGTTAACGAGGCGAGAACAGATCCGCCGAGGCGGCAAGATGGACCCTATGAGTGCGTTGAAGGACAAGCTGAAGGCCGATCTCTCGGCTTCGATGAAGGCCCGCGACGAGGTACGCCTCCGGACCATCCGCATGGCCCTGGCCGCCGTCAACGTCGAGGAGGTGGCGGGGAAAGAGGCCCGCGAGCTCTCGGACGAGGAGATCGTCAAGGTCCTGACCCGTGAGGCGAAGAAGCGTCGCGAGGCGTCGGAGGCGTTCGCGAACGCCGGCCGCGCCGAGCAGGCGCAGGCCGAGCTGGACGAGCAGGCCGTCCTTGAGGAGTACCTCCCCGCGCAGCTTTCCGACGACGAGCTGAACCGTCTCGTCGACGAGGCGATCGCGGAGAGCGGCGCCGAGGGGCCCAAGGCGATGGGGCAGGTCATGAAGGTCCTCAACCCCAAGATCGCGGGAAGGGCGGAGGGCGGCAGGGTCGCCCAGGCGGTCCGCGCCCGGCTCGCCGGCTGAATCGAACCACCCCGGTCGTCCCGACCGAACGGCAGGAGCATCCGAGGCCGTGGACGCGCCGCGGGCCGGCGGTGAGAACCGCCGGCCCGCGACCACGATGTCCCGGTCGGTCCGAGAAGGACTCGAACTCGGGACGCCGTCCTGCTACGGCTCAGTCGCCGAGGATGAGCGGGCCGCCGTCGTCGTTCCAGCCGCCGCGCCCGTTGCCCCGGTCGTGGCCGCCGCCGTTGCCGCGGTCGCCGCCCCGGTCGCCGCCACGGTCGTCACGTGCGGGACGGCGCGGCGCGCACTGCTGGGTGCATCCGCCGAACCGCGACATGTCGGGCCCGACGAACGACGAGGCCGGTACGCCCTTGAGCGCCCCCAGCATCGTGTCCTTCCAGATCGGCCCCGGGATGGTGGCGCCGAACACCGAGCCGTAGGAACGCCCGCCCATGACCTGACCGCTCAGCGGGTAGCGGACCGGTCCACGAGGGTCGCCGAGGCTGACCGCTCCGGCGAGGTCGGGCGTGTACCCGGCGAACCAGACGGTGCGCGACTGGTCGCCGGTGCCGGTCTTGCCGGCGGCGTCCCTGCCGATGCCGCCGACGCCGCGCATCGTGCCCTTGGTGAACACGCCCTCCAGGATGTAGCTGGTGGCGTCCGCGATCTCCGGCTCGACGGCCTGCTTGCAGTCGGGCTTGAACGAGGTGACCTTGCCGAACCGGTCGACGATCTCCGTGATCGCCATCGGCGCGCAGGCCTTGCCGCGCGCGCCGAGCGTGGCGTACGCCGACGCCACGGTCACCGGGTCCATCTCGTTGAAGCCGAGGGTGAAGGTCTGGAACTCGCGGAGCTTCTGGCCGTCGGCCCGCTTGATGCCGAAGTCCTTGGCCGTCTTGACGACGTCGCAGAGACCGACCTTCCGCTCCAGGGTCATGAAGAACGTGTTGACCGACCCCCACGTGCCGGTCTGCAGGGTCTCGAACCCGCCGTTGCCGCCCTCGGAGTTGTGCTGGGCGACGGTGGGGTCGCCGACGTTCTCACCCTTGCAGTTCTTGAAGTCCGAGTACCCGTTGGCCTGGAAGGTGCCGCCGACGCTGAAGCCGTCGTTGAACTTCATGCCCTCCTTGAGGGCGGTGACCAGGGTGAACATCTTGAACGTGGAGCCGGCCTGGAAGCCGGTGCCGCCGCCGTGCAGGGCGTCGGCCACCACGTTGTACGACATCTCGTTCTTCTTGTGGTTGGTGCCGAACTTCCGGCTCGCCGCCATCGCGCGGATCGCGCCGGTGCCCGGCTCGACGAGCGCCTCGGACGCCACGGGCTTGTCGGACGCGTGGACGTACTTCTTGATCGCCTTCTCGGCGGCCTTCTGCATGTCGCGGTCGAGCGTCGTCTTGATGGTCAGACCGCCCCGGTTGAGGAACTCGCGCCGGGCCTTCTCGGTCTTGCCGAACTGCTCGTCGTGCAGGATCTCGTTCTGCACGTACAGGCAGAAGTACGGGAACTCGCTCTCCTCGCACCCGCCCGGGATGGGCTTGTCCTTGTAGCCGAGCTTCTTGGATTTGGCCTTGGCGGCCTCTTCCGTCGTGATGATCTTCAACTCGGCCATGCGGTCGAGCACGACGTTGCGCCGGGAGAGCAGCCGGTCGCGGTACGCCTTGCCCAGGTTCGGGTCGGTGTTGTTCGGGTTCTGTACGGCTCCCGCCAGCGTGGCGGCCTGGACGAGGTCGAGCTCGGAGGCGTGCTTTCCGAAGAAGCGCTTGGCCGCCGCCTCGATCCCGTAGGAACCGGCGCCGAAGTAGGCGATGTTGAGGTACCGGTTGAGGATCTCGTCCTTCGAGTGCTTCTTCTCGATGGCCATCGCGTAGCGGATCTCGTTGAGCTTCCGCGAGAACGTCGGCGCGATGGCGGCGTTCTTGTCCTCTTTGGTCTCGGCCTTGTTGAAGATGACCTGCTTCACGTACTGCTGCGTGATCGAGGAGCCGCCCTGGGTGACGCCCCCCGAGGTGAGGTTCTTGATGAGGGCGCGGCTGGTGCCCTCGAGGTCGAGCGCGCCGTGCTCGTAGAAGCGGAAGTCCTCGATGGCCACGATGGCCTTCCGCATGATCGGCGCGATCTTGTCCAGCGGGACGGACTCGCGGTTCTGGAAGTAGAACTGCGCGATCTGCTTCCCGCCCGCGTCGAGCAGAGTGGTCTTTTCGGGAAGCGGAGGCTCGTCGAGGTCCTCCGGAGCGATGTTCAACTCTTCCTTGACGGACTTCACCGTGATGCCCGCGCCGCCGACAGCCGGTAGCGCGATGGCCGCCGCCAGCACCCCCGCCGCGCCTGCGGCGACGAACAGCCGCAGGACGGTACCGAGCGCCGTTGCCTGAGCTTTGCCTTGAGCTTGCACGTTACCAAGGGTACGCGGGTCGCGGCACTCGATCGCTACCGGAGGCGCCCACTTTACTGTCGACCCTGACCGGGAGGACTAGTCATTCCCGGCCACATGGCCTGACATGACCATCCGGGAAATTGGTCCGCCCGGGTCTGTCGGCCCGATCGTCATCTTGCGTACGTTCTCCTCTGCGGCAATGCAACCAGGAGGCTCGACGCCCGCGCCCGTCGGCCGAAATGACGACTGACCACCTTAAGGGGAGTGGGGTCGAACATGTGGATCACGGATTGGACCTCCCGTGCCGCCTGTCGAGGTGCGGATCCTGACGCTCTCTTCGTGCAGGGCGCCGCGCAGAACCGGGCGAAACTGATCTGCCGGGGATGCCCGGTCCGTACCGAGTGCCTCGCCGATGCGCTGGACAACCGCATCGAGTTCGGGGTGTGGGGCGGGATGACCGAGCGGGAACGCCGCGCGCTGCTGAGGCGCCGGCCCGATGTGAACTCCTGGCGCGACCTGCTGGAGTCGGCCAAGGAAGAGTACGAGCGGACCAACGAGCTCATCGCCGGGTGAGCCGGGGTCGCCCCCTCCCTCCTCCGCCCGTCACGTGGCGAGGAGTCCTCCGATCTCGCGCAGCCCGTCCAGATCGTGCACGTCCTCGGCCATCGCCGGGACGTGGGCGATCGGCACGGTCGGGTGCGCCGACATGAAGTGTTCCTGCTCACGCTGCTCGCGGGCGGCCAACTGCATCCGGCCCGCGTGCAGCCGCAGGACGGCGGCGGCCAGCTCGTGCTCGCCACGGGCCTCCAGGTCCTCCGCCGCCGCGGTGCTCCGGGCGGCGGACAGTGCGGACGCCGGCGAACGGTGCAGGCGGTTGATCACGAGACCGGCCAGGGGCATGCGCTCCTCTGCCAGCCGTTCCACGAAGTACGACGCCTCGCGGATCGCGTCGCGTTCCGGCGTGGCGACGACCACGAACGCCGTCCCGGGCGCCTGCAGCAGCTTGTACGTCTGCTCGGCGCGCTGGCGGAAACCGCCGAAGACGGCGTCGAGCGCCGAGACGAACATCTGGATGTCCTTGAGCACCTGGGCGCCGAGCACCTTGGTCAGCGCGCCGGCGACGATGCCGAAACCGGCGTTGAGCAGCTTGAACGCGCTCCTGCCTCCGGCCTTGGCCGGGGCCATGAGGACGCGGATGAGCCGTCCGTCGAGGAAGCGGCCGAGCCGTTCCGGCGCGTCGAGGAAGTCGAGCGCGGATCGGGACGGCGGCGTGTCGACGATGATCAGGTCCCAGTCGCCGGACCGGCGGAGCTGGCCCAGCTTCTCCATCGCCATGTACTCCTGGGTGCCGGAGAAGCTCGACGACAGCGACTGGTAGAAGGGGTTCGTCAGGATCTGGCGGGCGCGCTCGGGGTCGGCGTGCGCTTCGATGATCTCGTCGAAGGTCCGCTTCATGTCGAGCATCATGGCGTGCAGCTCGCCCCGGGAGCCGTTCCCCGAGCCGTCGGGGGAGCCGACGCCCTTCACGCGGCGGGGCACGTTGTCCAGCTCGGTCAGCCCCATGGACTGGGCCAGCCGCTTCGCCGGGTCCACGGTCAGCACGACCACCGAGCGCCCCCGCTCGGCCGCGCGCAGCCCGAGGGCCGCCGCCGTTGTGGTCTTGCCGACGCCGCCCGAGCCGCAGCAGACGACGATGCGGGTGTTCTCGTCGTCGAGGATCGCGTCGATGTCCAGAACGGGCGCCGTCTTGGTCACAGCTCAGCCTTTCCACGTCGGGACGCATCGGATCGGAGCCGGCCGCGCCGCAGGAGAGGGGTCATGCGGCGCCCTGCGCCCGGATGGACTCCGCGAGCTCGTACAGCCCGGCAAGGTCGGCGCCGTCGGCGAGCAGCGGCAGCTCGTAGCGGGGCGTGCCCGCCTTGGCCAGGGACGCCCGTTCCCGCTTCTCCAGCCGGGTCCGGTGGGCGTGGTCGAGGACCTCCTCGGCGAGGGCCTGGGCGATCGCCGACGCGTCGGCGGGCCCGCCGGCGAGACCGGCGGCCTTCAGCCCCAGCGCCAGCTCGGCGTGGTCGAACCGGTTCTTGACCGCCGCGTCGAGCACGGGCTTGGGCAGGCCGACGGGGCGGACCATGTTGATGAAGACGCCGCCGACCGGCAGCCCGGCGGCGTGCAGTTCGGCGACGCCGTCCAACGTCTCCTGGACCGGCATCTCCTCAAGGAGCGTGACGAAGTGCACCGCCGTCTCGGGCGAGGCGACGACGCCGCGCACCAGGTCGGCGTGGTTCTTGACGGGGCCGACGCGGGCCAGCCCGGCGACCTCCTGGGTGACGTTGAGGAACCGGGTGATCCGCCCGGTCGGCGGCGCGTCCATCACGATCGCGTCGTAGACACGCCGTCCGGATCTGTCGCGGCGGCGTACGGCCTCGCTGGTCTTGCCGGTGACGAGGACGTCGCGCAGGCCCGGGGCGATGGTGGTCGCGAAGTCGACGACCCCCATCCGGGTGAGCGCCTTGCCCATCCGCTTGAGGCCGTAGAACATCTCGAGGTATTCGAGCATGGCCTCTTCGGGGTCGATCGCCAGGGCGTACACGTCGCCGCCGCCGGGCGCGACGGCGATCTTCCGCTCCTCGTACGGCAGCGGCGGCAGGTCGAAGACCTGGGCGATGCCCTGCCTGCCCTCGACCTCGACGAGCAGCACCTTGCGGCCGCCGGCCGCGAGGGCCAGGGCCAGGGCGGCGGCCACGGTGGTCTTGCCCGTGCCGCCCTTTCCGGTGACGACGTGCAGGCGCACGCCGTCCCAATCGGTGTCCCGAGAGCTCACGGCTCCTCCTCGCCGGACGGCGCGGAAACGGCGTAGGCGACGCCGTGGCGCCGGGTCGTTCGCTCGCTCCGCTCGCTCACGGTTTGAAGGCTACCCAAAGGTCACATGTCGATTTCGCGGAGGCCGTCCGTTGTGAACCCTTGCGGTACGGCTTGCGCGTCGATTGGGTTGGGGGCTGACGTCACCGCTTTTTACACAATGGAGTGAAAGGGGGAGCGGGCGTGGAGTCGGTCGTGTTCGCGCTTGTCCTGTTATTGGCGATCTTCGTGCTGATCGTGCTGGCACGCAGCGTCCGGGTCGTCCAGCAGTTCGAGACCGGCATCGTCTTCCGTCTCGGGCGCATCCAGTCGAACGTGCGTGGGCCGGGAGTCCATCTGGTCGTCCCCGTGATCGACCGGATGCAGAAGGTCAACATGCAGATCGTCACGATGGGCATCCCCGCGCAGGAGGGGATCACCCGTGACAACGTGTCGGTCCGGGTCGACGCCGTCGTGTACTTCCGGGTCATCGACCCGATCAAGGCCGTCGTCAACGTGCAGAACTACCTCTTCGCGGTCTCGCAGGTCGCCCAGACCTCGCTGCGCTCGGTGATCGGCCAGTCGGAGCTGGACCAGCTCCTCTCCGACCGCGACGCGTTGAACGCCCGGCTCAAGGCCGTGATCGACGAGCCGACCGAGGGCCCGTGGGGCATCAGGATCGAGCGGGTCGAGATCAAGGACGTGGCGCTTCCCGAGGGCATGAAGCGGTCGATGTCCCGCCAGGCCGAGGCCGAGCGTGAGCGCCGGGCCCGCATCATCACCGCCGACGGCGAGTTCCAGGCGTCCAAGCGGCTGGCCGCCGCGGCGAAGGAGATGTCGTCCGACCCCGCCGCGCTGCAACTCCGCCTGCTGCAGACCGTCGTGGAGGTCGCCGCGGAGAAGAACAGCACCCTCGTCATGCCGCTGCCCGTGGAGATGTTGCGCTTCTTCGACCGGATGGCCCCCGAGGCGGCCAAGGCCCCGGCCGCGCCCGAGGAGCCCGAGCCGGTGGACGAGGCCATCGAGGAACTGCCCGCCATCGAGCCCCAGGCCTCCGTTCCCGGGCTTTCCGGCCTTCCCGGTACGGCGGACGGGGCGGACCGCGCTCCGACCGTCCAGAACCCCGTCTGGAACCGCGACACCCCCTGACGGTTGGACGATCGGCCCCCGGGGCGTGCCGGGGGATCCATCGCTAACCTGGCCCCATGACCAAGTGGGAATACGTCACGGTGCCGTTGCTGACGCACGCGACGAAACAGATTCTGGACAACTGGGGCGAGGACGGCTGGGAGCTGGTCTCCGTCATCCCGGGGCCGAACCCCGAGCAGCTTGTCGCCTACATGAAGCGGGAGAAGTGATGACCAGCCCCGAAAAGCGCATCGCCGACCTCGGGCTGACCCTGCCCGAGGTGGTGGCGCCGCTCGCCGCCTACGTGCCCGCCGTACGCACGGGTGACTACGTGTACACCTCCGGCCAGCTCCCCATGGTCGGCGGCAAGCTCGCCGTCACCGGGAAGGTCGGCGCCGAGGTCTCCGCCGAGGAGGCCGCCGCCCAGGCGCGGATCTGCGCGCTGAACGCGCTGGCTGCGGTGAAGTCCGTCGTCGGCGACCTGTCGAACGTCGTCAGGATCGTGAAGGTCGTCGCCTTCGTGGCGAGCGCCCCCGGGTTCACCGGCCAGCCGCAGGTGGCCAACGGCGCCAGCGAGCTGCTCGGCGAGATCCTCGGAGACGCCGGGAAGCACGCGCGCAGCGCCGTCGGCGTGGCGGTCCTCCCGATGGACGCTCCGGTCGAGGTCGAGCTGATCGCCGAGGTCCGCTGACCTCTCCTCGTACGCGGTGCGAGATCGCGCGCGGGGTGTCCGTTCCCGGGTGCCCCCGCGCCCCCCGCCGGATGTACCCGGCGTTTCCGTACACGTCATGATGGGGTGGCACAGAGGCGCTACCGCGTGGAGGGTGTATGGCGATCCCGCTTCCAGGAGAGATCGGGCGACGGGCGCGGGACGTCCTCGCGGGGCGCGTCCCGGTCGTGCCGGCGAGGGACGCGGCCACCGTGGTGGTCCTCCGTGACGATCCGCTGGAGGTCTACCTCCTGCGCAGGAAGGCGACGATGGCGTTCGCCGCGGGCGCCTACGTCTTCCCGGGAGGGTCGGTGGACCCCCGGGACACCGATCACGCGGTCGCCTGGACGGGCCCGTCGCCGCGCGAGTGGGGCGAGGCATTCGGCACCGACGAGCGGACCGCGCGCGGGCTGGTGTGCGCCGCCGTACGGGAGACCTTCGAGGAGTCCGGGGTGCTGCTGGCCGGGCCGAGCGCGACCACGGTCGTGGCGGACACCACCGGCGACGACTGGGAGGCCGACCGCCTCGCGCTGATCGCCCGCGAGCTCGCGTTCGCGGAGTTCCTCGACCGCCGCGGCCTCGTGCTGCGCTCCGACCTCCTGCGTCCGTGGGCGCACTGGATCACGCCCGACATCGAGACCAAGCGGTTCGACACCCGGTTCTTCGTGGCCGCGCTCCCGCCGGGCCAGCGTACGCGCGACGTCGGGGGCGAGGCGGACATGGTCGTCTGGATGCCGCCCGCCGCCGCTCTCGCCCGGGCCACGGCCGGTGAGATCTTCCTCATGCCACCGACATTCAGCACATTGACCGACCTGTCCGGTTTCGAGACGATCGACGACGTGCTGTGCGCGGAGCGCGTGTTCAGCACGGTCCAGCCGTCGGCGGCCGAGGTGGACGGCGAGATGGTGCTGATCGTCCCCGATCCCGCCGGCATGGCGGCGCGCGGCGACGGAAGCGGGGAGAGATGAGCGGCATTCCGATCCCGGTCGAGGACACCTCCGGCGTCTCGGGCATCGACGGGTCCGGCACCGCGCACGCCACCGCCCTGCTGGCCCCGAACCCCTCGCCGATGACGCTGGACGGCACGAACACCTGGGTCGTCGGGCGGGCGGAGACCGTGATCGTGGTGGACCCGGGGCCGGACCACGACGCGCACCTGCGGCGGGTGGCCGATCATCTGGCCGGACGCCGGGTCGCGGCCGTGCTGCTCACCCACGGCCACGACGACCACAGCGGGGGCGCGCGGAAGTTCGCCGAGATGGTGGGCGCGCCGGTCCGGGCGCTCGATCCGCGTCACCGGCTGGGCGACGAGGGGCTCGGCGACGGCGACGTCATCGACCTGGACGGCCTGGAGGTCAGGGTGGTCGGCACCCCGGGGCACTCCTCCGACTCGCTCTGCTTCTGGCTGCCGGAGGACCGGGCGATGCTGACCGGTGACACGATCCTGGGCCGGGGCACGACGGTGATCGCGCCGGACGGCCACCTGGCCGACTACCTGCGGAGCCTGGACCGCCTGCGGGCCGGGGCCGAGATCCTCGCCGCGGAGGCGCTGCTGCCCGGTCACGGACCGGTCCTGGCCGATCCCGTCGGCGTCCTGGACGGGTACATCGCCCACCGGCGGCGGCGTCTGGACCAGATCCGCCAGGCCATCCGCGACGGGGCCGGGGACGCCCGGCAGATCGTCGAGATCGTCTACGCGGACGTGGACCGCGCGCTGTGGCCCGCCGCCGAGATGTCGGTGGCGGCCCAGCTCGATTACCTCAAGTCGCTCTAGCGGGAGCGGTTGTAGAGCCGCTCCATGTCCAGGATGACCACGGCCTTGGCCTCGATGCGCAGCCAGCCGCGCTGGGCGAAGTCGGCCAGCGCCTTGTTGACCGTCTCGCGGGAGGCGCCGACGAGCTGGGCCAGCTCCTCCTGGGTGAGGTCGTGGTGGACCCGGAGCCCGTCCTCGGTCTTGCGGCCGAAACGGTCGGCGAGGTCGAGAAGCTGCTTGGCCACCCGCCCAGGCACGTCCGTGAAGACCAGGTCGGCCAGCACGTCGTTGGTACGGCGCAGCCGCTGGGCGAGGGCGCGCAGCAGGTGCAGGGCCACCTCGGGCCGGCCGGTCAGCCAGGGCCGCAGGTCGTCGTGGCCGAGACCGGCCAGCCGCACATCGGTCAGGGCGATGGCGGACGCCGTACGCGGGCGGGGGTCGAACAGGGAGAGCTCCCCGAACATCTCGCCCGGGCCCAGCACGCTGAGCAGGTTCTCCCTGCCGTCGGGCGCGGTGCGGGCGAGTTTGATCTTCCCTTCCAGCACCACGTAGAGCCGGTCGCCGGTCTGGTTCTCACTGAACAGAATCTGTCCCTTGGACAACTCGACCTCGGTGACGCTGGTCCGCAGTGCGGCGGCGCCCTCACGGTCGAGCGCGGAGAACAGCGGCGCCTTGCTCAGTACGTCTTCGGTGCTCACGGTGCCTCCTTGCAATGGTCGCGCTCGGTCGTTGGCGCCGTGCAAGCCATTGTGACCTACACCGTCCGCGTACTCTTAGGGGGTGCCCCGCAAAGTCCAGACGGCTGGGGAGTCCCGGCTCGCTCTCGTTCGCCGCGCGCGGCGGATCAACAGAATCCTGGCGGAAACCTATCCTGACGCTCATTGCGAACTCGACTTCGCCAACCCCCTTGAACTGCTGGTCGCCACGATCCTCTCGGCGCAGTGTACGGACAAAAGGGTAAATATGGTTACTCCGGTGCTTTTCGCGAAGTATCGGACACCTGCCGACTACGCCGCCGCCGACCGGACGCAGATCGAAGAGATCATCAGGTCCACCGGGTTCTTCCGCGCCAAGGCCAACAGCATCATCGGCATGGCCCAGGCGGTCTGCGACCGCCACCACGGAGAGGTGCCCGGCACGCTCAAGGAGCTCGTCGCCCTCCCCGGCGTCGGGCGCAAGACCGCCAACGTGGTGCTGGGCAACGCGTTCGATGTCCCGGGCATCACCGTGGACACCCACTTCGGGCGGCTGACCAGGCGCTTCGGCTGGACCACGTCCACCGACCCCGTCAAGATCGAACACGAGGTCGGCGACCTGATCCCCAAGTCCCAGTGGACGATGCTCTCGCACCGCCTGATCTGGCACGGCCGCCGCGTCTGCCACGCCCGCCGGCCCGCCTGCGGCGCCTGCTCGGTGGCCGCCCTGTGCCCCTCGTACGGCACGGGCCCCACCGACGCCGCCGAGGCGGCCAAGCTCGTGAAGGAAGGCCCGTTTTCCTGAGCCGCCGGCCCGGGCGGTGACCGGCGGGAAGTTCCCCCGCCTTCCCGCGGTTGTACGGCTCGCGCGGCTCGACCTGCATTCGGAGGAGACATTGGTTCCCGGCTGGCTGACGGACCTGGCGGCGGAAGCCGTACGGAACCCGGTTCCCGAGGTGCTGCGGCCCCCGGGCGACGGAGCGGGCAGGCGGGCCGCGGTGCTCCTGCTCTTCGGCCAGGGGCCGTCGGGGCCGGACGTCCTGCTCATCCAGCGCAGCTCCAACGGCCGCCGGCACGCCGGCCAGCCGGCCTTCCCCGGCGGCGGCGTGGACCCCGGCGACGACGGCCCGGTGGGGGCGGCCCTGCGGGAGGCCCAGGAGGAGACCGGCCTCGATCCGGGCGGGGTGGAGGTCGTGGGCACGATGCCCGAGCTCTACGTGTGGCGCAGCGACAACCGGGTGACCCCCGTCCTGGGGTGGTGGCGCACGCCGTCCGCGGTCCACGCGGCCTCGCCGGACGAGGTCGAGTCCGTGGAGCGCATCCCGATCGCCGAGCTGGTCGATCCCGCGAACCGGCTGCTGCTGCGCTACCCGGGAGCCCGGGCCATGCCGGAGGAGGATCCGTCCCGCACGTACGCGGGCGAGCCGGCGGGCGCGCCCGCGTTCCGGGTGCGCGGCCTGCTGGTCTGGGGCTTCACCGCGGGCGTCCTGGATCGGGTGCTCGCCATGTCCGGCTTCGCGCGGCCCTGGGACCTGTCGCGCGTCGAGGACCTGCCGCCCGACGTCCTGAGGCTCGCCGCCCGGGGCTAGAACGGGGTGGTCACCGCTGGTCGGGCTCCGCGTCCCGGGAAGGGGAGGCGCGGTGGTCGCCGACGAGGCTGATCCCGAGCGTCGCCCAGTCGGCGACGTCGTCGTCCGGATCGCCTGCCAGCAGGCGCAGCGCGGCGACCCCGGCCGGGTCGGGCGGGATTCCCATCACGTTCGGCAGCGCGTACGCCGCGCCGTACCGGACGGAATGCTCGGGATGCGAGGCCAGCTCGATCACCGAGGGCAGCGCCCGCGCGTCACGCAGGTGGCCGAAGGCGATCAGCACCGAGTACAGCACGCGCGGATCCTGCTCGCTGGCCGCGAGATAACGCAGGATCGGGAGCGTCTTGTCAGCGAACGGCCTGTCCCGGCCGAGCTCGCCCAGAATGTCCACCCCGAGGACGCGCTCCGCGGTGGTGTTCGCGGCGCACAGGCGTCTCGCCAGAGTGAAGGTCTCCAGGTCTCCGCGCTCCTGGAGCACGGCTATCGCCTGCCAGCGCACCGTGCCGTCCGGGTCGCCGTCGGCCAATGCGATCTGGATCAGTTCCTCGACCGGTCCCCCCATGACGTCACGATATCGAGCGGCGTCGAGGAAGGTGTGCACGATGACGGGCGTGGCTGGATACCGTTGAATCTGTGCGCGGTGATCTCCTCGACCTCATCCTGATCGGCTTGGTGGTGGCCTTCGCCGTATCCGGATACCGGCAGGGCTTCATCATCGGGGCGTTCAGCTTCGTCGGCTTCATCGGCGGCGCCGTCCTCGGGATGTTCATCGCGCCCCCGATCGCGGGGGCGATCGTGAGCGGCGACACCGAGCGCGCGCTGCTCGCCATCGTGATCGTCTTCCTCGCGGCGACCATCGGCCAGTTCGCGTCGTCCACCGTCGGCGCGGTGGTGCGCAGCCACGTCACCTGGGAGCCCGCCCGCGTGGTGGACGCCTTCGGAGGCTCGCTGGCCAGCGGGCTCTCGGTGCTGCTCATCGCCTGGCTGCTCGGCTCGCTGATCGTCTCCATGGGCTTCCCGCTGCCCAAGGAGCAGATCAACGGCTCGGTCGTCTGGCAGGCGGTGGACGAGGCCATCCCGAACGGCGTGCGCGCCCTGCAGAAGCCGTTCCGCGACTTCGTCGACTCCTCGGAGTGGCCCGAGGTGATCACGTCCATCGGCGGGCAGAACGTGCCACCGCCGGACGAGGGCGTGCTGAGGGGCAGCCCCGGGCTGACCCGGGCGCGGCGGGCGATCGTGAAGATCCAGGGGACCGCGCCGAGCTGCCGCAAGCGCATCGAGGGCACCGGCTTCGTCTACGCGCGCAACCGCATCATGACCAACGCCCACGTCGTCGCCGGGGTCAGCCAGGAGTTGCGGGTCACCGACTCGGGCGGGGCCCAGCACAGCGCCCGGGTGGTTCTGTACAACCCCGACCGGGACATCGCCGTCCTCTACGTTCCCGGGCTGAACGTGACGCCGCTGCGCTTCGACTACACGGCCAGGAGCCGCGACAACGCGATCATCGCGGGATACCCCAAGGGACACGGGTTCACGCCGCTCGCCGCCCGCATCCGGATCAAGCAGCCCGCCGAGTCGTACGACATCTACAACCGGCACAAGGTCGAGCGCGAGGTCTACGCGATCCGCGGCGTCGTGCAGCCGGGCAACTCCGGAGGCCCGCTGCTCAGCCCCGAGGGCCGCGTCTACGGCGTCATCTTCGCCGCCGCGACCGACCAGGCGGAGACGGGGTACGCCCTGACGGCGGACGAGGTCCGTCCCGACGCCGACGACGCCAGCGCCGCCCTGGCCCCCGCCAACACCCAGGAGTGCGACTGAACCTCGGGGGCGGGCCGGAGGCTCAGGCTCCCGGCCGTGGGGCCTCGCGGACCAGGCCGCGCCGGATCTCCTCGATCGCCGCGCCGGGTTCCGCCGCCCCGGTCGCCAGCCCGGCGACGATCGCCTCGGCGGCCCCGGCCACCCCGTCCAGATCCAGCCCGTACGGCACGGCGCCCGGCGGCAGAGACCGGCCGTGGGCGGCGGCGCGGGCGGACCCGCGGGAGAGCAGGGCGGCGGCTCCGGAGAGGTTGCCGCGCTGAAGGTGGGTGAGGCCGACGCAGATCTGGGCCAGCCCCTGCCAGAGCTCCCGCTCGCCGCCCGGACCGGTCTTCCAGCGGGCTTCGAGGACCTCGTGCGCGTGGAACGGGCGTCCGGCGGCGAGCAGCCGCGCGGCGTCGGCCAGCGCCTCCTCGGCGCTCGGCGCGTAGTCGTCGGGGACGCGGGGCACGCCCTGGGCGCCCCGGGGCAGCGGCCTGCCGTACTCGTCCCGGGGGCGGGCGTTGCGGGGACGGCCCGCGTCGTCACGGTCGCGCATGATCCCTCCAGAGCGCTCTTGTGTCCGGGAGCGGCCGGGTGGCCGCCGAGGGCGGCCGGCGGTCCGGCTAGTGGTCCGGCTCGGGGTCGGCCAGCCAGGCGATCAGCTCGGCGTCGAATTCTTCGGGGCGCTCCTCGTGCGGGAAGTGCCCGGCGCCTTCGAGCATCCGCCACCGGTACGGCGCGGCCACGAACCGGCTGGACCCCTGGGCCGTACGCGGCAGGATGCAGGAGTCGAGCGAGCCGTGGAGCTGGAGCGTCGGCGCCTCGACCTCGGCGCGCATCTGGCGCGCGTAGCGCAGGCCGTCCGGCCGGAGCTGGGAACGGCCGAACCAGCGGTGATATTCGAGCGCGCAGTGCGCGACGCCGGGGATGCGGAACGCGTCCCGGTAGGCCAGGGCGACCTCCTCGGACGGCCAGCCCGGCCCCGACCACTCGTCGAGCAGCCGCCCGACGAGCGCGCCGCCGTGGGCGGTGAGCCGCCGCTCGGGAAGCGCGGGCAACTGGAAGCCGAGGCTGTACCCGCTCGCCCTGAGTTGCCCCAGCGGGTCGGTGACCAGGGACGCCCGCAGCCGCAGCGGATGCGGCGCCGCGACCGGGACCAGCCGGCGCACCACCTTGGGGTCGAACGCCGCCATGGTCCAGGCCACCAGGCCGCCCCAGTCGTGGCCGACGACGGTCGCGCCGGCCTCGCCCAGCGCGCGGATCAGCCCGGCGGCGTCCATGGCCAGGGTCGGCAGGTCGTAGCCGCGCGGCGGCTTGTCACTCGCGCCGTAGCCGCGCAGGTCCACGGCGACCGCGCGGTAGCCGGCCGCGGGCAGCGACGCGAGCTGGTGCCGCCACGTCCACCAGAACTGCGGGAACCCGTGCAGCAGCAGCACCAGCGGGCCGTCACCCGCCTCCACGACGTGGAACCGGGTGCCCCCCGCGTGCACCGTGCGATGCGTCCACGGCCCGTCGATCTGGACCAGGGACTCGTCAGCCGCCATGGCCCGACGACCCGCTCACCGTCTCCCGGTGCGCGCCGATCTGCCCGGCCGTCGGCCCGGTGTACGGCTTGCGCGGCGGGGCCGTCTCCGGGAACAGGCTGAAAGTCTCCGCGCCGGCCTCGGCCGTCTCGCCGCCCTCGCCGCCGCCCTTGAGGCTCCTGATGGTGCGGGTCGTGCGCCGCATGCGGGTCAGGCCCTTCAGCCGGCGATAGCCGACGAAGACCAGCCCGCCCGCCACCACGAGGTAGAACACCGTGACGATGAGGAACGCGAGCCACTGGGCCAGCCCCGCCGCCACCAGCGCGTACGCGATCGTGAAGGAGGCGAGGATCAGGCACAGGTGGCCCATGAAGGCGGCCGCGCCGAACAGCCCCGCGGCGGTCCCGGCGCGCTTGGCGTCGAACTTCAGTTCGGCCTTCGCCAGCTCGATCTCCGAGCGGACGAGTGTCGAGATGTGCGTGCTCGCCTGGGCGACGAGCGCGCCGAGCGATTCGTCCTCGGGCATCAGCGTTCTCCTATTCTGCGAACCATCAAACATCATTCCGTGCCCGCCTGCGTACACGGACGTGCAGGAGGATCGCGGCCAGCGCCGACGCGACGAAACTCGCGACCAGCACCGCCGTGGTGATCCTCTCCATTCCGGGATAGGCGCGGTCGCCGATGAGCAGCGCGACCGTGAAACCGATCCCGGCGAGTACGGACACGGCCGCCAGGTCGCGCCAGTACAGGTCCTCGCTGATCCTCGCCAAGCCCAGCCGGACCGACAACCAGGCCCCGCCGAACACACCGAGGAACTTGCCCACGACCAGCCCGATGATGACGGCGAGCGTGATCCTCTCGGTGAGGACCGCGCCCAGCGACTGGGGGTCGAGCCGGACCCCGGCGGCGAAGAAGGCGAACACGGGAACCGCGAAACCGGCCGAGATCGGCCGGACGAAGTGGTCGGCGCGCTCGGCCGGCGAGCCGTCCTCGTCCTCGGAGGCGTGTACGCGGGTGAGCAGGCCGCAGATCACCCCGGCGACCGTCGCGTGCACGCCGCTCTCGTGAACCAGCACCCAGGCGGCCACGCCGAGCGCGACGTAGAGCAGAGGGCCGCGCACCCGCTTCCACTGGAGGAGTCCGTACAGGGCGAGGACGGCCACGGCGCCGAGCAGCGGCGCGAGATGCACCTGGTCGCTGTAGAAGACGGCGATGACGCTGATCGCGCCCAGGTCGTCCACCACGGCGAGGGTGAGCAGGAACGCGCGCAGCGCGTCGGGCATCGCGGAGGCGGTCACGGCGAGGACGGCCAGAGCGAACGCGATGTCGGTCGCGGTCGGGATCGCCCAGCCCCTCGCGGCGCCGTCCACGCCCCAGCTCACCGCGAGGTAGAGGAGCGCGGGCACGATCATGCCGGCGACGGCCGCGATGATCGGCAGGGCGGCGTCCCGGAGGTTGGACAGCTCGCCGTGGACGAACTCCTCCTTCACCTCGAGACCGGCGACGAAGAAGAAGACCGCGAGCAGGCCGTCGGCGGCCCACTGGTAGAGCGAGAGGCCGAGGGGACCGGGAACGAGCTCCCTCAGCGCCTGGTAGGAGTCCGACCACGGGGAGTTGGCCCAGACAAGCGCGGCGACGGTGGCGGCCAGCATGATCACACCGCCGATCGTCTCCGTCCTGAGCGCCTCCGCCAGTTGGCGGGCGTACCTGACCGTCGGCCGGACAGGCCAGATTTCGGCAGCGCGACGCAATGATCCCCCTCGGTGGGCCGGAACGTCGCCGGGTGACTCCCCCGACGGCCGACCAGACTTCCCGGCACACCTCCCGCCAAGGCTACCTATGTCCTGGCACGTGAACGGGCGCGGGTGTTCGCCGGGAACACCCGCGCCCGTCGGAAAAACCGGGTCAGTCCTCGCTCTTGGCGCTCGGAAGCTTCTCGGAGATGAGATTCATCACGGAGCTGTCGGTCAGCGTCGTGACGTCGCCGAGGGAGCGGTTCTCCGCGACGTCGCGGAGCAGCCGGCGCATGATCTTGCCGGAGCGGGTCTTGGGCAGCTCGGGCACGATGAGGATCTGCCGCGGCTTGGCGATCGGGCCGAGCGTCTTGGCCACGTGGGTGCGCAGCTCGGTCGCGATGTCGTCGCCCTCCTCCGCGTCGCCGCGCAGGATGACGAACGACACGATCGCCTGGCCGGTGAGCGGGTCGGTCGCGCCCACGACGGCCGCCTCCGCGACCTTCGGGTGGCTGACCAGCGCGCTTTCCACCTCGGTGGTCGAGATGTTGTGCCCGGAGACGAGCATGACGTCGTCCACCCGGCCGAGGAGCCAGACGTCGCCGTCGTCGTCGCGCTTGGCGCCGTCACCGGCGAAGTACATGCCCTCGAAGCGCGACCAGTAGGTGTCGATGTAGCGCTGGTCGTCGCCCCAGATCGTGCGGAGCATCGACGGCCACGGCTCGCGGACCACGAGGAAACCGCCGCCCCCGTTGGGGACGGAGTTCGCCTGGTCGTCGACGACGTCGGCCACGACACCGGGCAGCGGCCGCATGGCCGCGCCGGGCTTGGCCGAGGTCACGCCCGGGAGCGGGCTGATCATGATGGCGCCCGTCTCGGTCTGCCACCAGGTGTCCACCACCGGGCAGCGGCCGCCGCCGATGTGCTCGCGGTACCAGACGTACGCCTCGGGGTTGATCGGCTCGCCGACCGAGCCGAGGACGCGCAGCGACGACATGTCGAACTTGGCGGGGATGTCGTCGCCCCACTTCATGAACGTCCGGATCGCCGTCGGAGCCGTGTAGAGGATCGTCACGCCGTACTTCTGGACGACCTCCCAGAAGCGGCCGCGGTGCGGGGTGTCCGGCGTGCCCTCGTAGAGGACGCTCGTCGCGCCGTTGGCCAGCGGGCCGTACACGATGTAGGAGTGACCGGTGACCCAGCCGATGTCGGCGGTGCACCAGTAGACGTCGGTCTCCGGCTTGAGGTCGAACACGGCGTGGTGGGTCCACGCGGTCTGGGTGAGGTAGCCGCCGGTGGTGTGCAGGATGCCCTTGGGCTTACCGGTGGTGCCGCTCGTGTACAGGATGTACAGCGGGTCCTCGGCGTCGTGCGGCAGGGGGGTGTGCTGGTCGGACTGCCGGTCGACCAGGTCGTGCCACCACACGTCCTTGTCCGTGGTCGCGACATCCTGGCCGGTCCTGCGGACGACCACGACACGCTCGACGCTCGGGCACTCGCGGACCGCCTCGTCCACCGTGGGCTTGAGCGCGCTCGGCGCGCCGCGGCGGTAGCCGCCGTCGGCGGTGATGACGACCTTCGCGTCCGCGTCGTCGATGCGGCTCTTCAGCGCGCTCGCCGAGAAGCCGCCGAAGACCACCGAGTGGATCGCGCCGATGCGCGCGCAGGCGAGCAGCGAGATCGGCAGCTCGGGGATCATCGGCATGTAGATCGCGACCCGGTCGCCCTTGCGCACGCCGAGTTCCTCGAGCGCGTTCGCCGCCTTGGAGACCTCGCGCTGGAGGTCCGCGTACGTGATGGTGCGGCTGTCGCCCTCCGGCTCGCCCTCCCAGTGGTAGGCGACCTTGTCGCCGCGGCCCGCCTCGACGTGGCGGTCGACGCAGTTGTACGCCACGTTGAGCTTGCCGCCCACGAACCACTTGGCGAAGGGAGGGTTCCATTCGAGCGTGGTGGTCCACCGCTCAGCCCAGGTCAGCCGCTCGGCGGCGCGCTCCCAGAAGCCCAGCCGGTCCTCCGCCGCCTCGTCGTAGGCGGCCGCGGTGACGTTCGCGGACGCCGCGAGGTCGGCCGGTGGTGCGAACCGGCGGTTCTCGCTCAGCAGGTTCGACAGCGTCTCCTGAGTCTCGTGACCAGGGGTTTCGGAGGTCACAACGTACTCCTTCGCGTGGCGGGTCATGATTGTCGCGTCCCACTTCACCAGTCCTGAAGCGCCCACGACAAGAGGTCTAGACAGGTCTGTACCGATGGGGCGTCGGGTCGCCGAAGAGGGCAATTCACCTGATATCTGGATACCTGATGAAACAGAGTGGAATGCGATAGGGGGTGCCGGATTCTGCGGTCAACGGCGGGACCTCCTCGCTGAATGACGTTTACCCGCCGGTATGGTCGGTTCCCGTGAGCGACCCATTGGCAGTCATCGCCGAACTTCCCGGAGTGCCGCAGGCCGTACAGGAGGCGCGCGAGGCGGTGGACCGGCTTTACGGTCACCGCGTTCTGCGGCGGCGCAGCCCCGAGGTCTCGGCGGAGTCGGCCCTGCGCGGCGCCCGCGCGTCGGCCGCGCTCGAAGGCGCCGACGTCCCGCTGGAGTCGCTGCGCGCGGGAGAGGCCACCGACGCGACCGTCCAGGGCGCGCTCCGCGCCTCCGCGGAGCTGGGACGGCTCGGCAAGACGTGGCGTACGGCTCCGCGCCAGGTGCTGGCACGGCTGCACACCCTCGCCGCGGCCGGCCTGAGCGAGGAGCCGGGACGTCCGAGAACCGAGCCGACGTCCGTCGACCCCCTCGGCCTCGGCCCCGCGCCCGGCCCCCAGGAGACCGGCGTACGGATGGCCGCGCTGGCGGATCTCGTCACGGGGGGCGGCGGCGCTCCCGCGCTCGTCCTCGCCGCGATCGTGCACGCGGAGCTGGTCGTGCTGCGGCCCTTCGGGGTCGCGGACGGGATCGTGGCCCGTGCGGCCGAGCGGCTGATCCTCGTGGAGCACGGCCTCGACCCCAAGTCGCTCACCGTCGTCGAGGTGGGGCACGTCGATCTCGGAGACGCGTACACGGAGGCGCTGCGGGGCTACCTGACCGGCACCGCCGAGGGGGTCGGCGCCTGGGTGCGGCACTGCGCCTCGGCCGTGGTGCTCGGGGCGAGGGAGACGACCGCCATCTGCGAGGCGCTCTCCCGCTGACGCGCCCCGCCACCCGGACGGCCGCGGGACGAGTCCGCGGGGCCGTCCGATCGTTTCCGGGCGGTCGTACAGGGCCGCCGGGGAAGCGGGCCCGGACCGGAGAGACGGCCCGGTCCGGTCGAGAGCCGTTCGGGGAAGCCGCCGGGCCGGGTTAGAGAAGGCCGAAACAGCAGCAGACGGCGTCCCTGGTATGGGACGCCGCCGCCAGTACGTCGCACCGGGTTACCAAGCGTGCACCTTGTATTTGTCGGATCGGGGCAAGCCCGTCTCGACACGCCTCCCGCGGCTGGTCGCGCGTGGGTACCCGGCGGCCGTACCCGGGCTCAGGGCCCGTTGACACCTTTCTACGTCGGATTTCCGCACATGGGAACCCCCTGGGCCAAGACCTTTACCGACGATCGCGAAGACGCCCGAGACCATGCGCGAAGGCTCCCTTGGGCTCGGGGATATTGGATCGTTACAAACGCCGCCGATCACATTGTGTGATCGTTTTAGGTCGCGAATTGACAACGGCTGTGGAGACGCGGCGGTCGCGGGAGGAAGAAAACCCGCCCAATCCGGCGATTGCCGCTCGACGTCGCTGCGAGGATCAGGCAGCATACGGTGGGGACTCCCATTACAGAGAGTTGACCTCCGTTTGTACGCGGACTTGGCGACTCCCTTGCCAGGCCATGTCCAACTGTTGAAAGCTTTCTTCCGAATACGGATCCGGCCCTACCCCCCCAGTGCCGGACCCGGTAGGCGACCCCCGCTCTCCCCCCGGCGGGGGTCGCCGCTTTCGGAGTCGGCCCACTCGCCCCTCCTGCCCCATGCCCCGGGCACGCCTCCTCTACGTCGACCGCCATGGAGGAGACCGCGCCGGCTGTGGTTCTCCACAGGAGAGGACTTATCCCCAGAGCCGTGTTCGGTGCGGCCGGCGTCGACGCCGCACGCGCATGGTGGTCTTCCTGCCAGGAGGGAGACTTCTATGCACCGGCCTCTGGCCATCACGGACGACCGGGAACTCCTCGACGACCTGCTCCGCATCGCGGCCGCGGCCGGGGTCGAGCTCGACGTCGCGCACGCGGCCGCCCACGCCCGGCCGTACTGGAGCGGCGCGCCGCTGGTCCTCGTCGGAGGCGATCTGGCGGATGCCCTCGCCGCCACCGGCCCACCCCAGCGGCAGGACGTGCTGCTCGTGACACGCACCCCGGACGATCCGTCCATGTGGCGCCGCTGTGTCGCCGTGGGCGCGCGCGCCGTGGTGGAGCTGCCCCAGGCCGAGCGCCTGCTGGTCGACGAGTTGGGCGAGGCCGCCGAACCCGTGACGAGGGCGGGCACGGTCGTCTGCGTGTCGGCCGGCGGAGGCGGCGCGGGCGCGACCGTCCTGGCGGCCTCCCTGGCCCTCACCGCGTCCCGGCGCGGCCTTCGGACCCTGCTGGTCGACGCCGACCCGTTGGGCGGAGGGATCGACGTGGTCCTCGGTGAGGAGGAGGCGACCGGAGCCCGCTGGCCGGACATCGCGGGAAGGGAAGGGCGCGTCAGCTTCGCCGCCCTACAGGACGCGCTGCCCACGTTCGGCGAGCTGACCGTGCTGTCCTGGCATCGCGGCGAGCCGGGGGGCATCCCGGGCCAGGCCATGCGAGCCGTGCTCGATGCGGCCCGCAGGGGCTGCGACCTGGTCGTCACCGATCTGCCGCGCCATCTGACGGACGCCGACACGGAGGCGCTGTCCCGGGCCGCGACGACGCTGGTCGTCGTCCGCTCCGACGTCCGGGGTGTGCTCGCCGCCGGGCAGGTCCTGGCGCAGCTCCGCCGTCACACCGCGGATCTCCGGCTGGTGTTGCGCCCGGGCGCCCTCGCTCCCGACGTCGTCGCGGCCTCTCTCGGTGTGCCGGAGGCCGGAGTGCTCCCGGACCAGCGGGGCCTCACCGAGGCGCTCGACCGTGGCGCTCCGCCTCCGCTCGGCCGCACACCCCTGGGCCGGTTCTGCTCGAACCTGCTCGACACCCTGGCGGTGGCAGCGTGAGCACGCGTGCCGGTCAGGGTCTTCCGTACGGCGCGGCACCGCCGGTCGCGGTCCGGTCCGCCGATCCACGGCGAATGAACGACACGCCGGCGCCCGATCCTGTGGTCTCCCCGGACCTGGTCGAGGCGGTCCGGGTCCGGCTCGCTCGCTCAGGGCTGGAGCCGACGGCGGCGCGCGTGGCGGCCGCCCTACGTGCCGAGCGCGCCGTGCTCGGAGACGCCGAGGTGCTCGCGATCGCGCGCACTCTGCGCGCCGACTTCATCGGGGCGGGGCCGCTCGACGGCCTCCTCGCCGAGCCTGAGGTCACCGACGTGCTGGTCAACGGGCCACGCGAGGTGTGGATCGACGACGGCCGAGGGTTGCGGCGCACCTCTGTCACCTTTTCCGGCGACGAGGAGGTGCGCCGCCTCGCCCAGCGGCTCGCCTCCGCGGCGGGTCGGCGTCTGGACGACGCCAGTCCTTACGTGGACGCACGGCTGGCGGGGGGTGTCCGGCTGCACGCCGTGCTTCCCCCGATCGCGCCGGAGGGGACGTGCATGTCGCTCCGGCTCCCTTCGCGTCGCACGTTCCCGCTGGAGGAACTGGTCCCGGGCATCGGGGCGGCGGCGCTGCGGGAGATCATGGCGGTGCGGCTGGCCTTTCTCGTCACAGGGGGCACCGGCACGGGAAAGACCACCCTGCTGTCGGCCCTGCTGTCTCTCGCCGATCCCGGAGAACGGCTCCTGCTCGTCGAGGATTCCGCCGAGCTGCGCCCCCGGCATCCTCACGTCGTGCGTCTGGAGACCCGGCCGCCCAACCTGGAAGGCGCGGGCGGCGTTACTCTCCGAGACCTCGTACGGCAGGCGCTCCGGATGCGGCCCGACCGCCTCGTGGTCGGTGAGGTGCGCGGAGCCGAGGTCGTGGACCTGCTGGCCGCGCTCAACACGGGTCATGAGGGCGGGTGCGGGACGCTTCATGCGAACACCGCCGCCGATGTGCCGGCCCGGTTGGAGGCGCTCGCCTGCGCGGCGGGGCTGGCAAGGGAGGCGGTGCACAGCCAGCTCGCGGCCGCGCTCGACGTGGTGATCCACCTCGTTCGAGATCCCGGGACCGGGCGGCGGAGGGTCGCCGAGATCTGCCTTCTGGAACGCGACGCTTCCGGGCTGGTGACCGCCGTCCCGGCCCTGACGTTCGGTTCCGATGGCGGTGTGACCTCCGGTGCCGCCGCTCCGGTGCTCGCGGGCCGATGCCCGAGGTTCCCGTGGTCGCCGTAGCCGTACTGGCCGCCGCGCTCGCGGTGTGGATCTGGGCGGGGCCGGGCGCGGCGGCCGTCCGGGTGGCCGGACTCGTCGGCTCCGGTGACCGCGTTTCAAAGCGCGGGCTGCCCGCGCTGCTGAACCGTCCCCGCCCGGAGCGGCAGGCGGCGGCGTGGCGAGCGTTCTCCATCGAGCTCTGCCAGGGCCTCGTGGCCGAACTCGCGGCCGGCGGCACGCCGGGCGAGGCGCTGTCGCGCGCCGCCTCCGCGCTCACTCCTCCGGACGTGGAGGCGTTCACCGCCGTGGCGGCGGTGGCCAAGGACGGGGGCGACGTGGCTGCCGCCCTGCTCCGCGCCGTTCCCCCTCGGGGAGGGGAGGGCCTCGTACGGCTCGCCGCCTGCTGGAGGGTCAGCGTCGCCACCGGCGGCGGTCTGGCCGCGCTCGTCGAGCGCCTGGGCGGTTCGTTGCGCGAGGCGGAAGCCCACAGACAGGATCTCGACGCCCAGCTCGCCGGTCCTCGCGCCACGGCTCGCCTCCTCGCCGTCCTGCCCGCGCTCGGCCTGCTGATGGCCGCCGGGCTCGGCATGAGCCCTTTGGCGTTCCTGTTCGGGGAACCTGCCGGGATCGGCTGCCTCCTCACGGGCCTCCTTCTGGACGGTGCCGGTGTGTGGTGGACCAACCGCCTCGTCGCCCGCGCGGCGGAGCCGGCCCGATGACGCGTGGGGCCACGGCACGGGAGCGGGGGCTCGGAAAGATCTGGAACTGCCGGAGCAGGGACTCTCCAGTCGGGGACTACCGAGCGGGGACTGCCGGAGCAGGGCTTGAGGAGATCCAGGAAGTGTAGAAGGGAGGCCGAAGCATGACAGCGGTGTTCGCCATCCTCTTCGCCGTGCTCGCAGTGGTGGTGTGGCCCACGCGTGTCTCCCCTTCGGAGCGCCTGCGTGCGATCGTCGGCCTCGGTCCGTCGGGAGAGCTGCGACACGGACATGGGCAGAGCCCGGTTCGCGGCACTGCGGGGGCTTGGGCGGAAAGATCCGTGGGGAACGCCAGAGCGCAGCCGACGGCGGTAGGCGTCCCGGACCCCGAGGGCGTTCCGGGGATCGCTTCGCTCTCTTCACGGATCGCCGGTGGAGAGCCAGGGCGGCCGATCGGCAGCGGAACGATCAACGGCGTTCGGTCATCTCAGCAGCCCGTCGAGGGCGAGGTGGACGGCGGCGGAGGGGAGACATCGGCCCCCCGGCTTCGCGGACTCGCCGTCGCGGCTCCGGCGGGTGTGGTCGTGTTCCTCATGCTCGGTGGAGTCCCGGGGGTGATCGCCGGTGCGCTGGTCGCGGGAGGCACATGGGCGATCATGCGCAGGCGGGAACCGGCCGACGTTCGCCGTCGCCGTGAACGTGTGGCTGCGGATCTCCCGTTCGCGGTGGATCTCATGGTGGCCTGCCTGCGTGCCGGGCAGCCGGTGATCGGCGCGGTGGAGACAGTGGCGGAGGCCGTCGCCGGGCCGTTGGGGGAGCGGCTCTCCTGGGTGGGCGGTCAGATGAGGCTCGGGGCGGATCCGGAGTCGGCGTGGGATGCGCTCGCCCACGATCCGCCGCTCGCTCCGCTCGCCAGAACCATGATCAGGGCTGTCCGGCGTGGAGCCCCGGTCGCGGAGGTACTCACCAGACTGGCGGACGACGCACGCCAGGCGGCCCGCGCCTCCTCGTCGGCCGCCGCTCGGAAGGCGGGTGTGCAAGCCGTGGCTCCGCTCGGGCTGTGCTTTCTGCCGGCCTTCGTGCTCCTCGGGATCGTGCCGGTGGTCGCCGGTCTGGCCGTGCAGGTGCTCCTGCCGTGACCTCTGGCCGTGACCGAAGAGATCGACGTGACGAGGTGCCACGGACTCACGCATCCTGCCGATGCCATCCGGCCACTGCTTCCAACTACGGCACTGTGTCCGCTCCCCGGAAGGCACTCGGCCCGTCCAGGGCACTGTGCCCGCTCGGGGAAGGCGCTCGCCCCGTCAGGTGAGGCTTCCCGTCTCTCCCCGGTCGGCTCCCTGTCGCCGGTGCTGCCGAGGAGGGCGATGCTGCGGACTCTCCGCGTCTCCTGGGCGTGGTTCCCCGTCCCACCTACGGGTGGTTCCCTGTCGCTGGTGCTGGCGAGGAGGGCGATGCTGCGGACTCTCCGCGTCTCCTAGGCGCGATTCCCTGTACCACCCATGGGTGGTTCCCTGTCGCCGGTGCTGGCGAGGAGGGCGATGCTGCGGGCTTCCCGCCTCTTCTGGGGCGGTTCCCCGTCCCACCCACGGCGCCCCGTCGCGGGGGCAGGGGCGGTCGCGCCTGCGGGTGCCAGGGGGCAGCCGCGACCGCTCCACCCCCACGTGCTGTAACCCGAACACGCCGGAGCGAGCATTGGTTGTCCACAGATGTGGAGGGAGCTGTCCACAGCACGCCGCAATGATCGCTGCCCACTGCTCTGAGCCGGTCCTAGGCATAAAACGCGTGCGGGCACTGCTGGCATTCGCTTGTCGACCGAAGTCTGTTTTCCACAGTTGCTCTTGGCGTCGGCGCTTATCCACAGAACCGCATTCGGCCGTTGGGAGAGGAAGCCCCATCGAAGAACCTTGGGGCACCCGCGGAAGGTCCGTGGGGGTTCCGAGCAGGGGGATCGATGGGCATGTGGGTCGGCGAATTCAAATTCGGCAAAAGTGCCGGACGGATATACCGGGCCTTCTCGGCAGTTCTCCGAGTGTTGGCGAGGCTCTCCCGCGAACCGGTGGCGGCCGGGCATATGCCGGTTCGCCTCCGGACGCCGGTTCGCCTCCGGATGGCGGCTGGTCGGCGTGATGGCGTGGTCTCCGGGGCCTCGGCGTGTCAGTCGACCGCGGAATACGCCTGGGCGTCGCCTCGCCCCTTGTCAGACGATCGCTTCGCGGCCCCGGAAGCACGCTTCGCCCCGGTTGGCCGCGATCTGGGCTCCTCACGTCCGACTGCCGCCGATCGCGGCCCTGCTGCGGCGGTTCCGCTTCAGACTGATTTCTCTCCTGAGGGTGAGCGTGCCTCGGGCGTTGAGCGTGGGGTTGGGGCCGATCCCCGCCAAGTGAACGCACCCCCACAAGGGCACATGCGCCCGAACAGCGGAACGCGCCCCGTTCGGTCGCTGATCGGCGCGCTGAGCGCCCGCGCCCGACACAGGGCGGTCCAGTGGACCGTGATCGCCCGTACGAGGGCCGAGGCGGGCATGTCGACGGCGGAATACGCGGTTGGCACGATCGCTGCCTGTGCTTTCGCCGGCCTTCTCTACAAGATCGTGACTAGCGGTGAAGTCAGAGAGATGTTGACCACGCTGATCCAAAAGGCTCTCAAGCTGGCGGGATGATGCGGGGCGGTTGCCGCGGAGCTGAAGACCGAGGGCTCGGGTGTCTGAGCGTGGGCATCGTGAGGATCCCGGACAGGGGCGTCGCGCCACTATGGGCACGGCGGCCGGTGCTGCCGCGACGTGGAGATCGAGGATCGGTCACCGCCGAGGCGGCGGTAGGGCTGCCCGCCCTGGTCGCGGTTCTCGGCGCCGCCCTCTGGGCGGTGGCGCTCGTCAGTGCTCAACTGGCCTGCGTGGACGCGGCTCGGGCGGGAGCCCGGGCGGCGGCCAGAGGGGAACCGGCCGCAGCGGTACGCGCCGCAGCGGCCCTCTCAGCACCGCACGGGGCGGAGATCACCGTCTCGATCGCCGGTGAGATGGCCCGCGTGACGATCTCGGCGCAGGTCCGCCCGACCTGGGGGCGGATGCTTCCGCCCGTCCACATCGAGGCGTCCGCCAGCGCCGCCACCGAGCCCGGCCTTGCCGATCTCTCCGACGCCATGTCTCCGGGGGCCGAGCAGACGTATCAAAGTCCCGGCGAAACGTTTGAAAGCGCAGATGGACCATCTCAGGACGGTGTTCGGTGACTTCTCCGCGGATAACGGGAGGAGACCGGCCAAAGGGCGCGATCGCCGCCGCGGGATCGGTTGGGGAGGGGGCGAGTGAAGCGTGATCAAGGGGAGAGAGGGGCGGCGACGATCTGGATGGTCACGCTCATGGCCGTGGTGTGGCTTGTCGCGTTGGTCGTTCTCCAGATGGGGGCGGTGAGGGTGGCCCGTCATCGCGCGCAGAGCGCGGCCGACCTCAGTGCCTTGGCGGCGGCCGCGCGTGCCCTCTCCGGCCCTGAGGGGGCCTGCGAACGCGCCCGGGCGGTGGCGATCGCCAACGGCGCGAGGATCGACTCCTGTGACCTCTTGGACGGCGTCGTGAGCGTTTACGCGTCCGTCGTAGTGCCACGTGTCCTGCCTCTCGTGGACATCCCTCCGGTGACGGCTCTGGCCCGCGCGGGACCTGTCACGGCCCCCTGATCACCACACCATCACCGCGCCGGACCACTCCAGAGCAACGTGGCATCGCCGGGGAGGACGTGGGGGCCGCTGTGGGGATGCGGGGAGACCTGGTCGGGGGTGAGGACGCTGCAAAGGGTGCGTGGTCCGGGGGGTGAGGACGCTGCGGGAGACGCGGTCAGAGGGGAGGGCTGCGGGGTCTGGTCAGAGGTGAGGGGAATCCCGTGGCGACGCTGTCGGGAGTGAGAGGGATGCGGGGAGACGCGGGGAGTGCGAGGGATGTGGGGAGACGTGGTCAGGGGGTGAGAAGGATGTCGAGCAGGCGTAGTGCGCCCGCCTTGTCGAGGGGTTCGTTGCCGTTGCCGCACTTGGGGGACTGGATGCACGACGGGCAACCGTGGTCGCATTCGCACGAGGCGATGGCCTCGCGGGTCGCGGAGAGCCAGTCGGCGGCGCGGGCGAAGCCCCGCTCGGCGAAGCCGGCTCCGCCGTCGTGGCCGTCGTAGACGAAGACCGTGAGCAGTCCGGTGTCCGGGTGAACGGGGGTGGACACGCCGCCGATGTCCCAGCGGTCGCACGTGGCGAACAGGGGGAGCAGGCCGATGGAGGCGTGCTCGGCGGCGTGGGCGGCGCCGCCGAGATCCACCGGTTTGCCCTCGGTGCCCGTCAGCAAGGGGGCGAGCGCCGCGTCGGGCAGGGTCCACCAGACCGCCCGGGTGTGCAGTGTCCGGGGTGGCAGGTCGAGCGGCTCCTCGCCGAGGGACTCGCCGGTCTGGGTGCGCCGCTTGATGTACGAGACGACCTGCTGGGTCACCTCGACGGAGCCGAAATGCAGCTCGCCCGGCCCGAAGGGGCGCGTACGGAACGACTCGACCACCCGGATGTCGGTGATGTCCCTGGCATAGGTGGAGTAGTCGGGCTCGGCCGCGGTCACGAGGGCGACGTCGCCGTCGAGATCGAGCAGGTCCACGACGAACGTCTCACCCTGATGGAGATAGACCGCGCCGGGATGGACGGACATGTGAGCGGACGGCTCGTCCACGGTGCCGAGGAGCCGTCCGGTGTCGGCTTCCACCACCTGGATCGGGGCGCCTCCCGCGCCGCGGATGTCGGCCAGGTCGCAGGCGCGTTCCCTGCTGGTCCAGAACCAGCCGGTGGCGCGCTTGCGCAGCATCCCACGGCTTACGAGGTCGTCGAGGACGTCCCTCGCGGCAGGGCCGAAGATCTCCAGGTCCGGCTCCGTCAGGGGGATCTCGGCGGCGGCCGCGCACAGGTGGGGCGCCAGCACGTACGGGTTGTCCGGGTCGAGGACGATCGCCTCCACCGGCCGGCCGAACAGCGCCTCCGGATGGTGGACGAGATAGGTGTCCAGGGGGTCGTCCCGGGCGATGAGCACGGCGAGGGCGTCCTGGCCGGCCCGCCCGGCCCGCCCCGCCTGCTGCCAGAGCGAGGCCCGGGTGCCCGGCCACCCCGCGATGAGGACGGCGTCCAGGCCGGACACGTCGACGCCGAGTTCCAGGGCGTTGGTGGTGGCCAGGCCGGTCAGCGATCCGGACCGCAGCGCCTTCTCCAGCGCCCGCCTGTCCTCGGAGAGGAAGCCCGCGCGGTAGGCCGCCACCTGGGCCGGCAGCTCGGGGGAGATCTCCTCCAGGTTCCTTCGGGCGGCGAGCGCGACGGTCTCGGCGGCGCGCCGGGACCGGACGAAGGCCAGCGTCCGCACTCCTTCGACGACGAGGTCGGTGAGCAGGTCGGCCGTCTCCGCGGTGGCCGTCCGGCGGATCGGGGCGCCGTTCTCGCCCCGCAGGTCGGTCAGGGGCGGCTCCCAGAGCGCGAAGGTCGCGGAACCCCGGGGAGAGGCGTCCGCGGTCACCTCGGCCGTTTCAAGCCCCGTCAGACGGCCTCCGGCGACCGCGGGGTCGCTCGCGGTGGCGGAGGCGAGCAGGAAGGTGGGGCGGGAGCCGTACTTCGCGCAGATCCGGCGCAGCCGGCGCAGGATCTGGGCCACGTGCGAGCCGAAGACGCCGCGGTAACCGTGGCACTCGTCGACGATCACCAGCCGCAGCCGCCGCCAGAACGTGGGCCAGCGGGCGTGACCCGGGAGCATCGACCGGTGCAGCATGTCGGGGTTCGTCAGGACGTAGTTGGCGTGCCGGCGGACCCAGGGCCGCTCCTCGGCGGGAGTGTCCCCGTCGAAGGTGGCCGCCCTGACCTGGGCCAGCCGCAGCGCCCTGATCGCGCGGAGCTGGTCGGCGGCGAGGGCCTTGGTGGGCGTCAGGTACAGCACCGTGCCGCCCTCCAGGACCTCGGAGACGGCCGGGAGCAGGTACGCCAGGGACTTCCCGGAGGCGGTGCTAGTGGCAATGATCACGTTTTGGCCACGTCGGACGTGCTCGGCGGCCTCGAACTGGTGCTGCCAAAGGCCCGATATGCCCTGGCTCTCCAGGCGGCTTACCAGCACGTCAGGCGCCCAGTCGGGCCATCTGGCGTGGCCCGCCTGACGTGCTGGAACGTGCTCGACATGGGTGACCCGCCCGCTACGCGACGGCGCCGAGAGCAGCCGTGCCAGGAGAGGGCCTGTCCGACGTGAAGGTGAGGTAGACGAAGTCACTGGTTTCCACTATGGCATCTGTGGGGAGAGTCGCTCGGAGTCGGGATTTCGTATAGACACGGAGTCGTAGCGTGGTTGAATGCCGCGCGTCGGGGTCGTTCTTCCGGGGCTTTCCGAGCTACCAGGATGCACGACCTCATCCGAGGACCTACGCATGCAAGGCGCTGGAGGATCTGTGGATCTGAAGTTGGACCACCATTCCGAGGACAACCTCACCATCGTCGATGTCGAAGGTGAGATCGACGTCTACACCGCGCCCCGGCTGCGTGAGCTGCTGATCGACCTGGTCAACAAGGGCAACTTCCACCTTCTTGTGAACATGGAGAAGGTGGACTTCCTGGACTCGACCGGCCTCGGCGTGCTGGTCGGCGGTCTCAAGCGGGTGCGGGCGCACGACGGCTCCCTGGAGCTCGTCTGCACGCAGGAGCGCATCCTGAAGATCTTCCGGATCACCGGTCTCACGAAGGTCTTCGGGATCTACGCCTCGGTGGACGAGGCCAAGGAAGCCCACGGCCGAGACAAGTGACGGCCGAGGAGCCAGCATGGCCACCGTCGAGCTGACGTTCAGCGCTCTCCCGGCCCACGTGCGTACGGCGCGGCTGGTCGCCACGGCCATCGCCCGGCGCACCGGTGTGTCGGAGGCACTGCTGGACGAGGTGCGGCTCGCTGTCGGGGAGGCGTGCTCGCGGGCAGTGGAGGCACATCGCGTCCATTGCCCGGGAGAGCCGATCGTGATCGAGTTGCGCGACGACTCGGGGCGCTTCGAGGTGACCGTCACCGATGTCGCCCCGAGCGACGACCTCCAGCAACCCGTGGTTCCCACGGACGGCGCTCTCCTGCCCGAGATGCCCGGCCTCGGGATCGCGGTCATCGCAGGCCTGGCCGACGACGTCGAGGTGTCATCGGGCGCCAAGGGCATGCGCATCCGCATGAGCTGGCCCGCGTCGCCCAACGGCGTGGCCGCGGTCTGATCCGAGATCGAGTGCCCCTCCTCGCAGGGGGCGGCGCTCGATCTTTTTGTGTTGCCCACCATCCCCGATATCCGGTCGACCGAAACCCGGATATCGGGCCCGCCGTATATTTGACCGCATTCGGTCAAGCAAGCGGCGTGGCCAGGCAAAGATCACGTCATTGCGAAACGCCGTCGCGATTGACGGTCGAAAGGGCCTTCATATCCGCCGTCCCGCTGCGTAGACTCCCCGCACCGGCCAAGGTATTGCGGATGCAACCGGAAGCGGCACTGCCAACCACCCGGAAGGCGCCGCTCGGACCGCCTAAACCATTACAGCAGCGCCGCCCGGGACATATGAGTCGGCGCGGATAGCAGCGTATTTCCTCGTTGTTCGCGCGGACTCCAGAACCCGTCTGGCCGAGGAGGACGGATGTCTGCCTATCTCGCCGCTGACGA
Source organism: Microtetraspora niveoalba (assembly GCF_001570405.1). Taxonomy (GTDB): domain Bacteria; phylum Actinomycetota; class Actinomycetes; order Streptosporangiales; family Streptosporangiaceae; genus Microtetraspora; species Microtetraspora niveoalba. The sequence goes on along the minus strand of NZ_BBYM01000005.1, from coordinate 97,013 downwards.
AGGCGCAGCGGTCTCCCTGAACGGTTCCCATCTCACACTCGTCGTCGTGGTCGCCGCGGTGGCCCTGATCGCTCTCGCCGTCGCGGGCGGTCTGGTCCGCGAGGTGCTCTCCGCGGGACAAGGCACCGAGCGGATGCAGAACATCGCCCGGGCCGTCCAACAGGGCGCCGCCGCGTATCTCACGCGGCAGTTCCGTACGCTCGCTATTTTCGTTGTCGTCATTCCCTTCCTGTTGCTCCTGCTGCCGTCGTCCTCGACCGGCGTGGCAGTGGGACGGTCCCTGTTCTTCGTGGTCGGCGCGGTGTTCTCCGCGCTGACCGGTTTCACCGGCATGTGGCTCGCCGTACGCGGCAACGTCCGCGTGGCGGCCGCCGCCCGGGGCGCCCAGGCGGGCGGCGAGGGCATCACGCCGGGTGAGAAGGCCGCGATGCGCATCGCCTTCCGCACCGGCGGCGTGGCGGGCATGTTCACGGTCGGGCTCGGCCTGCTGGGCGCGGCGATCGTCGTGCTCATCTACAAGGGCGACGCCCCCAGCGTGCTCGAGGGCTTCGGCTTCGGCGCCGCGCTGCTCGCCATGTTCATGCGGGTCGGCGGCGGCATCTTCACCAAGGCCGCCGACGTCGGCGCCGACCTGGTGGGCAAGGTCGAGCAGGGCATCCCCGAGGACGACCCGCGCAACGCGGCCACCATCGCCGACAACGTGGGCGACAACGTCGGCGACTGCGCCGGCATGGCGGCCGACCTGTTCGAGTCGTACGCGGTCATGCTGGTCGCGAGCCTGATCCTGGGCAAGGCCGCCTTCGGGACCGAGGGCCTGGTGTTCCCGCTGATCGTCCCGATGATCGGCGTCATCACCGCGATCATCGGCATCTTCACCACGGCTCCGCGCTCGGGCGACCGCAACGGGATGGCCGCGATCAACCGCGGCTTCTTCATCTCCGCCGCGATCTCCGCCGTGCTGGTGGCCGGTGCGGCGTTCATTTACCTGCCCGCGAGCTTCAGCGAGCTGAACGGCGTGAGCGCGGAGATCGCCGCTCTCGGCTCCGACCCGCGTCTGATCGCCATCGGCGCGGTGCTGATCGGCCTGGTGCTCGCCAGCGCGATCCAGATCCTCACCGGCTACTTCACCGAGACCAACCGGCGTCCCGTGAAGGAGATCGGCGAGAGCTCGCTGACCGGCCCGGCGACCGTCATCCTGTCCGGCATCTCGGTCGGCCTGGAGTCGGCCGTCTATTCCGCGCTCCTCATCGGCGGCGCGGTGTACGGCGCGTTCCTGCTCGGCTTCGGGAACGTGACCGTGGCCCTGTTCGCGGTCGCGCTCGCCGGCACCGGTCTCCTGACCACGGTCGGCGTGATCGTCTCCATGGACACGTTCGGCCCGGTGTCCGACAACGCGCAGGGCATCGCGGAGATGTCCGGCGACGTCGAGGGCGAGGGCGCCCGCGTCCTCACCTCTCTCGACGCGGTCGGCAACACCACCAAGGCCATCACCAAGGGCATCGCCATCGCGACCGCGGTACTGGCGGCCACGGCGCTGTTCGGCTCGTTCCGTACGGCGGTCGAGGATCAGCTCGCCAAGGCCAGCCAGGGCGTCAAGGACGCGCTGGGGTCGTTCGCGACCTTCAGCCTCTCCGTCGACTCGCCGAACGCGCTGGTCGGCCTGATCATCGGCGCCGCGGTCGTGTTCCTGTTCTCCGGACTGGCCATCATGGCGGTCGGCCGGGCGGCCGGACGGGTCGTCTTCGAGGTGCGCGAGCAGTTCCGCACCAAGCCGGGGATCATGGACGGGAGCGAGCAGCCGGACTACGGCCGGGTCGTGGACATCTGCACCCGCGACTCGCTGCGCGAGCTGGCCACGCCCGGTCTGCTCGCCGTCATGACGCCCATCGCCGTCGGCTTCGCCTTCGGGTACGCGCCGCTGGGCGCCTACCTGGCCGGTGCGATCGCGGCCGGCACGCTGATGGCGGTGTTCCTCGCGAACTCCGGTGGTGCGTGGGACAACGCCAAGAAGCTGGTCGAGGACGGCAGCCACGGCGGCAAGGGCTCGGAGGCCCACGCGGCGACCGTCATCGGCGACACCGTCGGCGACCCGTTCAAGGACACCGCCGGTCCCGCGATCAACCCGCTGATCAAGGTGATGAACCTGGTGGCGCTGCTGATCGCCCCGGCGGTCGTGGCGTACGCCGACAACGTCGCGTTGCGCGTCGGCGCGACGGCCGTCGCCGTCGCGGTGGTCGTGGGCGCGATCGTGGTGTCCAAGCGCCGTTCCGGCAGCATCACCTCCAACAACGAGGAGCGCGCCCCGGAGACCGTGGCGAGCTGAGATGACCGTCAGGCAGGGGGCCCTCCGCGCGTACGCGGGGGGCCCTCGGCCTTTTCCGGCGCATCTAGACTCAGGAGTCATGGACAAGCGATCCGGCGGCGGCCGGGGCCTCCTGTTGATCCTGCTCGGCATGGTGGCGATGTTCGCGGTGATCGTCGCTCTCGCGGTCTGGGCGTCCCGATGAACGGCGGCCCGGCGAACGTGGGTCCGGGAAGCGCGGGCCCGGTGAAGACGCTGATCGTCGTGCGGCACGCCGCGGCCGCGCAGGTGCCCGGTCTGGCCGACCGCGAACGTCCGCTCACCGAGCAGGGGAAGCGCGACGCCCGCCGGGCGGGCGATCTCATCCGCCCGCTGAAGCCCGGGCTCGTGCTCTGCTCGCCGTCGACGCGCACCAGAGAGACGGCGGAGCTGCTCGGGATCGACGCGCCGATCGAGATCGAGCGCGACATCTACGAGGCGTACGCCGACGAGCTGCTCGACCTGCTGCGCCGTACCGGTCCGGAGGTGGCGACGCTGGTCCTCGTCGGCCACAACCCGGGTGTCCACGAGCTGGTGCTCACTCTCACCGGGGACGGGGACGCGGGGTTTCCTCCCGGGGCGTACGCCGTGATCGAGTCGCACGGAGGCTGGCAGGACCTCGACCCGGGGACCGGCGCTCTTGTCCGGGTTCACCGCCCCTAGACGCTGGGCCGGCCGGCTCGCCCGGGCGCTGAAGGTCGAGGACCCTCGCCTGGCGCTCGGGCTCGGCCTGATCGGGGGCGCCTGCGTGGCGGTCCCGATGATCGTCGGGCTCGTGCTGGGGCATCCCGCCGGAGGCGCGGTGATCAGCACCGGCGCCTGGCTCGTCGCGGTCAGGGGCGCCCGCGATCCCGGGGGCGTGCGGATGGCCCGGCTCTTCGGCGCCACCTTCGCCCTGGCGGTCGGCACGCTGCTCGGCATCGTGCTGGTCGGCCGGAACGAATGGCTGCTGATCCTGGTCACCCCCGCGCTCGCGGGGCTGGGCATCGTGGTGCCGATGATGGGCCCGACGGCGGCGCTGGCGCTCCTGCTGACCGCGGCGAACCCGCTGCCGGTCGACCCGCTCCCGCACCTGGGACTGATGCTCCTCGGAGGGCTGCTGGCCACGGTGCTGCTCCCGCTGCCGTGGCCGTGGCGCGGCACCCGCCCCCTGCCGGTCGTTCTGTCGGAGACCGCCGCCTGCCTCGCCGACCTCGTGGACGCGGCCGACGACATGAGCCTCGACCGGGACGCCTGGGACGAACGGCGGCGCGCGGCCACGGCGGCCCGGGAGAAGGCCGCGAAGGCGTGCGCGCGGCGCCGCTGGCAGCGGCGCTCCCCCCAGGCGGAGGCGGTGGTGGCCGCCTTCCGGCGGGTGCTGTACGAGGCGGTGACGTTGCGGGGGCTGTGCGCGACGCTGCACCGCCAGCGCCCCGACGTGGACGAGCGGGTGGGCCTCTCGGAGCTGACCGCGACGCTCGCCCGGTCGCTGCGCTCGATGTCGCACGCGCTCGCCCACCCGGAGGCCGGCCTGGAGCTCCCGGCCGGGATCGGCGAGTTCAAGGGGCGCGTGGACGAGCTGCGGGGGGTGCGGCCGAAGGGGGAGCGCGAGCTGCTCGTCCTCGTCATGCTCCGCCAGGTCGAGAACTGCGCCGAGCGGCTCACGGCGGCGGTGGAGAAGGCGGCGGGCCCCGCCCTGGAACTGTCCTCGCCGCGCCTGGCGCTGCCGCAGTTCGGGGCCCCGGTCACGCCCGAGGTGCGCTACCGGCTGGCCCTCGACGACCCGGGGTTCCGGCACGCGCTGCGGGTCGCGCTCGGCACGCTGATCGCCATGCTGATCATCGTGTTCGCCAAGCCCGCCTATCCGCAGTGGCTCGCGATCACCGTGCTGGTGACGATCCAGCCGACGTACGGTGAGACGATCGCGAAGGCGGGCGGACGCACGCTCGGGACGGCGGTCGGCGGCCTCGCCGCGGCCATGATCCTGCTGGTCGCGCCGCACCGCTGGCCGCTGGCGATCATGATCGCCGTCGCGGCGTTCCTGGCGTTCAGCATGGCCGGCGCCCGGTTCGCGTACTGGATCACGTTCCTCAACATGTTCGTGCTCCTGCTCATCGACTTCCAGGTGCCGCAGCGGCCGCAGCTCGCGGGCGCGCGGATCGGGCTGACGATCCTCGGCGCGGTGATCGCGCTGGCCTGCACGCGCCTGCTGTGGCCGCGCGGCGAGACCGCCCGGCTGAGCGACCGCGTCGCGCGGATGTTGCGGACCCACGGCGCGGCTTCGCGGACCCTGGCCCAGGTGAGCAGGGACGAGCTGCCGCGGGACAAGGCCGAGGAGGCCATCAGGAAGGCGTCACGCGCCACGGTGGCGGTGTCGCGGGCCCTCGACTACATCGAGCACGAGCCGGGCGTCACGGCGCCTGAGGGGGTCGGTGAGGCGGTGTCCCTCTCCCAGCGGGTACGCGACGACCTGATGGCGGTCACCTCGGTGCTGCGCGCGGACCGGGCCGACGCGGGGCCCGTTCCCGAGATCCTCGACGCCGTCGCCGACCGGCTGGAGGACGCGGCGACGGCCGTGGAGGCCGGCGAGCCGTACGAGCCGGGCGGGGAGGTGGACGGCACGCTGGCCGATTTCGGCGGTTGGCTGGGCACGCTGGCCGGGCGGCGTCTGGACGAGCTGGACACGGCGCCGGCCGACAGCGCGACCAAGGTGCGGCGGACCCTGCTGCAGGCGGCCGCGGTCCACCACGCGATGCGCTCGCTCAACTCGGAGTCGGCGCGGCTGTGCGAGTGCGCCGCCGCGGCCTTCGCAGCGGACGGCGCCGAAGGGGCCGGCGGGTCGGCGGCCTTTCAGCGATGAGAGGTGACGACCCCGTCCTCGGCGTCGGCCGCCTCGACCTCCTCGCGCGAGATGCCGAGCAAGTAAAGGATCGAGTCCAGGTACGGGACGTTCACCGCGGTGTCGGCGGCCTGCCGCACGATCGGCTTGGCGTTGAAGGCGATCCCTATGCCCGCCGCGGCGATCATGTCGAGGTCGTTGGCGCCGTCGCCGATCGCGACCGTCTGGTTGATCGGGATGCCGGCCTGCGCGGCGAACCGCTCCAGGGCCCGCGCCTTGCCGGGACGGTCCACGATCTCGCCCACCAGCCGGCCGGTCAGCCTGCCGTCCACGACCTCCAGCGTGTTCGCCGCGGAGTAGTCGATGCCGAGCTCCTCGACCAGGCTGTCGGTGATCTGGGTGAACCCGCCGCTGACGATCGCGAAGCGGTAGTCGAGGCGCTTCAGCGTGCGTACGAGCGTGCGGGCCCCGGGCGTGTAGACCACCTCTTTGGCGACCTGCTCGAAGATCTCCTCGGGCAGCCCTTCCAGCAGGGCCACCCGCCGGGTCAGCGACTCGGCGAAGTCGATCTCGCCACGCATGGCCGCCTCGGTCACCCGGGCGACCTCGTCGAGGCACCCGGCGTGCCGGGCCAGCAGCTCGATGACCTCGGCCTGGATGAGGGTCGAGTCGACGTCCATCACGATGAGGCGCTTGGCGCGGCGGTGCAGGCCGGAGCGCTGGACGGCGACGTCCACGTGCTGGAGCGCGGCCTCGGCGGCGAGCTCGGCCCGCATCGCCATCGGGTCCGCCCCGGACACCTGGAGCTCGATGCACGTGACGGGGTAGCTCGACAGCCGCTCGATGCGGTCGATGTTGGCCCCGCACGCGGCGATCCTGCCACTGATCCCGGCCATGGCGGACGGCGTGAGCGGGGCCCCGAGCACGGTGACGTGGAGCCGTCCCCGGCGCCGTTTCTCCTTGGAGACGGTGCCGGTGGCGATCTCCAGCTCCATGTCGAGATCGGCGGCGACCTGTTCGACGGCCGTCCACAGTCCGCCCAGGGTGCTCCCGGTGCCGGACGGGGGCCCGCCCGCGTACGCGACGAGCACGCCGAGGGTGAGCCGACCGCGGATGACGACCTGCTCGACGTCCGCGACTGTCACGGGAAACCCGGCCAGCACGGTGAACAGGCGCGAGGTGACTCCCGGCCGATCCGGACCGGTGAGTGTGATCAGGAGCGTGCGCTGGTTCATCGCCGCCAACGCTACTTGGCCGGGGCCCGTGGTCGCGCATGGGGTTCACCATGCGGACGCCTGACTGCCGCCATCGGGAGGCGCGGAGGTCATTTCGGCATGTCGTGATGGTCGTGAGACGCTTTGAGGGAAGGACGCGCGCCCATGACGATCTCTCTCGACACCGGCCGCTACACGCTGGGCCTGGCCGTGACCGCCGCCGACCTGCAGGCCGCCCAGCGGCTGCGCCACCGTGTGTTCGCCGAGGAGATGGGGGCGAGGCTCGACTCACCGGTCTCGGGCCTCGACGTGGACGGCTTCGACGCCTACTGCGACCATCTCGTCGTCCGCGAGGGGCGCGAGGTGGTCGGGACGTACCGGCTGCTGCCGCCGGGCCGGGCCGACCGGCTGTACGCCGACGCGGAGTTCGATCTCGGCGCGCTCGCCGGGATCCGGGGGGAGCTGGTCGAGGTCGGGCGCACCTGCGTCCACCCGGATCACCGCGAGGGCGCCGTCGTCGGCCTGCTGTGGGCCGGCATCGCGCGGTACATGGCCGAGGGCGGCTTCCGCTGGCTCGGCGGCTGCTGCTCGGTCCCGCTGGACGACGGGGGCGTGACGGCGGCGCGGGTGGCCGAGGGCGTCCCCCTCGGTCCGGAGGAGTACCGGGTGCGGCCGCGACACGCGTGGCGGCCTCCCAGGCGCGCGGCGGCGGCGGAGGTGTCCGGGCGTTTCGTGCCGCCCACGCTGCTGCGCGGCTATCTCCGGCTTGGGGCGTGGGTGTGCGGGGAGCCGGCGCACGACCCGGATTTCGGCACGGCGGACTTCTTCGTGCTCCTGTCCATGGCCCGGGTGGACGGGCGCTACCTGCGCCGTTTCCTCGGAGGCGCGCGGTGACGGCGCCGTACGTGACCTCGCCCTGGATGGCCGCGGCCCCCGGAGTGGCCGCGGTCTCGAGGGCGTCCGTTTCACGGGCGGCGGCGGGCGGCGATCCGTGGTTGCGGCCGAGCCCGTGCTCGACCGCGGCGTGCGTGGATCCCCCGGTCGCGCGGGCCGGCCTCGCCCGCCGCGCCGTACGGCTCGCCGCCGCGGCGCTGGTGGTGCTCTCCGGGGCCCCGCTCTCGATCGCCGTCAGAGGAGCGGGTACCGCGCGCAGGGGCCGGATCGTCGCCGCCTGGGCGCGCGTCCTGCTCCGCGCCCTCGGCGTCCGGCTGGACGTGCGGGCCGGGTTCGCGTTCGTCGCCGGATCACCGCAGGCGCCGGCCGGGACGCAGGACGGCCGGGGGACGCTCGTCGTGGCCAACCACGTCTCGTGGCTGGACCCGCTCGTCGTGGCGGCGACCGTGCCCGCGCGGCCCCTGGCCAAGCGCGAGATCGGCGAATGGCCGCTGGTCCGTACGCTCGCGGCCGGGGCGGGCGCGCTGTTCATCGACAGGGAGCGGTTGTCGGCGCTGCCGGAGGCGGTCGGGAGGGTCGCCGGGGCGCTGCGCGACGGCGACACGGTCGTGGCGTTCCCCGAGGGGACGACCTGGTGCGGGCGCGGCATGGGCGAGTTCCGGCCCGCGGTGTTCCAGGCGGCGATCGAGACGGGGGCGGCGGTGCGGCCGGTGGCGCTGCACTACCGCGAGGGGGAGGCGACGTCGACCCGCGCCTGCTACGTGGGGGAGGACTCGCTTCTCGCGTCCGTCCTGCGCGTGGTGGCGACGCGGGGGCTCGTGGTCGAGGTGACGCGGTTCCCCGAGGTACGGCTCGCGCCGCGGGGACGGCGGCGCGGGGATCGCCGGGTCCTCGCCGGGCTCGCCGAGGCGTACGTGCGGACCGGGGTCGGGGAGGCGCCGGAGCGGCACATGGAGGCGGGAACGGAAACACCCGCCCGGGCGGCGAATGTGCCTGCGGCCCGGGCGGGCGTGACGTGTTCCGCGAGTGTCCGGCGGGATCCCGCGGCGACCGGTGACGGCCGCTGACGACCGGGCCCGCCGTCACCCCTCAAGGGGCGCTGCGACGCCCCGTCGCGAGATCTAGCGGACGACGGTGGTCTTGACCTTCGTGGTGTAGATCCAGCCCTTGATGCCGAGATCCTTCAGGCGCTTCTTGTCGAGGTCCTCGGCGCCGTGCGGAACGTCGTAGTTGATCGCGCCGACCTCGCCCACCTGGGCGCCGCGCGCGGTCTTCTTCAGACGGAACTGGAGGGAGAGCCAGTCGCTCTCGTCGACCTCGAGGACGTGCGGGGTCCAGCACCAGAACTCGCGGCCCTCCCAGTCGCACTCGGTGCCCTTCGGACCGTTCCAGTAGAGCTTCTTCTTGATGTCGACACCCTTGGGCAGGGTGCCGCCGATCCAGTAGTAGTCCGCGTCGTACGGACCGGTGTTGGTCGCGGTGAAGGTGTACTTGACCCACCCGCCGGGCTTGGCCTTCTTGGTGTACTTGACGTTCGAGATCTTGAAGACGCTGAACGGCTCGCTCGCCTTGGCGGCGGCGGTCGTCGCCGTCGTGGCCCCGGCGGGCGCGGTGGCGAGCAGCGTGGCGCCGGCGAGCGGGGCGACCAGCGCGAGCGTGGCGATCTTGGCGATCGGGTGACGCATGTGTTTGTCTCCCAAAGGACTAAGGGGGGAAAGTAGGTAAAGGCCCCCCAGTAAACGCAAGGTTTCTACCATCCGGGAGATCGACCGGTAAAGATCTTTTTTATGAAAGTTTTATCGCTTCTCGGGTTTAGCGGAGAAATGTCGGCATCTGTCTGATTCTCTGGGCGGCTAAAGGATGAGATGCCTGTCCCCGAACTCGTGCCAGAGATAGCCGCCGTCGAGCGCGGCCCGATAGGAGCGCGACAGCAGCTCGGCCCCGGCGACGGCGGACAGCATCATCAGATGGCTGGAGCGCGGCTCGTGCAGCCCCGTGACCAACCCGTCCACCACTCGTACGCCTTCGGAGGGGGTCACGACACGCGCCGTCCACCCCTCCGCCGCCCGAACAGTCCGCGCCGCCCCCGGCAGCGCCGCGCTCTCCAGAGCGCGAACCACCGTCGTCCCCACGGCGACGACCCGCCCGCCGCTCTCGCGGGTGAGGTTCACCAGCCGGGCGGTGGGCTCGGGCACCTGGAAGCGCTCAGGAGAGGGAGGTTCGTCCCTCTCCGGGGACGCCACCCCGGTGTGCAGCGTGATGGGCGCGACCGCGACGCCGCGCGCGACCAGGGCGGTGACCAGCTCGGCCGTGAACGGGCGGCCCGCGCTCGGCATCTCGGCGCTGCCCGGCGCGACCGCGAACACCGTCTGGTAGCGGTCGAGCGGCCAGTCCCGCCGCACGTACGAGTAGCGGATCGGCACGCCGTACCTGCCCAGATAGTCCGGGACGTCACGGTCGAGCACGGCCCGCCACAGGCGCGGCGTCTCCCGGCGCACCAGCCGCAGCGTGGCCTGCCCGGGCAGGGGAAGCCACTCGCCCGCCGCCCCGCCCGCGTAGGGCCGGCTCCCGCCCGCCACGCGCGTACGCAGCTCGACCAGCCACTCCCCGGTGGGCAGCTCGCCGGAGAAGTGGACGGCCAGCCGGTCGAGCCGCACCGCGGCGGCGATGGTCGCCGAGTTGTTCACCACGAGCAGGTCGCCCGGCGCGAGGACCTCGGGCAGCTCGCGGAACGTCCGGTGCGTGATCTCCCCGGTGTCCTTGCGCGAGACGAGCATCCGCACGGCGTCCCGGGTGAGCCCGCGCTCCTCCGGCGGCTCGTGCGCCTCCTGTACGGCGGGCAGCGTGAAATCGAGGGCCGGGCTCATTCCAGCGCGTCCCTCGTGAACCGGCCGCTCGCGGGGCGGGCGGCGACGAGGCGCAGCAGCGCCGGGGCGACGGTCTCCGGATCAGGGGCGGCCGCCAGGCGGGCCCGGTGGGCCGGGTCCGCCACGTCGCCCGCGATGGCGGTCACGTCGGCGGAGGCGTCGAGGTCGAACGCGGCGCAGTGGAGGTCCTCCTCTCCCCGGGCGGTGAGCGTGAGCGCCCATCCGTCGGCGGCGAGCGACCTGGCCAGAGCCAGTCCCAGTCCGCGGGAGGCTCCGGTGATGAGTACGTGCTTCATGCCGCTCACGCTAGGAATCGGGCGGTGGCCGCACATCGGGCCACAGCCCTCGGACCGCCTCGGCAGTTCGCCCTAGGACCACCGGCCCGGCCCCGGGGAGGGCCACGGCGGCGGCCGGGCGCGGCGATGTCGGCGGCCCGCCATATGGTGGGGGCGTGGCCGAGCCGACACCTGATCTCCCCCTCGACTGTCCGGGTCGCGACGCCGTCCTGCACGCGGTCAGTTCGGCCGTGCTCGCGGTCACCCGCCACCTGTCGGTGCGCGAGGTGCTGCAGGTCATCGTCCGCTCGGCGGCCCAGTTGCTCGACGCGCGCTACGCGGCGCTCGGCGTCCCCGACGACCAGGGCGCGTTCGCCGAGTTCGTCGCCGAGGGCATCTCCGAGGAGCAGTGGGAGGCCATCGGCCCCACCCCCCGGCAGCACGGCATGCTCGGCGCGATGCTGCGCGACGGCCAGCCGGTCCGGCTGGCCGACATCCGCAGGGACTCCCGGTTCGAGTGGTGGCCGAGGGCGCATCCGGTGCTCAAGGACTTCCTCGGCGTGCCCATCCGCGACGGCGAGCAGGTCCTCGGCATCATCTTCCTCTCCAACAAGCGGACCCCCGGCGGCTTCACCCCCGCGGACGAGGACCTGCTCACCATGTTCGCGGCGCACGCCGCCATCGCCCTCACCAACGCCCGGCTGTACGAGCGGGGGCGCGAGCTGACCGTGATCGAGGAGCGCACCCGCATGGCGCACGAGCTCCACGACGCGGTCACCCAGAAGCTCTTCTCGCTGCGGCTGACCGCGCGGGCCGCCGCGTCGCTCCTGGACACCGATCCCGGCCGCGCCGCCAGGGAGCTCGACCAGGTCCAGCGCCTCGCGGGCGAGGCCCTGAGCGAGCTGCGCGCGGTGATCGTCGAGCTGCGCCCGGCCGAGCTGGACCGGCACGGCCTGGTCGAGACGCTGCGCAAGCACGTCCACCTGCTCGACCGGCTGCACCCGGTCACGACGCGGTTCACCTTCGACGGCGATCCCGACGCCGCCCCCAGGGGCGACGTGACCGCCGAGGTGACGGTGCTGCGGGTGGCCCAGGAGGCGCTGCACAACGCGCTGCGGCACGCCGAGGCCGCCCACATCGACGTACGGCTCGCGCACCGGGACGGTGCGCTGGTCCTGGAGGTCGGCGACGACGGGAAGGGGTTCGCCCCCGACGCCGACCCCGTCAAGGGGCTCGGGCTGGCCTCGATGCGCGACCGCGCGGAGAACGCGCGTGGTTCGCTGGAGGTGGTCGCCGCGCCCGGAGCCGGCACGACGGTCCGGTTGGTGGTGCCCGCATGATCCGCGTACTCATCGCCGACGACCACCCGATCGTCCGGCAGGGCCTGCGCACGTTCCTGGAGATCCAGGAGGACGTGACCGTGGTGGGCGAGGCGGCCGACGGCGCGGAGGCGGTCGCGCTGGCCGAGTCGACCCGGCCGGACATCCTGCTCCTCGACCTGAAGATGCCCGTGCTCGACGGCCTGGGCGCGCTGGCCCGGCTCGGCTCCGCGGGCCACCTCGGCACGAGGGTGATCGTGCTGACCTCGGTGAGCGACCGCGGGGACGTCGCGCCCGCCATGCGGGCCGGTGCCTCCGGCTTCCTGTACAAGGACGTCGATCCCACCGCCCTCGTCCAGGCCATCCGGGCGGTCCACGGGGGGCAGGTGCTGCTCGCGCCCGAGGCGGCCGAGGCGATGATCTCAGGCGAGGACCGCGCCCCGGCCGACGCGGTCGCGTCGCTGACGGAGCGGGAGCGCGAGGTGCTGCGGCTGATCGCCGGAGGCCGCTCCAACCGCGAGATCGCCAGAGAGCTGGCCGTCGCGGAGAAGACCGTGAAGACCCACGTCTCCAACGTCCTCATGAAGCTCGGCGTCCAGGACCGCACCCAGGCCGCCCTCTACGCGGTGCGGCATGGCGTCGCCTGAGCGGTCAGCCGTGCGGCTGCCCCTCCACGATGGCGTGGTGGGCGGCGACCCGCGCCCGCCGTACGGCCCGGTCAAGCTCGCGCAGGGCCTCGCCGCGCGCCGAGAGCTGGCCGGAGGTCAGACCGCGCTCCCCGGCGAGACGCAGCGCGGCGGACAGCCGGGCGGCGAGCGCGCCCACCCGGTGGGCCCGCCCCGGATAGCCGGGGGCGAGCGTGTCGCCCACGTCGTTCAGCGAGGGAGCGCCGGAGCCGGATCCCGCCACACCGCGCAGGGCCTCCGTCGCGGCCCGCATCGCGCCTGTCAGCTCCTGCTCGGCCTCGGCCAGCGAGGGCACGTACGGCTCGCTGTCCGCGGACTCGACGGCCGTCCAGCGCACCCCGGCGTACGAGGAGCCGCGCCGGTCGGGCGCGGGCACCAGGCCGAGCCGCCGCCCGCGCAGGACGGCGATCGCGGCCTGGCCGGCGTCGATGGCGCTGATGTTGAAGGCGGGCGGGCCGGCCAGCCCGAGCGGGTCGCCGGGCACCGGCAGCGCCAGCCGGAACGAGCCGAGCCCCTCGGCTCGGAGCCCGGCGAGAAAGACGCGGAGCGTCGACTCCCCGGGGCCCTCGGCGACGACCTGAGGGCCGCCGGCCCGCTCGACGTGGTCCACGGCCTCGTCGAGACCGACGTGCCCGCCCAGCCACGCGTTTCCCCACGAGACGAGGACGGCTGAGATCGGTGAATCCATACGCACCCGATCCACGATATGCCGACCGGCTGCAATAGTTTTATCTGAGTAACCACACGAGGGGGCCACATGGGCGGTCAGGTGCTGCGGCTGCGGGACGTCACGGTTCGCAGGGACGGCGCGGCGCTGTTGCGCGCCATCGACTGGTCCGTCCGCGAGGACGAGCGCTGGGTCGTCATCGGCCCCAACGGAGCGGGTAAGACGACGCTGCTGCAGGTGGCCGCGGCGCTGCTCTTCCCCACGGAGGGGGCCGTCGAGATCCTCGGCGAGCGGCTCGGCCAGGCCGACGTCTTCGACCTGCGCCCCCGGATCGGCCTCGCCAGCGCGGCGCTGGCCGAGCGCGTGCCGCCGGACGAGAAGGTCATCGACCTGGTGCTGACCGCGTCCTACGCGATCGTCGGCAGGTGGAACGAGGAGTACGACTCCCACGACGTCACCCGCGCGGTCGAGCTGATCGACCAGCTCGGGTGCGCCCACCTGATCAGGCGCCGGTTCGGCACCCTGTCGGAGGGGGAGCGCAAGCGGGTGCAGATCGCCCGCGCGCTGATGCCGGACCCCGAGCTGCTGCTGCTCGACGAGCCCGCCGCCGGGCTGGACGTGGCCGGGCGCGAGGACCTGGTCCGCCGCCTGGGCGCGCTGGCGCGCGACCCCAAGGCGCCGACGATGGTCCTGGTCACCCACCACGTCGAGGAGATCCCGAGCGGCTTCACCCACGTGATGTTGCTGCGCCACGGCTCCGTGGTCGCCCAGGGACCGGTGGAGTCGGTGATGACCGGGGACAACCTGTCGCGCACCTTCGGCGTGCCGCTGCGGCTGGACCGCGGGACCGGCGACCGCTGGTACGCCCGCCCGTTCTGACCGCCCCGCCCGACGAGGGGACCGCCGGTGAGCGGGGTCCCCCCTACCCCGGCCGGACTCCGGCGGCGGCCCTCCGTCTACCATCGGGCCACAGCCGTTCGAGGGAGCAGGGATCTTGACGCCGTGGGAGGCGGTCGCGGTGTTCGCGGCCGGGGTCGGAGCGGGTGGCATCAACGCGGTCGTCGGCTCGGGCTCGCTGATCACGTTTCCCACGCTGCTCGCGGTCGGTCTGCCTCCCGTCGTCGCGAACGTCTCCAACAACGTCGGGCTGATCCCCGGCGGCGTGACCGGCGTGCTGGGCTACCGGCCCGAGCTCAAGGGGCAGCGCGCGCGGCTGCTGCGGCTCGGCGTGGCGTCCGTCATCGGCTCGTTCATCGGCGCCGTGCTGCTTCTCCGGCTGCCCGAGAAGGCGTTTCAGATCATCGTCCCCGCCCTGATCGGGATCGCGTGCGTGCTGGTGGTCGTGCAGCCGAAGCTCAACGGCTGGCTGGCCGGTCGGCGTACGCACCCGCACGGCGGCCCCTGGTTGTGGCTGGGCGTGCTCGGCGCCGGCATGTACGGCGGCTATTTCGGCGCCGCGCAGGGCGTCGTGCTGATCGGCCTGCTCGGCGTCTTCCTCGACGAGGAGCTGCAGCGGATCAACGCGGCGAAGAACTTCCTGTCACTGCTGGTCAACCTGACGGCCGCGATTCTCTTCACGCTGGTCGCCCACGTGGACTGGGCCGCCGCGCTCCTGGTGGCGCTGGGCACCGGGGTCGGCGGGTTCCTGGGCGCGAGGCTGGGCCGCAGGCTGCCCGCCCCCGTCCTGCGCGCCGTGATCGTCTGCATCGGCGTCGTGGCGATCGTCAAGCTCCTGGCCTGAACGCCCTGCCGCCGGCCCCGGGGAGATCCGGCGGGGTGGGGCCCCCGGGGTGCCCGGCCGCCGGACGTGAGCCCCCGCCCGGCCGGGTCAGCGCGCCTCGCGGCCGAGCTCGGCGCTGACCTCGGCGGCGGTCCGCTTGAGCGCCTCGGCGAGCGGCGAGCGGGTGCCCTCGGGGACCGAAGCGGTCGTGCCGACGATCGCCATGGCGGCGACCAGCGTGCTGCCCCGGAACAGCGGGGCGGCGATGCTGCGCACGCCGTTGACGGACGGGGTGTTGGCCGAGATGTTGTTCCGCCGGATCTTCTCCAGCTCGCGGCGCAGCTCGGCGTTCGCCCGCACCTCCTCCGCGAGCTCCGGCACCTCCTCCTCGGGCAGGAACGCGCAGAAGACCCGCCCCTGGGCCGACTCGGTGCGCGACAACCGGGATCCGGTGCGCACGCTGACCCGGATGATGCGGTCGGTGTTGTCGTCCACCCGCACCACGACCGCCGTGTCACCGTCCCAGACGCTCAGCACCACGGTCTCGTCGATCTCGCGCACCAGGCGCTGCATGTACGGCCCGGCGATGCCGATGACCGGCATCCCGGCCCGCGCGGCGGCCGACAGCGTCAGGATCTGCGGGCCCAGCGAGTACAGCGCCTCACGCTCGTCGTAGCGCAGCAGGTTGCTCTCGCGCAGCGCCTTCGTGTACCGGTGCGCGGTCGCCTTGCTGGTGCCCAGGCTCGTGGTGATCTCGTTGAGGCTGAGCTGGGGACGGCTGACCGTGAACGCGCTGAGGATCAGCGCGGCACGCTGGACGGTCTGGATGGCCGGAGCCGCTTTCGCGTCGGCGGAGTCCTCGGGAACGGGCCTGGCGGCATCACCCATGTCGGTTCACCCCGGTCGGTGCGATTCGTCGTGGTTCGTTGCGTTTTGCGAGACAGCATCCTGTCATCCAGAATATTTCCTGTCGATTGGTCGCTTGTTCGCTTCGCCGGATCGCACAGGTGATCGATGGTTCTTCGCCGGGTATATACACCTTTGTGAAGGGCGACCGGGTGGAGATCGTCATCGACGCGGGCGGCACCCCCCGCACCTACGAAGTGGTCGCGACCAGGGCGGGCAGGCGGGTCGAGGTCACCACGGGCCGCGGCATCGTCGAGGTCAGCGAGGTCACGCGGAACGGCACTCCCGTCCGCACCGCGCGTTTCATGTCCAGCCGCATCCTCGCGCTGGTCGAGCATCCCGCCGACGACCGCGGTCCCGACGACTGATCGCCGCGCCTGATCGGGCGGCCCCCGCCCGGGCCGGCGCGGGAGCCGTACGGGCCGTCAGGGGGCGGGGCGGACCTGCACGATGCCGTCGCCGCGCAGACGGGTCTGGAACGCGGGCTGCCGCGAGGTCGCCGGGCCGTGTGCGACTGTGCCGTCCGAGATGCGGAAGACGCTGCCGTGCCACGGACAGATCACGCACGGCTGGCCCTCCTCCATGACGAGGCGGCCCTGGTGCAGCGGCCCCGCGAGGTGGGAGCAGCGGTCGGCCAGCACGCTCACGCCGTCGCCCAGCCGGAGCACGAACAGGTCGATGTATCCCAGCCGCCGGGTCACCGGCCGGCCGTTGGGCAGGTCCTTGAGCGCGCACAGGTCGTGCCATCCGAGCGGGACGAGATGGCTGAGCGACTCGGCGTGGTTGGCGCCCGCGGCCTGCCGGTAGGCGAGATGCCCGCCCAGGTAGGCCCCCGCGAAGGCGGCGCCGAGCCCGGCGAACGAGAGGATCCGGCCCGCCCGCTCCTTGCCCGCCGTACGCAGGAGCAGCGACACCGTGTAGAGGCCGGCCGCGGTCGCGTTGGTCAGCGCGTGGACGAAGCCGACGCGCTGCTGCTCGCGGTGGAGGGTGGACCAGTCGGTCAGCCCGGCGGCGGCCGTCGGGAGCGCCATGCCCAGGCCCGTGGCCACCAGCACCCGGGCCGCCCGCTCGTCCGCCCCGGACCAGTCGACCACCGCCGCCCCCACCCAGCAGCCGACGGCGACCGTCGCCAGCGCGGGGTGGAGGGGATGCCCGATGGGAACGCCGTGCAGCAGGTCCCGCACCGGACCAGGGCCGATCTTGCGGCGTACGGCTTTCGCGATGACCCGGATCGGCCGGTCGAGGGCCGTGACCTGCTCAAGCCCGTCGAGAAGGTTCCCGGACGGGATCTTGCGCGGGAACCGGATCGCCCGTCGCGATCTGGTCGTCTTGTCCATTTTCGCCCCCTTGTACCAGCACTTACCCCCGGCCTTGAGGGGTGAACACGGGCGGGCGCTCAGGGGGCCAGGTGACCCCGCGCGACGGAGGACTCGACCATCCGCGCGGCGTAGGCGCCCAGCGTGGCCGAGCCCTCGGCGATGATCCGTACGCTGTCGGCCAGGTGGCGGGCGGTGACCTTGTAGAGGGTCCAGGTCCCTCCCTCGTTGTGGTGGTTGGCCATGATCGGCACGAGCCGGTCGAGCGCCCTGGCGAACCGCGCCTCCGGCGTCCGCCGCTCCTCGAACTCGTCCCACAGGGAGCGGAGCCGTACGCGCTGGTCGTCGGGGAGCAGGTCGAAGATGCGGTCCGCGGCGGCGAGCGCCTCGGGGCCGGGGCCGTCCGGGGAGGGGTCGGGGCGAGCGCTGCGGGGCAGGTCGTGACGGAAGCAGTCCCCCGTGTCGATCTCCACGATGTCGTGGACGAGCAGCATGGCGACCACCCGCTCCAGGTCGGTGCCGGGAGGCGCATGCTCACCCATGGTCATCGCCAGCATGCCGACGTGCCAGGAGTGCTCGGCGCCGTTCTCCCGTCGCGACCCGTCGATCAGGGTGTTGCGGCGGATGACACGCTTGAGTTTGTCGATCTCCATGGCGAAGCTGATCTGGGCGTGCAGGCGATCCTCTTGGGTAGCGATGGTCACCTTGGCAAGCCTAACCTTGGTGATCAACGAATGCCGATCCCTCAAGCGCTTGTTCACGCAGCGTTGTCATCCATGACGCTCTGTGTCGCCGGGGTGGGTGACGTGCGGCGACGTCGTGACGACGTGCCCCGCGCCGGGCGTGGCGTCGCCGAGGCGGTACACGAAAGCCCCGGAGAGGGGCTCCGGGGCTGTGGATCTGGGACCGGGCGTCGAAGCTCCCGTCGAGGCCTGTTACGCGGCCCTGTTCGCGGCCCTGTTTCGTGGGCTGTTTCTCGGCCCTGCTCCGCGGGCCTGTTTCTCGGCCCTGTTCCGCGGGGCCTATTTCGCGGGCGGCGCGGCCTCTTCGAGTTCGAGCACGAGGTCGAACCGGGGGTCGCGGTAATGGCGGGCGCCGAACCCGGTGCGGGTGACCGTCCAGCCGAGCCGGTGAGCCCACCAATCCTGGTCGACGCAGAGGTCCCGGTCGGCCTGCCCCGTGAGCACGTCGAGCCGGGCCTTGATTCGTAAGAGCCGATTGGTACCGTGGAAATGCATAGGAGACTCCCCTTTCGCCGCTTCGATGAGGAGCTCTCGTTTGTCCGCCGGGTCGGGCGGTGGCAGCCTTCCGGCCCGGCTCTTCTGTGTCTCGATCACTCCCCTGAGTACCCCTGTTGTTCCGATCGTGACGCCGGAGCGATTTCCTTGCAATACTCAACGTAAGGAAAGTTGCAACAATCTTCAGTACATGCGCCGCATGTAACGGTGCAAATTGCATTACGATTGCACCTAGGGGCGTCCGCCCTCGTAAGCCTTCCACTGCGCGTGAGGAGGTCGACCGGGTTGTCCGACCGCGGGAGTCCTACCGTCCGCCGGCGCAGGCTCGGACAGGAGCTTCGCCGCCTCAGAGAGCGTGCCGAGCTCACCGGAGATCAGGTCGCCGCCCAGCTCGGCTGGTCGGCGGCGAAGGTCAGCCGCATCGAGACCGCCAAGACCTCGCCTCGAAAGGCGGACGTCGAGGCGTTGCTGGAGACGTACGAGGTCGATTCCGGTCAGCGCCAAGAGCTGCTCGACCTGCATCAGGACGCCGCGAGAAAAGGCTGGTGGGAGGACTACCAGAGCTCCCTGCCCCACGAGTACACGACGCTGCTGGGGCTGGAGGTGGAGGCCACCTTCGCGCGCAACTGGGAACCCCAGGTTGTGCCCGGCCTCCTGCAGACCGAGGACTACGCTCTCGAAGTCGTCAAGGCGGTTCAGCCGATCACGCGGTTCGCGCAGGGGGGTGTGCGCAGCCGGGTCGAGGCGAGGATGGCCCGGCAGCAGATCATCCTCCGCGAGGACGAGCCGCTGACCCTGTGGGTGGTCCTGGACGAGTCCGTCCTCCTGCGGGGCTTCGGGGGTGGGGCGGTCATGCGGGGCCAGCTCGGCCGCCTGCTGACCGTGTCCCGGCTGCCCAACATCCGGATTCAAGTGCTTCCGCTGGACGCCGGACATCCGGTCAACACCGGGTCTTTTCTTCACCTGAAGTTCCCGGAGTTCCACGACGTCGTGTACCTGGAGTCCCTTTTCGGTGCACGCTTCGTCGAGGAAGAGGAGACCGTGTACGGCTACGAGATCGCCTTCGACCGCCTGCAGGCGGAGGCCCTCGACGTCGACGCCAGTCGGGAGCTGATCCGAAAATCAATCGAACGCTGGAAGTGAGACGCTTCCCTACATCGCCTCAGTGTGTCCACTGAGGAGAAAGACCATAAATGTACTCGATCGATCTCTCCGGTGCGGTATGGCGTAAGAGCATCCGCAGCGCCGGCAACGGAAACTGCGTCGAAGTGGCGACGCTCCCCGAGGGCCATGTCGGGGTCCGTGACAGCAAGGACCAGGACGGTCCGGTCCTCGTCTTCACACCCGGCGAGTGGGACGCCTTCATCGGGGGCGTCAAGGACGGTGAGTTCGACCTCTGACCTTCGCGGGTCCACGCCCTCCCGCCGATCGCGGAAGAGCTGAAGCGGCGGAGCCGCCCCGGCGCGCAGCGGGCGAGGCGGTCCCGCCGTACGAACCGAGGCCCCCGGCGCACATCCGCCGGGGGCCCTTGGCGCTTCTTGGGACGATCAGGCGATGCCGAGGCCCTGGGCGACGCTCTGGCCCAGGTCCTTGTGGACGTTGGTCCAGTAGTCCACGACCCGCTTCTTCATGTCGGAGGTGACCTCGGGAGCCGAGGCGTGGCCCACGACGTTGCTCACCAGGTGCTCGCGGTCGGTCTCCGAGAGCACGTTCTCCCACAGCGCGCGCGGCTGGACGAAGTCGTCGTCCTCGCGGTGCTTCGCGTACGCGGAGCGGATGATCTCACCGCTGATCTCGTAGGACTCGCCCGCGAACGCGGAGGGGTCCGCGACCGGGCCGCCCGCCGTGTTCGGCGCGTAGACCGGGTCGGACGGGTTCGTGAAGGCCATCGGCCCGTCGAAGTTGTAGGAGTGCACCGGGGACTTCGGCCGGTTGACCGGGAGCTGCAGGTAGTTCGGTCCGATCCGGTACCGGTGGGCGTCCGGGTAGGAGAACAGCCGTCCCTGCAGCATCTTGTCCGGCGAGGGCCCGATGCCCGGCACGAAGTTCGCCGGCTCGAAGCTCGCCTGCTCGATCTCGGCGAAGTAGTTCTCCGGGTTCCGGTTCAGGACGAACCGGCCGATGGTGATCGGCGGATAGTCGGCGTGCGGCCAGACCTTGGTCAGGTCGAACGGGTTGAACCGGTAGTCCGCGGCCTCCTCGAACGGCATGATCTGGACCTGCACGGTCCACGACGGGTGGTCGCCGTTCTTGATGGCGGTGTACAGGTCGCGGATGTGGAAGTCCGGGTCGGACGCGGCCATGGCGTCGGCTTCGGCCGCCGTGAAGTTCTCGATGCCCTGGTCGGTCTTGAAGTGGTACTTCACCCAGAACTTCTCGCCGGCCGCGTTGTACCAGAGGAACGTGTGCGAGCCGTACCCGTTGGTGTTCCGCCAGGTGCGCGGGGTGCCGCGGTCGGTCATCAGGAGCGTCACCTGGTGCGCCGACTCGGGGGAGAGGGTCCAGAAGTCCCACTGCATGTTGTTGTCGCGCAGGTGGTTGTCCGCGCGGCGCTTCTGGCTGTGGATGAAGTCGGAGAACTTCTGTGGGTCGCGGATGAAGAAGACCGGCGTGTTGTTGCCGACGAGGTCGTAGTTGCCCTGGTCCGTGTAGAACTTCAGCGCGAATCCGCGCGGGTCGCGGCCGGTGTCGGCGCTGCCCAGCTCGCCGGCGACCGTGGAGAAGCGCAGCAGCAGGTCGGTCCGCGTGCCCTTCTGGAACAGCCCCGCCTTGGTGAACTGGCTGACGTCCTCGGTGATCTCCAGAACGCCGAAGGCGCCGCCGCCCTTGGCGTGAACCACGCGCTCGGGCACCCGCTCGCGGTTGAAGTGCGCCATCTTCTGGATCAGATAGTGGTCCTGCAGGAGCAGGGGCCCGTTCGGGCCGACGGACAGCGAGAACTCGTCGCTGGGCGCCGGGATTCCCGCGTCCGTCGTGGTGGTCGGCCTATCGGTCATCGCGCGTTCCTCCGAGGTTCCTCTTTGTCGAGTGCGGAGCGGCAGTCGGGACAGATCCCCCAGTAGGTGACATCCGCCTCGTCGACCAGGTATCCCGAGGTGGACACCGGATCCAGGCAGGGGGCCTCCCCGACCGCGCAGTCGACGTCTGTGACCTTCCCGCACTCCCGGCAGACGAGGTGGTGGTGGTTGTCGCCCACCCGCGCCTCGTACCGGGTGGGACTGCCCGCGGGCTCGACGCGGCGGAGCAGCCCGCCGCGCTGGAGCGCGTTCAAGGAGTCATAGACGGCTTGCAGGGAGACCTGACCGACCCGATCGAGCACGCCGCGGTGGATGGCGTCCACGTCCAGGTGGTCGCCGTCCCGGACGGTCTGCATGATCGCCAGGCGCGCCGCGGTCACCCGCAGACCCACCTCTCGGAGTCGGTCGGCGTCTCCCATGCCTGACACCGTACCCGCTTAACTTGAAGAGTTCAAGTTTTTGATTGATACAACTCTGATGGGGAGGAGACGCCGTATTCCCCAGATTTCGTCAAGAGATGGCATGCTCGGATTCTGTGAAGATTCGTGCCGCAGCTCTGGTCACCCTCACCCTCCTCGTCGCGGCCTGCACGGCCGCGGAGGGTGAGCCGATCCCGGAGGAGTCGAGGAAGGCCGGCGCCGCCGCCTCGCCCACGCCGGAGGAGCCCGAGCCGACCCCGGAGCCGTACACGATCTCGTTCGCGGGGGACGTGCACTTCGAGGGGGTGCTGCGGACCCGGCTCGACAACAACCCCCGCACCGCCCTCGGCCCGATCGCGAACGTGCTGCGCGGATCCGACCTCGCCGTGCTCAACCTGGAGACCGCGATCACCACGGGGGGCACGCCCGCGCCGGGCAAGCAGTTCACCTTCCGCGCGCCCGCCACCGCCTTCACCGCACTCAAGGCCGCCGGGGTGGACGCGGTGACCATGGCGAACAACCACGGCATGGACTACATGGAGAGCGGGCTGCGGGACTCGCTCGCCGCGATCAAGCGGAGCAGGTTCCCCGTGATCGGCATCGGGAAGAACGCCGCCGAGGCGTACCGGCCGTTCCGGACCACCGTGAAGGGCAACCGGGTCGCCGTCATCGGCGCCACGCAGGTGCTCGACTCCGAGTTCATCCAGTCGTGGACGGCCACCGACGACAAGGGCGGCCTCGCCTCCGCCAAGAACGAGCCGCGCCTCATCCAGGCCGTACGGCAGGCCCGGAAGAACTCCGACACCGTGATCGTCTTCCTCCACTGGGGCGCCGAGCTGGTCAAGTGCCCGACCGACGTGCAGCGCGGCCTGGCGGCCAAGCTCTCCGAGGCCGGCGCGGACGTGATCGTGGGCAGCCACGCGCACATCCTCCTCGGCGGGGGCTACTCCGGCCGGGCGTACGTCCACTACGGCCTGGGCAACTTCGTCTTCTACAACTGGGGTCCCGAGACCGGGAAGACGGGCGTGCTCACCCTCACGATCAACGGCAGGAAGGTGCTCAAGGACCGGTGGACCCCCGCCCGCATCAACGGCGGCGTCCCCGTCCCGCTGACCGGCTCGGCCGGGAAGCAGGCGCTGGCCGAGTACGCGTCGCTGCGGCAGTGCACCGGCCTGTCCGCCCGGCCGTCCGGGGAGCAGTGACCCGCACCCCGCCGGCCGCGTACGGGAAATCGGCGGACTGTCCGGGAGGGGACTGACCGGAAGGCGTCGAGCGGGCAATATGGAGGGATGTCCATCCAGCTTGAAGAGGACGACGACCCCGCCAATCCGGACCCCCTCCGCCGCAGGCCCACCCAGCGCCGCAGCGCGCGCCGGGTGGAGCGGATGCTCGACGCGTGCGCCGAGCTGCTGGACGAGATCGGTTACGAGGCGCTCACCACGACCCGCATCGCCGAGCGCGCGGGCGTCGCGATCGGCTCGGTCTACCAGTTCTTCCCCGACAAGCGGGCCATCAGCCAGGCGCTGACCCGGCGGCACATCGAGCTCTTCGTCGCCCGCGTGGGCCGCCGCTTCATGACCGAGGACTACGCCGGCTGGTGGGACGCGGTGGACGCCATCATCGAGGAGTACGTCGAGATGCATCGGACCGTTCCAGGTTTCCGGTCCCTGCACTTCGGCGACGTCGTCGACCTCAACCTCCTCGACTCGGTCTCGGACAACAACACGGTGATCGCCGGGCGGCTCCGGGCGCTGCTGCTCCAGGAGTTCGGCCTCGCCGACAGCGAGGAGCTGGACCGCGCCGTCCTCGTCGCGGTCGAGGCGGGCGACGCGGTGCTGAAGCTGGCCTTCCGGCGCGACCCTCACGGCTCCCCCGAGATCGTGGCCGAGGCCAAGCAGCTCGTACGCGGATATCTCTCCCGGCAGCTCGGCGTCGGCTGATCCCGCTCCGGGGCGCCGGTGGACGGCCGGCGGGCGGGACAGCCCCGGGTCAGTCGGACTGGTGGCCGCGGAGCCCTTCCCGCTCGCCGGACGGGGAGTCGGAGAGCGGCATCAGGCGATATCTCACCTGGACGGGGACGGCCCGCCGCTTCTTCAACGGGCGGGCGATCAGGCACGAGGCGGCGACCGGCCGCATGGAGGCCCCGGTGGAGTACACCTCGGACTGGAGTCGCGTCAGCTCGGCGCTCGCCCGCTCCAGCGCCTCGGACCTGGCCGTCGCGTAGCCGACGAGGCCGGGGATCACGGCGGAGAGCGCGATCACCGAAGCGAGCGTCACACTCACCTGCCTGAACACCGGCATCACCGCTCCCTGATCGCTATGCGCCATGGCAATATGCCCGATAATCCCCCTCGAAACACACTTCGTAGTTAATCGAACGCAATTCGTGGTATGGGGAATGCGGGCGGATCCCGGGCGAACGGCGGCCGGCCTCGATAGCCTCCCTTTGTGGCCCATGTGACACACGAGCAGTTGGACCGGCTGCTCGAACAAGCACTGCTGCTCGACGACCACGGTGCGCTGGCGCGTCAGCTCGACACGCTGGCCCGGGTCTACGAGTCCGGAGAGATGTCGCGCGCGGCGATCCTCGTCATGGCGGCGGAGGAGTGGCGGCAGGCGGGCCAGCCCGCGGTGGCCCTCGACCGTTTCCACGAGGCCGCGCGGGACGGCGGAGAGGTCCTCGTGGACCCGCGATCGGGCATCGCCGACACGCTCTTCGAGCTCGACCGCCCCGACGAGGCGCGAGAGGTCATCGCGGCGATCCGTGACGGCGTCTGGAACCCCGCCACGGCGCTCACCGTCGCCGAGACGCTGGTCGCGTACGGGGACCTGGACGGCGGCCACGAATGGGCGACCGAGGGGGCCGCGGCCTGCGCGCCCGGCACCACCATGCGGGAGGCGCTGCTGCGCACCAGATACCGCATCAGGGTCGATCTGGGGCTGCCCGAGGACGATCTGGACGCCTCACTCGACATCGCCCGCTGACCGCACGCCGTCCACTCCCGGCCCGTACGTGCGGACGCCGTCTCCGCATCGCCTGTGCGGATGCCATTTGTGGGCACGTGGACCGCTGTCCGGACGCCGCGCCACGTGCATGTGGGCCGGATGCCGATTCCGGCGAGCACATGGATCAGACGTCGTCCCGAGGGAGCGAGCGGACGTGGTGCCGACCCCGTGGAGCACGTCCCGCCGGACATGACGAAGGGGCCGCGGTCGCGGCCCCTTCTCGTCTCGTCGTCCCCGCTCACCCAGGAGCGGGCGCGTACGGCCCCGCTACGGCAGGACCGTGGTGTCGATCAACTTCTTGGCGATCTCGGCAACCGCCCCGTCCTTCTTGCCCGGCCGCGTCCCGGGGGCCTTCGGCGCCGTCCGCTCCGCCTCACGCGGTGCCGTCCGCTCCGCCTCGCGCGGTGCCGTCCGCTCCGCCTTGGCCCGCTTTCCCTGTTCGTGCCGCTTCGCCGGCCTGCCCTGCTTATCGAGGGCCGGCTGCGCGCCCGGGACCTGCCGTGCCGCCGGCTCTCCGGCCTGCCCGCCGGTGGCGTCGGGCCGGGCGGGGATCGCGGGCAGCGCCGGGACGTCCGGCAGCTCGGGGATCCGCACCGGTACGGCGAGGGCCCGCGGCAGGCCGGCGGCCACGGACGTGGCCCCGGCCGCCGGCGGGGTGCCGGGAAGGCCCGGGAGGCCCTGGCCCGCGGCCGCGCCCCCGGCGTCGGCGATGCTGAGCACGCCGGCCGCCGAGGAGAGGCCGGGCAGGCCGGCCGCCTGGGCGACCTTGTCGATCGTGATCGTGCGGGCGGCCCGGGCCGGGCCGTTCGTGAGGGCGGCCTCGCAGACCGCCGCCGTCGTCTCGCCCGCGCACGGTCCCGCCGCCGCGACCGCCGGACCGCTGGCGAACCAGCTCACTCCGGCGGTCATGGTGGCGAGCACGGCATGCCGTCCGCGGATGCTCCGAGATGTCCCTGACATCGCAATCCCCCCGATTGCTTTACGTGTCTTGACGAACACAGAACGTACCGCCGAGGGGATCGCAAGGGGCCAGCTTGGGCCAATGGTGGGGGAGTCCTTACCGAACGGCCCGCACGGAAAGGGTGTCCCCGGCCTCGTCGAGGTCCACGGCCACGTCGTCGCCGTCGCGGATCTCGCCGGACAGCAGCGCCTTGGCCAGCGTGTCGCCGATCGCCGACTGGATCAGCCGCCGGAGCGGGCGGGCGCCGTACACCGGGTCGTAGCCGGTCAGCGCGAGCCACTCGCGGGCGCCGGGCGACACGGACAGTGTGAGCCTCCGGTCGGCGAGCCGCGCCCCCAGGCGTGACACCTGGAGATCGACGATCTGCGACAGCTCCTCGGTGCCCAGCGCGTCGAACACGATGACGTCGTCGAGCCGGTTGAGGAACTCCGGCTTGAAAGCGCCCCTGACCGCCGTCATCACGGCCTCGCGCTTGGCGCCGTTCTCCATCGTGGGATCGACCAGGAACTGCGATCCGATGTTGGACGTGAGGATCAGGATCGTGTTCCTGAAGTCGACCGTGCGCCCCTGGCCGTCGGTGAGCCGGCCGTCGTCCAGCACCTGCAGCAGCACGTCGAAGACCTCGGGGTGCGCCTTCTCGACCTCATCGAGCAGCACCACCGTGTACGGCCGGCGGCGCACGGCCTCGGTGAGCTGGCCGCCCTCCTCGTAGCCGACGTATCCAGGAGGCGCGCCGACGAGCCGGGCCACGCTGTGCTTCTCGCCGTACTCGCTCATGTCGATGCGGGTCATCGCCCGTTCGTCGTCGAACAGGAACTCGGCGAGCGCCTTGGCCAGCTCGGTCTTGCCGACGCCCGTGGGGCCGAGGAAGAGGAAGGACCCGGTCGGGCGGTCGGGGTCGGAGATGCCCGCCCTGGCCCGCCGTACCGCGTCGGACACGGCCTGCACGGCGGAGCGCTGGCCGATCAGGCGGCGGCCGAGCTCGTCCTCCATGCGCAGCAGCTTGGCGGTCTCGCCCTCAAGGAGGCGGCCCGCGGGGATGCCGGTCCAGGACGAGATGACGTCGGCGATGTCGTCGGGGCCGACCTCCTCCTTCACCATCGGCGGCTCGTCGGTCTCCTCGGCCTCCTCCGCGGCCCTGGTCGCCTCGGCCAGCTCCTTCTCCAGCCGGGGCACCTCGCCGTACATCAGCCGGGACGCGTCCTCGAACTTGCCGTCGCGCTGGGCCCGCTCGGCCGCGCCGCGCGCCTCGTCGAGCTGCTTCTTCAGCTCGCCGACCTTGTTGAGCCCGGCCTTCTCACGCTCCCACCGGCCGACGAGGCCGTTGAGCTCCTCCTGGCGGTTCGCCAGCTCCTCGCGGAGCTTCCCCAGCCGCTGGCGGCTCGCCTCGTCGGTCTCCTTGACGAGGGCCAGCTCCTCCATCTTGAGCCGGTCCACGATGCGCTGGAGCTCGTCGATCTCGACCGGGCGCGAGTCGATCTCCATGCGCAACCGGGACATCGACTCGTCGACCAGGTCGATGGCCTTGTCCGGCAGGAACCGCGCCGTGATGTAGCGGTCGGAGAGCGTCGCGGCGGCCACCAGCGCGCTGTCGGAGATCTGCACCTGGTGGTGGGCCTCGTAGCGGCCCTTCAGCCCGCGCAGGATCGCGATCGTGTCCTCGACCGTGGGCTCGCCCACGTAGACCTGCTGGAACCGGCGCTCGAGCGCGGGGTCCTTCTCGATGCGCTCGCGGTACTCGTCGAGCGTGGTCGCGCCGATCATCCGCAGCTCGCCGCGCGCCAGCATCGGCTTGAGCATGTTGCCGGCGTCCATCGCGCCCTCGGCCGCGCCCGCGCCGACCATGGTGTGCAGTTCGTCGATGAACGTGACGATCTGGCCGTTGCTCTCCTTGATCTCGTTGAGCACGGCCTTGAGGCGCTCCTCGAACTCGCCGCGGTACTTCGCGCCCGCGACCATCGAGCCGAGGTCGAGCGCGACGAGACGCTTGTTCCTGAGGCTCTCCGGCACGTCGCCGGCGATCATCCGCTGGGCCAGGCCCTCGACCACCGCGGTCTTGCCGACGCCGGGCTCGCCGATCAGGACGGGGTTGTTCTTCGTGCGGCGGGAGAGCACCTGGATGACCCGGCGGATCTCCGTGTCCCGGCCGATGACCGGGTCGAGCTTGCCGGACCTGGCCCGCTCGGTGAGGTCGACGCCGTACTTCTCCAGGGCCCGGTAGGTGTCCTCGGGGGTCTCGCTGGTGACCCGGGCGTGGCCGCGCACCTTCTCGAACGCGTCGAGCAGCGCGTTCGGCGTCGCCCCCTGCGACGTGAGCAGGCCGGCGACCGCGCCGCCGTCGGCCGCGAGGCTCACCAGCAGGTGCTCGGTCGAGACGTACTCGTCCTCGAGCTGCTTGGCGCGCTGGGCGGCGGTGTTCAGCACGGTGAGGAGCTGCCGGGAGCTCGACGGGGCGCTCACCGTGGCGCCGTGCGCCTTGGGCAGCGCGGCGAGCAGCTCCTCGGCCTTGGTCCGGAGCTGCTTCCAGTCGGCGCCCACCGCCTCCAGGAGGGGAACGGCGGTGCCGCCCGTCTGGGCGAGCAGCGTCGTGAGGAGGTGAGCGGGGGCCACCTCGGGGTTGCCCTCGGCGGCCGCCCGCCGGACCGCCCCGGCCAGGGCCTCCTGGCTCTTCTGCGTCAGCTTGTAGTCCATGGTGGTTCGTGGCCTCGCTTCGCTCAGCGGGCACGCGTCACCGGCGCGTCGGCTGTCACCCGCCCGGGCGGTCGAGGGGCCCTGCGCTCCCCGAACCGCTCGGCGGGTTCACCGCCACGCGGCACGCGGTCCCGTGAATTCCCGGATCAGGCTGGTGGAAGTTCGTATCTGACCAGTGCGCGCATCATGGTCAGCTCGCCGCGGAGCCGCACCACCTCGTCGCGCAGGCGCAGGTTCTCGGTTTCGAGTTCGAGGATGCGCTTGATGCCGGCGAGGTTGATGCCGTCCTCCTGCGAGAGCCGTTGCACCTCGCGCAGCAGCACGATGTCCCTCGTCGAGTAGAGCCGCCCGCGCCCGGCCGTACGCCCCGGGCTGACCAGCCCGAGCCGGTCGTACTGCCGGAGTGTCTGCGGGTGCAGTCCGGAGAGCTGGGCGGCCACCGAAATGACGTAGACCGGTGTGTCGTCGGACAGATCGAAGAAGTTGGCATCCATGCGCTCACTCGCTTCTGGCCTGCTTGATCAGCTCTTCTCTCAGGTCGGTGCCCTCGCTGGCGTCGCGGAACTCCTCAAGAGCCGCCTTCGCCTTGTCGTCGAGGTGCGACGGCACCATCACCTGAACGGTGACGAGCAGGTCGCCCTTGGTGCCGTCCTTGCGGGGGGCTCCCCGGCCGCGCACGCGGAACGTGCGCCCGTTGGGCGTGCCCTCCGGGACGCGCAGGGTTACCGGCATGCCCTTCAGGGTGGGCACCTTGATCTCGGCGCCGAGCGCCGCCTCGGGGAACGTGACCGGCACGGTGACCGTGAGGTTCTCGCCCGTGCGGCCGAACACCGGGTGCGGCTTGACGTGGACCTGGACGTAGAGGTCGCCCGCGGGGCCGCCGTTCTCGCCGGGTGCGCCCTTGGCCTTGAGCCGGATGCGCTGGCCGTCACCGACGCCCGCCGGGATGCGGGCCTGGATGGTGCGGGTGCTCTTGCCCCGGCCGCTGCCCTCGCACACCGGGCACGGCTCGTCCACGATCAGACCCCGGCCACGGCAGTCGCGGCACGGCTCGGAGAAGGCGAAGTTCCCCAGGTTGCGGCTGGCCGCGCCGGTGCCCTCGCAAGTCGGGCAGACGCGCGGCGTGGTGCCCGCCTTGGCGCCCGTGCCGCTGCACGCGGCACAGGCGGACGAGCTGGTCAGTCGCAGCGAGACCGTGGTGCCCTCGATGGCCTCGGCGAACGACATCGTGACCTCGGACTCGATGTCCTGGCCGCGGCGCGGCCGGGTGGCGCCGGTCGCCGTGGTGCGGCCGCCGCCCCGGTTGAACAGGCCGCCGAACAGGTCGCCGATGCGGTCACCCGCCCCGCTGTGCCCGGAGCCGCCGCCGGAGAACAGGTCGCCGAAGTCGAAGTTGAAGCCGCCGCCCCGCGACGCGCCGGTGCCGGCGTATCCGCCGATCCCCGACCCGAACAGGGTGCGGGCCTCGTCGTACTCCTTGCGGCGCTTGGTGTCGGAGAGCACGTCGTAGGCCTCGGAGACCTCCTTGAACTTCTCCTCGGTCTCGGTGTTGCCCTTGTTGGCGTCCGGGTGGTACTGCCTGGCCAGCTTCCGGTACGCCGTCTTGATCTCTGCGGCGGTGGCGGACTTGGGCACACCAAGGACGGCGTAATAGTCCTTCTCCAGGTAGTCCTTGGTGCTCATCTATCGCTTTCCTCCGCGCAAGGGGGTGTCTCTGGTTTCTCTCCCGATCCTGCCGGATCGGGAGAGAAACGCGGGGTTTCAGTTCTGGTCGGATTCGCCGGAGTCGGCGTCGGCGGACTCAGGCGCCTCGGCCGCGGCGGTCTCGTCCGGCTCCGCGACGGCGACCCGGGCCGCGCGCAGGACCTGCTCGCCCATGCGGTAGCCGGGCTGCAGGATCTCGACGCATGTCGGCTCGGAGACGTCGGCGGAGTAGCTGTGCAGGAGCGCCTCGTGCACGTTCGGGTCGAACGGGTCGCCCTTCGAGCCGTACCGCACCAGGCCGAGCTTTCCGAGCGTCGCTTCCAGCGACTCGCTCACCTTGGCGAAGCCGCCGGTGAGTTCACCGTGGTCGCGGGCCCGGCCGATGTCGTCGAGCACCGGAAGCAGCTCGGCCAGCACGGTCGCCACCGCCTGCTCGCGGACCGCGACACGATCGCGCTCCACCCGCTTGCGGTAGTTGGCGTACTCCGCGTGGAGCCGCTGCAGGTCGGCGGTGCGCTCCGCGAGCAGGTCCGCCCCGGCGCCGCCGCCCGCAGGAGCGGCGGTCTCCTCCGGCGCGGTCGTCCCAGTGTCCGCCGCGGCGTCCGCGGCGGCCTGGGCCGCCCCGTCCGGGCCGGCCGCGTCGGAGGGCTTTCCGGCGCGGGCCGTCCCGGTCTCCGGGTCGATCTTGCGGTTGTCGCGGATCACCGGCTCCTGCTCGGAACCGTTCTCACGCGGGCTCACTTGTTGCCGCCCTCCCGCTTCGGCTCGTCGTCCACGATCTCGGCCTCGACGACGTCCTCGTCGGCCTTCGCCTGGCCGTCGCCCGACGGGGCGGCGCCCTCGGCGCCGGCGGCCGCGCCCTGCGACTGGGCGTAGATCGCGGACCCCATCTTCTGGCTGACGGTCGCGAGCTTCTCGGCGGAGGCGCGGATCGCGGCCGAGTCGGTGCCCTCAAGGGCCTTCTTCAGCTCGGCGAGCGCGTCGTTGACCTCGGTCTTGACGTCGGCCGGGACCTTGTCGTCGTTGTCGTGCAGGAACTTCTCGGTCTGGTAGACCAGGGCGTCCGCGTTGTTGCGGACCTCGGCCTCCTCGCGGCGCTTCTTGTCATCTTCGGCGTAGGACTCCGCCTCGCGCATCATGCGCTCGATGTCGTCCTTGGCCAGCGCGGAGCCGCCGGTGATCGTCATCGACTGCTCCTTGCCGGTGCCGAGGTCCTTGGCGCCGACGTTGACGATGCCGTTCGCGTCGATGTCGAAGGTGACCTCGATCTGCGGGATGCCGCGCGGCGCCGGAGCGATGCCGGTCAGCTCGAAGGTGGCCAGCTTCTTGTTGTACGCCGCGATCTCGCGCTCGCCCTGGTAGACCTGGATCTGCACCGACGGCTGGTTGTCCTCGGCGGTGGTGAACACCTCGGACCGCTTGGTCGGGATCGTGGTGTTCCGCTCGATGATCTTGGTGAAGATGCCGCCCTTGGTCTCGATGCCCAGCGACAGCGGGGTCACGTCGAGCAGCAGGACGTCCTTGACCTCACCCTTGAGCACACCGGCCTGGAGGGCGGCGCCGATCGCCACGACCTCGTCCGGGTTGACGCCCTTGTTCGGCTCCTTGCCGCCGGTCAGCTCCTTGACCAGGTCGGTCACGGCCGGCATGCGGGTCGAGCCGCCGACGAGCACCACGTGGGCGATGTCGGAGACCTTGATGCCGGCGTCCTTGATGACCTGGTGGAACGGGTGCTTGCAGCGCTCGAGCAGGTCGGCGGTGATCCGCTGGAACTCGGCGCGGGTCAGCTTCTCCTCAAGGTGCAGCGGGCCCTCGGCCGAGGCGGTGATGTAGGGCAGATTGATCGTGCTCTCGGACTGGCTCGACAGCTCGATCTTGGCCTTCTCCGCCGCCTCGCGCAGGCGCTGGAGGGCCATCTTGTCCTTGGACAGGTCGACGCCGTGGGCGTTCTTGAAGCGGGTCACCAGTTCGTCGACGACGCGCTGGTCCCAGTCGTCGCCGCCGAGGTGGTTGTCACCGCTGGTGGCGCGGACCTCGACGAAGCCGTGGCCGTCCTCCTGGCCGACGTCGAGCAGGGACACGTCGAAGGTGCCACCGCCGAGGTCGAAGACCAGGATGGTCTGGTCCTTCTCCTTGTCGAGGCCGTAGGCCAGGGCGGCCGACGTCGGCTCGTTGATGATCCGGAGCACGTTGAGGCCCGCGATGGTGCCGGCCTCCTTGGTGGCCTGCCGCTGGGCGTCGTTGAAGTACGCCGGGACGGTGATCACCGCGTCGGTGATCTTCTCGCCCAGGTAGGCCTCGGCGTCCTGCTTGAGCTTCTGCAGGACGAAGGCGCTGATCTGCTGCGGGGTGAACTTCTTGCCGTCGATCTCGACGGACCAGTCGGTGCCCATCTCTCGCTTGACCGAGCGGATCGTCCGGTCGACGTTGGTCACGGCCTGCCGCTTGGCGACCTCGCCGACCAGGACCTCGCCGTTCTTCGCGAAGGCGACCACGGACGGGGTGGTCCGCGAGCCCTGCGCGTTCGCGATGACGGTGGGCTCACCGCCCTCGAGGATCGAGACGACGGAGTTGGTCGTCCCCAGGTCGATACCTACCGCACGTGCCATGAGTTCGTCCTTGTGGTCAAAGTTGAGTCGGTACGGCTCAATACTGAGTCGCGCTTCAGGCTTTGTCAAACGACTTGAGCCTAGTGGACTCAACCCCACGGCGCGCGGGTGGATTCCCGGGTTTCTCCCGTCCTGACGAGGGCGTGAGCCGTACGGTCAGCGCTTGGCGCCGTCGACGACCACGCGGTCGCCGAGCGGGGCCCTGAGCTTCACGATCGTGCTCTTCTTGACGGCGATCATGATGCACATCTGGGCGTCCTTCCCGCGGCCCTCATAGAGGGTCACGATGACCTTCCTCCCGGTCTCCTTGACCCCGACCCGGTCGAGCACCGAGCAGGGTTCGACGCCGGACCACCAGGTGACGCGCAGGTATCTGCCGTTCCTGATCGGCTTGGCCGAGGTCCACCTGACCGCGCGCGGGTCGATGGTGCCGCCCCTGGGCTTCACCGGGGTAGGCGCGGCGGCCGGGGCCGGAACGTCCGCAGGGGAGGCGGGGACGGCGGACGCGGCCGGCGCGCCCGAGGAGGCCAGGGAGGCCGCGGCCGTCCCGGCGATCGTGATCAGGAGCGTCGCGGCCAGCGCCGCCGTTCGTGGAATGGTCCGCATGACCGTATTGACGGAGCGCCTCCGCGGCCGGTTCATCACTTGGCGCCGTCCACCACCTCGCGCCCGTCGAGCGGCGCGGAGAGCCGCACCGTCGTCGTCTTCTCGACGGCGATTTCGATGCAGGCGGTGTCGGGGAAGTGCGGGTCGCGGCCCTCGTAGATCGTGACGGTGACGCGCTTCGCGGCCTCCTCCACCTCGACCCGGTCGAGCACCGTGCAGGGGGCGACGCCGGACCACCAGACGAGGGTGAGCGACGTGCCGTCCGCCGACGGCGTCGCGCTGGTCCAGGGGATCTTCCGAGGGTTGAGCGTGTTACCCATGGGCGTCTCCGGTGAGGGTGTCCCGCGGACGGGCTCCGATTGTGCGGGCGCGCTGGTCGTGCCGTCGCCGCCGGGCGGCGCGGACGTCCCCGCGGAGCCCGGCGCGCCGGGCGAGGCGGACGACGTGGACGGCTGCTGCCCGCACGCGACCGCCGTGAACAGGAGTGCCGTGAACAGGAGCGTTGTGGCCGGGAACCTTCGCATATCTCATTAAACGAGGTGGCGGCCCGGCCGGTTCGAGCGATGTTGACGGGGTGTCGCACGAGGTCTAATTTCAACACATGATGAATTTATCCGGACCGGCGGTGGCCGTACGGGACCTGCGGGTTTCCCGGGGCGGCGCCGAGGTCCTGCGCGGCCTCACCTTCGAGGTGCCGCGCGGACAGGTGACGGGCCTGCTCGGGCCCAGTGGATGCGGCAAGACGACCCTGATCCGCTCGATCGTGGGCGTGCAGATCGTCGGGAGCGGGGAGGTGACCGTGCTCGGCGCTCCGGCGGGCAGCCCCGCCCTTCGCCGCAAGATCGGCTACTCGACGCAGAGTGCCGCCATATATCGGGATCTGACGGTGCTGGAGAACCTGCGGTACTTCGCCAAGGTCCTCGGGGCGGGCAAGGGCGACGCCGAGCGCGTACTGGAGGAGGTCGGCCTCGCGGGCGCGGGCGACCGGCTGGGCTCCGCGCTCTCCGGCGGGCAGCTCGGCCGGGCCAGCCTGGCCGTCGCGCTCCTCGGCTCGCCGGAGCTGCTGCTGCTCGACGAGCCGACCGTCGGTCTCGACCCCGTGCTGCGCCAGGACCTCTGGCGGCTCTTCCAGAGCCTCGCGGAACGCGGCGTGACCCTGGTCGTCTCCAGCCACGTCATGGACGAGGCGGCCCGGTGCCATCGGCTGATCATGCTCAGGGAGGGCGAGATCCTGGCCGACGGCGCCCCCGGCGAGCTGCGTGAGCGCGCCGGGACCGTCGATCTGGAAGAGGCGTTCCTGCGCCTCGTCGAGGAGAGGGCGGAGAGCGTCCGATGAGTCCCGCGATCACCTTCGCCACGGCGGGCCGCATCCTCGCCCAGCTCCGCCACGACCGCCGCACGCTCGCGCTGCTCGTCGGCGTGCCGAGCCTGCTGATGATCCTGCTCAGGTACGTCATCGACGACCCGGCGTCGTTCGACCGGCTGGGCCCGACGCTGCTCGGCATCTTCCCGTTCGTCGTGATGTTCATGGTCACCTCGATCACGACCCAGCGGGAGCGGGCGACCGGCACGCTGGAACGGCTGATGGCCGGCCCGCTCGGGAAGTTCGACCTGCTGCTCGGCTACGCCCTCGGGTTCGGGGCGGTGGCCGCGGCCCAGGTCGCGGTGGTGCTCGCCATCTCCCTCACCTGGCTCGGCCTGAACGTCGCCGGCTCGGTGGGGACGCTGGTCCTGGTGGCCGTGCTCGACTCGCTGCTGGGCATGGCCCTCGGCCTGTTCTTCAGCGCCTTCGCCCGCACCGAGTTCCAGGCGGTGCAGTTCATGCCGGCGGTCGTGCTGCCCCAGTCGCTGCTGTGCGGGCTCATCGTCCCGCGCGACGCCATGGCGTCCTGGCTGGAGCGGCTGTCCGACGTCATGCCGCTCTCGTACGCGGTGGAGGCGATGGGGGAGGCGGCCAGGACCGCGGACCTCACCGGCGTCCTGGTCCGCGACATCCTGATCGTGGCCGGGTGCGTGGTCCTGTCGCTCGTCCTCGGCGCCGCCACGTTGCGCCGCCGTACGGGGTGAACGGGGCGGCCCGGGGCCGTCGGTAAGCTGCGGACGTCCCTGCCAGCCCCTACCAGCGAGGAATGGTCATGATCGCGATTCTCGGCACCGGCAAGATGGGTGAGGCGCTGCTGTCCGGGCTGGTCCGGGCCGGGCTGCCGCCGAGCGAGATCATCGCGACCGCGCGGCGTGAGGACCGGGCGCAGGCGCTGCGCGAGAGCTACGGCGTGCGCGTGGTCTCCAACGCCGAGGCGGCGAAGGCGGCCGACACCATCATCCTCGCCGTCAAGCCGCAGGACATGGCGAGCCTGCTCGCCGAGATCGCCCCGTACGTGCCGGCCGACCGGCTGGTGATCTCCGCCGCGGCGGGCATCACCACCGCGTTCGTGGAGTCCCGGCTCGGGGAGGCGGTGCCGGTGGTCCGCGTCATGTCCAACACGCCGGTCCTGGTCGACGAGGCGATGAGCGTGATCTCGCCGGGGGCGCACGCGGGCGAGCGCCACCTGGAGCGCACCGAGGCCCTGCTCAAGCCGGTCGGCAAGGTGCTGCGCATCCCCGAGTCGCAGCAGGACGCCGCGACCGCGCTGTCGGGCAGCGGCCCGGCCTACTTCTTCTACCTGGTCGAGGCCATGGTGGACGCCGGGATCCTGCTCGGGATGCCGCGTGCCGCCGCCCTCGACATGGTCACCCAGTCGATCGTCGGCGCGGCCATCATGCTGCGCGACTCGGGCGAGCACCCGGTGATCCTGCGCGAGGCGGTCACCTCGCCCGGCGGGACCACCATCTCGGCGATCGCCGAGCTCGAACGCCACAAGGTCCGGGCCGCCTTCCTGGACGCCATCGAGGCCGCCAGGGACCGCAGCCGCCAGCTCGCCTCCGGCTGATTTCGCACTCCGGGCTCCGCGCCACGCGAGGAATAGGATAGAAACTTTCCTTTTCCGGCGGCATCATTCCTCTGGCAACTTCGGGGCGTTGGCAGTGAGGGTGACGTGGCGGAAGCCGTACAGGCCGTGGCGGGGGTGGGGCGGCGACCGCTCTGGACGCCCGATTTCGGGTTCTATTTCACCGGGCGCGTGGTGTCGATGCTCGGCGACACCATGCTGCCGGTCGCGATCTCGCTGGGCGTGCTGGGCGCGGGTTACGGCCCGACCGGGGTCGGCTTCGTGCTCGCCTCGTGGATGGCGCCGTTCGGGGCGCTGATCCTCTTCGGCGGCGTCTTCGCCGACCGGTTCACCGCCCGGCGGATGATGATCGGCGCCGACCTGGTGCGGCTGGTCAGCCAGTCGGCGATGGCCGCCGTCTTCATGATCGGTACGCCGCCGCTGTGGCAGATCGTGGGCCTGTCGGCGATCAGCGGTTCGGCCGCCGCGATGTTCCAGCCCGGCGTGAGCAGCATGGTGCCCCAGGTGGCGTCCGACCTGCAGCGGGCGAACGCGACGCTGCGCGTGGCCGACGCCATCGCCCAGTTGCTCGGCCCCGCGCTGGCGGCCGTCCTCGTCGGCGTCGGCGGCGCCGGGCTCGTCTTCGTCGTGGACGCGTCGACGTTCGCGGTGAGCGCGGTCTGCCTGCTGCTCATGCGTGTACGGCCGTTGCCCAGTCTCTCGGCCGGCTCCTCGATGCTGCGCAATCTGCGCGAGGGATGGGACGAGTTCCGCTCCCGCACCTGGATGTGGAGCGTCATCGTCATCTGGTCCTTCTACGGGGTGCTGGTGTTCGGCCCGCTGCTGCCCCTGGGCGCGGCGCTGGTCACCGAGGACCACGGCCGGACCGCCTACGGCTGGATGATGTCGGCCGCCGGGGCGGGAACGGTCGTCGGCGGTCTGGTCGCGGCCTGGTTCCGGCCGTCGCGCCCGCTCATGACCGGGGCGATCGCGATGACGCTGTACTTCCTCGAACCGCTCGCGCTCGCCCTGCACGCGCCGCTGCCGGCGCTCGCGGCGGCCTTCGCCACCACCGGCGCGGTGTGGGGGTTCTGGTCCGTGATGTGGGCGACGAGCGTGCAGAGCCAGGTCACGCAGGACGTGCTGAACCGGGTGACGGCGTACGAGGTGGGCGGGTCCACGCTGAGCATGCCGGTGGGCCAGGCACTGGCCGGTCCGGTCGCGGCCCACCTGGGCGCGGAGAACGTGCTGATGGCCGGGTTCGCGGTCGGGCTCGCCGGCATCGCCTTCCTGCTCGGCATCCCGGCCATTCGCGGCCTGCGCCGCGTTTCCGCGCCGGCGGGGGAGCCCGTCCCCTCGTAGACGCACCGCGCGGACGCCACGCGCTGTGTCCCCCACACCGTCCTCGTGGCCGGATTTGCATCGATATTTCGGTACGTGATCGGGATAAGTGGCGTATGCCACGAGGGGGAGGATCCCCGCCCAGGGGCGTACGGTAGCGTCACGATCGTGCGGCGAGGAGGCGGCGGCATGATCGAGCGAACCGGCGAGCCAGGATGCGGCCGCGTCCGCGTGCTCTGGGACGACGCCCTGACGTCGTACGACTTCGGCCCCGGGCATCCGCTCGCGCCGGTCCGGGTGGAGCTGACCATGGCGCTCGCCCGCGACCTCGGCGTCCTCGACCGGGTCGAGATGGCCGGATGCGCCCCGGCGAGCGACGACGAGCTCGCGATGGTCCACCGCCGCGACTACATCGAGGCGGTCAAGGCGGTCTCGAAGACCGGCCGGCCCGATCTCGGCTGCGGGCTGGGCACCACCGACAACCCCGCCTTCGCCGGCGTCCACGAGGCGTCCGCGCTGATCACCGGAGCATCCATCGAGGCCGCGCGGTCGGTGTGGACGGGTGAGGCGGGGCACGCCGTCAACGTGGCCGGCGGCCTGCACCATGCCATGGCCGCGACGGCCAGCGGGTTCTGCGTCTACAACGACCCGGCCGTCGCGATCGCCTGGCTGCTCGCCCAGGGGGCGGAGAAGGTGGCGTACGTGGACGTGGACGTCCACCACGGCGACGGCGTGCAGGCCGCGTTCTACGACGACCCGCGGGTGCTCACGATCAGCCTGCACGAGAGCCCGCGCACGCTCTTCCCCGGCACAGGCTTCCCCGGCGAGACCGGGGCGAACGGCAGCGCGGTCAACGTGGCGCTGCCCGCGGGATGCGGGGACGCCGGCTGGCTGCGCGCCTTCCACGCGGTCGTGCCGCCGCTGCTGCGGGAGTTCGGCGCCGAGATCCTCGTCACCCAGCACGGATGCGACAGCCACGCCCTCGACCCGCTGGCCAACCTCATGCTCAGCCTGGACGGCCAGCGCGCGGCCTACGCCGCGCTGCACCGGCTGGCGCACGAGACGTCGGGCGGCCGGTGGGTCGTCACCGGCGGCGGGGGATACGAGCTGGTCCAGGTGGTGCCGCGCGCGTGGACCCATCTGATCGCGGAGGCGTCCGGACATCCCGTCGAGCCGTCGACGCCGACCCCGCCGAGCTGGCGGGCACTGGTCACGGAGCGGACCGGCGAGGTGCCTCCGCTGTCGATGACCGACGGGCACCGGCCGGCGTACTCCGACTTCTCTGGCGGTTACGACCCGGGCGACCCGATCGACCGGGCCATCGTGGCCACCAGGAAGGCCGTCTTCCCCTTCCACGGATTGGACCCCCTGCCATGACGGGAATCCCGGTCGCGCGAGGAGCGCTGTGGCACCTGTGAACGTTCCCTCCCGCACAGATCTCCGTGACCACCTGATCAGGACGCGCATCGCGGGCGACGTCGCCACGCCGCGCGAGAACAACCTCGACAACTACCGCTCCCTGGCCAACCGCGACCCCCACTACATGTTCGGCCTGTCGTTCGCGGCCGAATGGAGCTTCCGCGACGTGCTGGAGCAGATGGCCAAGTCGGTGGGCGTCGTGGCCGACCCGGAGCACCGGGAGGGCCAGGACACGATCGACCCGGACCTGACCATCGACGCGATCGAGGCGATGGGCGACCGCGTCGGGGAGGTGCTGGCCAGGGGCAACGCGCGCATCGTCATCGCCACCGGCCATCCGACGGGACTGCTGACCGTCCACCTCGCCCTCGCCAGGCTCGCCCGCTCGGCCGGGGCGACCCTGCTCACCCCGGCGGAGAGGTGGAGCTACATGGGCAACGGGCTCGGGCGCGTACGCCGGATCCGCTATCTCGACGACGTCGCGATGCTGGACGACGGCGCCGCCCTGGTGCACACCCACGACCCGGACCCGATGCGCGCGATCCTGGCGGAGGAGCGGCCCGACTTCGTGATCGCCGACCACGGCTGGGCGGGCGCGGCGGGCGAGGCGGGCGTCGAGACCGTGGGGTTCGCGGACAGCAACGATCCCGCGCTCTTCGTCGGCGAGGCGGAGGGGAAGATCGCCGTCGCGGTGCCGCTCGACGACAACGTGTTGCCGAGGCATTACGGTCCGCTGACGGACTACCTCGTCGCCAGGATCGCCACTCACCTCTGAACGCGCAGCGGACCGTCCGTTTCGCGTAATTCGCACTCCCCTTTGCCCCCTCTTGTCGGGTGTTTGCCGACCCTTTCGTGAGCCGGGGCGACCCTTGTGTGAGAGAAGTTGGTTCGTTCCAGCATCGAGGTGAGCGGGCACGTCGCGACTGCTACCAGCGGCTTTCTCCATATGGACGGCATAAGGCTGCGGTGACTGATGAAATGGGGGGTTTGCCTACTCGCAGTCCCGACTTACGCTGACGGCAGTACACGTGCGTGAGCGATGGCACCAGTGGGGATAACCCGGAAACACGTGCGGAAGAGGCGTCCGATGGGTGCAGGCGAAAGACCTCTCAGCGAGGTGAAGTTCCTGACGGTGGCGGAAGTCGCCACGGTCATGCGAGTGTCCAAGATGACGGTGTACCGGCTCGTCCACTCAGGTGAGCTGCCGGCCATCCGTGTCGGCCGATCCTTCAGGGTGCCCGAGCAGGCGGTACACGACTACCTCAGGGATGCGTTCATCGAGGCCGGATGACACGCCGAGGCGACGCGGACCCGCGCTGACCAGGCGCGCGGTCCGGTGTCGGCCACGCGGTGTCCCCCAGGGGGCGATCGACCGTGGATCGCCGGTAGTCTGTTGTGCCGGTGTGCGCTCGCGCACCGGTCTGGCATTCTCAACCTTCACCTGGGGGTCCCGTGGGCTCTGTGATCAAGAAGCGCCGCAAGCGCATGGCCAAGAAGAAGCACCGCAAGCTGCTCAAGAAGACGCGCATCCAGCGGCGTAACAAGAAGTAGTAATACGGCGCGCACCGGTCCCCGAGGGGCCGGGCGACCGTGAACTCCATTCCCCCACCAGTCCCCCAGTGAGGCCGCGATGACCCACACAGTGCTGGTCACCGGGGTCTCGCGCCACATCGGAGCACGAGTGGCGAGCGTGCTCGCCGCCGACCCGGGTGTCGGCCGGGTCGTCGGAGTGGACACGGTTCCGCCGCCGTCGCCGGCCCGAGCCGGCGGCTCCCAGGCCGGTCGCCTCGAGTTCGTCCGCGTCGATCTGCGCAGTCCGGACATCGCGCAGGTCATCGCGGCGGCGGACGTCGACGTCGTCGTGCACATGAGCCTGATCGGCGGCCCCTCGCGGAGCCGGTCGGCCGTGAAAGAGCACAACGTCATCGGCACGATGCACCTGCTCGGCGCGTGCCAGCGCTCGACGTCCGTGCGCAGGGTGGTGGTGCGGTCCACGACCGCCGTCTACGGCTCGGCGCCGAACGACCCCGCCGTCTTCACCGAGGACGGCGAGCCCGCCGAGGCGCCGCATTCGGGGTACGCCAAGGACGCCGGCGACGTCGAGGGCTACGTCCGGGGCTTCGCCAGGCGGCGTCCCGACGTGGTCACCTCGACGCTCCGTTTCGCCAACTTCATGGGACCCGGGGTGGACTCGCCCCTCACCCGGTACTTCACGCGGCCGGTCCCTCCGAGGGTGCTCGGGTTCGACCCGCGGCTGCAGTTCGTCCACGAGGACGACGGGGTCGAGGCGCTGCGGCGGATGGCCCTGGAGGACCATCCCGGCACGTTCAACGTGGCCGGCGACGGCGTGCTCCTGCTGTCCCAGTGCCTGCGGCGGGCGGGCCGGCTCTCGCTGCCCGTCCCGTCGCCGCTCTTCCGCCTGCTGGGAGAGGTGGCGCGGACCGCCGGCGGCGTGGACTTCTCCCCGGAGCAGCTCAAGCTGATGTGCCACGGCAGGGTCGTGGACTGCGGGCGGCTGACCCGGGAGCTCGGGTGGCGGCCCAAGTTCGGGACGGCCGCCGCCTTCGAGGACTTCCTCCGCTCGCGCGGCGTCTCCGGCGGCCTCACCGCGGCCGTGGCCGACCGGCTGTCCGATCTCGCTTCGAGCCGATCCGCCCCGCCGCGGGACGACCTGTGAAGCGACCGAAGGCGTGGGTGACGTGACGCGTACCTCCGATGAGGGCTCGCCCGGCGTTCCCGGGGACGCCCGGGAGCGGTCGGGCGACGAACGGCTCGCCGAGCTGCTCGCGTTCCTGCGCCGCCGCGTCACCGGCGAGTACGAGGTGGACGAGTTCGGCTTCGACCCCGAGTTGAACGACAAGGTCGTGCTCGAACTGCTCCGGCCGGTCTACCGGCACTGGTTCCGGGTCGAGACCTCCGGTCTGGAGCACGTGCCCGCCGATTCGGGGGCGCTCGTCGTGGCGAACCACTCGGGCACGCTGCCGGTCGACGCGCTGATGATGCAGGTCGCGCTGCACGATGAGGCGCACCGTCCGGTCCGGCTGCTCGGCGCGGACCTCGTCTACCAGTTGCCCGTGCTCGGCCACCTGGCCCGCAAGACCGGGCACACGCTCGCCTGCCCCGAGGACGCCGACCGCCTCCTGCGCGGGGGCGAGCTGGTCGGCGTCTTCCCCGAGGGGTTCAAGGGCGTCGGCAAGCCGTTCTCGCAGCGCTACAGGTTGCAGCGGTTCGGCAGGGGCGGCTTCGCCGCCTCGGCGATCCGGGCCGGGGCGCCGATCATCCCCTGCGCGATCGTCGGCGCCGAGGAGATCTACCCCAAGATCGGCGACATGCCCGCGCTGGCCCGGCTGCTCGGCCTGCCCTACCTGCCGATCACCCCGCTCTTCCCGTGGCTCGGGCCGCTCGGGCTGGTGCCGCTGCCGTCCAAGTGGCTGATCGAGTTCGGCGAGCCGATCAGGACGGACGACTACGATCCGATCGACGCCGACGACCCCATGCTGGTCTTCAATCTCACCGACCAGGTGCGCGAGACGATCCAGGGCCTGCTCGACACGCTCCGGCGACGCCGCGGCCCCGCCTTCCCCTGACATGACAGGGGATCACGGGCTGCCCTAATCTGAGGGGTCGCGAAGCGTCCCCGGAGGCCGCTCCGCGAGGCTTCCTTCCTCCACACCGCCATTCGACGGGGGCGTACGGGTGACGGCATCAGTTGCTCTCCAGGCAGGCGATCCCCAGTTCATCGGTCCGTACCGGCTGATCCGCCGCCTCGGGGCCGGTGGGCAGGGCATCGTCTATCTCGGGACCGATCCGTCGGGCGCCGCGGTGGCGGTCAAGATCCTCCGGCCGGAGATCGCGCACGACGACGTCACCCG
Source organism: Microtetraspora niveoalba (assembly GCF_001570405.1). Taxonomy (GTDB): domain Bacteria; phylum Actinomycetota; class Actinomycetes; order Streptosporangiales; family Streptosporangiaceae; genus Microtetraspora; species Microtetraspora niveoalba. The sequence continues at coordinate 54,180 of NZ_BBYM01000005.1, read as the reverse complement.
CGAGCGTTTCGCCCGGGAGGTGGGCGTCGCGCGCCGGGTGGCCTCGTTCTGCACCGCCCAGTTCCTCGCCGCCGACCTCTGGTCGAACCCGCCGTACATCGTCACCGAGTTCGTGGACGGGCCGTCCCTCCAGGACGAGGTGACCCGGCACGGGCCGCGCGGCGGGGCCGCCCTGCACCGGCTCGCCGTCGGGACCGCGACCGCTCTCACCGCGATCCACGAGGCGGGACTGGTCCACCGGGACTTCAAGCCCGGCAACGTGCTGCTCGGGCAGGACGGCCCGAGGGTGATCGACTTCGGGATCGCCCGTGCGCTCGACGCGACGGCGACGGTCGGCGGCCAGGTCATCGGCACCCCGGCGTACATGGCGCCGGAGCAGGTCGTGGGGGCGCCGATCGGTCCTCCGGCCGACGTCTTCGCCTGGGGCGCGGTCGTCGCGTTCGCGGCCACGGGGCGCTCGCCGTTCGCGGCCGACTCCGCTCACGCCGTCCTCTACCGGGTGATCAACGCGGAGCCGGAGATCGACGGTGTGCCGGAGCCCTTGCGCTCCCTGGTGCGCCACTGCCTGGCGAAGGACCCGGGGGCGCGGCCGCCCATGCGGGAGGTGCTGATGCGGCTCCTCGGGTCGGGCGACCCGGCCACCGCATCGACGCCTACACAGACGTCGACGCCGGTGCCGATGTCGCCCGGCGCCCCGGAGACCCCGGCGGGGCGCGGCGCCGACACGGAGCCTCCCGCGAGCCGGGCCGCCGCCGAGGCGACGAGCGCGGGATGGGCGGGGCGAGTGGCCCTCGGCGGCGTGAGCGCGGTGCTGGCCGTACTGGTCGGCGCGGCCTCCTTCTGGCTCTGGCAGGGGTGGGGCGGGGACGGCGAGGCGGCGAACGACGGCGACGGCCGCTCCGCCACGAGCAGTCCCGTCGCCGGACGCCCGACCGAGACCGCCGCCCCGGCGCCGCCACGCTTCTCCCGGGCCTTCCAAGGAGCGTGGAAGGGGGCGCTGGCGCAGAGCGACGGCCGCAGCCACCCCATGATCGTGACCATCCGGGCCGGGGCGCGCTCCGCGACCGTCCGCTACCCGGATTTGGGATGCAGCGGGCGTCTCACCCTGGCCGGCCGCGCCCCGGACGGGCGGTTCCTCCTGCGCGAGACGATCACCGAGGGCACCCGGTGTTCCCAGGTGGGCGCGTTCACGATGAAGGCGAGCCGCTCGGCTCTCACGCTGATGTACATCCCGCAGGGGGCCGACGCCTACAGCGCCACCGTCACGCTGGTCCGCGCCTCACCGGGCGCGTCCGGCTGACCTTCCGGTCGTTCCGGCCCCGCATTTTTTACCCGGGCTTATCGGTCTCGGGGTCTAACAATGGCTGCTACCGGTCGGTATGGTGTACCCCACCAAGAGGAGTACATCATGCACCAAAGCGGGATAAAACGGAAAGTACTGCTCGCCGGTATGGCACTGGGATACGCCGCCGGGGTGGTCCGGCGGCGGGCGGAAGCCGTACCGGCCGTGGTGGGCGACTCCCGGATCGGCTGCCTCGTCGGCAAGCCGATGACCGTGATCACAGATGATGGTGTGCACCTCGCCGCCGACGTCGACGAGCATCCCGATCCCGAGGTGGCCGTGGTGTTCGCGCACGGATGGATGATGAACCGGCACTGCTGGCACATCCAGCGCGAGGCCCTGGCCGGCCGCCGGGCCACGTTCGTCTTCTACGACCAGCGCGGGCACGGCGCCTCCTCCACCGGACCGATCGACGACTGCACGATCGACCGGCTCGGCGACGACCTGGCGGCGGTCATCGAGCAGGCCGTGCCCGACGGCGTGCCGGTGGTGCTGGTCGGCCACTCGATGGGCGGCATGAGCATCATGGCGTTCGCCGCCCGGCATCCGGAGCTGCTCGCCTCCCGGGTGCGCGGCGTCGCCATGCTCAGCACGTCGTCCGGCGGGCTGTCCCGGCACACGTTCGGCCTCCCGTGGCCGGTGGGCCGGATCGCCGGACTGATCACGCCGATCGTGTTCGAGGGCATGCTGGCCCGCGCGGCGTGGATCGACCGCAGCGTCGCCCTGAAGACCCGCACCCACCTGCCGGTGGCCCGCTTCATCGCCTTCGGCGGCGGCGCCCGGCCCGACCACGTGCGCTTCGTCAGCGACGTGGCGGCGGCCACCCCGACCGAGGTGATGGTCGGCTTCTTCCGCGGCCTCTGCGTCCACGACAAGCTGGCCGCGCTCACAGCGCTCAGCGCGGTCGAGACCCTCGTCATGGTCGGGGAGGACGACCGCGTCACCCCTCCCGAGCACAGCCGCAGGATCGCGGAGTCCCTGCCCGGCGCGCGGCTCACCGTCGTCCCCGGCGCCGGTCACATGATCGGCTTCGAGCGGCCGGACGCAGTCAACCAGGCGCTCGGCGACTTCCTCGACCGCGCCACCCGCCTCGCGTCGCGCTGACCGGCCGGAGGGCTCAGGACGAGCGGTAGTGCCTGCGCAGCGCGATGCCCGCCGCGATGCCGCCCGCGACCGCGCCCGCCGTCGCGGCGATCGGCAGGCCGATCAGCGTCGCCTTGCGTCCGGTGCGGAAGTCGCGGATCTGCCAGCCGTTCTCCTTGGCGTGCTCGCGCAGCTCGCTGTCCGGGTTGATCGCGCAGGGCCGGCCGACCAGCGACAACATGGGCAGGTCGTTGGCCGAGTCGCTGTACGCCGAGCAGTGGGACAGGTCGAGCCCCTCCCTGCGGGCCAGCGCCCGGATCGCCTCCGCCTTCGCCGGGCCGTGCAGGAGGTCGCCGACCAGCCGGCCGGTGTAGACGCCGTCCGCGGTCTCGGCCACCGTGCCCAGCGCGCCGGTGAGGCCCAGCCGCTGGGCGATCACCCGGGCCAGCTCGACCGGGGTCGCGGTGACCAGCCACACCCGCTGCCCCGCGTCCAGGTGGGCCTGCGCCAGCGCGCGCGTCCCGGACCAGATGCGGTCGGACATGACCTCGTCGTAGATCTCCTCGCCGAGGCGCACCACGTCGTCGACCTTCAGACCCGCGACGAAGGCCAGCGCCGTCTCCTTGGCCTTGGCGATGTGCTCGGGGTTCTCGTTGCCGCGCACCCGGAACCAGGCCTGGCCGAGGGCGAACCGCACCAGGTCGTTGGTGGTGAACAGGCCCCGCGAGGCCAGGCCGCGGGCGAAGTGGTAGATCGAGGCGCCGCGCATCATCGTGTTGTCCACGTCGAAGAACGCCGCGGCGGCCGGGTCCGGCTCGGCGCTCGGGGTCGGCACCGCCGCCGCGGCCGCCACCTCACCCGCGATCTCCGCCGCTTCCCGCCGTCGCATTAGCCGCCTCATAGGGCATCAGCTTAACCGGACGCCTGCGGATGACGGTGTACGCGGCGTTAGCACCGTGTGACCGTATTCCGTCGGGATTCCGGGCGGCGCGTCATTGGACGGGCGTGGCGAAGGTGTCGATGTAGGTGAGGTACCTGGTCGCCTTGTCGCGGTTCTCCCGGTCGAGCTTCGGGAGCAGCGGCTCCACCATGGTCCGCTGCTCGCGCGCGAACCGCTGTACCTCTTCTCCCTCTGGCCGGTCGGCGCGCCGTCTGACCCGGCTCAGCGCGGCCCGGGTCGTACGCGCCATGTCGTCCAGGGCCTGGGTGATCAGCCGGTCCCGGTCGGGGCCCGCGGCGCCGGCCAGCGTCGCCGCCTCGGCCGCGCGCTGCCGGGCGGCCGTCATCTCGCGCTTCGCCCGCTCCGCGTCGCTCACGGCCAGCCGCAGCACGGTCGCCTCCGCCGCCCGCTTCACCGGGTAGAGAATGTCCCCCGGCACCGAGTCGTACGCGCGGGCGCCGGTCGCGAACATCACGCCGAGGAGCACCGTGAACACCGCGAGAGGGCGGAGCCGTACGAGCGGGGAGGGGCGGCGGACCTCGGGACGCTCGGCGGGGGGCTCGGCGGCGGGTCTCCGCTCGGCGGCGTGCGCCTCCAGCAGGTCCGCACGCAGCCGCGCGCGGAAGTCGGGCCGGGGAGCCGCGCCGATCCGGGAGCCGGCCTCGGCGATCCGCGTGGTGACACGGCCGGCGGCACGCTCCGTCCCCCTGGCCCGTCGCCGGCGCCCCGGCCGCCACCAGCCCATGAACGCTCCCGAGATCCCCCGCTGCCGATCCACGTCTGTGCCCTGCCCAACGAGGTGGCCGGGCCCGGGTTACGGTACGTGAGCTAACCGAGATCTTTGGGCAGCGCGCGGGCCAGGGCCTTGATCGCGCGGAACTGGAGCGCCTTGATCGCGCCGCTCTGCTTGCCCATGATCATGGCCGTCTCCGCGAGCGACATGCCGTGCAGGAAGCGCAGCACGACGCACTCCTGCTGCTCGGGGTTGAGCCGGGTGATCGCCCGGAACACGTGCTCGTTGACCATGCTGGCGACGACGGCGTTCTCGGGGATGTGGTCGCCGTCCAGAGGCGTGTCGAGGATCTCGCCCGTGCACACTTCGAGCCGGCTGCGCCCCGACTTGAAGTGGTCGGTGACCAGGTTCCTGGCGATGGTGACCAGCCAGGCGCCGAAGTCGCGTCCCTGCCAGGTGAAGTCCGCGATGCCGCGCAGGGCCCGCAGGAACGTGTCGCTCGTCAGGTCCTCCGCGAGCGCGTGCGAACCCACGCGGAAGAAGACGTAGCGGTAGACGAGATCGACGTAACGGTCGTAGAGCATGCCGAACGCCTCGGTGTCGCCGGTCTTGGCGCGCAGGACCAGCGTGCGCATCTCGTCGTGTTCGAGCTGCGCCGCCGCGGGGACGGCGGGAGGCGCCTGCCGCACCACTCCAGTGGCTGGAGGGGAGAGCCCGGCGAACGGCCACGATGTCGGCATCCGGTGATCCCATGGGGGAAGGGGAGTCGGCGTGCTCGAACACTCTAGAAATCATCGCGAGATTACACAATCCGCCGTGCATGGTAATCACTTCGCGTAACGGGACGCGGCATCGGCTACCGGTCGGCGCGCGATGTCCGGCAGCATAAGGTCCACCATGGAAGTCGTTGTCGCTGTCATCGCGTTCGCCGGCGCCGTTCTGGCCGCCATCACCACCGGTGTCGTCGTCGGCCGCATCCGCGAGAAGCCGTCGGGATGGCTGGTCGCGTGGAGCATCACCACGGGGGCGATGTGCCTCTCGCTGGGACTGATCGCCCTGGGCCAGTTGATCGGGTTCGGGACGGTGACCTTCCGGCTGTTCCAGCTCACCGGGTCCCTGATCGGGCCGCTCTGGCTCGCCGTCGGCGTGTCCCAGCTCCTGGCCAGGAAGTCGTTCCCGCGCTTCGCCGGATGGCTCATCGGCGGCGCGCTGACCGGCCTCGGCGGCGTGATCATGCTGGTCGACCCGATCACCGCCACCTTCGGCAAGGAGTTCCCGGAGGCCGCCGTCTTCTGGGACATCTGGCCCGAATGGCTCCTGCGCGCCGTCCACGTCGTCGTCATCGCGATGCTGGTGATCTGGCTCGTGATCGCGGTGCTGCGCGGGCGCAGGGGCGACGACTACGACCTCGACAACATGAACGCCACGGTCGCGCTCGCCCCTGGCGGCATCGCCGTGTCCGCCGCGCTGGAGTTCGCGCTCCCCGGGATCGTCGTCGTCGCCGCCATGGCCGCGACCGCCGGAGGCGTCTGGTTCGCCCTCGCCCGGCCGCTCGCGCCGTACGAGGACGAGGATGACGAGGGCGACGAGGAGGCGGCCGGCGACCGGACGGGCGACGAGTGGGCGCGCGGCGGCGGGCGCGGGGGCGAGGTCCGGTCCGAGCCGCCGGCGGCCGCGCCTCCACGGCGTTCGGGCCTCGGCGATCTCGTCGCGGAGTACCGCGCGGGCGAGCAGGGCGAGGTCGACTACGCGGCGCGGATGCAGCCCTCGGACGGCTTCGCCCGGCAGCCCGGGGCCCCTCCGGGCCAGGACGGGTACGGCGGCGGGCGCGGGCGGGAGTACACGATGCCCCCGGCGGCGGCCCCGGCCGCGGACGCCGACTACGCGATGCCCACGGGCGGCCAGGAGTACAACATGCCGCAGGGCCCCTCGGAGTACGACCGGCGGCAGGCGGCCCGGCCCGAGTACGCGATGCCCGCGACGGGCACGGTGTTCGGCGCCGACGTGGCGGCGAACCTCGGCGTCGGGTTCGGCGGCCCCGCCGCGTCCGCCGCCCCCCGGGGCCAGGGCGGATCGGTCCGGCCGTCGCCGAACATCTACGGCCTGCTCACCGTGTTCACGCTGGTGGACGGCGCGGGAGAGGCGTTCGACAAGCTCGCCGAGGAGACGGTCGAGGCCGTGCTGCGCAACGAGCCGGACACGCTGATCTTCGTGTGCCACGGCGTGAAGTCCGCGCCGCTCCAGCGCATCGTGTACGAGCTCTACCGCGACGAGGTGGGGTACGCGGAGCACCAGCGCCAGCCGCACATGGAGCGGTTCGCCACGGAGCGCACGGCGCTGGTGCTGGCGGCCAACGTCATCGAGCTGACCGTGAACGCCGCCAAGGTGGTGCCCCTCCCCACCACCTTCAGGTGAGGGGCGGCGGGGAACCGGCTGAGGAGCGAGCGGGGAGCGAGGCGACTCCGAGCGACGGCGGCGGGAGTCGCCCGAGGAGCGCCCCGAGCGGTCGTGCCGGAGGCGCGGCGACCAGACGCCGCCGCGAGCGTCAGGCGGTCAGCGCGGCACGGAGGCGGGCCTCGTCCACGCGCCAGAAGTCGTGCTGGACGCCGTCGATCAGGGTGACGGGGATCATCTCCCAGTATTTGGCGTGATCTTCCTCGGAGGCGGTGATGTCCCGCTCCTCCCACGGCACGCCCAGATCGGCGGCCACGCGCTCGATGACGGCGCGGGCGTCGTCGCAGAGGTGACAGCCGGGTTTGCCGAGGAGGGTGATCCGATGCTCGCGGGGTGCCATGACGCCAGCCTATTCGGCGCTCTCCTCGGTCCTCCGCCACGCCGTGCCCGTACGGTCGCGTGACGAAGACGTGACAAAGCGGCCGCACGGTCAGGGGCGAGTTGGAGACTGGGCACGCGGTTTGGGACAGTGAACCGGCACCTACTTTGTGCATCGCTTCACAAAGGCACTAACCTGTAGGAACGCGAAATCGGTTACATCCACTCGTACGGTCGGGGACGATCTCCGGCTGTCCGTCCCCCTGGAGCACCGGCAAGTGACCCGCCGTATCCCTCAAGCGCGTGAGCGTGGCATTCCCGATGCGACGGTCGCGAGACTGCCGCTCTATCTGCGTGCCTTGAACGGGCTGGCCGAGCGTGGCACCGCCACGGTGAGCTCGGAGGACCTCGCGGTCGCGGCCGGGGTGAACTCGGCGAAGCTCCGCAAGGACCTCTCCCACCTCGGCTCGTACGGCACGCGGGGGGTGGGGTACGACGTCCAGTACCTGATCTACCAGATCTCCCGTGAGCTAGGTCTCACCCAGGATTGGGCCGTCGCCATCGTGGGGGTGGGTAACCTCGGGCGAGCGCTCGCGAACTACGGAGGGTTCGTCTCCCGCGGCTTCCGGGTCGCGGGCCTCTTCGACGCCGATCCGGCCGTGGTGGGCGAGCGGATCGCCGGGCTCGTGGTGGAACATGCCGACGGGCTCGAGTCAGTGATCAGGAAGCGCGGGGTGTCCATAGTGGTGATCGCGACGCCGGCGACGGCGGCGCAGCAGGTTTGCGACCGCGTCATCGCCGCGGGGGTCACCAGCATCCTGAACTTCGCCCCCGTGGTGCTGACGGTGCCGGACGGTGTCGATGTCCGTAAAGTCGATTTGTCCATTGAACTGCAGATTCTTGCGTTCCACGAGCAGCGTAAGGCGACTGGGGGGCCCATGATGGGCGATGAGTGGCCCGATGGGGTGGTCGTAGTGAGCGAGCGCGGGGCGGCGCTGGGCGAGGCGAGCCAATGAGCATCCTCGTCGTGGGTCTCAGCCACCGCACGGCTCCGGTGGCCCTCCTCGAGCGTGTCTCCGTGACCGGCGACGCGCTCGCCAAGCTGCTCCTCGACGTGCGCCGCGAGCCCACCGTCTCCGAGGCGATGGTCGTCTCCACCTGCAACCGCGTCGAGGTCTACGCGGACGTGGACCGCTTCCACGGCGCGGTGACGGCCGTGACCGACCTGCTCGCGACGCACTGCGGCATCCCCCAGGAGCGGCTCACCCCGCACCTCTACGTGCAGTACGAGGACCGCGCGGTGCACCACCTGTTCTCGGTGGCCTGCGGTCTCGACTCGATGGTCGTCGGCGAGGGGCAGATCCTCGGCCAGATCCGGGTCGCGCTCAAGCTCGCGCAGGACCAGGGCACCGTGGGGTCCGTACTCAACGAGCTCCTCCAGCAGGCCCTGCGGGTCGGCAAGCGCGCGCACGCCGACACCGCCATCGACCGCGCGGGCGCGTCGCTCGTCGGGGTCGGCCTGACCCTCGCCGAGCGCGAGGTCGGCCCGATCGCCGGGAAGCGCGCCCTGGTCGTCGGCGCGGGCTCGATGAGCGCGCTTTCGGCGGCGACCCTCGCCCGCTCCGGCGTGACCGAGATCGTCATCGCCAACCGCACCTACGAGCGCGCCGTACGGCTGGCCGAGTCGGTCGCCGGGCGCGCGGTGCGGCTCGACGAGATCGCCGCCGAGATCGCGGAGGCGGACATCGTCATCTCGTGCACCGGCGCCGGGACATGCCTGATCACGCCCGAGACGGTCGCCGGCGCGACCGGCCGCGGCCGTGACCTCTTCCTGCTCGACCTGGCCCTGCCGCACGACGTCGACCCCGCCGTACGGGCGCTGCCCGGCGTGACGCTGGTCGACCTCGAGTCCATGCAGCAGGCGGGCGTCGCCGACGACATCGGCGACGGCGGCCGGGCCGAGGCCATCGCGGCGGTCCAGGCGATCGTCACCGAGGAGGTGGCCGCCTACCTGGAGGCCGAGCGCGCGGCACGGGTGACGCCCACGGTGGTGGCGCTGCGCAGCAAGGCTGCCGAGGTGGTCGACTCCGAGATGGGCCGGCTGATCTCCCGCGTCCCCGAGCTGGAGGGACGCCTGCGCGACGAGGTGGCGCAGACTGTCAGAAGGGTCGTGGACAAGCTGCTCCACGAGCCCACCGTACGTGTGAAGCGACTGGCCTCCTCGCCCGGCGGCGACCAGTACGCGGAGGCGCTCCGCGAGCTGTTCAACCTGGACCCGCAGAAGCCCGAGGCCGTGTCGCGGATGGAGGTCGAGCCATGACCGCCCCCCTGAGGCTGGGCACCCGCAAGAGCGAGCTGGCCACCACCCAGTCGGGTCTGGTGGCGAGGCGCCTCACCGAGCTGACCGGGCGCGAGGTGGAGCTGGTCGGCGTCACCACGTTCGGCGACGTCAGCCGGGCCAACCTCACCCAGCTCGGCGGCACCGGCGTGTTCGTCAGCGAGCTGCGCAACAAGCTGATCGACGGCGAGATCGACTTCGCCGTCCACTCGCTCAAGGACCTCCCGACGGCCGACGACCCGCGGATCACGCTCGTCGCCACGGCGCTGCGCGACGACCCGCGCGACGCGCTGGTGAGCTCCGCCAAGCTGGCCGACCTGGCGCCCGGCGCCCGGGTGGGCACCGGATCGCCGCGCCGCGTCGCGCAGCTCCGCGCCCTGCGGCCGGATCTCCAATACGTCCCGATCAGGGGAAACGCGCCCACGCGGATCGGCAAGATCGCCGCCGGTGAGCTGGACGCCGTCGTGCTGGCCACCGCCGGCCTGCGCCGCTTGGGCCGCGACGGCGAGATCTCGCAGATCTTCGAGGTCGACGAGCTGCTTCCGGCGCCCGGCCAGGGTGCGCTCGCCGTCGAGTGCCCGGCCGACCGCGCCGACCTGATCGAGTTGCTGGGCGTCCTCGACGACCCGCGAACCCGCACGGCGGTTACCGCCGAACGCGCGGTGCTTTCCGCCCTCGAAGCCGGTTGTGCGGCGCCGGTAGGTGCGTTCGCCTCCGATGACGGGCACATTCTCAACCTGACCGCGACCGTCGTCGCCATCGACGGTGTCCGGTCAGTGCGCAAGTCCACCTCCGGACCCCGTCTGGCGGCCATGGACCTCGGCCGTGATCTCGCGGCCGCCATGATCGCCGAGGGGGCCGGCACGTTGATGGGGGAGCAGGCCCATTGAGCCCCACGAATACCGTTCCAGAGCCCCGATCGGGTTTCGTCGCCTTCGTCGGCGCCGGCCCCGGTGACGAGAACCTGCTCACATTGCGTGGCGCCGACCTGCTGTCCAGGGCCGACGTCGTCGTGCTCGACCAGCAGGCGTACGCCCCGCTGCTGCGGCACTGCCGTAAGGACGTCGAGGTGGTGGACGTCACCGCCGAGGCCGCCGAGAACTCGATCTCGCTGAAGACGCTGCAGGACGCCAAGGCGGGGCGCACCGTCGTACGGGTGTGCCCCGGCGACCCGTCGTTCTTCTCCTCGGTCACCGAGGAGGTCGCGGCCTGCGCCAAGGCCGACGTGGACTTCGAGATCGTGCCCGGGGTCCCGCCGGCGACGGCCGTGCTGACCTACGCCGGCATCCCGCCGGCGGTGGCCGTGCCCGAGTTCCGCATCGTCGACGCCGCCCAGGTGGACGACTGGTCGCGGCACGCCGGGTGCGAGGGCACTCTCGTGATCTACAACGGCGTCGCGGACGCCGTCCCGATCGCCAAGGCGCTGATCGCCGCGGGCAAGCCGGACACCACCCCGGTCGCGGTGACGAGCGAGGGCACCACCACGGAGCAGTTCACCGTCGTGTCGTCGCTCGGCCGCATCGGCCCCGACCTCAAGCACGCGGGCATGACCGAGCCCGCGCTGATCGTCGTCGGCGACGCCGTCGGCATGCGCGACCGCCTCTCGTGGTTCGAGACCAAGCCGCTGTTCGGCTGGCGGGTCCTGGTGCCGCGCACCAAGGAGCAGGCCGAGGGGCTGTCCGAGCAGCTCCGCTCGTACGGCGCGGTGCCCGAGGAGGTGCCGACGATCTCCGTCGAGCCGCCACGTACGCCGCAGCAGATGGACCGCGCCATCAAGGGCCTGGTCACCGGCCGCTACGAGTGGGTCGCGTTCACCAGCGCCAACGCCGTCAAGGCGGTGCGCGAGAAGTTCGAGGAGTACGGCCTGGACGCGCGGGCGTTCGCCGGGCTCAAGGTGGCCGCCGTCGGCGGGGCGACGTCCCGCGCCCTCGTCGAGTTCGGCGTGAAGCCCGACCTGGTCCCGACCGGCGAACAGTCGTCGGAGGGGCTGCTCGCGGAGTGGCCGCCGTACGACTCGATGCTCGACCCGATCAACCGCGTCCTGCTGCCGCGGGCCGACATCGCGACCGAGGCTCTGGTCGCTGGCCTGACCGAGCTGGGCTGGGAGTGCGACGACGTGACGGCGTACCGGACGGTGCGCGCCGCGCCGCCGCCCGCCCCGATCCGCGAGGCGATCAAGGGCGGTGGCTTCGACGCGGTGCTGTTCACCTCGTCGTCCACGGTGCGCAACCTCGTCGGCATCGCCGGCAAGCCGCACAACGTGACGGTGATCGCCGTGATCGGGCCGCAGACGGCCAAGACCGCCGAGGAGTTCGGGCTGCGGGTGGACGTGATGGCCGACAGGCCGTCCGCCTCCGCGCTCGCGTCCGCCCTGGCGGAGTACGGTGCCAAGCAGCGGCACGCGGCCATCTCGGCCGGCGAGATGCCGCGCCGGCCCTCCCAGAACCGCAGGGGGGCGCGCCGGCGCTTCAAGTGACGTCACCGGGCCCCGGCGCGCGGTACGGGCGAAGCGCGCCGGGGCGGTCCGGGGGCCTGTCCAGTCCGAGTGGAGAAGACGATCGTGAACGCTGAATTTCCGGTGGCGCGGCCGCGACGGCTGCGCCGTACCGCGTCGATGCGCCGCCTGGTCGCCGGGACGCGCCTGCACCCGGCCGACCTGATCCTGCCCGTGTTCGTCAAGGAGGGCATCGCCGACCCGCAGCCCGTGGCGTCCATGCCGGGGGTCGTCCAGCACACGCGCGACTCGCTGCGCAAGGCCGTCCACGAGGCGGCGGAGGCCGGGGTCGGCGGCGTCATACTGTTCGGCATCCCCCTCCACAAGGACGCGCGCGGTTCGGGGGCCGACGACCCCCGGGGCATCGTGCAGCTCGCCCTCGCCGACCTCGCCTCCGAGGTCGGCGACGCGCTGGTCCTCATGTCCGACACCTGCCTCGACGAGTACACCGACCACGGCCACTGCGGCCTGCTGACCGACGCGGGCGAGGTGGACAACGACGCCACGCTGGAGCGGTACGCGTCGGCGGCGGTCGCGCAGGCGCGGGCCGGGTCGCGCATGATCGCTCCGAGCGGCATGATGGACGGCCAGGTCGCCGCGATCCGCCGGGCCCTGGACGCCGACGGCTTCGCCGACGTCCCGATCCTCGCCTACTCGGCCAAGTACGCCTCGGCGTTCTACGGGCCGTTCCGCGACGCCGCCGAGTGCGCGCCGCAGTTCGGGGATCGCAGCGCGTACCAGCAGGACCCGGGCGGCCCCGTCGGCGAGGCGCTGCGCGAGGTGCGGCTCGACCTCGCCGAGGGCGCGGACGCGGTGATGGTCAAGCCCGCGCTGCCGTACCTGGACATCCTGCGGCAGGTGCGCGACCTGGTCGAGGTGCCGGTGGCGGCCTACCAGGTCAGCGGCGAGTACGCCATGATCGAGGCGGCGGCGGCGAACGGCTGGATCGACCGCGAGCGGATGATCATGGAGTCGCTGGTCGGCATCCGCAGGGCCGGCGCCGACATGATCCTGACCTACTGGGCCACCGAGGTAGCGCGCCGCCTGCGGGCGTAGCGCGGCTTCGCCGGGGGGTGGCGCGGCACGCGCTGATCCGTAAAGGGCATTATCAGGTACAGCAAAAGAGCATCCGTGGGGGAGGAGCACGATGGTGGGGGCACCGCTGGCCCGCCGGACGAAACGGCGTGCGCATCGAAAGCCACGGAAGATCACGTCTGTACTTGAGTACGCCCAGCTCGGCTGGGCGAGCTGTCTCGGCGCCCACCCGCTCAGCGAGGGTGGGCGCGCGTGTTCCTGCGACCGGGTCGGCTGTCCCGACCCCGGCGCGCACCCGCTTTCCCCGGCGTGGCAGATGGAGGCGACGGTGGACTCCGCCCTCCTCACCCGCCGATGGGAGCTCAACCCCGACGCGAACGTGATCTTGCCCACGGGCCGGGTGTTCGACGTCTTCGACGTACCGTCCACGGCGGGAACGGCGGCGCTGGCCGTCATGGACGCCACCGGACAGGACACGGGCCCGGTCGCCGCGAACGGCGACCGGGTCCTTTTCTATGTCGCCACGAGGGGCGCGCCCGAGGACGAGGACGAGTGGTGGTCCTGCCACCTCGACTGCGACCCGGCGACGATCGAGTCCTCGCCCGGCCTGCGCTGGCACTGCCGCGACAGCTACGTGCTCGCCCCTCCCTCGACCCTGGTGACCGGCGCGGTGGTGAGCTGGCTGCGGCCCCCGGACGGGCGTCCCCTCCCCGACCCGCTCCGCGTCCTGGACGTGCTCGCCGACGCCTGCGAGTGACGCCCGGTGAGTGAGACCCGGTGAGTGAGACCGCCCGAGTGAGGCCCGGCGCGTGACTCGCCCGGGGGAGAGCCGCGCGGGCGGGAGCCCCGCGGGTGAGGGGCCGCCTCGCCCCGCCCGTAGGCTGGGAGGCGTGAGCCGTACGGAGAAGTCAGCGGAACTGTTCGAGCGGGCGCGGCGGATCGTGCCCGGTGGCGTCAACTCCCCGGTGCGCGCGTTCGGCGCGGTCGGAGGAGTGCCGAGATTCATGGCCTCCGGCCAGGGGCCGTACATCACGGACGTGGACGGCAACCGCTACGTCGATCTCGTCTGCTCCTGGGGGCCGATGATCCTCGGCCACCGCCATCCGGCCGTGATGGAGGCCGTCGAGGGCGCGCTGGCCCGCGGCCTGTCGTTCGGGACGGCCACCGAGGGCGAGGTGCTGCTGGCAGAGGAGATCGTCTCCCGGGTCGCGCCGGTGGAGAAGGTCCGGCTGGTCAGCTCGGGCACCGAGGCCACCATGTCGGCCGTGCGGCTCGCGCGCGGCTTCACCGGCCGGGCGAAGGTGGTCAAGTTCGCCGGGTGCTACCACGGCCACGTGGACGCCCTGCTGGCCTCCGCCGGGTCGGGTCTGGTCACGTTCGGCCTCCCGGACACGCCCGGCGTGACCGGCGCGTCGGCCGCCGACACGATCGTCCTGCCGTACAACTCGGTCGAGGCGGTCGAGGAGGCGTTCCGCACGTTCGAGATCGCCTGCGTCATCACCGAGGCGTGCCCGGCCAACATGGGCGTGGTCCCGCCGGCGCCCGGCTTCAACCGGCGCCTGCGCGAGCTCTGCACCCAGTACGGCGCCTTGCTGATCATCGACGAGGTGCTCACCGGCTTCCGGGTCTCCGCCTCCGGCTGGTACGGCCTGGACCCGGTCGACGCGGATCTCATGACGTTCGGCAAGGTCATGGGCGGCGGGATGCCGGCCGCGGCCTTCGGCGGGCGGGCCGACGTGATGGCGCTGCTCGCGCCTGAGGGGCCGGTCTACCAGGCGGGGACACTCGCCGGAAACCCGCTGGCCTCCGCGGCCGGCCTGGCGACGCTGCGGGCCTGCGACGCGAGCGTGTACGAGCGGGTGGACGCGGCCGCCCGGACCGTGAGCGGGGCCGCCTCCGACGCGCTGGCGGCCGAGGGTGTCCCGCACCGGTTGCAGCGTGCGGGCAACCTGTTCTCGATCTTCTTCACCGACAGGCCGGTCACCGACTTCGAGTCGGCGAAGGCGCAGGGCGCCGAGGCGTACCGCGCGTTCTTCCACGGCATGCTCGACCAGGGGGTCTATCTGCCGCCGTCGGCGTTCGAGGCGTGGTTCCTGTCCGCCGCGCACGACGAGGAGGCGCTGACGCGGGTCGTCGAGGCGCTTCCGCTCGCCGCCAAGGCCGCCGCCGCCACGCTGTGAGGCCGTGACGCCGTGACGCTCTGTTCCGGCGCGCGCGACAGTTCAGCGATGGCGCGCTTTTCGCGTGTCCACCGTTTAGACTCACTTACATGTTGGATCTGAACCGGCTGAAGGCGCTGCACGCGGTGGCCGTCTACGGTTCCGTCGCCGCCGCGGCCGACGCGCTGATGGTGACCCCGTCGGCGATCTCGCAGCAGCTCGCCAAGCTCGAACGCGAGACCGGCGCGGTCCTCGTCGAGCGGAACGGGCGCGGCGTGAAGCTCACCGACGCGGCCGGGCTGCTCGCCGACCACGCGGAGCGGATCCTCGCCCTGGTCGAGACGGCGGAGGCCGACTTCGAGGCGCTGCGCGGCACCGTGGTCGGGCGGCTCGTCATGGCCGCGTTCCCGACCGCGGCCCGGGGGATCATGCCCGGGGCGCTGGCGATGATCAAGAAGCAGCACCCCGACCTCGACCTGGTCGTCTACGAGCGCGAGCCGGAGCGGCAGATCCGCGAGGTGACCCGGGGCGAGATCGACCTCGCCGTGGTGCAGGACTGGCTGAACCGCCCGATGGCCATCCCCGAGGGGTTGTCGCGGGCGGCGCTGCTCGACGACATCGCGGACGTGGTCGTGCCGGCCGGCCACCCGCTCGCGGACAAGCGGGAGATCGAGCTGGCCGACCTGCCGGGAGCGGACTGGATCAGCAGCTCGTCCGGCACGGTCTGCCACGACTTCCTGATGTTCCTGCTCAGATCGGCGGAGAAGGAGCCCGAGATCGTCTGCATGGCGGACGAGTACCCCACGCAGCTCGCGTTCGTCGCCGCGGGCCACGGGTGCGCCCTGATCCCCCGCCTGGGCCGCGGCCGGCTGCCCGACGGCGTGCGCGCGATCCCCGTCGTGCCCCGGCTCGAACGGCGCATCTACGCCCTGTGGCGCACCGACGCCGCCCGCCGCCCCGCGATCAGGGCCGCCGTGGACGCGCTGCAGCGCGCGGCGACCGCCGCCTGACCGGCGGGTAGGCTCACCTGCCATGACCAAGACCACCGTCGTCCACCTGCTCCGTCACGGCGAGGTTCACAACCCCGAGGGCGTCCTGTACGGCAGGCTCCCCGGCTACCACCTCTCGGAGAACGGCCGGCTCATGGCCGAGACCGTCGCCAAGGCGGTCGGCGGGCGGGACATCGTCGTCCTGCGCAGCTCCCCGATGGAACGGGCCCAGGAGACGGCGGCGCCCCTGGCGGCCGTCCTCGCCGCGGAGGTGGTCCTCGACGAGCGGCTGATCGAGGCCGCCAACGTCTTCGAGGGGCTGCGGGTGGCCGGAGGCAACGGCGTGTTCCGGGACGTGCGCGCCTACCGCCACTTCGTCAACCCGTTCCGCCCGTCCTGGGGCGAGCCGTACGGCGATGTGGTCCTGCGGATGAAGGCGGCCATCGACGACGCCCGGGAGGCGGCGCGCGGGCACGAGGCGCTGCTGGTCAGCCACCAGCTCCCCATCTGGATCATCCGCCTGGCGGCCGAGCGGCGGCGGTTGTGGCACGACCCGCGGCGCCGCCAGTGCTCCCTCGCCAGCCTCACCAGTTTCACGTTCGAGGGCGACCGGCTGGCGAGCATCGGCTACAGCGAGCCCGCCGGCGGGCTGCTGCGCGGCAACCCCGTACCCGGCGCGTGAACCCGGCGGCGGGAGCACCGGATCCGCTGGGTAGAGTTACAGCTCTACCGGTTGTAGTTATAGGAGATACTCCCGCGTGTCCGCCAAGAGTCTGTCTCTGATCGCTGCGAGCACCGCTCTTGCCGTGACAGCCCTCGCGGGGTGCGCGGGCAACCAGGAGGGGCAGCCGCAGTCCGGTGACACCCGCTTCGTCGCGGGTGACGGCAAGGTCACGGTCTTCGACGCCGCGGGCCGCCGTACGGCGCCGTCCATCGAGGGCACGACCCTCGACGGCGCGACCGAGAAGCTCGGCTCCGGCAAGGTCTACGTGCTGAACTTCTGGGCGTCCTGGTGCGCCCCCTGCCGGGCCGAGGGGCCCGTGCTCAAGGACATCGCGGCCAAGACCAAGGACAAGGGCGTCCAGTTCCTGGGCGTCAACTTCAAGGACCAGAAGGCCGCCGCCCAGGCGTACGACCGCTCGTTGCAGCCCGGATATCCCAGCATCTTCGACCAGGCGGGCCGGGTGCTGCTCTCCTTCCAGGGCACCGTCCCGCCCGCGGCGATCCCGTCCACCCTGATCATCGACGGCCAGGGCCGGATCGCCGCCCGCGCGCTCGGCGCGGTGAAGTACAACGACCTGCTCGCCGCGATCGACAAGGTCGCCGATGAGCGCGGCTGATCTGGCCACCACCGTCGCGTCCGGCTCGCTGCTGGTCGCGGTGCCGATCGCGGTCGCGGCCGGCGTGGTGTCCTTCCTCTCGCCGTGCGTGCTGCCGCTGGTGCCGGGCTACCTGTCGTACGTCACGGGTATGAGCAGCGACGCCAGGCGGGGCCGGATGGTGCTGGGCAGCGTCCTGTTCGTCCTCGGGTTCGCCGCGGTGTTCGTGCTCGGGGGAGCGCTCTTCGGCGGCCTCGGCGGCGTGCTGTTCGGCAACATCGACCTGATCACGCGGGTGCTCGGCGTCGTCACGATCGTCCTCGGGCTGGCCTTCATCGGGCTGGTGCCGGGGCTGCAGCGCGACCTCCGCATCCACAAGGTGCCCGCCGCGGGCCTCGCGGGCGCGCCGCTGCTCGGCGTCGTCTTCGGCCTCGGCTGGACCCCGTGCATCGGGCCCACGCTCGCCGTGGTCCTCGCGCTCTCGGTCGACCAGGGCAGCGCCGCCCGGGGCGCCGCGCTCGCCTTCGCGTACGCGCTGGGGCTGGGGCTGCCGTTCGTGCTCGCCGGGCTGGCCTACCGGCGGGCGCTGCACGCGTTCAAGGCGGTCCGCCGCCACTCCCGGCTGATCACCAGGATCGGGGGCGCGATGCTCGTGGCCGTCGGGATCCTCCTGGTGACCGGCCTCTGGGGAGAACTCATCGCCGGCCTGCAGGTGTGGGTGGGCGGATTCGAGCCGGTGATCTGAGATGACGACGAAGAGCGAGGAAACCGAGGTGACCGAGCGGGAGCCGCGTCCGGCGGGGCTCGGTGTGGTCGGCTGGCTGCGCTGGGGGTGGCGGACGCTCACGTCGATGCGCACCGCCCTGATCCTGCTGTTCCTGTTCGCGCTCGGCTCGGTGCCGGGGTCGATCTATCCGCAGCGGGGCGTCGATCCCGGCCGGGTCGCCCAGTACTTCGAGAACAGCCCGACCGAGGCCGAATGGCTGGACCGGTTCTGGATGTTCGACGTCTTCACGTCGCCCTGGTTCGCCGCCATCTACCTGCTGCTGTTCCTCTCGCTCGCCGGGTGCGTGTTCCCGAGGGTGGTCGTCCACTTCAAGGAGCTGCGCAGGAAGCCGCCGGCCGCGCCGCGCAACCTGAACCGGCTCCCGCAGAGCGCGTCGTTCGAAAGCGACCTGACCGTCGAGGAGGCGGCGGCGAGGCTGCGCCGCGACCGGTTCCGGGTGGTGACCGGCCCCGACTGGGTCGGCGCGGAGAAGGGCTACCTGCGCGAGACCGGCAACCTGCTGTTCCACATCTCGCTGCTCGCGCTGCTGTTCGCGGTCGGAGCGGGCGCCCTGTTCGGCTACCGGGGCAACGTCCTGGTCGTCGAGGGCGAGGGCTTCGCCAACACCGTCGCCGCCTACGACCGTTTCATCCCGGGACAGCAGGTGTCGGCCGAGTCGCTCCAGCCGTTCTCGTTCACGCTGAAGGACTTCCAGGCCACGTACGTCGCGGCGGGGGAGAAGCGGGGCCAGCCCCTCGACTACGCGGCCACGCTGTCGGTGCAGGACACGCCGTCGTCGCGGCCGCGTGACGTCGAGCTCAAGGTCAACGAGCCGCTCGACGTGGACGGCACGCTGACCTATCTGCTCGGCCACGGCTACGCGCCCACGTTCAAGGTCACCGACGGGAAGGGCCACACGGCGTACGAGGGGGCGGTCCCCTGCCTGGCCAACGACCAGGCGACCTACACCTCCGAGTGCGTCATCAAGGTGCCCGACGCCCAGCCCGACCAGCTCGGTTTCCTGGTCCGCTTCCTGCCGACCACCGTGCCGAACGGCGACACCTGGGTGTCGGTTTTCCCTGGCGCGGCCAACCCGACGGTCCAGGTCTTTCCCTTCTCCGGCGACCTCGGGCTGAAGTCCGGCCAGCCCCAGTCGGTGTACCAGCTCGACACCGACAACCTGAAGCCGCTGGGCAAGATGTCCACCCAGCCCAAGCCGCTCAACGTCGGCGACACGCTGGAGCTCGCCGACGGCGCGGGGACGATCCAGTTCACCGGGGTCAAGGAGTGGATCAGCCTGCAGACCGCGTACGACCCGGGCCGGATGCCCGCCCTGATCGCCGCCGCGGCGGCCGTGCTCGGCCTGGTGTTGTCGCTGACCGTGCAGCGCCGCCGGGTGTGGGTGCGGGTGAGGGGCCGACAGGTCACGGTGGGAGGATTGACCCGCACCGAAGGCGGCGGCGCGAGCTTCACGGAGGAGTTCGCCGAGATCGTCACGAAGCTCCGCGGTGCCGCCCCCTCCGAGCCCTCCGAGCGCTCCCAGCCCGAGGACCGGTCCGAGGACGACTCCGTGCCCGACCGCGAGCCCGTTTCGCCGAGCAACCGCTCGGCCGAGGAGTAGAAGATGCCGCCAGCCCAGGTCAACGAGGGCCTCGCCACGCTGAGCGACCAGCTCATCCTGGTGACCGTCCTGCTCTACCTCGTCGCCATGATCGCCTACGCGCTGGAGCTGGCCTTCGGCAGGGCCCGCACGGCCGCGGCCCCGGCGAAGAGCCGCCGGCTTGTCTCCGTCGGCGCCGCCGGATCGGACTCCTCCGCGTCCGCCGAGGCGGAGCCGGACGCCCCGAGCACCGCCACGCCCGCCGCCCCGGCCGGCTGGGCCGTCAAGGCCGGGGCGGTCGCGGTCGTCATCTCCTGGCTCGGCTGGGCGTGCAACCTCGGCGGCATCCTCACCCGCGGCTTCGCGGTGGACCGCTGGCCCTGGGGCAACATGTACGAGTTCGTCGTGGCCCTGTGCTTCGCCGCGGTGAGCGCGTTCCTCGTCCTGCTCACCCGGCAGCCGATCCGGTTCCTCGGCGCGTTCGTGACGGTCGCCGCGGCGCTCGGGCTCGGCTTCGCCGTCCTCTTCCTGCACGTCCAGGCCGGGCCGGTGATGCCCGCGCTCAACTCGTACTGGATCGCCATCCACGTGACCGCCGCGGTCGTCGCGGGCGGTCTGTTCCTGGTCGCCGGGGTGTGCGCCGTCCTCTACCTGGTGCGCAACGACGGCCGGGTGTCGGTGCTGCCGTCGAAGGAGCAGCTCGACCGCATCGCCCACCGCGCGATCGTGATCGCGTTCCCCATCTGGACGTTCGCCGTCATCGCCGGGGCCCTGTGGGCGGACCGGGCCTGGGGCCGCTACTGGGGCTGGGACCCCAAGGAGGTCTGGTCCTTCATCACCTGGATCGCCTACGCGGCCTACCTGCACGCCCGCGCGACCGCCGGATGGCGCGGCAAGGCCGCCATGATCGTGTCGCTGGTGGCGTTCGCCTGCCTGCTGTTCAACCTGGTCGGCGTCAACATCTTCTTCAGCGGCCTGCACTCCTACGCGGACGTGCCCAAGTAACCGTCGGACCCGCGGGCCACGCCTCGGAGTGCGTGGCCCGGAAGGTCACTCCTCGTTCCGCAGCCGGCGCTCCAGCGCGCGCAGGAACTCAGGGTCGTCGTCCGGCCCCCGTGGCGCCTCGGCGTGCGGGGGCCGCTGCCGTGTCTCGTCCCACCCCTCCGGCGGCGCCGCCCCGCCCAGTACGGCGTCGCCGCCGCGGGGACGTCCCAGGACGAGCCAGAACACGCCGCCGACAGCGGCCAGGAACAGCACGATCAGCACCCACAGCAGTTTGGGGAGGTTGCGCGCCGCGCCTTCCGGTGTCGTGATCACGTCGAACAGGCAGTAGAGCCAGAAGGCCAGCAGCGCCAGACCGAGAATCACGCTAGGCATGCCCACACGGTAAGCCATGTCGCGGCTTGATCGGGCCGCCGTTGCCGTAGCCGTAGGGCTTTCCGCGTCCCGGAGGCCGTGACTTGGGGGATGGCGGAGCCCGGACGGGCAACGTACGGTGGACCCGGTACCGCGCCTCCGGATCATGCTCCGGGCCCGGCGCGGCGGTGGGCACCGCCCAGAGCGAGGGACGAGTGAGCACATGGGCACCGTAGGCGGAGCGATCCCGCCGGGGCGCGACCTGGGGAGGGCGCCACACGCGTCCGCTCCCCGCGAGGCGACGGGTGGGGACCATGGCGCAACCGGGTGACAGGGGCCGCCACCGGCGCGGCTCGCGGTGGTGGCAGCGCGGGGCGTACACCCAGCAGGGGCGGGGCGCCGACGTGCCGGAGCGCCCCCCAGAGCGCGTCAGGGAACGTCTCCAGGAGCGCGTGCCGGAGCGGTTCCAGGAACACTTCCAGGACGGGCCGCGGGAGCGCCCCGCGGACCGGGTCCACGCGGTCACCGCCCCGGTCGTGGACCGCCCGCGGTACGCCTGGAGCGACTTCGAGCTGGACGACCTGCCCGCGCGGGCGCGGCCGCACGGGCCGGACGCCCCGGACCTGCGGGACGGCCTGCGGCACTGCGGGCCGCTCGAACGGGTGCTCCACCGCGAGTGGGACTCCGCCGACGGGCCGCCCTCGGCGGACGCCGTACGGGCCGTGGACAGCCTCGCGCGGCTGCCCGAGAACCTCAAGCTGATGCTCGCCACGACCCTGGACGGCATCTACGTCGGCCGGGGCGGCGTCCCCGACCTCGACGACATGGGCTATCTGCGCGGCGCGCCGCTGCCGTCCGGCCGGGCCACCTGGGACGCCTGCGCCGGCGCGTACGGCGATCGCAAGATCGTGGTGGGCGACCGTCCATCCCCGACACCCGACGTGATGATGCACGAAGTCGGTCATGCTCTGGACGACGTGGACGCCCATCCGGGAGAGTGGGTCTCCGACTCACCCGAGTTCGCCGCGCTGTACGAGGAATGCTTCCCGCTGTTCGCCTCGGCGTTCCACCGGCAGCCCGGTGGGCTGGGGCGGAAGGAGTTCTTCGCCGACGCGTTCGCCGCGATCGCATCCCGGCAGCGTCCGGCCCTGGTGGACATGCTGGGCGGTGACACGCGGGCGGCGCTGAACGTGATGCTGTTCTTCAACCGGCGCTACGGAATCTAGGTGATCGTGGATGTACGTGATCCGGCTCACTGACGGGACACTGCGCGTGCCGCAATCACTGACGAGCGACGACGGCCGCCTGATCGGCAACGCGTACGTCGACGTCGTCCCGGGGGAGCCGGACTACGACCGGTGGCTCGCCGAGTCGGTCACCGAGGAGGAGCACGCCGAGCGGCGGCGCCGGTGGCGCGAGGAGAACGACGATCTGGAGCGGGAGTTCCTCGCCTTCAAGGCCGACGCCGAGGCGCGGGACACGCCGTCGGCCCCGGGGGAGACGGCGGCGTCACCGGACGAGGGGTCGGGCCACGCGGACGAGCAGGACGCGCGCTGACGAGCGCAGGACGCCGCGTGGCGTGCGGCGGCGGAAGACGGCGCCGGAGGACGTCCGGCACCCCGGTGGACGGCGCCGGGAGTGCGGGCCCGGGGGAAGCGGCCCGGGAGAGCGGCGCCATCTGACGCGGGTGACCCTGCGGCATCCGGGTGGCACGCAGGATCACCTGGTCGGTGTATCAGACCCGAGGTGAGTCGCCGTTAGGCCGGTCGGCCGTCAGGACGTCCTCTCCACGGAGGAGGGCGTGCACTTCCGACTCTCGGAACCGCCGGTGCCCCCCGGGGGTACGGATGCTGCTGATTCGTCCCGCCGCGGCCCAACGTGTCACGGTCTTCGGGTCGACCCGGAAGAGGGCGGCAACCTCTCCAGGGGTCAGCAGTCGCTCGCTGCTACTCTCCACAATCTCTCCCCCTCGCATCCCGCGTCCTGCAGCGGGCGGACAGGTAACCAGTGTGCCGAGCGAAGCCTGATTTATCCGTGGTTTTCGTAGAAGATCACGGGTTGTTATCGGCTCAGTGCCCGATTGTTATATGATAGAGCCTCTTTGGGGTGCTCATGGGTGTTTCTTTACAAAAGCGCCCTCTTGGGCACACTAGCAGTGCTCGTGCGGGATGCGAAGAGAGTCACTCGTCCCCGTGACGTAACCTCGACGGTGTGCGTCCCGTTGTCGTTTACACGCTCTCTCGTCTCGGCCTGTTCGCCGTGGCCCTCGCGGTGCTCTATCTGCTCGGGCTGCGCACGTACCTGCTGCTGATCGCCGCCTTCCTGGTCAGCGGCCTGGCCAGCTACGTGCTCCTGTCCAAGCAGCGTGACGCGGTCAGCGCCCAGGTGGCGCAGAAACGCGAGAGGCCAGCCGGAAACTAGGGCAACGGGAACATACCGATCCGGGCATGGTACTCATGCCCGAGCTTCGTCGTGTCGCTTCCCACCAAAAGCCCGCTCTTTGTCGTCAGGAACGCCTTTACTCCGATTCCCCGGGTGCGTGTGGGGTTCCAGGCGAGGGCCTTGCCCGTGGCCGGGTGGATCGCCCCGATGCCCGGCCGTTGGACCGATCCAGGCCCGGCGTTGTCGGAGCCCTTGGGGTTGTCCAGCCAGCGCTGGTGGCCGCCCACGTAGACCGCCGCGTTGGTGACAGCGACGGAGTAGAGCGAGTCGCCGCCGGTCAGGTTGACCCAGGTCGGACGGATGTCATTGCCCCGGGAGTACGTCTCGAACCTGGCGGCGGAGTCGCACAGCTTGCTGGTGCGCGGAGCCGGGCCGCCGGTCGTCACCACGACGAAGAACTTGCCGTCGGGTGAGAAGTCGAGGCCGCGCACGTACCAGGGGAACACCGCCATGCAGGACGGCGCGTACGCCTCGGTGCGCCAGTCGGCCACGCGGTTCCCGACCAGGTCGATCAGCGCGACCTGCGGACGGCGCAGCCCGTCCACCGTGGTGAACGAGCCGTCGATGGCGAGCCGGTCCCGGGTGGCGGCCATGGCGTAGACCTTGACGGTCGTCCCGCGCGGATCGCCCGGCGTGATCGTGAAGTCCGGGTCCACGGCCCCCGTCGCCGCGTCGAGCCGGGCCAGGGCCGTTCGGGGGGTGCCTCCGATCTGGATGAAGTCGCCGCCCACGTACAGCCGGTCGCCCTGGAGGACGAGAGCGGAGACGTCACCCCCGTAGGCGGGCGCGTCGAAGGAGTCCACCGTCGAGCCGTCGGCCAGGCTGAGCCGCACCAGCGCGCGGCCGGGGAAGTCGAAGGAGCCGCCGACGTAGACCGTGCCGTCCGTCCCGGAGGCCAGGGCGTAGACCGGCGCGCTGACCTCGGGGGCGAAGTCGCGCAGCACCCGTCCGGTGCGCAGGTCGTAGGCGAAGAGGTTCTGCCGGGGCAGCTGCTCGTCGCTCCCGGCGTCGCTGACGGCGGTGAAGTCCCCGCCGACGACCACCGTGCCGCCGACCAGCGTGATCGCGTTCACGATGCCGTCCAGCACGTGGGGGGTGTTGGCGACCGGTTTCTGCGAGACGACGGCGGGCTGCCTGACACCGGCCTGTGCTGTGCCGGCGGGGAGTACGGCGAGCGCCGCGATAAGCAGTGCGGTGGAGTGTCTGGCAAGCATTCCCGAAGTACTAGCACACCCTTCGTAATCAATGTGCTACGTTCCGCGCATTCGGTGCGGGTGGGGAGATGGCGTCCCCGGCGCGGCCTAGGCTTGCCTCCATGACGCGCGCTTCCCTGGACAAGCAGCCGCACGAGGTCGCCGCGATGTTCGATCGCACGGCCCGGCGCTACGACCTCGTCAACGACGTCCTCTCCCTCGGGCAGGACCGGCTCTGGCGCAAGGCCACGGCCGCCGCGATCGACGCGGGGCCGGGCGAGCTGGTGCTGGACCTCGCGGCCGGCACCGGGACCTCGACCGACGCCTTCACCCTGCTCGGAGCGCGCGCGATCGCCTGTGATTTCTCTCTCGGGATGCTCCGCACCGGAGTGGAGCGGCGCGGCGGCTCCGGCCTGTCGGGCGGCGGGGTGCGCGGCGTCAGCTTCGTCGCGGGGGACGCGCTGCGGCTGCCCTTCGCCGACGACGCCTTCGACGCGGTCACCATCTCGTTCGGGCTGCGCAACATGGCCGACACCCACGAGGCGCTCCGCGAGCTGCTGCGGGTCACCCGGCCGGGCGGCCGCCTC
This sequence comes from Microtetraspora niveoalba, assembly GCF_001570405.1. Lineage (GTDB taxonomy): Bacteria > Actinomycetota > Actinomycetes > Streptosporangiales > Streptosporangiaceae > Microtetraspora > Microtetraspora niveoalba. The sequence continues at coordinate 29,032 of NZ_BBYM01000005.1, read as the reverse complement.
GTGATCTGCGAGTTCTCCCGGCCGCCGATCAAGTCCTTCGACCTGGTCTACTCGCAGTACCTCATGAAGCTGCTCCCTCAGGTGGCGCGGGCGGTGAGCTCCAACCCCGACTCGTACGAGTACCTCGCCGAGTCGATCCAGGAGTGGCCGGACCAGGCGGCGCTCGCGCGCGTCATCCAGGAGTCGGGCTGGGGGAAGGTGGCCTGGCGTAACCTCTCGCTGGGGATCGTGGCGCTCCATCGGGCGGTAAAACCCAAAGTTACCCAGAGGTAGGCGCACCCCTCTGACATGGAACGCGCAAGAGGGGTTAGACTTCGGCCGACAGTTTGTGAAGTGGTTCACAAAGGCACGAAGGTCCCGTACCAGTGGAGATCTTCGTCAGAGGACAGGAATCAGGTCCCCCGTGAGCGAGTCAGCCCCTGCGTGGCCGAGATCGGCGGCGTCCCACCGGACGCCGGCCTCTGAAGGCGGACGGGACGCCGACGTCATCGTCGTCGGCGCCGGCCCCGCGGGATCGACGGCCGCCTTCTACCTCGCCCAGGCCGGCCTCACCGTCCTCCTCCTGGAGAAGACCCGCTTCCCGCGCGAGAAGGTGTGCGGCGACGGGCTCACGCCGAGGGCGGTCAAGGAGCTCATCGCGATGGGCGTCGACATCGACGCCCCCGGCTGGACCAGGAACAAGGGCCTGCGCGTCGTCGGCGGCGGCCTGCGCTTCGAGCTCGACTGGCCCGAGCTGGCCAGTTTCCCCGACTTCGGCCTGGTCCGCACCCGCAAGGACTTCGACCAGATCCTGGCCGACAACGCCGTGCGCGCCGGCGTCACGCTGCTGCAGGGCGTCAACGTCACCGGCCCGGTCCTCGACGAGCGCAGCGGCCACGTCGTCGGCGTCACCGCCAGGCAGGACGGCGAGGAGGTCGCCTTCCGCGCGCGCCTGGTCGTCGCCGCCGACGGCAACTCCACCCGGCTCTCCCTGGCCATGGGCCTGCACAAGCGGGAGGACCGCCCGATGGGCGTCGCCGTGCGGACCTACTTCACCAGCCCCCGGCACGACGACGACTACCTGGAGACGTGGCTGGAGCTGTGGGACGGCGACCGGCTCCTCCCCGGGTACGGCTGGATCTTCGGCGTCGGCGACGGCACCTCGAACGTCGGTCTCGGGCTGCTGAACACCAGCGAAGCGTTCAAGAACATCGACTACCGCGACCTGCTCAGGCGCTGGGTGAAGAACATGCCCGCCGAGTGGGGGTACAGCGAGGAGAACATGACCGGCCCCGTCCGGGGGGCGGCGCTGCCGATGGGCTTCAACCGGCAGCCGCACTACACCCGGGGGCTGGTTCTCGTCGGCGACGCGGGCGGCATGATCAACCCGTTCAACGGCGAGGGCATCGCGTACGCCATGGAGACCGGCCGGACCGCGGCCGACGCCGTGGTCACCGCGCTCTCCCAGCCCACCCCCGCCCGCCGGGAACGGGTGCTGCGGGCCTACCCGCAGATCCTCAAGGACGCCTATGGTGGCTATTTCACGCTGGGCCGATACTTCGTCGAGGCCATCGGCAGGCCCGGCGTGATGAACTTCGCCACGCGGCACGCCATGCCGCATCCGCGGCTGATGAGATTCGCGCTGAAACTCCTGGGCAATCTCACCGACCCGCGGGGCGACGCCTCCGACCGGATCATCAACGCCCTCTCCAAGGTGGCTCCGTCCGCATGAGATTGATCACCCTTTTCCACCGAGCAAACGAGGACATGTAGCCATGGAGCTGTATGTGCCCATCCTGGTGCTCGCGGTCCTCGCGGCGGGGTTCGCCGTGTTCTCCGTGAGTATCGCCCCCTTCACGGGGCCGAAGCGCTGGAACCGCGCCAAGCTGGACGCCTACGAATGCGGCATCGAGCCGACTCCGCAGCCCGTCGGCGGTGGGCGCTTCCCGCTCAAGTACATGATCACAGCGATGCTGTTCATCGTGTTCGACATCGAGATCATCTTCCTCTATCCGTGGGCGGTCGCGTTCGACAGTCTCGGCCTGTTCGGGCTGGTCGAGATGGTGCTGTTCATCGTCACCGTCCTCGTGGCGTACGCCTACGTGTGGCGGCGCCGCGGTCTTGATTGGGATTAGCCATGGGTCTTGAAGAGAAACTGCCGAGCGGCTTCGTCCTGACGACGGTCGAGCAGGTGGCCGGCTGGGCGCGGAAGAACTCGGTCTGGCCCGCGACGTTCGGCCTCGCGTGCTGCGCGATCGAGCTGATGGCGACCGGCGCCTCCAAGCACGACCTCGCGCGGTTCGGCATGGAGCGCGCCTCCGCCTCGCCGCGCCAGGCCGACCTGATGATCGTGGCCGGCCGCCTGTCGCAGAAGATGGCGCCCGTGCTGCGCCAGATCTACGACCAGATGGCCGAGCCCAAGTGGGTCATCGCGATGGGCGTCTGCGCGTCCAGCGGCGGCATGTTCAACAACTACGCCATCGTGCAGGGCGTGGACCACGTCGTGCCGGTCGACATCTACCTGCCGGGCTGCCCGCCCCGGCCCGAGATGCTGATCGACGCCATCGTGAAGCTGCACGACAAGATCCAGAACATGAAGTTCGGCGCCCACCGCGCCAAGCAGATCGACGAGCTCGAACTCCAGGCGCTGCGGACGCTGCCGTTGATCGACCAGGGGGCGGACAGATGAGCGCGAACGCCAGAGACGACCGCCTCGTGCGGGATTCGTGGAGCGGAGCCAGCAGATGAGCAGCGAGAACCTCCCCGGCGTGCCGCAGGGTGAGGCGCCGGACCAGACCCCCGAGCCCGTCGTCCGCAGGGGCATGTTCGGCGCCGGCGACACCGGCGACACCTCCGGGTACGGCCGGCTGGTCGTGCGGCGCCCGGCCCGGCTCGCCAGCGCCCGGCCGTACGGGTCCTACTTCGACGACGTGGCCGACGCGCTGGAACCCGTCGCCGGCGACGCGATCGAGCGTGTGGTCGTGGACCGCGACGAGGTCACCTTCCACATCGCGCGCGAGCGTCTGGTCGACGTGATGCGGCACCTGCGCGACGACCCGGCGCTGCGCTTCGAGCTGTCGCTCGGCGTCTCCGGCGTCCACTACCCGGACGAGACCGGAGGCGAGCTGCGCGCCATCTACCACCTGTGCTCGATCACGCACAACCGGCGGATCCGCGTCGAGGTCGCCTGCCCCGACTCCGACCGCCACATCCCGTCCACCGTTTCTGTCTACCCGACGCACGACTGGCACGAGCGGGAGACGTACGACTTTTTCGGGATCGTCTTCGACGGGCACCCGGCGCTGACCCGCATCGAGATGCCCGACGACTGGGAGGGCCACCCCCAGCGCAAGGACTACCCCCTCGGCGGCATCCCGGTGGAGTACCGCGGCGCCGAGACCCCCGCGCCGGACCAGAGGAGGTCGTACGCATGAGTACAACGACGACCGAGGGCAAGGTCTACGACGTCGCCGGTCAGGACTGGGACGAACTGGTCGAGACCGTCACGGAGTCGGCCGAGGAGCGCCTGGTCATCAACATGGGCCCGCAGCACCCGTCCACGCACGGCGTGCTCCGGCTGGTCCTGACGCTCGACGGCGAGACGGTGACCGAGGCCCGCACGGTGATCGGGTACCTCCACACCGGCATCGAGAAGAACATGGAGTTCCGGACGTGGACCCAGGGGGTCACGTTCGTCACCCGCATGGACTACCTCGCGCCGATCTTCAACGAGACGGCGTACTGCCTGGGCGTCGAGAAGCTCCTCGGCATCGCCGACCGGGTCCCCGAGCGGGCCCAGGCGATCCGCGTGATGATGATGGAGCTCAACCGGATCTCCTCGCACCTGGTGGCGCTCGCCACCTTCGGCATGGAGCTGGGCGCCACCACGCCGATGATCTACGGCTTCCGCGAGCGGGAGATGGTGCTCGACATCTTCGAGTACGTCACCGGCCTGCGGATGAACATGGCGTACGTGCGTCCGGGCGGCGTGAGCGTGGACCTCCCCGCGGGGGCCGTCGACAAGATCGGCGAGTTCCTCAAGGTCATGCCCGAGCGGATCAAGGACATCCGCAAGCTGCTGGACGAGAACCCGGTCTACACCCGCAGGACGAAGGACGTCGCCTACCTCGACCTCACCGGATGCATGGCGCTCGGCATCACCGGGCCCATGCTGCGGGCGGCCGGGCTCCCCTGGGACCTGCGCAAGTCGCAGCCGTACTGCGGTTACGAGACGTACGAGTTCGACGTCCCGACCGAGAAGACCTGCGACGTGTACGGCCGCTACCTCGTCCGCATGGCCGAGATGGAGGAGTCCCTCAAGATCGTCGAGCAGGCGCTGGACCGCCTGACCGGCCCGCTGAAGGGCGGCCCGGTGATGATCGACGACAAGAAGATCGGCTGGCCGTCGCAGCTCGCGCTCGGCCCCGACGGCCTCGGCAACTCGCCCGACCACATCGCGCACATCATGGGCAGCTCGATGGAGGCCCTGATCCACCACTTCAAGCTGGTGACCGAGGGCTTCCGGGTGCCGGCCGGCCAGGTGTACTCGGCGGTGGAGTCGCCGCGCGGCGAGCTGGGCGCGCACGTCGTCAGCGACGGCGGCACGCGGCCCTACCGCGTGCACTTCCGCGACCCGTCCTTCACGAACCTGCAGGCCGTGCCGGCGACCTGCGAGGGCGGCATGATCGCCGACGTCATCTCCGCGGTCGCCTCGATCGACCCGGTCATGGGAGGTGTGGACCGTTGAACGAGGAGGAGAGCGCGACCATGAGCACGGGCTACCCGCCCGAGGTCCGCGAGCGTCTGGAGACGGACGCCAAGGAGATCATCGGCCGCTACCCCAAGGCCCGCTCGGCCCTGCTGCCGCTGCTGCACCTGGTGCAGTCGGAGGACGGCTACGTCTCCGACGCCGGGTACGAGTTCTGCGCCGAGATGCTGGGCCTGAGCAAGGCCGAGGTCGTGGGCGTGGCGACCTTCTACACCATGTACAAGCGCAAGCCCGCGGGCGACTACAACGTGGGCGTCTGCATCAACGCGCTGTGCGCGGTCATGGGCGGCGACCAGATCTGGGACGAGCTGTCCGAGCACGTCGGCGTCGGCCACGACGAGACCACGTCCGACGGCAAGGTCACGCTTGAGCGGCTGGAATGCAACGCCGCCTGCGACTTCGCGCCCGTGATGATGGTCAACTGGGAGTTCTTCGACAACCAGACGCCGGAGTCGGCCAAGCAGCTCGTGGACGACCTGCGCGCCGGCAAGGAGGTCGTGCCGACGCGCGGCCCCGGGAAGCTGTGCACGTTCAAGGAGGCCGCGCGGGTCCTCGCCGGCCTGCCGGACGGGCTCGCGGGCGAGGGTCCCTCGGCCGCCGGACCGTCCCTGGAAGGTTTGAAGGTCGCCAAGGCCCACGGCTGGGAGGCGCCCGGAGGAGCGGTGAGCGACCGATGACCACCCTTACCCCCGTCCTCACCCGGAACTGGGACCAGCCCGGCTCCTTCACCCTGGAGGGGTACGGCGAGTACGCCGCGGCGCGGAAGGCGCTGAGCCAGGACCCGGACGCCATCATCCAGATGGTCAAGGACTCCGGGCTGCGCGGCCGCGGCGGCGCCGGCTTCCCGACCGGCATGAAGTGGGGCTTCATCCCGCAGAACGACGGCAAGGCGCACTACCTCGTGGTGAACGCCGACGAGTCGGAGCCGGGGACCTGCAAGGACATCCCGCTGATGATGGCGAACCCGCACGCCCTGGTCGAGGGCGTCATCATCACCTCGTACGCCATCAGGGCCAACCACGCCTTCATCTACGTCCGCGGCGAGGTGCTCCACGTCATCCGCCGGGTCCAGGCCGCGGTCCGCGAGGCGTACGAGAAGGGGTACCTCGGCAAGGACATCTTCGGCTCCGGGTACGACCTCGAACTGGTCGTCCACAGCGGCGCCGGGGCGTACATCTGCGGCGAGGAGACCGCGCTGCTCGACTCGCTGGAGGGCCACCGGGGCCAGCCCCGGCTCAAGCCGCCGTTCCCCGCGGTCGCCGGCCTGTACGCCTGCCCGACGGTCATCAACAACGTCGAGTCGGTGGCGAGCGTGCCGAGCATCGTGGCCAACGGCGCCGACTGGTTCGCCTCCATGGGCACCGAGAAGTCCAAGGGCTTCGGCATCTTCTCGCTGAGCGGCCACGTCACCCGGCCCGGCCAGTACGAGGCCCCGCTGGGGATCACCCTGCGCGAGCTGCTCGACATGGCGGGCGGGATCCGGGCCGGTCACGAGCTGAAGTTCTGGACGCCGGGCGGCTCCTCGACGCCGATCTTCACCGCCGAGCACCTGGACGTGCCGCTCGACTTCGAGTCGGTCGGCGCCAAGGGCTCGATGCTCGGCACCCGGGCGCTGCAGATCTTCGACGAGACGACCTGCGTGGTCCGGACCGTGCTGCGGTGGACCGAGTTCTACGCGCACGAGTCCTGCGGCAAGTGCACCCCCTGCCGCGAGGGCACCTACTGGCTCAAGCAGGTGCTCAAGCGGCTGGAGAAGGGCCAGGGGTCCGAGGAGGACCTGGCCACGATCACCGACATCGCCGACAACATCCTGGGCCGCTCGTTCTGCGCCCTCGGAGACGGCGCGACGAGCTGCATCCACTCGTCGGTGAAGCTCTTCCGCGACGAATATCTCAAGCACTTCGAGATCGGCGGCTGCCCGTTCGATCCCGCTGCTTCCACGGTGTGGGGGTCCAAGTGACGGTTCAGACAACTCAGCCGGAACAGTCCGTCGTGCCCATGGTGACCCTGACCATCGACGGGTTCCAGATCAGCGTGCCGAAGGGCACCCTGATCATCCGGGCCGCTGAGCTGCTCGGGATCCAGATCCCCCGGTTCTGCGACCACCCGCTGCTCGACCCGGCGGCGAACTGCCGCCAGTGCCTGGTGGACATCACCGACGCGGGCAACGGCCGCGGCTTCCCCAAGCCGCAGCCGTCGTGCGCCATCGAGGTGGCCGAGGGCATGGTGGTCAAGACGCAGCTCACCTCGCCGGTGGCCGAGAAGGCCCAGCGCGGTGTGATGGAGATGCTGCTCCTGAACCACCCGCTCGACTGCCCGGTCTGCGACAAGGGCGGCGAGTGCCCCCTGCAGAACCAGGCCATGTCGAACGGCCAGGGCGAGAGCCGGTTCGTCGAGCAGAAGCGGACGTTCGAGAAGCCGATCGCGCTGTCCACGGAGGTGCTGCTCGACCGCGAGCGGTGCATCCAGTGCGCGCGGTGCATCCGCTTCTCCGACCAGATCGCCGGTGACCCGCTCATCGACTTCTTCGAGCGCGGGGCCAAGGAGCAGGTGGGCGTCGCCGACGGCGAGCCGTTCGAGTCCTACTTCTCGGGCAACACCGTCCAGATCTGCCCGGTGGGCGCGCTGACCGGCGCCGCCTACCGGTTCCGCTCCCGCCCGTTCGACCTGGTGTCCACGCCGAGCGCCTGCGAGCACTGCGCCTCCGGCTGCGCCCTGCGTACGGACCACCGCCGCGGCCGGGTCACCCGCCGCCTGGCCGGGGACGACCCGCAGGTCAACGAGGAGTGGAACTGCGACAAGGGCCGCTGGGCCTTCCAGTACGCCACCCAGCCCGACCGGCTCAAGACGCCGCTGATCCGCGACGAGGACGGCCGGCTGGTCCCCACCTCCTGGCCCGAGGCGCTCGAGGTCGCGGCCAAGGGGCTCGCGGCGGCGCGCGGCAAGGCGGGCGTGCTGGTCGGCGGCCGGGTCACCGTCGAGGACGCCTACGCGTACGGCAAGTTCGCCCGGGTCGCGCTCGGCGTCAACGACGTCGACTTCCGCGCCCGGCCGCTGTCGGACGAGGAGGCGCGCTTCCTCGCCCACGCGGTCGCGGGCAAGGGCATCGAGGTCTCCTACACCGACCTGGAGCAGGCCCCGGCCGTGCTCCTCGCCGGGTTCGAGCCCGAGGAGGAGTCCCCGATCGTCTTCCTGCGGCTGCGCAAGGCCGCGCGGAAGAAGGGCCTCAAGGTCTACTCACTGGCGCCGTTCGCCACTCCCGGCCTGACCAAGATGGGCGGCACGCTTCTGCGGACCGTGCCCGGCGGCGAGGCCGAGGCGATCGGCGACCTGATCAACTCGGGGAGCGACCTGCTGCCCGCCGGGTCGATCATCCTGGCCGGCGAGCGGCTCGCCACCGCCCAGGGCGCGCTCTCCGCCGTCCTGCGGCTCGCGCAGACCGCCGGCGCGAAGCTCGCCTGGGTGCCGCGCCGGGCCGGTGAGCGCGGCGCGATCGAGGCCGGCGCGCTGCCCAACCTGCTGCCGATCGGCCGCCCGGTGGCGGACGAGACGGCCCGGGCCGAGGTGGCCAGGACGTGGAACGTCTCGGCCCTCCCCGAGGCCGAGGGCCGCGACACCGACGGCATCCTCACCGCCGCTCTCGACGGTGAGCTGGACGCGCTCGTCGTCGCCGGCGTCGACCCGTACGACCTGGCCGACCCGGGCCGGGCGCTCGCCGCGCTGGAGAACACGCCGTTCATCGTCAGCCTGGAGATCCGCGCCAGCGCGGTGACCGACCGGGCCGACGTGGTGCTCCCGGTCGCCGCGGTGGCCGAGAAGTCCGGCACGTTCGTCGACTGGGAGGGCCGCGGCCGCTCGTTCGACGTCGCGACGGCCGTCCCCGGAGTGATGAGCGACCTCGCGGTCGTCTCCGCGATCGCCGACCACATGGACGTCCACCTGGCGCTGCCGGATGCCGCCGCCGCGCGGCGCGAGCTCGGCTCCCTGGGCTCCTGGCGCGGCGCACGCGCGGCCGCGCCGAGCGTGACCGGCGGACGGCAGGCCCGCGAGCCGGGGGCGGGGGAGGCCGTGCTGGCCACCTGGCACCTGCTCCTCGACGACGGCAGGCTGCAGGACGGCGAGCCGTACCTGGCGGGCACCGCCCGCGCGGCGGTCGCGCTGCTGTCGGAGGCCACGGCCGCGGAAGCCGGTGTGGCCGACGGCGACAAGCTGACCGTCGGCGGCTCGGTGACCCTGCCCGTGCGGATCGCCGACCTGCCCGACCGCGTGGTCTGGATGCCGGCCAACTCCGCGGGCGTGTCGGTCACCCGTGACCTGCGCGCCGTCGCCGGCGACGTGGTGACGATCTCCGGCGGCCAGGACGTCCTCGAGACGGTGAACGAGGAAGTGGAGACCGAGCGATGAACCCGAACACTGGTCCCACGCTGCAGGACTTCGGCCACGACCCGTTGTGGCTGTCCATCATCAAGGCCCTGTTCATCTTCGTGGTCCTGATGCTTGGCGTGCTGTTCGGCGTGTGGACCGAGCGCAAGCTCATCTCGCGCATGCAGCACCGGTACGGCCCCAACCGGGCGGGCAAGTTCGGCCTGCTCCAGTCGGTGGCCGACGGTCTGAAGATGGGGCTCAAGGAAGACATCACGCCCCGGACGGTCGACAAGGTCGTCTACTTCCTCGCCCCGGTCATCATCGCGGTGCCGGCGTTCCTGGCCTTCTCGGTCATGCCGTTCGGCCCGATGGTGTCGATCTTCGGCGTGAAGACGCCGCTGCAGCTCACCGACCTCCCGGTCGCGGTGCTGCTGGTCCTCGCGACGGCCTCGATCGGCGTGTACGGCATCGTGCTCGCCGGGTGGGGCTCCCGCTCGCCGTACGCGATCCTGGGCGGTCTGCGCTCCAGCGCCCAGGTGGTCTCGTACGAGATCGCGATGGGCCTGTCGTTCGTGGCGGTCTTCCTGGCGGCGGGCACGCTGTCCACCTCGGAGATCGTGGCCAAGCAGGCCGGCGGCGGCACCTGGGACGTCTTCGGGTTGTCGATCCCGCAGCCGTCCTGGTACGCGATCTCGCTGCTGCCCTCGTTCCTGATCTACGTGATCACGATGCTGGGCGAGACCAACCGCGTGCCGTTCGACCTCCCCGAGGGCGAGGGCGAATTGGTGGGTGGCTTCCACACCGAGTACTCCTCGTCGCTCAAGTTCGCGATGTTCATGCTCGGCGAGTACATCAACGTGTTCACGGTCTCCGGCGTCGCGATCACGCTGTTCCTCGGAGGCTGGCGGGCTCCCTGGCCGATCTCGATCTGGGAGGGGGCGAACACCGGCTGGTGGCCGATGCTGTGGTTCTTCATCAAGCTCGTCCTGGTGTTCGCGTTCTTCGTCTGGGTCCGCGCCTCGCTGCCGCGCGTGCGGTACGACCAGCTCATGGCCTTCGGGTGGAAGGTGCTCATCCCCCTCAACCTGGCCTGGATCCTGCTCTACGCGACCCTCAAGGCGCTGCGTCTGCCCGAGGTCGACAGGGCGTTCGTCCTCACCATCGGCGCGTTCGTCGTCGTGGGCGGGCTCGCGATCTGGTTCCGGTTCGACACGCTGCTCCAGCGGCGCAGGGAGGCCAAGGCCGCCCAGATCGAGGAGGAGTTCGAGCAGCTTCGCGAGGAGCCGGAGGCGGGCGGGTTCCCGGTGCCGCCGCTGGACCTCCCGCACTACCACGGCGTCCTGCCGGCGGCCCAAGCAAGCACCGCGGTCAAGGAGGTGACCAGTGGGAGCAACTGATTGGCTGAATCCGATCAAGGGATTCGGCGTCACCTTCCACCACATGTTCAAGAAGCCGGTGACGGTCAACTATCCGGAGGAGAAGCGGCCGACGGCGCCGCGCTTCCACGGACGGCACCAGCTCAACCGGTGGCCCGACGGCCTGGAGAAGTGCGTCGGCTGCGAGCTGTGCGCCTGGGCCTGCCCGGCGGACGCGATCTTCGTGGAGGGCGCGGACAACACCGAGACCGAGCGCTTCTCCCCGGGAGAGCGGTACGGACGCACCTACCAGATCAACTATCTGCGGTGCATCCTGTGCGGTCTGTGCATCGAGGCGTGCCCGACCCGGGCGCTCACGATGACCAACGAGTACGAGCTCGCCGACTCCAGCCGCGAATCCTTGATCTACACCAAGGAGATGCTCCTCGCGCCGCTGGCCCCGGGCATGGAGCAGCCGCCCCACCCGATGCGTCTCGGCGAGACCGAAGAGGACTACTACCGGTTGGGTCGTAGCAATGGGTGAGACCATCACGTTCTGGGTGCTGGCGGTCGTGTCCGTGACCGCCGCGCTCGGGCTCGTATTCAGCCGCAAGGCGGTCTACTCGGCATTGATGCTGGGCACCGTCATGCTGTCGCTCGCGGTGCTGTACGCCGTGCAGGACGCACCGTTCCTCGCGGCCGTGCAGATCATCGTGTACACCGGCGCGGTCATGATGCTGTTCCTGTTCGTGCTCATGCTCGTGGGCGTGGACTCCGCGGACTCGCTCGTGGAGACGATCAGGGGGCAGCGGTTCTGGGCGATCGTGGCGGGGCTCGCCTTCGCCGCGCTGCTCGGGCTCGGCGTCGGCAACGCCGTACTGGCGGCCCCGAAGGGGCTGGAGGCGGTGACCGCGAAGGGCAACGTGCCCTCGCTGGCCGAGCTGATCTTCACGCGCTACGTCTTCGCGTTCGAGGTCACCTCGGCGCTGCTGATCACGGCCGCGCTCGGCGCGATGGTGCTGGCGCACCGCGAGCGCACCGCGCCGAAGCCGACGCAGAAGGACCTGTCCCGGGCCCGCTTCGTCGAGTACGCCGAGCACGGCCGCAACCCCGCGCCGCTGCCCGGCCCCGGCACCTACGCCCGGCACAACGCCATCGACATGCCGGCGCTGCTGCCGGACGGCTCGGTCTCGTCGTTGTCGGTCAACCGGGTCCTCGCCCGGCGCGAGGCCGCTGAGGGCACCCTGGCCCCCGAGATCCTCGCGGCCCTGGAGGCCGAGGACCGGGAGACCGAGGAGCGGCGGCGCGAGAAGTCCGAGGAGCCGGCCCGCCACCACGCGAACGGCGCCAACGGGTCGGGCCCCAACGGCTCCTCATCCGACGGGGCCGCTTCCAACGGGGCCGCCGGAGTCGGGCACGCCGCTCCGGACGACGCGGCCGCACCGGTCGAGGAGTCGCGGGCGACGGCCCCGGAGAAGGGCGAGGAGGCGGAATGACAACGCACTACCTGGTGCTCTCCGCGCTGCTGTTCGTGATCGGCGGCGTCGGGGTGCTGGTACGGCGCAACGCCATCGTGGTCTTCATGTGCGTCGAGCTCATGCTCAACGCCTGCAACCTGGCGTTCGTCACCTTCGCCCGGCAGAACGGCAACCTCGACGGCCAGATCATCGCCTTCTTCGTGATGATCGTGGCCGCCGCCGAGGTCGTCATCGGCCTGGCCATCATCGTGACGATCTTCCGAACCCGCAGGTCCGCGTCCGTCGACGACGTGAACCTGCTGAAGTACTAAGAGGTGGCCGTGGAACCCGCAAAGATCATCGAGCACGCCGGGGGAGTGATCGGCGTCTCCTGGCTGCTGATCGCTCTGCCACTGCTCGGCGCCGCCGTCCTGTTGCTGGGCGGGCGCAGGACCGACAGGTTCGGTCACCTGCTTGGGGTCGCCACCGCCGTCGCCTCCTTCGTGGTGGGCGTGCTGGTCTTCCTCCAGCTGCTCGGATTCGACCCGGCGGAGCGCCGCCGGGTCGTCCCGCTGTACGACTTCATCCCCGGCCTCGTCGACCCGATGGGGCTCCTGATCGACCCGCTGTCGATCTCGTTCGTGCTGCTGATCACCGGTGTGGGCTCGCTGATCCACATCTACTCGATCGGCTACATGGCGCATGACCCGAACCGGCGGCGGTTCTTCGCCTACCTGAACCTGTTCGTCGCGGCGATGCTGCTGCTGGTGCTCGCCGACAACTACATCGGCCTGTACGTCGGCTGGGAGGGCGTGGGTCTCGCGTCGTACCTGCTGATCGGGTTCTGGCAGCACAAGCCGTCGGCCGCCACCGCGGCGAAGAAGGCGTTCATCGTCAACCGGGTCGGCGACTTCGGCCTGGCGATCGCCATCTTCATCATCTTCACGACGTTCAACACGGTGTCGTTCGCCGGGGTCATGACGTCCGGGGCGGACGCGAGCCAGGGGTCGCTCACCGCGATCGGCCTGCTGCTCCTGCTCGGCGCCTGCGGCAAGTCGGCGCAGCTCCCGCTGCAGTCCTGGCTCCTGGACGCGATGGAGGGCCCGACCCCGGTCTCGGCCCTCATCCACGCCGCGACCATGGTCACCGCGGGCGTCTACCTCGTGACCCGTTCGGGCGCGATGTTCTTCCCGGAGGGCTCGACCGCGGCGATCGCGGTCACGATCGTCGGCGTCGCCACGCTGCTCGCCGGTGCGATCATCGGTACCGCCAAGGACGACATCAAGAAGGCGCTCGCCGGCTCGACGATGTCCCAGATCGGCTACATGATGCTGGCCGCCGGCATCGGCCCGGCCGGGTACGCCTTCGCGATCGCGCACCTGATCACCCACGGCTTCTTCAAGGCCGACATGTTCCTCGGCGCCGGTTCGGTCATGCACGCCATGAACGACGAGGTCGACATGCGCAAGTACGGCGGCCTGCGCAAGGTCATGCCGATCACGTTCGCCACGTTCATGATCGGATACCTGGCGATCATCGGGTTCCCGCTGCTGTCCGGTTACTTCACCAAGGACGGCATCATCGAGAGCGCGATGGAGCACAACGCCACCCTCGGCTGGCTCGCGGTGCTCGGCGCCGGCATCACCGGTTTCTACATGTCGCGCCTGGTGTTCATGACGTTCTTCGGCAAGAAGCGCTGGGAGGCGGACGCCCACCCGCACGAGTCGCCCGCCGTCATGACGTGGCCGCTGATCATCCTGTCCGCCGGCTCGATCGTCCTGGGCGGTTACCTGATCCTGGGCAACCGGTTCATGACGTTCCTCGCCCCCGCGGTCGGCCTGCCGGAGCACCTGCCCTCGTTCCACCCGTTCAGCGTGGCCGGACTGGTCACCCTGGCGCTCGTGGCGGCCGGCGCGGCCCTCGCCTGGTTCAAGTACGGCGCGGGCGAGGTGCCGGTCACGGCCCCGCGCGGCTCGTTCCTCACCACGTTCGCCCGGCGTGACCTCTACGGCGACGCGATCAACGAGGCGCTGTTCATGCGGCCCGGCCAGTGGCTGACCCGGCTCGCGGTGTTCTTCGACAACCGCGGGATCGACGGGCTCGTCAACGGGCTGGCCGCGGGCATCGGCGGCACGTCGGGCAGGCTGCGGCGGGTCCAGACCGGGTTCGTCCGCTCGTACGCGCTGTCGATATTCGTCGGCGCCGCCATCCTGGTCGGTGCCTGGTTCGTCGTAGGGAACCTGTGATGCACTACTGGCTCTCAACCCTGATAGGTGTGCCCGTGGTGGGCGCGCTTGGCGTCGCGGCCGTGAAGAACGAGCTGCGTGCCAAGCAGGCGACCCTCGGGGTCTCCCTGCTCGTGCTGGTGCTGGCCGCCATCATGGCGGTCCAGTTCAGCCCCAACGGCGACAAGTTCCAGTTCACCGAGACGTACGACTGGGTGCCGTCGTTCGGCATCCACTTCGGTCTCGGCGTGGACGGCATCGCGCTGGTCCTCATCCTGCTGTCCGTCGTGCTCGTGCCGATCGTGGTGCTGGCCTCCTGGCACGAGGCGGACAAGGGCAAGCGGTCGGTCCGTACGTACTTCGCGCTGCTCCTGGTGCTGGAAGCGATGATGATCGGCGTCTTCGCGGCGACCGACGTCTTCCTCTTCTACGTCTTCTTCGAAGCCATGCTGATCCCGATGTACTTCATGATCGGGTCGTACGGCGGGGCGCAGCGGTCGTACGCGGCGGTCAAGTTCCTGCTCTACTCGCTCTTCGGCGGCCTGCTGATGCTCGTCGCGGTGATCGCGCTCTACTCGATCGCCGACAAGGGCTCGTTCATGTTCTCCGACCTCGTCGGGAGCGTCCAGGACGTCGGCACCCAGAAGTGGCTGTTCCTCGGCTTCTTCATCGCCTTCGCGATCAAGGCGCCGCTGTGGCCGTTCCACACCTGGCTGCCCGACGCGGCGGCGCAGGCCCCCGCGGGCGCCGCGGTGCTGCTCGTCGGTGTGCTCGACAAGGTCGGCACGTACGGCATGCTGCGCTTCTGCCTGGAGCTGTTCCCGGCGGCGGCGGACTACTTCACCCCGCTGGTGCTGGTGCTCTCGGTCGTCGGCATCGTCTACGGCGCGATCGTCGCCATCGGGCAGACCGACATGAAGCGCCTCATCGCGTACACGTCGATCTCGCACTTCGGCTTCATCACGATGGGCGTGTTCGCGATCACCGTGAACGGGGCCTCCGGGGCCACGCTGTACATGGTCAACCACGGGTTCTCGACCGGCGCGCTGTTCCTGATCGCCGGCTTCCTGATCCACCGCCGCGGCTCGCAGTACATCAAGGACTACGGCGGCGTGCAGAAGGTGGCCCCGATCCTGGCCGGGACGTTCCTGGTCGCCGGTCTGTCCGGGCTCGCGCTGCCGGGGCTCAACTCGTTCGTGAGCGAGTTCATGGTCCTGATCGGCAGCTTCGAGACGCAGCCCGTTTACGCGATCATCGCCACCAGCGGCGTGGTGCTGGCCGCCATCTACATCCTGTGGATGTACCAGCGCACCATGAACGGTCCGACCGCGGACTCGGTCCGCGAGATGAAGGACCTGAACGTCCGTGAGAAGTGGGTCCTCGCCCCGCTGATCGCGCTGATCGTCGCGCTCGGCTTCTTCCCGAAGCCGCTGCTCGACGTCATCAACCCCGCCGTGACGGACTCGATCTCCCAGGTCCAGCACGTCCAGAAGGCGTCTGTTGCACAGGAGGGCCAGTGACCGGCACCATCCAAGCGCCGACAATCGAATACGCGCTGCTGGCGCCGATGCTGGTCGTCTTCGGCGCGGCGATCATCGGCGTCCTCGTGGAGGCGTTCGCCCCGCGCTACCTGCGCTCGGCGATCCACAAGCCGCTGACGCTGCTGGCGCTGGCCGGCGCGTTCGTGATCACGATCTGGCAGGCGCGTACCGGCATCCCGACCACACCCTCGGCGATGGGCGCGGTGGCGGTGGACGGCCCGGCGCTGTTCATCTGGGGCACGATCCTCGTGCTCGCGTTCGTGAGCGTGCTGCTCATCAACGACGAGGGCCACTTCGTGGCGTCGGCCTCGGCCGTACCCGGCTCGCCGGAGGAGGAGCGGGCGCTCACCGAGGGCGCCACGCACACCGAGGTCTACCCGCTGGTCCTGTTCGCGGTCGGCGGCATGCTGCTGTTCCCGGCGGCGAACGACCTGCTCGCGATGTTCGTGGCCCTCGAGGTCATGTCGCTGCCGCTCTACCTGCTGTGCGGGCTGGCGCGCCGCCGCCGCCTGCTCTCGCAGGAGGCCGCGGTCAAGTACTTCCTGCTCGGCGCCTTCTCCTCCGCGTTCTTCCTCTACGGCACGGCCCTGCTGTACGGCTACGCCGGCTCGGTGGACCTGGCGAAGATCGGGACCGCGCTCGGCAACGTCGGCGGGCAGGACACCCTGCTCTACATCGGCGTGGCGATGCTCGGCGTCGGCCTGCTCTTCAAGGTCGGCGCGGCGCCGTTCCAGGCGTGGAAGCCGGACGTCTACCAGGGCTCGCCGACCCCGATCACCGCGCTGATGGCCTCGGGCACGCTCGTCGCCGCGTTCGGCGCGCTGCTGCGGGTGTTCTGGGTGGCGCTCGGCGGCCTGGAGTGGAGCTGGACCCCGATCATGTGGGGTGTGGCGATTCTCACGATGGTCGTCGGCGCGATCCTCGCGATCACCCAGACGGACATCAAGCGCATGCTCGCCTACTCCTCGATCGCGCACGGAGGCTTCCTGCTCATCGGCGTGGTCGCTCTCGGCGACAACCAGCAGCACAACGCCTCCGCGCTGTCCGCGCTGCTGTTCTACCTGGTCGCCTACGGGTTCACCACGGTGGGCGCGTTCGCCGTCGTCACCACGGTCCGCGACGCGGGCGGCGAGGCGTGGCACCTGTCCCGGTGGGCCGGGCTCGGCAAGCGCCGTCCGCTGGTCGCCACGGTGTTCGCCCTCTTCCTGCTCGCCTTCGCCGGCATCCCGCTGACCAGCGGTTTCTTCGGGAAGTACGCGGTGTTCCAGGCGGCGGTGGACGCCGGCGCGACGCCGCTCGTGGTGGTCGGCGTGGTGTCCTCGGCGATCGCCGCGTTCTTCTACGTCCGGGTCATCGTGCTGATGTTCTTCAGCGATCCGGCGGCCGACGGACCCGCCGTGGTGATTCCTGGAGGCACCTGGGCGGTCGGAGCCGTGGCGGTATTGGCTACCGTAGTCCTCGGGGTATTCCCGCAGCCCGTGCTCGACCTGGCGCACACGGCTGCCCAGTCGTTGTTCGTCCGATAGGAGCTTCCCTCTATGGCCGCGCCGCCCGTTGTTGACCTGCCTCTCGTCGACGAGCGGCTGGCCGCGGATCTGGCGACCGGGCTCGCGGCCGTGGAGAAGCTGCTCCGCTCCTCGGTGGAGAGCGAGGACTCCTTCGTCACGGAGGCGTCCCGGCACCTCATCGAGGCCGGTGGCAAGCGTTTCCGGGCCATGCTCGTCCTGCTCGCCGCCCAGTTCGGCAACCCCGACGCCCCGGGCGTGGTGCCCGGGGCCGTCGTGATCGAGCTGACCCACCTCGCCACGCTGTACCACGACGACGTGATGGACGAGGCGCCCGTACGGCGCGGCTCGCCGTCGGCGAACGCCCGCTGGGACAACACCGTGGCCATCCTCACCGGCGACTACCTGTTCGCCCAGGCGTCCGAGATCCTGTCCGATCTCGGACCGGACCCCATCCGCATCCAGGCGCAGACGTTCTCCCGCCTGGTCCGGGGGCAGATCCGCGAGACGATCGGTCCGTCCGAGGGCGTCGACCCGATCAGCCACTACATCCAGGTGCTCGCCGACAAGACCGGCTCCCTCATCGCCACCTCGGGCCGTTTCGGCGCCATGCTCTCGGGCGCGCCGGCCGAGGTGACCGCCCGGCTGACCGAGGCGTGCGAGGCGATCGGCGTCGCCTGGCAGCTCGGCGACGACCTCATCGACGTGGCGGCGCCGACGGCCGACTCGGGCAAGACCCCCGGCACCGACCTCCGCGAGGGCGTCCAGACCCTGCCCGTGCTGTACGCGCTGGCGTCCGACCGCGAAGAGGACGCGCGGCTGCGGGCCCTGCTGTCCGGGCCGGTCGCCGAAGATGACGTCGACGAGGTGCTGGAGCTGCTGCGGGCCAACCAGGCGATGGCCGACGCCCGCGACGAGCTGCTGCGGTGGGCGGACAGAGCCAAGGCGGCGCTCGCCGACCTGCCCGCGATCCCGGCCCGCGAGGCCCTCATCGGGCTCTGCGACTACGTCGTCGAGCGCTCGGGCTGATCCCCCGGCCCCGGGACGGCTCGCGGCTCTGCGGCCCGCTGAGGCCGTCCGGGGCGTTCTTCCGCGTCATGAGAGGACGCCGCGCCCTTACCCGTACGGGGGGCGCGGCGTTCTTGGCGTTATCGGGTGTACGGATAGCGCCGCGATCTCCGGGGTGGCGAGAGAGGGCCTGCGCTCTTGCCCGTACCGGAGGGGCGCGGCGTTCTTGTGCGTAACGGAGGTCGCGGCGTTCTTCCGGTTCTTCCGGGGGGTTCTTTCGGAGCCGGGAGGGTGTGGCTTTCTGACCTGGCGTGGCGTCAGACCGTTTCGAGCGCGGGCTCCGCGCCGGCCCTGCGACGTGTGGCGCGGGCGGCGCGCAGGCTGTCCCACGTGAAGACGCTGAGCGCGAGCCAGACTATGGCGAACCCGATCCACCTGCTGCCGGGCATGGTCTCGTGCGCGACCAGGATGCCGCACAGGAACTGCAGCACCGGGGCGATGTACTGGAGCAGGCCGACGACGGTCAGCGGCACCCGGATCGCGGCCGCGGAGAAGAACAGCAGGGGAACCGCCGTGATCAGCCCGGCGCCGACGAGCAGCGCGATGTGGCCGGCCCCGTGGTCGACGAAGGTGCCGGTGCCGTTCGCCTGGAGGAAGACGAGATAACCGAGCGCGGGCACCAGCAGCACCAGCGTCTCGATCGTGAGGCTCTCCGCCGCGCCGACCTGCGCGGCCTTCTTGACCAGTCCGTACGTGCCGAAGGACGCGGCCAGGACCAGCGCGATCCAGGGCAGCCGGCCGTAGTCGAACGCCAGGACGAGCACCGCGACGGCGCCGAGGCCGACGGCCGCCCACTGCCAGGGACGCAGCCTCTCGCGGAAGACGAGGACGCCGAACAGGACGCTGACCAGAGGGTTGATGAAGTACCCGAGCGCACTCTCCACGACGTGCCCGGTGTTGACGGCGTAGATGTACATGCCCCAGTTGGTGGAGATGACGAGGGCGGCGAGGGTGAGCAGGAGCACCTGGCGGCGCGTCATCGAGCGGAACCACGACCAGTGGCGGCGGACGGCCAGGATCGCCAGGACCGCGACGAGGGACCAGACCATGCGATGCGCGAGGATCTCGACGGCTCCGGCGGGCTTCAGCAGCGGCCAGTAGAGGGGGAACAACCCCCACATCGCATAGGCGGCGATGCCGTACAGGACTCCTCGGCGTGATTCAGGCATGACACCCAGTGTGACTCCTTACGGGATTTAATACAAATAAGCAATGGTTTGTCTGGTATTTAGAGATGCTTATGGGAGGGAACAAACGCGGCGGCGTCCCGGTTCGACGCCATGGAGGTGCGACATGGGCTGGCTGTTCGGACACGACAAGACATCGATGGTGGCCCCCTCGGAGGCGCTGCCGGGACGATCCGAGACGATGCCGGTGGCGTCCCGGCACCTGGTGCTCGACGCCCCGCTGGCTCCGCCGTACGGGGACGGCACGGAGATCGCCGACTTCGGGCTGGGATGCTTCTGGGGCGCCGAACGCAAGTTCTGGCAGACGCCCGGCGTGGTCTCCACGGCCGTCGGCTACGCGGGCGGATACACGCCCAATCCGACGTACGAGGAGGTCTGCACCGGCAGGACCGGTCACACCGAGGTCGTCCGCGTGGTCTTCGACCCCCGGCGGGTGTCGTACGAGGAGCTGCTGAAGGTCTTCTGGGAGGCCCACGACCCCACCCAGGGCATGCGTCAGGGCAACGACGTCGGCACGCAGTACCGCTCGGCCGTCTACACCCACGGCGCCGAGCAGGAGAAGGAGGCCCTCGCCTCTCGTGACGCGTACCAGCGGGTGCTGGACGAGGCCGGATACGGCCACATCACCACGGAGATCGCCCCCGCCGGTCCCTTCTACTTCGCCGAGGACTACCACCAGCAGTACCTTTGGCGCAATAAAAACGGCTACTGCGGGATAGGGGGAACCGGGGTCGCCTGCCCGGTGGGCATCGCTCCCGCTGGCGAGTGAACAAGGCGGTCTTCGACGAGGTCTCGGTCCTGTGGGCCGAGCACAGAGGGCAGTTCTGTCCGGACGATCTCCGTGATTTCGAGATCAACGGACAGCCGGTCATGCTGTTCGATCTCTACATGGCAGGATGCTTGACCAGCTACGTCGGGAGTCGGCGCGGAGTGTTACCGGCTGACCAACTCGGAATCGTAGGAAAGTGCGCCCGCGATCTGCGGGCGCTTCTTCCACGCATCCGCCGACGTGAGAACCGGACCTACGTCGCACGTTTGCTCCGCATCGCCAACCTGATCCTCAGTGATGCGCCCCAGGCGACCCACCACGCAGAGTGATAACGGCGAGAATTTTCTCTACAGGGTCAAGGCGACCCGCCTGCGGCGGCTCGCGGCGCGCCGAGCGGCCAGCGGGCCGGGCATGCGGCTCTCCGGCCGGTCCCGGCCCGCGCCGCCCGCGCGCTCTCTGACGCTGAGGTAGAGGCCTCCAGGCGCGAAAGATGCCCGAGTCAGCGATGTGCCCTGCAGGGACTCCTCGCCGTGAAACGATCAGCACGCGGAAGCCGGTCCAGCGTCGCTGGGAAGCTTAATCGAAAGGCAATTCCACTTCTTCCGAGACCTTGCCGCCACCGTTCCCCGTTTTGCCCTTTGCCGAAGCCTCAGTCCATTTGGGCTCATAGACCCATTCGGCGCGCCTTAGCTCGTCAGACTTGCCAGCCTTCCAGAACTCCACTGGAGCTTTGCGCATACGCTTCTGTACGAGGGCAGCGAAGTCCACCATAAAGACCACCGTCTCGACGCCGCGCCACGTCGCCGTGTTCGGCCTCGTGGTCATGATCCGGTGCACGAATCGCAGGTCTTCGAGTTCGACAATCTCCCGTCCCCAGCCAGTATCCATGTGCTCGCGACGCACAAGGAAAAAGAAAGTATCGCGATCACGGACGAACTTCACCAGATCGTCGAATCGAGATTCAAGAGTCGGGGCATCCCGTCCAGCGTCATTGCGCAGGTCGGTCTGCTTGCGTTGAAGGCGCAGACCCGCTGCTGCCTGGACGTTCTCAGCGCCAATGGCGAACGGTTCGCTGCTACCTTCGCCTCTCTGGGAGGATTCCCAACCGGCATCAGCCGCCGCGATAAGGAGGTCAAAATAGTCGCGAGCAACGGCACCGCCAGCAATCAACACGGCCCGCTCACGCGCCGTTGGCGTAAGAACGTCTTTGACCTTGAATCCGGCAGGGGTAAGTACCCCGTTTGTAACTTCTTCAAGAAAGGTCTGCGCTGTTGCGAAGTCCGCCAGGCCAACATCAAGAGAGAGGTGCTGAAGGTCGTGTGGCGGCTGCATGCCAAGTGGCGGGTCGCCGTCGGCGAATGACTGCGTCCTTGAGTGAACACTGCCAATCTTCAACCAGACGTTGCTCCGCTTCGTAATGCCGTGAAGGTGATCCAGGACGAGCGGTTGCTTATCTTTGGCAATGAAGTAGAAGTCGTCGAGTACGACAAGGAGAGATTTTCGCCCGTCGAGATTAGCAGCGCCCTCCAGAACCTGTGCGATCGCAGGAGCCAGGTCGCGAAGGAAATCCTCCTTTCGACGCGTTTGTGTGGAGGTTTCCGATGTCTTCGTTCGTCTAGACCGTGAGC
This sequence comes from Microtetraspora niveoalba, assembly GCF_001570405.1. GTDB lineage: Bacteria > Actinomycetota > Actinomycetes > Streptosporangiales > Streptosporangiaceae > Microtetraspora > Microtetraspora niveoalba. The sequence continues at coordinate 7,185 of NZ_BBYM01000005.1, read as the reverse complement.
CTCCAGCCGATGCGCTCAACTTCGCGTACTGGTTGGCTACGCTGCCTCGTAGGCTGACTTTTAGGTCACTTGTCCGCGCCTCGTCGCTCTCTATACTTTGCGTGACCTCGGCGCCAGCCTTACGGAGTGCATCAAGGACGGCGAGCAGCTCCTTAACCTTTCGACGAAGCTGCCGCTGCGGCTTTTTCCACCCTTTGGGCTCGATTGCCTGAAGGATATCGATGATGATCTCGATGAGGACATCAGGGTAGGAGCGAGACTTGTGCGTCTCCACGTCTACGAAGATGACCCGGGCACCCCGTTCCTCTGCCCGCCGCTGGAGAACAGCGAGCGTTGTGGACTTGCCGACGCCTCGACGGCCAGTGACGAGGTGGTTGACAGCTGACTCAAGCGTGGCGACCGTACCGGGGCGAAGCTCCACGAAGCGATCACTTAAGGCCTCATCGGCCTGGTTGGTCGTCCGCAGGGCGGCCGACAGGGCCGCCTTGAACGACTGAAGGTTGTCACGGTCCAGCAAGGTCGCCCTCCAGCGCCACAATCAATGCGGACTAGGCTAGGTGACGTGTGCAGAGTTTGCCCTGGCTTCACCAAAAGTGCCGCGATGCTCCCTCTCTGGTGAAGTTGCTGGCGCAACACGCCGCCAGACGGCGGAAGATCGGGCTGCCGCGCCGCTTCCGGTGCTCGGGCCTGGCGGCCCTGCGCTCCGGGTCGGCTTGCCACCGGATAAGCGGGTTGCTGTGGTCTGCTGTACAGCAGGGAAGTACAGCAACGCCGCCTCACGCAGCCTGATCGTCCCGTTTGGCGTCTCACGGTTGAGCAGCAGCGCCGGCGAACTCAGTCACTGACATGAGGACATGGGTCCGCACACCTGCACGATCTTGGAAGCTCCCTATTGGCTGGTGACAGCAGTGCTGACAGCAACATCCCCGCACACGGGCTCACTGCACACATTCCTGACCACGGCCTCGCTCAGCCGAGCAGGGTGATCGGTCCGCCTGATAGGCGGAAGGTCGTGCGGGATATCCGCCAATGGATGATGCTGGCCCCCTGGTTCCCGCTTCTCGTTGTTCGTGGCTGCTACGGCTGGTTGGAGAGCGCGGCGGCGCGGACTCCGGATCTCTCTTCCCCAGGGATGGGAGTCATCAGCGCCGCCGCGCTCGTCAGTGACGCGACGATACGGGGCCTGAACGGGGGCGTCAGGACGGCCCATACCGTCGCGCCGGTCTGGAAACTCAGGACACTGGCCGCAACCGAGGGCGTCGCGAATCCTTCTCTTCGCCCCGTTTCTCCTCGGCCAGGTGTCGGGCCAGCTCCTCAAGATCCACGCCACAGCGGACATTGGACAGCCCGCGTGCCACCTTCTGGGGTGGAAGGTTCGTGCGACGGACGGCGCACCAGCCGCCCCCGGCCGCGTCGGTGATGGTCCACTGCTTGCCGTACTCGGCTTCCAGGCCGCGTAGGGTCACGGTCATACCGGCAGCCCTATCCACCTTGAGGGAATCTCCGAAAGCACCTCGCGGATCAGCTCCGACAGCGGGTGCTCGTCTCGCAGTTCGGCGTACCGGTTGGCGATACGGCGAGCGGCCGTCACCGGGTCGTCGGCCGGACAGTAGGCGTGCTCCCGTAGTCCGGTCCGCTGGGAGATCCGCCCCGACCACCAGGAGAAGGACGCGCCGTCGGTCCAGACCACAAGGTCCACCCAGACCGATACCAGCGCGATCCCGTAGCCCTCGTGAACGTCAGCCGCGATGCCGAGATCTTCCAGCGCTGTCAGTAATCGGTTGGCTGCCCGGAGTGGTAAGCGATGCATGCCGCGATCATCACGAAGGGCGGCACACGCGCTGAACAGCCCAGCACTGTCGGTAGCGGCTCTATTCGTGTCACGAATACGGCCGCGCTGAGGTGATCTGGCTTAACCTAGCGTCATGGATCGAGCGAGCGGCAGCTTGCCGCCCCAGTTCTGGTCTTCCCCTCGTGCGGCGTCCGCGCTCGCGGAGTGCGACATCCCCACCATCCTTGCCGAAGCCATGCGAACGCACGGATGGACGCAGGGACAGCTCGCCGAGGCGGTGGGCTACTCCCAGAGCTGGGTCTCCAAGGTGCTCCGGCACCGACAGCCGCTCACCATTGATCAAGTCCGGGAGATATCAGGCCGACTCGGAGTCCCGCTCCATCTGCTCCGGTTCGGTCATCGGGGAGATGACGATCCGACGAAACGGCGAGATTTCGGCAAGGCGGTGGCTCTCGCGGCGCTCACCGTCGCCCCGACTCCGAAACGCGCCGAGGCCGACGAGACCACGGCGCCCACTCTCACCGCGATCACTGGCGCGCAACGACGTCTTGAGGCCACCACTCCGGCGCGTGAGTTGGCACGCGGTGCGGTCGCCCATGTGGAGATGGCCAACCGGACCCTTGGCCGCGCCGCACTGTCCGCGCACGCCGCAGAGATCTGCGCCGCAGTCAGCGAGGCCGCCGGATTCGCCGCCTGGCTGCATGCCGACATGCACGACACCGGCACGGCGCGCACCTACTACCGCCTTTCCATCGACACAGCCCGGCGGGCGCAGCACAACCTCCTCAGCAGCTACATGATCGGCAGCCTGGCCTCATTCGAGATCGACGCGGATGATCCTGCTCTCGGCCTGGGGCTGCTCGCGGAAGCGCGACGCCAGCTCGGTGATCGGCCACCCGCGACCGCGCACGCATGGTTGTCGAGCATCGAGGCGCTCGGATACGCCACCGCCCACAACGCCACGGCAGCCCTGACCGCATTGCAGACCGCGGAGAAGGCCGTCACCGCGAGCGAACACGCCGCCGCCCCACCGTGGCCGTGGGTCTTCCCGTTCGACCACGCCAAGCTCGCGGGCTACCGCGCTCTGGTCATGGTGCGTCTGGAACGGCCCGAGGAGGCCGTGAGCGCGTTCGCGGAGTCCCTTTCCTCGACGCAACCAGCGGTCAAGCAACGGGGCGTACTGATGACCGAGGTCGCCGCCGCCAAGAGCATGACCGGTGAGATCGACGAGGCGTTCCATCTGGCGGGGGAGGCCCTCCGGATCGGGATGAGCCACGGATCCGACCGGGTCATCCACCGCGTGCGGCGCTTCCGCAGGAACTACACCGGACCGATCACCAGCGGCGTTCGTGCCTTCGACGACAGGCTTCGCGCCACCCTCTTGTAGAGATGAGGATCATGCCTCGTATCGCCATCTCCGGCCACCGGGGACTGCCCCAGGCCACCGCTGCTCTCATCGAAGCCGAGCTGAAGAGAGCCTTTGACGACGCAACGGACGTGATCGGCCTGTCTTGCCTGGCGGATGGTGCTGATCAGATCTTCGCCCGAGCGGTTGTGGAAGTGGGGGGCAGGTTGGAGGTCGTCGTTCCCGCGCAGAAGTACCGGGAGGGACTGCCCCCGGAGGCGTGGCGCGAGTATGACGCGCTGATCAGCCGGGCGGACAGGGTTCACCAACTCGATTTCGTCGAGTCCACCTCTGAGGCGCACATGGCCGCCAGCGTGTTCATGCTCGACCAGGCGGACCATCTCTTCGCCGTATGGGACGGCAAGCCCGCCCGAGGGTTCGGCGGAACCGCCGACGTCGTCGCTGAGGCTCGTAGCCGAGGCATGGCCGTACGGGTGGTCTGGCCGGAAGGGGCGGAGCGCGACTGAAGCGGAGCAGTGGCCCGGCTACCGTGGTGCCGCCGGCCGAACTCGCTTTGCTCACCCTTCGGGTGCCTACGGCATTCCGCCGGCCGCACCACTCGCGTACGTGACCAGGCAGCCGTTATGCCGGGTCCCGCCGTTCCCGCTCACGGGCGATCCGGCGAGCGGTGGCGATGCGTTGCCGGGCGTGCTCGGCCCAGAAGTGCTCCCCGTGCCGATGGCCGCTCCCGGCGTAACGCCACTCCTGATGTGTCACGGTCTCCCGCTCCACGACGGCCGGGAGGCCGATCAGCTCGCGTGCTTCCTTGGCGCGATGATTGGCCCGCGCTTGACGCAGGTCCCCGAGCGTGACCGAGTAGAGGCGGCTCTTCGTCGAGAAGTGGCCCCGGTAGCCGAGCATGTGAGCCCACTGCCGCAACGGCAGGTGCCGATATTGGGGAAGGTCACCGAGGCTGAAGCAGGTGTAGATCATGCGTCGGGCGTGCTCGGTCACCTCCAGCCGGGAGATCTCCCAGGCGTGGCGGATCGGGCGGTCTACGGTTCCCGCTGACTCGGCTCCCTTGGTGGCGTACTTGGCCACGTAGGACGCCACCCGCTGATCACTCATCCCCTCCAGATCGGCCGCGACGTATACCGGCCGCACGTCGATCTGCTCACCCCAGCCCAGGACGGCATCGGAGACGGGCACGGCGACCTGTCCGGCCGCTTCATGTAGCGCGCGGTCCAGCAGCGGGACGGTCGCCCAGTGCGGAGGAGCATCACCGGGACCGTCCGGCCCGTCGAGGCGGATCACCGCGTGAAAGTGGACCAGGCCGCGCGCCTGATACTCGGCGACCTTGGCATAGGACAGCCGCAGGTGCCGCCGCAGCTCCGTACGGCTGACGCCTACCAGCCGAGCGAAGACCGCCGGAAGGCCCTGCGTGAGTCTGCGCCACAGCTCGCCCGCGTGAGCGTTCCACAGCACCGCGCCCCGGTAGTCGTAGCAGTCCACGCACAACGGTTGCCCGACCTGGGGATCGTCACGGTCGTGCCGAGCCCCGCAACCTTCCCGCCGTCCGTGCTCGCACAGGGGGTTGTCTCGACGAGCGCGGCACGGCAGCGCCTTACCGTCCCTCTCTCGGTGCGCGTGGACTGCGCCGAAGGATGGAGCGGTGAAGGTGGCGAACACGCGGGGGTGAGCGTTCACGTCCTCGGGGACGCCCTTGCCACCGCGCAGGCCGGAGAGGATCAGGTGATAGGTGTCGTCCCGATAGACCTCCGAGCAGGCCGGACAGCGGGACGCGCGCCGGTTGCCGCACGCCGTCAGTAGGTAGCCCGTTGGTTCGTCGGCCGTCCGGTAGACGTCCAGGACCTCACCTGTACCGGCGTCGAGGGTGACCCTTTCCCCGTGCAGCCGGATCGGTTGAGCACAGCCGCCCGTGGCCCGCACCATCTGTTGCCAGCGCGGGAAGTCCGGCATCTCCGCGCGTTGCGCAGCGGCCACGATCCCAGCGGAGAAGGAGGGACGCTCACTCACGCGGCATCCTTCCCGCCCTGCTCGGACGGAGAGTCTGCGCGGGCAGGCTCGTCGACCACTTCGACGCCCAAGATGGTGGCGACCCGGTGCCATTTGTCGGCGGACCAACGAGGAGATTCGGCGGCTTTGCGTCTGCCCCACTCCTGGGCAGATGTGAGGGTCGGTGTGGTCAGGTCGGCTCCTTTCCTCGTGGGTGGAGCCACCGCCGCGCATGCGGAACAGACGCCGGGCACCGTGAGCCAGCAGCCGAACGGCCGAACACGGGCACGTCAGCGAGAGAACCTGGGAGTGTGCGACCAGAAATGAAAGGGCGTGACGCCTGCCGCTGGGCCGGGTCCCTCCAGCGGTACGGCGTTAGCCTCGGGCTTTCGCGGTGAATTTCTCCGAGGTTGATCGTTTACATGAGAAAAGCGCCTCTGAACTGGGAGGATCGGGCTTGTCGAGAGTCCTGTCCGCGCCAATTCAGAAGGCACTTTTCACGTGCAGACTATCGGTTCCCAACGCAAGATCGTGGTCTCCGCCGATGGAGCGGGACTCGTCTCCCAAGCCGGTGGGCTTCTCCTGCTGGAGACACTGCGGGTCACCGGCCTGAACAAGGCCCTATCAGCCCAGTTGGAGCGATGGCGGCCACCACGGGCCGTCCACGATCCCGGCAAGGTCATCACCGACCTGGCCATCAGCCTGGCTCTCGGCGGGGACTGCCTGGCCGACATCGCGATACTGCGCTCTCAGCCGGAACTGTTCGGCCATGTAGCCTCCGACCCGACCGTCTCCCGCCTGATCGACCGGCTCGCTGCCGACCCCGCCCGGGCGCTGAAAGCCATCCGCGCCGCACGTGCCGTCGCCCGCCGGCAAGCCTGGACCCTCGCCGGACAGCACGCGCCCGGCACAGACGGCGAGCTGATCCCCATCGACATCGACGCCACCATCGTCATCGCCCACTCCGACAAGGACCAGGCCACGCCGACCTGGAAGAAGACCTTCGGCTTCCACCCGATGACCGTCTTCGCCGACCACGGCGCCGACGGGGCCGGTGAGCCCCTCGCCATCGTGCTACGGCCAGGCAACGCCGGTTCCAACACCGCACTCGATCACATCGACGCCACCCGGCTGGCACTCGCGCAGCTCCCCAAACAGCGCCGCCGCCAGGTGCTGATCCGCACAGACTCCGGCGGCGGCACCCACGAGTTCCTCACCTGGCTCACTCGCCCAGGACGGCGGCTCGCCTACTCCATCGGGTTCACCCTCACCGACGACATCCAGCAGGCGATCCTCACCTTGCCGCCCGATGCGTGGACACCCGCCTACGACGCAGACGGCAAGGTCCGGGCTGGTGCCTGGGTCGCCGAGCTGACCGGCCTGCTCGACCTTTCCTCCTGGCCGAAGGGGATGCGGGTCGTCGTGCGCAAGGAGCGGCCCCATCCGGGCGCGCAGTTGCGCTTCACCGACATCGACGGGCACCGCTTCACGTGTTTCATCACCAACACCCGGCACGGTCAGCTCGCTGACCTGGAGTTACGCCACCGTCGCCGCGCCCGCTGCGAGGACCGCATCCGCGCCGCCAAGGACACCGGCCTACGCAACCTGCCCTTGCGTGACTTCACTCAAAACCAGATCTGGGTGGAGATTGTCGCGCTGGCCTGTGAACTCCTCGCCTGGACGCAGATGCTCGCCCTACACGGCACTTCCGCTCGCCGGTATGAGCCCAAACGCCTGAGGCTGCGCCTGTTCGCCGTTGCCGCCCGGCTGGTCCGTGGTGGTCGGCGCCTGCGCCTGCGCATCGCCGCGTCCTGGCCCTGGGCCAGCCAACTGGTCGCAGCCATTACCCGGCTCCAGGCACTCCCGGCCCCGACCTGACCAGCACAAAGCCACCCCGACGATCAGGGAAGGACACCTTGAGGGCCCGTGGAACCCCGCTCACCCGGCGCGATAGCCGGGCCGCCAGGTTGACCACGGCCCCGATTTCAAACTCCAGCCGAACCGCTCAGCCAGCCACCGGATAGACGTGAAA
>NZ_BBYM01000004.1 GCF_001570405.1 Microtetraspora niveoalba | reverse complement strand
ATGAGAGAGGAAAGGGCCGCAGTCGAGCGTCTCGCCAAGCTCCCAGCCACCGGCAGCAAAGCAGCCATGCCGCAACGACCCCATGAACCCGCCCGACCGGCCAGTGCCCACACGATGGACCACGCCACTACGCGCCGGCCGACCCCCTCGACGGCCACCCCCGATGTGCCCGACCGATCGTGGCACCGGTTCAGGGTGCGGTCTGCGGTCGCCTGGACGGCGTCCTCTCCGACAGGAGGTCGCGGAGCAGGGCGAGGCTGTGGTCGCGGAACTCGGCAAGACCGTGTTCGATGCCGTGCAGGACGTCCTCGGTCACGTCCGCGAGTTCCCAGAAGCGGAGCTTGCGCTCAAGGCGGTCGCTGAACGGGACCCCGCGCAACTCCTGGAGCCGCCGGATGAACCCGGGCCCCGTCTCGGACCACAGGTAGCACAGGTCGTAGTCAGGGTCGCCGATCGTGGTGTCGCCGAAGTCGATCAGGCCGGTGACATCCGTACCGGCCACGAGGAGGTGGTCCAGGCTGATGTCGGCGTGGGTCGAGATCGTTCGCGGAGCAGCCTGATCCTCAGCCTTGGCGCCACCCCCGAAACGCGAGGGAGGTGACGGTCGTGGCACTGCTCGACATCGTCCGTCCATGTGTCCGAGCGGGAGAGCGGTACGGGGGCCGGGGCATACCGCCCTTCCTCAGGTCACATCTCCCGGGCCTCATGCCCGCGACCACGTTCCCAGTGGGTTGCTCCGCTTGATCGGCATCCTTCCGGGGCGTCCCCTGGTCTCGGATGTCCGCCAAGCCCAATCAAGCCCAGAGGGGTAGTCCCGAGGTGCGCATGCCCCGAACCCCCACACCTCCATGAGCGCGCCCGTGAGCATGCTCGTCACATGGGCGTGTCGTACCTCCCTCGGGGTTTGCGACGCTCCTGTTTTCCGGGGGCGGCCAAGTGGACGAGGAACGACTGCGCGCCGGAGATACGGACACGTTGCAGGTGTATGGGGACGAGTCCGTGACGGATTCCGGTGGGCAGGTCCTCGAGGCCGGGGAGCAGGACCGTCGCTGTCGCGCCGGGCGCGAGGACGCGACGTAGCTCCGCCCACCAGAACGAGGTGGACGCGGCAAGCAGGCCGCCGGGGGAGACCTGCCCGCCCCAGGGCGGATTGTTCAGTATCCGGTCGATGCTGCCGTCCGGCAGCGGCAGGTGCCCGGCGTCGGCCCGCACGAAGCCGACGGGCAGCCCGGCCGCGTTCTCCTCGGACGCGCGCAGGGCGCTCACGTCCAGGTCGAAGCCGTACAGGCGGGCCCGCGGCTGCTGCCTCGCGGCCTCGGCCAGCAGTGTGCCCGCTCCGCAGGAGGGATCGACAACGGTGTGACCGGGGCGGATGTCGGCCATTCGCGCCATGGCGGCGGCCAGCGGAGGGTGCAGGCTTCCCGGGACGGATCGTTGTCTGTAGTCACGCCGGTGGAGTGGCCGGTCGGCGATCCGCAGCATCAGGGTGGCGTGCTCGCCGTCGAGGGTCACCCGCCATCCCGTGCAGTTCCGTGGAGGCCCCTCGCCCGCCCGGCGTGAGTGGTACCGGACCGCCAGCCGCCGGGCCAATGCGTGTCCGACAGTGTCCTCGACGTCGTAGCGGTTGAAGTTGCGCCTTCCCAAGAACGACGCCGACACCTCGACACCGGTGAGGGGGACCGGTCCGCCCCGGACTCGCCGTAGCAGTGAGTCGAGGTCGGCGAGGTCGGCGAGGCGTCCGAGGGTGGAGGCGCCCTGCTTGGCGACGCCGATGTCGGCGCACTGGGAGGCCAGGAGGAACACGTCGTCCGCGGTGCGAAGGGCGACGGCCCCCGACGCGGAGCGGTGGGTACGGAAATGGACCTCGCGATGCCCGATCTGGGTGATCAGGCCGAGGCCGAGCTGAAGGATTTCCGCGGCCACGGTCGGCTCCAGCCCGTGAACACACCGCGCCACCAGGCGCGCCGCCGTCACGAGACGGCGGCGGCGCTGGGACGCGGAGCGGTGAAAAAGATCGCGTGAACACGCATAGTGATCGTTCTTCTTCCACGTCAGCCCGGGACGGCGCTGCGCCGCCCCGCCTCGTCGGCGACGGGTCTGTCCTCGCTTCGCCGACGGCGGCTAGCGGAGGTGGAAGGAGAACGCGAAGTTCATGGTCACTGATCGTAGGGGTGCCGCGGTCCCGAACTCAAGCCGTTATCGGGAGAGGCAGCGCGATGACACCGGCTGTGCGGCGCGGACGAAAGGCGCGAAATCCCGCCTGCGCAGGCGGGTACGGCAAGGAAGATGGGCGCATGCGAACCCTCACCGCCGTGATCATCCTCGTGGCCGGCGTGAGCGCCGCGTGCGCCACCGCTGATCCGCCACGGCCGACCACCGCTGCTCCGCCGTCGAGGAGCGAGACCCCGACTTCGCCTTCCCCCGCTCCGTCGGGGAGCGTACGGTGCGCCGACGCGATCAGCGGGGAACCCGCTCCGCCCGATGGCTTCGAGATCATCGGCGGCGCCGTGGCCCTTCCGACGAACGTTGTCCGGACCGAGGCCCTGCAGGCGGCTACGGCGGAGCTGCCGGACGGAAGCAGGGGGTCGTTCGCCAAGCAGGGGCTTCTCGTACGGCGCGGGCACCATGTCGAGTTGACCGTGCCGGAGAATCTGACCGGCCGGGCCTGGATGATTTGGGGTCTCCCGGGGAAGCCAGGGGCGCGCGTGGTGGTGGGCCGGTGCGAGGCGAAGGACGAGTGGGCCGTCTTCGCGGGCGGATACCTGGTCCGCGACACCGGGTGCCTGCCGGTGCGGGTCCGGGTCGACGGCGGTCCTGTCCAGGAGGTGACCATCGGCGTGGGCGCCCCCTGCCCGGGACAGGGACCCCCTCCCCGGCCCTGATCGAGGGCATCGCCCGGCCCCCGCTCGCGTGCGCGTCGTCTCCCAAGGGGCTGGCCGTGACGACACTTCATCGTGGGTGACCGCCGGGCCGTACCTCTGCTCGCGTGGGCGTCGTCTCTCAGGCGGGCGGCCGTGACGACACGTCATCGTGGGCGACGGCCGGGCCGTACGTCATCCCGGCCGGTGGGAGCGGGGGACGACCAGGCCCGACTCGTACGCGGCGACGACCGCCTGGGTCCTGTCGCGGAGGGCGAGCTTGTTGAGCACGCGGCTCACGTGCGTCTTGACGGTCTCCTCGGTGACCGTCAACCTGGCCGCGATCTCCGGATTGGACAGGCCCTCGGCGATCAGTCGCAGGACCTGGGTCTCGCGGGGGGTGAGCGCGGCGAGCGCGGCCGTGGAGGCGGCGTCGGGTGTGGGGCGCAGCCGGGCGAACTCGTCGATGAGACGGCGGGTGACCGCCGGGGCGAGCAGCGCCTCACCGGCGGCGATGACGCGTACGGCGTCGAAGAGCCACTCGGCGGTGACGTCCTTGAGCAGGAACCCGCTGGCTCCGGCGCGCAGCGCGTCGTAGACGTACTCGTCCAGGTCGAAGGTCGTCAGGATGAGCACGCGCGGTCCACCGGCCGCCGAGCCGGCGAGGAGGCGGGTGGCCTCGATGCCGTCCATGCCCGGCATACGGACGTCCATGAGGACGACGTCGGGCGACAGTTCGCGGCAGAGCCGTACCGCCTCCCGGCCGTCGGCGGCGACCCCCACGACGGCGAAGTCCGGCTGGGTGCCGAGCAGCTCCGCGAAGCCGGTGCGGACCACCAGGTGGTCGTCGGCGACGACGATCCTGACCGCGGGGGACGGGGCCGTCATGCGGAGGCCTCGTTCGCGCCGGGCAGGCGCGCCTCGACGAGGAAGCCGCCGCCCGCGGCGGGTCCGGCGCGCAGCTCGCCGCCCACGGCCGCCGCGCGTTCGCGCATCCCGGCCAGTCCGTGACCGCCGCGAGGTGGCGCGACCGGGGACCCGGGGCCGTTGTCGCGGACGAGCAGCCGGAGGGAGTCGCCGGCGTAGTGCAGCTCCACGTCCACCGCGGCGCCGGGCGCGTGTCGCCGGGCGTTGGTGAGCGCCTCCTGGATGATGCGGTAGGCCGCCAGCTCCACGCCGGGGTCGAGCACGAGCGGAGTGCCGCGGAGGATGAGGCGGGTCCCCGTCCCGGAGGCGTCCCGGGACTCGTCGAGCAGCTCGTTGATCTCCCACAGGCGCAGGCCCGGCTGGGGCCTCCGGGGCGCCTTCCCTCCCTCCCGGCCAGACGTTTTCGCCTGTTCCTCCGCTTTCGTCCCCGCCGGAAAAGCCATCGAAGACGCCGTCGAAGACGCCGTCGAGGACAGCGCCGAGGACAGCGCCGAGGACACCGCCGAGGACACCGCCGACGGCACCACGGAAGACTCCGCCCCGGTCTCCGCCGGGGACTCCGTCGACGACCGCGTCACGAACTCCTGCGAGGGCTGAGCGGCGAACTGTGCCGCGGACTTCGCCGCGGGTTCCGGCGAGGGCTGTGCGGCGGGCTCCGCCGAGGTCCGGGCCGAGGGCGCCGACGACCGCGCCGGAGTCTCCGTCGCCGGCTCCGCGTCCTCGCGCAGCACGCCGAGGAGCCGCCGCATCTCGGTCAGCGCCGCCCGGGCGGTGTCGCCGATCGCCAACAGCCGCTCCGCACCCGCCGCAGGCATCCCGGGGGTGGCCAGCCGTGCGGTCTCCGCCTGTACGGCGATCATGGAGATGTGGTGGGCGACGACGTCGTGCAGCTCCCGTGCGATGCGGGCACGTTCGCCGCGCGCCACGTGCTCCAGGAGGCTGTCGGCGGCGACCTGCCGGACGGCCCTGCTCTCCATGGCCTCGCGGCGCGCCCGCCGCGCCACCCCGGCCAGCGCCGCCGCCGGCGCAAGTGAGGCGAGCAGGAGGATGAGCACGCGGGTCCCGCTCTCTCCCACGCCGGCCAGCGCCAGCACCGGGTACGGCGCGGCGAGGAGCAGGGCGAGGAGTACGGCCGGCGGCCGCGAACCGTCCCGCCCGAGCCGGTATCCGGCGACGAGCTGGGCGGCGGCGCCGGCCACCGTCAGCGTCTGGAAGGCCGTGAGCGACAGCACGGCCGACGCGGAGACGAGCACGGCGGACACGGCGGGCTGCGCCCACAGCAGGACGAGCGGCAGCGTCGTCGCCAGGCCGAGCAGGGCGAGCACCATCAGGTACCGCGCGCTGTCGGGGCCGGGCACGGGCGGCGCGCCCGCGCCGTGCCCGAGCCCCACCGGCACGCCGACCGCCTGGTCGAACGTGTGCGACCGGCGGGCACGCGTGACCGCCTCGATCGGTGCGACCAGCGCGAGCAGTGCGGCGGCCGCGACCGGCACACGGGGAGCCGCCGGAACCTTCCGCCATCTCGCGGTCCATCCGCCGCGCCGGGCGTCCGCTGCGTTCACGACGGTCATTGTCGCGGCCGTGCGGCGTTCCGGCATCCCTCACGTGAGGGATAGGACGTCCCTTGTGTGGGTGACGGCGAAGATGGCTCGGGTTCGTGACGACGGTGACCGCGGCCGCTGCCTAGTCTGCCCGGCGTGGAAGCGACCATCGAAGTAACCGGATTACGCAAGCGGTTCGGCCGGACCACGGCACTGGACGGGATGACCTTCACCGCACGGCCGGGCCTGGTCACGGGTCTCGTCGGCCCGGACGGCGCGGGGAAGTCCACCGCCATGCGGGTGGTCCTCGGCCTCGACACGGCCGACGAGGGCACCGCGCTGGTCGGCGGGCGGCCGTACAGGAGCCTGCGGGACCCGCTGTGCCAGGTCGGGGCGCTGCTGGACGCCGACGCCCTGCATCCGAACAGGTCCGGCCGGAACCACCTGCTGTGGCTGGCCCGCTCGCACGGCCTGGGCGCGAGGCGGGTCGACGAGCTGATCGAACGGGTCGGTCTGGGGGACGCGGCCCGCCGGAGGGCGGGCGGCTACTCGCCGGGCGTGCGCGTGCGGCTCGGGATCGCGGCGGCGCTGATCGGCGACCCGCCGGTGCTCATGCTCGACGAGCCCTTCGACGGCCTCGATCCCGAAGGCGTGGACTGGCTCCGCGGCCTCCTGCGGTCCCTGGCGGAGGAAGGGCGGGCCGTACTCGTGTCCACTCCTCTGATGAGCGAGCTTCAGGGTGTGGCGGGCCATCTCGTGGTGGCCTGGAGGGGGCGGGTGGTCGCGGACACCGGCGTGGCCGAGCTGGTCGCGGACGCGTCCCGCGGCCGGGTCGCGCTGCGTACGACGGCGCGGCCGGAGGCGATGACGGCGCTCGCGGGCGCGGGCGCGGCGGTCGCGGTCACCGGCCGCGAGACGCTCACGGTCGCGGGCCTGGCGCCCGAGCGCGTCGTGGCGCTCCTCGACGCGGAGGGGGTGCCGTTCTCCGAGGTGGCGGCCCACCGCGCGACGCTGGAGGAGGCCTACATGGACCTCACCCGGGACGCGGTCGGCTTCGAGCCGGTCGCCGGCGGCGAGGAGTCGGCCCGATGACCGCCGCGACGCCGTACCGCTCGGTCCGGCCGCGCGGGCGGGACGGCTTCCTGCGGCTGCTGCGCGCGGAGTGGACGAAGTTCCGCACGGTCCGCGGCTGGGTGGCCGGCATGACGGCGGCGGCGCTGGTCACCGTGCTGGTCGGGCTGCTCCCCGCGGTGGGCGGCCACTCGTCGTGCGGCATGGGCGAAGTCGAGACCGCCTGCCCCGCCGACCCCGTCGGGCCGGGCGGCCAGGCGGTGAAGGACAGGTTCTCCTTCGTCCATCGGACGCTGACCGGCGACGGCGGCATCACGGTCCGCGTGACCTCGATGAGCGGCGTCATCACCTATCCGCCGCCGAACCACGACACCATCGTCCCCGGGCTCGTGCCCTGGGCCAAGGCGGGGATCATCGTCAAGGACGGCACCCGGCCGGGTTCGGCGTACGCGGCCGTGATGCTCACCGGCGCCCACGGGGTGCGGATGCAGCACGATTTCACCGAGGACGTCCCCGGTCGTCCCGGCGGCGTCTCGGCGGCGTCGCCGCGCTGGCTGCGCCTCGACCGCTCCGGCGACACGATCACCGGCTACGAGTCGGCCGACGGCACGCGCTGGACCGAGGTCGGTACGGCCCGCCTGGCCGGGCTGCCGGACACGGTGCGGATCGGGCTCTTCGTCACCTCGCCCGGCGACCTGACGGTGACGCCGGGGGAGATCGGGGGGAGCGGGGAGCAGGTCCGCTTCACCCAGGCGACCGCCGTCTTCGACAACGTCGGCGTACGCGGCACGACCGGCGGCGGCGCGTGGAGCAGCGAGGAGGTGGGAGCCGAGGACGGGATGACGGACTGGGAGCGTCACCACCGGCCGGCCGGGCTGGTCGAGTCCGGCGGCACCTTGACCGTGACCGGGTCCGGCGACATCGCGCCGTCCACCGAGGGGCAGGTCGTCGAGCGCGCGTTGACCGGAGCGACGGTGGCACTGATCGCGGTGATCGCGGTGGCGGCGATGTTCGTCACCGCCGAGTACCGGCGCGGCCTGATCCACACCACGCTGACGGCGAGCCCGCGGCGCGGGCGGGTGCCGGTGGCGAAGGCCCTCGTGATCGGCGCGGTCGCCTTCGCGACCGGGCTGGCCGCCGCGGCCGTCGCACTCCCGATCGGTACGAGGCTGCTCGCCGAGGGCGGCCCCGTGCTCCGGGTGTCCTCGCTCACCGAACTGCGTGTCATCGTCGGGACGGCCGCGCTGTTCGCGGTCGTCGCCGTCCTCGCCCTCGCTCTCGGCGCGCTGCTCCGGCGGGGCGTCGCGGCGATCGCCGCCGCGGTCGCGCTGATCGTCGTCCCGTACGTGCTCGCGACGGTCTCGGTGCTGCCCGACGAGGCGGCGCGCTGGTTGTTGCGCCTGACGCCGGCCGCCGGGTTCGCGATCCAGCAGAGCGTCCCGGAGTACGCGCACGTGCTCGGCCACTACGCCCCGTCCACCGGGTATCTCCCGCTGCCGCCGTGGGCCGGGTTCGCGGTCCTGTGCGGCTACGCCGGCGTGGCTCTCGCCCTGGCCGCCGTACGGTTCGGGCGCAGGGACGTCTGAGCCCGCCCTCGGGGCGCTCCCGCTTGGAGACGGCTACAGGAAGGAACGGGGCGGCTCGTGGCGTTCGCCAATGGCCGGGTCCGGTCTTCGCTGGTTTCCTGGAACCGCACCAAATGTCGTCACCCAAGGTAAAGAGGGGGGCCGGTGGCCGTCGAGCAACGCGGCATCGAGCTGGTTTCGCCGCAGGAGAGGTACGGCAGGCCCCGCGACCTGCTCTTCCTGTGGTCGGGGACCACGCTCGGCATCTTCACCCTGGTCTACGGCACGGTCGTCGTGTCGCTCGGTCTGAGCTTCCCGCAGGCGGTGGCGGCGATCGTCATCGGCAACCTGCTGGCCTTCCCGCTGGTCGGCCTGACCAGCCTCCAGGGCCCCGCGGTGGGCACGTCCACCATGGCCGTGTCCCGCGCCGCGTACGGTCCCCGGGGCGCGCGGGCGCTGGGCCTGTTCGGCTGGATCAACATGGTCGGGTTCGAGGCCGGCGGCATGGTGCTGATCACCTTCGCCGCGCTCGCGCTGCTGGACAAGGCGGGCGTCCACGACCAGGGCACCGGGCTCAAGGTGGCGGTCATCGTGGTCGCCGCGCTGATCCAGCTCGTGCTGCCGCTGGTCGGCCACGCCGCCGTCATGAAGGCCCAGAAGTACTTCACCTGGGTGTTCGTCGCCATGTTCGCGATCATGGCGGTGCTGGTCGGGCCCAAGGTCGACGTGGCGGCCGGCGGCGGCGCCGACTTCGCCACCTTCACGATCGCCGTGGCGCTGGTGATGTCCTGCGGCGGGCTCTCCTGGGCCCCGCTGGGCAGCGACTACTCGCGCTACCTCCCGGCGAACGCGAGCCGGCGGGCGGTGTTCCTCTCCGCCGCGCTCGGCGGCTTCGTGCCGTACGTGCTGCTGATGACGCTCGGCGCGGCGGTGGGCACGGTGGTGAAGGACGCGGGCGACCCGATCTCCGGTCTGCCGGGCGCGCTGCCCGGCTGGTTCACCGTGCCGTACCTGGTGCTGGCGATGGTGACGCTGTTCGCGGTGAACACCACCGACCTGTACTCGTCCGGGCTGAACCTGCAGGCCGCCGGGATCAACGTGAAGCGCTGGGTGGCCGTCGTCGCCGACCTGGTGATCTGCGTGGCGATCACGTACGTGGCCGTGATGTCCAACTCGTTCAACGAGCTGCTCAACGCGTTCCTCAACCTGCTGATCATCTGGCTGGCCCCGTGGGCGGGCGTCTACCTCTCCGACTGGCTGCGCCGCCGGGGACGCTACGACGGTCCGGCGCTGTTCGACGAGACCCCGGCGAGCCCGTACTGGGGCGCCGGAGGCGTTCGCTGGCCGGGCATCGTCGCCCAGGTCGCGGGCATGGCCGCCGCCGCACTGTGGATCAACTCGACCGCGTTCGTCGGCCCGATCTCGCAGGCGACCGGCGGCACGGACTTCAGCGTCTTCGCCGGGGTCATCGTGGCGGGCGTCGTCTACCTGGTGCTGGAGCGCGGCACCGCCCGCCGGCCCGCCGCGGTGCCCGCGGAGGCCGCGACCTGAGCCCCACGACCTGAGCCCCGGGGCGCACGAGTCCCCTCAGAGATCGACACCAGAGACACGAGAAAGGCACGCACACCTCATGCCCGACCGCCTCCTGCTCGACGTCGCCTACGGGCGGCGCCCCGCCGACCGCGTCATCACCGGCGGCACGCTCGTCAACGTGCTGACCGGCGAGACCTACCCCGCCGACGTCGCGATCAGCGGCACGCGGATCGCGGCGGTGGGGGACCTGCCGGAGGCGCTGCGCGGCCCCGACACCGAGATCATCGACGCCCGCGGCGGCTACCTCGTGCCCGGTCTGATCGACGGCCACCTGCACATCGAGTGCAGCAAGCTCTCGGTCACCAGCTTCGCCGACCTGGTGGTGCCGCTCGGCACGACGAGCGTCGTCTCCGGCCTCGACCAGATCCTCGTCGTCGACGGCCTGCCGGGTGTGCGGCGCTTCCTGGACGAGTCCAAGCGCACCGGCATGCGGATCTGGTGGGGCGCCCCGGCGAAGGCGCCGTACACGGTGCCGGAGTCCACGGTGGGCCACACCTTCGGGCCGGAGCAGCACGCCGAGGCGCACACGTGGCCCGAGTGCGTCGGCGTGTGGGAGACCGTCCAGGAGATGGTGGAGCACGGCGACCCCGCCGTGATGGAGGCGCTCGACCTGGCCGAGCGGCACCGGCTGCCGGTCTTCGGCTGCGCGCCGTTGTCCGACGCCCGCCGCATCGGCGGCCTGGCCGCCGCCGGGCTGCGGCTGGACCACGAGTCGTACTCGCACGAGGAGATGCTGGAGAAGCTCCGCCTCGGCATGTACGGGATCGTCCGCGAGTCGTCGGTGGCGCACTTCCTGGAGGAGAACATCCAGGTCGTCGCCAAGGTCGGCGCGCGGCGGGTGGCGTTCTGCACCGACGACGTCCACGCGGCCGACGTGCTGGCGGGCGGGCACATGGACAAGCTGGTCCGGATGGCCGTGAAGGCGGGCGTCGACCCGGTGACCGCCATCCAGATGGCCACGATCAACTGCGCGGAGATGTACCGGATCGACCACCTGGTCGGCAGCATCGCGCCGGGCCGCTTCGCGGACGTGCTGATCGTGGACTCGCTTCAGGACTTCCGCGTCCGCGAGGTCGTGGCCGGGGGCGCCCTGGTCGCCCGCGACGGCGCCATGATCACCCCGACCGCCGCGCCGGAGCGCGGCGAGGTACGGCCGCTGCCCGTCCGCGAGGTCACCGCCGACGACCTGGCGCTGCGCGCGCCCGAGGGCGCCTCGCGGGTGACCGTGCTGACCATGAACATGACGCCGGAGCAGGTGTTCGTGCGCAGGCGCCGCGACGTGACGCTGCCCGTCACCGGCGGCCTGGTCGAGCCCTCCGTGGCCGACGACGCCCTCCTGGTCACCGTGGTCGAGCGGTACGGCAAGACCGGCAACATGCCCGTCGCCATGGTCAGCGGCATGGGCCTGCGCAAGGGCGCGATCGCCACCAGCGCCGCCCCGGACGACAACAACATCATCTGCGTGGGCGCCTCGCGCGCCGACATGGCCGTCGCGATCAACGCGGTCGTCGCGGCGGGCGGCGGCCAGGCGGTCGTCGTGGACGGCGAGGTCGCCGCGCTGCTGCCGCTGCCGGTCGGCGGCATCGTCTCCGACCTGCCCGCGGCCGAGATGGCCGCCGCCGAGACCCGGCTCGACGACCTGGCCCGCGAACTGGGCTGCGGGCTCCCCGCGCCGCTGATGTACCTGTTCTTCCTCTCGATCACCGCGATCCCCGACTACGCGATCACCGACCTCGGTCTGGTCGACTGCGTGGCCCTGGACGTCATCGACCCGATCATCTCGGAGGCCTGACATGCCCGAGTCCATGAAGGACTTCATCGCCGGACTGCCCAAGTGCGAGCTGCACCTGCACATCGAGGGCACGCTCGAGCCCGAGCTGAAGTTCGAGCTGGCGAAGCGGAACGGTCTGGACCTCCCGTACGCCACGGTCGAGGAGATGCGCGCCGCGTACGACTTCGACGACCTGCCGTCGTTCCTCACGGTGTACTACGAGGGCATGAACGTGCTGCGCGCCGAGCCGGACTTCTACGACCTCGCGATGGCCTACCTGCGCAAGGCCGCCGCGCAGAACGTGCGGTACGCGGAGATCTTCTTCGACCCGCAGGCGCACACGTCGCGCGGCGTGCCGTTCGACGTCGTGATCCGCGGCCTGCGCCGGGCGCTGATCGACGCCGAGAACCAGCTCGGTGTCCGCGCCCAGCTCATCATGTGCTTCCTGCGCGACTTCCAGGCCGAGTACGCGATGGCGACCCTGCTGGAGTCGCTGCCGTACCGGGAGTGGATCGCGGGCGTCGGCCTGGACTCCGACGAGAAGGGCAACCCGCCGGCCAAGTTCGCCGCCGTGTTCGCCCGGGCCCGGGAGGAGGGCTACCTGCTGACCATGCACTGCGACGTGGACCAGGAGAACTCCACCGAGCACATCCGCCAGTGCGTCGAGGAGATCGGCGTCAACCGGATCGACCACGGCGTCAACTCCCTGGAGGACCCGAAGCTCGTCGAGGCCATCAAAGAGCGCGGCCTCGGCCTGACCGTGTGCCCGATCTCCAACGGGTACGTCACGGACTCGATGAAGGCGGACGCCATCCGCCGGATGCTCGACCTCGGCCTGCGCGTCACGATCAACTCCGACGATCCGGCGTACTTCGCCGGGTATGTGCAGGAGAACGTGGAGGCGGTGCAGCAGGCGCTGGAGCTGTCCCGCGAGGAGCTGGTCCGGCTGCAGCGCAACGCCTTCGAGATCACCTGGCTGCCCCGTCAGGTGAAGGACGCGTACCTGGCCGAGCTGGACGCCTACGCCGCCTCCTGAGAAACGACACTGAGAGACGGCGCAGAGAGACGGCGCAGAGAGACGGCGCAGAGAGACGGCGCAGAGAGCGGCGCCGGGACGCGGCGCTGAGAGACGCTCCGCTCTCCCCGGGTCTTCTCGCCGGACCGACCGCGGCCGGCGAGAAGACCGACCGGGTGCCCTCCTGCCGGACCCCGGGGGCGACGCTCTCGGCTCTTCCCCGCGCGTCGAGCCGGCCGGCCGCCGTGTCCGGCGCGGTCAGGTCCCGATCAGCTCTCGATCAGGGTGAAGGGGACGCTCGCCCGGACGACGCCGTTGACGACGATCTCCAGGAGCCGCGGTCCGGGAGGCTCGCTCCTGGTCGTGACCGGCCGGAACGAGTGGGATCTCGTCATCGTGAACGTCTGCCCGGAGTCGGTCGCCGTACGCTCGCCGAGATGGAAGATCCGCCGGGAGCCGTCGCGGCGTACCGCGTATTTGAGGACGAGCGGGCCCGGGGACCGGGCGGCGAGGGTGACGGTGAACCGCAGCAGCCCGCCCACGGCCACCTGCTCCGACTCCAGGACGAGCGCGTCGACGGATCCGCTGCCCGGAGTGGCTCCCACCAGGTGCAGCGCGCCCGGGTGGCCGGCGCGCAGCAGACCGCGCACCGCGTGGCGCAGCACCTTCTCGACGTGCGAGCCGCCTTCGGCGCGCCAGCGGCCGAGCAGCCCGAGCGCGGCGTCGGGATGGTCCTTGGAGAGGTCGTTGACGTGGTTGGCCACCGAGCGGCGCACGTACTCGCTGGGATCCTCGCGCAGCAGGTCGAGGATCGGCAGCGTCGGCCCCGGCTCCATCAGCCACCGCACGCGTGAGCCCCAGGGAAGCCGGGGGCGCGACCCCTCGGAGGCGAGCCGTCGCAGGTGCTCGTCGGCGGACTCGGCCCAGCCGTACATGATCTTCAAGGCGTCGTCCCGATGGCGGTCCAGGTAGGGCCGGACCGCGAACTCGGCGGTCGAATAGGGCGTCAGCGCGGCGAGCGTGGCCATCGCCTCGTCGAGATGGTCGAGCCCGTGCCCGGCCACGTAGTCGGTGGCGGGCCAGCCGCTCCACAGGTCGAGCCGGACCCGGTGCACCGACTCGCGCAGAATCTCGGCCGCCCGGGGGAACGGCAGTGCCAGTGCCTCGTGCAACGCCGACGAGACATGGCGGACACGGTCCTTGAGCTCCAGCTCGCCGAGCCCCGCGGTCGCCGCCGACACGAAGGGAACGCGCGGGAAGGGCGACCAGGACCTCGCCAGGCCGTCGGCGAGCGCTGCCACGGATTCCGCGTTGATCATCGCTTTCAATGGTTGGGCCACGGGCCGTACCTTGCCAGACGGCACCGACATTCCCTGCCCGTCGGCGACCTCCGGCTCCGACCCCGTGACCCGCCCCCTGACCCGCACCGTGCGCCGGGACGCCGTCCGCGAGGACGTCGAGCACTACTAGGCCGACGGACGCCAGGAGCTGCCCTCGCCCTTCTCCGCCTCGTACGCGGGGCGCGCGGTGACGGTGTCGTAGACGATGTGCAGCGCCTCGACGCGGCCGTCGTCGGCCAGCTCCAGGACGTCCACGCATTCGAAGTCGGCGGGCTGTCCCGACGGCAGCGTCCAGTCGAACTGGAACCAGACGGTGACGAGCCGGCCGCCGCTCGTCTTCGTGCCGTCGGCCACGCCGAGGAGGTTGAGCTTCGCCCGGCCGGTGTCCGCGAACAGCGCGGGATAGAACTCGGTGGCGGGGATGGGCCCGTACAGGGGCGAGTGCACGATCGCGCCGGGGCGGAACAGGGCCAGGACGGCGGGCAGGTCCCCGCGCGCCAGGCCGTCGAGGTAGGTTTCAGCGAGCTCGTTCGGCGTCATGCCGGTTCGGTCCTTTCTTCCGAGCTGTACGGTTCTGCACGGCTGTAAGGTTCTGCGCGGCTGTACGGTGCTGCGAGGTCGAGCGCGTCGAGGTCGAGGGTCAGCGCGGCGACCCCGGCGGGCAGGCGCAGGCGCCGCAGGACGGCGGGGTCGAGCTCGCCGGCCTCGCCGATCGGTGTCCCGCCCGCGACCAGGCGGGCCCAGCGCCCGCCGTGCCAGGGCCAGGAGGGCCCGGCGTCCGCCTGCCCGTCGCCTCCGCGGTCTTCGTGGTCTTCGGCGTCTCCGGCGTCTCCGGCGTCGGGCCGGAGGCGGACACCCCACTGCCGTCCCACCGCCTGGCCCGCGGCGACGGCGGCCGGCAGGTCACCGCCGGTCAGCGCCGCCGCGAGATGGTGGGGCTGGGCCGGGATCGCCGAGAGCAGCGCCGCGAGCTCCTCCGGACGGGGCGGCCCGCCGGTGGACGGTGACGGCGGCGGGCGCAGGCCCCCGGGCGGGTGGAGGAAGACCACTCCCTGCTCGAACAGCATCAGGTCGCCGGACGACCACCGTGCACGGGCCCGCAGGGCGGCGAGGACGCCGGGGAGCAGCGAGGTGCGCAGCGCGGAGGGCTGCCCGCCGAGAGGGTTGGCGACGCCGATCTGGGTGCGGCGCGGGTCCTCCCGGAGCAGGCCGAACGTGTCCCATTCCGCCGGATCCAGGAAGGGCGAGGTCAGGGTCTCGGTCCAGCCGGCGGCGACGAGCGCGTGCGCCGCGGCCTGGCGGCGCGCGAACGGTGAGACCGGCCCGGGGACGCGGCGGCTCGGGACCCGTCGCCGCAACTCCACCGGGGGAGGCCGGTCGTGCCCGAGGACGTCCCGCAGATCGCCGAGCCCGTGCCGCAGCATCAGGGTGCGCTCGACCCCGACGCCGAAGGCGAAGCCGGTGAAGCGGCGCGGATCGACTCCGCACGTGGCCAGCACGCGGGGATGGACCATGCCGCAGCCGGCCCACTCGATCCAGCCGTCCCCGCACAGGCCGCATCCCCCGCCCCGGCAGGCCGGACAGCGTACGTCCGCCTCCGCGGAGGGGTCGGTGTAGGCGAACCAGTGCGGGCGCGACCGGACCGGCGCGTCGGGGCCGAACATGGCGGCGGCCAGGCGCCCGAGCGCGGCGCGCAGGTCGTCCATGGTCAGCCCCTCGGCGACGGCCAGGACCTCGGCCTGGTGGAACACGGGGCTGTGCGTGGCGTCCGGAGGGTCGGGGCGGAAGACCCGCCCGACCGTGACCACGCGGAGCGGAGCGGTACGGCGCAGCATCTCCCGCACCTGGACCGGTGAGGTGTGCCCCCGGAGCACCAGGCCCGACGGGCCGTCGAGGCCCCGGATGGAGAAGGTGGCGTCGGGGGAGCGGCTGGGATGGTCGGCGGCCATGTTCAGCGCGTCGAAGTTCAGCCATTCGGCCTCGAGCTCGGGTCCCTCGGCGACGTGGTACCCCTCGCCGGCGAACAGGCTCACGATCTCCTCGGCCAGGGCCGCCACCGGGTCGCGGGCGGCGGCCGGACGGTCGGCCACCGGTCAGCGCCCTTCGACGGCCCAGGCGGCGATGCGCTCGTGGACGAGGTCCATCTGGTCCCAGGCCCGCCGGCAGATCGCCGCCAGCCGGGGGAACTCGGAGGGAGGCAGCGTGGCCAGCCGGTGGCGTCCGATCTCCCGGTGCTCGTCGTCCGCCGTGGCGTGCAGGGTGAAGAAGTCCTCCCCGGAGGCGTCCCGGCCGAAGCCGTCGGCGGCGGCCGCGCCGAACAGGTGGCCGCTGGTCTCGACGACCATGTGCACCAGGACGATCTTCTGCGCCTCGTCCAGCCCGTACATCTGGGCGACGAACCAGGTGCAGGCCGCCTCCAGCACCGGGTCGTCGACCTCCTCGGTGACGGCGTAGCGGTCGCGCAGGAGCCGGTCGTGGCCGTACTCGTCCCGCAGGTGCTCCTCGTACTCCTCCCGCAGGACGGGGTCGGCGCACACGGCCTGGCGGGCGAGCAGCATCCGCTGGAAGTGGCGCGACCAGACGTACAGCGCCGCGACGAAACGCGCGCGCGTCCGGGGGGCCTCCCGCAGCCGCCCGCTCCGCAGGAGCCCGAACAGGGCGTTGCCGGTGTGGCGCTCGGCCAGTGCGCCGTTGAGCGCCTCCAGCCCGGCGAGCGACTCCTGACCGCCGCGGCTCTCCGTGGCCGCCTCCACCGCGGCGGCGGCGCCGAAGGACACCCTGGGCGCGAGCTCGTCCTCGTACAGGCCGGCGCCGTCGAACTGCACCGACAGGCCGTGGAACTCCTGGCCCGGCTCGGTGCGGAACCCGTGGCGGCACCCCGGGGGCACGCAGACCACGTCGCCTTCGGCGAGCGCCCGCTCGTTGTCGCCCAGCAGCCGCACCGACCCCCGGCACACGAGGATCATGGAGCTGGTCGGGTGGGTGTGGACCGCCAGCTCCTCGCCGTCGCGCAGCCGTACCCACGCGAAGGACGGCCGTCCGGCCTCGGGCAGGAACGCCGACAGCGCCGGGTGCCGCCGGAAGTCGCGCTGCTGCCCGAGCCGGTGGACCCGTCCGTCCACGACGACCGAGGTGATCGGCCGGATCTGCGCGCGCGCCACGGTGGTCACGGTCGTGACGGCCTCCGCCGTCGCCAGTGTGGTCAAGACGATCCTTCCCTTTCGCTGACGTGGACGCCGCCCTCGGAGAGGACGGCGAGCAGCCGGTCGTTGTCGGCCGGTTCTCCGACCGAGATGCGCAGGCGGCCGCTCCACCCCATGGGGTCGGGCAGGACGGCCAGACCCGCGGCGCGCAGCCGGGCGGCGACCTCGGTCGCCGGCCGCCGCGTCCGCACGGTCACGAAACCCGCCGCCGAGCCGACCGGGCCGAGGCCGGGACAGCGGCGCAGCCCGGCCGCGAGCCGGTCGCGTTCCGCGACGAACAGCTCGACGCCGCGGCGCAGCCCGGCCGGATCGGCCAGCGCCTCGGCCGCCTGCTCCGTCACCGGGGACGGCAGGGCGAAGGGCAGGCAAGCGCGCCGCAGCGCGGACACCGCCCGCGGCTCCGCGAGCACCGCGCCCAGCCGCAACGCGGCCAGTCCGAGCGCCTTGGACATGGATCGGACGACGACGAGGTTCGGATGGCGGGGGACGAGATGGCGGTGGGACGGGCGGCCGGTGTATTCGACATACGCCTCGTCCACCACGACGAGGCCGTCGAAGGACGCCAGCAGCCGCTCGACCTCGCCGGGGCGCAGCGACGTCCCCACCGGGTTGCCCGGATCGCACAGGATCACCCCGGCGGCTCCCGACCGGGCCAGCGCCGAAACGTCGAGCCGGTCGTGGTCGTCGCCTGCGAGCGGCACCCGGATCCGCTCGATCCCGTGGATCGCGGCCAGCTCGTCGAAGAGGGCGAAGGTCGGCGGCGTGAGCGCCACCGCGTCCGCGCCCGGCTCGAAGAAGGTGCGGAACAGCAGGTCGAGCGCGTCGCCCGCGCCGCGGGTGAGCAGGATCGTCTCCGGACCCCAGCGCCAGGTGGGCGGCGGCCGCTCCCCGTCTGCCGGGGCGGCGCCTTCGAGGACGTCCAGGGCGGCGGCGTACAGGCGGGCCAGCCGGCGGTTCATGTTGTCGGGGTAGCGGCGGTGCGGGCCGGCGAACGGGTTCTCGTTGTCCCTGAGGTTCACCAGGCCCTCGTCCTCGGGGCGGGTCTCGAACAGGAACGAGGGGCGGAGCTCCCCGATCGCCCTCCGGGCGGGCCACCCGTCCCCCTCGGCCGTGGCCCGCCGCGTCCTGGACGCGACGGGCCACGGACCGGCAGGCCGGGCTGTCAACGGGCGGGCGCCGTCAGGCCGTGGACGGGGATGTCGGTGCTCGCCGACGTGTAGTAGTCCACGATCGTCGCGGCCCACACGTCGACCGGGACGCGGCCGTCGCCGGCCTCGTCCAGCCGCGTGAACAGCGTCACGCAGTTGGCCCGGTGGAACCCGAGAGCGGTCATGCAGGTGAGGAAGTCACCCAGCTCGATGAAGCCGTCGCCGTCCCGGTCGGCCAGGGCGGCGAGGGACTCCGCGTAGTCCGCGACCGTCTCCCTGGCCTCGACCGGCGCGCCCAGCCGGGCGATGTACTCGCTCGGGCTGATCCGGCCGTCGCCGTCGACGTCGAGGGCGTCGCGCAGGCCCTCCCAGTAGCGCCGGTGCCCGGCGAAGACCGCCCGGCCCTTCTGGGAGCCCGCCGGCTCGTCCATCGCCTCCAGCACGTCGGCGGCGAGCCGTTCGAAGTCCTCTCCCTCCAGGTAGCCGTTGCCGTCGGTGTCGAGCATCCGGAACCGGAACCGGAGCCGCTCCAGCACGCCCTCGCTCACCTCGGAGCCCTCGGACCGCGTGGATTCGTACGTCACAGTGACCTCCCGTCGCTTTACGCAATCAGGAAGATACATTGGGTGACGCCTTGCGGTCTCGAATCATGCCGTCTATGCGGGGGTCCCCGGCGAGGGGCGCTCGGGTGCCCGGTCAGCGCATCCGGAGGGCGAGCAGGAAGTCCACCCGCTCCTCCAGGGAGTTGAGCGACCGCCCGGTCAGCTCCTCGATGCGCTTCAGGCGATAGCGCAGCGTGTTGACGTGGACGTGCAGCCGGTCGGCCGTCGCCGCCCAGGAGCCCGACTCCGCCAGGAAGGTCTCCAGCGTCTCGACCAGATCCGTCTGGTTGGCCGCGTCGTACTCCTCGAGGCGGCCGAGCAGGCGGGCGCGGAACGACCGGCGCAGGTCGCCGGGGATGGCCGCGAGCAGCGACCGGTACGAGCTGACGTCGTCGGCGGTCATCGCGCTGACCCGGTCCCGGCCCAGCGCGGCCAGCTTGCGCGCGTTGCGCGCCTCCTCGATGAGGCTGCTCAGCCCGGCGGGACCGGTGGTCACGCTGCTCAGCCCGAGCGAGATCCTGGCGTCGCCGAGCCCCGCCTCGAGCGCCCGCGCGCCGCGCAGCACGTGCTCGGCGATCTCGGCGGCGGTGTTCCCCGCGAGCGGGACGAGCGCGACCGCCTCCCCGTCCTCGCGCGCCGTGGCCACGCCAGGCGCGAGCGGGCGCAGCAGCTCGTCGAGCACGGCGGCGCCCACCTCGTCCGCCCGCTCCACGCCCTCGATCCGCAGCGTCGCCGCGAGCAGCCCGTGCTCGGTCTCGACGTGCAGCGTGTGCAGCCGCGAGACGACGCCGGGCAGGTTGGCCTCGCCCGAGCCGAGCAGGTCGAGGAGCTGGTCGAACACCCGCCGCTCGATCCGCTGCGCGGCCTCGAGGCGGGACCGCTCCAGGGCCACGAGGGCGGCCAGCTCCACGATCAGGTCCTCGTGCTCGCCGCCGGCCCCCGTCTGCTCCCCGGCGTACGCGAGGAACCAGTTGGCGATGCGGTGCGGCGCGCCCTTGCTCACCGGGAAGACCGAGAGCAGCGAGCCGTCCTCGCGGGCGGAGATGCCGGGCAGGAACCGCGCCGACAGGAACGCGTGCGCGAGCCGGGCGCGGTCGTCGGCCGCGAGCGGCTGCGACCCCACGATCACCCGGCCGGTGGCCGACATCACCCAGCAGGGCACGTCCAGCTCCCCGGCGACGGCGGTGACCAGCTTGGTCAGGCTGCCGCCGTCCACGAGCACGCTCGCCAGCCTGCGCCTGGAGCCCTGGAGACCGCGCGGCGCCGCGCCGAGCTCGTCGATCAGGCGGCGCAGGACGTACTCGGTGACCGAGCTGAACGGCACGTCGACCGACAGGCACAGCAGCGGCAGACCGGCCTCGGCGCAGGCGTCGATCAGGTCGGCGGGCGGCACCTTCAGCGCCGTGCCCGAGCAGAGCGCGGTCACCCCCACCCGTACGAGCGCCGAGACGAACGCGCGCGAAGACGCGGCCCCGTCGTGCCAGGTCAGCTCGGTGAGGACCAGCTCTCCCGGTTTGACGAACCTGGCCGGGTCGGGCAGGTCGGTCGTGGCAACGCCGCGTACCCGCCGGTCCAGCAGGTCGTGGCCGGTCAGGACCTTCAACCCCAGATGGTCGACCTGGCACAGGTCCCGCAGCCGCATCTCTCCCGATCCTGTAGCCGTCCGAATTGCCCCGTCGAATGCCCTATCGAGAGTATCGGCAGCTCAGACGGGCCAGACCTCCCGCCGCCAGGCGGCGTCCCAGAACATCCATTCGTACCGGGCGGTGGTGGTGGCGTTCGCGAGCAGCCGCCCGCGCTCGTCGCCGGTCAGGCCGGCCGCGACCTCGTCCAGCAGGTCGAGCACGCCCGCGACGGTCTCCTGGTACTCCTCGCCGCCGTACGTCTGGATCCACCAGGCGTACAGCGGGTCGGGGGAGGAGCGGCGGAGCAGGGTCTCGCCGACCCGGGCGTAGATCCAGTAGCAGGGCACGATCGCCCCGAGCGCCTCGGCGAAGGTGCCGAGGTGGCAGGCGCGCAGCAGGTACGACCCGTAGCCGAGCGCGGTCGGCGGGGCGGGGTGGCGGCGCGCCTCCGCCTCTCCGATGCCGAACGCGTTGAGCAGCTCCACGTGCAGGCTGTGCTCGACCTCGACGGTGCGGGCGGCGTCGGCGGCGAAACGCTGGACGGTCGCCGGGTCGGGGGCCTTGACGGCGCAGGCCGCCAGCGCACGCGCGTAGTCGGGCAGGAAGTGCGCCTCCTGGAGGACGAATTGCCGGAAGACCTCCTTGGGGAGGGACCCGTCGGTCAGCCCGGTGAGGAACGGGTGGGCCAGGATCTCGTGGTAGATCCCGTCCATCGCCCGCCACAGCTCGTCGCGGAAGGCACGCATCCGCCGATGCTATCCGGCCCGCCGCGTCGCCCTCCGTCGAGCCGCCGACCGGCCGATCCGGCCGTCGACGGGCGGGCCGGGATGCGGGACCTGCCCCGAGTCGGACACTAGATCCAGCCCTGGCGGGCGGCCTGTACGCCGAGCTGGAAGCGTGTCTGGGCGCCCAGGATCTCCTGGAGCCGGGCGATCCTGCGGGCGACGGTGCGCTCGCTGACGCCGAGCTCGCGGGCGATGGACTCGTCGGTGAGCCCGGCGCTGAGATAGCCGAGCAGCCGGCGCGCCTCGGGGGTGGGGCCGGCGTCGATCTCGTCGGGCTCCACGTCGGCGGCGAGCGGCACCGCCATCCGCCAGAAGGACTCGAACATCCCGGCGAGCCCGTTCAGGAGGCCCGACGGCCGGACCACGAGGGCGTGCCGCCGCCGCGTGTTCCCCCTGAAGATCAGCAGGGCCTCGCGGTCGTCGCCGACGAGCATGTGGAGGGAGACGTCGGGGAACACCCGGGCCTGCTGGCCCGCGTCCACGCAGGTGCGCAGGGCGGCGAGGGCGGCGGGCCTGCGGAGGATCTCGGCTCCGTAGACCGCCCGGATGGCGACGCCGCGGGCCAGCGCCTCAAGGGTGCCCGCCGCCACCCGCGGGGTCTCGGCGGGGCGCCCGACCGGGCCGATGACCAGTGCCCGCACCTCGTGCTCGGCCTGGTCGAGCAGCCTGCGCTGCATCGCCGTCGTGCCCTGCGAGGTGGTGACGGTCTCGAGGTAGCTCGCCGACGGCTGGTGGTCGTGCCAGAACCGGGCCAGGACGGCGGCGCTCTCCCTGGCCAGCAGGGCCTCACGCGCGCGGCGCTCGGCGTACGACTCCAGGGCGCTGAGCGGGGGGAGCGGCGACACGTGCCCGTCGGCGACGGCGACCAGCCCGAGGGACTCCAGCTCGGCCAGCGCCTGACCGACCTCCGCCCGGCTGATCTCCTGGCGCAGCGAGGGCAGGTTCTCCACGGGGCTCTCACCGGCCTCGGCCAGGGAGAAGTAGATCGCTTCCGCCGTGGGTGAGACGCCGAGGGCCTGCAGGGGCTTCACCGTGTCGCTCACCTTCCCCGAGCCGATCTCGGATCTCACCGAGGGTTCCGCGGATATCTCTGTTTGTCATATTCCGGACATGCCGGATCATGACATGTCAGGAACGTTCACAATTCGTGTCAGCGGTCTGGAGACTTTCGCCAAGTGCGTCCCCGTCGAAGGAGCCCCCTTGCGCAAGCCCCTGGCCCTGCTGGCCGCCGCCGCTGTCGCCGCCGCCTTCGCGATCAGTGCCCCCACCTCGGCGCAGGCGACCTCGCCCACCGCCGCCCTCGAGAACGCCATCAACTCCCTGCACGTCGACGACGCCACCAAGGCCCGCTACCTCGACACCGTGAAGACCCTGCCGTCCGACTGGCAGGAGCGGGCCGCCCGGTTCAAGGCCGGGCTCGGCGTCACCGGGTCGTCCTGGAACGACCTGGCCCTTTCGGCGATCGACCCGAACGACTACCAGTGCGCCGACACCACCCTGACCGCGTGGCTCGACCAGCGGCTCGAAGGCGCCGACTTCGGCACCATCCTGATCGTCGTACTGCTCGGCGGCCTGGACGTGCCCGCCTACGACGCGCTGCTCTTCAAGTCGGGCGACGACCCGCAGAGCTACGGCGAGAACGGCGAGTACACCACGACCGTCACCCACGAACTGCGTGACCTGAAGAAGTTCTGGGACATCAAGTCCGACGACATCCGCGGCGTCGCCATGCACAGCGACACCCTCAAGGACGCCGACCGCACCGCCCGCGTCCTCGAGGTGCTGTGGGGCCTGCCCGCCGGTGAGGGCAAGGACCTGGCCGACCTGCTGATCGAGGTGCTGGCCGCCGACCCGGTGCTCAACGCGGACAACCCGATCTTCACCTTCAACGCCTTCGCCTTCACCGCCGAGGGCGACCCCGACCCGATCGTGCAGGGCATCCCCGACAAGATCATCATGGGCGACGGCATCATGAAGGGCATGACCTCGATCGGCCTGGGCGACGTGGCCACCAGGTCCATCCTGAGCCACGAGTTCGGCCACCACGTCCAGTTCGAGGACGGCCTCTTCGACAGCCCGCTCACCGGCCCCGAGGCCACCCGGCGCACCGAGCTCATGGCCGACGCCTTCGCCGGTTACTTCCTGACCCACAAGCGCGGCGGCACGCTGAACGCCAAGCGCCTGCTTCCCGCGGTCCAGTCCTTCTTCGAGGTGGGCGACTGCGCCTTCGACAACAACGGTCACCACGGCACGCCGAACCAGCGGCTGGCCAGCTCCTCGTGGGCGGTCGGACTGGCCCAGGACGAGCAGAAGAAGGGCCACATCATGCCCTCGCGGACCTTCGCCACCCTGTTCGACGCCCAGCTCCCGGTGATCGTCAAGCCGGACGCCCACTGACCCCCTGAGGAGACCGGGCACGGAGACCGGCGGCGCGCGCGGGCCCGCACCAGAGGGTGAGGGCACGCTCGACGTCGCCGGGACCGGGGTGCTCGTCCGCCCAGGCGATGTACCCGTCGGGGCGGACGAGCAGCGACGCGGCGCCCGGCCTGGACGGGGCGACCCGGACGACCCTGTCGTCCCAGCCGTCCGGCGCCGGGGCGTCGGTGACGAGCACGAACAGGCCGCCCCGCAGCGCCTCGTGCAGGCGGCCGCCTCCGGCGAGGGGGACGTCGGGGGCGCGCATCCCGGTCCACCGGTGCGCGCCGGCCGGCGCGGCGTACCGGATGCCGAGGCCGGACAACATGTTCAGGGCGACCCGGCGGCGCAGGGGCGGGACGCGCGTCACCCCGGCGCTCACGAGGTCGCGCAGCCCGCGCGACGCGGGGGAGCGGAGCAGGGCCAGCCGGGTCAGCGCGCCGCTGGTGCGCAGCACGGTCCGGCCCACCGGAAGCCGCTCGCTCTGGTAGGTCTCCAGCAGGCCCGGCCGGGCCCATCCCCGTACGGCGGCGGCCAGCTTCCAGCTCAGGTTCGCGGCGTCCTGGAGCCCGGTGTTCATGCCCTGGCCGCCCGCGGGCGAGTGGACGTGCGCGGCGTCGCCGACGAGGAACACCCTCCCGGCCCGGTAGCGGCCGGCCTGCCGCTCGTCGCTGTGGAAGCGTGACATCCAGCGCGGATCGTGCATGCCGAAGTCGGTGCCGTAACACTCGCGGGTCAGCCGCCGCAGCTCCTCGAAGTCGACCGGGGCGTCGTCGGGGAGGTCGCCGTTGCGGTGGTCGCGGCCGATGATCCGGTACCAGCCGTCGCCGAAGGGGACGATGAAGACGAACCCCTCGCGTACGCCGTTCACCGACAGCAGGTCCTTCGGCTTCTCGGTGAGCCTGACGTCGGCCAGCATCACCGAGCGGGCGACGGGCCGGCCGGGGAAGGGGATGCCGGCGGCCGCGCGCACCGCGCTGCGGACGCCGTCCGCCCCGACCAGGTACGACGCGCGCAGGGTCGCGGCCGTCCCGTCCGGCCGTCGGACACGCACGTCCACGCCGTCCCCGTCCTGATCGAAGCCGGTGAACTCGTGGCCGGACAGCAGCTCGGCCCCGCTGTCGCGGAGGCGTCCGGCCAGCAGCCGCTCGATCTCGTACTGCGGGGTGATCAGCATGAACGGGAACCGGCCCGGGAGGTCGGTCATGCCGATCACGGCGTGGTTCCAGATCATCAGGCCGGGAACCGTGGTGCCGGAGGCGAGCGCCCGCTCGGCCAGGCCGCGCGCGTCGAGCAGCTCCAGCGTCCTGGCGTGTACGGCGAAGGCGCGGGTGAGGGGCGACTCGGCGGTGCGGCGCTCGATCACGGCGACGCGGACCCCGGCGCGGGCGAGGTCTCCGGCGAGCAGCATCCCGGCCGGTCCCGCGCCCACGACGGCGACGTCGGTCGTCAGGTCGGCGGTCGTCCCTGTGGTCGTCCCTGTGGTCGTCTCTGTGGTCATGAGGTTCGCTCCTTGGCTGACAGGGCCCGCAGGACGAGGGCCACATGTGCGTCGATGTCGAACGCGTCGGCGGGCCGCCCCTCGGCGGGGGCGACGAGCATGACGTTCAGCAGGGCGTGGATCACCAGGGGCGCGACGAACAGCCGGGCGGCGGCGTCCAGGTCGACGTCGCCGACCAGCTCCGCGCGGCGGGCGGCGGCCAGCAGGTCGCGCGCCCTGTGCAACGCGCGCTCCGGCACCGCCCGGCGGAACGTCTCGCCGATGTGCGGGAGCCTCGGCGTCTCCGCGACGACGATCCGGGCGAGCTCGATGTAGTCGCGCTCGACGAGCTCGGCCAGGAGGTGCCGCGCGAAGTGGCGCAGCTCGTCCTCGAGTTCCGAGGGCGTGGCCGGGGCGGGCCGGTCGGCGGGGCCGGGGTCCTCCGGTGTGGTGATGAGGTGTTCGAGCACGTCGGCGAGGATCGCCTCCTTGCTCGGATAACGCGTGTACAGCGTCTCCTTGGAGACCCCGGCCTCCTTGGCCAGGCTGGCCGTGCTCACCTCGGCGTACCCGTGCCGCAGGAACAGCGTCCGCGCGGCGGCGCGGATCTGGCGCACCTTGGGGTCGTCGTCCATCGTGTCTCTGTCCACCGCGCCTCTGTCCCATCGCCGAGCCGAATCACCGGTCGCCTTGCCCTGGTCGCATCGTCGAACCGAACCGTACGGTTCGACAGTAACTCGCGAGCCGGGCACCGGCAAGCCCCTCTCTCGATTGCCCGCTCCCGGTCGCCCCTTCCATCCGGGGTCACCGGATGCTGCGACGCCTCGGTAGTGGCGGGCGCGAGCCGATCGTCAGCGTTCCTCTCGGGGGTCGCCGCCGCTCCAGTCCCAGCTCGTGATCGTCGTGCGCATCAGGCGGGCGGCGGTCGACAGGTGGCTGTCGGCGCCCCAGTACAGGGTGACCCCGCGACGGCAGTCGGGGCTGTCGACGGCGATCCAGGCGACGGGGAGAGACGCCGCGCTGCGGCGGGCGAAGGCGGGGACGAGACCGATGCCGAGTCCCGCGCTGATCAGCTGCGCGATGGCCGCGGGCTCGTCGCTCTCGCAGACGATCTTCGGGGTGATGCCTCTCGCGGCGAAGAGCCGATCGAGCAGCCGGCGCAACCAGTGCCCCTTTCGGGCGGTGATGAAGGACTGGTCGGCGAGTTCGCCGACGCTCACGGACGTACGGCCCGCGAGCGGGTGATTGAATGGGATGCCCACCCCCACCGCCTCGTCGAACAACTGCGCCGACTCCAGGCCTTCGGCGTTGATGGGCTGCGAGGCGACACACAGATCGACGTCCTGGGCGCGCAGACGACGGGCCATGTCCTCGGCCAGGGACCAGTGGAGCTCGATCTCGACGGAGGGATGGGCTCGCTTGTAGGCCGCCAGCGGCCCGGTGAGGGTGAGGAAGGTCTCCGACGCCAGTCTCACGGTGCCGAGGCCCTCGCTGGTGGCCTCGGCGACGGCGCGCCGTCCGGCCTCGAGCTCGCCGAGGGAACGTTCGACGTGATCGCGGAAGATCTTGCCCGCGTCGTTGAGCCGGAGCCGGCCGCTCCGGTCGAACAGCGGTGTGCCCAGTTCGCCCTCCAACCGGGCGATGGTGCGGCTCAGCGACGGCTGGGCGATGTGAAGCTCGTCGGCTGCCCGGCTGAGGTGCTCCAGTCGCGCCACCACCAGGAACTGCTTGAGCGCGTTCAGGTCCATCATGACTCCCCGGACATAACGGCATAGCAATATTGATCTTAGACAAGATAACTCCTGAGCCATAGCCTCGGGGCCGTTCACGAATGAGAACCCGATGGAGGAGGGGGCCACATGCCCACCGTGGCCGCGCGCCGGACGACACCCACGGGGTGGACGCTGCGGGCCGTCGTCAGCGCGCACATGGTGGCGATCGCCGGCCAGCCGGTGTTCGCCGGGGTCTATCTGACCGGTGACTACGACGCCTTGAGCTTGCACACGGCCGGTGCGAACGTCACCACCTCCATCGCATACCTACAGGTGATCGTCGCGATCGTGGTCTGGGTCCGATCGCGTCAGCCCTGGCCGTTCCTTGCCACGTCGGCTGTGGTCGCGGCCGAGACGGTGCAGTATTTCGCCGGGTTGGACGGGGCGCTGTGGTTGCACCTCCCCTTGGGGGTGACGACCGTCGCCGCTGTCGTCGTGCAGTTCATCGACGTGTGGCGGCGCCCCCTGCTGCGCAAGGGGGCCGAGAATGCGTAGCGGCCGTGGCGTGACCAGGCGGCGGGCGCTGGGCATCGGCGGGGCGCTCGGGCTGGTGGCAGCCACCGGGCTGACGAGCGCGGCGGCGCTGGCCCGCCGGCCGCCGGCGACGGGCGCCGAGCTGCGCGGCGCCGTACCGCTGCGGCCCCCGTTCCAGGTGCCGCTGCCGATCCCCGGCGTGCTGAAGCCGGTCGGCACCTCCGGCGGCGTCGACCGTTACGAGATCACCCAGCGCGAAGCGAGCGTGGAGATCCTGCCCGGCGTCAGGACGCCGATGTGGACGTACGACGGGACGTTCCCGGGGCCGACGATCGAGTCGCGCCGCGGCCGGCCGGTCACCGTGTCACACCGCAACGAGCTGCCCGTCCCGACGGTCGTGCACCTGCACGGCGGCCGGACTCCGGCGGGCTCCGACGGGTACCCGACCGACCTCGTGCTGCCCGCCGGCCGGCAGGAGACCGCCATGCACATGGGGCACGGTTCCGAGCACGGCATGCACGACCCGCGGGCCGTGGTGACCGAGCTGACGCGGGACTACGCCTTTCCACTGGACCAGCGGCCCACGCTGCTGTGGTACCACGACCACCGGATGGACTTCACGGCCCCCGCGATCTGGCGGGGCCTGGCCGGGCTGCACATCGTGCGCGACGACGCCGAGGACGCCCTCGGTCTGCCCGCCGGGCCGCGCGAGCTGCCCCTCATGATCGCCGACCGGGCGTTCGCCGCCGACGGCGGCCTCGCCTATCCCGCCCTCGACCCCACCCTGCGCGTACGCCCCGGCGTCCGCGAGCCGTACCTCGCCGGGGTCCTCGGCGACGTCATCCTGGTCAACGGCGCGCCGTGGCCGGTGCACGAGGTCGACGCGGCCCGCTACCGGCTGCGCGTCCTCAACGGCTCCAACGCCCGCCACTACGAACTCGAAGCGGTCACCGACGACGGACGCCGCCTCGACCTCGTCCAGGTCGGCGCCGACCAGGGGCTCCTCGCCGCCCCGGTCACCCACAAGACGCTGCCGATCGCACCCGCCGAACGTTACGACGTGGTCGTCGACTTCTCCGGCGTCCCGATCGGCGGCCGTGTCAGGGTGGTCAACCGGCTCGGCTCCGGCCGTACCCGGGACGTGATGGCCTTCCGGGTCGCGCGCAAGGTCGCCGACGACAGCCGCATCCCGGGCACCCTGTCCACCGACCTGCCCGACTGGCGGCGCTCGGACGCCGTCAGGGTGCGCGAGTTCGCCTTCCGCGCGGGGCGGACGCACGGGGGCCGCGGCTGGCTGATCGGCGGCCTGCCGTTCGACCCCGCCCGCACCGACGTCACCGCCCGGCTCGGCGACGTCGAGGTCTGGCGGCTCATCGCCGACGTCCACCATCCCGTCCACCTGCACCTGGTCGGCTTCCGGGTGCTCTCGCGCGGCGGCCGGCCGCCGCTGGCCCACGACGCGGGACTCAAGGACACCGTCTCGCTACGACCCGGCGAAGCCGTGGAGATCATCACCCGGTTCGACGGCTATCGCGGCCGCTACCTCTTCCACTGCCACAACGCCGAGCACGAGGACATGGGCATGATGGCCAACCTCGAGATCATCTAGGAGCACGGCCTTGAGTGCCCCCGGCGCCGTCAACATCGGAGCGAGCCTCGCCGACGCACTGCTGCCGGACCTCCGCCGAAAAAACCGAGTCGCGGTTCTTGAGTACCGCCCTACGAAGCGGGGGAGGCCGCCTCGTCCTCGGCGGCGGGCAGCTCACGCTGCAGCGCCTCCGCCTGGTGGCGCAGGTGGTCGAGCATGGCCTTGGCGGCGGGGGTGAGGGGGCGGGCCTCGGGCAGCGTCACGCCGACCGAGCGCCGTACGGACGCGAGCGGCACCGGCAGCTCCGCGAGCCGGTCGTCCGTCCGCACGAGCAGGGCGGGCAGCGCCGCGATCATGTCCGTGGCGAGGAGGAGCGAGCGGATCGTCAGGATCGAGGTGCACTCCACCCGGTTCTCCGGCATCGGCAGCCCCTGGCGCTGGAAGACCTGCTCCAGCTCGTGCTTCAGGGCGGTCTGCTCCAGCGGGAGGATCCACGGGTACGCGAGCAGCTCCGGGAGCGTACGGGCCCGCTGGGCGGGGTGCCCGGCGCGGGCGACCAGCAGGGTCGGCTCGTTGTAGAGGGGGATCTGGTGGAGGCCCGGCCGGCCCTCGATGGGGTTGAGCCGGCCGAGGATCAGGTCGGTGCCCCCGTCCACCAGCCGGGGGACGAGCGAGTCGAAGGTGCCCTCCCGGACGATCACCGTGATGCCGGGCCGTTCGGCCTTGAGCGCGGCGATCGAGCGGGGCAGCAGGACGTTGGTGGCGGCCAGGAGGGTGCCGACGGTGACGGTCCCGGTCTCGCCGTCCGCGAGGCCGGCGATCCGGTCGCCCGCCCGGCGCAGCTCGGCCTGTACGGCACGGGCGTGGTCGATGAACGCCTCGCCGAAGAGGGTGGGCGTGACGCCGCGCGGGCCGCGCCGGAACAGCTCCACGCCGAGGATCTGCTCCACCTCCCGCAGCCCGCGCGTCACGGCGGGCTGCGCCAGGTGGAGATGTTCGGCGGCGCGCAGGACGCTGCCGTGCTCGGCGATGGTCGTCACGAGCACGAGGTGCCGGAGCTTGAGCCGGCCGCTCAGCAGGTCCAGCGGTCGGGATATCACCGCCACATCATATAAGTCCTAAAAACAGGACCTATTTTGATATATCCGCAGATGTGGCGGGCTGAGCGGCGGCGGGCGCGTCGCCCAGGCGCTCGGCGTCGTTGCGCGGGATCACCAGCGCGGCGACCAGGCTGACGGCGGCGATCGCGGTCAGGTACGCGGTGATCGACAACGAGGTCCCGGCGGCCGCGTACAGCGAGGCCGCGATGAGCGGGGTGATGCCGCCGCCCAGCAGCGAGGCGAGCTGGTAGGCGACCGACGTGCCCGAGTAGCGGATGGCCACGGGGAAGAAGCTGGCGGTGAGCGTGCCCTGCGGGGCGTGGGTCATCGACAACACGGCCCCCATCGCGACCATGAACACCGCGATGAGGGCGGTGTTGCCGGTGTCGATGATCCGGAGGATCGCCACGGCGCCCAGCAGCAGGACCACCGACCCCCACGTGAACATCGCGCGCAGCCCGCGGCGGTCGCCGATGTGCGCCCACACCGGCGCGGTGACCAGCCACACGGCGGCGCCGCCGATCACGCACACCAGCAGGAACGTGCGGGACAGGCCCACCTCGGTCTCGCCGTAGTTGAGGATGTAGACCATGAAGATGTAGGAGACCGCGCTGTTGCCGATGATCACCCCGATGGTGTGGACCACCTGGCGCCAGTGGTCGCGCAGCACGATCGCGATCGGCAGCCTGGCCGGCTTGCGGCGCTCGACGAGGTTCTCGTACGCGGGGCTCTCCTCGATGCGCAGCCGCAGATAGAGCCCGACGAGCACCAGCACGACGCTGAGCAGGAACGGCACCCGCCAGCCCCACGACAGGAAGCTCTCCTCGCTGAGCAGCGACGACGTGCTCAGGAAGACGACGTTGGCGGCGAGCATCCCGGCGGGCGTGCCCATCATGGGGAAGGCGCCGAAGAGCCCCCGGCGGCCCTTGGGCGCGTGTTCCATGGTCAGCACCACGGCCCCGCCCAGCTCGCCGCCGAGCCCGATGCCCTGGGCGACGCGCATCACGACGAGGAGCACGGCCGCCCACACGCCGAGGGTGTCGTACGTCGGGAGCAGGCCGATCAGCGTGGTGCCGATTCCCATGATCAGCAGCGACACGACCAGCGTGTTGCGCCGCCCGATGCGGTCGCCGAAATGGCCGAAGACGATGCCGCCGAGGGGACGGGCGAGGAAGCCCACGGTCATGGTGCCGAACGACGCGATCGAGCCGGCGACCGGGTCCATGGCCGGGAAGAACTGTTTGTTGAAGACCAGCGCGGCTGCCGTGCCGTACAGGAAGAAGTCGTACCACTCGATGGTCGTGCCGATGAAGGCCGCCCACGAGACGCGGCGCGCGGCCTGGCGGCGGTCTGTGTCCATATAACACCTGTGCTTTCGGATCGGGGGTAGGGATGAGGATGCATCCAGGCGGTATGCCGCGGCGAATACCGATCTGGGCGTGAGATATGCGAACCCTGATATATGACGACATCGATATATCTGCGGCAGATAGCGGTATTAGACTGTTATGCCTGGTCCGCAGCACAATGGCGGCCATGAAGCCCGCGCACTACGTCAACGGTGTCTTCTCGACGACGGGAGAGACATTTCCGCTGCTGTCCCCCGTCGACGGAAGCCAGGTAGGAGTCGTCCCCGAAGCCACGCGCGACGTCGTCGACTCCGCGGTCCGCGCCGCCCGGGCGGCGCTCGACGGCCCGTGGGGGCGGAGCGGCGTCGAGGAGCGGTGCGCGTTCCTGCGCCGGATCGCCGACGGCATCGAGGCCCGCTTCGAGGAGTTCGTCGACGCCGAGGTCGCCGACACCGGCAAGCCGCGCGAGCTGGCCGCGACGGTGGACATCCCCCGCGCGATCGGCAACTTCCGCGCCTACGCCGACCTGTCGTACGGCCGCCCCGAGCGGGCCTACCCGACGACCGTCCCGGGGTGGAGCGGCAGCGGCCAGGCGCTGAACTACACCGTCCGCCGCCCGCTCGGCGTCGTCGCGATCATCTCGCCGTGGAACCTGCCGCTGCTGCTGCTGACCTGGAAGGTCGCGCCCGCGCTCGCCGCCGGGAACGCCGTCGTCGCCAAGCCGTCGGAGGAGACCCCGTCCACCGCCACCCTGCTCGCCGAGGTGATCGACGAGGCGGGGGTGCCGGACGGAGCGTTCAACCTCGTCCACGGCCACGGCGGCGCCGCGGCGGGGGAGTACCTCACCTCCCACGCCGGCGTCGACGCGATCGCCTTCACCGGAGCGTCCGCGACCGGCGCCGCGATCATGCGGAACGCGGCCGACCACGTCACTCCGGTCTCCTTCGAGCTCGGCGGCAAGAACCCCGCGCTGGTCTTCGCCGACGCCGACCTCGCCGAGGCCGTCGAGGGGACCGTGCGGTCGAGCTTCACCCACTCGGGCCAGATCTGCCTGTGCACCGAGCGCGTCTATGTCCAGCGGCCCGTCTACGACGAGTTCGTCCGCGCCCTCGCCGAGCGCGCCCGCACGCTGAAGGACTACGGCCCGATGATCTCCGCCGAGCACCGTGACAAGGTGCTCTCCTACTACCGCCTCGCCGTCGCGGAGGGCGCCACCGTCGTCGCCGGGGGCGGTGTGCCGAGCTTCGGCGACGCCCGCGACGGCGGGTTCTACGTCGAGCCGACCGTCCTCACCGGGCTGCCGCAGACCGCCAGGACCGTCCGCGAGGAGATCTTCGGCCCCGTCTGCCACGTCGCGCCCTTCGACGACGAGG
This sequence comes from Microtetraspora niveoalba, assembly GCF_001570405.1. Lineage (GTDB taxonomy): Bacteria > Actinomycetota > Actinomycetes > Streptosporangiales > Streptosporangiaceae > Microtetraspora > Microtetraspora niveoalba. The sequence goes on along the minus strand of NZ_BBYM01000004.1, from coordinate 290,191 downwards.
ACGAGGCGATCCGGCTGGCCAACGACAGCCCGTACGGCCTGGCGGCCACGGTGTGGACCACCGACCTGTCGCGCGCCCACCGCGTGGCGCCGCGCGTCGAGGCCGGGATCGTGTGGGTCAACTGCTGGAACCTGCGCGACCTGCGCACCCCCTTCGGCGGGGTGAAGGCGTCCGGCATCGGCCGCGAGGGCGGCGAGTACTCGCTCGACTTCTTCTCCGAGCCCGTCAACGTGTGCGTCAAGATTTGAGGACATCCGTGACAGAGAGACACCAGGCCGCCGCCGCGCGGCTGCTGGAGGCGTACGCGTCCGGCCGCCCGTGCGAGCCGGTACGCGACCTGATCGACGGCGTGGACGACGCCTACGCCGTGCAGAACCTGCTCACCGAGCGGTGGTTGTCGCAGGGACGCCGCCTCACCGGCCGCAAGATCGGGCTGACCAGCGCGGCGGTCCAGCGGCAGCTCGGCGTGGACTCGCCGGACTTCGGCGTGCTGTTCGCCGACATGGCGGTGCCGGACGGCGCGGAGATCCCGGCCGGCGCGGTGCTGCAACCGCGCGCCGAGGCCGAGGTCGCGCTCGTGCTCGACCGCGACCTCACGCACGAGCGGCACACGGTCGCCGACATCATCCGGGCGACGGCGTTCGCGCTGCCCGCGATCGAGATCGTGGGCAGCCGGATCCGCGACTGGGACATCACGCTGACCGACACGGTCGCCGACAACGCCTCATCGGGCATGTACGTGCTCGGCAACCGGCCGGTGCCGCTGCGGGACGTGGACCTGCGGATGGCCGGGATGGTCATCGAGCGGCGCGGAGAGCAGGTGTCCAGCGGCATCGGCGCCGCCTGCCTCGGCCACCCGCTGCACGCCGCGGTGTGGCTGGCCGACACACTGGTCAGGCTCGGCCGCCCGCTCCAGGCGGGGGACACCGTGCTGACCGGGGCGCTCGGGCCGGTCGTCCCGGTGGCGCCCGGCGACGTGCTCGAAGCGCGCATCGACGGCCTCGGCGACGTGCGGGCCGCGTTCGCCGCAGACGACCCGAGCCTTGAGGGGGAAGTGTGAACTCGCGGCTGAACACGTTCGCGGAGACCCTGGACGAGGCGGCGCTGAACCGACGGGCCGTCCCCCGGCTCACCGACACCGCGCCTCTCGACGTGTCCGAGGCGTACGAGGTGCAGCGGGCGGTGATCGAGCGGCGGCGGGCCAGGGGCGAGACGCTCATCGGCGTCAAGATGGGGTTCACCAGCCGCGCCAAGATGGTGCAGATGGGCGTGGACGACGTCATCTGGGGCCTGCTCACCGACGCCATGCTGATCGAGTCCCACCTTGACACCGGCGGGCTGATCCACCCGCGCATCGAGCCGGAGATCGCGTTCCTGCTGGACCGGCCGGTGCGCACCCCGGCGGACGCGGTCGCGGCCGTCGGCGGCATCGCGGTCGGCTACGAGGTGCTCGACTCCCGCTACGAGGGCTTCAGCTTCACCCTCGCGGACGTCATCGCCGACAACGCCTCGGCCAGCGGCTTCGGCGTCGGCCCCTGGCACCGGCCCGCGGACGTCGGCAACGTCGGCATGCTGCTGGAGATCGACGGCCGTCCCGTCGCCAGCGGCTCCTCGGCGGCGATCCTCGGCGACCCGATGCGGTCGCTGACCGCCGCCGCGCGGCTGGCCTGCGCCGCCGGGATCGAGCTGCAGCCCGGCTGGGTCATCCTCGCGGGCGCCGCGACCGCGGCCGTCCCGCTTCCCTCCGGCGCGCACGTCCGCGTCAGCGCCGCCGGTCTCGGTCACGTGGAGGTGACGACGCGATGAGCGACGCGCTGCTCGTCCAGGGCAAGGCCACGCCGCGCGGCAGGTTCCCGCACGTCAGGCGGGCGGGGGACTTCGTGTTCGTGTCCGGCACCAGCTCCCGCCGTCCCGACGGCTCGTTCGCGGGGGCGAGCGCGGACGCCATGGGCACCACCAGCCTGGACATCCGCGAGCAGACCAGGGCGGTCATCGAGAACATCCGCGACCTGCTCGCGGCCGCGGGCGGGGACCTGTCCGACGTGGTCAACGTGACCAGCTACCTCGTCAACATGAACGACTTCGGGGGCTACAACGAGGTCTACGGCGAGTACTTCGACGAGACCGGCCCGGCCCGCACCACGGTCGCGGTCCACCAGCTCCCGCACCCCCACCTGCTCATCGAGATCTCCTGCACCGCCCACATCCCGCAGAGGAGCGCACAGTGATCCCCCCCTTCAACCTCCAGAAGTGGATCGACGAGCACCAGGACATGCTGCGGCCGCCCGTCGGCAACGTGCAGATCTGGAAGGACGCCGATCTGATGGTCACCATCGTCGGCGGTCCCAACCAGCGCACCGACTTCCACGACGACCCGATCGAGGAGTTCTTCTACCAGCTCAAGGGCGACATGGTGCTGCGCGTCATGGAGGAGGAGGGCAAGCCTCCCGTGGACGTGCAGATCAAGGAGGGCGACGTCTTCCTGCTGCCGCCGCACGTCCGGCACTCGCCGCAGCGTCCGGTGCCCGGCTCGATCGGCCTCGTCGTCGAGTACGCCCGCCCGGTGGGCGAGCTGGACGCGTTCGAGTGGTACTGCACCGAGTGCCACCACCGCGTCCACCGCGCCGAGCTCCAGCTCCAGTCGATCGTCGAGGACCTGCCGCCGGTCTTCCAGGCGTTCTACGACGGCGACCGCACCTGCCCGAGCTGCGGGGCGACGCACCCCGGCAAGGACTGGCCCGAGCACCTGCGGCCGGTGATCCGATGACCCGTTCCGGCCAGGTCGTCGACGTCCACGCGCACGTCTTCCCGCGCATCTCCCGCGAGGAGAGCCGGATCCTCGCCGGGGCGGGGGAGCCGTGGCTGCGCGACGGCATGATGATGAGCGGCGAGGACGACTACCGTCCCGTCACGCCCGAGTTGTGGGACGCGGGCGCCCGCCTCGCGGCGATGGACCGCTCCGGCGTCGACGTGCAGGCCGTCTCGTCCACGCCGCTGCTGTTCGGGTACGCGGCAGCGCCGGACCGCGCCGCCGACTGGTGCGAGATGGTCAACGACCGGATCCTCGCGTACTGCGCCGAGGACCCCTCCCGCCTGCTGCCGCTGTGCCAGGTCCCGCTGCAGGACCTGGCGACCGCCTGCACGGTCGTCACCAAGGCCAAGGCGGCCGGGCACCGGGGCGTCCACATCGGCAACCACGTCGGACCGCGCAACCTGCACGACCCGGAGATCGTCGAGTTCCTCGCGCACTGCGCCCGCGAGGACATGCCGGTGCTCGTCCACCCGTGGGACATGCTGGCCGCCGACCGCATGGCGGGCTACATGCTGCCGTGGCTGGTCGGCATGGCGGCCGAGACCCAGCTCAGCATCCTGTCGCTGATGTTGTCCGGCGCGTTCGAGCGGCTGCCCTCCTCGCTGCGGCTCTGCTTCTGCCACGGCGGCGGCAGCTTCGCCTTCCTCCTCGGCCGGGCCGACAACGCCTGGCGCAACCGCGACATCGTCAGGAAGGACTCGCCCAAGCCGCCCTCGGCGTACGTCGACAGGTTCTACGTCGACTCGGCGGTGTTCGACACGCGGGCGCTGCGCCTGCTCGTCGAGGTGATGGGCGTCGAGCGGGTCATGCTCGGCACCGACTTCCCCTTCCCGCTGGGCGAGCAGGAGCCGGGCTCGGTCGTCCGCGCCTGCCCGGAGCTGGGCGAGGCCGACCGGGCCGCGATCCTCGGCGGCAACGCCGCGAGGTTCCTGGGGTTGTGATGACGCTCGCGCACACGCCGCTCGGAACGCTGCGCGGCCGCGACCTCGGAGGCGTCACGGCCTTCACGGGCGTACGGTACGCCGCGCCGGCCCGCAGGTTCGCCGCGCCGTCGCCCGCCCTGCCGTGGGAGGGCGTCGCCGACGCGGTCGAGCCCGGCCCGCCCGCGCCGCAGCGGCCGGGCCGGATGGGCTGGGTGCCGGGACTGGAGATCGACCCGGCCTCCGGCCGCGAGGACTGCCTGTACCTGAACGTCTGGACGTCCTCCGTCGAAGGGCGGCGGCCGGTGCTGGTGTTCCTGCACGGCGGCGCGTACGTGTTCGGTTCGGGCGCGCAGCGGATGTACGACGGCGCGGCGCTCGCCCGCGACCACGGGCTCGTCGTCGTGACGGTGAACTACCGGTTCGGCTTCGCCGGCTTCTGGTACGGCGACGGCGTGCCGGCGAACCTCGCCCTGCGCGACCAGACCGCCGCTCTCGAGTGGGTGCGCGACAACATCGCGGCCTTCGGCGGCGACCCCGACCGGGTCACCCTCGGAGGTCACTCGGCGGGCGCCACCAGCGTGCTCGCCCTGATGTCCCGGACGCCGGCCCTCTTCTCGCGCGCCGTGGCCATGAGCCCGGTGCCGTACGGCTTCGCCGCACCCCGCGAGGCCGCCGCCTGGACCGACGCCGCCCGGGACGCGCTGGGCGGCGCCGACCCGTACGAGGCGCCGCTCGCGGACCTGCTGTCCGCCGAGGGCGTCGCCGTACGGGCGGTGCCGCCGGTGGGCGGGCTGCTGCCGGTCGCGCCCGTGATCGACGGCGACTTCCTGGCCGTCCACCCCATGGACGCGGTCCGCTCCGGCGCGGTCGCCCCGACGCCGCTCCTGGTGACGACGACGTCCGAGGAGATGCGGCTGTTCGCCGCGATCGGCGGCGGCGACGCCGACCGGCGTGACGTGTTCGAGGAGCCCGCCGAGGAGATCGTCCGCGCGCACCCGGGCCCCGCGCGCCTGCTGGTGTGCGACCACCGCTCACCCATGCGCCACGGCGGGATCACGCTCGGCGCCTGCCATCTCGTGGACGTGCCGCTCTACTTCGGCAACCACGGGAGCCCCCTCACCGGCACGGGAGCCGAGGTGGAGGAACTGGCAGGCGCGATGACCGAGGAGTTCGCCCGGTTCTGCCGCGGCGAGGAGGAAACGCGATGAGTGAAGCCAAGGTCAGGACGACCGGGCCGTCACCGGCGACGCGGTCGAGCACCCCGGTCAGGATCTTCCCGGTGCTGGAGAAGCTCTGCGGGCCGTCCGGCCGGTCGCTCGCGCCCGCGCCGAGCCGGTCGTAGGAACAGACCCGGTTCTGCTTGCTCAGCGTCTTCTGGACGGCGGCCGGCTTGTCCAGCCCGTCGCCTCCCCCGTGCATCAGGATGATGACCGGCCTGCCTTTCCCCGGGTCGCCCGAACAGGACACGTTCACCGACCGGCCCGCGACGTCTATCTTCTCGGTCCCGGAGATCGGGGCGGCGTCGACTGTCGGCGTGGCGGGGGCGAAGGGGTCCCAGTTCTCCAGCGCGTCGCCGTCGCAGCCGGCGACGCCCGCGCCGAGCACGGTGCAGCACAGCGCGGCCACGACGGATGTCTTCGTTTTGCGGAGCATGAGGTCCTCCAGTGAGGGAGTCGACGCCGGGATGATGCGCACGGCGGTGTCGTGGAAGGCGACGGAGCGCCGTGGCTGCGTCGCAACGCTAGGGATCGGGCGGTCCTAGATCATCACCGCACGGTGGACTTTCGCCGGTAGCTCGTACGGGGGACAAGTGCGGCCTGTCGGAGAGGGGCGCGCTCGCCGCGCTCTGGCGTGCGGTGCGGACGCCGCCGGAGATGTACGCGATCCACGGAGACGTCGAACGCAGCGGCGTCGTACGACGAATCGCATGTGCGCCTGTCCCCCGTGCGAGCTACCCGCGACTGTCCACCGCACGGGGACGATTCCCGACCGCCGAATCCCTAAGGTTCTCGGCGTAGCGGCGGCGTCCCGTCGCGAAGTCCCCCCACCTGAGCCCCACCAAGGGAGTCGTCATGCGGTTGTTGAAACAGCTCGTGCCTGTCGCGCTGGTCGCCTTCGTCGGCAGCGCCATCGTGGGCGCGGTGCAGGGGAGCTCGCTCCTCACCCTGCTCTTCGGCGTCGCGACGGCCGTGCTCGCGGTGCTCGTGTACGCCCGGGTGGTGCGGTGGTCCGAGCGCCGCGCAGCGGTGGAGGTGGCGACGCGAGGAGCCGCCCGCGCCATCACACGAGGAGCGCTGATCGGTGTCGCGTTGTTCGCGGCCGTCATCGTGAACATCGCTCTCGTGGGCGGCTACCGGATCGACGGCCTCGGCTCGCTGACGGGCGCGATCGGACTGCTCGGCTTCATGGCCGCCGCCGCGGTGACGGAGGAGCTGCTCTTCCGCGGCATCCTGTTCAGGATCGTCGAGGAACGCATGGGGACATGGACGGCGCTGGCGTTGACCGGCGTGCTGTTCGGCCTGTCGCACCTGTTCAACCCGCACGCCAGCCTGTGGGGCGCGATCGCCATCGCGATCGAGGCGGGCGGCATGCTCGCCGCCGCCTACGCCGCCACCCGCACCCTGTGGGCGCCGATCGGCGTGCACTTCGGCTGGAACTTCGCGGCGGCCGGCATCTTCGGCACCGAGGTCTCGGGCAACGGCGCGACGCAGGGGCTGCTGCACGGCGTGACGTCGGGCCCCGGCCTGCTCACGGGCGGCGAGTTCGGGCCGGAGGCGAGCCCGTACGCGGTGGTGTTCGGCCTGCTGCTGACGGTCGTGTTCATGTGGCTGGCCCGCCGTCGCGGCAACGTGGTCCCGCTCCGGCGCGGCGCGGCCGCTACCCTCGCCCCATGATCGATCTACGGCGGGTCACGGACCTGTGGCGGCGGTGTGACGTCGTGGTCCGGGATTTACCGTTCGGGCTACTGCTGGCCGTCGCATCGCTCCTGCCGGCGCTCCACGGCAAGGGGACGCAGGTCGGCGACCTGCCGGCCCGCCCCTTCGACGCGCTGGCGTTCGTGGTGATCGCCCTGGAGTGCCTTCCGCTCGCCGTCCGCCGGCGGTGGCCGGCCGTGTGTCTGGCTCTGGTGTCGCTCGGGTTCGCCCTCGACCAGTTCCGCGCCTACCACGTGTTCGCGAGCAGCGCGATGCCCATCGCGCTCATCAGCGCGGGCGCCCATCTGGAGCGCCACCGGCGCGTCACCGTGGTCCTCCTCTCCATGGCGTACGTGCCGCTGGCGCTCGCGCTCGGCCGGCTCGGCGCGACCGAGAAGGTGGAAGGTTACGTGGTGTTCTACCTGGGGCTGATCCTCGCGTGGGGCATCGGGGCCTGGCTGCGCTCCTCCCGCGCCGCGGAGGCGGAACGCCGCCGCCACGTCGCCGAGGCCACCCGCGCCGCCGAACGCACCCGGATCGCCCGTGAGCTCCACGACGTCGTGACGCACCATGTGACGGCGATGGTCGTGCAGGCCGAGGCCGCACGCTATCTGACCGCCGCCCCCGGCCGCCTCGACGCGACGCTGAGCGCCATCACCGACACCGGACGGCGGGCCATCACCGACCTGCGGCACATGCTCGACCTGCTCAAAGCCGATCATGACACCGACGTCAGCATCCCCTCCGCCGGCGAGCTCCACACGCTCGTGGAGCAGACCCGCCAGGCCGGGCAGCCGGTGGAGTTCGCCGAGGAGGGCAGTCCGGCGGAATCGGCGGGCAGCGCCGAGTTGGTGACCTATAGGGTCGTGCAGGAGGCCCTGACGAACGCGCTCAAATACGCCCACGGCAGCCGCACCGTGGTCCGGGTGCGCTACGGCGAGAAGGAGATCAGCGTGGCGGTGAGCACCGACGGTTCCGGCTCGCGGGTCGGCTCTCCCGGCGGGAGCGGGCGGGGGCTGGCCGGGCTCTGCGAGCGGGTGGACGCCCTGGGCGGCGAGTTCACCGCGGACCGGCAGGCGGGTGGCGGCTTCGTCGTACGGGCCCGCATCCCCGCGGGGAGCCCGTCGTGACGGCGTCGGTGCGGGTCCTTGTCTGCGACGACCAGGCGCTGATCCGCACCGGGTTCGCGACGATCATCGATGCACAGCCCGACCTGGAGGTGGTGGGCGAGTGCGGCGACGGCCGCGCCGCGGTCGACCTGGCCCGCCGGCTGAGCCCCGACATCGTGGTGATGGACGTGCGGATGCCGGTGCTCGACGGCATCGAGGCCACCCGCCTGCTGGCCGGCGCCGGGGTGGCGGACCCCGTCAAGGTGCTCGTGGTGACGACGTTCAACCTGGACGAGTACGTCTACGAGGCGCTGCGCGCCGGGGCGAGCGGCTTCCTGCTCAAGGACGCCCCACCGGCGCAGCTCCTGCACGGCATCCGCACCGTCGCGGCGGGCGCCGCGCTGCTTGCGCCGGAGGTGACCCGTCAGCTCGTCGGCCGGTACGCGGCGCGCATCCGCCCCGTCGAGGGCGCGGCGGATGACGTCCCGCTGACCCTGCGCGAGCTGGAGGTGCTGCGCCTCATCGCCGACGGCCTGTCCAACAGCGAGATCGCCGCCACCCTGGTGATCAGCCAGGAGACCGTCAAGACGTACGTGTCGCGCATCCTCACCAAGCTCGACCTGCGTGACCGCGTGCAGGCGGTGGTCTACGCCTACCGCAGGGGCCTGGTCACCTGAGACGCCGGCCCGCCGTCGGCTCCGGGTCACTCGCTGGAACAGTTCGCTGCGGTGTGTTCGCTACGGGCGGGTCAAGACGAGTTCGAGCAGCTTGACGAGCTGGTCGAGCTGCTCCGGGTCCAGGCGGCCGGACATGGGCGCCAGGGCGCGCCGGACCTCGTCCTCCACGCGCTTGGCCAGTTCGAGCCCGGCCGGGGTGATGTACACATCGACGACCCGGCCGTCATCGGGGTTCTTGCCGCGCGTCAGCAGCCCCCGGCGCTGGGCGCGGTCGATGAGGCCGGACATCGTGGACTTGTCCAGGCCGAGGTAGGCGGCCAGTTCGGTGATGCGGGCGCGGCGGTCGCGGAGGATGCCGAGCACCCGTAGTTGGGTGAGCGACAGGTCGTGCTCGCCGCCGATGCGGGTCAGCACGCCTGCCACCTCGAAGGTGGTCCGGACGAGGGCGTCCAGGACGTCGTCGGCGGCGGTCATTCCGTCATGCTATTTCGGCATGGTTGGTAATGCCAACCATGCCGAAGCCGGCCCGAGCGGACGGCTTCCCCTGCTCCGACACCGGCAACACCGCCACGGCTGGTCGCGCACGGCCTCATGCACCCACAAGCGCGACGGCGACAGTTCGCGGGCGTGATGTGGCGTCGATCGCGCCGTACGCGTTGACATGGTTTGCATTACCAACCACTATAAGGTAGTTGGTAAAACAAACCATTTCCGGGAGGCCACCATGCACGCTGCCGTCATCGCGACAGCCGATGCCCCGCCGGTCTATCGCGACCACCCCGACCCCACGGAGCGCCACGACGACGAGATGGTCGTCGAGGTCCTCGCGGCTGGCCTGCACCATCTGACCAGGGCGAAGGCGATCGGCGTGCACTACTCCAGCAACGGCGTGTACCCGCTCGTCCCCGGCGTCGACGGCGTAGTGCGCGACAAGGAGGGCAACGTCCGTTACGTGGTTCTGGACGACACCGCTCTGGGGACGTTCGCCGACCGCACCCTCATCGACCCGCGCCGCAGCGTGATCCTGCCCGACGGCGTCGACCCCGTGCAGATCGCCGCCAGATCGGATCCATCGCCGGCCAGACCGCGCCGATCCCCTCCGCGGCACTGCGCTCCGCCCGCCTGCGGATCGTCGGCAGCGGCATCGGCTCGGTCCCCGCCCGGGACTTCCTCGCCGAGCTGCCGGAGCTGGCCTCGGCGGTGGCCGCGGGCGCGATCGACGTACGGGCCCGCGCCGTGCCCCTCGCCCAGGTCGCGCAGGCGTGGACCGCCGAGACCGACGACCGCATCGTCTTCGTCCCCTAGCCGTCACATCGGAGGAGGAAGCCATGACTTCGTCGAGCAGCAGTAGGAGACGGGCCCCGCGACCGGGCCCCGCTACGCGGAGGCGTCGGCGAAGCGGCGGGCCAGGTGCGCGAAGGCGTCCTTGAGCTCGACCGGGCCGACGACCTCGATGTCGGCGTCGAACCTGCCGACGGCGGCGGCCAGTCCGGTCCATGACCACGAGCTCAGGACGAGCCGGCAACGGTCCGGACCGAGCTCCTCGACGACCCCGTCGCGGACATAAGGGGACACGTCGGCTGCGGGCAGGCTGAGGATCACCTCGCCCCGGCAGGGCCAGTCGCCGGAGCCGTCGGAGCCCCGGAACCTGCCGGCCACGAAGGCGGCCACGTCGCCTCCCGGCAGCTCCCGAGGGGTGAAGCGGGGCCCGGTCGGGGCGCGCGGGGTGATCCGGTCGGCGCGGAAGGTGCGCCAGTCCTCACGGTCGAGGTCCCAGGCGACGAGGTACCAGCGCCCGCCCCAGGTGACGAGGTGGTGGGGCTCCGCCCGCCGCGGCGAGGACTGCGGGCCGTAGTCGAAGCGCAGCACCTCACGGGCGTGGACGGCGGCGCTGAGCGCCATGATCACTTCGCGGCCGACCTGCGGGGCCGGCCGGGGCGCGGGCCCCTCGACGGCGGTGACCTGGAGGGTGTCGATCCGGTGGCGCAGCCGCGCGGGCATGACCTGCCGTACGGTGTTCAACGCGCGGGCCGCGGCCTCCTCGATGCCGGCGCCGCTGGTGACGGCGGTCTGGAGCCCGATGGCCAGGGCGACGGCCTGCTCGTCGTCGAACAGCAGCGGGGGCAGCCGCGTGCCGGCGTCCAGCCGGTACCCGCCGTCGGGTCCCTTGAAGGTCACGATGGGATAGCCGAGCTCGCGCAGCCGGTCGACGTCACGGCGCACGGTGCGCGGGCTGACCTCCAGCCGCTCGGCCAGCAGCGCTCCCGGCCAGTCCCGGCGCGTCTGGAGCAGCGAGAGCAGTGCCAGCAGTCGCGCTGAGGTCGTCGGCATGAAATCCATTGTGCCGTCGGTAGCGGCCACATCCTGACCTCTACCCCTGCGACCGTTGTCCCGTCTCAGGCGCTGCACAGCGTCCAGAACCGATAGGAGCGACATGTCCGTCAAGTCCGTCACTCATCTGAACTTCCGGGGCGACGCCCGCGCGGCGCTGGAGTTCTACCAGTCCGTCTTCGGCGGTCATCTCGCCGTCGTCACGTACAACGACGCCGGGAACGTGCAGGACCCGGCCGAGGCGGACCAGGTGATGTGGGGCCAGGTGGTCGCGGACAGCGGCTTCCACGTGATGGCCTACGACGTGCCCTCGCGGTTGCCGTGGGACCGGGGTGAGAACGCGTTCTTTCTCTCCCTCCGCGGCGAGACCACCGAGGAGATCACCGCGTACTGGGAGAAGCTCTCCGACGGGGCGAGTATCGCGCAACCGCTGGGGCCCGCGCAGTGGGCTCCGCTCTACGGAATGCTGACCGACCGCTTCGGCGTCGTCTGGGTCGTGGACGTCGCGCGCGAATACAACGGCTGAGCAGAGGCCTGACCCGATGACCGTTCTCGGCATCCGGGCGCTCAACCGCGCGACGCTCGCCCGTCAGTTGCTGCTTGACCGCGCCGACCTGCCGGTCCTCGACGCCGTCACGCACTTGTGCGGCCTGCAGGCGCAGGAGCCGCAGGAGCCGTTCGTCGGGCTCTGGTCACGGCTGTGCGGGTTCGACCCGGCGGTGCTGTCGGACCTGCTGATCCGGCGCGACGTGGTGCGTACCCACCTCATGCGCCGCACCGTCCACCTCCTCACCGCCGACGACGTCCTGGCCTGGCGGGCCCGCCACGGCCTCATGCTGCGCCAGCGGGTGCTCGGAACCTACCGTCGCGAGCTCGCCGGGGTGGACCTCGACGAGCTCGCGGCGGCGGGCCGGGCGGTGATGGCCGACGGAGAGCCGCGCTCGATGGGCGAACTCGCGCGGGCGCTGGCCGGCCGCTGGCCGGAGCCGGGACCGCGGGCGCTGGGCGAGATGCTGGTCGCCGCCCTCGTCCCGATGGCGCAGCTGCCGCCGCGCGGGCTGTGGCGCACGAAGGCGGGGGTGCGCAACGTCCCGCTCTCCTCATGGCTGGGGCGAGAGATCGACCCGCCGGCCGTGAACGGCAGCGATCCGGTGGGTGAGACGCTGGTACGGCGTTATCTCGCCGCGTTCGGCCCCGCCGCCGTGGCCGACCTGCGCGCCTGGTGCGGCCTGGCCGGACTGCCGGCCGCGGTGGCCGCGATCCGCGGGGAGCTGGTCTCCTTCCGGGACGAGCGCGGCCGGGAACTGCTCGATCTCCCCGACGCGCCACGCCCCGACCCGGACACGCCCGCCCCCGTACGGTTCCTGCCGGCGTTCGACAACACGATCCTCGGTTACCACGACCGTGGCCGGATCATCGACGACACCGACCGCGGCCTGTCGGTCACCGGCGCCCGCATGGTCCTGGTCGACGGCCGGGTCGCCGCGACCTGGACCGTCGAGGACGGCACCGTGATCGTCACCCCGCTGCGTCCCTTCTCCCGGGCCGACCGCGACACGGTGGCCGAGGAGGGCCGGGCGCTGGCGTCGTTCCTGTCCGACGGCGACAGTGACCGCGTACGGCTCACGTGATCGGCGGGGAGGGCCCGGCATCGCCGTGGCTACGGCTCAGCCGCTGCGCGAGCGACCCTGCCGGTCACCGTTCCCGCGCGGCTGCGGGCGGCGTCGCGGGAACGACGCAGGACAGGGCGCTGCGCAGGATGGCGGCGAAGGACGCGTCGGAGCCGGCTTCGAGCCAGTGCCGTCCCGCCACCCGGATGGCGCCGGCGACCGCGGCGGCCGTGACGGCGGGGAACAGGTCGCGCGCCGGGTCGGTGCCGGTGCGTGCCGCGATCGCGTCGGCGAGCGGGCCCTCCGCCATGGTGAACGCCTTGAGAGCCTCGCCCTCCAGCTCGGGCGTCAGCATGATCATGCGTAGGCCGGCCCTGTCCGGCTCGGGCTCGGTGTAGAGCTGGATCACGGCGGCGATGACGGCCTGGTCGAGCGGCTCGTCGGCAGGGCGGGAGCGCAGCGCCTGCCCCACGCGCCTGGACTGGTCGGCCTGGAAGGCGCAGATCGCCTCAGCCCTGCTGGAGAAATAGTTGTTGTAGGTCCTGGGCGAGACTCCCGCGGCCGTGGCGATGTCATGGACGCGGACGAGGGCCAGCCCGTGCGGGCCGCTTTCGATGGCCAGGCGCAGCGCGGCGTGGCCGATCGCCTCCCTGGTGGCCTGCTTGTTGCGTTCCCTGAGGTCCATGGGGTCGTCGTTCACGGGTCGATTCTAACCGGCATTGCGCGGCACGCACTATGTGCGTGTCGCGCAAGTCGTGGGTAGAGTGCGTCAAGACGCCTGGCACTCGCACCTGGAGAGTGCCAATCGCAGTGCGTGGCCGGGACGGCGAGGTCCGGCGGCGGGTCGGCCACCCTCCGCCGGGCCGTCCGTCGCGGGCGTCGTCCCGGCAGCGCCCCACACGACCATCGAGAGCAGGAGCAGTGATGACCTCGAAAATGATCGCCTTCGACGAGGACGCCCGGCGCGGTCTCGAGCGCGGCATGAACCAGCTCGCCGACGCGGTGAAGGTGACTCTCGGCCCCAAGGGCCGCAACGTCGTTCTGGAGAAGAAGTGGGGCGCCCCCACCATCACCAACGACGGTGTCTCCATCGCCAAGGAGATCGAGCTCGAGGACCCGTGGGAGAAGATCGGGGCCGAGCTCGTCAAGGAAGTCGCCAAGAAGACCGACGACGTCGCGGGTGACGGCACCACCACCGCCACCGTGCTCGCCCAGGCGCTGGTACGCGAGGGCCTGCGCAACGTCGCCGCCGGCGCCAACCCGATGTCCCTGAAGAAGGGCATCGAGGCCGCCGTCGAGCGCGTCAGCGAGGAGCTCTCCAAGCTGGCCAAGGACGTGGAGACCAAGGAGCAGATCGCCTCCACCGCCTCCATCTCCGCGGCCGACCCCGAGATCGGCTCGCTCATCGCAGAAGCCATGGACAAGGTCGGCAAGGAAGGCGTCATCACCGTCGAGGAGAGCAACGCCTTCGGCCTGGAGCTCGAGCTCACCGAGGGCATGCGGTTCGACAAGGGCTTCGTCGCCCCGCACTTCATCACCGACTCCGACCGGCTCGAAGCGGTACTGGACGATCCGTACGTCCTCGTCGTGAACGGCAAGGTCTCGGCCAACAGGGACGTGCTGCCGCTGCTCGACAAGGTCGTGCAGGCCGGCAAGCCGCTGGTCGTCATCGCCGAGGACGTCGAGGGCGAGGCCCTGGCCACCCTGATCGTGAACAAGATGAAGGGCGTGCTCCGCTCGGTCGCGGTCAAGGCTCCGGGCTTCGGTGACCGCCGCAAGGCCATGCTGGGCGACATCGCCGTCCTCACCGGTGGCCAGGTCATCAGCGAGGAGGTCGGTCTCAAGCTCGAGAACGCCACCCTCGACCTGCTCGGCCGCGCCCGTAAGGTCGTGGCGTCCAAGGACGAGACCACGATCGTGGACGGCGCCGGTGACGCCGAGCAGATCGCCGGCCGGGTGAACCAGATCCGCGCCGAGATCGACAACACCGACTCCGACTACGACCGCGAGAAGCTCCAGGAGCGCCTCGCCAAGCTGGCTGGCGGCGTCGCCGTCATCAAGGCCGGCGCGGCCACCGAGGTCGAGCTGAAGGAGCGCAAGCACCGCATCGAGGACGCCGTCCGCAACGCGAAGGCGGCCGTCGAGGAGGGCATCGTCCCCGGCGGTGGCGTGGCCCTGCTGCAGGCCGGCGCCAAGGCGTTCGACAAGCTGGAGCTGAACGGCGACGAGGCCACCGGTGCCGCGATCGTCCGCAAGGCGCTCGAGGAGCCGCTGAAGCAGATCGCCGTGAACGCCGGCCTCGAGGGCGGCGTCGTGGTCGAGAAGGTGCGCAACCTCACCCCGGGTGAGGGCCTCAACGCGGCCTCCGGCGAGTACGTCGACATGTTCGAGTCGGGCATCATCGACCCGGCCAAGGTGACGCGCTCCGCGCTGCAGAACGCCGCCTCCATCGCGGCTCTGTTCCTGACCACCGAGGCCGTCATCGCCGAGAAGCCCGAGAAGGCCGCGGCCGCTCCCGCCATGCCCGGCGGCGACATGGACTTCTAGGGCCCGCTCAGGCCGGGCGGTCCCCGCGCGGGCTCCAGCGCGGACCCCGACGGGACGCGGGCGGAGACCGCCCGGCACGGGCCGCCGCGTGCCGGCGGCCCACCCACTTGATCGCGGCGGAACGGGCGCCGGCCACCCGAAGCGCGCGCGATTCAGGAGGGCCACCCATCAGCCGTGTGACCACCTGTCCGTGGGCAGTACAGCTAGCACTAGCTGGCCGCAGCATCGAGGCCACGACCCAACCCGATACAAGTCATATCCAAGGGGTGTTGCCTAACGTCTCCCTGGACGCGAGACCGGGAGCGTCCAGGTATCGAGATGCGTACGCGATATGCACCTCAGTTCTTCCCGGCTTTCCACGGTGGAGTATCGAGGAATTTCTCATGCAGATCGGATATGCAGTCCCGCAGTACGGCGCCTTCGCCGACCCGGATTTCATCCGGCAGGCCAGCGCGGATCTGGAGGCCATGGGCTACAGCAGCCTGTGGGCGGGCGATCGAATCATGCTGCCGCTCGCGCCCAGCGACCCCTACCCGGGAGGAGACGGCAAGATCCCCCCGGCCTTCGCGACGTTCTTCGACCCGCTGACCGCATTGACGCTGGCCGCCGTCAGCACTCGGGAGGTCCGGCTGGGAACCAGCACGCTCAACGCGCTGTGGCAACCGCCGGTCCTGCTCGCCCGCATGCTGACCTCGCTCGACCTGCTCAGCCACGGACGGCTGGACGTCGGCATCGGTCTCGGCTGGCTGCGTGACGAATACACCGCGACCGGGGTGCCTTGGCAGGGGAGGGGAGACCGGCTCGAAGAGACGCTCGACCTGATGGAGGCCGTCTGGAGCAGTGAGGTGGTCGAGCACAAGGGCACGCTCTGGACCGTGCCGCCGTCGCACATCGACCTCAAGCCCTTCCAACGGCCGCGCCCCCCGATCCTGCTCGCCGGTTACACGCCCTCGGCTCTGGAGAGGATCGGCAGGCGAGCCGACGGCTGGCTGAGCGCGGCCATACCCATGCCTTATCTGACGTCCCTGTGGGATGTGGCGCTGCAGACCGCGGCACGCGCCGACCGGGACCCGTCGGCCCTGCGCATGGTGGTGCGCGTCAATCCGGAGATCACCGATTCTCCCGCGCCCGACGACCAGGTGCCGCACGCCGGAACCGTGCAGCAGCTCGGTGACTACCTGCTGACCCTCGCCCAGGCCGGTGCCCACGAGGCGTTCGTCGACCTGCAGACGACGACGTCCTCGCGCGATCAGTTCCTGGACGTCGCGCATGAGCTCATCACCAGGCTGCACGCCGGCTGAGCTCGCGCCAGCTCACGCTCGGCACCGTGGCACCGCAGGCGCATCCGCCCACCGGCGCCGTCCCTCGCTCGTCAGGCCGTTACGCATGCGGTGCGCGGGGACCCATGGCACGGGAAGCACCCGCCTCCATCGTCGGCCGACGACCCGGACCCGGGTCGGCCGCGTCGCGGGACGGCCGAGACGCGGGCGCGAGGGGGCGCGACCCGTGTCCATCGTCGAGCCGCAACCGGAAGTGCCGATCCGTCTCGCGGCGGATCGGCTTTCCTCCCCGCTACGTGATCGAGCCCGCTTCACCCCCGGCTTCGGGTCGGCCGCGGGTCGGCCGCGGGTCGGCCGCGCCTGGCTCTGATCGGCGGGGCCTTTCGGCTCTGTTCTCGACCCAGCTCAACCTGTACGGGCGCTTCGAGCTCGACATGAGCCGCCACCTGGAGTCGGTCGGCGTCCCCTTCAGCCCGCCCGCCTACGCCGACGCTGGCGGCTACGACATGGAGGTGGTGTGGGACACCTGCGCGACAGCGGCCTTGGGCCTGCCCTACGACGCGGTCCGGGAACGTCCGGTGAGCACCCTGTCAGGCGGCGAGCAAAAGCGCATCGTCCTGGAGGCCCTGTTGCGCGGACCGGATCAGGTCCTGCTGCTGGACGAGCCGGACAACTACCTCGACGTGCCCGCCAAGCTATGGCTGGAAGATCAGCTGCGCGCCACATCCAAGACCGTGCTGCTGGTCTCCCACGACCGGCAGTTGCTGGCCAACGCCACGGACCGCATCGTGACCGTGGAAGCGCGCGGCGTCTGGGTCCACGGCGCGGGCTTCGCCACCTACGCCCAGGGCCGCCAGAACCCTCGGTACGGCACACCGGTTCCGTACGGCTGGGTGCCCGGGTTGCGCCCGGCCACTTCGTGCAGACCCACGCCAGGCCCGACCTGCACGGCCGCACCCTCGCTGAGCTGGTGATGGCCGGGCATGCTCTCACGCTGAACGAAGCCATGGCCGCGCTTGCCCGCTACGAACTCGCACCAGCCGCTAATCAGCGGTTCGAGACCCTGTCCGGCGGGCAGCAGGCCCGGCTGCAGATCCTGCTGCTGGAACTGTCGGGTGCGACGCTGCTGCTGCTCGACGAACCCACCGACAACCTCGACCTGGCCAGCGCCGAGGCCCTGCAACAGGGCCTCGCGTCCTTCGCCGGCACCGTGTTGGCGGTCACCCATGACCGCTGGTTCGCCGCCGACTTCGACCGCTTCCTCATCTTCGGCGCCGACGGAACCGTCTACGAGAGCGACGAACCGGTATGGGACGAAGCCCGCGTCGAGCGTGCCCGCTGAGCGATAAGGACGAGACGTCGTGGGGTCGCCGTCGGAGTGCCCGCCCGCTCCAGCCGGCCCGCCAGTCCGCGCAGCACGACGTGCTCGCGCAGCATCGACGACACCAGCAGGCGGACCTCGGGCAGCTCCGCCCCCGCCGCGTACAGCGTCCGCTCCTCTGCCTCGGCGTGTGGCGTGTTCCGATGACACCCCTCAACGGTCTGGAGCCGGTTGTCGGCCGGACGCTGCGCGGGGACCGGCAATCCGCCGGGACATGCGTGTGGGTGTGCCGGCCGGCCGGCCGGCACACCCACATCGTCTCGGTCAGCTCGCGTCGGCGGATGCCGGGGGAGCGGCGGTCACCGGCGCGGTCGGCTCCGACGTCGCCGCGCCGTCCGCGTAGCCCTCCGCCGTCACCGTCACGCGTACGGACAGGCGAGCATCGCGGTCGTGCCCCTTGAGGCGGTAGGTCCGGTCGGTCGCGCCCTCGACCGGGACCCCGTCACGCAGCCACTGGTACGCGACGGTCGCCGCCTCCGGCGACCAGGTGCCCGGGGACGCCGTGAGCCGCCGGCCGATCTTCGCGACGCCGGTCACGGCCGGGGGCGCGGTGTTGAGCACCGCGGGCGGTCGCGCGTCGTGCAGGTCCACCTCCGCGGCGCGGACGAACACCTGCCGGTGGGCGTACCAGAGCTGGTAGTACCTGTCCTGCCCCTTGACGTCGGTGCGGTCGCCGGGAGCCGAGCCGTCGAACGTCGTCGCCCGGTAGTAGTCCGTGACCACGTCCTCGTCGCTGACGGCGTACGTCTGCCCGAGCGGGATCTTGTACTCCAGCGCGGAGAGCGCCTGCACGGGGATGCCGGTGCCGGCGTACGCGGCCGCCTCGGGGTAGGCCCGGCCGTAGATCGAGGCCGGCTGGGTCGCGGACGGCTTCACGGTGACCGTCTTGGCCATCGTGCGGACCACCACCGGCTTGTCGGCCGGGTTGCGCAGCCAGGCGAGCGAGCCCGCCCACCACACGCCCAGCCAGTCGCCCCGCACCTCGGCGACGACGAGCTTCTGGCCGGAGGCGGCGCGGGCGCTGATGTCGCTCGCGTACGTCGTGCCGGCGGAGCCGTCCGGCTTCCACCCCGGGTCCTTGGCGAGCGGCGCGCTCTCGGACGGCTCCTGACGCAGCGGGACGAAGTTCGTGCCCGCGCCGGGGACGCAGTCCGGGGAGTGCGGCGACGCCTGCGGGCAGCCGGTGATGGGCTGCGGGTTGTCGCGGTAGCCGGCGCGCACCTCGACGACGTCCCCCGCCACGACGTCGGCGGTGGCCGCGCGCGTGCCGCCGATGGGAGCGCCGAGCAGCTCGAAGTAGTGGTCCCAGTCCCAGTACGGCCCCGGGTCCCAGTGGACGCTCTGGGTGTTGCCGAAGACGGTTCCCGGCACCTGGTCGTGGCCGATGATGTGCGCCCGGTCGAGCGGGATCTCGTACTTGCCGGCCAGGTGCTTCACGAGCGCGGCCGACGTCTGGTACATCGACTCGGTGTACCAGTTCGCGGTCCCGGCGAAGCCCTCGTGCTCGATGCCGATGGAGTGCATGTTCACGTACCAGTTGCCGGCCTGCCAGCCGACGTCCTTGGCATTGAGGTGCTGGGCGATGTGGCCGTCGGAGGAGCGGATCGTGTAGTTCCACGCCAGGTACGTGGGGTCCTGCGCGAGCTGCACCGAGGGACCGTAGTACCCCTCCGTGTCGTGGATCACGATGTACTTGAGCTTCGGCCCTCCCGGCCCGGTCCGGTCGGCGAGGTCGTGGTTGCCGTAGCTGGTGGTGTTGTCCGGCAGCGTCGGCGCACGCTTGGCGTACGGCGCCCCGAGCCACTCGCAGTCGAGGCCGTCCGGGCAGTCGGTGGTCGCGGCGGCGGCTGTCCGGGCGCGGGGGAGCACGACGGACGCGTCGGCGGCGAGGCTCACCTTCTGGCCGTCGTCGGTGACGCGGCTCTCGCCCTTCTGGAGTGTCTGGTAGACCTGCCGAGCGAACGCGCTCCCGGTGCCGAATCGTGCCACCGCCCCCTGCCAGGAGGCCAGGTCGTCGCCGCCGTCGTGGTAGGACGCCAGGAGTGCCGCCCCGCCGCAGATGTTGGCGTTCGGCTCGCCCCGGAGGGCGGCGACCGGCAGGCCGGTCAGCTCGGCCGCCGCGGCGATGCGGCTCTTCGGCTCGGCCACGCGTCCCTTGTCCGCCCCGTCCCATGCCTCGGGGGCCTGGTCGCTCAGGTCGAACACGCCGTACCCGCCGTCGTTGCTGGGCCGGCCCTGGTTGTGGTCCCAGCGGGACAACATGTACGCCACGGCTTTCAGCAGGGACTCGGGCACGCCCGAGGCGCGGGCCGCCTCGGAGAACGCCGCGTCCCGGCTGGGGGCGGAGAGCGTGGCCGCGCAGGACACCGGCGTCCCGGCCGTCCGCGCGGATGCGGAGCCCTGCGCGGCGGGGGCGACCGACAGCAGGACGGCCGCCGCCGTGCCCGCGAGCGCGGCGCTCCGGAGTGAAGATCTCACGTATGTGACCCCTTCTCGCATGCCTGTTGGGGGGTTCAGGCCGGGGTAATCACATCGCCATGTCCGCATATCGCGCCAGGGGCGTCCGTAAATCTCGTCGAGATTGTAACTTTTCGCCAGACAACGTCGGTCAGATGAAAATCACCGCCCCGCCGTGCGCCTCGGCGGGTCCGGCACGGCCGGCCGCGGGGGCGTGGCTCCACGGCGAGCGCCCGTCCTCCGTGGACGGGCGCTCCGGGGCGTGGTGGTCAGTTGAAGGTGTCGGGGTCCGGACCGGTGCGCAGACCCCGGTCAAGGCCGGCGATGGCGGCCATGTCGGCGTCGGTGAGCTCGAAGCCGAAGACGTCGAGGTTCTGCCGGATGCGGTCGGCGGTGACGGACTTGGGGATCACGATGTTGCCGGTCTGCAGGTGCCAGCGCAGCACGACCTGCGCCGGGGTGACACCGTACGCCTCGGCGATCCCCACGATCGCCTCATCCCCGAGGACCGCGCCCTGGGCCAGAGGGCTCCAGCCCTCGGTGGCGATGCCGTGCTCGGCGTGGAAGGCGCGCAGCTCGGTCTGCTGGAGGCCGGGGTGCAGCTCCACCTGGTTGACCGCAGGCGTGATGCCGGTGTGCTCCAGGAGCCGCCGCAGGTGGGGGATCTGGAAGTTCGAGACGCCGATGGCGCGGGCACGCCCGTCGGCGAGGATCTTCTCCAGCGCCTTGTAGGTCTCCACGTACAGGTCGCGGGCCGGGGTGGGCCAGTGGATGAGGTAGAGGTCGACGTGGTCGAGGCCGAGCCTGCCCAGGGAGGCGTCGAACGCGGCCAGCGTCCGGTCGCGGCCCTGGTCCTCGTTCCACAGCTTCGTCGTGACGAACAGTTCCTCGCGGGGGAGGCCGGAGGCGGCGATGGCCCTGCCGACACCGCGCTCGTTGCCGTAGATCGCGGCGGTGTCGATGCTGCGGTAGCCGGCCTCCAAGGCCCTGGCGACCGCGGTGGTGGTCTCCTCGTCGGGGACCTGGAAGACGCCGAAGCCCAACTGGGGCATGGTCACACCGTTGTTGAGCGTCACGTTCGGCACGGAAGTCATCAGGAGTCCTTTCTTCGGTGCTGCTTTGAGAAGGGAACGGAGCAGGGACCCGCCGGTGCGGGGCGGGTCGGAGGGTCAGGAGCGGAGGGCTCCCGCCGCGGCGGGAGCGGCGCTGTGGCCGGAGGCCGCGGCGGCGCGGGTGGGCCGCAGCTCCAGCCGGTGTGAGACGACGGCCAGCACCAGGGCGGCGGCGGCCAGGACGGCCCCGACGGCGTTGGGCGCGGAGTAGCCGAGCCCGGCGGAGATCACCAGGCCGCCGAGCCAGGCGGACAGGGCGTTGCCCAGGTTGAAGGCGCCGATGTTGGCCG
Organism: Microtetraspora niveoalba; assembly: GCF_001570405.1. Lineage (GTDB taxonomy): Bacteria > Actinomycetota > Actinomycetes > Streptosporangiales > Streptosporangiaceae > Microtetraspora > Microtetraspora niveoalba. The sequence goes on along the minus strand of NZ_BBYM01000004.1, from coordinate 268,747 downwards.
CCGAGGCCAGCGTCGGCGCGCCGTGGGCGTGGTCCAGGACGCGCTTCTGCAGCGGCGGGACGGTGGCGAAGCCGAGAGCGCCGACGAGGAAGACGGCCACGACGGACGCGGCCTTGCCGGAGGCCAGGAAGGTGAACAGCAGCAGGACCAGCGCCAGGCCGCCCAGGGCGGTGTAGAGCATCGGCATGAGCCTGCGGTCCGCGAACCGGCCGCCGATGAGGTTGCCCACCACCATGCCCAGCCCGAAAACCACCAGCAGCCAGGTGACGGAGGATTCCGCGAAGCCGCTGACCTCGGTCATCATCGGCGCGATGTAGGTGATCGCGGCGAACACGCCTCCGAAGCCGAGGACCGTCATGGCCATGGCCAGGACGACCTGGGCGCTCTTGAAGGCGGCGACCTCGTGCCGCAGCCGTACTCCATCCGGCTTCGGTACGTCGGGTACGAGCTTGGCGACGCCGGCCAGGCCGAGCACGCCGAGGGCGGCGACGATCAGGAAGGTCACGCGCCAGCCGGCGCTCTGGCCCACGAACGTGCCCAGGGGCACGCCGACGACGTTGGCCACGGTCAGGCCGGTGAACATCATGGAGATGGCGCCGGCCTTCTTCTCCGGCGCCACCAGTTCCGCGGCGACGACGGAGCCGATGCCGAAGAAGGCGCCGTGGGCCAGCGAGGCCACCACTCGGCCGATCAGCATGACGGCGAAGACCGGGGCGACGGCGGAGATGAAGTTGCCGAGGATGAACAGGCCCATGAGCAGCATGAGCATGTTCTTGCGGGAGATCCGGGTGCCGAGGACGGTCATGATCGGTGCGCCGATCATGACGCCGAGGGCGTAGCCGGTGACCAGGAAGCCGGCTGTCGGCACGGACACGCCGAGGTCCGCGCCGACCTGGGGCAGCAGCCCCATGATCACGAATTCCGTGGTGCCGATTCCGAAGGCCCCCATGGCCAGGGCCAGCAGTGCGAGCGGCATGACGAGGGTCCTTTGACATGCGGGGTGAAGTTGCGTGAGCACTTTGTACGCGCCAACAATAATTGCACACGCTGGCTAATGGCAAACGCGGGTATAGTGAGGTACGTGAACGGCGGCAGGTCTCCTGCCTGCGCCTCCGCTCGCACCACCCGACTGAGGGAGCTGCCCATGACCGCCACCGACCCGGCGATGACCGCACTGGCGCACAGCTGGTCGGCGCTCTCGCTGCTGCACGGACGCATCGAGAGCAGAGTCGAACGTGCGCTTCAGGCGGAACACCGGTTGAGCGCACGCGAGTACTCGCTGCTGGACGTGCTGAGCCGCCAGCACGACGGCGAGGGCGGCCACCTGCAGATGCGGCAAGTCGCCGACTCCGTCGTCCTCAGCCAGAGTGCGACCACGCGCCTGGTGACCCGGCTGGAGGACCGCGGGCTGCTCGCGCGCTACCTGTGCCCCACCGACCGCCGCGGCATCTACACCGACGTCACCGAGAAAGGCCTGCGCCTGCTGGAGGAGGCCCGCCCCACCCACAACACCGCCCTGCGCGAGGCCCTCGACCAGGCGGCCGCCGAGCCCGTGCTCGCGCCCCTGGTCCAGGCCATCCAGCAATTGCAGGGTGATGTCCAGCCGGCATGACCTGCGCCGCCGGCGCGGATCATCGTACGGCAGGCGTTTCCGCGGCCGGCCGGGAGGCGGGTGACGGCACGCCGTCTCCGGGCGCGGGCAGCAGCCGGGCCAGCGGGCCGGGAAGCCACCAGTTCCGGCCACCCAGAATGCGCATCAGCGCCGGCACCAGCGCGAGCCTGATGACGGTCGCGTCCAGGGTGATCGCGGTCGCGACGGCCAGGCCGAGCTGGGCCAGCTCGTGGCGGTGGGCGGTGAGCAGCGCGGCGAAGACGGCGACCATGACGGCCGCGGCGACGGTGATCGGCCGGGCGGTGTGGCGCAGCCCGTGGACGACGGCGGCCGTGTTGTCTCCGCCGTGCCGGTAGTGCTCCGAGATGCGGTGGATGAGGAACATCTCGTAGTCGATCGACAGGCCGAACACCAGCGTGAAGGCCAGCAGCGGGATCAGCGTGTTGACCTGGTGGCCGACCAGGCCCGGGACGAGGCGGGTGGCCAGCGTCAGCAGGCCGAACGCGGCGGTCACGGCGAGCACGTTCATCACCACGGCCTTGATCGGCAGCAGGACGCTCCGGAAGGACACCAGCAGGAAGAGGAGAGAACATCCGAGCACCAGCGCGATCACCGTGCCGAGCTGGGCGGTGCTCTCCTCGACCAGGTCGGCGAGGATCGCGTTGGGCCCGGTCACCAGCACCCGCCCGCCGGGCGGCAGCGTCGCCGGGGCGTACTCGCGGGTGATCCGTTCGGCCAGCTCCGCGCTCGCCGGGTCGTCGATCGGCGTGCGGGCCACGGCGATGACGACGGTCAGGTCGCGTCCGTTGTCCAACGGGGCCGCGAACGCGACGCTCGGGTCGGCCCTCAGGGCCGAGAGCAGCCCCCAGGAGTCCACCGGCGGCCCCCCGGCGGGGTGGGGGAGCACCACGGCCAGCGCGGAGGACACCCCGTCGGCCTCCATGTACGCGAGGCCGCGCCCGAGATCGGTCCGGGCGATCGAGGCGCGGTCCAGGTCGACGCCCAGCCGCAGACCGGTCACCGGCGCGGCCGCCGCCGCCAGCACCGCCGCGCAGGCCAGCGTGTACGCCACGGGGTGGCGCATCAGGTGGCGCGCCCAGCGGCCCCAGCCGCCGAGGTCGTCGCCGTCGCACGCGGAGACTCCCCGGTGCCGTCCCTCGTGGCGCGGCGTCACCCGCCGGGCTCGTGCACGCGCGCCGGGCCACCGCGGCCGGCCCCGGTCCAGCCACCGGTCGGCCGTCACGAGCGCGGCGGGGAGCAACGTCACGGCCGCCGCCGCGGCGACCACCGCCGCCACGGTCACCGCCGCCACCATGCCGCGGATCATCGGCGTGCGCACCACGAGCAGCGCTCCCGCCGTCAGCACGATCGCCAGCGCGCACCAGGCCGCGGTACGGCCCGCCGTACCCATCGCGACGTCCACGGCCTCGTGGCGATCCCGTCCGGCGGTGCGGGCCTGGCGATAGCGGAGCAGGATCAGCAGCGCGTAGTCCAGGCCGAGCCCCATGCCGACCGTGGCCGCCACCGCCAGCATGAAGGTGTCCACCTCGGCCCCGAGCAGGCTCGCCGCCCCCAGCGCTCCCAGGGCCGTCACCATCACCGTGCCGGCCGTCAGCAGCACCGTCGCGGCGGCGCCGACCGCCGACAGGCCGACAAGCAGGGCCAGGAAGGCCACCGGAACCGCCACCAGCTCGGCCCGCCGCAGGTCGGCCAGATCGGCCCGCTTGGCCTCGGCGAGCATGGCGCCCTCACCCACCACGTGGACGTCGAGCCGCGAGCCGGACGCCTCGTGCGCCGCCCGCCGGGCCGCCGCGCGCAGCGACGGCAGCGCCTCCTGACGCGCCCGCTGGTCCCCGTTCAGGCCCACCAACGCGTACAGGCGCCGCCCGTCCTGGCCGGGCACCGGAGGCAGGAGCTGCACCCCGCCCACCCCCGGCTGGGCCGACACCGCGGCCGTCGCCGCCTGAAGCCCGCGCTGGTACGCCGGGTCGGCGACGGCGAGCACTGGAGAGGCGAAGACGAGCAGCGTCTGCTCGGTGCCCAGCCGGGGGAAGCCCCGTTCCAGCAGCCGCGCCCCGGCCAGCGACGACGAGCCGTCCACGCGTACGGCGGGCGCGGCGGTGCGCAGGAGCAGGCCGGGCGCCGTCACGGCCGCCCCGGCCAGCAGCACCAGCCACACGGCGAGAACCATCCGGGATCGGCGGGCCGCCGTCCCGCCCAGATATTGCGCGAGGGGACGGCGGCCGGCCCGGCGGGGTGGCGCGGACGGCTTGGGCTCCATCAGCCCACCCCCGCCCAGAAAATCCCAAAACATGTCATGCTTATCCGTATCTTCACCTATATGCCGACTCTTAGGGAGCAATGAGGTATGCCGGACCCCTTGCCGGACACGCCGCCGAATACTCTGCGGGACATCGAGGGCACCACCGTCCTGGTGTGCGCGCCCAACGGCACCGCGCTGCGGAGCGAACGCGACGCGCTCGACCTGATCGGCGAGGCCTCCTACCTGGGCGCCGAGTGGGTCGTCGTCCCGGCCGAGCGCCTGGACGGCGACTTCTTCCGGCTGCGCACCCGGATCGCCGGCGACATCGCCCAGAAGTTCGTCAACTACCGAACGGGGCTGGCCGTGGTCGGCGACATCTCCGCGCACGTCGCGGCGAGCACCGCGCTGCGCGACTTCGTCCGCGAGAGCAACCGCGGCACGCAACTCTGGTTCGTGCCCGACGTGGAGGCGCTGCGCCTGCGGCTCGCCGGGTGAGGGTGTGTCCCACACCCGCCGCAGCCGGGGCCGCGGCAGCAGGCTGACGGCGTGCCCGAGCGGCAGGGTGACCTTCCCCTCGCGGTGTCCTCGCCCGGCGACCCGCGCGACGCGGGAGCCGGGAGCGGCCGTTGTCCTCCACGTCGTCGACGACGATGCTGCCCCACCGTGACCGCGCCCCCTCCGATTTCGTCCACGTACGGCAATGATCGAGTCACAGAACGTAATCATGGGGGACGGCGAGCCGTACCGGCTACCGGATTCGTCCGCAGTGCTCCGCCCTTCAGGCCGGGCGTGAGGCCGACCCTCCCGTGTAACGGGACAGGGAAGGCCTGTTCGCCGTCAGGCAGGGCGGAGCATGTGCCGGAGCGCCGCCGTCCCCGCCCGCTCGGTCGCCGCCTCGGGCAACCGCGCCACCCGCTCGCGCGCCGGGTCGCGCACACGATGGGAGAGCTCGCACCATGCGCCCGGTCTGCCGTCAGCAGACATCCCGGCAGGTCCCCGGGTCGCGGCGGATACAAAGACGCCATGCGTGTTTCACCCGGTATGAACTACCGAGATCGACTGAGCGACAAGCTGTTCCAGCAGCGGACCCTGCTGTTGACCGGAGAGGTCGACGACGACATGGCCGAGCGGGTGTGCGCCGAGATGGTGTTGCTGGCCTCGGCGGACGCCGAGCGCGACATCGTCCTGTACATCAACTCGCCCGGCGGCTCCGTGCTGGCCGGACTGGCGATCTACGACACGATGAAGCTGGTCCCGAACGACGTGGTCACCGTCGCCCTCGGCTTCGCCGCCAGCATGGGCCAGGTGCTGCTGGCGTCCGGCACCCACGGCAAGCGGATCAGCCTCGCGCACAGCCGGATCATGATGCACCAGCCGTCGGCCGGCATCGGCGGCACGGCGATCGACATCGCGATCCAGTCCGACAACCTGAAGTACATGAAGCAGCAGTCCGAGGAGATCCTCGCCGCGGAGACCGGCCGCACCGTCGAGGAGATCGCCACCGACAGCGACAGGGACCGCTGGTTCACCCCCGAACAGGCGCGCGACTACGGGATCATCGACAAGATCGTCGACTCCTTCCACAACCTCGCGCCGTACGCCGCTCCCACCAAGATGGGGTTCTCGTCATGAGCCAGTACACGATCCCGTACGTGATCGAACGGACCCCGGTGGGGGAGCGGTCGTTCGACGTCTTCAGCCGGCTGCTCAACGAGCGGATCGTCTTCCTCGGAACCGAGATCGACGACGGCGTGGCGAACGTCGTGATGGCGCAGTTGCTCCACCTGGAGGCGGAGAGCCCGGACCAGGAGATCAGCCTCTACATCAACTCTCCGGGCGGCTCGACGACCGCGATGCTCGCGATCTACGACACCATGCAGTTCATCCGCGCGAAGGTCGCGACGTACTGCATGGGCCAGGCGGCGTCCGCGGCCGCGGTGCTGCTCGCCGCCGGCGCCCCCGGGCGACGGTTCGCGTTGTCCCACTCCCGCGTGCTGCTGCACCAGCCGTACACGCAGGGGCAGGGCACGATCTCCGACCTGGCGCTGCAGGCGGCCGAGGTGATGCGCATCCGCGCGCAGACCGAGGAGATCCTCAGCGCCCACACCGGGGTCGACGTCGCCCAGTTGCGCAAGGACACCGACCGCGACCGGGTCTTCGACGCCCGCGAGGCCGTCGACTACGGACTGGCCGACGAGCTGATCATGACCCGCGAGCCGGCATAGCGCTCAGGCCGCGAGCAGCTCCACCCGCGGCGTACCGGCAGGCCGGCGCGGCGCGATCCGGCGGGTCACCTCGATCCGCCGGACGGCGCGGGTGAGCAGGTGCTCGATCGGCAGCCCGAGCGCGTCGCACACCGACCGCAGCATCTCCGAGGACGGCTCCTTGCGGCCGCGCTCGACCTCGGACAGATACTGCTTGGACATGCCGACCGTGCGCGCCACGTCCTCCAGCGTGCGGTCCTGGTCCAGCCGCTCGTCGCGGAGGATCTCCCCGTAGACCGCGCGCAGCAACGGATCGGGGCCGTCGGGGACCTCGGAGCCGCGCTCCCTGCCCGTGCGGTGGGTTCGGATGTCGATGACGGATCGGCCCGAGACTGCCATGCCCGGAGTCTGGCACGTCCGCCCGCCCGGAAGGCGGGTGTTCGCGCACAGGTGAGCGAGGGCGGGTCCCGAGTCTCACCGGACCGGCCCGGACGCCGGCGCCGTCAGGAGGTGGCGCCGGCGTAGCGGGCGGCGAGAGCGCGCAGGTGGGCGACGAGTTCGGGCGGTTCGGTGACGTGGAAGTCGGCGTCCAGCATGCCCAGGTAGACGGCGAGGGTCTCGACAGAGTCCGCGCCGGTGTGCAGCACGCAACTGTGCGCGTCGACGGGTTCCACGGTGCCGACCGCGGGGTTGATCCGCTCGGCGACCGCCTCCGCGGGCGCGCGGACGGTGACGCGTGCCCGATAGCGCCAGGCGGCGGCGGAGACGCGCCCCGAGACGTAGGCGGCCACGTCCTCGTCCGGGAGGTCGCGGGGTGTGAAGCGGGGGCCGGTCGGAACGCGGGGGGTGAGCCGGTCCACACGGAACGTGCGCCAGTCGGAGCGCTCCAGGTCCCAGGCCAGCAGGTACCAGCGCCGCCCCCAGTTGACCAGGCGGTACGGCTCGACCTCGCGGCGGGCGGGATCGCCCGCGTGGGTCCTGTAGTCGAAGCGGAGCCGTTCGCGGGCCCGGCAGGCGGCGGCGAGGGTCGTCAGGACGTCCGGATCCACGGACGGGCCGGGACGGTGGCTCGGCACCGGCACCGTGTAGGTCTGCAGGGTGTTGATCCGGCGGCGCAGCCGCGCCGGCATGACCTGCTCCAGCTTGGCCAGCGCGCGCAGCGATGCCTCCTCGTTCCCGGCGATGGCCCCGCCGGTGGCGGTGCGCAGCCCGACGGCCACCGCGACGGCCTCGTCGTCGTCCAGCAGCAGCGGCGGCAGGGACGCGCCCGCGCCGAGACGGAAGCCGCCCACGGACCCGCGCGTGGCCAGGACGGGATAGCCGAGCGAGCGCAGCCGCTCGACGTCCGCGCGGACCGTGCGGCCGCTGACGCCGAGCCGTTCGGCGAGTTCGGATCCCGTCCAGTCACGCGGCGTCTGCAGGAGGGCCAGGAGGCGGAGCAGGCGCGCCGAGGTTTCCAGCATGCCTCCAGAATGCCGCACCTTTAGGAACGTATCCCTCCTAAAGGCGACCGTCCGTAGATCGAGGACCGGGTGTTTTCTCCCGCCGAGGAGATGGCCGCTGAACGTGACGCCCATCTGGCGACGCTGACCTCCTGCCCGGGATGACGCCAGACCGCTGCTTGAGCTTGCCGATGCGGCGTTTGCGAGAACTCCACGCGGCGCGCAGAACCGCGACCGGCCAAGAGCAACCCCGTTCGGGGGCCCATGACGCCGTTCTCACAGTCGCCCCCACCACGCAGGGCCGTCCTCAGAGGTCGGGAAACTCGATCTCCGGTGTCTCGTCGGCGGAGAGCAGGAAGTACCCGAGAAACGTCACGCCTTCGTCCTGGGCGTCGAAACGCGCGATACGGACTGCCTTGGGCTCGTAGAACACGTCTCCGGGACCGAGTACGGACGCCGCTTCGCCTTCGATCTGATAGACCGCCGAACCGGTCTCGATGCTGCCGAACACCGGGCCGTTGTGCACATGCAACCCGCCCGCATGGCCGGGCGCGATGACGATGCGCCGGACCTCGACCCGGTGTGTGTCCTGCGGCGCCGACAGGAGCTGGTCGAGCAGCACCGAGCGGGTGACCGGCGGGATCGCCTCAGCGCCGGCAACGTGGTCGTCGCGGTGGTATTCGTTGTCGGTGACCGGGGCGCCGGCCTCGGCAACGGCGCCGTCCTCCGGGATCGGCTCGATGGCCAGGTGGGTCACGGGAACGGTGGGGGCGGCGCCATGCCAGTGCCATTCACCGGGTGCGATGTGCACGGTGTCGCCCGCGTGAATCGTCTCGACGGGCCCGCCGCACCGTTGTACACGCCCGGTGCCCTCGGTGACGACGAGCACCTGTCCGAGTGGGTGGCGGTGCCACACGGTGCGGCCGCCGGGGGCGAAGCGGACGCTGTCGATCTGACTCCGGGACGCTCCGCCGAGTTCGGCGACCGGCTCGATCCAGGCGTCGCCAGTGATCCACTGGGACGGAGCGGCGACGCTGGTGGTGGGCCTGCGGGCTATGCGCATGGTGTCGTGGTCTTCCTTCGGCCGTGGTCAGTGGACGGTGCGCGCGCCGAGTAGCGCGAGGATGCCTGCGACCGCCTGGTCGAAGGGTTCCGTGGTGTCCGCGGCGCGGGCAAGGACGTATCCGCCCTGGAGGGCGGCGACGATCGCGGCCGCGGTGGACGCAGGGTCCACGGTGGATTCCAGTTCTCCGCGGTCCAGTCCCTCCCGCACCACCGCGGCCAGGCGGGCGCGCAACCAGGCGAAGGTCTCCTCGACGGGTGCCCGAAGAGCGGGCGTGGCCATGACGTCGGGGTCCTGGGTGAGCCGGCCGATGGGACAGCCCCGCAAGATGTCGCGTTCCCGGCACAGGTACGCGGTGATGCGCTCGACGGCCGTGCCAGGGGCGGACAGTTGGGCGTCGGCGGCGGCGCGCAGTTCGTCCGCAGTGCGGCGGATGGCGGCGTGCGCGAGGTCTTCTTTGCCGGAGAAGTGGTGGTACATGCTGCCTTGGCCGGCGTCCGCTCGCTGCTGGATGGTTTTCGGGCTGGTGCCGACGTAGCCGCGTTCCCACAGCAGCGCACGAGCGCTCTCGACGAGCCGTTCCCTTGTGTTCACCCGATGAATGTACATACCAGTAGGTACAGCGCCAAGGCCTCTCGCCCGCGACTCGACCTCGTGCTGCGGATGCCGGCACACCTCGAAGGCGGTGTGCGGCCGACCCGGCGTGGCCGGGGGCTCGCCGATGACCGGAGCCGTCTGCCAGGTGGGGGCTATGCGTCCGCGGGCCAGTTCTCGAGCAGGAGATGGAGGCCGTCGAGGCCCCGCTCCCAGGACCTCCGCACCTCGCGGGAATGGTTGAATCCGCCGTTGCCCTCCAGCGTGATGTAGCCGTGGAAGGCGCTGCGCAGCAGGCGGCCGGCGTCGGTCAGGTCCGGCTCGACCAGCCCGTACGCGCGCAGCATCGCGTGGGTCAGCTCGATGGTGCGGATGTAGGCGGTGGAGGCGGCGAGGACCTCGGGGGGCAGCTTGACCGCCTGGGTCGCCGCGTAGCGGCCGGGGTGCGCCAGCGCGTAGTCCCGGTAGGCGTTGGCGAACGCCACCATGGCGTCCTTGCCGGCCCGGCCCGCGACCGCGGCGCCGATGCGGTCGGCCAACTCTCCCGCGGCCAGCAGCGCGACCCGTTCGCGCAGATCCTGAAGATTCCTGACGTGCGCGTACAGGCTCGCGTCCTTGACCCCGAACCTCCGCGCCAGCGCGGACACGGTGATGTTCTCGAACCCCACGGCGTCCGCCAGTTCCGCGGCCGCCTCCGTCACACGCTCGGCTGTCAGTCCCGCCCGAGCCATCCGCCGCCTCGCTTCCTAGAGGTAATAGGCAGTTGCATAAGAGTCCTAGGAATTGTAGCGTTCCGCGCCATGAAAGCAATGAGCGAACAGGACATTCGCACGTCGTTCGTCAACTGCTCGCGAGGGGAGGCCAAGCGGCTGGCGCTTCCGCGGGACCTGGCCGAGCAGCCCTGGGACGACCTGGACTTCCTGGGCTGGCGCGACCCGGGCGCGCCCGACCGCGGCTACGTCGTCACCGAGCGCGGCGGCGAGGCCGTCGGGGTGGCGCTCCGCGCGGTCGCCCAGCAGCGCGGGCGTCTCCACCGCGGCATGTGCTCCCTGTGCCTGACCACGCACCCCGGCAACGGCGTCGCGCTGATGACCGCCCGGCGAGCGGGGCAGGCCGGGCGGGACAACAACTCGGTCGGCGTATACGTGTGCGCCGACCTCGCCTGCTCCCTGTACGTGCGCGGCAGGAAGATCCCCGACCTGGGCGGACGGCTCGAGGAGTCCCTGACGGTGGAGGAGCAGATCGACCGCACCAGGGCCAAGCTGTCGGCGTTCCTGGACAAGGTCCTGGCGTGAATCGGAACCGCCTCGACCGGCCGGTGCACCCGCTGGGAACCGCGACACCCGAGACCCGGCGAGCGGCTCACCGGGACCCGGGGCCCGCGCGCGTTCCGCACAGGCATCCGCCGAAACCATCCATGACACATCCAGAGAAAGAAGATCACCGTGAACCGCAGCGGATGGGCCGACGAACGGTTCGGAGCAGTCGCGGACGCCTTCTCGCGGAACTTCGCCGAACACGGTGAGCTCGGCGCGGCCGTCACCGTGTTCGTCGGCGGACGCAAGGTCGTGGACCTGTGGGGCGGCGTCGCGGACGGACGCACCGGCCGGCCGTGGACGGAGGAAACGGTCGTACCGGTCTTCTCCTGCGCCAAGGGCATCGTCGGCATCTGCGCCCACCTCCTCGCGCAGGAGGGACGCCTCGACCTCGACGCCCCGGTGGGCCGGTACTGGCCCGAGTTCGCGCGGCACGGCAAGGAGGCCGTCACGTGCCGCATGGTCCTCGGACACCGGGCGGGGCTCCCCGCCCTCGACCGGGTGCTCGGCTTCGAGGAGATCGCCGCCTGGACACCGGTGGTCCGCGCCATCGAGGAGCAGGAACCGCTGTGGGAGCCGGACACGGCGTACGAGTACCACGGCCACGTCTTCGGGTTCCTCATCGGTGAGGTCGTCCGGCGCATCACCGGGCTCACCCCGGGCGCGTACTTCCGTCGTGCCGTGGGAGAGCCGCTGGGGCTGCGGGCCTGGATCGGCCTGCCCTCCGAGGAGGCGGATGAGCGTGCCCGGCTCGTCGAGGCCGAAGGGCGGCCGCCGATGCCCGGCCCCGAACACCTGCTCACCCGCATCGTGACGATGAACGGCGCGCTGGTCTTTCCCGGCCTCGACGAGCCGCACGGCTGGAACGATCCGGCGTTGCTCGGCATGGAGCTGCCCGGAGCGGGCGCCACGGCGTCCGCGAGCGGCCTCGCCGGGCTGTACGCGGCGGCCGTGACCGGCATCGGAGGCCGGGGACGGCTGCTCACATCGGACACTGTGACGGACGCGGTCCGCGAGGTCTCCTCCGGCAAGGGATGGCTGGGCTTCGACGCCGGGGCGCGCTGGGGCTCGGGCTTCCTGCTCGACTCGGCCTTCCGGCCGATGCTGGGGGAGCGCAGCTTCGGCAACGACGGAGCGGGCGGACAGTTCGCCTTCGGCGACGACGAGTACGGCGTGGGCTTCGCGTACGTCGCCAACCGCATGATCGGTCACGGCGACGCCCGCGCCACCCGCCTGATCACGGCTGTACGCGAATGCCTGGCCGACGGGTGAGCCGTGCCACGGCCCATCCGGCTCCGTCCTTGACGGCAGCCGGCAGGAGAGTGCCCACGATGCGCGCGCCTGAGGCTGCTCACGGGGTACGGAAGCCGCGAAAGGTCACGTGCTTCCGGGCCTCGAAGCCGAGCCGCTCGTAGAGGGCGATCGCGCCGGTGTTCGCCTCGGCCACGTGCAGGAAGGGACGTTCGTTCCGAGACACGATGCGCGCGACGAGAGCACTGACCAGGCGGGCGGCGTGGCCTCGCCCGCGCGCCTCGGGGGCGGTGCAGACGGCGCTGATCTCGGTCCATCCCGGAGGCCGGAGCCGTTCGCCCGCCATCGCCACCAACGTGCCGTTGTCACGGATGCCGAGATAGGTGCCGAGTTCGTGGGTGCGCGGCCAGAACGGCCCCGGTTGGGCCCGCGCGACGAGGTCGAGCATCTCGGGCACGCTGTCCGCCTCCAGTTCGACCACGCCGGTGTCGGTCTCGGCATGCGGATGGCCGGGTCGGCCGCTGTCGGGCCAGATCATCTGGCGGCCTTCGAGGACGAAGACCGGCTCCCAGTCCGGCGGCGGGGTCGCCGGACGGCTGAACATGTCGGCGAGCTCGCCTCGACCGAGGAGCCGGGCGAGGTCGGCCCACTCCGCCGCATCCGGGTCGGCGGATACGGCGGCGAAGGTCGCGACTCCCGGCAGATAGGTGGCGGTCCGGCCGAGCCGGCGGGCGAGATGCGCGTGAAGACCGCGAAGCGACTCACCCACCGGGTCGTCGAGTGCGACGACGTCGCGGTTCACCATCGTGCCCTACCTCTCGTCTCGTCCATGGAAGTCGGTCGACCCGGACGAAACTACTCGACGCCGGCGTGTCCTCGGCTCCGCAACGGCAGCTCGGGGAGCCGCCCAGTGGCAGGCCGCCACCGGCACCGGGGCTCAGGGGCACGAGGCTCTCCTGGCCGCCGCCCCTCCCGGCGACGGCGCAGGTCGAACCCCGGCGACAGGCGGCGGGCAGGGAAGTCACCCCCAGGCGGATGCGGGAGGTGGTCAGCGGGACTGCCTGACCCCGCGTCGCCAGACGTCGACGATGGCGGCGACGGCGGCGATGTCCCGGGTGGGGTCGCCTTCGACCAGCACCAGGTCGGCGCGGAGGCCGGGGGCGATCCGGCCGCGGTCGGACAGGCCGAAGTGGCGCGCGGGGAGTTCGGTCGCCGCGGCGAGCGCCTCCTGCGGGCTGAGCCCGGCCTCGGTGAGAAGGTGCAGTTCGCGGTGCATGCCGGCACCGTGGGCGGGCACGAACGGGGTGGCGTCTGTCCCGGCGAGCAGAGGCACGCCGGCGCGCCGCAGGGCCCGCAGCGCGCCGACGGCGTTGGCGGAACTGCCGGGCCGGGCGCAGTCGGCCGTCTGGACGCTCTGGGCGGTGATCGCCTCGAAGTAGGCGAGCGTGGTGACCACGAAGACCTCCTGGGCGCGGATCCGCTCGGCCAGCCGCTGCGAGGCCGGGTCGTCCGGTGCGAGGTCGGTCCACACGTGGGCCAGGCCGTCCACGCCGGCGTCGAGCGCGATCGTCGCTTCGGCGGCGGTGATCGCATGGGCGATCACCCGCAGCCCCGCCTCGTGCGCCGCCGCGGCGAGGGCGGCCGCGATCTCCGGCGTCATCACGGGGAGGTCGGCGCCGTGCACCGCGCCGTCATCGATGACGATCTTCAGGTAGTCGGCTCCCTCGGCCAGCCTGGCCGCCACGAAAGCCGGCACTTGCGCCGGATCGGAGACGAAGTCGATCGCCGTCGCGTCGACGCCGTCCAGGACGGTGCCGGACAGGGCCGCGAGCAACTGCGTCGGGTGCCCGCCGGGCGCGGTGGCCAGGGTGCCCGCGCTCCGCAGATCCGCCACGTCGTCGTTCTCGGCGGCCAGACGCCGCTGCCGCGGCAACATCTGCGGCAGGCAGAACATGTCCAGCTCGGTCGTGACCCCGTGGCGCAGGGCCTCGGCCAGGCTGCCGTCGAAGACATGCGTGTGCGCGTCGATCAACCCGGGAAGGAGCGTGCGACCGGCCCCGTCGACCTCGACGTCCGCCCCGTGATCTGTGTCGGCGCCGACCGACTCGATCCGATCGTCCTCCAGCACCACGTCGGCCGGCGCGATGGTGCGCTCGCCGTCGAACACCCTGACATCGCGGATCAAAGTACGCATCGAACATCTCCTTGCGAGTCGTGAATCCTCGGACGCCACCACAGAGGGATGCCGACCGCGGAGTGTGACACCGCAGCGGGCGGTCATGACATGGATCACAATCCGGGCGTTCATGTCACACTCGCCGGGCGACGGGGCTCTGCGGTCGCGGGAGACAGAGGAGGGAACGCCATGACACCGGCTTCACCGCACGCGAACAGCGAGGCCGTCACCGAGCAGTTTCTCGGCCATCGAGAGCTGCTGTTCTCAGTGATCTACAACATGCTCGGCAGCCTCTCCGACACCGAGGACGCGCTGCAGGAGGTCTGGCTGGCCTGGTCCGCCCGGCACCGGACGCCGGACGCCGCGCCGGTCGAGAACGCCCGGGCCTACCTGGTGCGGATCGCGGTGAACCAGGCGCTCGCCCGCCGCGCGGAGGTCACCCGTCGCCAGGAGACCTATGTCGGCCCGTGGTTGCCGGAGCCGCTGGTCGCCACCGAGGACGACGTCGCCGGCTCCGCCGAACGCGCCGAAGCGCTGTCGATGGCGGTGCTGGTGGTGCTGGAGACCCTGTCACCGCTGGAGCGGGCGGTGTTCGTCCTGCATGAGGTGTTCGGCTTCGGCCATCCGGAGATCGCCGACATCCTCGGCCGCTCCCCGGTGGCGGTCCGCCAGCTCGCGGCCCGCGCGCGCCGTCACGTCCAGGCGCGCCGTCCCCGTCACCGGCCCGCGCCCGACGTGCACTCCCAGGTCACCGAGCGGTTCGCGGCGGCCGCTCTCGGCGGCGACCTGCGGGCCCTGCTGGAGCTGCTGGCACCGGACGTGACCCTGTGGACCGACGGCGGAGGCAAGGGCCCCGCCACGAGTCTGCGGCCCGTGCACGGCCGCGACCGGGTGGCCGCGCTGTTCATGGCGGTCGCCGCGACGCTGCCCGCGGGCGGACTGGACATCCGCTACCGGCGCGTCGCCGGCGACCCGTGCGCGCTGGTCTTCTCCGGAGACAGCCCGATCGCCGTGGTCATCGTCGATCTCGCACCCGACGGCGACCGGATCGCGGGCATCTACTCGGTCACCAATCCCGACAAGCTCCCCCGGGCCCCGCGGGGGATTGACACGGACTGAACGCGTGTTTAGCGTGAGGGTCGTGTCAACATCGGGTGCCGAGTCAGGCACCGACCTTTCCGGCCGCGCCCGCCTCCGGGACGCGGCGATCGCACGGTTCGCGCGCGAGGGCTTCGGCGCCTCCCTGCGCTCGATCGCGGCCGACGCCGGCGTCAGCGCCGCGCTCGTGATCCACCACTTCGGCTCCAAGGAACGGCTGCGCGCGGAGTGCGACGAGCACGTCTTCGCCGTCATCCGCACGTCCAAGAGCGAGGTCATCGCCGCCCCGGGCGGACCCGGGGTGCTCCTGGCGCAGCTCGCCAAGGTCGAGGAGTACGCGCCGCTCGTCGCCTACGTGGTGCGCAGCCTCCAGGCCGGGGGAGACACCGCCAGGCGGTTCGTCGAACACGTCGTCGCCGACGCCGTGCGGTACATCGCCGAGGGTGTCGAGGCGGGGGTCATCAAACCCAGCCGGGACGAGGAGGCCCGGGCCCGCTACCTCGCGGAGGCCTCGCTGGGGGCGCTCATGCTGGAGCTGGCGATGAACCGCCCGGAAGATCCGCAGGATCTCTCCGCGCTGCTCTCCACGTACCTCGACAAGCTGGCGCTGCCGGCCCTGGAGCTGTTCACCCAGGGCTTTCTCACCGATCGGGCGATGCTCGACACCTACCTGCTCTACGTCGGCGATCCGCCGGAAGGGGCCGGCGGCCGTACGGGCTGACGAACCATCCCCCTCCAACCAGGACCAAGAGAGCAGTCATGACCACATCCCCCGTGGCGGGCGCGAGCGTGCCCGCGATCGACATCAGCGACCTCCGCAAGAACTACGGCTCCGTCACCGCGCTGGACGGTCTCGACCTCCAGGTGGCGCGCGGCGAGGTGCACGGCTTCCTCGGCCCGAACGGCGCGGGCAAGTCCACCACCATCCGCATCCTGCTCGGGCTGCTGCGCGCGGACTCGGGCCGGGCCGCCGTGCTCGGCGGTGACCCGTGGGCCGACGCCGTCGCCCTGCATCGCCGCCTGGCGTACGTCCCCGGCGACGTCGAGCTGTGGCCCAACCTCACCGGCGGCCAGGCCATCGACCTGCTGGCCCGGCTGCGCGGCGGCGCCGACCCCGCCCGCCGCGACGAGCTGTGCGAGCGCTTCGACCTCGACCCGACGAAGAAGGGCCGCACCTACTCCAAGGGCAACAGGCAGAAGGTGGCGCTCATCGCGGCGCTGGCCAGCGACGTGGAACTGCTGCTCCTCGACGAACCGACCGCCGGGCTCGACCCGCTCATGGAGGCGGTGTTCCAGACCTGCATCCGCGAGGCGAAGGCCGCCGGACGCACGGTGCTGCTGTCCAGCCACATCCTGGCGCAGGTCGAGGCGCTCGCCGACCGGATCTCCATCGTGCGCAAGGGGCGCATCGTCGAGTCCGGCACTCTCACCGACCTGCGCCACCTGACCCGCACCTCGGTCGCCGCCGTCACCGACCGGCCGGCCGGGGAGCTGGCGGCGCTGCCCGGGGTGCACGACGTACGCGCCGACGGTGTACAGGTCCGCTTCGAGGTCGACGGCGAACACCTGCCCGCGGTCATGCGCCGTCTGGGCGAACTCGATGTGCACAGCCTCACGGCCAACCCGCCCACCCTGGAGCAGCTCCTGCTGCGCCACTACGGCGACGAGCTGGCCCGCGCCAACGGCAACGGCGAGGTGGCGTGATGACGCTGACGATGAGCCGGCCCTCTGCCCCGGCCGGGGCCCGGCGCGGCGGCGCCCTGACGGGCACGGGGACGCTGCTTCGGTTCATGCTCCGCCGCGACCGCGTCCGGCTGCCCGCCTGGACGCTCGGGATCGCCCTGCTCATGGCGTACTTCGTCACCGCGCTGCGAACCGTGCTCGCCACCCCCGAGGACCTGCGGGGGATGGCGGGCTTCTCCGGGAGCCCGATCGGCGCGCTGTTCGGCGGCCCGGGCTACGGCTACGACGCGCTGACGATCGAACGGTTCCTCGCCGGGCAGTACGGCCTGTACATCCTGGTCGGCGCCGGCCTGATGAGCGTGCTCACCGTGACCCGCCACACCCGGGCGGAGGAGCGGTCCGGCAGGGCCGAGCTGGTACGCGCCGGCGTCGTCGGGCGGCACGCCCAGCTCACCGCCGCGCTGACGCTGACCACGCTGATGAACGCGCTGGTCGCGCTCCTGATCGCGGGGCTCATGAGCGGATCGGGCTTCGACGGGGCCGGTTCGCTGCTGTTCGGCGCGGCCGTCGGCGCCGCGGGCCTGGCCTTCGCCGGGGTGACCGCGATCAGCGCGCAACTCTTCGAGTATCCGCGCGCGGCCTCCGGGCTGGCCGGTGCGGTGCTCGGAGCCGCGTTCGTGCTCCGCGGCATCGGCGACATGGCCGCCACCCACGGCAGTTGGCTGTCCTGGTTGTCGCCGATCGGCTGGTCCCAGCAGACCGCCGCGTACGTGCTCGACCGGTGGTGGCCGCTGGGCCTGTCGGTGGCGTTCGCCGCGGTCACGGCCGCGCTCGGGTACCTGCTGTCGGCGCGGCGCGACCTCGCCGCGGGCCTGGTCCCGCCGCGGCCCGGCCCGGCCACGGCCGCTCCGTGGCTGCGCAGCGGAGCCGCGCTGGCGTTCCGGCTCCAGCGCGCCCAACTGATCGGATGGAGCCTCGCGCTGCTGGTCGCGGGGCTCTCGTACGGCCTGTTCACCCAGCCGGTGATCGACGGGTTCGCCGACGCTCCGAAGGAGTTGCTGGCCGTCATGGGCGGCGAGGAGGACATGCTCGCCGGGTTCCTCGGCCTGATGGGGCTCATGATGGCGTTCACCGTGGCGGTGTTCGCCGTGCTGTCCCTGCAGGGCCTGCGCGCCGAGGAGACCGAGGGCAGGACGGAGCCGGTGCTCGCGACGGCGGTCGGCCGCACCGGATGGCTGGCCGCCAACCTGGCCGTCACCGCGCTGGGCGTCCTGTGGCTGCTGTTCGTCGCCGGCCTCGCGATGGGCGTCGGCGCGGCGCTCAGCACGGGGGACGCCGGACTGCTCGGCGAGCTGGTCGCCGGCCACGTCGCGCACACGCCGGCGGTCTGGCTCGTGCTGGCCGTCGCCGCACTCCTCTACGGCGCGTTGCCGAGGGCGCTTCCCCTGGTGTGGCTGATCGTCGTGTACGGCATGATCGTCGGCTTCTTCGCCCCGATCCTGCACATTCCCGACTCCGCGGTGAACCTCTCGCCCTTCGAGCACATCGGCGAGTATCCGCTGGAGGACGTCTCCGTACCGGCGACGCTGGCGCTGACGGCACTGGCCGTCCTGGTCGCCGGTGCGGCGCTGGCCGCGTTCCGCCGGCGCGACATCATCTGCACCTGACGGCTCCGGCCCGCCCCCGCGGGTACGCGTTCAGATCCGCACCGCTCCGGCGGAACCGGCCCGCTGCCGGGACCGGCGAAGCCGGGGCAGCACGGCGGTCCAGACGAGCGCGCCCGCCGCGACGGTGGCGACGGCCATGGTCGTCGCCATCGGCAGCGCCCCCGCGCCGCCCAGCGAGACGACCGGCGCGATGACGGGGCCGACGGCGAAGGACGAGGTGCCGAGCAGGGCCGCCGCCGTGCCGGCTCGCTCGCCGTGGTCGGCGAGGGCGAGCGCCGAGCTGTTCGGAGCGATGACCCCGTAGCAGAGCAGCAGCAGCGCGAGCACGCCGAGCAGGACGGCCAGGCCGAGCCCGGCGACGACGGCGCACAGGAGGGCGACGGAGGCGAGCGCGGTCGCGGTCGTGCCCGCCGCGTACATGCGCACGGTGCCCGCGCGTCGCACGAGCGCGCGGTTGAGCAGCGAGCCGAGCATCAGGACGACCGAGTTCGCCGCGAAGACCGCGCTGAACGCCTGCGGGGTGAGGTGGTAGGAGCCCTGCAGCACGAAGCTGATCGACGCCAGGTAGGCGAAGAACGCGGCGCCCACGCACGTGTTCACCAGCAGGTAGGCGACGAAGAGGCGTTCGCGCAGGACCCCGCGGAACCGGCGGGCGGTCGCCCGTACCCCGCCGGCGTGCCGTGACGGCGGCGGCAGCGTCTCCCGCAGCAGGGTGAGCGCGACGAGGAACAGGGCGACGCCGATGCCGGCGAGCACGACGAAGACACCGCGCCAGTCCAGCACGGCGGCGAGCTGGCCGCCGGCGACCGGCGCCAGGATCGGGGCGAGCGCGCCGACGAGCCCGAGAAGGGTGAGCAGGCGTGCAAGCTCGACGCCCTCGGCCATGTCCCGGGCGGCGGCGAGCGCGATGACGACGCCCGCCGACCCGGTGACGCCCTGGAGGAAGCGCGCCGCGAGCAGGACCTCGATGGTCGGCGCGACCGCGCACAGCAGCGACAGCACGGCGAAGAGGGCCACGCCGGCGAGCACCGGCCGCCGCCTGCCCAACCGGTCGCTGAGGGGGCCCATGACGAGCTGGCCCAGCGCCAGCCCCAGCATGCAGACCGACATCGAGGTCTGGGCGAGGCTGTCGCTGGTGTGCAGGTCGTCGGCGAGCTGGGGCAGCAGCGGCATGTAGAGGTCCATCGACAGCGGCCCGAACACCTCGAGGGACCCCAGCACGAACGCGGCGCGGCGGGCGCTCATCACGCGCGCGCCGCGCACCGCGGCCCGCATGGCGGCCCGGCCGGGCTCGAGCTGCGGGTCATGGGGGACGGGGGTGGGGGACACCTGCTGCTCCTGAGTAGGGGACGGAACGGCGGGGCGAGCCGCGGCTCGACAGCGCGTTAGTCTACAGATGTCGACTTAAAAGGGTGCAGGCGCCCGCGCCCGGATAACATGGGGCCACCATGCCAAAGATCATCGACCACGGTCAGCGGCGGAAAGAGATCGTCGAGGTCGCGAAGAAGCTCATCGTCGAGGGGGGCTTCGAGGCGGCGACCATGCGGAGCATCGTCGCCGCCGCGGGCTTCGCCAACGGCGCGCTGAAGCACTACTTCCCCAACAAGGACAGCATCGTCGCCGCCACATTCCAGAGCGTGCTCGCGGAGATGAACGAGCGGGCCGGCGAGCGCGGCCCGGCGCTCGGCCCGGCGGAGGAGCTGCGCCACTACGTCGAGGCGGCGTTGCCGCTCGACGAGTACCGCATCGCCTCCGCGCGTGTGCTGCTGGCCCTGTGGGAGCACTCGGCGGCGAACGAGGAGCTCGCGACGCTGTACCGCGAGCACCTGGAGACCTGGCGCGGCCAGTTGGCCGCGCGGATCGCCGCGGCCCGGGGCAGGGGCGAAGCCGCCGACGCCCCCGCCGTCACCGAGCTCGCCGGAGAGATCATCGCGATGACCGTCGGCGCCAACGTCACCTGCCTGATGTTCCCCGCCGGCGCACTCGTCCCCGAGCACCGCTCCTATGTGGACCGGCTCATGCGGCGCATCGCCCGCTGAGCCCGCCGCGAGCCTAGAGAAGCCGCCTGATCTCGCCGTACGTGCGGTAGAAGCCGCCCCGGCCGGACGAACGCACGTCCTCGACCAGATAGCGGGCGCCGGCCTCGCGGATGTCCTTGGGGAACTGCACGTTCCACGTCTCGTAGCCGGGGCTCGCCACGCGTACGCGCAGCCGCTCGCCTTCGCGTACGCACTCCACGACCACGCCGTCGCCGGCGTGGCTGACCGTCTCCAGCACGACGGACGGCTCGACCACCGGCAGCGACGCGGCGGCCTTCACGTCGACGGGCTCGGGCACCGTGCCCGCGCGCGCCGCGGCGATCGCCGTCTCGCTCGCGTCGATGCAGGCCAGGGAGCCGTCGGTGGTGACGATGTAGAGGCGGTCGTCGAGGAACTGCATGGAGAAGGCCGACCCGCAGCCGGTGCCGAGCTTCCACAACCGCTCCCCGGACGCGGCGAAGCAGTACACCGAGGAGTGGCTGTCACCGGCGAAGACGTAGCGGCCCTCCAGTGAGGTCGCGCAGGAGTACACGGGCCCGTCGCACCTGTACACCGCCTCGACGCGGCCGTCGCTCTTTGCCAGGCGGTGGACGGTGCGGCCGGCGGTCGCGGCGTACACCGCGTCCTCCTCCTGCCAGCCGAACAGCACCTGCCCGGCCTCCGGGCGCCGCCACGGTCGGCGCCGGACAACGAGCACGTCGGCCGGGTCACCGACGTGGAGCCGGGGGCCCGCAGGAGCAGGAGGGGGCGTGCGGGTCGGCCCAGTGCAGGGCGATGTACGGGGTGGCATGCCCCGAGTAGCGCACCGTTCGCCGGTGATGCGGTAGCCGGCGCGCCACTCGGGCTCATCCGGCGAGCGGCGCGGCACGGGGACGGTCAGGATGCCGACGTCCTGGTCGACGTGGGTGAGCAGGCCATGGCAGGGCCCGCCCAGACAGATGGCGTTGCGGTCGTGGCGGCCCTGCGGCGCGGGCTCGTTCATGCGGGATAGGCGTGGGTCTCGGTGGCCTTGACCGAGGCCCAGATCCGCTGGCCGGGGGTCAGGTCGAGGTCGGCGACGGCGGCGGGAGTGATGTCGGCGAACGCGGTGATGGGGCCGTCGAGGTGCACGCGGACGTTGTCGCCGTGCCGTTCGATGCCGTCGATGCGGGCCTGCCACAGGTTGCGCGGGCTGCCGTCGGGGCGGGTCCGGTACAGCGCCACGGCGGCGGGCGGGAAGGCGACGAACGCGGCGTCGTCGAGCTGTTCGGAGGTGTGCAGCAGCAGTTCGCCGACCTTGACCCTGGCCCCGTCGGCCACGCCGCGATAAAGGTTGAGCCCGACGAGGCGGGCGACGTAGTCGGTGCGGGGACGGCGGGCGACCTCGGCCGGGGTTCCCTGCTGGACGACGGCGCCGTTCTCGATGACGATCAGCCGGTCGGCCAGCACCATGGCGTCGAGGGGGTCGTGGGTGACCAGGACGGTGGCCCCGTCGAAGTCCGCCAGGTGGCGGCGCAACTGGGAGCGGATCTCCAGGCGGGTGTGGGCGTCGAGGGCGGCCAGCGGCTCGTCGAGCAGCAGCAGCTCGGGCCGCACGGCCAGGGCCCGCGCCAGGGCGACCCGTTGGGCCTGCCCGCCGGAGAGATGACGCGGCTTGGCGGTGGCGCGGTCGGCGAGGCCGACGCGTTCCAGCAGGGTGGCCGCGGCGCGGCGGGCCTCGGCCTTGGCGACGCCCTGGCAGCGCGGGCCGAAGGCGACGTTGTCCAGTGCCGTCAGGTGCGGGAAGAGCAGGTAGTCCTGGAAGACCATGCCGATCGGGCGGCTCTCGGCGGGCAGCGTGTGCAGCGGACGGCCGTCGAGGACGATCTCGCCCTGCGACAACGCGGTCAAGCCTGCCAGGGCGCGCAGCGCGGTGGTCTTGCCCGCGCCGTTGGGGCCGAGCAGCGCGACCACCTCGCCGGGGGCGACCTCGAGGGTGACGTCGAGGGTGAAGGCGGGCCGGGTGACGACCAGGCGGGCGTGCAGGGTCATGGCGTGTTCGCCCATCGGTCGCGCAGGCTGGCCAGGATGATCACTGAAACGGCGAGCAGCACCAGGCTGAGCACGATGGCCGCCTCCGGGTCGGTCTCCAGGGCCAGGTAGACCGCCAGCGGCATGGTGCGGGTGGTGCCGGGGAAGTTCCCCGCGAACGTGATCGTCGCGCCGAACTCTCCCAGGGCCCGCGCCCAGCACAGGACCGCGCCGGCCGCCACGCCCGGCATGATGAGCGGCAGCGTCACCCGCCGGAAGACGGTCCACCGCGAGGCGCCGAGCGTGGCCGCGGCCTCCTCGAAACGCTGGTCCGCGCCGCGCAGCGCGCCCTCCACGCTGATCACCAGGAACGGCATCGCGACGAACGCCTCGGCGACGATCACCCCCATCGTAGTGAACGGCAGCGTGACGCCGAAGGTGGCCTCCAGCCACTGCCCGACCAGCCCGCGCCGCCCCAGCACCAGCAGCAGCGCGACACCGCCCACCACCGGCGGCAGCACCAGCGGAACGGTGACCAGGGCCCGGACCAGCCGCCGCCCGGGAAACGACACCCGGGCCAGCAGCCAGGCCAGCGGCACTCCGAGCAGCAGGCACACGGCGGTGGCGACGGTGGCGCACACCAGCGACAGCCGCAACGCCTCCAGCACCTGCGGCTCGGCCAGTCGCTGCGGCAGCGTGGACCAGGGGGCGCGGATCAGCAGCCCCGCCAGCGGCAGCACGAGGAAGGCCAGACCCACGACGGCGGGCAGCACCAGCATCCACGGCGGCCGCCCGGAGACCTCGCGGCTCGCGGCGGGCCGCCCGCCGGACCCGCGCGGCGGCCCCGGCAGGTCGACCTGCTCCGGTACGGAAGAGCTCATCAGCGATCAGGGAGCCTCGAAGCCGGCCTTGGTCAGCACGTCCCTGCCCTGCGGCGACAGCACCAGGTCGACGAACTGCCGGGCCAGGTCGCCGGCCGGCGCCTTGGCGAGCGTGGCGATCGGATAGTCATTGATCGCCTGGTCCGCCTCCGGGAACGCGATCCCGGTCACCTTGCCTCCTGAGGCGATCACGTCGGTCGTGTAGACCAGCGCCGCGTCCACCTCGCCCAGCTCGACCTTGGTCAGCGTGGCTTTGACGTCCTGCTCCAGGGTGACCGGGGTGATCTTGAGCCCGGCCGCGTCCAGCGCCTTGACCGCCGCGGCCCCACAAGGAACCTGCTCGGCGCACAACGCCACCTTCACCTTGGGGTCGGCCAGGTCCTTCAGCTCGTCCACCTTGGCCGGATTGTCCTTGGGGAGGGCGATCTGCAGCTTGTTGCGCACGAACGTGGTGGGGGAGCCGGCCAGCGACGCGTCGGTGACGGTCTTCATCGTGGCCGGGCTCGCCGCTGCGAACACATCCGCCGGCGCCCCCTGGGTGATCTGCTGGGCCAGCGTGGCGCTGGAACCGAAGTTGAACTTCACCGTGGTACCCGGATGCGCGGCTTCGAAGGTCTTGCCGAGCTCGGTGAACGTCCCGGTCAGCGATGCCGCCGCGAACACCGTGACCTCCTCGGCCCCGCCGGCGGCGGAAGCCGGGGCCGAAGCGGAGGACGTGGCCGGTCGGCCGGAGCCGCAACCGGACAGGCCCGCCAGCGCGAGCGCTACGGGCAGGGCGATCGCCCATCGGGAAAGACGCCTGAACACCAAAGGGGGGCTCCTCACACCTGACCGGCCACGCGGTCGTGACCGGGAATCTCCACGACGACGTTGGTGGACTTGATCACGGCGACCGCCACCACTCCCGCCTCCAGGCCCAGCTCGTCCGCGGCCTGGCGGCTCATCAGGGACACCACGCGAAACGGGCCGGCGGCGATCTCCACCTGCGCCATCACCGCGTCGCGGATCACCTCGGTCACGATCCCGCGAAAGCGGTTACGCGCCGAGGAGCGGCCGCCGTCGTCGGCCTCCTCGACCTGCGAGCGAGCGAACGCGGCCAGGTCGGCTCCGTCGACCCGCCGGTGGCCGTGCTCGTCCCGCTCGGCTCTCAGCCGGCCCGCGTCCACCCACCGTCGGACGGTGTCGGAGCTGACCCCGAGCAGCGCCGCGGCCTCGCTGATCCCAAACGTCGTCACAAACCCTCACCATACCTTCCGCACATTCCAGCTTGAATAGCCGTCTTCCATCGCACCAGCGGCCCGATTCAGCGACACGTCATGGCATCCACGAGACCATGGAGCGCCTCGGCGACTCCCGTTCCCCCGCCGCCGCCCGCCACGGCACCATCCGCCTCGGCGAGGCCTCAGTCGTCGACCACGACCCCGCCCGACCGACGTCGCCGTCACCGCTCACCGGGCGGCTTGCGACAGATCATGATCTCGGTCGCCGTAAGGCGCTCCGCGAAGCGGTTGCCGGGTGACGCTCGCCGCAGCACCGCGCGCAGGTCCCGTTCGAAGGCCTCCAGCCTGTCGCCGAACAGGTGAGGGGCGGAGTCGGACCGGGAGAACGCCCACGCCACGATGTCGTCCGCGGTGCGGTGGACCACTTCCCCGGCCGGCACGACATGCCGTTCGACGTTCTCGAACCCGGCCCGTGCCAGAACGAGGTCCTCCCGGCCCGGGGTGCCGTTGACGAGCACTCCCTGCCCCGCGCGGCGCACCGGGCCCAGGTACCGGCGCACCAGATCGCCGATCTGCGCGTACGGGGGAGCCGTCAGCGGCGGCGGCACCGGGTCGGCGGGCGGATGCTTGAGGTCGCTCATGTGGACGAACGCGCCTCCCGGCTCCAGCATCTCCCGCACGGTGGCCGCGACACGATCCCGATCCGTCCAGTGGAAGGACTGGGCGAACACCACGACCCGGAACTCACCCAGACCGGCCGGCAGGTCCTCGGCGAGACCGGCCACCCAGCGCGCGTTGGTCACCCCGCGACGCTCGGCCTGTCGCCCGGCCTCGGCCCGCATGTCCTCATCCGGATCGAGGCCGACCGCCTCGGCGAAGAACCGGGCCATGGCGAGCGTCACGACGCCCGGTCCGCAGCCGACATCGAGGAGACGGCCCCGTCCGTCCAGGTTCAGGGCCGCGGCCAGTGTCTCGGCGAAGCCCGGAGCGTACGGCAGCCGCCCGCGCTCGTAATAGGCCGCGCTTCCTTTGAACAGGGTGTTGTCCCACTGCCATCCGTCAGGCATGTCGATCCCACTTCGCGAGTCGGTGAAGTCGCCGGCGGATCGGAGCCCGTCGCGGGAGAGACCCGGCCTGTGGGGGCCGCCGCGCATACGCCACCGCCGCGGCGGGCACCGACGTTAGCGCAGACGATCAGTCACCATCCAGCGATTACTGGGGGTGCGGACGTGACCGGAGACGGACCGCCGCTGGTCGCTCGAACGGACGTGAGACACATCGGAGCCGCGGCCGGGGGCGTTGTGGATCGTCTGGGAGTTCAAGCCCCACGTGAGGAGTTTCGGAGCGGCACACCCGGTGGTTCGGCCGACGCCTTCCCTCAGCGCGGTCAGCTCCGGCCCGGTCCGGTGACGTCGGGGAACGCCCGGCGGTAGTCGCCCGGCGACACCCCCACCTGACCGCCTCCCACCTTCCGCCTGCCCCAGAGTCTCCCGGCGCGGTCGTGTCATGGCCGGACCTGCTGTCGGCCGTCGCCGACGAGTGCCTGGCCGTCCTCCTCAAAGGAGCCGACCAGGACTGGTCACGCCCGGCCGGCGGCCTCGACTGGACCTGTCGCCAGACCCTCGACCACCTCGCCCTCGGCCTGGTCGGCTACGCGGGCCCGCTCATCGCCCGGCCCCGCGACCGCTACATCACCCTTTTCGCCTCACTCGACGCCCACGCCCCCGTCCCCGCGTGCCTGGAAGGGATCGGCATCGCCGCCTCCCTCCTCGGCGCCACGGTCCGGGACACGGCCGCGGACGTCCGCGCCTGGCACCCCTGGGGCCACTCCGACGCGGCGGGCTTCGCCGCGATGGGCATCACCGAACTGGCCGTCCCCACCTACGACATGACCCGTACCCTCGGCCTCTCCTGGACACCGCCCGGTGACCCCAGCGCCGCCGTCCTCGACCGGCTCTTCCCCGACGCGCCGTCCGGGCATGATCCGTCCGCCACCCTGCTGTGGTGTACGGGCCGCATCCCGCTCCCCGGACTGCCCCGGCGTACGGAATGGCAGTGGGACGGCCGCACTCAACGGGGGGTGTAACCGCTCGGTGTATCGCGATGAACTTGACGGCGATGGCGTCGACATCCTGCGCGATCGGCGCAACATGACGTGACCCAGGGCTCCTCACGCCGCGCCGCATGTGCCCGGTGCTGATGTCTTTTGACAGACCTTCTGCGCGGTTGGTAAAACGCTTGCCAGCGTCGCGGTGCACCCGGCAAAGAGACCGTCGAGGGCATGGAGGCGCCGAAACCACGGAAACGACCCTTGGTGAAATCCGACGATCGCCTGCTGGCGTTCGGCAACCAGTTGATCGAAGTACACCTCTGGCTCCGCGAGGAGCTGGCAGAGCTGCGTGAAGGCGTCGACGCCTATTTTGCCGGCGGCGCCCGCCTCCGGGAACTGCGGACCCACTGCCTGACCTTCTGCTCGGCGCTGACCCGGCATCACACCGGCGAGGACGACGGCGCGTTCCCCCAAGTCGCCGAGCGGTTCCCCGAACTGCGCCCGGTGCTGGAGGAGTTGCGCCGCGACCACCGGCTGGTGGACGACTCCCTGCGACGGCTCGAGGTGCTTGTCGCCGAACTGGACCAGGAGACCGACCCCGCCGAAGTCCGGCGCGAAGTGGACAGCCTCGCCGCGCTGATGGAGACGCACTTCGTCTACGAGGAGAAGCGCATCGTCTCGGCGCTCAACGCGCTGAACGTACCAGGCTGGGATCGTTCGACACCCGCGTTCCTGCTCACCGACGACGCCGAGGACTGACCAGCCTCCGGGCCCGACCCGACACGGAACCCGACGCTCCAACACCACTCGGGACACATGCTCCAACGACTAACCCGGGCCTGTCCTGCCTGCCAGTTCCGTGAGCCGGCGTTCGAGGAAGCGCCGTTCGGCGCCGTCGTCGGTGAGTTGTCTCGCACGTCGATAGGCGTCACGCGCCTCGTCGGTGCGCCCGAGACGTCGCAAGAGTTCGGCCCTGGTCGAGTGCAGGTAGCGGAAGTCGTCGAGACCGAGTTGGTCGACGATGCGCAGGCCGACCTCGGGGCCTTCGGGGTCTCGGCGATCGCGATGGCGCGGTTGAGCTCCACGACGGGTGAGCCGGTCAGGCGGGTGAGCTGGCCGTACATGTGCCAAGGCCGCCGAGGGTGCAGCCTTCGACCCGCACGGTGGTCGCGTTCTCGGGCAGACCCATCGGCACCCCGGGGGTCACCCCTGGCGTCTGATTGATCGCTCGGTAGTCGGCGTAGATCTGCTTCTGCTCCTCCTCGGACAACGCGGCCTGTCCCTCAAGCGCGGTGCCCCGAAAGATCAGCATGACGTACTTCATCGGTTCCTCCTCGTTGCTACCAGGTGTTGGTCGCGCAGTAAGACGAACGGCGAGCCACGAAATCGACAAGCCGACTGGAAATTTTTCTCGCATCTGAAGCGATCCCAGAAAGCGATCACGGCGACTCGGAGTGCGAGTACCGCGTCGCGACGCTGTCCGGGGACCGAAGGTGTACGGCCGGCCGCCGGTGCCACAGGTAAGGCCAATTCTGTGTCACGGGCAACGCACTCCTCACCACCGCGCCATATCACAGCGTGTGTTCATCGCGTTACTTTCGGTGCGCAACACAGGGTGATGATCACCTGCACTCCCAGGACGCCCGGTCCGGGCGCGCAGGCCGGGGCATCGTCCCTCGACCGCGAGCGACGGTGACCGGACCGAGGCCGGTCATGTCAGGTGATCCGTACCGTTGGTGGCCTCCGGGGGACGACCTGCGGGGCAGAGCGAAGGCGAGGTGGCGGGGTGCACCTGACTCCGCATGAACAGGAACGCCTGATGATCCATGTGGCCGCGGACGTGGCCCGCAAGCGCAAGGAGCGGGGGGTTCTCCTCAACTATCCGGAGGCGGTCGCGCTGATCACGGCGCACGTGCTGGAGGCGGCCCGGGACGGCAGATCCGTCCATGAGCTCATGTCCGCCGAAGAGAAGATCCTCTCCCGTGACGATGTCATGGCGGGCGTCCCGGAGATGATCTCCGACATTCAGATCGAGGCGACGTTCTGCGACGGCACCAAGCTGGTCACCATCCGCGACCCCTTCGCCGAAGCCGAAAAGAAGGCGGAAGCAGAACCCGCGGCGGAGGTGCTGGTTCATCCGGGGAAGATCGACCACCCGGAGGGTGCCGGGCAGGTGGCCTTCAACGAGGGCCGTGAGATCACGATGGTGACGGTGACCAACGGTGATGACCGTCCCATCCAGGTGGGCTCCCACTATCACTTCTACGAGGCCAATCCCCGCCTCGACTTCGACCGCGCCGCCGCCTATGGCAAGCGCCTGCACATTCCCGCCGGCAGTTCCATCCGGTTCGAGCCCCGATGCACCCGCACGGTGACGCTCGTGCCCATCGAGGGCAGGCGCGTCGTCGCCGGCCTGCGCGGCGAGGTCGGGGGGCAGCTCGATGGATGAGTCCGTGGCAGACGCATCGGCGGACACCGCCGCGTCGTCGGCGATCGACCCGCTCGCCGAGCCCGTGGCAGGAGCATCGTCGCAGGATGATGTGCCAGGTCCGGAGATCCTGCCGATCGAGCAGCCCCTGACCCGCGTCCAGTACGCCGACCGGTACGGTCCGACGACCGGGGACCGCATCCGGCTGGCCGACACCAACCTGCGGATCGAGGTCAGCGAGGACTGGTCGGGTGGGCCGGGACGCAGTGGCAACGAGGTCATCTTCGGCGGCGGCAAGGTGATCCGCGAGTCGATGGGGCAGTCCTGCGCGCCGCGAGACTCGGCGAGGTTCGGCGCTCCGCAGCCGCCCGACACGGTCATCACCGGCGCCGTCATCCTGGACCATTGGGGTGTGGTCAAGGCGGATGTGGCCGTGCGCGACGGCCGGATCGTCGCGCTCGGCAAGGCCTACAACGACGAGACCATGGACCGGCTGCACGACGGGCACGAGCGGGCGACCGACTTCCTGATCGGCCCGGAGACCGAGGTCATCGCCGGCAACGGCAAGATCTTGACCGCCGGCGGCATCGACACCCACGTGCACTTCATCTGCCCCGAGCAGGTGCATGAGGCGCTCGCCGCCGGGGTCACCACCCTGATCGGCGGCGGCACGGGCCCCGCCGAGGGCAGCACCGCCACCACCGTCACGCCCGGCTCCTGGCACATCGCCCGGCTGTTCGAGGCGCTGGACGCCTTCCCGGTCAACGTCGGGCTGCTCGGCAAGGGCAGCACCATGTCCACCGAGTCCCTGTACAACCAGGTGGAGGCGGGGGTGCTCGGGTTCAAGATCCACGAGGACTGGGGGGCCACACCGGCAGTGCTGCGCCGGTGCCTGGAGGTGTGCCGGGCGACCGGCGTCCAGCTGGCCTTGCACGCCGACTCGCTGAACGAGGCGGGCGCGGTCGCCGACACCATCGAGGCCATCGGCGAGCACCCGATTCACATCTTCCACGTCGAGGGCGCCGGCGGGGGCCACGCCCCCGACATGATCACCATGGCGGGCCTGCCGAACGTGCTCCCCGCCTCCACCAACCCCACCCGGCCCTTCACCGTCAACACGGTCAAGGAGCACATCGACATGGTGATGGTCTGCCATCACCTCAATCCGCTGGTGGCCGAGGACCTGGCCTTCGCCGAGTCGCGGATCCGGCCCTCCACGATGGCCGCGGAGGATGTTCTGCACGACCTCGGCGCCATCTCGATCATGTCGTCGGACGCCCAGGCGATGGGCCGCATCGGTGAGATGATCATACGGACGTGGCAGACCGCGCACGTGATGAAGGCCCGGCGCGGCCCGCTGGAGGGCGACCAGGCCGGCGAGGGTGGGGCCGACAACCATCGCGCCCGCCGCTACATCGCCAAATACACCATCAATCCGGCCATCGCGCACGGCATCGATCACGAGGTGGGCTCCGTCGAGGTGGGCAAGCTGGCCGACCTGGTGCTGTGGGAGCCGAAGTTCTTCGGCGTCAAGCCCCACCGCGTGATCAAGGGCGGCCAGATCGCCTACGCGCAGGTGGGCGACGCCAACGCCTCCATCACCACCCCGCAGCCGGTCCTGCCCAGGCCGGTGTGGGGCGCGACCGGCCGGGCGCCCGCCGCCAACTCGGTCAACTTCGTCACCGAGCACGCCATCACGGCCGGCCTGGCCGAACGGCTCACTGTGCGCAAGCAGTTCCGGGCCATCCGCGACACCCGCAAGGTGTTCAAGGCCGACATGCGCGAGAACGACGCCTGCCCCGACATCCGCATCGATCCCGACACCTTCGAGGTGGAGATCGGCGGAGCGAAGGCCAAGGACGTCAAGACGGAGATCGACGATCAGCTCGTCGACGGCCACCAGTTCGCCGACACTCTGCCCATGGCGCAGCGCTACTTCCTGTTCTGACCACCACCCCCGGGAACGACCTGCCGCGCGCAGGGTCCGCGGGAAAGGACATGATGCACGATGAACCGTGCCGCCCTGCTCGTCCTTGCCGACGGCCGGTTCCCCGCCGGAGGGCACGCCCACTCCGGCGGGGCCGAGGAGGCCGTCACGGCGGGGCGCGTGCGGGACGTGGCCGGCCTGGAGGAGTTCTGCCGCGGCCGGCTGCACACCAGTGGCCTGGTCGCGGCCGGGCTGGCGGCCGCGGCCGCCGCCGGATATGAGCCGCTGCTGCTGGAGGAGGCGGCCGATGCCCGCACCGCCAGCCCCGCCCTGCGGCACACCTCCCGAAGGCTCGGCCGGCAGTTGCTGCGCGCCGCCCGTTCCGCCTGGCCCTGCGCCGAGTTGGAGGCCCTGGCCGCGGCCCGGCCGCGAGGCGCGCACCAGCCCGTGGTGCTCGGCCTGGCCGCCCGCTGTGCGGGGCTGATGCCGCTGGACGCCGCCTACGCGGCGGCGTACGAGAGCATCGGCGGCCCGGTCACCGCGACCGTCCGCCTGCTCAGGTTGGACCCCTTCGACGCCACCGCCGTCCTGGCCCGCCTGGCCGCCGACCTCGACCACGTGGCGGCCGCCGCGGCCGAGGCCGCGCAGCGTATCCATGCCGACGGGCCCGCCGCGCTGCCGGCCGGCTCGGCGCCGTTGCTCGACATCGCCGCCGAACAGCACGCCACCCGCGCGGCCCGCCTGTTCGCCTCCTGACCACGACCGCACCCCTTTCGGGAGCAGCCATGCACCTCCAGCACAGCGACACCTTCCCCGACGGCCACCCCCACGGCTCCGGCGGCTCATCCGGCGAGCGTCCCGGCGGCCGTCACCGCGCCCTGCGCATCGGCCTGGGCGGACCGGTCGGCTCCGGCAAGACCGCCACCGTCGCCGCCCTGTGCCGCACACTGCGCGAGGAACTGTCCATCGCCGTCGTGACCAACGACATCTACACCCGCGAGGACGCCGAGTTCCTGCTGCGCGAGGCCGTCCTGCCCGCCGAACGCATCACCGCGGTGCAGACCGGCGCCTGCCCGCACACCGCCATCCGCGACGACATCTCCGCCAACCTCGAAGCCGTCGAGGACCTGGAGGACCACCTCGGCACCCTCGACCTGATCCTCATCGAATCAGGCGGCGACAACCTCACCGCCACCTTCTCCAAAGGCCTCGTCGACGCCCAGATCTTCGTCATCGACGTCGCCGGCGGCGATGACATCCCCCGCAAGGGCGGCCCCGGCGTCACCACCTCCGACCTGCTCGTCATCAACAAGACCGATCTGGCCCCCCACGTCGGCGCCGACCTGCAGGCCATGGCCCGCGACGCCGAAGCCCAGCGCGACCGTTTGCCCACCGTGCTGACCGCGGTCAAAACCCCAGGCGGCATCATCCCCGTGGCCGACTGGATCCGCGCCCGGCTCGCCGACTGGACCGCACACGCCGCATGACCCCTTCGCCCTCCCCGCCCGCGCCGGCCCAGCCCGCACTCGGCGTGCGCGCCACCGCCCGCATCCGCGCCACCCGCGCGGGAGGCGCCACCGCCCTGCCCACGCTCGCCGGTGACGGCCCCTTCGACCTGCGCCGCGCCCGCCCGCATGGCGACCAGGCACGCGTGTGCATCCTCGGCGCCATGAGCGCCCCGCTCGGCGGCGACCGGCTGCGCATCGAGGCCACCGTCGACCACGGCGCCCACCTGCACATCACCACCGCCGCCGCAACCATCGCCCTGCGCGGTCCCACCGACGAGCACGCCACCTACGACGTGCACCTGACCGCGGCCGAGCACGCCAGCCTGCAGTGGCTGCCCCAGCCGCTCATCTCCGCCGCCCGCAGCAACCTACGCCAGACCTGCACCATCGACCTCGCCCCGACCGCCCGGCTCCTGCTACGCGAACAGGTCGTGCTCGGCCGCGTCGGCGAGCCGCCCGGACGGCTGGCCACCCGCCTCACCGTCCACCGCGACGGACGCCCCCTGCTGGACCAGCACACGATGTACGGCCCCGGCGCTCCCGGCTGGGACGGCCCCGCCATTGCGGCCGGCCACCGCGCCATCGGCCAGATCCTCATCGTCGACCCCGCCCTGGATCAGCAGCCGCCCCACGCCAGCCTGTTCGGCGACGATCCGGCAGCCGGCCAGGCCGTGCTGACCCCGCTGGCCGGCCCCGCCGTCCTGATCACCGCCCTGGCCTCGGACACCCTGCACCTGCACCGCCTCCTGAACGCGGCGCGCCCCCTCCCGTGAGCTCCATCTGCGGCATCGCCGCCGCCCAACGGAAAGCCGCAAGCCACGCCGAAACGCGCGAGGCGCTTCAGACCGCCGACACCGGCCAGGCCATCGTGTCCGGCAGGCGGAGGGGCGCCACGCGGTGGCGGCGGTCGATGCGACGATCACAGACTGCACCGACCTCGGCGAGGCCTGACCGTCGCCGGTGGAGCGAGCCCGGCCCCCCGGCGGCGGCCGACCGTGTGAGGGCAGGTCAGGGGATCTGAGCTTCGATGTGGGCGAGTTGGGCGGCGAGGATCTCCTCGAACGCGGCGCGGCGGTCGGCCCCGAGGGGGCGGATGTCGCGGGCGAAGTGGGCCAGTGCGGGGAAGTGTTCGGGGTCGGCGCCCAGGACCGCGACGCGGAACTGCTCCATGCCCTGTTCGTACTCCGTTGGGGTGATGGCGCCGAGCCCGGCTTCGGAGGAGATCAGCGCCGCGATGAGGATCGCGGTCCGGTGGTAGCGCGCCGGGATCTCCGCGTCGGGCAGGCCCGATGCGCGCAATGCCTGGAGCAACTCCTCCATGACCAGCCGGGAGCCGGCGCCGCCTGATGCGTAGCGTCCCCAGATCGCGGCGAGTTGGGGTTGCTCGCCGAAGGCCTCTCTCAGGCGCAGGGCCAGGGCGGTGATGCGCTGCTTCCAGTCGCCCTCGGGGCGGTAGCCGTCCATGCCGGCCACGAGGATGCGGTCGGCGACCGCGCGCAGCAGCTCGGTCTTGTTGCGGAAGTGCCGGTAGAGGCTGGAGGAGTCGGTCCCGAGCGCTGCGGCGAGCTTGCGAACGCTGAACGACTCGGCGTCGCTCGTGCGCAGCAACTCCGCCGCCGCGTCCAGGATCTCCTCGGTCGACCAACGCCTTCGGCCTGCCATCTCGCCCCTCTCGCTGCTCCTCGTCGTGCCTCAGCCTAACCTATGCACTTGCTTATGCACGCACTGCGTGCATAATAAGGACGCATGCTTTCGGGAGACTGCACGAGCTGCGCGATGCCCGACATGCGTGACCACCACGACACACCCGGCACCCGGCCGGGGAGGGGAGAAGAAGACATGAGCGAGCCCACCGCTGTGACGCGACCGCCGGAGCCGGACTGGTCGGCGATAACGGCCGAGGAACTGATCGCCTACCGCGACGCGGAGAACCGCTTCCGGGCCTCCAGCGCGGCGCGGGCGATCACCGGGGATCCCGATCCGGGCGCCGCGATCGACTGGCAGGAGGTGACGCTGCCCGACCGCGACCTCCCGGTCCGGGTGTACCGGCCGGCCGCCGGGAACCACGCCGGGGAGGCCGCTCCGGCCGAGCTGCCGCTCCTGCTCCACGTGCACGGAGGCAGCTTCGTGGGCACGGCGGTGCAGTGCGACTGGACCAACAGCCACCTCGCCGCCCGGCTGCCCGCCGTCGTCGTATCGGTCGAGCACCGCCTCCTCGATGCGGCGACCCCGCTGTCGGCGGCCGCCGACGACGGCTGGGACGTGCTCCGGCACGTGGTGCGGCACGCCGCGCAGTGGGGCATCGACCCCGGGCGTACGGCCGTTCTCGGCGAGAGCTGCGGTGCGCTGATCAGCGCGCTGGCTGCCATACGGGCAAGGGCGGCCGACCTGAGGCTCAAGGCGCAGGTGCTGGTCAACCCCGCCGTCGATGTGACCGAGGCGATGTTCGACCACGCCTCGTTCGCCGAGTACGGGTACAGCCGGCCCCAGGAGATGGCGCTACTGCGGCTGTTCCAGCGGCTCGCGGTTCCGCCGGGAACCGACGCCCGCCCGCTCTCGCCGCTGCACGCCGAGAACCTGGGCGGGCTGGCCCCGGCGCTCGTGGTGGTGCCGACCCGGGACGCGGTGGCCGATCACGGCCGCCGTTACGCCGAGCGACTACGCGCGGCCGGGACATCCGCGCGGATGACCGAGTACCCCGGGGCGAGGCACGCGTTCCTCACCATGCCCGGTGTGGAGCCCCAGGCCGAGGCCGCCCGGGCGGAGATCCTCGAATTCCTCCGCGCGGCCCTGGCAGGGTGACGGAGGAACGATGCATCCCACCCCTTGGAGCCAACGGCCCAGCGGTGTAGCGGGGTCAGGGGACGATGTAGTCGACGTAGCCGCCGTCGACGCGCAGCGCACCGCCGGTGGTCGCCGAGGCGTGGTCCGAGCTGAGGTAGACCACCATGGCGGCGATCTCGTCCGGCTCGATCAGGCGCCGGATCAGTGATCCCGGCCGGTGCCGCTTCATGAACTCGGCCTGGGCCCGATCCCAGGGCAGCTCGTCACCGACGAGTGCGCGGACGAAGTCCTCCACCCCCTCGGTGTGCGTCGGTCCGGCGATCACCGCGTTGACCGTCACACCCGTACCGGCCATCGCCTTGGCGAAGCCCCGCGAAACGCTGAGCAGCGCCGTCTTCGTCACGCCGTAGTGGACCATCTCCTCGGGGATCACCAGGGCGGAGTCGCTGGCCATGAACAGTGCCCGGCCCCAGCCCCGGTCGCGCATTCCAGGCAGGTAGTGGCGGGTCAGCCGGACGGCCGACATGACGTTCACGTCCCAGAACCTCTGCCAGGTGTCGTCGTCGACCTCCAGCACCGGTCGCGGAGCGAAGATGCCGAGGTTGTTGACGAGGATGTCCACCGACGGCAGCCGATCGACGACCACGTCGGCGCCCTCCGGTGTGGACACGTCGGCCGCCACACCATCGAGTCGCGCGCCCGGCGGCTGCTCCGCGCGTAGTTCCGCGACCACCGCCTCGACGCGTTCGGCCTCGCGACCGTTGATCACGGTGTCCGCGCCCGCAGCGGCCAGCCGCGCCGCGATCACGCGACCGATCCCCTGGGTCGAGCCGCTGACGAAGGCCGTCCTGCCAGTGAGGTCGATCAGCATGGCTTCATCCCTACCCGGCACTGGAACGAGGGCTCGCCAGGGCCGGGGGCAAGGCCCGTTCCATGGCGAAAGTTTCCCGCCCGTTTCCGGTGCCCGGCGACCACCGCCGTGGGCGACGAACCCCGACCAGGGGCGAAAGCTCGCGGTCAGCTGTATGCGAACAGGTCCTGCCGCATGCCCACCGTCGTGAAGAGGTGGTCGCGTGATGACTCGAGTTCGCGAAGGAGACGGCCGAGGTCCGCGCCGAGCAGGCGTCCCCGCCACTTGCGGACCTTGCCGGCGACGATCACGGTCTCGACGTTGGTGCGGTCCATCGGCGAGACAACCGCCCCTGGCACGCTGTTGAGCGGGGCCACGTTGAGCGCGGTGGCGTTGAGAAGGACGATGCCGGCCTGCTTGCCGGGCGCGAGCGTGCCGGTCTTATTGTCTAACCCCAGGTGCTCGGCGCCGTTGATGTCGCCTAGCGCAGCACGTCCTGGAGACGATCACACAAGCCTAGGCAGGTCGGAGCGGATCACGCTGTAGAGTACGCCGTCGCGCCACGCGCCCGCGCGGAACCCGCAGCCGCGCAGCACGCCTTCCCTGGTGAAGCCGGCCTTCTCCAGCGCGCGCTGCTCAGCGATGTTCTCGATCTCGGTGGACGCCTGGATCCGGTTGGCCGTCGTGTGCTCGAACAGGTAGCGCACGAGCCGCCGCTGCGCCTCGGTACCGTAGCCCTTCCCTCGGAACTCGGGCGCCACGATCAGGCCGATCTCCCAGTAGTGGCTGGCCAGGTTGGCGATCTGCTTCCGCCACGACACGAAACCGGCCGGCTCGCCGTCGGCCGAGATGATCAGGACGCCGCCGTCGTCGCTCAGCATGCCGGTCTCCTCCCAGCGCTGCCGGAGGCGATGGGGGTTGTTCCAGCCGTACCACTGGAACTCGCCGCTGCCCTCAGGGTCGTTGGTGAGCCGGCGCAGGAAGGGCAGATCGTCCTCTTCGACCGGGCGCAGGTTGATCATCATGCCCGGCACACTATGCGACGGACGAGCCGTTTGAGGCGGAGTGTCACGCCAAGCCGCTCCCGTCCAGCTCACTAGCGCGACTTTTCGTTCGCATGCTCGTCAACCCCCTTCTCGTGCTTGGCGTCGACCAGGCCGGCCTCGTCGTTGGGCACCGTCCAGTGCTCAACCAGCTCATCCATCCCTAACGGCGGGGGCTCCCTGCCTACAGTTCCGTCCAGCAGGGCCGGGCATTACACGAGGTCACATTTCGTCGAGCACCGTGGTGACACCTGCGTCAAGCTGCGAGAGTCCCGCGAACAGCTCATTGATGTACACGTCCTGCGGCCGGTACGCCCGGGCGAACCCCTTGAGAATGTGCTCGCCATAGTTGGGGTGCGCGCTCGGCGAGCCCGAGCCGTCATCGAGGAGCAGGCCGTTGGCGGGAAACGCACGCTCCGCCGTCTCGAACGAATGATGGTGCGTGTCTTCCGGCTGGACATGTGGGTCCTCCTTCGTAAGGCTGGTCAGGATGCGCTGACAGCGGGGGTGGCTCGCAGGGGTGTGAGCGCGGCGCTCCAGGCGACTACCTGGTCGAGCATGGCGTCCAGTGCTTCGAGGTTGTAGGCGCCGGGCTTGAAGACGGTGAGATCTTCGAACTCCGTCATCAGATGGAGTGTGACCTGCTGGCGTACCTCGGCCAGGTGGAGGTTGCCGGAGACCGTCCGCAGGTGCTCCACGGCGCGGACGCCGCCCGCCATGCCGTAGGAGACGAAGCCGACCGATTTGTTGGCCCACTCGGCATAGAGGTAGTCGATGGCGTTCTTCAGTACGCCGGGAATGCTGTGGTTGTACTCCGGCGTCACGATGACGAAGCCGTCGAACGACGCGATGGTGCTCGCCCACCTCTTGGTGTGCTCGTTCTGGTACTTGCCGAACGCGGGTGGGAACTGCTCGTCGAAATGGGGCAGCGAGAAGTCGCGAAGGTCGATGAGCTCGAAGGCGGCGTCATCGCGACGCGAGGCGTGTTCCAGCACCCAACCTGCCACCTGCTCACTGTCGCGGTTCGGGCCGGAGCTGCCGACGATGATGCCGATACGGGTCATGACAGCCTTTTGCCCTTCTTTCAGCTGTACTTCAGCCGGGCCTGGCGGGGAATGTCGCCGAACTT
This sequence comes from Microtetraspora niveoalba, assembly GCF_001570405.1. Lineage (GTDB taxonomy): Bacteria > Actinomycetota > Actinomycetes > Streptosporangiales > Streptosporangiaceae > Microtetraspora > Microtetraspora niveoalba. The sequence goes on along the minus strand of NZ_BBYM01000004.1, from coordinate 230,530 downwards.
GCCGCTGCGGAAATCGCGGAAGGCCTGGTCGATCTCGGCCCGGGTGTTCATCACGAAGGGGCCACCGATGGCGACGGGTTCCCTGATCGGCTGACCGCTGTAGACCATCACCACGCTGCGCGTGTCCCCGTCGCCCGTCTCCAGCACGATCGAGGAGACATCCGCGTGGGGGACCGGGTCGGACCAGGCGATCTGGCCCGCCTGGACGGTGCGCCCGGCGATCGTGAAGCGGCCGTCCAGGACGTACAGGAACGCGCGGTCGCGGCCGGGCAGGACGTGGCTGAGGCGCCCGCCGGGCTCGAGTGTGATGATCGCGCCGGAGACGGGCCATTCGTTGATCGTCGACGCGGTGACGCCGTCCACCTCGCCCGCGATCAGGTCGATCCGGGCGCCGTCCCGCTCGATGACCGGCCGCTGCGCGGCGAGCAGGTCCTGGTAGCGGGTTCCGGTCAGCTTCCGCTTTCCGGGCAGATTGACCCAGAGTTGAAGCGTGTGGGCCCGCTCGTCGCGAAAGGCGAGTTCACGGTGGATGATGCCCCGCCCCGCGGTCATCCACTGCACGTCCCCGGCGGTCAGCGCGCCCGCGTTGCCGATGTTGTCGCCGTGCTCGAGGACGCCGTCGACGACCAGGGTCACGGTCTCCAGGCCCCGGTGCGGGTGCCACTCGAAACCAGGGGAGGAGAACCGGTCCTCGCTCAGCACCAGGAACGGATCGGTCAGGTCTGGCCGTATCGGGCTGATGATCAGGTGCTTGTCATCTACCTGCGCGTCCGGACCGAGGTGCGTCTTCGTCTCGACCCGGACGAGCGTGCGCTGCGCGGTGTCCATGAATACGTATCCCCCATCGAGTTGATGTGTCTACTGGACACTATGCCGCTGAGTAGATATGTCAACTCGTTGATAGGGTGACCTCATGGCGCAGCCTGGATTGACCGAACGCGAGCTCCGCGCATGGCAGACGTCCTTCCGGATGGTGGAGCTGCTGCGAACACGCATCGAGCAACAACTGCAGGCCAGCAGCGGCCTGTCCAACGCCGACTACACGGTGCTCGCTCTGCTGTCCGAAGCGCCCGACAGACGGATGCGCGCCTACGAGCTCGGCCAGGTCGCGGGCTGGGAGAAAAGCAGGATGCACCACCAGCTCACCCGGATGGAGCGGCGAGGCCTGGTCGCCCGGGAACGGTGCGGCTCTCGCGGCATATACGCCGTGCTCACCGCGGAAGGCCTCGCCGCGCTCAAGAACGCCGTGCCCGGCCACGCCGAAGAGGTCCGGCGCCTGTTCATCGACCGTCTGACACCTGACGAGCTCGAGCAGTTCGCCGACATCGCCGCCAAGGTCCTCGACAACCTGTACGCGCACCAGCCGCCCGCCGAGGGGTGATGCGTCGAGCCGGTGACGACCATCGTCAGTTGGACGCGGAGGAGAAGCAGAACGTCCGCTGTCCAGGCCGTGGGGCGCGACGCCACCGTCGCGGCGGTCGATCGGCCCGAGGTGACGCAAGGCAGGTGGGTCGGCGACGGCTTCGCTACCTGACCGGCCCCCGGCCGCCGCGCCACTGTCTGAGAATGCGGTCGGGGCCCCGCCGCGAAGCGAGAGCCCCGTATTAACACGTAGAGACAGCCTCAAATTCGCACAGAACTGGGCAGTCGGACCTCCGTGCTCTCTCAGCCGACGTGAAGGATCCGAAAGCGATCGGGTTCCGCCGGATCTCGGTCAACGACTTGGATCGGCGGCCAAGCCCACTGCCAAACGCTGATGCCCGGCGTGCGGGAGAACTGGATCTGCCCGCGGGTGCCTTCGACTGCAACACGGGGCCAGGATTCGGCAGTGCGCGCCCGATCCGTGCCGTGAGAACGCAGCGCCTCGGCGAGGACGGCGACCGTGTCGTAGCCCTCGAAGGCGACGAAGGAGGGCGCTTCGGCCAGCCGCTCGCGGAGGGCCGTCTCGACTCGGGCGCCGAGTGGGCTGAGACGCTCGGGCAGGTAGCGCAAGAACGGGATCGCGGCGCTGTCGTCGCCCAGCAACGTCGCCCATTCGGCGAACTCCGGTTGCCCGGCCGGAGCACCGATCATGATCTCGGCGAGGCGCTGGTCGCGGCGGACAGACTTGACGATCGACACCGCCGGCTCCGGGTGGCCGACCAGAAGAAGGAGGGCTGTCGCGCGATTGCCGACGAGTTCGTCGCACACGGCCGCGGGGGCGAGCGCGTGCATGTCGAGTTCGATGACGGTGCCGCCGCGTGGAGCGAGGTGGTCCCGCAGAATGCGGGCCCCGGACGCCCAGTAGACACTCGGCTGAGCCGCTACGGCGATGCGCCTGTGGCCCGCACTGAGGAGGAAGTCCGCGTAGATCCGCCAGCCGCGGGACTGCGCCGGCGCGAGGCGCGCGACCCATTCCGTCGGCTGTTCGGTGAGCGCGTCGAGAACCGCTGACGAGCAGAGGAACGGCAGGTCGAGGGCGTCGGCCCTGGCGGCAGCGGCGCGGGCGACGACGCTGTGATACTCCCCGGCCAAGGCAGCCACGCCCAGGCGAGCCAGTTCGTCGACGGCCGCCGCGGCCCTCTGCGGATCAGCCGCGGTGTCTCGGACCACCAGCTCCAGTGGTCTTCCGACGATCCCGCCGGCGTCATTGACTTCGCGAACGGCCAGCTCGAGTCCGGCGAGCAAGTGTCGGCCCGCCTCGACCCAGCCGGGCCGGGTCAGAGGAACGAGAGCGCCGATCTGGACAGATGATCCGTCGGGCCGCTCCGCTCCAGGTGTCGACGGTGGCGTATCCATGCGGTGGCGTCTCCCGTGTGACGATTCGTTGCACTATGCCCGGATCGCAGAGTGGCAAGGCCCGATCGTACGCGTTCGTCTCGCCTCGCCGTGGCGGGCGCACCTGGGCGAGCATGCCGGACATTGCGTCCACCCACCATCTCCAGCAGGCAACCGCTTCTTCGTTCGCTGAACTGTGAGGCGTCAAGTCATGACGTGGAGGCCGGAGCCGTCGATCGGGTAGCGGGAGCGGCAGGCGGAACAGGCGGCGAGCCGGCGCAGGGCTTGCCGGTCGCCGGAGGCGGAGGCCACGCCGCTGCTGATCGCTTCATCGAGGGTCGGCCCGCTGGCGGCGAGGTCGCGGAAACTCTCCTCCCGGGCAGGGGCGTCGGTGATACAGGGATGCCTGAAACGGGGCTCCGGCTGTCGCTGGACGAACCCGCCTGCGGCCGGCGAATGCGGGCGATTCCTTGATCCGCGCGGGCATAGGATCGGCGGCATGACGACGCGGCTTGTTCAGATTGCGATGAATGCTCGAGATGACTCCGCGCTCGGCCGGTTCTGGGCGGAGGCGCTCGGCTGGGGTGTTGCCACCGAGGAACCCGGCGTGACCAACCTCGAACCCGTGGGCTTCGTCTATCCCGACCCCGTCGCCGTCTGCATCGACATCATTGCCGTCCCGGAACCCAAGACGGTGAAGAATCGCGTGCACATCGACCTCGCCACCACCTCTGTGACCGATCAGGAGGACCTGGTCACGCGCCTCAAGGATCTCGGCGCGACGCCCGCCGACGTGGGCCAGGGCGACGTCCCGTGGACGGTCCTCGCCGACCCGGAGGGCAACGAGTTCTGCGTGCTGGAGCCCCGGACGATCTACCGGGACACCGGGCCGATCGCCGCCGTGGTGGTCGACTGCGCGGATCCGCGGGCCATGGCCCGGTTCTGGGGCCAGGCGATGGACTGGACCCTGCACGAGGTGAGCGACAATCATGCGGTGCTGCGCTCCGCCAAGGGCGTCGGCCCATATCTCGAGTTCCTCCGCACGCCCGACGCGAAGACCGTGAAGAACCGCATCCATCTCGACCTCCGGCCGTACCCCGGTGACGATCAAGCGGCGGAGGTGGTCCGGCTGCGGGCTCTCGGCGCCACCGACATCGATCTCGGTCAGGGCGACGTCCCGTGGACGATCCTCGCCGACCCGGAGGGCAACGAGTTCTGCGTCCTCACCCCGCGCTGACGCGGAGCCTTGCCGACCCTCACCGCGAACGGGAGCGACGGCTACCGGCCGGGCCTCGACGACATCATCCGATGAGTTCCCGGCAACCCACCGGGTCGCGCCTGCCCGACCTGCAGTCCGCGCCATTTCCAGAGCGGCCGGGAGTGCGGCAGTGGCGAACAGGATGACGGCGCACCCCCCGCCCTGGCGGGCGTCGCCTCCGCCGGGCACTCCAGTATTCGTCCCCCAGTTTCCGGCCGAGACAATACCCGCACTGACTCCCCGTCAATGGGCCGTCAGTCGCCGAACAACGTATCCGCGTTGGTCTTCGCCACTGCCCGCACGTGCTCCTCGGTTACCCCGACGACTCCGCGTAGGTCCGCGTTTTTCAAGTCCGCGCCGGCCAGATCGGCGTCTGTCAAGTCGGCGCCGCGCAGATCCGTCGCGAAGAGAATCGCCTCATTCAGCTTGGCCTTGCGAAGGTTCGCTTTGCTGAAATCGAGGTTGTTGAAGTCGGCGCCGCGCAGGTCCGCACCGCTCAGATTCGTGTTCGAGAAGTTCGTATCGAACGTCTTTGCCAGGCGTACTTCGCAACCGCTGAGGTTGGCACCTGAGAGATCCGCGTAAGACAACCACGTCTTGTCGAGGGACGCTCCCGACAGGTTCGCTCTGGTCAGTTTGCAGGCGGCGAGGTCTGCACCGTCCAAGATGGCATTGGATAGGTCCGCCCCGGACAGGTCACATTTCTGGGCCACGATGTCGCGAAGGTCCATTGGAGGCGAGCCAGGTGTAGGGCCTGGGCGCTTCCTCAGAACGGCAAGGGCTGCCTGTGTATCGGGGAGAAGGTCGGGCATCTGCTGAAGGGGCTTGGTCTTGTCTATGGGCTGCCTCTTGAGGTGCTGACGAAGGTACGTGGCCAGAACGGCGTCGAGGTCGTCACGATCGCGCGGCGAGTCGGTCATGAGGCGGTTCAACAGGAACAGGCCGCCCATACGGACGGAGGCGTCTTCGGATCCGAGAGCTTCGAGGGTCTTGCCGTACTGGTCGGTGATCTGAGATGCCCGAGATGTACGCAGGTCCTCCTGGGCGGTGCGGACGGTAACGAGGGTTCCGTAGAAGCCCCCTACAGTGAGTACGACGCCGATGAGGAGAACCCAGCTGTTGAGCCTTTGGTGAAACCGCTGTCGACTGCGTTCGCGTTCGGCCGCATTGAACTCGCGTCGGCGTTCCAGAAGTTCCTGACGCTCCATGACCGACAGCTTGTTCAGCTCGGCCTGAGTCGGCGGAGTGATCTGCGGGACACCGGGGGGTGCGGTCGGTTCGTTCATACCTTATGAGACGTTTGAAACTCGATCCTCGATCAGTCGGCAGTGTGAATGAGCCCGCCAAAAGCTGGCAGCGCACATCGGTTAGGGCTCCACTTGTAGCGGGCGGGCCTCGATCTTTCACAACGCGAAGGCGGCCCGCTCCCCTCAGGGGCGGGCCGCCTTGAAGACGTAGAAAGTTCGCGTTCGATCACGCCTCGGCCTCGGGACGATTTTTGGAACCGCCGTCGCCAGGCGAGGGCGGTGTCGATGCCGGTGCTGCTGTCCCGGCATCCACGGGATCGGCGGGCTGGAGGCCGTGTCAGCGGATGGGGCGCCTTCCCGAGCCGACTGATGTCACGGAGATGGCGGCGGAGTTCGTACGGCGGGCGGTGGATCTGCCGGAGGAACCGCGGCGGTGCCGTGCTGCCCCGTTGGGCCGTGGCGAGCTGCTGCTGGTGGTGGTGCTTCTCGCGCGTGACAGTCAGGATGGCTGGATTTCGTCGAAGAGGGCGAGCGCTTCGGCGGGGTCCGGGCTCACGAGGCGTTCCAGACCGGCCGTCGTGATCTTCGCCCACCTGCCGGCCCGTGCCCACATCTGTTCCTCGAAGGCGCGGACGGCCTCGTCCAGATCGCCAGGGCCGGGGGCGGCGGCGACGGACTCGGCGAGTTCGGCGCCTTCCAGCATCGCGAGGTTCGCGCCCACCCCCAGTGGGGGCATCAGGTGGGCGGCGTCGCCCAGTAGCGTCACCCCGGGGACGTGGGCCCAGGTGTGGGACACGGGCAGGACGTAGAGGGGGCGGTGGACGAAAGCGGTGCCGTGGCGGAGGAGGTCGAGGATGGGAGCGGCCCAGCCGTCGAACAGGGCCAGCAGGCTTGATCGCACGGCCTCGACGTCGGCCAGGTCCAGACCCGCGTCCATGCCCGCGCGCCGGTTCAGGCCCATATGCCGGTCCAGGTTCGTGTGCCAGTCCAGCGGCGCGCGGAACTGGGCGTACACCTTGATGTGGCCGCCGCTGTTGCGCTGGGCGACGAGGCCGCGGTTCACGCCGTACACAGCCATGGCACCGTCGCCGATCAGCCGGGCGAGGTCGGGGTGGCGGATGTCGACGTCGTCCAGGGAGGTCTCGACCATGGTGACGCCGGTGTAGTGCGGCGTCGCGGGCGAGACCGCCGGGCGGACCCGGGACCAGGCGCCGTCCGCGCCGACCACGAGGTCGAACGTCTCCTGTCGCCCGTCCGCGAAATGGACCAGCACGCCATCACGGGTCCCCGGCACTACCTCCGTCACGCCCCGCCCCCACTGAACGTCCAGAGGGCCGAGCAGCAGGTCACGGAGTTGCCCGCGGTCGATCTCGGGATTGGCCCGGTCATCCGGACGGGGTTCCCAGTCGCGGAGGACGGTCCCGTCCACGTCCAGGATGCGCATGGCCTGTCCCTCGGGACGGGACAGCGCCTGGAACTCCGCCAGCAGCCCCGCCTTGCTCAGCGCGAGTTGGCCCAGATTTTCATGCAGGTCCAGCGTGCCGCCCGGGGGACGGGCGTCGGGGGCGGGATCGCGTTCGAGGACGGTGACGGGGTGATCGTGGCGGCGCAGGACGCGGGCGAAGGTGAGGCCGGCCGGGCCGCCCCCGATTACCGCGATGCGGTGTCTCATGGCGATATACTGTATTTATCGATTACGGTGTATCGCAACAGTACGATGTAACCATGACTGTGTGGGATCGACCGGAGCCGCCGACTCGCCCCGCGCCGCTCGACCGGGAGCGAATCGTCGCCGCCGCCATCGCGCTGGCCGACGAGGGCGGGCTGGAGGCCGTGTCGTTGCGCAAGGTCGCCGCCCGGCTGGACGTCGGCCCGATGCGACTGTACGGATACATCTCCACCAAGGAGGAGCTGTTCGACCTCATGGTGGACGAGGTCCACGCCGAGATCCTCCCCGAGGAGCAGCCCCGCGACTGGCGGGAGGTGCTGCGCATCCGCGCCCACCGCACCAGGCAGGCCACCCTCCGTCACGAATGGCTGGCCGACCTGCTCGGCGGCCGTCCGACCCTGGGCCCGAACGCCCTCGCCGTGACCGAGGCCACGCTGGCCGCCCTCGACGGCCTCGCCGACCTCGACACCGTCATGCGCGCCGTGGAGACCGTCGGCGCCTACTTCACCGGCGCGATCAGGCGCGAGATCGCGAACCTGCGAGCCGAGCGCGCCACGGGCCTGTCCAAGCTCGACTGGCAGCGCGCCTCCGGCCCGCATGTGACCAGGATGCTGGCCACGGGCCGCTTCCCGGCGCTGGCCAAGGCCGTGCACGACGGCACGGACGTGGACGCCGAGGTCTCCTTCGCGACCGGCCTGGACTGGGTCCTCGACGCCGTGGCCGTCAAACTCGGGTGTGAGTAGTCGGCGTAGGAAAATCCCGGCAGGCGCATCCTCAAGGCGGTGCGCCGCCTACCCGCGCTCTCGCGCCGTCGGGTCAAGGACCGGCCGCTGCTGCCCGGCGAGAACGACGCCCGAGCTGGTGCCCGCCATGTGGAAGCGGGCCGGGTCGCGTGTCCTCATGGGTGAGCAGTCCCGACTTGGCCGCCGGGCGCCCTGCGCTCGGCCTCCAGGCGGTCGGACAAGGCGATCGACCGCTCGAGGACTCTCCGCGATGGCCGCGAAGTGCCGCTCGTCTTCGGCGATCAGCGTCGGGCCGGCCTTGCGGGACGAGACGTTTGAGTCGGTCGGCGAGACTATTTGAGGCGATCCCCTCGATTGCGTTGGCCTGCAGCTCTCGGAAACAGCGGCGGGTCTCCGAGGACGATGTCGCGGAGGACGATCAGAGTCCAGCGATCGCCGAACACCTCGATGGCGGCGTTGATCGGGCACTCCGACCGCGGCTCTTTCGCTTCGCCCATACTGCTTGCAATTTACCACCGCCCGCCACTACCGTCTCGACGAGCGGTTGCAAATCACAAGTGGAAGGGGCCACCATGCTGAGGCAGGTCGCGGAGGGCGTGCTGATCCACGAGAGCGAGTTCTGCCAAAGCAACGCCGTTGTCGTGCAAGGCCGCGCCGGCGTGCTGCTCATCGACCCCGGGGTGCAGGGCCACGAAATGGCCTGCCTCGCGAACGACCTTCGCGAGTTGAACCAGCCCGTTGTGGCGGGTTTCTCGACGCATCCGCATTGGGATCACCTGCTCTGGCACGCCGGGCTCGGCGCGGCACCTCGCTACGGCACGGCCCGCTGCGCGGCCACTGTCCGGGATCGGCTGTCGGACGCGGGTGCGAAGGCCCGCATCGCCGCCCAACTGATACCGGCGGACATCGTCGAGCAGGTACCGCTGGACCTGCTCGGCCTCATTACCGGCTTGCCCGCCGACACCGCGCGGATTCCTTGGGATGGTCCTCAAGTCCGGATCATCGAGCATCAGGCGCATGCCCCGGGCCATGCGGCGCTATTGATCGAGGAGCGCGGCGTTCTCATCGCCGGCGACATGCTTTCCGATGTCCTGATTCCGATGCTCGACTTGAACGACACCGCGGACCCGATCGACGGCTACCTCGCCGCGCTGCGGCTGCTTGAGAGCGCGGCGGACGACGTCGATGTCCTCGTCCCCGGCCACGGGTCCATCGGCGGAGCCGATCAGTTATATGCACGGATCGAACAGGATCGCGCGTACGTGCACGCCCTGCGTAACGCCCAGGTTCCCAGCGACCCGCGGATCGGCCCATCGGCCACCTGCGATTGGGTGCGCGGCGTCCACGAACGGCAACTCCAGCACCTCGCCCGACGAAGCGAGCGCGACGGGACGCCCGGCTAGCTCGCGGTGGTGCCGGCCCAGCGGTTCCGCGGCTTCGTCCAGGGACAGCGACCGGTCCAGCCACGCGGCCCGCTTCTCGATCACCGGCCGCACCTGCCCGGCCCCCGCTCCCGAACGTGTCCCCAGCCGCCGGGTAGGTCTGACGGCGCCGCCGAGGCCGACCTCCCGGTCCGGACCGAAGGTGTCGCGGAGGGGTTCCACCTCACCGACGGGATGCTGCTGTTCGAGGACCCGGCGACCAGGCCTTGTTCTCCCGAAGCTACGACGAAGTGACATGTAGCTCTCTGTAATCAGGTCGACGCTCGGTCTGGAGAGCGAGGCGGGGTCCGGGGACTTCCCTGACGACCTGGAGGGCGGCGAAGTCGGCGTGGGCGTGCCCGGGGTAGGCACCCGCAGTGCCTTCTTCAGCCGGGGCACCATGGTGAAGCGGTGTTCACAGGGCCTTCCACCGCACGTTGCTGGAGGGGTGTGACAACCGCGCACCGCGAGTGAACTGGCCCGCCATTGGTCGGCGCACCGCAACCCCGACCGGGACGGCGCCAAGGAGCACCGCAGGCTGGAGGAGGCGGCGCTGGCCCGCGGCGCCGACACCGCAGCCGAGGTCCTGGTCCGGCACCTCACCTTGACCGCAGCTGCTCTGACCGACGATTCAGGTCAGGCCACCTAGGCTTACGCCACAACGGCGAGGTCGTGGTGGGAGTCCATATCCAGCTCGAACCGGCCGTAGGGGTTCACGTGGGTCCAGAACAACGGGCTGAAGCAGCCCCCGCCTTGAGCTACGCGTCAGGCGAACGTTCGCACTGCTCGGCTGTCTTCGCCCCACAGTGGTGACCATGCTGAACCGAGTAGCCGTCCTGTCCGACATTCACGGAGTCCTGCCGGCTCTGGAGGCCGTACTCGCCGAACCAGACGTGTGCGCCGCCGACCGTATCGTGCTCACCGGCGACATCACCGCCGGCCCGCAACCAACCCAGGTTCTCGACCTGCTGACCAGTCTCGGCGACCGCGTCATCTGGATCAGTGGCAACGCCGACCGTGAACTCCTCGAATACCGCCGGGGGCAACGCGACACGATTCCCGATCCAATCGCCCCCTGGGCCGCTGGACAGCTCCGCGACGACCACCTCGACCTTCTCGGCTCTTTGCCGCGATCACTCTCCCTGTCCGTGCGCGGTCTGGGAAAGGTGCTGTTCTGCCATGCCACCCCCCGTGACGACGAAGAGGTTGTCCTGGTCGACTCCCGGCTCGACCGCTGGAAAGAAGTCTTCAACACACTCGACAGCGACATCCGCACCGTGGTCTGCGGCCACACCCACATGCCGTTCGTCCGCCTCGCACACAGCCGCCTCGTGATCAACCCGGGCAGCATCGGGATGCCCTACGGACGAACCGGAGCGCACTGGGCCCTCCTGGGCCCGGGCGTCGAACTCCGCACCACGAACTTCGACATCGAGGCCGCAGTCACGCGGCTTAACCGGGACTCCTCCTATCCCGAAATCGCTGAGTGGGCCGACTACTTCCTGCACGCTCGGGCGACCGATGCCGACGCCCTCGCAGCCTTCGCCCCACGGGACGGACGCGACCACAGGCCGTGACACTCGCCCCCTTCCACGGCAGGGGGCAGCCGAACACCGACGACACGATCAACGGCGCTTACCGATCCCGATGCCGTATCACGAGCGGCAGGACAGCTCGCCGTGCGCGCCTGGGAGCGGGAGGGCCAGCCCGTGGCGGGCGCCGATGCCGGGACGGTTTCGTCGTGTGCTCACGGAGCAATGGCAGGGCCGTCGCCGGGGAGGGGTGCCGGCCCTCCTTCTTGCCCTGGACGATGATGAGCCGGGCAGCGGGCTCGCCGGGCAGTCACCGTCGGCCGGGCTGGAGCTGAGTTACCGGCCTTCCGCGCCGGGTCTCGGGGCCGGAGCGACCGGCGCAGGCCGGGTAGCCGCGCCGATCGCTCATCGCAGCCCCGGCCCCGTCGAAAGAGTCAGCGCCGGCACTGCCGAAGGTCTGCGTTTCCGCTGGCAGAGCGCCGGCGCTCAACAACAGGACGCTCAACAACGACGCGCGCACTCTTGCGCTCGCGGTTACTTGCGAGAATTAACAATCTCCCAAGTGATCGATCTGCCCTGAGGCGCAAGATTCTGCTTTTTCTGTTTTTTGGTTTCCAGAAATCCAGAAATTGCTAGAGTTGCTCGGCGTGACGACCTCTCCGGCGGCGACGCCGTGCAAGCACTGCGGCATGCCGATCGAGCAGCGGCCGGGGCGGGGGAGACCCCGGGAGTACTGCCCCGAGGGCGACTGCCAGGCGGCGGCGAAGCGCGAGCGGGAGCTGCGCCGCGCGACACCGGGACTCGAGGGCGCGCTCGCCCGCGCCGAGGATCTGTACGAGCGCATGGAGAAGGGGCTGACCGCCGCGATCGCCCCGCTCGCGCAGGTGTTGTCCGAGGAGCTGAGCCCCGCGGGAGTGGAGGCGCGGCTGAGCGCGGTGCAGGCTGAGGCGCACACCCGCGTCGCCATCGCCCGCACCGAGCGCGAGCAGGCGTTCGAGCAGGTACGGCTCGCCCGCGAGGCGACCGAGGAGGCGAAGCGCGAAGCGGAGGAGGCCCGCCGGCAGACCGAGGAGGCGCACGCGGAGCGCGACACGGCGTTCGCCGACGCGGAGACGGCCAGGGAGCAGGCGCTCGCCGCGCTGCGCGAAGCCGCGACGACGGAACGGATGGCGACGCAGGCGGTCGAGGACGCCCGCACGCGCGCCGACCTGGCCGAGACCGCCCGTGAGCGGGCCCTGCACGAGCTCGCCGAGCAGACCGAGCGCGCCGCCGCCGAGGTGCGGCAGGCCCAGGCCGACGCCGTACAGGCACGGCAGGAGAGCGAGCGGGCCCGCGCCGACGCCGCGGCCGCCGGAGCCGACGCGGAGATGGCTCGCCGGGCACACCGGGAGGCCGAGCAGGCGAGCGCCGCCGCCATCGCCCGGGCCCAGGCGGCGGAGGCGGAGCGTGACCGCGCTGTCACCAGGGCCGACGCCGAACGGGACCGGGCGGAGGCCGCGGAGTCGGCCCGCGCGCTCGCCGTCGCGGAGACCGCGCGGGCTCAGGCCGAGACCGCGACGGCCCAGGCCGACGCCCGCGCCGCCCGCGAGGAGCTGGCGGCCGCGACGGAGCGGGCTCGGTCCGCGGAGACGGAGCGGGAGCGGCTCCAGGCCGAGCTGGCCCTGGAACGGGCGCGCCTGCAGGACCTCCGCGCGCAGCTCGACGCGTCGAGGACGGAGGCGGCCCAGCTTCGCGAGCGCGCGGTCGCGGCCGAGCTCCGGGTGGACCGCCATGAAAGGGCGCGTACCGGCGACGGCGGGCCTGTGGCCGAGGGCGACGCGCGGGACTGAGCGTCCCTGAACATCCGGCCGTGGTACTGCTGGGCTCGTCTATTCAACTGTCGCGAGTTGTCGTTCCAATGGGCCTGATGGCGACGTTCCGTGTTCATCGACGTCGACGCCGCCGTCATAGCGGTGATCGACTCCCGGACCACCGCCTGCGGTGAAATCGAGATCCGGTCGGTGGTGCTCGAGCCCGCCGAGTACGCCGTGCTGAGTCCGGAACGCGAGGACTACCTGCGGACGCAGATCGCACACCGATTAGGTTTCCGCGCCGCGCCCGTCTGTACGTGTGAGATCGACTCACGGGAGGCTGGCACGATGCGGAAACTGATCTTCGGCATGAACGTGACCCTGGACGGCTACATCGCCGCGCCCGGCGACGACCTCGGCTGGAGTGGGGGGGAGGGACCGGACTCGTCGCCGAGCGCCGAGCTGTTCCAGTGGTGGTCCGACCGGGTGGACGCGACGGGCCTGGCGCTGTACGGGCGCAAGCTGTGGGAGGCGATGAGCTCCCACTGGCCGACCGCCGACAAGCAGCCGGGTGCCACACCGGCGGAGATCGAGTTCGCGCGCCGCTGGCGGGACATGCCGAAGGTGGTGTTCTCATCGACGATCGACAAGGTCGACTGGAACACCCGCCTGGTCACCGGCGACGCGGTCGCCGAGATCGCCCGGCTCAGGGCCGAGGACGGCGGCCCGATGGACATCGGCGGCGCGACGCTCGCCGGGGCGGCCATGCGAGCCGGGCTGATCGACGAGTACGTGCTGGTCACCGTGCCGGTCCTGGTGGGCGGCGGCACGCCGTTCTTCACCGCGCTGGACAGCTGGGTGAACCTGAACCTGGTCGAGATGCGGACATTTCCCGGCGGCGTGGTGCTGACCCGATACGAGACGAGGCGATGAGCACGGGCCAAAATGCTCGGCTCGTAAGGCCAGGTCGAGATCCTTCCTGGCGTCCTCACCGTGACCATCGGCGATGAGGGAACCTTTTCCCGGCCCTTCCTTGCGTTCCGAGTGAGCTGTTGACCGACTCGCTGAAGATGAGGACGACGGTGACGCCGGCCCGTGCGCTGGACTCGTCGACGATGGGGACGTGTCTGATCACAGCGTCGCGGGCAGGCTCAGCCATGGTTTGTCGGTGGCGTCGAATCCGGTGAGCTCGGCGACCTTCCCGTCGACGATGTGCAGGACCGCGATGTTGAACAAACGGTATTCCGGATCGTCGGGGGTGCGAAGGTACAGCACGGCGGCAGGCATGCGGTTGACCGTCGTGGCGATGCAGCGCCAGTCGTCGTAGCCGCGCTGGAAGAGCCCACCGGAGACCCAGCCGTCCACCGCGTCCTTGGCCGTGACGATCAAGGTGCCCGGCTCGGGCAGCATCGCGAAGCGCAGGTCGTCGCGCAGCAGGGCCATCAGCCCGTCGAGGTCGTTGCGCTCATGGGCGTCCATATACGACTTCACCACGCCGCGCTCGTCAGCCGACAGCTCGTGCGTGGCAGGGCTCCGCCAGTCGAGGCGGCGGCCGGGCAGCTGCTCGCGCATCGTCACGCGCGCCCGCTGCAGTGCGCTGGTCACCGACGCGACGGTCAGCTCGAGGGCGTTGGCGGCCTTCGACGCCGGCCAGCCGAGGAGGTCGCGCAAGATGAACACCGCCCGCTGCCGCGGCGGCAGGTGCTGGACGGCGACGATGAACGCCAGCTCGATCGTCTCCCGCGCCACCACCGATTCCTGCGGGTCCTCCGGGAGCATCCGGTCCGGGTAGGGCTGCAGGTAGCGCACTTCCGAGCCCGCGCCCAACAGCTCGGCAGGCACGGGTGTGCGGTCGTTGCGCTTCTCCAGGAAGTCGAGGCAGGCGTTCGTCGCGATCCGGTACAGCCAGGTCCGCAGCGCAGCGTGGCCCTTGAACGACTCCTGCTTGTTCCACGCCCGCAGGAACGTCTCCTGCGTCATGTCCTGGGCGTCGTCGTAGTTCGCGAGCATCCGGTAGCAGTGCACCTGCAGCTCACGCCGGTAGCGCTCCGTGATGAGCGCGAACTGTGCTGCGTCATTTGAGCGGGCCGCCGCGATGAACGCGGCCTCGTCGTCGCCTAGCAGTCTGGCGTCGGTCATGGTCGTCAATCCTTCCACGGGTGGCGAGGGGCTACCAGAAGTGACGACCTGGCGGAGGATTTCTGAGCGGTGAAGCCGCTGACACCGGGCCGTTCGTCAGGCCGGATGGGTCGCGTCGATCCAGGGGACGTGTTCGGGTCGGGCACCCCCTCGATGTCGAGGTGGGGTCCCCGTAGTACTGGGGAAGATCGGGCGGATATGGCTGGTCTGGCTGATCGCCCAGTGCAGCGGCCGATCCCGGCCGGCCGGCGGCAAGCCCGGCAGCTCCGGGGCCGGGGCGTCCTCGTTGCCGGCGGCGGTGTGTTCCGCTGGAGCGGGTGGGGGCGGCTGGAGGTGCCGGCCTCCTCATCGAAGGTGACCGGGGCCGCGAGAGCGTTCAGGTTGCGGTGCTTGAGCGGGGAGAGCCGGGCGATGTCGGGGGGCGAGCAGCATCCGAACGCCCAGTGGCGTTAGCGGGCCGTCGGGGGTCGGGTCATCGTCACTGGCCGTTCGGATGCGGGTGGCGTGGCAGGCCTCGTTATTGACCTTGACCTTAGGTCAGGGTGCACGCTGAGTGGGTGACCAACTTCAGCTCCCCCTGGACCGGCATGGTGCCGATCGACGACACCGCGCTGGCTGTGACCGACACCGGCGGGCCCGGCCCTTGCGTGGTCTACCTCAATGGCCAGTTCGCCAGTCAGCGGTACTGGCGGCGCGTCATCGCCGAACTCGGCAGCGGCTACCGGCACGTCACCTACGACATGCGAGCCCGCGGCCGATCGATGCGTTCGGCCGAAGCCGCCTCGTTCGAGGCGCACGTCGGTGACCTCGGCACCGTCCTTGCGGCCAGGGGCGTGGACCGGCCGCTTCTGGTCGGCTGGTCCTACGGCGCGCCGGTCGCGCTGCACTGGGCCAGCCGGAACCCGGACCACGTTGCGGGGGTGGTGTCCGTGGACGGCGCGTACCCGTATGACTTCGCCTACGCCGAGGAGCGGATCCGGCGGCTGTGGCGTCGGTCGCGCTGGCTGCTGCCCATGCTGTCCACGATGGGCATGGCCGGGAAGATGTCCGCCGAGCAGCATGCCCAGAGCAACATCGAGCTCAACGAGATCTACGCCGCCCTCGATCCGGTCTTCGACAGCGTGACCTGCCCGGTCCGGTACGTGGTCGCCACGGGCGGCAATCTCGGAGGCGACCGTGATGAAATGGAAAGCATGCGCGCCAGCCTCACCCCGGTGCTCGCCCGCAACCCGGACATCAAAGTGAGCGCGAAGGTCGCCAGCAACCACGGCAACATGCTGCGCAAGGACTTTCGTGCCGTCGCGGACGCGGTTCGCGAGCTCGCCGGCACCCCACGATCACGAGGTCGGCAGAGCAGATGACGGACGGCGTCACGATCGGCCAGGCCGCGGCATTCGCCGGCATCACGGTGAAGGCCGTGCGGCATTACCACAAGCACGGGCTGATCGACGAACCACGCCGCGACAACTCCGGCTACCGACGTTACGGCTCGGCCGACCTGCTGCGACTGGTCCAGATCCGGACGCTGGCCGCCGCCGGCGTACCGCTGGCCGAGGTCGGGGCGATACTCGACGCCGATCCTGACCGGTTCGCCGCCGCGCTCGTCGACGTCGAACGGCGCCTCAATGACCGGATCGACGATCTGATCGCGCGGCGCGAGACGCTGCGCCGACTCGCCGCCGGCGACCGGGCCCTGCTGCCCGACAGCGTTCTCGCGAAGCTGGACCGGGTGGCCGCCGACCTCGACTTCACGCCGGACGACGTGACGATGGCCCGGGAGGGCCTGGTGCTGATCAGGGCCCTGGTGCCGGAGGGCTTCGATGACTATGTCTCCCGGGTCGAGAGCGGCCTCGACGATCCTCGATACGTCTCCTTGGTCAAGCGCCTGTGGGGTGCCGCAGAGTGGGAGCCAGACGACCCCCGGGTCGACGAACTGGCCACCGCCATGGCCGACTACTACCTCTCCCATCCCGCACTGCTGCCCATCCCTGCCGGACTTCGGGCCGGCGCCGACGGCGCGATTCGGTACAGCCTGCTCGCCCACCACGGAGAAGAGCAGAAGCCGGCCTGGATCCGACTGAGGGCGTTGTTCGAGGCAAGAATGCGCTCGGCCGGCATCGACATCGTGTAGCAGCTCCCGACTGACTGAGCCCTGCGGCCGTATCCCCGGCTCGTCTGTCTCGGCGTCGCTGAACCGCCTGGCCGGGATCAATGCTGGAACTTCTGCTGGCGGGGGCCGCGCAGTTGCCCCACGCGGACGCGGATCTCCGCGAGGTGCGATCCGGCGGCCACCGCTTGCTGCCCGTCCACGGCGCGGGCCCGGTTGCCAGCTCGATTCGATCCAGGTGGACGCTCATGGTGTGGGGCATCGTGGCCATCAGGTCGGTGAGTTCCCCGGCCGCGGCGAGCGACCCCCGGTCCTGGACCGCCTCCTGCCCGGAACCGGCCGGTCAGCCGGGGCGGCGGAGGGTGCGGCGCACGGCCAGGCCGCCGAGGGCCGCCGATGCGAGCGCCAGGATTCCCGCCTCAGTCCATTGGAAGCGCCAGAACCTGGACGGGGGCTGGTAGTACACCACGTGCCGGTAGCCCTTGCCGAACAGGCAGGCCTGCCACGCCTCGGTGTTCTTGTTGCTCTGCCCCATGTCCACCCGGCGCCGGCAGCCGCTGTCGACCGGTTCGGCAACCTCCCTCCCGGACGGCTCCACCCAGGCGGCGCTCACCAGCCGGACGTCGGGATCGTCCAGCAGCACGGTGCCGGACAGCTCGGTACGCGCCGGCTCGGCGTAGTGGTCGCTCAGCTGGAACAGCGTGAACATCGTCATCGCCACCCCGGCCACGACCAGCGCCATCGCGGGCAGCGTCCGTCGGAACAGGGTGCCGGCTGCGGTGCCGAGCGCGAACGCGTACAGCCACCACGCCGCCGGCGCCACCCCGACCATGTTGAACACGCCGATGTTGCCGAACGTGGAGTCGACCCCCGCCCTGAACACCGGCCGCCACAGGCTCACCATGAGCGACAGCAGCAGCCCGCCCGCCACGACCGGCCGCCCAGGACCGACAGCTTGACCGCCAGCCACCGCCATATGGGCACGGCCTGGGTCCAGGCCAGGCGGTGGGTGCCGCGCTCGTACTCGCGGCCGAGCAGCGGCGCGCCCCAGAACGCCCCGATCAAGGCCGGCGCCACCAGCGGCATCCAGCCGAACACCGAGTAGACCGCGTCGTAGCGCTGCCCGAGCGCCACCGCCAGGTCGCCGCACGCCAGAGCCGGCCCGGGGCAGCCCGGCGGGGCGTGCGCGGCCACGTACCAGCTCGCCTCTACGGCCGAGCCCAGCAGCAGCGCCCCCAGCAGCGCCAGGAAGCCGGCCGTCATGAGGATCTGCGCCCGGTGCTGGCGCCATGTCACCCAGATCACGCATCCACCCCCGCCAGGTGCGGCAGCACCGCCGACTCGGGGCTGCGCAGGTAGCCCATGACGAGCTCGTCCAGCCCGGGGCGCCGCGCCTGCCAGCGCGGGTCGAGCGGCGGCGCGCCCCTGACCAGCATGCTGACCTGCCTGCCGGTACGGCTCGCGCTCACCATCTGCGTCCCCGCCGCCGACGCTTCGTGCGGCCCGGTGAGTACGAGATGCTTGTCGAGCAGTTCCTCGATGTCGCCGCTGACCTGCAGTCGGCCCCCGTTCAGCACGATCAGCCAGTCGCAGGTCTCCTCCAGGTCGGAGACGACGTGCGAGGACAGCAGCACGGTCAGCTCCCGCCCGGCCACCTCCGCCATGATCGAGCGCATCACGTCGTGACGGGCGAGCGGGTCGAGGTTGGCCAGCGGTTCGTCCAGCACGAGCAGGTCGGGTCGGCTGGCCAGCGCCAGCGTGACCGCCACCTGTGCCTGCTGCCCGCCCGACAGCCCGCTCACCTTCCGCTCCAGCGGGATGCCGAGTCCGGCCAGCCGGCCGGCAGCGGCGGCGTCGTCCCAGCGGGTGTTCATGCGGCGGCCGAAGATGAGCATCTCGGCGACGGTGAAGCTTTCGTACAGTGGCTTGTCCTGCGCCACGAACGCCGCCTCGCCGGCAACGCGGACGCTTCCCAGCGCGGGCCGCAGCAGGCCGACGGCCGCGTGCATGAGCGTGGTCTTGCCCGCGCCGTTGGGCCCGACGAGCGCCGCCACGCGTCCTGCGGGCACCGACAGCGAGCAGTCGCGCAACGCCCACGTACGGCGACGGCGGACCCCCAGCCCGGTCGCCTCCAAAGCCGGTCTCACGCCACGCCCTCCCTCGCGGCGTCGGCCAGGACCACGGTGAACAGCGCTCGGAGGTCCTCCTGATCCAGCCCGGCCGCGCGGGCCTCGCGCACCCACGCCTCCAGACCGCGCCGCAGCCGCGTGTGCTCGGCGAGCGTCGCACCCGCGATGCCCTGCCGGACGAACGTGCCCATCCCCGGCCGCCCCTCGACCAGCCCTTCGCGCTCCAGCTCCCGGTAGGCCTTGAGCACGGTATTGGGATTGATGGCGAGGCTCTCGACCACCTCGCGAGCGGTCGGCAACTGGTCGCCCGGCCGCAGCGTACCGAGCCGGAGCGCTTGTTTGACCTGGTGAACGAGCTGCAGGTACGTCGAAACCCCCGAGCCTCGGTCCAGGTTGAACTCGATCAACAAAACACCCTTTCACTAATCGAATAGTGAAAGGGTGTTGTATTCGATCACGCTTGTCAACCCGTGGTCGGCACGCGGACTCCGCCCTTTGGTGGCCGGCCACGATGGCCGCCCGGAGGTGTTCGACGACATGATCGGCTGCGCCCGTAGCGTGCGAGCCCAGGGGCGCCGGTGCCGGAGATCGTGCCCAAGCTGGTCGTTCCCAGCGGCAAGAACAAGGGACGCCACCCGACCTCGGCCGGGGTCTACCGGGTGCCGGCCGAGGTCGGGGCCGACCAGACGTTCAGGACGGCGCCGCCCCCATTGACAGCCTGACAGCCTGCTTGAGGAAGACGACGGCGTCGATCGTGTCGAGCTGGGCCGGGTCCAGCGGGAAATAGGCGAAATCGCGGGAGATGCGCGCGGCGGGCTTCGTGATGGCCTCGGCCAGGCGGCGGGCGTCGATGAGCGAGTGGTCCCACGGGAGCGTGGACAGGACGCCCTCGACCGTGTCCGGGGGCGGGGTGTCGTCACCGACTGTGCCGAGGGCCGAGGCCAGGAAGGCGTACCGGTCGCCCAGGTGCGTCGCGGTGATCGCTCCCGCGCTCCACCACTCCAGCGACTGGTCGCCGAACGGCATCAGGCTCTTGTTCCGCTGCAGGTGGAGGTTGCCGGCGAAGACGAGGGCCGGGCCGTGCTCGGCGACGGCACGCAGGTTGGCGGCCATCATCGCGTCCCGCAGGGCCGACAGCCGGGTCCACCGTTCCGGGGAGGCGTCGGCCATCCAGTAGTGGTAGCGGAGCAGGCCGGTGGCGGTGCGCCCGTACAGCGCCGCCCGCTCCCTGTCCTCCGGGCTCAGCTGCGGCGCCTGCGTGTCGAGCAGCGCCACCAGGTCGTCCGCGATCAGTCGCAGCCGCCGGGCGTCGGCGGACCGGCCGATCGACTGGGACGGATCCATGGCCGCGGCCTCGTTCGACCACCGGTCGTCCGGGCCCAGCAGCGTGTCGAGGATTTCCCTGGTCACCACAGTGCGGGGGAGCGGGCCGTCGAGGAGGGCGTAGAGGGCGGTGAGCGCCTGGCGCGGGCTCGCCGCCCAATACTCCAGAGGGCCGTCGAACCCGAAGAACCGGAGCTTTTCGTCATGCTCCTCGTTGTAGGCCCGCATCCAGCGCACGAGATCGCGGTTGGCCGGTGACGCGCCGAAGCCGTGGCTGAAGCCGCGTTCCATGACGTCATCGAGCGTGCCCGCCCCCGTCGTGATGTAGTCGTCCACCACGAGGCCCATGAGACAGTCGCTCTCGACGGCGAACGACCGGTAACCCTCGTGCTCGACCAGGTGCCGGAAGATCTCGTTGCGCAGCTCGCCCAGTTCCCCCACGAAGTGCCTGGCCTCGCCCAGGCCGAGCAGCAGGGGCCGGGCGGGCAGCGACCGGAGGAGCGCCGAGACGCCCGCGCCGTCGAGCGGACGGGCCGTGTCCTTGATGTCCATGACCTCAACCGTATCTTTGAACCTTCGGTGTAAACTTTCCGGAGACAATCCTCGCTTTCATCGCGATGAACCTTCAATCGGCAATGTGTCCGTGAGGCCGGTGGACCAGGCGCGCGAGCACGGCCTGTCCACCCAGGCGATCAGGAGCGACGAGGACGCCGGCATCCTGCCCCTCAGGCGGAACACCGCCCGGCCGGAACAGCACCCCAGGTCGTCGCCACGGACGGGCGGCCAACGGGCTCGGGGCGTACACCGCGGCCGACAGGACCGGGCCCACCCCGGTGCCGGGTGTGTGGGTCGCGGGCAACCTCGCCGATCCCACCGCGAACGTATTCGCGGCGGCCGCCACCGGCTCGGGCGCCGCCAGAGCGATCAACACCGACCTCATCGCCGAGGACACCCGCCGCGCCGTGCGGGCCCGCGTCGATCCCTTCTCACCCGAATCGGAAGCCCGCCTCTGCGAGCAGGTCATAGGCGACCGGCCACGGCATGTGACTCCAGGTCGCGCACGCCGGACAAGCTGACCGGCTGACCGGCCGTCGATGTCGCACACGCCGAGCCTCAGCAGGAGCGAGTGCCGGAGATGCCGGACGGCCTGCTCGTCCGACGATCGGGATCGTGGCGGAACAGCTCGATCGCGTTACTTGGTGTGCACGATCTGGATCAGGTTGCCGCAGGTGTCGTCCAGGACGGCTGTGGTGACCTGTCCCATCTCCAGCGGCTCTTGCGTGAATCGGACCCCGAGCGCGCGCAGCCGGTCGAACTCGGCGGCCACGTCGTCCACGGCGAAGGAGGCGGCCGGGATGCCGTCATTGACCAGCGCCTCCTTGTACGGCTTCACGGCGGGATGGCCGTCGGGCTCCAGCAGCAGTTCGGTCCCGCCGAGGTCTTCCGGCGAGACCACGGTGAGCCAGCGGGCTGCGCCCAGCGGGAGATCGGTCTTCTTCACGAAGCCGAGCTTGTCGGTATAGAAGCGCAGTGCCTTGTCCAGGTCATCGACGAAGACGCAGGTGATGTAGATCCTCATGGTGCCTCCGGGGTGTCGGGCTTGAGCCACCGGGTGACGATGCGCTCAAGGGGTTCGGTGGTCAGATCGTGGAACTTGTAGCGGCCCTGGCGCCGCGTGCGGACCAGACCTGCGGATTCCAGTACCGCCAAATGCTGGCTGATCGCCTGGCGGGACAGTCCGAGACCGTGTTTGGTGACCAGCCGTGTGCAAATCTCGAACAGGGTCTGGCCGTCCCGCTCCACCAGCTCATCAAGGATGCGCCGGCGGGTGGGGTCGGCCAGGGCCTTGAAGACATCCTCCGCCATGACTCCCACAATAGGCAAGTACCGACTTGCCTATCAAGTTGGGTTCGCGGCGCCCGAAGGCCCAGGAGGGCGGCGACCCGAGGTGCGGAACAGGGCGCCACCGGCCGAGCGGGAAAGTGGCCGGTCGGCGGCGAGACGGTGGGCCGCGCGGAATCGGGTGAGCTGTTGCCGGTCGCGTTGCGGCTGCGGACTTGCCGCGGTGGACTCAACTGACAGGCATCACCGCCGCCGGAAAACCGTTTGAGCCTTCCTTCCGCGTTCCCGTAGGTTGCCTGCGGCCCCGTCGCAGTGAGGACAGAGGACAAACCGCGTGACCCCGCCTGCTCTTTAGACCTGACACCTTCTTCCGCTCACCTTCAAGCCGACCCTCTCGTCGGCTCTGCCGGGCTGCCCATGTGCGCCCGGTCATACAGCGTTTGAGGCCGCGCGCAATCGGCCTCGTGTCAGGTCTAGAGAGATCATGTCTTCACAACCTCATACCGTGCTGCCCTGGGTCGTTCGTCGGACCAGGCTGCCTCTACTGTCGTTTCGGTGCGTCGACTGTCGGTCGGAGTCGGCCACCACCGGCGCGGGCAGGTTCCGCGTCAACGCCAACGGCAAGCTGCTGGACGTGTGGCTGCTGGTCCGCTGCGTGTCCTGTGATCGGACGAGCAAGCTCACCGTGCACGAGCGAGCGCCGGTCAGATCCTTCGATCCGGCCGAGCTCGACGGCTACCGCGCCAACGATCCGGAGCTGGTGGCGGCCAAACTGTTGGATCCGCTGCTCGCCCGGCGCAACCGGTTCACGCTGGACTGGAAGGGGGCCTGGCGGCTGGACACCCCGTCGGCATGGCTCGACGAGACGTGGCCGGTCCAGGTGGAGGTCGTCTTCGAGGATCCGGTGCCGATGCGACCGGAGCGGCTCATCGCGCAAGGGCTCGGCATCAGCAGGAACGAGGTGCTGCGCCGGATCAAGTGCGACATTCCGCTGCGGCGTCCGGTGAGCGCCGGGTTCACCTTCACCGTGATGGCCGGGGACTAGCGGGGATGTCGCGGCGGCGGTCCTCTCCCTGGCCGGGGACCGCGCCGCGACATCGTCGGCAAGACCAAGAACGGCCCGCCGGCGTGGCCGGGGCGGCACTGCCGGAGACGTCATCATGGCGTTGCGGGGCTGTGGCTGCTCCCCGGCCGCGCCGGCGACTCGTAGCAGCTGCCGGCGTGCCGGGACGGCGGCCGCCGATCAGCGTGACGCGGTCGCGACCGCGAGGCCGAAGCCGATGAGCGCGAGACCTGTCGTGCGTCCGAGCGTGCGGCCTCCGCGTTCCGTCGGTCCAGCGAATGTTTCCGACCTATATTCATCAGGAGAACCGACCGTTCCACGGACGCGCGAGAAGCGAAGAGAGCGATCCGCCGATGTACGACCTGCACCGACTGCGACTGCTGCGCGAACTCAAGCACCGCGGCACCCTCGCGGCCGTCGCCGCCGCCCTGTCCTACAGCCCGTCCTCGGTCTCCCAGCAGCTTTCCCTCCTGGAGGCGGAGGTCGGTGTCCCGCTGCTGGAACCGGTCGGCCGCCGGGTACGGCTGACAACGCAGGCGGAGATCCTCGTCGCGCACACCGAGGCGGTGCTGGAGCGGCTGGAACGAGCCGAGGCGGACATCGCGACCTCCCTGACCGAACTGACCGGCACGCTGCGCATCGCCTCGTTCCAGACCGCGGCCCTCGCCCTGGTGCCGCCCGCGCTGACCATGCTGCGCGACCTCCACCCCGCCCTGCGGGTGCACGTGACGCAGATGCCTCCGGAAGCGGCCCTGCCCGCGCTCCAGGCCCGCGACTTCGACCTGGTCATCGCCGAGGAGTATCCGGGTAACCCCAACCCTCGGCCCGCAGGACTCGAACAGGAAGATCTGCTCGACGACCCCCTCCACCTGGCGACGCCCGGACCCGCGGACGAGAAGTACGGCCCCACCGCCTCGCCGCGCTCGCTCGCCGGCCACCCGTGGGTCATGGAGCCCGAGGGCACCGCCGCCCGCCACTGGGCCATGACCCTGTGCCGCAACGCCGGCTTCGAACCCGATGTGCGCTTCGAGACCACCGACCTCCTGATCCACCTGCGCCTTGTCGAGCTGGGCCACGCCGTCGCCCTGCTCCCCGACCTCGTATGGAACGGAAAGCCGCCGACCGTCGCGCTGCGTCGGCTTCCCGCCGGCCAGCGCAGCCGCCGCGTCTTCACCGCGGTGCGCCAAGGCCGCAGCCGGCACCCCGGGATCAAGGCGTGCCGCCGCGCGCTCCGGCAGGCGGCCGCGGACGTGACGGCCCCGGCCGGCGCCTGATGTCCGGGGCGTGGGAGATGACCGGTCAGCTCCGCTTGTCGACCGCCCTGCGGGAAGGCGCCGTCGGGACGAGGCTCCGCAAGTGGTCGCGAGCGACCTTCATGATCGACGCGAGCTGCGCCACCTGCTGCTCGCTCAGCAGGTCGATCAAGCCCGCCCTGATGGTCGCCACATGCCCCGGAGCCGCGGCGAGGAGTACGGCACGCCCCTGCTCGGTGAGGGAGATCAGGATGCCGCGCTCGTCGGAGGGGTCGGGATCGCGCCGGACGAGCCCGCTCTTGACCAGTTGGCCCACCTGGTAGTTCAGGCCGCTCGGTGAACAGACCATCAGCGCGGCCAGTTCGGTCATGCGCAGGCTCTCGGGGCTCTCGTTGAGCCGGTGCAGGATCTCGTACTGCACCCGGGTCACCCCGCCCGCCTCGCGCAGATGAAGTTCCACCAGCCGGTTGAGCAGGTCGGACGCCTCGAGGAAGCCGGCCCACGCCTGCATCTCGGTCTCGTTCAGCCATCTGGGCTCGCCCATGAGCGTCACTCTACCGGGTGCTTCGAATTCGAAGTTAAGTGTGCTACGTTGCTTCGAATTCGAAACAAGAACAGGAGAAGTCTCGTGGAGATCTGCGTCATCGGAACGGGCAACGTCGGCTCCGTCCTGGCGGAGCGGTTCGCCGAGGTCGGCCACGGTGTCACCACCGTCAACACCTCGACGCCTCAGGAGCGGGCGGTCGACCAGGCCACACGCGCCGACGTCGTCGTACTGGCCGTGCCCTACCCGGCGGTGAAGGGATTCGACGGCGAACTGAAGGCGGCGCTGCGCGGGAAGGTCGTGATCGACGCCACCAATCCGTTGTCGCCCGACTTCATGTCCCTGACCGTGGGCCACGAGACCTCGGGCGGCGAGCAGGTCGCGGCCGCGCTGCCGGGCGCGAGGGTCGTCAAGGCGTTCAACACCGTGTTCGCGGCCACCATGGCGACTCCCGTGCTGGATGGCCGCCGGCTGCTGGTGCCGGTGGCGGGAGACGACCCGGAGAGCAGGAAGGTCGCCGTCGAACTGGGAACCCAGTTGGGGTTCGACGCGATCGACGTGGGGCCGATGACCAACGCGCGGTATCTGGAGCCGGTGTGCGAGCTGCTGGTCCAGCTCGGGTACGGCCAAGGGCTGGGGGAGCGGATCGGCCTCGTTCTCGCCCGAGGCCGGTAGCGCCTCGAGGGGCGCGTCGGCCCTCTTCGGGATCCGGTGCAGGTGAAGGTTGCCGGGCGCCGAACGGCGCCTCGCCGCGACGGCGGACGCCTACGGGGCTCCGGCCGATGCGGCCGGCGCCCGTGACGGTGAAGTCGGCGGGCGGGTAGGCGATCTCAACATTGCTCACCCTCCGCCCACCGCCGGCTCATGCACGGGAACGCGCGACTCCGTCAGCCGGGGATCACCGCGACGGCTTCCACCTCGACCAACTGGTCGTGGTAGCCGAGAACGGCGACCCCGAGCAGGGTGCTGGGCACGTCGTGCTCGCCCATGTACTCGCGATACACCTCCCACGCGGCGACCAGGTCGGCCTGGTTGGAGGAGGCCACGTACACGGTGGTCTTGGCGACGTCGGTCAGTGACGCGCCGGCGCCCTCCAGCGCGGTCACAAGGTTGCGCATCACCTGGTGGGTCTGGCCCGCGTAGTCCCCGACGGCGACCGTGTTGCCGTCGAGGTCGAGCGGGCAGGCGCCGGCCACCCAGATGGAACGCACGGGGGCGTCGGCGACGGCGGCGTAGGCGTATTCGACGGTCTTCGCGAGACGGTCGTTGCGGATCAGTCGCACTGCAGAATTAGTAGGCATCCGCATATAATCTACAGATGCTTTTCATCTGTCAACGACTATCGTTGGGCCCGTGACGGATCGCCGCGACCTTGCCGAGATGCTCCAGCCCCTGGTGCAGTCGCTCATCGCCGCCGAGCGACCTGTGCTGGCCGCACACGGGATCACCATGTGGGGCTACGCGGTGCTCACCGCCCTCGACAACAACACCGTACGCACCCAGGCCGCCCTGGCGGAGGCGATCGGCGCCGACAAGACCCGCATCATCAGCACTCTGGACAGGCTGCAGGCCGACGGGCTCATCTCGCGCGACCCCGACCCCCGTGACCGCCGGGCGCGCATCCTCGCGATCACGGCCAGGGGCAGCGACGCCTGCCGGTCGGCGCGGGCCGCCATCCAGGCCAACGAGGAACGGCTGCTCGCCCGGCTGCCCGCGGACGAGCGCCTGGGCTTCCTGCGCGCCGTAGAGGCGCTCTCCCGCCTCACCCGCGAGGAGATCGTCGGCGGACCCGGCTGATCATCGGTGCGACCACGCACGCCGCCCCCCTCCAGCCCGACCATGCCGATCACTCGCGGCGTCGCCTTGGCCGGGATGTCGAACACCTACGTCAGCGTGATCCGCCGGCCGGGGTTGATCTCGTCGTACAGGCCCGCGCCGCTCTCGCGGTTCTGGTCGATCGTCGCATCGGAGCTCACGTTGTACTGCTTGGCGTCGGTCATGTACGGGTTGGACATGCGAATCCTCCGTGTCTCCCTGGGCGCTTCACCGAGCGGCGGCGCTGGACGAGGGCGATCCTGATCGTCGGGATCAAGGTCAGCGTGGCGATGGCGGCGCCGACCACGGCGGGTCCGGTGGCCTCCAGGGACGAGTCGAGGGCGTGCCCGGCGATCCAGGTGCCGACCGCCGTGCCGAGATTGAACGCCGAGACGCTCAGGGCGGACGCCAGGGTAGGCGCCTCACCCGCGAAGCGGACCGACAGGGAGATCAGCACCGGATTGGCGCCGAGCCCGAAGAACCCCAGCAGCGCGACCAGAACGACCGTGGCCCAGGCGTGGGCCGACAGCAGGCAGATCGCCGGCAGCAGGACCGTGGCACCCGTGGCCGCCCCGATCGTCGCGGTGTGCGGGCGGGCGTCCCCCAGCCGGCCCCCGACCAGCGAGCCCGCCAAGGCTCCGATGCCGAAGCCGACGAGCACCAGCGGCACGAGCCCGGCCGCGATACCGGTCCGGCCGGTCAGCAGCGGCGCGATGTAGGAGTAGGCCGACAGCACCCCGCCGGTCGTGGTCGCGCAGGCAGCCAGCACCAGCCACAGGCGACCCGAGCGCAGAGCCGCCACCTCCGACCGCACCGAAACCGCCCGATGATCCGGGCCGTCGTGCGGGACGGTGCGGGCGATCAGGCCGGCGGCCGCCACCGCCAGGACCGCCAGCGCCCAGAACGGGCCCCGCCAGCCCACCAGTTGCCCGGCGAACGCGCCGAGCGGCACACCGACGACATTGGCGAGCATGCCTCCGGCGCCCACCAGGCCCAGGGGCGCGGGAGCCCGCGGCGGGACCCGCGGCGCGGCCGGCGGTCACGTTGGCCACCGCCCAGAACGCCCCGGTCGCCAGCGCCGTCACAAACCGTGCCGCCAGCAGCAGCGCGAAGCTGGAGCCGACCGCGACGACCAGGTGCCCGGCCGCGAACACGCCCAAGGCCAGCATCAGCGTCAACCGTCTGGGCAGCCGCAGCGTCAGCAGCGCCATCAGGGGCGCACCGATGATCATCCCGACCGCGAACACCGTGATCAGCAGCCCCGCCTGGGGCACGCTCACCCGCAGGTCGCCAGCGATCTCCGGCAGCAGGCCCGCGACCAAGAACTCGGTCGTGAGCATCAAGAAGGTGCCCACCGCCAGCAAGCGCGGCCCGAAGTTGCCCAGCCGGTGGTCAGCCGCTTCGATGAACCCCGTGTTCCGTCCCGTCTCCATGACCGCCCCTCGGCGGCGGCCCGTCGCCCGCGCCGTGCTCGCCGCTTTGACGATCATGGTCATCGCCCCGCTCACGCTGACCGGCTGCACCCGCTCGGCCGACCCGCCGCCGCTGCCGCCCCACGGGGTGTACGACCACGAAGCGGCGGGGGAGACCTCGCGCGCCGAGCCCGTCCCGGCCAACGGCACCGCCGGGGCCCTCACGCGGCCGTTGACGGAGGCCGGCTGGTTCTGCGCGCAGGTCCGCGGCAACGCGGACGGCCGCTCCCTGTGGTGCCGGATCGGTCGCCGTGACGAGACGGACACGGTCGTTCCGCAGGTGGCGCAGTTCCTTCTGGACCGCGAGGACCGGCTCGCCTGGGCGTGGTTCCCGGCCCCCGCTGGGAAGGAAGACGGCCAGGTCGCCGCTGCCGCCGCCTCGTCGCTGACCGCGGTCTGGTCCGGCGCCGGCGACCGCCTCCGCGAGGAGATCGACGACTTCGACCGCGACCGCCGGAGCGACACGGTGCGGCGGAGCGGCGAGATACCCCGGGCCGGGTGGCGGGACGAGTACGCGGACTACAACTATTCGGACCTCAACGGGCTGGTCGTCACCGCCAGGGACGGCTCCGTGCGGCGGTGGCCGTTCGGCGCCGAGCACTACGCGACCACCATGAGCTCGGCCGTCGGCGACCTCCTGGCCGGCGGATACGACTGCTTCTATCCGCCGCAGGAGAGCTGCAACCGTCCCCAGTCGAACGGCTACTTCCGGGTCAGCCTCCGCGGTGATCAGATCGTGTCGGCCGGCTTCGGCATCGGCAGCCTGATCGAGTCGGGGCGGCAACGGCATCCGCTCAGCCAGGAGTTCCCGCACGGGCTCACCTTCCTGACCGACGCCGTTCGCGGCGCGATCACCGAGCGCCTCGAACAGTGCCGGAGGACCGGTACGGGATTCACCGGCATCGTGGCCGGGTCCGTCGTGATCATCGACGCGTCGCGGGGCGGTGTCGACGACGACGATTTCGCGGCGTACTTCCACGTCCAGATCGGCGCACCCCTCGCCGCGACCCTGCCCGTCTGACGCACACGATCGGCTCTCCACCCGACCTCCACCCTGATCTCCACCGTGATCTCCACCATGCGGAGGTGCATGTACAGGCCGCTCGGTTCGTACGGTGCGGGCTGGCGTACGAGTTCAAGACCGAGGGCCCGGTTTCGGCGCACCGTGCGGACCACGCTCGCGTCGCCTCGCCTCCGGCCGTCGTGCCGCACGACGGATCAACTCTCCGCGCGACAGACGGTGTTCCCGGGCGGGACGCGGAGGTCGATGAAGTACCGGTTGGCGTGCGCGATCGTGCACGGGTCACCCGTGTGGTACAGCCCGTGCCCATGCCCCTCGAAGCGGATCGTGCCCGATCCCGGCACCCGGAGGGCGAGGTCGGCGGTGTCCGCATAGTCGGTCCACGTGCCCGCGCCGACGAACGGCGGCAGCCGGTCCACGGGAAGAGGAGCGGTGGGATCGCGTACCGGTTCGGGCCAGCCCACGCAGCCCAGTGGGTGCCACAGCTCGTTACCGGACAGGTGCGGTGCGATCCGGTCGCCCAGGGCTCGCAGGCGGCGGTACTCCGCGTAGTCGCGATAGCGGATTCCGTCCAGGCAATGGGTCATGTTCATCCCGACGAACGAGGGTGGCTTCAAGCTGCCCAGCGTTCCCGCCTTGACGTAGTCGGAGAATCCGGTGGCGTCCCCCTTCTCGGCCCGCCTGATCGCCTGGGCCAGTTCCTTCCAGCGGGCGTTGCCCACGCCGGGCGTGACGAGGTGGGGCATGGCGGCCACGGTGATGTCGAACCCGCTGTACGCGACCCCTTTCTCGGCGGGCACGGGGGAGCGGTCGGCTGCGGAGCGGAGTTCGTTCCACACCGTGCCGACGTCGCGTCCATGCAGCGCGCAGGCGGAGTCGTTCGCGCACCACTGGGAGAAGCGGGTGAACTGCGCCTCCATAAGGGCGTATCGCGCTCGATCCTCCTCGCTCTTGTCCCGGAGCCTGTTGACGGTCCCGTCGAGGTACATCGCTCGTACCCGGCTGGGGAAGAGCCTGGCATAGGCGAGCCCGGGAACGCCGCCGTAAGAAGTGGCCATGAAGGTGAGCTGCCGCTCGCCCATCGCCGAACGGATCGCGTCGATGTCGCGCGCGAACGAGGCGGAGTCGAGGTGACCGAACAGCTCGGGGTCGGCGGCGCGACAACGTTCGGCGGCCGCCCGGTTCGCGCGGCCCAGCGCGGCCCACTCGCGCTCGTTGTCCGGCCTGGTGATCCACGGGCCGGTGGTGAGGCAGTCCTGATCGAGGACGCCCAGCTCGACACCGTTGCGCGGCAGGAGGCTGACGACGTCGAAGCGGTCCCGGATCTGGGCGAAGCTGCCCGCGCGCCGCTCGAGGTCCTGCACTCCGGACCCGCCGGGCCCGCCGGGGATGGAGAACAGCACGCCGATGCGGTGGCGCCTGCCGGTGTGGGGCAGCATCGCGAGGGGGAGCGTGATCGTGCGGCCCCGGGGTTCGGCCCAGTCGACGGGGACGCGGATCTCGCTGCAGAGCAGCTTGTCGCAGGGCTTCCACGTCAATATGGAGTCGGGAGTGGCGGCGGCGGATACGGGCGCGGCGCCCACCAGGAGGACGGTGGCGGCCGAACCGGCGAGCAGCGGCCGGAGGCGGTGTCCGCGCAGCGCGATGGCGGCCGCCGCGGCGGTCAGGGCGGCGACGGTGTAGGCGGCCAGCAACGCGCCCGCTGCGATCGGGGTGAGCAGGCCGTCAGCGGCTATCTGGCCGGGCAGCGCCCCGATGAGGTGCGCGCCGATCTGGTGGCCGAGCGGGCGCGGCAGGGTCTGCGCGGCGACGGGCAGGATCAGCAGCACGACGATCAGCGCGACCAGCGTGCCCGCCGTGGAACGGATCGCCGTGCCGAGTCCCAGCCCCATGAGCGCGACCAGCGGCATCGAGGCGCCGGTGACCAGCAGCCCCGCCAGGACGCCCGGCTCGGACAGGGAGGCACCGAGCGTCTCCCCGTCCAGCAGCAGCGTGTCCGCTCTGGTGCCGAGGACCGCCATGGTGGCGGCGTACATGCCGAAGACGAGCACCTGCCCCGCGACCAGGCTCACGGCCACCAGGACCGGGATCTTCGCGAGGAGGAAGGTGCGGCGAGCGGGGACGGCCGTGAGGCTCGTGCTGATGTGGCCCGTGCCGTATTCGGTGGTGATGGAAAGCGCGCCGAGCGCGCCCATCACGAGGTAGGCGAAGGGCAGGCCGGTGCCCAGCCCGTCGCCCAGGCTGTCGAAGCGCCGCAGGTCCGCGCCCTGCTGGGCGTCGAAACCGCGTGTGACCAGGAAGGCCACGCCCGAGCTGAGGCCCACCGCGATCAGTGCGGAGATCAGCAGGTAGAGGTTGGAGCGGAGCGTTCTGAACTTCAGCCACTCCGCCGCGATCGCGTCCTTCATCGTGCCACGTACTCCCTGCTGTCGTCGGTCAGCTCCATGAACGCCTCCTCCAGGGAGGCCTCGCGCGGCGTGAGCTCGTACAGCGCGATGCCGTGGGCGAAGGCCAGCTCGCCGATGCGCCTGGCGTCGAGCCCGGTCACCGCCAGCCCGTCCTCCACCCGGACGACGCCCCCGTTGGCCTGCAGAACCGTCGCCAGCGCGGCCGGGTCGGCGGTGTGGACGAGCACGTGGCGCCGGTACCGCTCGGCGAGGGCCGCCATGGCCGTGTCGGCGATCAGGCGGCCGCGCCCCATCACCACGACGTGGTCGGCGGTCACGGCCATCTCGGCCATCAGGTGGCTGGAGACGAGCACCGCCCGCCCCTCCGCGGCCAGCGTGCGCATCAGCTCGCGGATCCACCGCACGCCCTCCGGGTCCAGTCCGTTGACCGGTTCGTCGAACATCAGCGCCTCCGGGTCGCCCAGCAGCGCCACCGCGATCCCGAGCCGCTGCTTCATGCCCAGCGAGAACGTCGCGATCCGCTTGCCCGCCACGGACGTCAGGCCCGCCCGGTCGATCACCTCCTCCACTCGGGCCAGGCCGATGCCGTTGCTGCGCGCCACGCACGCCACGTGCGCCCGTGCGGTGCGGCCACCGTGTACGGCTCCTGCGTCCAGCAGCGCCCCGAGCGTCAGCAGCGGGCGTCTGAGCGAGGCGTAGGGCCGCCCGGCGACCAGGGTGGTGCCGGCTTGCGGGGCTTCCAGGCCGAGGATGGCTCGCATCGTGGTGGATTTCCCGGCGCCATTGGGGCCGAGGAAACCGGTCACCTGGCCCGGTTTCGCGGCGAAGGTGAGCTCGTCCACCGCGGTGGCGTCGCCATACCTGACTGTGAGGCCATTGACTTCGATCACGGGGTTCAGCCTCGCCACGTGTGCTCGCGCCCTCCATCCGCCCAAGCCCAGCGCATGAGGTGGGATTTCCCACCCGCGAAGGTAGGGCTGGACCTACCGTGTGGCCGGTGATCGGCAGGCAGACTGGCGGGGTGCGCGGAGTCAGGAGAGGGTTGATCGCGGCGGCCGGGGTGCCGCTGAACGCGATCACGGGCGTGGCTGTGGTCCTCGCCTGGGTGCCGGCCGTCCGCGCGGCTCTCGTCTCGCTCCAGCGAGCGTGGGCGGGAGCGGTGCTGGGCCGGGCCGTCCCCGCGCGTGCGCCCGGCCTGCGCGTGCCGGCCTGGCTGGCGATCAACGCCGTCGTCGGCCCGGCCCTCCTGATGGCGATGGCCGCCGTGGTGAACACCGTGGGTGTCATCTTCTCCCTGCAGCCCGCGGTCAACAGCCCGAGCGTGACCTTCGCGCTCAGCCTGGCGCTGCTCACCCTCTCGGCACTCGCCCTGGCCGTCGCCGCGCTCATGGGACTGGCCGAGGCCCGGCTCGCCGAACTGCTCCTCGGCGGTGGCGGCTCGCTGGCCCAGCGGGTGCGGGAGCTGACCGCCTCCAGGGCCGCCGCCGTCGACGCGCGAGCGGCCGAACTGCGCCGGATCGAGCGCGACCTGCACGACGGCGCCCAGGCCAGGCTCATCGCGGTACGGATGAACCTCGGCCTGGCCAGGAGCGCCGGCGACCCCGAGCAGGCCCGCGCGCTGATCGAGGAGGCATGGGAGTCAGCCGGACAGGCCCTCACCGACCTGCGCGATCTGGTGCGCGGCATCCACCCGCCCGTACTCGCCGACCGCGGCCTGACAGGCGCGATCGAAGCGGCCGCCCTGCTCTGCCCCATCCCGGTCGCCACGGACCTCGTCCTGACCGGCCGCCCCGAGCCGCCGGTCGAGTCCGCGCTCTACTTCGCCGCGGTCGAGGCCATGTCCAACGTCACCAAGCACAGCCGGGCCACCCGTGCATGGGTACGAGTGCGCCACACCGGCGACGGCCTCCGCCTGGTCGTCGGCGACGACGGGCACGGCGGCGCGGATCCGGCGGCGGGCAGCGGCCTGCGCGGGATCGCGGAACGCCTGTCCGCCTTCGACGGCACGCTGACCGTGCAGAGCCCGCCGGGCGGTCCGACCATCCTCACCATGGAGCTGCCGTGCGCGTAGTGATCGCCGAGGATCTCGCCCTGCTTCGCGATGGCCTGATCCGGCTGCTGTCGGCGCACGGCTTCGAGGTCGTCAAAGCGGTGGACAACGGCCCCATGCTCCTGACGGCTCTGGTGGAGCAGACCCCCGACGTGGCCGTCATCGACGTGCGGCTCCCGCCCACCTTCACCGACGAGGGCCTGCGCACCGCCCTGGAGGCCCGGCGCCGCTGGCCCGGGCTTCCGGTGCTGATCTTGTCGCAGTACGTCGAGCAGCTCTATGCCCGCGAGCTCCTCTCGGACCGGTCGGGTGGCATCGGATACCTCCTGAAGGACCGCATCGGCGATGTCGCGGAATTCGTCGATTCGGTGCGCCGGGTCGCCGGCGGCGGCACCGCCATGGACGCGGAGGTGATCTCCCAGCTCCTGACCCGCCGATCGAGGGACGAACCCCTGGCGGAGCTGACCATCAGGGAGCGCGAGGTCCTCGCCCTGATGGCGGAGGGCCTGTCCAACCTGGCGATAGCGACCCGCTTCGGGGTCACGGACAAGGCGATCGGCAAGCACACCAACAACATCTTCGCCAAGCTCGGCCTCCCGCCCTCTGACGACCACAACCGCCGCGTCATGGCCGTCCTCGCCTACCTCCAGGCGGGCCCCGTCTCCCCGGATCCGTCCTGGTAACAGTCCGGAGAGCGAACTATGGGAGTGCACATCCGGCCGAGTCCGATCGTGATCACCGCCGTCACGGGCGTGACGGTCACGGCGACGGAGTTCTCCTGCGTCCTGCTGTTCGGCCTGGGCGCGGCGATCACACGCCTGCGTACAGGGCCGGGCCACACCGAGCGGCTGCTCCCGGTGCCGTAGCCGCGCGGGAACGTACGACGGCGGGAGTAACGCGAACGTCTTCGGCCGTACGACGACGGCGGCAGGTGCGGGCGGCGAAGATCGAGACTCCGCTCACACAACCGTCGAAGGGCACGATTCATGCCGCCATCGGTACGCCACGTCACTCCCGTTGTCCCTGCCGGCCTGCGGCGTCATGACCGCCGTCACCCACGTCGAGGCCGACATCGCCGCGTAAGGGCCTTCGGGACACTGCTCAGGCGAAGTAATCGGTGATAGCGATGATTTTTGATCTACCGGTAAACGCAGGCCCCTCTCCCTTCAAGGAAGCTTTATGGGCATCAGCTCCGAGCGCGACCTCGCTGACTTTCTGATCACCTACACCCGGGACATGGCTGTCTCCGACGAGGAGCCTGACGCGATCCTCGACCGCTACTTCGTTCCGGACTTCGAGTACTGCAACGACGGGCTCGTGATCGACCGGCAGCGCATGATCGATCACGTCCGCCCTGTCCGTAAGAATGTCGACAAAGAGGTGATGACCGCTGACGACTGGTCTGGTGTCGAGATCCACGAGGCGCTGGTCTCGGGTGACCGGATCGCCGCTCGGTGGACCTTGCGCACCAAGTTGCGCAAGGGCAAGATCTTCGCGGCGGAGATCTACATGTTCGGCCACCTGGCCTCAGACGGTCGGATCCGCCGGATCGATCAGATCAGCAAGCAACTGGAGGAAGCACAGTAACCACGTTGCTGGAACGTCCGTGGTCATGCCGCACCCCAGGAAAGGATCCAGGACTCTTGACCGAATTCACGCTGCGCCCTGTCGGGCGCGTCGAGTCGACACTGACCGATCGGGCGGCGGCGCCCCGGCAGCCCGACGAGGGAGCACCGGATGCCTGGCTTGTCTTCGACGACCGGTACGCCCCCGCTCTGGATGGCCTGACCCCGGGCACCGATGTACTGCTGCTCACCTGGCTCGACCGCTCCGACCGCGACACCCTCACCGTCCACCCGCGTGGCGACGCCACCCGGCCGCTCACCGGCGTCTTCGCCACCCGCGCGCCAGACCGGCCCAACCCGATCGGCTTGCACACCGTCCACATCCTCGCCGTCGCCGGTACGCGCGTCCACGTTCGCAACCTCGAAGCCCTTGACGCAACCCCGATCCTGGACGTCAAACCCCTCCTCACCCCGGACCGCTGACGATAGTTGAATAGGTGAGCTCGGCAGTACGCCGGAGATGCGCGCTTAACGCCTCCGGCGGGGAAGGCGGCCCGCTCAGGTCCAGGCGGCGCTCGGCGTGGCTCTTGCCGAAGCGGATGTAATCGTTGCCCCCGTTGTAGCTCTCCACCACGTTCAGCCCGGACTCGGTCGCGTGGGGGCCACGAAGGTTTCGCCGCCGGTCACATGTGCGGTCGCTGCATGACATGGGAGGCCGGCCCGTCCTCGCGCGCCGGGGTCCGCATGCGCCGTACGGCGTGGGCGAGGCCCGCCGTGATGAACGCCGCGGCCACCAGCAGGGCGCTCACCCACAGCGGCGAGCGGTAGCCGAACCCGGCGGCGATGGTGACGCCGCCGAGGGCGGGACCGGCGGCCGCGCCCACGTTGAGGGCCGCGGTCGCGAAGGAGCCGCCGAGCGAGGGCGCCCGGGTCGCCGCGTACAGGACTTGGGTGATCAGGGTCGAGCCGACGGCGAACGAGAGGGCGCCCTGGAGGAAGACGAGCAGGAGCGCGGCGACGGGGCTGCCGGCCGTGGCCGTGAAGAGTACCCACCCGGCGAGGAGGGCGATCCCGCCCGGGATCAGGACCCGCATGGGCCGCGTGTCGGACAGGCGGCCGCCGACGGTCACTCCCGCGAACGATCCGAGGCCGAACAGCGCCAGCATCGCCGGCACCCAGTGCTCGGAGAAGCCGCTGACGTGGGTGATCAGCGGGGTCAGATAGGTGAAGGTGCAGAAGGTGGCGGCGTTCACCAGCGCGGCCAGCAGCAGCACGACCAGGAGTCGCGGGCTGCGCAGGGCGCGCAGTTGGCGCCGCGCGCCGGGACGGGCCTCGTCCGGGCCGCCGGTCGCCGGAACGGTGTCCGGCACCGCGCGCAACACGGCGAAGACGGCCGGCAGGGAGACCAGGGCCACGGCCCAGAACGCCGATCGCCAGCCGAGGGTCTGGCCGAGCACGGCTCCGGCGGGCACCCCGGCGACGCAGGCGAGGGTGATGCCGCCCAGCAGGACGGAGGTCGCCCGTCCCTTGGCGTCCGGCTCGACCATGCCGGTCGCGGTCGCGAGTCCCACGGCGAGGAAACCGGCGTTGGCCAGCGCCCCGAGCACCCGGGTCACGAGGAGTACGGAGAAGCTGGCGGTGATCGCGCCGATGGCGTGCACGAGCATGAACGCGACCAGGAAGGCCAGTAGCGCCCGCCGGCGTGGCCAGCGCAGGCTGAGCACCGCCATCAGGGGTGCTCCGACGATCATTCCCGCGGCGAAGGCGGACGTCAGCGTGCCGGTGGCCGAGATGGAGACGTTCAGCTCGGCGGCGATGTCCGGGATCAGTCCGGACAGCATGAACTCGGACGTTCCTTGGGCGAAGACCGCGAGTCCGAGGATGTAGATGGCGAAGGGCATGGACAGGTGCTCCACAGTCGCGTCGAAAGGCATCGAAGAACGGCATGGACGCACCGGCGCGGCGTCCCGAGCCGCCGCGCGGAGCGGCGTTCACCCGGGGCGCGCGGGTGCTGTCGCATGGAGGAGACCGGCCCCGGCGCCGCGAAGGCGGCTGAGGGCGACGGCACTCCCGAGAAGAATCAGTCCGTACGACGGTGATCCGGCGGCGAGGGTGACGAAGGACGCGCCGCCTCAGTGACGGCGCTGCCGCGTGACATCACAAGAAGCCACCGAAGGACCGGTGGCTAGCGTCTCGATGCCTCAGGACTGGACATGGGCCACCACCCTAGTGAAGGGCCGAAGGCCTCGTCCACCGCATTAGGTGCCCGGGAGCCGGCTCGGGACGCGGCGGTGGTCAGAGCGGCTCGCCCAGCGGGCCGTACTCGCCTTCGAGCGCGACCGCCCAGTACGCGGCGAAGTCGGGCTGCGTGCCGTCCACGTCGGTGAACCCGTACTCCTTGTACAGGCTCCAGGTCGCGAGCGCCCGCCCGGTCTTGCGGATCACGTCCGGGTCGGCGGCCAGCGCGGCGACCGCCCGGCCCAGGTACGCCGGGCTCTCGGAGTGGGCGAAGTGCGGGTCCTTGGCCGCGCCGTCCCTCCAGTTGTCCTCGGTGACACCGAAGTGGTCCAGCACCGCCTCGGAACGGAGGAATCCGGGCGTGATCGCGACGGCCGCGACGCCGTACGGTCTCAGCTCGGCCGCCTGGGCCGCGGCGAGGCGGATCACCGACGACTTCGCCAGGTCGTAGAAGAACGACCCGCGATAGCGGGCGGTGTTGCCGTCGGTGACCTCGACGACCAGGCCGCTCCGGCGGGCGACCATCAACGGGAGCGCGTACCGGCTGGTGACGACGTGGGTCTCCACGGCCTGACGCAGCAGCCGCAGGCCGGTGTCCAGGTCCTGCTCCCAGAGCGGGTGCTCCCAGTCGGTCAGCGGATCGCCGCCCCATACGGAGTCGACCAGGATGTCCAGCCGCCCGTCCTGCTCGGCCGCGATCCGGTCGACCAGGGCGCGGACCTCCTCGGGCCGGCTGTGGTCGGTCCGTACGGCGATGCCCGTGCCGCCCGCGGCCGTGATCCGCTCGGCGGTCTCCTCGATGGTCTCCGCGCGGTCCAGCTCCGAACGCCCGGCCGCGCTGCTCCGGCCGGTGACGTACACCGTCGCTCCTGCGGCCCCGAGCTCCACGGCGATGCCCCGCCCTCCGCCCCGCGTGCCGCCCGCGACCAGGGCCACCTTCCCGGCGAGCGACGGTGTAGCGGTGTTCGTCATGATTCCTCCACATCTGGGGTGCCGCGAACATGAGCGGAGAGCACGGCGCGGATCTCTTCCCGCAGCCGCCGCGCCAGCGTGCCCCGCCGTTCGAGTGCCCAGGTCAGGCCTGTGCCGGCGGCGACCGCCTGGACCGTGGCGGCCAGGGCCGCGACGTCGGTCCCGGCACGCAGCTCGCCGGCCTCAACGGCCTCCGCGAGCAGGGACTCGATCGCCCGCCCCTGCGCAAGGTGGACGGCCAGGGCGTGCTCGTGGAACTCCGGGTCGGTCAGGTCGAGGCAGAGGAACGCCAGATGGTTGGCGAAGGTCTCGGGCGTCGCCATCCCGGCCATCTGCTCGGTCACCAGCGTCTCCAGCGTCTCCAGAGCCGCAGGCGGAGGATGGCCCGCGCCGCGCGCCCGGCGCAGGAGCGCGTCCGGATCCTTGGCCGAGCGCTCCGCCAGCGCCAGGAGCAGTCCGCGCTTGGACCCGAACCGCTGGACGAGCGTGCCGGGGACCAGCCCGACCTCGCGTGCCACCAGCGACAACGTGAGCCTGGCCGGGCCCACCCTGCCGATCACCTCCGCGGCCGCACGCAGGATCACCTCGTCGTCGACCCCTCGGGGACGTCCCGCCACCGCCGCACTCCCTCATTTAATAAATGACTGTTCATTTATTAAACCACGGATACGTCGCCCGGCGCCCCACCCGCCGCGGGAGGCGCCCAGGAACGAGCCTGGCGCGGTGCGCAGCGTGCGCCGGTGCGATGCACCTCATCGCCGAGACCGCCCAACACGGCGGACCGGCCCTGGCCTCGGTCGGCGCCGCGATGGCCGCTCACCCCGAGGCCGACATGGTGGCGGCCACCACCGGCCCGACCAACCCCATGGTCGGGGTGACCTGCCGCGACACCCGCGGCCTCTACCGCTACCTCACCGAGCGGGTGGCGCCGCTCCACGGCGTGCGCGAGTTGGAGACCGCGCCCGTGATCCGCACGGTCAA
Organism: Microtetraspora niveoalba; assembly: GCF_001570405.1. Classification (GTDB taxonomy): domain Bacteria; phylum Actinomycetota; class Actinomycetes; order Streptosporangiales; family Streptosporangiaceae; genus Microtetraspora; species Microtetraspora niveoalba. Next base: position 191,191 of record NZ_BBYM01000004.1, on the reverse strand, counting down.
GCGGGTGGGCACCCTGCTGTCCTGAGATTCGGCCCGGGATCCTCGTAGCAATCCCGGAGAATCCGACGAACCTCTCTCCGACCCCCCGGTCACCGCCGCCCGATCAGGCCGACGCGCCTGAACCGTTCGTCGGCGACACCAGGCCCGCCTCGTACGCGAGGATGACGAGCTGGACCCGGTCGCGCGCGTCGAGCTTGGTCAGCAGCCGGGTCACGTACGACTTGACCGTGGCGACGCTGATGACCAGGTCGGCGGCGATCTCGGCGTTGGACCTGCCTCGCCCGATGAGGGTCAGGACCTCGCGTTCCCGCCCGGTGACGGCCTCCAGCTCACGGGGTTCCGGCCCGGGGGCGGGGCGGAAGGCGAACGCCTCGATCAGCCGCCGGGTGACGCCGGGCGCGATCAGGGCGTCGCCGGCGGCCACGACCCGGATCGCGGTGAGGATGTCGTCCAGGGCCATGTCCTTGACGAGGAATCCGGACGGGCCGGCGCGCAGCGCGCCGTAGACGTAGTCGTCCTCGTCGAACGTGGTCAGGACGATGACCTGGGCCGGGCTGGGGCCTCTGCTGATCAGCCGGGTGGCCTCGATGCCGTCCATGCCGGGCATGCGGATGTCCATCACCACGACGTCGGGGTGAAGGTCCTCGGCCAGCCGCACGGCTTCGTGCCCGGTCGCCGCCTCGCCGGCGAGTTCGAGGTCGGGGGCGTCGGTGATGACCATCCGCAGGGCGGTGCGGATCAGCGGCTGGTCGTCGGCCAGCACGACGCGTACGCTCATCGTTCGACGGCCCGGCGCACCTCGACGCGGCCCGCCCGGAGACCGGGCGGCACACGCTTCAGCAGCGGCGACGGAGGGGTGACGTGCATCCCGAGATCGTAACGGCGCGTGGCGGGCCCCGGCATCGGACCCCGGGTGTACGACCGTGGTCTATCGGCGGCGGAGCGGATGCCGACGGCGGTCCGATGCGGCACGGGCCCCGGCTGCGACACCGTCGATCGGGTGATCGACATCAACTCGCCCCGTCTGCGCCGCACCCTGCCGGCCGTCGCCATCGCCGCCTCGCTGGCGATGCCGGTGGTGGGTGCGGCGCGCCCCGCGGCCGTCCCCGCGCCCGCCCCCGCCACCACGGCCCCGCTGACGACGATGACTCCGGCGGCCCTGGCCGCACGGTACGCCGTCAGCCGGGACGACATCCGGGCGGCCGAACGCGTGGCCGGCGACCACGGTGATCGGTGGCGGGCCGCGATGCTGAGCGCCATGGCCGATCCCGCGCGCCGGTTCCTGTCCTTCGACGGCCGGGACGGCGGCCGTGCCGTGGAGGTCTTCGGCGACCTGGAGTCGGCCGAGGACGTCGCCGTGCTGGTCCCCGGCGGCGACACTCATCTCGACAAGTACGGGCTGCTGCGCGCCGGCGCGCTCAGGCTGCGACAGGCGCTCGGGGACCGGTCCGCGGTCATCGCCTGGCTCGGCTACCGCACGCCCAACACGGTGAGCCTGGCGTCACTCACCGCCGCCCACGCCGATGACGGCGCCGTCGCGTTGCGGACGTTCGTGCGGGAGCTGACCACGGTCAAGCCCGCCGCCCGCGTCTCCCTCGTGTGCCACTCGTACGGCAGCGTGGTCTGCGGCCGCGCCGTACCCGGGCTGGACGTCGACCACCTCGTCCTGATCGGCAGCCCCGGCGTCACCGTCGACCACGTCGGCGCGCTGCGTACCCGCGCGGCCGTCTGGGCGGGCAGGGGAAGCCGGGACTGGGTCGCCCGCGTGCCGCACACCCGCGTCCGCCTTCCCTTCGTCACGCTCGGCTTCGGCGCCGACCCGGTCTCCCCGGGCTTCGGCGCGCGCGTCTTCGCGGCCGGCGACGGCAGGCACAGCGACTACTTCAAGGCCGGCTCCCTGTCGCTGGCCAACATCGCCCGGATCGTCTCCGGACGGCCCCCGGTCGAGGCGCGCCGTGCTGCCTGAGCTCGTCCGGCGCGTCGACGCGGCGACGCCGGCCGATCGCGACCGCGCCGTCGACGCGCTGCGCGCGCTGGCCATCGGCGGCGTGGTGCTCGGCCACTGGCTGGTGACCGCGCTGGTCGCCGACAGCGGCACCGTACGCGTCACGAGCCCGCTGCGGAACATGCCCTACCTGGCCCCGGCGTCGTGGATCCTCCAGACCATGGCGGTCTTCTTCCTCGTGGGCGGCCAGATGGCCGCCAGGAGCCATGCCTCCGCGTGCGCGCGGAACGTCGGCTACGGGCGGTGGCTGGGCACGCGGATGGCCCGTCTGTTCCGGGCGGTGGCCGTCGTCCTGGCGGTCTGGGCTCTGGTGGCGACCGTCATGCTCGCCCTCGGAGCCGACTCCGCGACCGTGTACGCGCTGGTCAAGCTGGTGTGGTCGCCGCTGTGGTTCCTGCTGGTCTTCGCGGCGCTGACGGCGGCGACCCCGCTGGTCGCGCGGCTGCATCCGGTGTGGCCGCTGGCCGCGGTCGCGCTGGTCGACCTGGTCCGGTTCGGGCTGGGCGGGCCCGCGTGGATCGGCTGGGTGAACGTGGCGGCCGGGTGGCTGGTGCCGTACTGCCTGGGCGCGGCCTGGGCCCGCGACCGCCTGCGCGGCCGTACCACAGGGTGGGTGTTGCTGCTCGGCGGCGCGGCCGCCACCGCGGCACTGGTGGTGTGGGCCGGCTACCCGGCCTCCATGGTCGGAGTGCCGGGCGCCGCGCTCTCCAACCAGTCCCCGCCCACTCTCGCGGCCGCGGCCTTCGGCCTCGCCCAGTGCGGGGCGGCGCTGCTGTCGCTCGCCCCGCTGCGCCGGCTGCTGGCCCGCCCCGCCGCCTGGGCGGTCGTCGCGGCGGTCAACCTGTCCGCGATGACGATCTTCCTCTGGCACCAGACCGCCATGATCGCGGTCACCGCCGTCGGTCTGCTCGCGGGCCGGGCCCTGCCCGGTCTGCACACCGTCCCCGACGGTCCCGGCTGGCTGCTCGCCCGGCTGGCCTGGCTCCCCGCGTTCGCGCTGGCCCTGGCGGCGTGCTGGGCCACGTTCCGGGCCGGGCCCCGTGCTCCCGTCACCCCCATGGCCCGCCGCTCGGGCTAGAGGAGCCCCCGTTCCATGGCCACGACGACCGCCGCGGCCCTGCTGTCGACGCCGAGCTTGACGAAGACGTGCTTGAGATGCGTCTTCACGGTCGTCTCGCTGATCAGCAGGGTCCTGGCGATCTCCTTGTTCGCCGCGCCCCGCGCGACCAGGCGCAGCACCTCCAGCTCGCGCGGGCTCGGCTCCTGGATCGGGGGCTTGCCGATGAGCGCTGACGCGATCGACGGGGCCAGGACCGCTCCTCCGGCGGCGGCCGTACGGATCGCCCGGTGCAGCTCCTCGCGCGGCGCGTCCTTGAGCAGGTAGCCCGCCACCCCGGCGGCCATGGCCCGCGTCACGTCCCCGTCCGTGTCGTACGTCGTCAGCACGATCACCTTGATCTCCGGGTGGTCCTCGCGGAGCCGCCGGATCGCCCCGACTCCGTCCAGTCCCGGCATACGCAGGTCCATGAGGACCACGTCCGGCCGCGCCCGCCTGGCCATGGCCAGCGCCTCGAACCCGTCGGACGCCTCCGCGACCACCTCGATGTCGGCCACCTGATCGAACATGCCGCGCAGGCCGTCACGAACCACGGGGTGGTCGTCGACGATCATCAATTTGAGGGGATGCGCAGGCACAGCGCCGTCCCCTCTCCCGGCGCGGACTCGACCGTCAGCGTGCCCCCCACGCCGCCGGCCCGCTCCCGCATGGCGGCCAGCCCGTAACCCGAGCCGGGCACGGCCGGGTCGAAGCCCTGTCCGTCGTCGAACACGTCGAGCGTCACCTCGTCGTCCATGTACGTCAGCGTGATCGCCACCCTGCCGGCCCGCGCGTGCTTGGCCGCGTTGGACAGCCCCTCCTGCGCCGCCCGCAACAGCGTCGTCGCCACCTCGCCGGAAAGCGGCCGGCGCGTGCCCTCCACCGACACGGTCGCCGTCGTCCCCGACGTCCGTGACCACCGCTCGGCCACCTGCGCGAGCGCCGCGTCGAGCCCCGCGTGGGCGAGCGGCCGCGGCCGCAGCGCGTCGACGGAGCGCCGCGCCTCCTGCAGGTTGTCGCGCGCCAGCTCCTTCGCGAGCGCGATCCTCTTCTGTACGGCCGCCAGGTCGGGCATCGCCTGCTCGGCCGCCTCCAACTGGGTGACGATTCCACTCAGGCCCTGGGCGATGGTGTCGTGGATCTCCCTGGCCAGCCTCGCCCGCTCCTCCAGCACCCCGACCGCTCTGTTCTGCGCGCTCTGCCGGGACACGTAGCTCACGAACAACCCGACCGCGACCACCAGGCCGGAGCTGCCGGCCAGCCGCCACAGGGCGTCGGGATCGTCCAGGTACCCCCTGGCGGCGAAGGTGCTGAGCACCGTACCCACCGCCCCCACGTACGACCAGGGGGCGGCCAGCAGCAGGTACGGCTGGGGCATCAGCCCGAAGATCACCACGTCGAAGGAGCGGTCCGTCGTCACCAGCGCGACGTAGAGGCCGCAGAGCACCGCCAGATGGAACGCCATGGGGTTGAGCCGGCCGAGCAGACCCGGCCGCCGTACGACGAAGAACCAGTGCCAGGCGGCCATCAGCGCGAGAATCCCCAGCGCCGGCGGGGCCGGGCCCGCCCCGTCGCCGACCCAGAGGATCAGACCGAGCGCCAGGCAGGCGTGGAAAAGCAGATGGAAGGCGCGCAACCAGCGCGCCTCCCAGACGTTCACGTCGTCACTCCCATCGGAACAGCGCGACGGCGGCAGCCGTGCCGGCCACGATTATTCCGGCCAGGAGCACCATCGGGAAGACCGCGACGGTGCCGGACCAGCCGCCGCCGAGGGCGTCGACGCCGGGGGTCAGCGGCAGGAAGTCGCCGATCCGGCGCAGCGCGTCGGGCAGCGCCTTCCTGGGCACGGCGGCGCCCGCCAGGAAGATCATAGGGAACATGACCAGCATGCCGATCAGACTCGCGCCCCTGGCGTTGCGCACGACGGCGGCTATCACGAAGCCGAGCGAGCAGGCCATCACGGAGCAGAGCAGGAAGGCCGCGGCCAGCAGGGGGAGGTTCCTGGGCGGTTCCACGCCGAACCCGACGATCGACACGACCACCAGCAGCGCGGAGCCCGCCAGGCCCAGCACGACCTGCGCCACCACCTGCGCGCCGAACAGCATGACGGGGGAGACCGGCGTGATCGCCAGCCGCTTGAGGAACTTGCGCTCGCGGTAGGAGGCCACGATGCCCGGCAGCGCGCCGATCCCGCCGATGGCCACGATCATCGCGATGTAGCCGGGAACCGCGCCGCTGTCGCCCCGCTTGAGCACCAGCAACATGAGCGGGAACGCCGTCATGAAGAACAACGAGGCGGGGTCGCGGAACAGCAGCCTGAGCTCGGTGGCCGTCAGAGCGGTGAACGCCTTCATCGGTTGTCTCCCTCCAGCGCGAAGTAGGCCTCTTCCAGCGAGGCGGTCCCGGTCCGGGCGACGATCTCGCCGGGAGTGCCCACGGCCGTCACCCGGCCGCGGGCGAAGACGGCCACCCGGTCGCAGAGCGCCTCCGTCTCCTCGAAGTAGTGGCTGACGAGCACGACGGTGGTGCCGGCCCGCTTCAGATCACCGACCTGCCGCCAGGTCTCCCGGCGCGCGATCGGGTCCAGGCCCGTGGTCAGCTCGTCCAGCACGACCACCTCGGGGTCGCCGACCAGGGCCAGCGCGAGCATGAGCCGCTGCCGCTGCCCGCCGGACAGGTCGCCGAACGCCTTCCCGGCCAGGGGCGCCAGGCCCCACCGCTCCATCACCTGCCGCCAGTCGGCCGCCTCACGATAGAGGGAGCCGAACAGGCGCAGCGCCTCGGCGACCTTGATCCGCTCCGGCAGCGAGCTGTCCTGGAGCTGCGCCCCGATCCGCTCGGCGAGGGCCCGCCGCCCGCGCGCCGGGTCCGCGCCGAGCACCCGCACCGTGCCCGCGTCGGGCCGCCTGAGCCCGATCAGGCACTCGACGGTCGTGGTCTTGCCCGCGCCGTTGTGGCCGACGATCCCGAACGTCTCCCCGGACCGGACCGTGAACGTCACCCCGTCCACGGCGCGGGTGCCGCCGTACGTCTTGTGGAGGTCTCGCACCTCGATGGCTTCCATGCCTTGAGCGTCCCGCCGCGGCGCGACGCGCGGCATCGCCCGACTCGTCGCCCCGGCATCCTCCATCCGGGGGATGGCCGGAGGACACGGCCGGGCGCCCTCCGGGGCGAACGCGCACGCCGCCCGGTGGGAGGGCGGTCGCCTCACGCCTTCCGGCGTTCGTCCGCCGCGACGACGAGCACGCCGCCGAGGAGCGCCAGGCCCACGTTCGCGTGGACCTCGTAGCCGGTGAACAGATCCACGCGCGGGATGACGACGCGGTTGAAGACGTTCAGCACCGCGCCGAACACCGGCTGTACGGCGAGGCGGTCGATGGTTCCGCTGATGCCCGCGACGAGCAGACAGAGCCCGGCGAGCTGGATGGCATGGCGCGCGGCTCACCGCCCGACCGCCTCGCCGCTCGCCCCGCGTACGGCGGGCCCCCGGCGGCGCGCGGCCACGCCGTACAGCAGGGTGACGGCGACGATGACGAGCGGGAACACGGTGGCGACGGCGAGGCCGGTGCGCAGGCCGGAGCCGCCGTCGTCCGGCAGCAGCTCGGCGAGCCCCCGCAGTACGCCCTGACCCGCGCCGGAGGCGTCGGCGGCGGCCCCGGCGATCCACGGGCCGAGCGCGCCTCCGGCGTCGCCGAAGACCGCGAGCACGCCGAACATCGCCGCGCCGCCGAGCGGGAAGCGGGCCGAGGCGAGGCTGAACGTGCCCGGCCACAGGAGGCTGACGGCCAGCCCGCACACCGCGCAGCCGACGAGGCTGAGCACCGGGCTGCCGGACAGGCACACGACGAGGTAGCAGACGGTCGCCAGTGCGCCGCACGAGATCATGGCGGGCACCAGCGGGATCCGCTCGCCCCACAGGCCGTAGACGACGCGTCCCGCGCCCATCAGGACGGCGAACAGGCACGGCCCGGCGAGGTCGCCCCACACCTTGGAGACGCCGAGCCCTTCCTCGGCGAACAACGACGACCACTGCGACATGGTCAGCTCGGCCGCGCCCGCGGCCAGCATCAGGACGATCGCCGCGGCGAACGCGGGCGCGCCCAGCAGCGCCCTGAGGGACGTGCGGTGCTCGTCCGGGACGGTCGCGGGAAGGGGGACCCGCATGAAGGCCGCCGCGTTGACCATCGGGACCACGGCCCAGACCAGCGGCAGGACCTGCCAGGCGTCCTGGCCGACCCAGGCCAGCAGGAGCGTGCTGCCCGCCACGACGGCGACCTGCCCCCAGCAGTAGAAGGAGTGCAGCAGGCTCATCTGGGCCGCCTTGCCCTCCTGCGGGCTGGGCAGCGCGTCGACCACGGGGCTGACGAGCACCTCCAGCAGGCCGCCGCCGACCGCGTAGACGACGACCGCCGCGCACAGCCCGAGGTACGGGGACGGGGCGATCGCCGGGGCGACGGCGAGCAGCGCGAGCCCCAGCGCGGCGAGGACGTGCGCGACCACCAGCGGCAGGCGGTAGCCGATGCGGTCGGCGTACCTGACGGCGACGACGTCGGTGACGAGCTGGGTCGTGAAGTTCAGCAGCACCAGCCGGCCGAGCATCTCCAGCGGGACCTGGTACCGGGTCTGGAAGACGATGAACAGCAGCGGGGCCAGGTTGTTGACGATGGCCTGGGTGAACGAGCCGGTGTAGCAGGCGCGGCGCGTGTGCGCGAAGGTCGTCATCGGGGGGAGGGGCCTCTTCCTCGGGCTTGTTGCCTGTGGTCGGGCCAATCTCGCACACGTCCTGCCGCCGTGCCTATGATCTTGCGGCTCGGGATCGCGGTACGGCGGCGGCGCGGTGTCGCGACCGTCCTCCGGACAGCGGAACGCCCCCGGCGGTCCGCCGGGGGCGCTCTTTCGGGTCACACCGGATCAGGCGGTGTAGACCGGGTAGCCGAAGCCGGTCACCTGGCTCATCGGCCGGGTGCGGATCTCGACCTTGCCGTTGCCGGTGTTGCCTTCGACGGTCTTGATCGTGCCGTCGCCGTTGTCCTTGATGACGAAGCCGACGTGGTCGATGCCGTAGATGTCCTTGCCGCCGTTCCAGTCGAAGAACACGACCGCGCCGGGCTTGGCGGTGCTGCCCCAGCGGTGGTTGTCCTGGAACCACTTGGCGTGCTGCACGGTGTAGGCGTCCCAGCCGAGGACCGGGCGCAGGCCCGCCTGGTCGCCGACCCAGGAGACGAACATGTCGCACCAGGCGGCGTTGGCGTAGGCGTTGACGCTGCCGCCGTCACGGGCGACGGTCTCCTTCGCGCGGGGCGAGTTCATGTACCACTCGTGGAACTTGGTGCCGCCGCCGTTGGCGTTCTCGCTGACGCCGACCTGGCTCTGCGCGATCTGCAGGAGCTTCTGGGGGCTCACCTTGGGCAGCGAGGCGGCCTCCTTCATGAGGGGGCTGATGTTGGCCTGCGCACTGGCCGGAACGGTCTCAGCGTGGGCCGCGGACATGGCCGCGGGCACGGCGGCGCTGGAGACGGCGATGACTCCGGTGACCAGGGCAGCACGAAGGTAGGTCTTGGGGGCTCGCATTACGGGGGTCTACTCCCTTGCTTCCAAGCCGCCTACCGGGTTAGCTGACGGGTTCGGGCGTGGAAGTCGCCCTACGGCACAGCTGTGCCGATTCACCCCAGAAAAGTGGTGGGTCCCCGGCTCCGCGATGACGCGGACTCGGCGGTCGAACGGTCAGGTCCAGGAAAGGACGACCGTGTGATCGGTTATGGGGCAGGCATACCGCGCAGAGGTCAGGTATGCCCCGTGTTCCCAAAACGGTAATAGACCAACTCGAATCGGTCAAGCAGGGACAAACCCGGACATAACTCCGTAATGATCGGTTAACGAGACGCCATGAGTCGTGACGATCGGCCCGATCGCGCGGATCCTCCTGCCGCCACGGCGTTCCCGGCTCCGGGGGCGGCTTCCGGAGCCGGTGTCCGGAAGCCTGCCCGAGCGCCTGAAAGATCTACGTACCGGCTTGACCTGACGTGGGGATTTCCCTGGTCGTCCGCATGCCCGCCGTCGCCCTCGCCCCCGGTCACGCGACCACCTTGTCCAGGAAGGAGCGCAGGTTGGCCCGGGTGCGGGCGACCTTCTCCTCCGGGGTGAGGGACTCGTCGACGACTCCGGCGCCCGCGGCCTCCTTCTTTCCCCGGCTGTAGAGGGAGCAGGCGAGGTCGACGCACAGGTACCGCCCGACCGAGTCGCCCTGGCGGCCCGCCTCGCCGGTCCGGCGCGCCGTCATCAGCGCCACCCCGCCGCCGGTGTGCGTGGTCAGGCACAACGAGCACATGCTGCGCGAGGTGAAGCGGCGCGACCCGCCGGCCGTGACCCGGAGCGCGATCCCGACGAGGAGGCCGTCGCGTTCGACGACCAGGTACGCGCGTTCGGGCGCACCCGGATCTCGCCATCCGAGGAAGTCGAGGTCGTCCCAGGGGTGGTCCGCGAGGTCCTTGGGGAGGTCGAGGCGCTTCGCCTCTCCCTTCGAGCAGTTGACGAATGATGTGCGTATGTCGTGTTCGGTGACTGGTCTCATGGGCGGCGAGGCTAGCCCTCCTTACGGGTATTATGCAACTACTTAAAGCTTGTAAGTAAGCGTGAAGGGTGGCATATGGCACGGGCGGGAGTGACCGCGGAACGCCTGACCCTGGCGGCGGCGGACCTGGCCGACGAGATCGGCTTCCAGAATGTGACCCTCTCGGCGCTCGCGCGCAGCTTCGGCGTCAAGCCCGCCGCCATGTACTCGCACATCAAGGACGTACAGGACCTGAGGGTGCGGGTCGCGGCGCTGGCCCTGACGGAGCTCGCCGACAGGGCCGCCGCCGCGCTCGCCGGCCGAGCCGGCAAGGACGCGCTGGTGGCCTTCGCGAACGCCTACCGGGGCTACGCGAAAGAGCATCCGGGCAGGTACGCCGCGGCGCAGATGGAGCTCGACCCGGCGCCGGCGGCGGTGGTCGGCCCGGCGCGGCGGCACTCGGAGATGACGCGGGCGATCCTGCGCGGATACGACCTGTCGGACCCCGACCAGACGGACGCGGTGCGGATGCTGCACAGCACGTTCCACGGTTACGTGAGCCTGGAGACGGCGGGCGGGTTCAGGCACCACCCCCGCGAGGCGGACGCCTCGTGGTCCAGAACCCTCGACGCCCTCGACGCCGTCCTGCGAAACTGGCCGCCGGCCTGACGGGAGCCGGCGCCGTCTTGGCCACGGCCCGGGCCATCCCGGTCACCGGAGGTGGCGGAAGAAGGCCCGGATGTCCTCGACGAGCAGGTCGGGCGCCTCCATCGCGGCGAAGTGGCCGCCGCGATCGAACTCCGACCAGTGCACGATGTTGTGTTCGCGCTCGGCGATCCGCCGGACCCCGGCGTCGCCGGGGAAGACGGCGACGCCGTGCGGCAGCGCCGAGTACTCGGTCGCCGCCCCCCAGCCCTTCTGCCCTTCCTTGTAGAGGCGGGCGGCCGAGGCCGCGGTCCCGGTGAACCAGTAGACGCTCACGTCGGTGAGCATCTGGTCGACGTCCACCGCGTCCTCGGGCAGTTCGCGGGCCGGGTCGGTCCATTCCTTGAACTTCTCCACGATCCACGCCAACTGCGCCGCCGGCGAGTCGTGCAGCCCGAACGCGAGGGTCTGCGGCCGGGTCGCCTGGATGATCGCGTATCCGGCCCGGTCCTGATCCTGGTACTGGCCCAGGCGGGCGAGCTCCGCGTGGGTGAGCCCCTCGAATTCGGCCGGGTCGCCGGTCGGGAACCCGAGCGCGCCGTTGACGTGCACGCCGACCACGCTCTGGGGCGCGGCACGGCCGAGCATCGGCGAGATGACCGCGCCGCTGTCGCCGCCCTGCGCGCCGTATCGCCGGTATCCGAGCCGGTCCATCAGCTCCGCCCATGCCCGCGCGACCCGCCGCAGGTCCCAGCCGGTCTCGGTGGTGGGCCCGGAGAAGCCGAACCCGGGGATGGACGGGGCGACGACGTGGAAGGCCTCGGCGGGGTCGCCGCCGTACGCCGCGGGGTCGGTGAGCGGGCCGATGATCTCCAGGAACTCGGCGACCGAGCCCGGCCAGCCGTGCGTGATGATCAGCGGCAGCGCGCCGGGTTCGGGCGAGCGTACGTGCAGGAAGTGGATGTTCTGCCCGTCGATCCGCGTCGTGAACTGCGGAAACGCGTTCAGCCGCGCCTCGGCGGCACGCCAGTCGAAACCGGTGCGCCAGTACTCGGCCAGCTTCTTCGCGTAGCCCACGGGGACCCCGTAGGACCAGCCCACACCGGGCAGCTCGTCCGGCCAGCGGGTCGCCTCCAGCCGGCCGTGCAGGTCGTCCAGCCCCGCCTGCGGGACGTCGATCCGGAACGGGTGAATCCGCATGTCGTCGTTCATGTCTGTCACGGTAGGCGTCACCTAGGACAGCTTCAGTCCTAGGATTGCCGTCATGTTGGAGACATCGGCGCGGCTGCTGCGGCTGCTGTCACTGCTGCAGACCCCCAGGGACTGGTCCGGCGCCGAGCTGGCCGAACGGCTCGGCGTCTCGCCGCGCACGATCCGGCGCGACATCGACCGGCTACGCGAACTCGGATACGCCGTCGACGCCACCGCGGGCGCACCCGGCTACCGGCTCGGCGCCGGCACCGGACTCCCGCCGCTGCTGCTCGACGACGATGAGGCGGTCGCGGTCGCCATCGGGCTCGGCACCGCCGCCGTCTCCGGGGTGGCGGGCATCGAGGAGACCTCGGTCCGCGCCCTCGCCAAGCTGGAGCGGGTGCTCCCGTCCCGGCTCAGGCGGCGCGTCGGCGACCTGCGGTCGGCCACGGTCCCGCTGGCGGGCCGGGACGCGGCCGTGGATCCGGCCGTGCTCACCACGATCGCCGCGGCCGTCCGCGACGGGGAAAGCCTGCGGTTCGACTACCGCTCCCACGACGGCACCGGGGATCGCCGCACCGCCGAGCCGTACCGGCTGGTGAACTCGGGCCGCCGCTGGTACCTGGTGGCGTGGGACACCGGCCGGGCCGACTGGCGCACGTTCCGTGTCGACCGGCTGCGCCTGCGCACCCCGAACGGGCCACGTTTCACCCCTCGTGAGCCGCCCGGCGCCGACCTCGTCCGCTACGTCTCGGAGCGGATCTCCGTCGACCCGTACCGCTACCGCGGCCGGTTCACCGTGCACGCCCCGGCCGAGGTCATCGCCGTCCGGATGCCGCCGACGATGGCCGTGATCGAGCCGGCGGGGGAGGACGCGTGCGTCCTCAGCACCGGATCGAACTCCCTCGACGAGCTGGCCATGTGGGTCGCGCGGCTCGGCGTCCCGTTCACGGTGCACGAGCCGCCCGAACTCGTCGAGCACATCCGTGCGCTCGGCACCCGCCTCGTCGACGCGACCCGGCATCACCCGGCCTGACAAGCCCGCCTCAGCCCCGCGACCGGCGCCTGCGGCCTGTCGCCGCTCGCCGGCCGACTGCACCTGGCCTTGTCCGCCCGGTTTTCTGCGCGTCCTACGGGAACGCCGTCGCGCCGGGGAGCGGGTGGGGTTCAGGCGAGCGGGTGCCCGGTCGTGGCGTCCACGTGGCCGGGGATCTCCTCGTGCCGGTCGCCCACGCTCGACGTCCCGGTGGGCTCGAACAGCAGGATCGAGGCCCCGAGGGCGGAGGAGGGCCGGTGCTCGACCCCGCGCGGCACCACGAAGACCGACCCCTGGGGGAGCGTGACGGCGCGTTCCCCGGAGACGCCATCGCGCAGGGCGATGCTCAGCTCGCCCTCGATGACCAGGAAGAACTCGTCGGTGTCGTCATGGGCGTGCCACACGTGCTCGCCGGCCACCTTGGCGACCCGTACGTCGTAGTCGTTCACTCGGGTGACGATCCGTGGGCTCCACAACTGGTCGAAACCGGCCAGCGCGGCCCGCAGGTCGATGGGTGTGTTCGTCATGCGTCGATCCTGGCCGTGGGCCTTCATCTCGCGAAAGTGCTAGAAATCGCATATGTCGCAAGAATCCTCGCAGCGGGTCGCCGGCTCCCCGGGACGCGTCGTGATGATCGTGGACGAGGGGTCGAACCCGTTCGAGATGGGCGTCGCCACCGAGTTGTTCGGGCTGCGCCGCCCCGAGCTCGGGGTGCCGTGGTACGACTTCGCGCTGTGCGCCGCCGCACCCGCCGTGCGCATGCACAACGGCTTCTTCACGTTGTCGCGGGTGGCGGGCCTCGACGCGGTCGACGAGGCCGGCACCGTGATCGTGCCCAACCGGCCGGACCCGCTGACGGCCCCCGACCCCGCCGTGCTCGATGCCGTCCGCCGCGCCGCCGCGCGCGGAGCCCGGCTGGTGAGCTTCTGCACCGGCGCGTTCACCCTGGCCGCCGCCGGCGTCCTGGACGGCCGCCGCGCCACCACGCACTGGCGCTGGGCGGAGGAGTTCACCGCGCGCCACCCGAAGGTGCGGCTGGAGCCGGACGTGCTGTTCGTCGACGACGGCGACATCCTCACCGCCGCCGGCAGCGCGGCCGCGCTCGACCTCGGCCTGCACCTGATCCGCCGCGACCACGGGGCCGACGTGGCGAACGCGGTCAGCCGCCGGCTGGTCTTCGCCGCCCACCGGGACGGCGGCCAGCGGCAGTTCGTGGAGCGACCGGTCCCCGCCGTACCCGACGCGTCGCTCGCCCCGGTGCTGGCCTGGGCACAGGAGCGGCTGGACCGCCCGCTGACCGTCGCGGACCTCGCCGCCCGTGCCGCGCTCAGCCCCGCCACCCTGCACCGGCGGTTCCGCGCCGAGCTCGGCACCACACCGCTGAGCTGGCTCACCGCCGAACGCGTCGACCTCGCCCGCCGCCTGATCGAACGCGGCGAGCTCCGGATGGAGGCGGTCGCCCGGGCCAGCGGGCTCGGCACCGCCGCCAATCTGCGCGCGCTGATGCGGCGCGCGACCGGCCTCAGCCCCAGCGCCTATCGCCGGCGCTTCGGTTCCGCCGCCACCTCGTGAACGGCGGAACCGCGCCGCGTCAGCGCCAGCCGCCCTCGTCCACGCCGCCCGGCACCGGCACCGAGGTGTCGTACGGCTCGCGCGTGAACACGAACGTGTTGAGATCGAGGTGGACCCCGCCCTCCGGCGACCGCACGACCCGCAGCGTCTCGCCCGCGTAGTACCCGTCGAGGCCGAGCCACGTGCCGTCCTCCCGCGCGACGAACCGGGAGGCGCGCCCCTGCCCGTTGGCCGGTGTGAGGGACATCCCCCGGTCCGGCAGCAGGCGCAGCAGGTAGGCGGTCGGCCCCCAGTACCACGGCCCGGTGAGCGCGAGCAGGTCGGCGTCGGCGGTGCCGGGAAGCCATTCCGCCGGCAGCGGCGGCTCGTGCGCGGCGAGGATGTCCAGCAGGTCCTTCGGCAGCGACGCCCGTACGCCGGAGGTGGTGTTGGCCATGAACATCACGCCCCGGTCGTCGGCCGGGTCGGCCCACACGGTGGCCAGGAACCCGGGCATCGAGCCGGTGTGCCCGGCCAGGCGGCGGCCGTTGTGCCGGGTGAGCTGCAGGCCCAGGCCGTAGCCCGAGACCCAGGCGTCTCCGTCGTCCACCGCCGCGGGCTCGCGCATCTCGGCCAGGGTCTCGGGGCTCAGGACGCCCGCCGTGTGACCGGCGACGAAGGCCGTCCAGCGCGCGAGATCGGCCGGTGTGGACCACAACTGCCCCGCGGGCGCCATCGCGCCGTGGTCGTGCTCGGGCTCGGGCAGCAGCACGTCGGCCCACGGGTGCACCGCGTACCCGTGGGCGTGCGGGGCGCGCGGGCGCGGCGTGGTGCCGGTCATGCCCAGAGGGACGAGGACCTCCTCGCGCACCGCCTGTGCCCAGGGCATGGACCGCTTGCGGGCGACCAGCTCGCCGAGCAGGCCGAAGCCCAGGTTGGAGTAGTGGTATCGGCGGCCGGGGCGGTGGCGTGAGACGCCGGGGCCGAGACCGGCGATCATCTCGTCGGCCGGAGCGCCGGGAGTGCGCTCCCACCACTCCCCGGGCGGCTCGGCGGTCAGCCCGGACGTGTGGGAGAGCAACTGCGCGACGGTCACCTCGTCGGCGGGCGTGCCCGGCATGTGCTTGCCCAGCGGGTCGAGCAGGTCGAGTGCGCCCTCGTCGCGCAGCCGCATGACCACGACCGCCACCATGCTCTTGGTGATGGAGCCGATGCGGTACTGCGTGTCCGGCGTGGGCGGCTCGCCGTCGACCCGGCCCCGGAAACCGAGCCAGGCGACCCGGCCTCCTCGGACCAGCGCGGCGGCCAATGACGGCACTCGTGACTCCGCCTGCTCGGCCGCCAGCCTGTGCAGCAGGGCGCGAGCCGTACGTTCCTCGACCTTCGACATGCGCACAAGGCTAGCGGCGGCGTCCGACAGACCCGGTGGCCCTCGACCGGTCTCACACCCCGCGGCCGGACACTCACGCGCCGCTCCCTACAGAGCCCCTCCGCGGGGTACGTGGGGGGAGAACGAACGTCTGAGGAGGACCGGATGGACACGAAGCGGACCCGGCTCGGCCGGGTGGGGGTATGGCACGCGGCGCTCGGCCGCGTGTCGGCGGACGCGGGCAGGGACGCCGTCGCCGAGATCGAGCGGCTCGGCTACGGCACGCTGTGGTTCGGCGAGGGCTCCACGACCAAGGAGGCGCTCACGAACGCGGCGATCCTGCTCTGCGCCAGCCGGAGCATCACCGTCGGCACCGGCATCGCGAACATCTGGGCCAGGGACGCCACCGCGATGGCCGCGGGCGCCGACACGCTGGCCGAGGCGTACCCCGGCAGGTTCGCGCTCGGCATCGGCGTCAGCCACGCCCCGCTCGTCGAGTCGCGCGGTCACGACTACCGGCGGCCGGTGGCCGCGATGACCGCGTACCTGGACGCGATGCGCCGGGCGGACTACGAGGCGCCCGCGCCGGCGCATCCCGCGCCCCTCCTGCTCGCGGCGCTCCGCCCGCGGATGCTGGAGCTGGCCCGCGACCGCGCGGACGGCGCCCATCCGTACTTCGTGCCGGTCGAGCACACGGAACGGGCCCGCGAGGTGCTCGGGGGCGAGCCGATCCTCGCGCCCGAGCAGGCCGTCGTGCTCGAACGCGACCCCGGCACGGCGCGCGAGTACGCCCGCGAGCACATGGCGCCGTACCTGGCCCTGCCCAACTACGCGAACAACCTGCGCGCCCTCGGGTTCGACGACGACGACCTCGCGGACGGCGGCAGCGACCGGCTCGTGGACGCGATCGTCGCGTGGGGCGACGTGGACGCGATCCGGGACCGGGTGCGGGCGCACCTCGACGCGGGGGCCGACCATGTCGCGATCCAGCCGCTCGCGCCCGGCGGCCGGCTGCCGCTCGACCACCTGGGAGAGCTCGCGCCCGCCCTGCTCGCGGTGTGAGACCGGCGGACCCGACCCCGGCGCGGCTGCGGGAGAATGCCAGCCATGACGAACCCTCCCGGCAACCCTCCGGGCGCGGTCCTCGAAGCCGTACTTGAGCGGATCACCTACGCGAACGAGGAGACCGGCTACACCATCGCCCGCGTGGCCACCGAGCGCTCGGGCAACGAACTGCTGACGGTCGTGGGGCCGCTGCTCGGCGCGCAGGTGGGCGAGTCGCTGCGGCTCACCGGCCGGTGGACCTCCCACCCCCGGTACGGCAGGCAGTTCGAGGTGTGGTCCTACGCCACGGTGCTGCCCGCGACCGTCCAGGGCATCCAGCGCTACCTCGGCTCCGGGCTGATCAAGGGCATCGGCCCCAAGATGGCCGAACGGATCGTGGACCACTTCGGCACCGACACCCTGCGGGTGATCGAGGAGGAGCCCGGCCGGCTGGTGGAGGTGCCCGGCCTGGGGCCCAAGCGCACCAAGATGATCGCCGCCGCCTGGGAGGAGCAGAAGATCATCAAAGAGGTGATGATCTTCCTGCAGGGCGTCGGCGTCTCGACCTCGATCGCGGTGCGCATCTTCAAGCAGTACGGCGACGGCTCGATCGACGTGGTCCGCAAGGAGCCCTACCGGCTCGCGGACGACGTGTGGGGCATCGGGTTCAAGACGGCCGACACGATCGCGCAGGCGGTCGGCATCCCGCACGACAGCCCGGAGCGGGTGAAGGCCGGCCTGCGCTACACGCTGTCGCAGGGCGCCGACGACGGCCACTGCTACCTGCCCGCGCCCAACCTGGTCTCCGACGCGGTGAAGATCCTCGACGTTCCCGCCGAGCTCGTGACCACCTGCCTGGAGGAGCTGACCGCGGACGACTCCCGCGAGGCGAGCGTGGTCCGCGAGGAGATCCCGGCGGCCGAGGGCACCGTACCGGCGATCTACCTGGTGCCGTTCCAGCGCGCCGAGGCGTCCCTCGCCGGCACGCTGCGCGGCCTGCTCACGACCTCGGGAAACCGGCTGCGCGCGTTCGAGGACGTGGACTGGCCGGTCGCGCTGGACTGGCTGCGCGGCAAAACCGGCGCCGACCTGGCCCCCGAGCAGGCCCAGGCCGTACGGCTGGCGCTGACGGAACGGGTGGCCGTGCTGACCGGGGGACCGGGTTGCGGCAAGAGCTTCACGGTGCGCTCGATCGTCACCCTCGCCAGGGCCAAGCGCGCCAAGGTCATCCTGGCCGCGCCGACCGGCCGGGCGGCCAAGCGGCTGGCGGAGCTGACCGGCCACGAGGCGACCACCGTGCACCGGCTGCTGCAGCTCCGGCCGGGCGGCGACGCCACCTTCGACCGGGACAACCCGCTGGACGCCGACCTGGTCGTGGTGGACGAGGCGTCGATGCTCGACCTGCTGCTGGCCAACAAGCTCGTCAAGGCCGTCGCCCCCGGCGCGCACCTGCTCTTCGTCGGCGACGTCGACCAGCTCCCCTCGGTCGGCGCGGGCGAGGTGCTGCGCGACCTGCTGGCGGCGCCCGACATCCCGAGGGTGCGGCTCACGCAGATCTTCCGGCAGGCGCAGCAGTCGGGCGTCGTGGTCAATGCGCACCGGGTGAATACCGGCCAATCGCCCCTGGTGCGCGAATTTCCTGACTTCTTTCTTTTCCCGTGCGAAGAGCCGGAGGAAATCGCCGCGCTGACGGTGGATGTGGTCGCCCGCCGCATTCCGGGCAAGTTCGGGCTCAACCCGCGCCGCGATGTGCAGGTGCTCGCGCCGATGCACCGCGGCGCGGCGGGGGCGGGCGCGCTGAACATCGCGCTGCAGGAGGCCCTCACCCCGTACCGGGAGGGCATGCCCGAGCGCCGGTACGGCGGCCGGGTGTTCCGGGTGGGCGACAAGGTCACGCAACTGCGCAACAACTACGACAAGGGCGCGGCGGGCGTGTTCAACGGCACCGTCGGCGTCGTCACCGGCATCACGCCCGAGGAGAGCAAGCTCACCGTCCTGACCGACGAGGACGAGAACGTCGACTACTCCTTCGACGAGCTGGACGAGCTGGCCCACGCGTACGCGGTGAGCATCCACCGCTCCCAGGGCAGCGAGTATCCGGCCGTGGTCATCCCCCTCGCGACCAGCGCGTGGATGATGCTCCAGCGCAACCTGCTGTACACGGCGATCACCAGGGCCAAGAAGCTCGTCGTCATCGTCGGCTCACGCCGCGCCCTCGGCCAGGCCGTACGCACCAAGGGGGCGGGCAGGCGGCACACCGGGCTGACCCACCGCCTGTTGTGAGCCGGACGGCTACGCGGCCCCGTCGGGGGAGGGCCGCAGCGCCGCGACGTCGAGGTCCAGCAGGCGGGAGAACGCCTCCGCGCCCGCGGGGCCGACGCCCAGGGCGCGTCCCGAGCCGACGCGGGTCACCCAGCCCTCCCGCAGGGCGTGCCGGCAGAGGGCGGCCCTGGCCGATCCGGCCAGATGCGGGCGGCGCTCGGTCCAGTCCAGGCACGGGCGGGCGAGCGGCCTCCGGCCCGTGACGGGCGGCAGCCCTCCGAGCACGTCGCCCAGCCAGGCCACCCCGGCCTCGGTGAACGCGAACCCCGTCTCCCGTTCGAGCAGGCCGCGGCCGGTCAGGGCGTCGGTGATCGCGACCCCGAGGCGTCCGGCGAGGTGGTCGTAGCAGGTGCGGGCGAAGGCCAGCGCGCGGCGTGATCCGGCGACGCGCAGGGTCGCGGGCGGCGCCGCGGCGGGCGGGTCGTGGGTCGCCATGTCCTCGATGAGCTGCGCGACGGCGGGGTCGGCGAGCCGCACGTAGCGGTGGCGGCCCTGGTGCTCCTCGGCCAGCACGCCCCCGGCGACGAGGCGGGAGAGGTGCTCGCTGGCGGTCGACGGCGCGACGCCCGCGTGCCTGGCCAGCTCTCCCGCGGTCCAGGCCCGCCCGTCGAGGAGCGCGAGGCAGAAGGCGGCGCGGGTGCCGTCGGCGAGCAGCCCGGCCAGCCGGGTCAGCGCGATCTGGGAAGCGGTGCTCACCCGTCCATCATCGGCGGCGCTCATTGCGGCGCGCACCGAAGTGTCCCGGCGCTCTGACATTGATCATGATTTGGTTTGACGCGCACTTTACCGCCTGCGAACTAAGTTCAGGGTATTACGTGACGAAAGTGTGATCTAACTCTCGAAAAGAACGAGTCCGGCCAGTGTTAGTCCTAATAGAGTCTTGTGTTGCACTTTGCCATCATGGGGGAGACGTTTGCGTTGACCACTAACACGCGCATGAGATTGCCGCTCGCCGGACTCGCCGCCGCGACGGCCGTCGTTCTGTCCGCTTGTTCCGGGGGTTCGGGCGCTGGGGGAGCGTCCGGCACCGCTGACACCGGTGACACCGGGGCGACCGCGGCCGCCGCGCCCACGATCAAGATCAGCCCGGCCGAGGGAAGTTTGAAGGTACGGCCGGACAAGACCGTCGTCGTGACGGCTGCGAACGGCTCGCTCGAAGAGGTCACCCTGGAGGCCGACGGCAAGCAGGTCGAGGGTGAGTTCGACGCGGAACGCAGCAAGTGGGTCTCCAAGGAGCCGCTGAAGCCGTCCAGCAACTACACGGTGTCGGCCAAGGCGAGCGGGGACGGCGGGCCGACCACCGCGACGAGCAAGTTCACCACCCTCAAGCCCAAGATGGAGCTCGCGGTCGCGGACGTGACCCCCGGTATCAAGGGCGAGACCGTCGGCGTCGGCATGCCGATCATGGTGACGTTCAACCAGGCCGTGCAGGACAAGGCGGCGGTCGAGGCCGCGCTCGAGGTCAAGGCCGAGAAGCCGGTCACCGGCGCGTGGCGGTGGATCAACGACAAGCTGGCGATCTACCGGCCGGCCAAGTTCTGGCCCGCCCACCAGACCGTCACGTTCACCGCCCACCTCGCGGGCGTCAAGGGCGGTCCCGAGATGTACGGCGTCGAGGACCACACCGCGAAGATCAAGATCGGCGCGGCGTTGGTCAGCTACGTCAACGTCAAGACGCACATGATGGTGGTCAAGCGCGACGGCAAGACCATGCAGACCATGAAGATCAGCGCGGGCAACGGCACCACCCGCGAATACACGACCACCAGCGGCGTCCACCTGACCATGGAACGCGGCAATCCGGTCACGATGATCTCTCCGGGCAAGAAGGAGGGCGAGCCCGGGTACTACAAGGAGATCGTCAACCACGCGGTCCGCATCTCCAGCAGCGGCGAGTACGTGCACAGCGCCCCGTGGTCGGTCGGCTCGCAGGGCCGGGCGAACGTCAGCCACGGGTGCATCAACGCCCACCCGACGCAGGCCAAGTGGTACTACGACAACTTCCACCGCGGCGACGTCGTCAAGATCGTCGGAACCAACCGCGCGCTCGAGTGGAACAACGGCTGGGGCTTCTGGCAGATGTCCTTCAGCCAGTGGAAGAAGGGCAGCGCCCTGAAGTCGTGACGGCCCGGGGGACTCACGCGTCGGCCCCCGACTCCCGCGTGGGAGTCGGGGGCCGACGCGCGTGGGACGGCGGGTCAGGGCAGAACCAGCTCGCTGACCTTGACCGCCATCGGCCCGGCCGGGTCGTAGACGACCCTCACCGGCACCCGGCCCTTGCTCAGCCGCTGGTAGAGGTGGATCGGGTAGCAGTTCTTGGTGCCCATCGCGCGCTTGTCGCTAGTGTCGTACGGGTACCCGGCCGGCGCCTTGCCGCACTTCTTGTTGACCTGGCGGAAGACGAGCCCCTCGGTGTAGTCGATCCTGATGGGCCGCCCGCTCTTCCTGGTCAGCTCCCACGCCATGATGTCGCCGTCCCCGACCGAGCCCAGACGGGCCCGGTACGGCGTGACGATCATCGCCGAGTCGCCGGACTTCTTGGCCCAGCCGTACACGGTCTTGAGGGGCGCCTGCCGCGCGGCCGCCGACGCCGGGGCGGCGGCCAGGGACAGCAGGGCGGCGACGGCGCCCGCCGCCGCCAAGGCTGACTTCTTCACTTCATCTCCGATCATGAGCCCGCACCATCGTGACATGTCAGGCTTTGGTCGGAGAGCACGGAGCGATATGAGCAATCCCATGCCAGAACAGAACAACCTTCGCCGTTCCCGCCGGGTCTCACATTGAATGCGCGAACCGCCGGTGCGGTCAGCCCGCGGCATGCCGAGTCGCCGTCGCGTAGGACCGGAACATCTCCACGAACAGCCCGATCAGGGCGATGCCGAGGACGCCGTGGTACCACTCCCAGCCCACGCCGATGCCGACGAACCCGTCCACGATCATGATCACTGCGCCGCCTCCGACCGCCAGCAGCATCCCGGCCAGCACGAGCAGCATCAACGTTCTCGGCACCGTGCGTCCCGGTGGCGTGACGGTGGCGAGGGCGACGCACGCGCCCACCATGCCGGAGGCGGTCGCGAGCCACTGTGCGACGGCCGCGTCCATGAAGTAACTCTGCGCCTCGGCGGCCGACACGGGCGGGCCGCCCGGAAAGCCGAGCCGGGCCTGCAGGGCGAAGGCGGCCTTCCCCGCCGCGTAGCCGAGGAACAACACCGCCAGCGTGTAGGCCGGCCAGCGCCGGGGGTGAGCGGAATCAAGCATGGCTCGACCGTAGACACGGCCTGCCGGACGTCCCTCCCCCATAGGAGGGAGATGCCTCCCCTTGCGGGGGTGCCGTCACCTGGCACCGGCGGCCGTACGCGACCGCACCCGTCACCGGCGCGCGGTCACACGTCCCAGGCGACCGGGAGGCTCTTCACCCCGTAGATGTCCGCGGTCTCCGGGCGCAGCCCCACCTCTTCGGCCGGGACGGCCAGGCGCAGCGTGGGGAAACGGTTGAGCAGCGCGGGGAAGGCGACCCGCATCTCGACGCGGGCCAGTTGCTGGCCCAGGCACTGGTGGATGCCGTGGCCGAAGGCCAGGTGCCCGCCGTCCTGCCTCTGGAGGTCGAGTACGTGGGGGTCGGCGAAGCGCTCGGGGTCGCGGTTGGCGGTGTTGTACGACACGATGACCGTCGTGCCGGCCTCGACGGTCTGGCCGCCCAGCTCGACGTCCTCCAGCGCCGTCCTCATGAACGTCTTGGCGACGGACAGATACCGGAGCAGCTCCTCCACGGCCCGGTCGGTGAGCGCGGGATCGGCGCGCAACGCGGCCAGCTGCGCCGGGTTGCGCAGCAGCGCGAAGGTGCCCAGCGCCAGCATGTTCGCGGTGGTGTCGAATCCGGCCGCCAGCAGGATCAGGCTGATCCCCCTCAGCTCCTCATCGGTCAGGTCGCTGTCGGTGAGGTCGCTGAGCACGTCGTCGGTGGGGTTCGCGCGCTTGGCGGCCACCAGCTCCGCGAGGTAGTGCTGGGTCGCGGTGTAGGCCGCGATCTGCTCCTCTTCGCTTCCCTCCCCGCCGAGGAACGAGTCGATCTGGTCCTGGAAGGAGCCCCGGTCCTCGTACGGCACCCCCAGCAGCTCGCAGATCACGATGACGGGGATGGGCTTGGCGAACGCGGTCACCAGGTCCACCGGCGGCCCGGCCTTCTCCATGGCGTCCAGGTGGTCGGCGGTGATCTGCTCGACGCGCTCGGTGAGCTGTCGCATCCGCCGTACGGTGAACCTGCCGACCAGCGGCTTGCGGTAGCGGCTGTGCTGTGGCTCGTCCATGAGGAGGAACTCGCCGGGCGGCGCCGGGGGGACCTCGATGTCGCCGTAGTCGATCAGCGGGTGGTGGCGCATGAGCTCCTTGCGTGAGCTGAACCGCGAGTCGGCCAGGACCGACCTGACCAGGTCGTATCCGGTGATCAGCCAGCCCTGGTGCCCATCGGGGAAGGGGTAGCGGCTGATCGGGCCGTGCCGGCGGGCGTCGACCAGCTCCGCCGGCGGGTCGAAGGGGCAGCCGGGCTGGCGCGCCGTCGGCAGGGTCGTGACGGTGTGGAGGGACTCACCCATCGCCATTCCTCATCTCGCGATAGTACGTGTTCGGTGCACATCGAAAGCTACGTTGCGTTCAGGATGTCGTCAATCGCCCGAATGGAATTTGCCGAGGTAGACGGCGATAAATTGATGCAATGACGCTGAAGGCAAACGCAATGGGGCGTTGCAATGAATGGCGGCGAAGGCAATACTTGCGGCATGCCAGGAGGACGGTTGACCCAGCGGGACCGCCAGCGCATCGCGGCCGGACTCGCCGACGGGCTCTCCTACGCCGAGATCGCCAGGCGGCTCGACCGGCCGACCTCGACGATCAGCCGGGAGGTCGCACGCAACGGCGGCCCCGGAGGCTACCTGCCCCAGCAGGCGCACCAGGCGACGGTCCTGCGCTCGCGGCGCGGCACACCCGCGCCCCCGCAGGCGGCCGCACCGCCGGGAGGAACGTTGGAAGAGGAGATCATCGAGATGGCGGTCAGGACGGGGCTGCCGAGGATGACCGCGCGCGTGCACCTCGACCTGCTGCTGTCCGAGGACGGCAGACGCACCGCGGCCGAGCTGACCCGCCGGCTGAAGGTCAGCCCGGCCTCCGTCTCCGTGGCCGTGAACTACCTGGTCCAGCAGGGGTATGTCCGGCGCGAGCGCGATCCGCGGCGGCGTCGCGACCTCTACGTGGTCGACAACGACGCCTGGTACCACTCGATGGCGGTCAGCACGCGGCAGACGCTCGAGGCGGCGCGGGCCGCGATGGCGGCGGCGGAGGCGTTCGGGCTCGACCGGCCCGTGGGGCAGCGGCTGGCCAAGGGAGGAGCGTACCTGGAGCGGGTCAGCCTCGACATGATGGACTCGGCCGACCGGTGGCGCGCCCTTCTGGCGTGACCGACGAAGATCGCCCCATCCTGGATGTCAACCAATCCTTGACATGACCGCGAGGTCAATGAATCGTTGACATCATGAGTCGTCCCGCCTTCCGCGCCCCCTCCTCCGGGCTCCTGGCCATCTCCATCCTGCTGCCGCTGCTGGGCATCCTGCTCGTGGCGCAGGCCGCGCTCGACAGCCTGGCGCCGTTCCTGCTCTTCCTCGTCGCCGGGCTCGCGGTCTTCGTCGCCGGCGTGGTGACGGCGGTGTCCGCGACGCGTGGCGCGGCCATGTCCGGCGCCGACGCCGCCCGCCTCGAGGAACTCGAGCCGCTCCCTCCCGCCGACGAGGAGGGGGACCGGCGGTGAGCGAGTGCGGCGGCCGCCGCGCGAACCGCTGTACTGCCCGCGGACGTCGGTGACAGGCGAGGCGAGCGATCCGGACGACGTCTTCGCGAGCGATCCGGTCGGCGGCTCACTGCCGCAGTCGGCCTCACCGCGTTAGGATACGACTGTATCCATACAAGGGATGAGGTCACCATGCGCATGCCCGACCGGCCGTCCGCCTTCACCAGCGACTCTGCCCGTGACAAGTACTACGCCGTCTATGACCGGTTGCTCGGCGAGCTGTGGCCGGTGCCGGTGGACGCCATCGACGTGGAGACCCGCGCCGGCATTGTGCGGATCCACCGGGCCGGGCCCGCCGAGGGGGATCCCGTGGTGCTCCTGGCCGGTGCCGGCGGGAACGCGTTGGCCTGGTACCGCTACATCGAGCCGCTGGCACGCACGCGCCCGGTCCTCGCCGTCGACCCTCTCGGCGAGCCAGGCCGCTCGGTTCAGAGGCGACCGCTCACAACCGGCGCCGAGGTCGGTGGCTGGATCACCGACGTACTGGCCGCAGTCGGAGCCGAGCGCGCACACGTGGCGGGTTTCTCCGCCGGCGGCTGGGCCGCAGTGGAACAGCAACTCGGAGGGGGCGGCCGGGTCGCGGCGCTGACGCTGGTGGACCCGGGCGGCTTCGCGCCGTTGCCCAGGCGGTTCATCCGCTGGGCCCTTGCCGGCGCCATCGCCTCCATGCTTCCCCGTACGTTGCGACACCGCATGGCCGGCGTAGTGGGCAACGGGGTGCTGCGTGAGGATGGGCTGGTGGAGCTGATGCGGGCCGGCTGGTCCTTCCGCCGGCGGGTGCCCATCCCGCCCGCCTACACCGACGAGCAGATACGCGAGGTGTCCGTGCCCGTACAGGTGCTGCTGGGCGCCCGCAGCGCGCTGCTCGACGCGCAGGCGCTGGCCGCGCGGCTGGCCGACATCGCGCCGTCCTGGCGCGTGGAGATCGTGCCCGGCACCGGGCATTCGCTGCCCGTCGAAGCTCCGGACCTGGTCGCCGAGCGGATCCTCACCTTTCCCGGCCAGGCGCGGCCCGGAACCGCGACGCCGAAGCACAGCACGAACAACAGGTAGGAAACGGGCATGCCCCGACAGGTGGATCATGATGAGCGGCGGCGCCAGTTGACCGACGCCCTGCTGCGCATCGCCAGCACCCGTGGCCTTCAGGCTGTGTCGATGCGTGAGATCGCCGCCGAGGCCGGGGTCTCGCTGCGCGTCGTCCAGTACTACTTCACGAACAAGCAGGCCCTGCTCGAGTCGGGCCTCACCGAGCTGGGTGCCCGCATGGACCGCCGGGTCAAGCAGCGGGCCGCCGCTACCGCCGGCGAGCTGACACCGCGAGGCGTTTTCGCCGCCGTCCTCGGCGTGATCCTGCCCTCCGACGAGCAGAGCCGCCTGGACTCCATGGCCTGGACCGCCTACTACACCGCCGCCCTCACCGACCCGGCGCTCGCCGCGGTCGGGCTCACCCTGCCCAACGCGCTGGAGAACTTCCTCACCGCACGGCTTGCCGCCGCGCAACAGGCAGGGGACATCGCCCCCGATCGTGACCCGCGCACCGAAGTCGCCGGCCTCCTGGCTCTCGCCAACGGCCTGACCTCCAGTGTTCTCAGCCGACAGCGCAGCCACGAGGCCGCCATCGAGATCATCGACTACCACCTGGACCGCCTGTTCGGGCCGGCGTCCACGCTACGGCCGCCCCCGGGCTGAGCCGGTGGCCCGCGACATCCATTGCCGGGAGGGCACTAGTTCCAGCTAGCTTCCGGTGCTCTGGTAGTGCCGGAGCTGGCGCCGCCAGACCCGGTAGGCGAGGGCGAACAACGCGACGCCGAGCAGCGGGCTCCCGCACGCCACCGGCGCGGGCACGATCAGCTCGCCGGTCCGGTCCAGCAGCACGCTCGCCGGCACGTACGCCACGAAGGCCACGGGCAGCACGAACGTCAGCGCCCAGCGGGCGGCGCCGCCGAAGACGCCCATCGGGTACGAGCCGAACTTGCTGAACAGGTCGTCGGCGAACGCCCGCAACGCCAGCGTGTTCAGCGCGCGCAGCGACAGTGACGCCAGCGCGAGGGAGACCGCCGCCTCCACGAGCGCGCCGCCGACCACGGCGGCGAGACAGAAGAGGATCATGCCGGGGTTCAGCGGCGGCACCGCTATGACCAGCAGGACGACCCCCGCGAGCAGGTCGCCGACCTGGCCGACCCCCAGGCGTTTGGCCATGATCTGGACGAGCGGGTTGAGCGGGCGCAGCAGCACCCGGTCCAGCTCGCCCTCGCGGACCAGCCACTCCAGGCCGATGAGGCTGCTGAACGGCAGCACGTACAGCGCGTGCGCGGTCAGCCGCAGGCCGTACAGGAAGGCGACCTCGCGCAGGCTCCAGCCGCCCATGGACGGGAACGTGTGCATGACGACCCACACGAACGCGAAGCCGCTGCCCTGGTAGACCACCCCGGTGACGACGCCGATCAGCAGGTTCAGCCGGTACTGCAGCGCCCCGCGCGCGGCCGCCCGCTGCAGCCGCCCGTACAGGCGCAGTGTGCGCAGGACCTCAGCCACCCTGGATCACCACCCTGCGGTGGGCCCGCCGCCACACCGCCCACAGCAGCACCGCGAGCGCCGCGATCCAGGCCACCTCGACGGCGACCGCCCGGCCGATCTCCCCGCCCGAGATGTGTCCCACGTAGACCGCCGCCGGGACGTACCCCATGTACTTGAACGGCAGGGCGTCGGCCAGGACGCCGAGCGCCCCGGGGAAGAACGACAGCGGCACCATCGTCCCGGCGAAGAAGTGGCTGACCAGCCGGTACAGCAACGAGATCGCCCCCGTCTCCAGGGTCCAGAACCCGATCACGCAGATGAGCAGCGACATCATCAGCGAGATGACGTAGCCGAGCGCGAGCGTCGCCGCGTAGCCGACCGGATGCGCGGTGGGGGTGATCGTGCCGACCAGCAGGACCACCGGTACGGCCGGGGCGAGCATCAGCAGCCCTCCGGCGGTGTGCCCGGCCTGGAAGGCGGCCATCTGGGGCAGGTAGCCGGTCGGCCGGGACAGGTCGAAGAACACCGTGCCGGTGCGGATCCGGAAATGCGTGATCCTCGGGATGATCGGGCTGGTCGCGAACGCCTGGAGGTTGGCAAGGCTCAGATAGGCGAGCAGCGCCTCCAGGCTGAGGCCCCGGGTCTGCCCCTGGCCGCCGTACAGGGAGGTCCACACCATGCGCAGCAGGAACACCTGCGCGACCAGCGCGAGGACACTCATGATCACGTCGCTGCGGTACGCGAGCTGGAAGCGCAGGCCGATCCGGGCCATCCCGGCCAGTGGGCGGATCATCGCTCGCTCTCGGCGTAGATGCGCTTGATCACGCTCTCCAGGTCGGGCTCATGGATGGACAGGTCGCGGATCGTGTGCTCGGCCGACACCCGCGCGATCAGCTCGGGGATCGAGCTGCCGGCGGCGATCTCGAAGGCGCGGGTCTCGTCGTCGGCCAGCTCCACCACCAGCCGCCGGGGCGGGGCGTAGGCGGTGACGAGGTCGTCGATGCCGCCGTCGAACAGCACCCTCCCCTTGTCGATCAGGATGATGCGCCGGCACAGCGCCTCGACGTCGGCCAGGTCGTGCGTGGTCAGCACGACCGTGGTGCGGCCGATCCTGTTGGTCTCGGCGATGAACTCCCGCACCGCCTGCTTGGCCATGACGTCCAGGCCGACCGTGGGCTCGTCGAGGTAGAGGATCGGCGGGTCGTACAGCATCGCCGCCGCCAGGTCGCCGCGCATCCGCTGGCCGAGGCTGAGCTGGCGGACGGGGGTGTGCAGGAAGTCGTCGAGCCCGAGCAGGTCGCACATGCGGCGCAACGACCCGGTGAAGCGGGCGGCGGGCACGTCGTACAGATCGCCGACCAGGCGCAGCGAGTCGATCAGCGGCAGATCCCACCAGAGCTGGCTGCGCTGGCCGAAGACGACGCCGACGGCTCTGGCGTTGGCCTCCCTGTCGCGCCAGGGCACCCGGCCGCCCACCTCGATCAGGCCGTCCGTGGGGGTGAGGATGCCGGTGAGCATCTTCACCGTGGTGGACTTGCCCGCGCCGTTGGGCCCGAGATAGCCGACGATCTCTCCCTCGGGGATCTCGAAGCTGACGCCGTCCACGGCGGTCCGCTCGTCGTACCGGCGGGTCACGAGGGTGCGCAGGGGGCCGAGAGGGCCGGAAAAGGCGCGCGGGCGGCGGAAGACCTTCGTCAGCGACTCGACCCTGATCATGACGACATCCTTCACGGGAAGCGCATCGCCTGACAACCGTTTTCTTCCGACCGCCGCGCGGCAAGCGCGAGTACGGCATGGCCCCCGGCAAATACCGCCGCCTGGGCTGCCCGCCTTCAGGCCGAACCGGCCTTCGAGGAGGCTGAGTGCAGGAATCAGCGGTAGCGAGCTGTGGCTCCTTCACCCCACTTGTGGTCTGTGATGAGGGCGTCCAGGGCGGCGGGTCCATCGGCCTCGATTGGCAGGGCGTCAGGTTCGTGCGAGGAGTGCCGGGAGTTCGCGCATGTCGTCGAAGACTGTGGTGTTCGGCCCTTCGAGCCATTTCGCTGGTGTGAGTCCGCCGGCGTAGCCGAGAGCGCGCATGCCGGCTGCGCGGGCTGCCTGGATCCCGTATTTGCTGTCCTCGACCACGACGCAGGCCGAGGGATGGACGCCCATCCGCTCGGCGGCGTGCAGGAACAGGTCGGGGGCCGGTTTGCCGTGCGCGACCTCGCCGGCGCTGAAGATGCGGCCTTCGAAGTATGGGTAGATCCCGGTGCGGCCGAGGGTGTGGCGCATCGTCTCGTGGCTGCCGCCAGAGGCGACGCAGCTGGGAAGTGTGAGGGTGTCGAGGACTTCGAGGATGCCGTCGACCGGGGTGAGTTCGGCATCGACGGCCGTGCGGTGCAGTTGCTTGAATCTCTCCTGCCAGAGCGCGGCCCGGCTCGGCCCTACTCGGGCGGTGATCTGTTCTCCGTTGGAGAGGGGCGACCGGCCGATGAACTTTTCGATCACCTCGGCTTCGGTCAGCGGCCAGCCCAGCTCGGCGCCCACGGCGACGTGGAGGCGCACGGCTATGCGTTCGCTGTCGACGAGCACGCCGTCGCAGTCGAAAATGACGAGTTCAATCGGGGTGATCACCCGGAGAGCCTAATCCGAGCCTCAGCCCATCCGGTCGTTCCGTCGGGGGCGCGGCTAGCGGAGGCCGGACTTCATCAGGAAGAACGCACCGATGATCTTCACCAGCGCGATCGTGACGACGACGCAGAACACGATCAGCGCCGGGCGGTGCTCGAAGTGCTTGCCCTCCTTGAGCGGCGGACGCTGGGCGACCCGCTCAGCGATGCGCTCTTCGAGTGGTTTGCGGCGGAACATACCGTCCAGGCTAGTGGGCGTTCCCGCCGGTCTTCCCTCCGGCGTCGCGTCACGGACACCGGCCCGCTCGGCGATCAGGCGTCCTCCGGAGAGATCCGCATCTCCAGGATCTGACCGGGCCACTCGCCGACCCTGAACTCGACGGTCCGGGAGAACCCAACGCTCTCGTAGTACCTGACGAGCCGGCCGTCGTCGCCGGCGTAGCAGTCGACCCGCAGCAGGCCCACACCGCGCCGGGCCGCCTCATCGCGGGCCCAGCCGAGCAGGGCGGAGCCCACGCCCCGGCCGGAGAACCGGCGGTCGATCACCAGGCTCTGCACGTACAGCTCGGGCTCCGGCACCGGAGGCACGTAC
Organism: Microtetraspora niveoalba; assembly: GCF_001570405.1. GTDB lineage: Bacteria > Actinomycetota > Actinomycetes > Streptosporangiales > Streptosporangiaceae > Microtetraspora > Microtetraspora niveoalba. The sequence goes on along the minus strand of NZ_BBYM01000004.1, from coordinate 160,825 downwards.
GGCATGGCGGCGCCCACCACGATGCTGCCGGCCGGCTCGCCGTCGATCTCGGCGATGCGCATGCCGCCCTCCGACGCCCGGCGGGTGACGCTCTCGATCCGGGCCGCGTCGGTGGAGAAGGGCGTGCTGCCCCACTGGCCGGTGCGCCCCTGCTCGGTCAGCCAGGCCACCGCGCTGTCGAACATGCCGAGCACGGCCGCAACGTCGGCCGGGCCGCCCTGCCTGATCTTCATCGTGCGATCCTAACAACGTCCCGGCGAACTCCACGATGTGCCCGACGCCGGACGGAACGGTGACCATCGGTCGAGCCCCGACTCCCGGTTTGATCTTCCGACACGGCGATCCGGACAATGGCGCATGGAGTTCTTCTGCTACCACCGGGACCGGCCCGGCTCGATGACGTTGCGCGACGAGTTGCTGCAAGAGCACTGGGCCTACATGGACCGGTACGCCGCGGAGATGATCGCCCGCGGCCCGACCCTCACCGACGACGGCGACACGGCCACCGGCAGCGTACACATCGTCGACCTGCCCGACCCCGCCGCCGCCCGCGCGTTCGCCTTCGACGAGCCCAACTACCAGGCCGGCGCGTACCGGGACGTGCTGCTGCGCCGGTGGCGCAACATGTTGGGGCGCACCATGTGGGACTTCCCCGGCGGCCGGACCGGCGGCAAGCGGTATCTGGTGCTCGGCCTCGGTCCGGGGCCGGCCGCCGACCTCGCCGTGCCGGCCGACCGGGACGAACTCATCGCGTACGGGCCGCTGCTGTCCGACGACGGCGAGACCTGGCTGGGTACGGCGGTGCTGGTCCGGGCGCCGGACGCGGACGCGGCACGCGCCGTCCTGACCCCCGACCGGTACGCCGACATCGAGGTGCACAACTGGCGGTTCGGCGGACGGTCCTGACATCCTCCCCCTCGTGAACGAGCGGGATTCCACCCGTCACCGGCCGGTCTTCCTGCTTCACCGCCGGCCGCCCGCCCTTCACCGCCGACCGCCGAGGAGGACTCCCCATGACGCCCGGCGGGACCGTCACACGCGGCCGTTCCAGGTCGACCGGTCGAGCGGGGTCGAGCCGCCCGGACTCAGCGGCGTCGTCAGGAACATCGGGATCTGCGACATGAACCGCGGCCGGGTCCCGCGATGCCGCTGGGCCGCGTGCACGAGGAGCGGGTGGCAGATGAAGGCGTCGCCCGGAAGGCCGGTCGCGAGCGCCTCCGGCCGGTGCGCGGTCGCCTCGTCCAGGATCGGCCCCGACTCGAAGAACGGCACCCCCTCCTCGCCGTACGGCTCCAGCACCCGCGCCGTGTCGCGGTGCGAGCCGACGCGGATGCGCGTCGGCGCGTCGTCCGGGCCCACCTCGGAGAACAGGAGCAGGAGCAGGAACGTGTGCGACCACCCGGTCGCGACGCCCCAGGCCCCATCCGGGCCGGGGCGGTTCTGGTCGATGTGCCAGCCGGTGTCGCCGGAGTCCTCCGGGTGGGGGAAACGTACGGGGGTCATCCCGATGAACGGGCGCGGCGCCCAGCCGCCCGGTCCGATGAGCAGGTCGAGCGCGGTCGTCAGACGGTCGCCGCGCGTCACCTCGCCGAGCGCCCCCTCCCCGCTCGGCTCCAGCCACACCACGGGGCGGGTCCACTCCTCGGGACGGTCCGGCGCCAGGCCGAGCCGCTTCCAGAGCAGGGCCTGTGCGCGTTCCCCCGTCTCACGCGGGAACGCCTCCTCGACCTTCAGGAAGCCGTCGGCGGCGAACCGCTCGGCGGCCGCGGCATCGAAGTCACTCATGCTCGGACCCTAGGGGCGTCCGGGCTTCGCGGGCCAGCGGTTTTCCCTCGCCACGGCCCTCCGGCGTCGGGCCGGAGGCGAGACGAGGGGTCCCGTCAGGTGTCGCCGGCTGACGGGGGCTCGGCGAAGGCTCCGACGGACGCGGCGAGGGCGGCGGTTCCGGCCGCGTGGTCGGGCAGGCGCGGGTCGGGCGGCAGGCGGAGAAGCACCAGTTGGTGGTACACCGGCGCGGTCGAGGCGATGAGCAGCCGCCGAGCGTCGGTGCGCGGCGCGAGTTCGCCGCGCCGGATCGCCCGGCTGACGATGATCTCGCACCGGGCGTAGCGGTCCTCCCAGAGCCGCTGTTGGGCACGGTCGGCCTTCTCGGAGCGGAATGACGCGGCGATCAGGGCTGCGACGACCGGCGGCCGCGCGGTCAGGGCCGTCTGGATCTCATGGTTCAGTGCCGCCAGGTCGCCTCTCAGCGAACCGGTGTCCGGGGGTCGCCAGTCGTCCTCGCCCGCGGCGTCGAGGACATCGGCGAGCAGGCCGCCGACGTCCCCCCAACGCCGGTACACCGTCGCGCGATGCACGCCCGCGCGCGCGGCGACCGCGTCCATGGTGAGCCCGTCATAACCGCGCTCGCCGAGCTCGGCGCGGACCGCGTCGAGGACCTGCGTACGAATACGCGCAGTGCGGCCACCGGGGCGGCGCCGGGCCGGCGGCGTCGGCCGGGCGTCCTCAGGTCGTGGTGCTGGAGGGGTCGTCACCGGTCATCCGGTTTGCTCAGTGGACGGTGCCATGGCAGCATCTTAACGCAGCAGTTGTCGCATTAGTGGGTTCACCGATGGTCTTCCGAAGTGTTCGCCCGCCGCGCATGCGACTCCGGCTTCCCCCGCCGAGGCCTGACGTCCTTCCGGCGCGCGGACAGCTTCAGGAAGGAAACGATTCGATGCCACCTGTTCCCGCCGACCCGACCGTGGTGCATCCCATGCCCGAGCAGCCGCGTGTGGTGCTGCTGAAGCCCCTGGTCACCTCGCCCCTGATCGAGGTCGGCGAGTTCTCCTACTACGACGATCCGGATGATCCGACCGCCTTCGAGACCCGCAACGTGCTGTACCACTACGGGCCGGAGAAACTGGTCATCGGGAAGTTCTGCGCGCTGGGCGAGGGCGTGCGGTTCATCATGAACGGCGCCAACCACCGCATGGACGGCCCCTCGACGTTCCCGTTCCCGATCATGGGCGGTTCCTGGGCCGAGCACTTCGACCTCATCACCGGCCTGCCCGGACGGGGCGACACCGTCGTGGGCAACGACGTCTGGCTCGGTTACCGGGCCATGGTGATGCCCGGCGTCCGCATCGGCCACGGAGCGATCGTCGCCTCCGGCTCCGTCGTCGTCGACGACGTCCCCGACTACGGCATCGTGGGCGGCAACCCGGCCCGGCTCATCCGCCGCCGCTACAGCGACGCGGACGTCGACCGCCTCCTCGCTCTGGCCTGGTGGGACTGGCCGCTCCAGCACATCACCGAACACATCCGCACGATCATGTCCGGCAGCCTCGACGACCTGGAGAACGCGGCGGCGGCCGCGCGGTAGAGGCACGTCAGGACCCGCCGCCCGGCAGGGCGGCGGGCCACAGACCCCGCGTGGAGACGGCGCGGTCAGCGGGGGCGGACGACGAAGACGCCCCACCCCAGGTACCGCCTGCCGTACTCCAGATGGGAGCGGCGGGAGCGCTCCAGGAAGGCGCGCACCTCCTCGACCTCCGGGTCCTCGGGGTTGGCCCGCAGCCAGTCGCCGAGCGCCCACCACTGCGGCGCCATGTAGCGGTCCCAGCTGTCGTGGTCGGCGAGCACCATCTCGATCAGCTCCATGCCGGCGGCCTCGAACCGGTCCAGGGTCTCGATGAGCGTCCCGAACGCGTCGGCCTCTACCTGGAGCGCCTCGCACGCCTCCGGCGGCGGAGCCGAGACCCAGTACGGCTCGCCGACGAGCAGCAGGCCCCCGTCGCGCAGGCCGGGCCGCATCAGGGCGAGAGTGCCCGCCAGGCCGCCGCCGATCCACGTCGCCCCGATGCAGGAGACGATGTCGAAGCCGCCCGGCTCGACGGTGTGGGCCCCCGCGTCGCCGCGCTCGAAGCGGACCCGGCCGGTCACGCCCAGCTCGCGGGCCCGCTCCGCGGCGGCGGCGAGGAAGACCTCGCTGATGTCGACGCCGATGCCCTCGGCTCCGTGTTCGGCCGCCCACCGGCACAACATCTCGCCCTTTCCGCAGGCCAGGTCGAGCTGGCGGACGCCTGGGGAGACGCCGCAGATCTCCGCGAGCAGGGCCAGCCTGTCCTCGGTGAGCGGGTTGAGTATCCGGTTGCGAGCCTCGGCGATCTCATGGAAACGCAATGACATGGCGGCCATCCTGAGCCCTGCCGTACCGTCCCGGCCACGGGTTTTCCACGCACGCGAGGCGCGGCGGGTCCGGGCCCGGGTCGAAGACGGCGAGACCCGCGCGTACCGGGCCGCCGCCGCGCCCCGTTCAGGCGGAGGACCGCCGTCCCCGGGACGACGGCCCTCGATCGCATACGGCTACCACCTCCAGTGCCGGTGCTGGTGCCAGCCCCAGTCCCAGTTGCGGTGGTGGTGCCAGCCCCAGTTCCAGTTGCGGTGGTGGTGGCGGTGCCAGCCCCAGTTCCAGTGACGGTGCCAGTGGCAACGACGGTGCCAGCAGGGTCCCCAGTTCGTGGCCGACGTCGTCGTCACCGTGCTGGACGCGGGCGCCGCCGCCGTGCTGGTGGCGACCGTCGCCGCGCCCGCCGGATGCGCGGGCATCGTCAGCGGGGCGACGAGAGCGGAGCCCGCCATCACCCCTGCCGCGAGAGCGTGCTTCAGCATGAGCGATCACTCCGTGTCGTGATGGTCTCGATTGCCAGACGGCGCTGGCTACGGAGCGTCGAATCGGTCCCGTGCGGGACGCCGAAACGGCGTGCTCATCACTTTCACGCTAGGCACCTGGGTCCGGAAGCGGTACCCCAGGGCAGGCAAAGGCCCCGTCGAGGCCGATCGCCCTCCGCCGGGCCGCCCGCGCCTCCCGTTCAGGCGAGCGTGAGCTGGCGGGCGGGGGAGCGGCGCCGCCGCCACCGGCGGTCGTCCCGGCCGATGCCGTACGCGTCGGCCAGGCTCCGCACCTGGGCGGCGATCCTCGCCCGGTAGCCCGCCTCCGCGACGGAGCCCCTGCCGTACAGGGCCTGGTAGCGCGGCAGCAGGCCCGGGTGTTCGCGCTCCAGCCAGGCCAGGTACCACTCGCGGGTGCCCGGGGGCAGCCGCAGCACGATCGGCGTCACGCTCACGGCGCCGGCCTCCGCCGCCCTGCGCACGGTGGAGCGCAGATGATCGGGGGAGTCGGTGATCAGGGGGAGCACCGGGGCCATCAGCACCCCGCACGGGATGCCCGCGTCGTTGAGCGCGGAGCACACCTCGAGGCGGCGCTGCGGGGTCGCGGCCCCCGGCTCCACCGCACGGCGCACCCGGTCGTCGACGAAGCCGACCGGAACGGCCGCGCGCACCGGGGCGACCGCCGCCGCCTGTCGCAGCAGGTCGAGGTCGCGCAGGACGAGCGGGCTCCCGGTCATCAGCGTGAACGGGTTTCCCGCGTCGGCGAGCGCCCGCAGGATGGACGGCATCAGCCGGTAGATCTCCTCCACCGGCTGGTAGCAGTCCCCGGTCGCGCCGAGCACGACGGGCGCGCCCTCCCACCTCGGCGACGCCAGCTCGCGCCGCAGCCGGTCGGCCAGCCCGGTCCGTACGACGACGGTGGAGGCCGCCCCGGCTCCCGCTCCACGGGCGCGGTCGCGACGGGCCGCGCAGTGCGCGCAGGCGCCCTCGCACCCCCGGTATGGGCTCACGCTCCATCGGAAGGGCAGCTCCGCCGCCTCCGGCACCCGTTCGACGGCCGTGCGCGCGCCCACCTCGTGACAGGTGACGCCGTCGAAGGTCCGGGTGACCGCCTGCCCCTCGGTCCGGGCCCGCCCGGCCGCCGGGGGCGCGGTCCCGGCGTCGAGGAGCGACTCCTGCACCGCTCGCATAAGGTTCAGTAGAACACGCATTCGACGGCTTCGCCAGGCGAATCGGCGGCTCCGGCCCCTACCGGCCCGACGCCGTCGCGTGCCGGCGGCGTCGGCCTCGGCCTCGGCCGATGAGGCGGGGCGCGTGACAAGGGATCGTCGAACATTCCGGCTCATTCCCCCGCTACGGGGGCCATGGAGATGTCCCAGAAGTCGGCGTAGCGGCCACCGCGGCGCAGCAGTTCGTCGTGGGTGCCCTCCTCCACGATCCGGCCGCCGTCCAGGAAGACGACACGATCGGCGCGCCGGACGGTCCGCATACGGTGCGCCACCATCACCACCGTCCGCCCCGCCATCAGGCGCTCGATGCCCTCGTGGACGGCCGCCTCGTTCACCGGGTCGAGTGCGGAGGTCACCTCGTCCAGCAGCACGATGGGCGCGTTCTTCAGCAGCGCCCGCGCGATCGAGACGCGCTGGCGTTCACCACCCGACAGCAGGGCGCCGCCCTCGCCGACGTTCGTCGCCCATCCGCCGGGCAGCCGCTCGATCACCTCGTCCAGCCGCGCCGCGGCCGCCGCCGCCCGCACGTCGGCCTGGTCGGCGTCGGGACGGCCGAGACGCACGTTCTCCTCGATCGTGCCGTCGAAGAGATAGACGTCCTGGAAGACGACGGCGATCCGCGCCGTCAACACCCGGGTGTCGATCGAGCGCACGTCCACGCCTCCCACGCGCACCGCTCCCGCGTCCACGTCGTAGAACCGCGCGAGCAACTGCAACAGGGTGCTCTTGCCCGCACCCGAGGGCCCGACGACGGCGAGCCGCCGTCCCTCGGGCACGGACAACGACACGTCGTCGAAGACCGTACGCTCGCCATGCCGGAAGGTGACGGACGCCAACTCCAGGTCATGGCGCACCGGCAGGATCGGGTCGGGAGCCTCCGGCAGCGGCTCGGTGCGCAAGACCGTGTCGAGCCTGTCCAGCTCCGCCCGCGCGCCGCGCAGTTTGCCGCCGATGTCCGTCAGCGACAGCAGCGGATCGGCGCAGCGGGCGGCGAGCACCAGGATCGTCAGAATCTCCGCCGCGCCGATGTTCCCGCCGAGCGCGAGGTGGGCGCCCGACACCAGCACCACGGTGAACATCGCCTGCACCGCGAGCGTCAGGCCCACCGCGCCGGGCAGCGTCGCCAGCACGGTGCGGCGGGAGGCGCGCTGGACCTCCCGCAGCGCGTCGTCGAGCGCCTGGAAACGTTCGACGGTCCGGCCGCCGGCGCGCAGCACCGGCTGGGCCTGGAGATATTCGATGACGCGCCCGGTGGCCTCCTTGTCGCGTTCGTGGCGCTCGGCGTCGGCGGCGGCCGTCGAGCGTGCCGTCCAGGCATGGATCGCGGCCACGACGGGTGCGGCGATCAGCGCGGCCAGCCCCAGCCGCCAATCGAAGGCGATCATCACGGCCACGATCGTCAGGGGAGTCACCAGGACGGAGATGAACGGCGCCAGCAGGTGCGCCGCCACCCCCATCGCCCGCAGGACGCCGCGGCTCGCCATGACGGACACCTCGCCGACCCGGTCGGCGTTGTACCAGCCGATGGGCAGCCGGGCCAGATGCTCACCGAGCCGGTGATACATGCCACGCAACATCGTGGTCCCGACCCGCATGCCGGACAAATCGCTGATGTAGCGCAGCACGGCGTAGACCGCGACCGCGGCCCCGAACGCGACCAGCCACGGCACGGCGTCTGCGGGCGTGCTCCCCAGCAGTGCCCGCAACACCGGAACCAGCAGCGCGTAGGACGCCCCCTCGGCCACCGCGGTGATCGTCATCAGCGCCACGGTGCGGCGCATCACCCGGGCGTACTCGTCTCCCAGCACGCGCAGCAGCAGTCGGATCATCGAGGTTCGTCTCCTTGCGGTACGCCACCACGGGTTTCGGTCCCGCCGGCGGTCGCCGACCGGTGCGACCGCCAGAACTCCGCGAACTTCCCGCCTCGCGCCAGCAGCTCGGCGGGACTGCCGCGCTCCACGATCGACCCGTCGTCCAGCACCACGACGATGTCGGCGTCGGCGACCGTCTCCAGCCGGTGGGCGATGACCAGAATCGTGCGGTCGCCCTCCAGCGTCGTCAGGGCCCGGCGCACCGCCTGCTCGGTCTGCGGGTCGGCGAAGGAGGTCGCCTCGTCGAGCACCAGAACGGGCGCGTCGGCCAGCAGCGCGCGTGCGATCGAGATCCGCTGAGCCTCGCCACCGGACAGCCGGGCGTCTTCACCGATCACCGTCTCGTACCCGAGCGGCAACTCGAGGATTCGATCGTGGATTCCGGCCAGCCGGGCGGCGCGGATCACCTCGTCGCGGCCGGCCCGCGGCACCGCCAGCGCGATATTGTCCGCGACCGACGCGCGCAGCAGGCGAACGTCCTGGAAGACGAAGGACACCAGCCGGTAGAGCTCCCGGCTGTCGATCTCGCGCAGATCGACGCCGCCCAGCACGACCGAACCGTGGGTCGGGTCGAAGAACCGCGGCAAGAGCTGGACCAGCGTGGACTTCCCGCTTCCCGACGGCCCGACGACCGCGGTGACCGTCCCCGGCTCGAGCACCAGGTCGATCCCTCGCAGCACCTCGCGATCGGTGTCGTAGCCGAATCGGACATCACGCAGTTCCACCCGGTGCCCCTGCGGCGCGACCGGGTGCGCGGGCTCCGGCAGCGGACGCACCGCGAGCACGTCCCTGATCCGGCCGACCGCGCGACCGGCCGCCTGCAGATCGTCGAAGCCATGGCCGAGGGCCGCCACCGGAGCGGTCAGGCCCAGTCCGAGCAGCAGGAAGGGCAGCAGGTCGGCCGGGGCCATGGAACCGGCCGTGATCAGAGCCGTGCCGCCGATCAGCACGACCAGCAGCACGAACGGCGGCGAGAGCGCCAGCTGCATCCCGGCGGCGACCACGGACATGCCGCGCACCCACCGGAGGAAGACGCCGACGAAGTCGTCCGCGGCCGACAGGAACGTGCGGTGGGCGCGCTGGGACCCGCCGAACGCCTTGACCACCGCGATCCCCTGCACGAACTCGACGACGGAGCTCGCGATCCGTCCCATGGCCGCGTCGAACTCCTCCTGCTCACGCAGCCGGGTCGGGGTCATCATCAGGGGGACCAGCGCTATCGCCAGCACCACCGGGCTCAGCGTGATCAGCGTGAGCCGCCAGTCGACGGTGAACAAGTAGACCAGCGACACCAGCGGCACCACGAACGCGGAGACGAGCTCGCCGGGGGTGTGGGCGATGACCGGGTGCAGGGCGCTCACGTCCTCGCCCACCACCTTCGCCAGCTCGCCGGTCCTGCGCCGGGAGAACCAGCCGATCGGAACGAGCCCCAGCCGCGCGGCCAGCAGCCGGCGAAACGACAGTTGCACCCGGCCGTCGAGAACATGCCCGATGCCGGACGACGCGGCCGTGAGGAGCAGCCGGACGAACAAGCCGGCCGCACCCGCGATCATGACGGTCCAGACACGACCGTGATCGACCGGGCCGGGCGACAACAACGTACGACCCAGTTCGACGACCGCCAGCAGCGGCGCCAGCCCCGCGAGAGCGCCGACGACCTGCAGGATCACGACGGCCGCGAAACTCCAGGCATGGGGGCGCAGCAGCCGTGCCGCGCTCCGTCCCATACGGGGGTCGGCATCCGGAGGCGGTGCGGGCCGCTCACTCGCGCGGGCGAGGTCGGTGGTGGTCGTCATCCGCCGACCACCGGTCGTCCCGTCGGAACGGTGGCGTGGATCGCGGCGAAGGCCAGGAGGGGGGCGGCGGTCCGCGCCGGGTCCTCCAGCATGGGCGAGTGCCCGACGCCGGGCAGCAACTCGACTCTCGCGCCTAGAACGGCGCGGTAGCCGGCGGTGGAGACCGAGCCGCCGGTGGAATGGCGCACGACGGCGCGCTCGACGCCGAGCCGGTCCAGCGCCTCGGCGACCCGGCGTCCCTGGTCCGGGATCCCGTAGCCGGGGCCGGCCGGTTTGGCCGACCGGCCGTGCCCGAGCAGGTCGATCCGGATGACACGGTGGGATCCGGTCAGCAGCGGAACCAGCGGGTCCCACGAGCGGGCCGAGGAGGCGGACCCGTGGATGAGGAGGAGTGCGGGGGCGTCGCGGGGGCCGTCCTGGCACACGTGGATGTCGCCGTCGTCCAGGGGCAGGGTCGAATCCTGAGTGGCTTCGGCGTCGCGTTCCACGCCGTCGGGAATGGTCATGAGCCCACTGTCGCCGCCGGTGGCCGCCGATGGATTGCACGAATGTTCCCCTCGGCCCGCTCGCCCGGTGAGTGCCGGCGACGCCCGGGCGAGGCCCCCGGATGGGCGCCTCGCACGGGCGGCGCGGCACCGTCCGGGCGCGCGCAGCGGGAAATACGCGATCTAGCATGGGAACCGTGCACGAACGTGACGGTCTGGCTCTTTGGGACGTCGCACGCCTGTCGCGGCCCAGCCGGGTGGCCGGTGTCACCATGGCCGGGTTTCGTGCCCATGAGACGTCCCCGGTCGCCCTCCGGCTGATCCCGCACCCGGCCGTGACGCTGGCTCTGGTGTTCGGCGCCGGCTCGGTGACCGTGGACGACGCCACCGGGCGGCGGCAGCGGGAAAGTCTCGTCGCCGGGCTCGGGTTCGGAGCGGTCCGGGTGCGGCGCGCGGAGAACTTCGAGTGCGTGCAGGTGCGCCTGTCCCCGGTGGTCGCGCGCGCGGTTCTGGGCGTGTGCCCGGCCGACCTGGACGGCGCCGTGGTGGCCCTGGACGACCTGTGGGGCCGGGAGGCGTCACGGATCGCCGAGCGACTCGCCGACGTCTCCTCCTGGGAGGAGCGCCTCGCGTTGACCGACACGCTGCTCACCCGCCGACGCGAGGCGGGGGCGCCGGTGGACCCGGAGGTGGCCTGGGCCTGGCGCCGGATCGTCGTCAGCCGCGGCCTGGTCCGCGTCGACCGGCTGGCGGCCGAACTCGGATGGAGCCGTAAACGCCTGTGGTCCCGGTTCCAGTCGCAGATCGGCCTGCCGCCCAAGCGCGCCGCGAAGCTGGTCCGCTTCGACCATGCCGCCCACCGCCTGGTCGCGGGGCAGGACGCGGCCGGAGTCGCGGCCGACGTCGGCTACACCGACCAGTCCCACCTCCATCGGGACGTCGTGGCGTTCACCGGATCGACCCCCGCCACCGTGGCCAACGAGCCGTTCCTGGCGATCGACGACGTCGCATGGCCCGCCCACGGCCACCGCGTCCGGCGCGGCACGGCGGAGCCGGAAGGACCACTCCGGCTCCGCCGCTGACGGTTCCTCGGGACAGCGGCCATACCGGGAGACCTGCCCGTCAAAGACTCTCCACCGCCGCCGGGACGCCGTCGGGCCCGGCCGCGGTCCCCGGGCGCGGGTGCCGTCGCGCCCACCGGACCGCCGGGCCCATCGCCGCGCCCGCCACCAGGAAGAGGCCGCCGAGCAGCAGCCAGCCCGGCGTGCCCCAGCCGACGACCAGCGTCGTCAGCAGCAGCGGGCCGAGCATCCGCGCGACCGACGTTCCGGTGCCGAAGAAGCCCTGGTACTGCCCCTGCCTGTCGGATGGGGCCAGGCCGAAGCCGATCTCCCACGCGCCCGCCGACAACGCCATCTCCCCGAGGACCTGCAGGGCCGCCCCGGCGAGCAGGACGGCCCCGGCCGCCCACGCCGACGTCCCGGCGGACGACAGCGCGAAGACCGCGCACGCGGCGAACATGGCGACGCCGGCGTGCCGTACGAACCGGGCGGCGGTTCGCAGGCCGTTCACCCCGCGGGCGATCCGCACCTGGAACAGCACCACACTCGCCGTGTTGACCACCATCAGCGCCGACACCGTCCAGTGCGGGGCCGCCGTCCGCCCCACGATCCAGAGCGGCAGCACCAGGCTGAGCAGCGGCATGTACAGCAGCATGACCATGTTGAGGAAGGTGACCAGCGCGTACGGCCGGTCCCGGAGCACGGCGAGCATCTCGCCCCGCCGAGGGCCGCCGTCCCGGGCGGCCGGGGCCGAGACGGGAACGGCGGGCAGGCGGCGCAGCACCAGGGCGGCCACGAGGAAGGCCGCCGCGTCCATGGCGAAGACCGCGGTGTACGCCCCGGGGTCGTCGAGGCGCAGGGCCACGCCGCCGAGGGCAGCGCCGACCGCCAGCCCTCCGTTGACGGCGGACTGCAGGTACGCCCGGACCTCGGTGCGCCGTTCCGGCTCCACCAGGCCGGCGAGCAGCGCCTGCCGGGCGGCGGCGAGGCCGCACTGGCAGCTCGCGTACAGGCAGGCCGCCACGGCGAAGGCCCAGGACGAGCCGACGAAAAGGAACGAGCCGACCGCGGCGGCGGTCGCCACCGCCAGCAGGATCGCGACGCCCCGGGCGCCCTTGCGGTCGGCGAGGTGCCCGAGCGGGACGCCCGCGAGGGAGCCCGCGGCCCAGCCGAGGGTCAGCCCGAAGCCGACCTGCGCCGGGGACAACCCCACGATCCGCGTGAAGAACACCGCGGAGCACACATAGAACGCGCCGTCGCCGACCGAGTTGGCGAGCTGCGCGAAGGCGAGGACGCGCGGCGCCCCGGGGGGCGGGAGGAATCGGCGGACCATCGGACGCGGCACCCCGGTCAGCCGACGACCGGCCGGGGACGGGCGCGCTTCAGCTCGGAGAACCCCTCCGTGCCCGCCGTCAGGAGCACGCCGTCCCAGAGCCGCCCGGCCGCCTCGCCTCGCGGGGTCGGCGTCACGACCGGCCCGAAGAACGCGATGACGCGGCCGTCCGGCCCCGGCACGTGGATCGCCGGTGTGCCGAGGTCCTCGCCGACCGGGTCCAGGCCCGCGCGGTGGCTGACCCGCAGCGCCTCGTCGTACTCGGTGGTGTCGGCGGCGTCGGCGAGCTCGGCGGGCAGGCCGACCTCGGCCAGCGCGGCGGTGTACAGGTCGCGGCCGATGGGCGCCTTCTCCAGGTGGATGCGGGTGCCGAGCGCGGTGTAGAGGTCGCGCAGCACCTCTTCGCCGAACTTCCGCTCGGCCGCGACCGCGACCCGCACCGGGCCCCAGGCGTCGCGCAGCCATTCGCGGTACCACTCCTCCAGGTCCTCGCGGCCGTCGTTCAGCAGCGCCAGGCTCATCACGTGGAAGCGCACCCGCACGTCGCGGACCCGCTCGACCTCCAGCAGCCAGCGCGACGCGATCCAGGCCCAGGGGCACTTGGGGTCGAACCACATGTCAGCGATCGTCACGTCGCCTTCTCCTCGTCGCGTATCCGTCATGTTCCGGACCCGGTGTTCCCGATGCGCCCCCGACCGGCCCACAACTACGGTAAAGGCGCGGCTTGGCCCGGTGCGAGAGCCAATTTCCAGCGAACTGGTTGGGCTAAATACGCTGTGGACCATGGACTTCCATGTCAGCCTGGCCGGTCGGGGCGATCTGACCGCCCGCATCTACCGGCAGTTCGTCGACGCGATCCTCGACGGGCGCCTGCGCCCCGGGGAGCGGCTGCCGCCGACCCGCGAGCTGGCCCGGCGGCTGGAGGTGTCCCGCAACACGGTCGCCCTGGCGTACGAGCGGCTGGCCTCCGAGGGCTTCCTGGAAGGCAGGGCGGGAGCGGGCACCTTCGTCACCGGCAAGGCGCTCCCCGGCGGGGCGGCCGGGGGCGGGACGGGGCGGAACGCGAAAGCGGCGACCGGCCGCCCGCGCCGGCGCACGGGGGCGGGCGGCGGCGTGGTGACGCCGCGCCGGCTGTGGCGGGAGCTCCCGGACCCCATCGCCAGGGAGGCCGGGCCCGCCCCCGCGTACGACTTCCGGGTCGGGACGCCCGACCCGCGGCTGTTCCCGCTCGCGACCTGGCGGCGGCTGGTGGCCGGAGAGCTGCGCCTCTCGGTCATCGAGGCCGGCTACGGCGATCCGTCCGGGAACGCCAGGCTGCGCACCGCCATCAGCCGATATTTCGGGATATCGCGGTCAATCCGGGCTGAGCCGGACGACGTGCTCGTCACCCAGGGGGCACAGCAGGCCCTCGACCTCCTCGCCCGGGTGCTGATCGAGCCGGGGGACCACGTGGCCGTCGAGGAGCCGGGCTACCCTCCCGCCCGGCTGCTGTTCCGTTCGCTGGGCGCGCGGGTGACCGGGGTTCCCGTCGACTCCGAGGGGCTGGACGTCGCGGCCATCCCCGCCACCGCCCGCCTGGTCTACGTGACGCCGTCCCACCAGTTCCCGCTGGGCACGCCGATGTCGCTCGAACGCCGCGCCGCGCTGCTCGCCTGGGCGGAACGGCGCGGCGCGACCGTGATCGAGGACGACTACGACAGCGAGTTCCGTTTCGGGGGACGGCCGCTCGAACCGCTGCAGAGCCTGGACCGCGCCGGGCGCGTCGTCTACGTCGGGTCGTTCTCCAAGACCCTGCTGCCGATGCTGCGCGTCGGTTTCCTGGTCGCCCCGCCGTCGCTGCTGCCCGCGCTCCGCAAGGCCAAGCGGCTCGCCGACTGGCACGGCGACCCCGTCACCCAGGCGGCGCTGGCCCGATTCATCGACGAGGGCCTGCTGGGACGGCAGGTCCGCAAGGCCACCCGGGAGTACGCGATCCGCCGCGACCTGATCCTCACCGCACTCAGGCGCGACTTCGCCGGACTGCTCCGGCCGGTGCCGTCGGCGGCGGGCCTGCACCTGTGCGCCAGGCTCGGGGACGCGCGTACGGAAGCGGATCTCGACGAGACGATCGCGCGGGCCAGGGAGGCGGGCGTCGCGGTGGAGAGCCTCGCCGCCTACTGCGGGGAGCCTCCCGCCCAACCGGGGATCGTCCTCGGGTACGGCCGGATCCCGGCCGAGCGCGTGGAGGAGGGCCTGCGCCGCCTGGCCGCCTGCGTCCCGCCAGGGGACGGGCCGGGCTGAGCCGTCGGCGCACACCCGCGCAACGGTAAATCACGATATTTCCATTAAAGTGGGACAAGCGTACCGCTTTTTGGAGGTTCCCCCATGGCATGGCTCCTGCTCGCCGCCGCGATCGCCTCGGAGGTCGTCGCGACCACCGCCCTCAAGTTCAGCGACGGGCTGAGCAACAAGGGCTGGAGCGCCGTGATGATCATCGGGTACATCGCCTCCTTCGTGTTCCTGGCCCGAGCCCTGAAGCTGCAGATGCCGCTCGGCGTCGCGTACGCGGTGTGGTCGGGCGTCGGCACCGCCGTGATCGCCGTGATCGGCATGGCGTTCATGGGCGAGAACATGAACCTCGCCAAGATCGGCGGAATCCTGCTGATCATCGGTGGTGTCGTGCTGCTGAACCTGGCGGGCGCCCATTGACCGGCCCGGCCCGGCGCGAGGAGGGCGGGAAGTCGCGGCGCGGAACCCAGGAACGGGCGCTGCGCCGCCGCGAGGCGCTGCTGGACGCGGCCGTCGACCTGCTCGGCGAGGGCGGCTTCACCGCGGTGACCCACCGCGCGGTCGCCGAGCGCGCCGGCATCCCGCTCGCCGCGACCAGCTACTACTTCTCGTCCCGCGACGAGCTGGTCGCGGACGCCTTCGCCCTGCTCGTCGAACGCGACCTGCTGCGGATGCGGGCCTCGGCGGCCGAGGCGGGCGCCGGCTCGCTCGTCGAGTCGGCGCGGACGATCCTGCGCACCTACGCGCCGGACCGGGGCCGCCAGCTCGGGCTCTGGGAGCTGTACCTGCAGGCGGGCCGCGAACCCGCGCTGCAGCACATCGCCCGGACCTGGACCGACGGGTGGCACGACATCGTGCGGACGCTGCTCGACCGGGCCGGACACCCCTGCGGTGACGACGAGGTCCGCTTCGTCGCGACGCTGGTCTCGGGCCTGTGGCTGGAGCTCCTCGTGGAGGACCGGCCCGGCTCGCCGGAGCGGGCGGGGGAGACGGTCGCCCGCGCCCTGCGCGCCATCACGGAATGCCGGTGACGACGGAAAACCCGCGTCTCGTCCTCGGCGACGTCGATGACCCGGTCGACGACGGCCGGGAATGCGCGCCATGGTTTCCCGCCCGTGGTTTCCGGCGAAAGACCACGATCGGCTGAGCGACGGCCGGTGGGATATCGGCCGTGCCGGAACAGCCGCGCCATGTTGACCTTCCCCTTGGGGGAAGCCGCAGCATCGTCGGCACCGGCCGCGGTGGCCGGGATGAGGAGGAGCGGTGCGGCAGCTGCTGACGATCGGGGCGTTCGCGCGGTCCGCACGACTGTCGCCGAAGGCCTTGCGTTTGTACGACGAACTCGGGTTGCTGCGGCCGGCCGCCGTCGACGGCGAGTCGGGGTACCGGTTCTACGATCCGGCGCAGTTGGAGCGGGCCCGTTTGATCGCCTGGCTGCGCCGGCTCGGGATGCCGTTGGCGCGCATCCGGCGGGTGTGCGACCTGCCGGCTCCGGCGGCGGCCGAAGAGATCGCCGGCTACTGGGAGCAGGTGCTCGCCGAGACCGCGGCCCGGGGGCAGCTGGCCACCTTCCTCGTCGACTATCTGTCGGGAAGGGGCAGCGCCATGGAAGAGGCGGCGACCATGCTCGGGATCCGTTACGCCGCACGGTCGGAGTCGGGGCCGGTGCGCACGAGCAACGAGGACACCGCGTACGCGGGGCCGCGGCTGCTGGCGGTGGCCGACGGAGCGCGCGGCCCGGGCGGGGACCTCGCGAGCGCGGCGGCCATCGACGCGCTCAAGCCGTTGGAGACCATGGCCGTGCCGGCCGAGGATCTCCTCGGCGCGCTCGCCGAGGCGGTCGACGACGCCGACAGGGCGATCGGGGACATCGCCGCGTCGACCCCGTCGGGTGAGGTGGTCACCACGTTGACCGCGCTGCTGTGGTCCGGATCCAGGCTGGCGCTGGTGCACATCGGTGACACCCGGGCGTACTTCGTGCGTGGCGGGGAGCTGTTCCAGATCACCCATGACCACACCTACGTGCGGTCGCTGGTCGACGAGGGGCGGCTGACCGAGGAGGAGGCGGCGTCGCATCCGCAACGCTCGCTGCTGGCTCGGGCGCTCACCGGTACGGGCGGGGCCCGGCCGGACCTGTCGGTACATGAGGCCGTGGCCGGCGACCGGTACCTGTTGTGCTCCGACGGGTTGTCCGCCGTCGTGCCGGCCGAGTCGCTGCGCGAGGCACTGACCGGGCAGGGCGGCCCCCAGCAGGTGCTCGACGAACTGGTCGCGCGGGCGTACGCCGCCGGCGCCCCCGACAACATCGCCTGCGTGGTCGCCGATGTGGTGAGGCTGGAGACACCGGCTGCCGACGACGCCCGCCGCGGCGGCGGCACCGGACGGTGAGCGCGTCGGCGGTCCGGGCTCCTCGTGCCTACACGGTCGACCGCCGCCCGCTGGCCGTCGCGGCGTACCGGCGGTTGTGGACGGCCTCGGCCGTCTGCGCGGTGGGCGGTTCGTTCAGCGTGGTCGCGGTGCCGACGCAGCTCTTCATGGTGACCGGCTCGTCGGCGGCCGTGGGGGCATCGGCCGGGGTGTCGTTCGTCGCATTGGTCGTCGCGGCGCTGTGGACCGGCGCCCTCGCCGACGTCAAGGACCGGCGGAAGGTTCTGCTGGCCGCGCACTGCGGCCTCGCGTCGACGTACGCGGCGTTGTGGGCCCAGGCGGCGCTGGGCGGCCGCTCGGTCCCCGTCTTGTTGGTGCTGGTGGCCTGCCAGGCGATGACCTTCGGGGCGATCATGACCACGATGGGCGCCGTGGTGCCCCGCCTCGTCCCGGCCGAGCTGCTGCCGGCGGCGAACAGCCTCAGCCACCTGGTGCGCTACGCCGGGACGATCCTGGGGCCGGTGCTGGCCGGTGCGATGATCCCGATCGTCGGGCTCGGCACGCTGTACCTCTTCGACGCCGTCGCGCTGCTGGCCGTCGTGTGGGCCGTCGTCAAGCTGCCGCCGCTGCCGCCCGGCCCTGACCCCACCGGATCTTCGAGCGATCAGGTGGCGCGGCACCGCCGGGGTCGCTCCCTGATCGGCCAGGTATCGGATGGTTTCCGGTACCTGGCGGCCAGCCGGCTGCTGGTGGCGGTCCTGGCGGTGGACCTCGCGGCGATGGTCTTCGGCATGCCCGTGGCGCTGTTCCCGGAGCTGGCCCAGCACACCTTCGGCGGCCCATCCGGCGGCGGCCTGGAGCTGGGACTGCTCTACGCCGCCTACCCCGCCGGGGTTTTCGCGGCCGGCCTGTTGTCGGGCACGTTCACCCGCGCCCGCCGCCACGGCGCCCTCATGGCGGCGGCGGCCGCGGCGTGGGGAGCCGCCGTCGTGCTCCTGGGACTGGCCGCACATCTGTGGATCGCGCTGGCGGCGCTCCTCCTCGGCGGCGCGGTGAACTTCGTCCTGAGCACTTTCCGCAACGCCATCTCACAGGCGCACACCGACGACGCCATGCGCGGCCGGATCCAGGGATCGCTCATCGTCGTTCTCACCGGCGGCCCGCAGATCGCGAACCTCCTGCACGGGGCCGCCGCAGAGATCTACGGCACCCGGACGGTGATCTGCGCCGGCGGGCTGCTGACCGCCGTGACCGTGGCGGCCATCACCTGGGCAGCCCCCCAGTTGCGGCGCTACACCGCTCGGCCCCACGGCCACTGACTCGCCGAAAGGTCCGTGCCCGCTGTGAGCCGGCGAACCCGGGAACCTCCCGCGATGGCCGGTCGGGCACTCCAGGCCGGAGGCGGCCGATCTTCCGGCCCCGCGACCGCCGGCCCTGGTCGGCGCCCTGAACCCGGGCCGGGAGCCCGTCGACGGGGGCCGAGGCCGGCGGCGCGGATCTCAGGCGAGTAGTGCGGGCGCGAGCTCCCGCCACACCTCCATGGGCAGAGCCCCCGGATGCGACGACAACACCTGTACGCACACGTGGTCGGCGCCCGCGTCGAGATGGTCGCGCACCCGATCGCGGAGCGTCCCGACGTCCCCGTACGCGACGATGGCGTCCACCAGCCGCCGACTCGGCCCGCCCTCGATGTCCTCGTCCCCGAAACCGAGCCGCCGCACGTTCGCCTGCTGATGGGGCGCCATCGAGACGTAGCCGGCGACGTGCGCAGTGGCGATCTCGCGCGCCCGGCCGAGGTCGGTGTCCAGCACGACCGCCTGCTCGACCCCGAGGAACGCGTCCGGCCCCATGATCTCGCGCGCCCGCGCCGTGTGCTCGACCGGCACGAAGTACGGGTGCGCCCCCCAGGTCCGCTCGGCGGCCAGGCCGAGTATCTTCGGGCCGAGCGCGGCCAGCACCCGGCGCGGCGCCGGGTCCGGCACGGGGGAGTGGCGGGGGACGGCGTCCATCGCGTCCAGGTAGGCCCGCATCGTGCTCACCGCCCTGCCGCGCGCCGGCACCGGATAGCCGTCCATCTCGCGGACGGTGTCGTCCACCCGGTGGCCGCCGAGTCCCAGCACGTACCGGCCGGGGAACGCCTCGCCGATCGTGCGTTCGGCGGTGGCCATCGCGATCGGGTCACGGAACAGGATGTTGGCGATGCCCGCCGCGGCGACGATCCGCCGGGTCGCCGACAGCAGCAGCCACGCCTGCCCCACCGTGTCCCGGCCGAACGCCTCCCCGAACCAGATCGCCCCGTATCCGAGCTCCTCGATCTCCGCGGCCGCCTCGCGCACCTTCCCGGCGGGTTGCCCGTCGAAGTCGAAGGTCCAGATCCCCACCCGGCCCAGCGCGCCGCGCGCGTCCTCACTCATCGCCACTCCCAATCTTTCCGGAGATGCTCTCCGTTTAGCAGGCACGAGCGTACGCAGAACCTCTCCGATTGGCTAGTCGAGGCACGTGCCCGGCACGACCGGCCGGCGACGCGCCCGATCCGGTTCGCCGATGAGGCGGCCGGACCGCGACCGCCGGTCGCGTTTGTCAGAGGCATACCCCGGGGGGTACATTGGCGCTCATGGAGTTGACCGAGGCCCTGGTCGGCGACGCGGTGACGCGTCTGCGGCGCGCGCACGGCCAGTTGGCCGGAGTGATCACCATGATCGAGGCGGGGGAGGACTGCGCGAAGGTGCTGACCCAGCTCGCGGCGGTGTCCAAGGCGCTCGACCGGGCCGGTTTCAAGCTGGTCGCGACCGGCCTGCGACACTGTCACGCCGCCCAGGAGCGCGGCGAGCAGGCCCCGATGAGCATGGCCGAACTCGAGAAGCTGTTCCTGGCGCTGGCGTAAGGGGCGCCACACGCAGGTACCCCTGGGCGTCTTTCGCCGTTCAACTTTCGCCGTTCAACGCGGCCATCCGGGCCGCCTTATGTGCTCAATATACCCCCCGGGGTATGAGCCGGAGAGTGAGACAAGCGATGACCATGAATGCCGCGTCCTCCCCCGTGGACGTGACCACGGCACGCGCGCTGATCGCGTCCGATCCCGACGTGGTCGTCGTCGACGTGCGGACTCCCGCGGAGTTCGAGACCGCGCACATCGACGGCGCCGTCAACCTGCCGCTCGAGCAGGTCGACGCCCACCTGCGCCGGATCGTCGCCGACGCGGGCGGGACGATGTTGCTGATCTGCCAGTCGGGCAACCGCGCCGACCAGGCACAGAAGAGGCTCTGTGACGCCGGGCTGCCCGGCACGGTCGTGCTGTCGGGCGGGATGAACTCCTGGATCGCCGCCGGCGCACCCGTTGTGCGCGGCAGGCAGAAGTGGAGCCTGGAGCGTCAGGTGCGCCTCGCCGCGGGCGGCATCGTCCTGGCGTCCATCGTGGCCGACCTCTGGCTGCCGGGCGTGCGGTTCGTCGGCGCCTTCGTCGGCGCGGGCCTCGTCTTCGCGGCCGTGAGCGACACCTGCGCCATGGGCACGCTGCTGTCCAAGCTGCCCTACAACCGCGGCAGGGCCGACGCCGCCGAGGCGCTCGCCTGCATCGTCAAGCCCGCCCGCTCCCGGGCCTGACCTCCGCTCCGCCGTGCGGTACGGCGGAGCCGTCTGTCTCCCCTATACCCCCCGGGGTATGAAGGAAAGGCGATGAAATGATCATCGTGACCCTTGTCGCCGCCGTGGTGGTCGGCCTGACTCTCGGGCTGTTCGGCGGCGGCGGGTCGATCCTCACCGTGCCGCTGCTCGTCTACGTCGCGGGTGTCCCGGCCAAGGAGGCGATCGCCATGTCCCTGTTCACGGTGGGAGTGACCAGCGCGGTCAGCGCCGTCGGGCATGCCCGCGCCGGGCGGATCAGATGGAAGACCGGGCTGGTCTTCGGCGCCGCGGGCATGGCCGGCGCCTACGGCGGCGGCCTGCTCGGGCCGCATCTGCCCGAGGCGCTGCTGATGGTCGCGTTCGCGGTGATGATGGCGGCCACCGCGATCGCGATGATCCGCGGCCGCAAGACGCCGTCGCATGATTCCGCCCGCACGGACCTGCCGGTCGCGCACGTCGTGGTCGAGGGCGTGGTGGTCGGCGTGGTCACCGGGCTGGTCGGGGCCGGCGGCGGGTTCCTGGTGGTCCCCGCGCTGGTGCTGCTCGGCGGCCTGCCGATGAGCGTCGCCGTCGGCACCTCGCTGATCGTCATCGCGATGAAGTCGTTCGCCGGTTTCGCCGGTTACCTGCAGAGCGTCCCCATCGACTGGTCGGCCGCGCTTTCCATCACCGCCGCCGCGGTCGTCGGAGGCCTCATCGGCGGGCGGCTCGCCGGACGGATCCAGGCGGACCGCCTGCGCGAGGCCTTCGGCTGGTTCGTGCTCGCGATGGGCGTCTTCGTGCTGAGCCGGCAGGTGCCGCCGTCGCTGCTCGACTCGGCGTGGGGCCTGGCCGTGCTGGTCGCCGCCGCCCTGTCGGCCGTGGCCGTCGCCGCGTACCTGCTCCTCGTACGCGGAGGACGGGACCGGGCGGGCCGGGCGACGCGGGCGACGCGACTGCCTCAGACCGACCGCCGCTGACCGGCGGCCTGCCGGCTGGAGGAAGCGGTCCTGGTCGTGGACCCGACCGAGGACGGCTGGAACGCGCCGGCGGAGGCCCTCCGCCGGCGCGGGGACGCGAGCGGGCCGGTGAACGGAATACGAACACAGCACAGGAGGAAATGAAATGATCTTCACGCAGTACTACCTGGACTGCCTGTCCCAGGCGTCGTACCTGATCGGCGACGAGACCAGCGGCCGCGCCGTGATCGTGGACCCCAGGCGCGACGTGTCGGAGTACGTCGCCGACGCCCAGGCGCAGGGCCTGCGGATCGAAGGGGTGATCAACACCCACTTCCACGCCGACTTCGTCGCCGGTCACCTGGAGCTGGCCGCCCGCACCGGCGCCTGGATCGGCTACGGCCGCCGCGCCGAGGCCGAGTACCCCATCCGCAGGCTCTCCGAAGGCGAGCGCATCAAGCTGGGCGAGGTCGTCCTGGAGATCCTCGAAACGCCGGGCCACACGCCCGAATCGATCAGCGTCCTGGTGTACGAGCACGCCGGCGACGCCGTGCCGTACGGGGTGCTGACCGGCGACGCGCTGTTCATCGGCGACGTGGGCCGCCCCGACCTGCTCGCCTCGGTCGGCGTCACCGCCGACGAGCTGGGCCGGATGCTCTACGACAGCGTCCAGCGCAAGCTGATGGCGCTCGACGACGAGGTGCGGGTCTTCCCGGCACACGGCGCGGGCTCGGCCTGCGGCAAGAACCTGTCCACCGACCTGTGGTCGACGATCGGACGGCAGCGCGTGGACAACTACGCCTGCGCGCCGATGAGCCTGGAGGACTTCCTGGCCATCGTCACCGAGGGCCAGCCGCCCGCGCCCGGCTACTTCGCCTTCGACGCCGAGCTCAACCGCAAGAACCGCGAGCTGCTCGACGCCGACGCGCACGCCCGTCCGCTGGCGGCGGCGGAGTTCCTGGCCGCGCGGGCCGCCGGCGCGGTCGTCGTCGACGCCAGAGACGCCCAGGAATTCGCGCTCGCGCACCTGCGGGGCTCGCTCAACGTCGCCGCCGACGGCCGCTTCGCCGAGCGGGTCGGCATGCTCGTCGAGCCCGGCAGCGAGATCGTCGTGGTCGCGCCGCAGGGCCGGGAGGACGAGGTCGTCACCCGGCTGGCCAGGATCGGCTTCGACACGGTCACCGGCTATCTGCGCGATCCGGAGGCCGCCTTCCTCGCCATGCCCGGCGAGGTCGCCCACTCCTCGAGGATCACCGTCGCGGAGCTGCGTGAGGCCCTGGGAGGGGACGAGCCCCCCGTGCTCCTCGACGTGCGCAACGCGGGGGAGGTCGACGAGGGCGCCGTCGAACCCTCGATCAACATCCCGCTGGCCGAGCTCGCCACGCGGCTGGCGGAGGTCCCGGACGACCGCCCGGTCGTGGTCTACTGCGCGGGCGGCGCGCGCTCGGCCATCGCGGCCAGCCTGCTCACGCACCACGGGCGCGCGCGGGTGTCCGACCTGCTCGGCGGGTACGGCGCCTGGCAGCGCGCGCTCACATCCGCCGAGGCGTAGGTCACCCGCTGCCAGGAATGCCCGAAGGGGATCGCCGGACGTCCCTCGCGGTGATCCATCTGGCTCCACCCCGGCCCTGGGGTGGAGCCAGTCCCGTTCCCGGCCTCCGGCGGCCTGCCGTGCCGCCCGGTCAGGATCGGCGGGCGGGCGCGAGGTCCGCACCACCTGGGCGGCGGACCTCCTCGACGGCGTCTTCATGACCGAGGCGCGGATTCGTTCGTCGGGGCGCGCGGCGGTCCGGTGGAAAACCCTTTTGCGGCCGGGGCGTCACCTGACAGGGTCGTGAGCCATGAGCAGCAGTTCCGCCATCAGCGAGGTTCCGACCGCGCCGGTGCCCGTCCCCGGCATCGTCGCGGCGCTCGCCGGCGACGCCGCCGTCACCCCCGTATGGCGCAACGAGCTCGGCGGTCTGACCTTCCGCCTCGACGGGGGGAGTGACGGCGCCAGATACGTCAAGTGGGTCGCCGCAGGCACTCCCGAGATCGATCTTCCCGGCGAAGCCGGGCGCCTGGCCTGGGCGCGGCGCTGGGCACACGTCCCGCTCGTCCTCGACCACGGCACCGACGCCGAGGGTGCGTGGCTGGTCACCGCGGCCGTCCCGGGCCGGTCGGCGGTGGAGCCCCGATGGAAGGCCGATCCCGCGACGGCGGCGGCCGCGATCGGCCATGGCCTGCGCCTGCTCCACGACGCCCTTCCGGCCGACCGGTGCCCGTTCGACTGGAGCGTCGAGCGGCGGCTCGTCCGCGCCGACGAGCGCATCGCCGACGGCGAAGGCCCGGCCGACTGGTCCCCCGAGCACCGGCATCTCGACCCGGCCGAGGCCCGGGCGCGGCTGGCCGAACCACCCGCGATCGACCGTCTCGTGGTCTGCCACGGTGACGCCTGCGCTCCCAACATCCTGCTGCACGACGACGGCTCCTTCGCCGCGCACGTCGACCTGGGGTCACTCGGCGTAGCCGACCGGTGGGCCGATCTGGCGGTCGCGACGTGGAGTCTCGAATGGAACTACGGCCCCGGCTTCGACGGCATCCTGTACGACGCGTACGGGATCGACCCCGACCCGGAGCGCCTCGCCTACTACCGGCTGCTCTACGACCTGGCGTGACCCGGCATGCCCGAGAATGGGACGATGACGACAGCGGACGGCACGATCACCGCGCGGCGGCGGCGCGCTGACGCGCGGAGGAACCACGACCTTCTCGTCGCCGTGGCGAGGGAGACGTTCGCCGAGTCGGGGCCCGACGCCTCGCTCAACGAGATCGCCCGCCGTGCCGGTGTGGGTCCGGGCACGCTCTACCGCCACTTCCCCAACCGGGCCGCCCTGCTGACGGCGGTGCTCAGAGACCGGGTCGACACCCTGTGCGGCCACGCCGAGCGACTGCTGTCCGCCGACTCCCCGGACGGGGCGCTCACCGAGTGGCTCCACGCGTTCCTCATCCACGCGCGGGTGAACCAGGGCCTCGGCAGCGCCCTGATGATCGAGGGGCAGGAGGCGCAGGGCTTCGACTGCCACCGCGCGATCCAGGAGGCGGCGGCGGCCCTGCTCGCGCGGGCCCAGCGGGCGGGTACGGCGCGCGCCGACCTGACGGCGGGCGACCTCCTCCAGCTCGTCGTCGGCATCGCCCTGTCCACCGTCAGGAGCGACGACGACCCCGGCCAGCCCGACCGGCTCCTCGCGCTCGTCCTCGACGCCGTCCACGCGCCCCCGCGCGCGTCCGCCACCAGGCGGAGGTGAGCCATCCCGCCGAAGGACGCCGATCCGCCGGCGTTCCGGCGCTGATCGCCCGCGTTCTGTCGCTGATCGTCGGCATTCCGGCGGTGATCCAACGGCGTTCCGAGGGGCATGCGCCGGTGGTGCGCCGGTGGTGCGCTGGTGGTGCGCTGGTGGTGCGCAGGTGGTGCGCGGGTGGTGCGCCCGGGGTGCGCCCCGGGTGCGCCGGTGGTGCGCCGCCCCCGCCCGCCCGGTGTCAGCGGCCCAGCTCGGCGACCAGCTTCCGGTACGTCGCGAATGCCGGCTTCGGGGTGTAGTCGTCGGCCAGCAGCCCGAACCGGTGGAACAGGCTCGGCC
The DNA here is from genome assembly GCF_001570405.1 of Microtetraspora niveoalba. Taxonomy (GTDB): domain Bacteria; phylum Actinomycetota; class Actinomycetes; order Streptosporangiales; family Streptosporangiaceae; genus Microtetraspora; species Microtetraspora niveoalba. Next base: position 135,580 of record NZ_BBYM01000004.1, on the reverse strand, counting down.
CGGAGCTGTCGGCGTCACGCAACGCGAAGTGGACGTAGCCGCCGACGTTGACCGTGGTGCGGCAGGCCTCGACCGACCGGACGATCGTCTCCACCACCCACGCCTGCCGCTCCGCCGTACGCTCCGGACCGGTGGGCCAGCCGTTCTCGGTGATGTACAGCGGCACGGCGGGATCGATGCCCGCCGACGTGAGGCGCTCGGCGCGGTGCAGCGCGAGCAGGCCGGTGACGGCGTCGTGCAACCCGTCGGGGGAGACGGGCATGAAGACGTCCGGGAAGAAGTCCAGGCCCACATAGTCGAGAGCGTCCAGGAACGGCCGCCCGCCCGCCTCGACGAGCGCGGCGACGAAGCCGGCGGACGGGCCGAAAAGCGGGGTCGTGTTGAACCCGACCTTCAGGTGGCCGAAGCCCTGCCGCCGGGCCTCGTCCTTGGCCGCGAGCACGCCCTCCACCACGGCGCGGCGGACGTTCGGATAGTAGCCGTCGAGCGTGGGATTGCCCTCGACGTTGGGCTCCTCGGTCACCTGCAGGGTCGCGGCGCGATGCCCGTGGCGGCGAACGAGGTCCCGGACGAAGGCGGTGAATCCGGCGACGTCGCCGCTCCGTGACTGGAACTGCGCGACCAGGTCCAGGGCGCGCCCCTCACCGGCGTACCGCTCGACCCGCTCCGGAGCCTGCACGTGGGCGCGATCGTCGCCGGGATCGGTGAAGCCGAGATAGCCGCGGACGAGAAAGGGCCGGTCACCGGACTGCAGCGACCTGAGCGCCTCGAGGATCCGTTCCGGATCGTCCGCCGGCCCAGTGGCCAGCCCTCCCGCGTCGTCACCGGTGATCCCGCCGGGGTAGACGCCGAAGAGCAGTCGGTCGGACGTGTCAGCGGTGGAGGTCATGGTCGGTTCCCTTCGTCGTTTCGGATTGGGACGGCGCTCCAGGCCGGCCCCTGCGTGCCGGCCCGCCCGTCGCCCTGCTCGTGGCCTCGCGTCCCGGCCCGTCTGTCGCCTTGCTCGCGGCCTCGCGTCCCGGCCCGTCTGTCGCCTTGCTCGCGGCCTCGTGTGTCGGCCCGCCCGTCGCCCTGCTTGTCGCCTCGCGCCTCGCCGCTCCGTCCGCCGCTCCGTCCGCCGCTCCGTCCGCCGCTCCGTCCGCCGCTCCGTCCGCCGCTCCGTCCGCCGCTCCGTCCGCCGCTCCGTCCGCCGCTCCGTCCGCCGGGTCGGTCGCCGGCGGGCCAGGGCAGGCTTCCGGAGGAGATCTCCTCGGCGACGGCGTCCACCCAGGCCAGCTCGGCGCGCGCCATGTGCAGGGCGTACTCGGCCTCGATGACGTACAGGCGGGGCACGCCGCCGGACGCCAGCGCCTCTCGCAGGGCCCGCTCGTCATCCGCGATGGCGGAGCGGAGCCGGTCGCCTCGCTCACGCAGCGCCTCCGAGGCCCCGGCCGGGCCCAGCGCACCGAGATAGGCGACGGCGGTGAGGAAGAGCGGGAACTCCCGCCGCGGGGTGCGGATCTGCTCCTCGACCCGCGCGGTGAACGCCTCCCGGCCCGCGCCGGTCAGCTCGTACACCGTCCGGGCCGGCCGGTTCCCCTCCCGGACGCGGGCGGCCGGCGTGATCCACCCCTCTCCCTCCAGCGCGGCCACCACGTCGTACAGGGAGCCCCGGTTGATCCGGACACTGGCGTCCTTTCCGCGCTCCCGCAGCACGGCGGCCATCTCGTACGGGTGCATGGGCCGTTCCATGAGCAGGCCCATCAGGGCCAGTGCCAGGGGATTGTCCACGCTACGTGCCATAGTCGCCTCCTGATATCAGGAACCGACTATACATGCCGCCGGACCGCCCGCCGCCGCTCTCGCAAATGCGCCGGCCCCGGTACCGCCGCCCCTGCGGCTGCCGCGGCGCTGCTCGTCGTCGCGCGCGCCAGCCTCCGCCAGCGCGCCCCCGCCTCCGCTATGCCGACCCACCCTTCGCGGCCGTCGCCTTGAGAGTCGCGGACCGCCAACGCCGGACACCCGGGTACCGGCGCCCCTGTCGCTGTGGCGGCGCGGGGCTCGGCATGGTCGCGCCAGCCTCCGCTATGAAGGCCCACGTTTCGCGGCCGTCGCCTCGAGGTCGCGGGGCGCTGAGGCCGGATCCGGCACGGACACCTGGTCGGCGATCTCCTCGGCCGGCAACACGAGCGCGAACCCCTTGCGCAGCATGGCGAGCTCGGGTTCCTGGCGGGACTCGTCGTCGGTCGCCGTGACATCCGCGCCGAACACGACGCGGTACCCGCGCTCGTACGCCTGCCGGGCCGTGGTGCCGCAGCAGTAGTTGGTCAGCGTTCCCGTGACGATGACCGTGTCGCGGCCGAGGTTGCGCAGGATCGTGTCGAGCGGGGTGTCGTAGAACGCGCCGTAGGAGGGCTTGCGAATCAGGACCTCGTCCTCGCGGTAGCCCATCTGCTCCCAGACCTCCGCCGGGGCCGGCCTGCGCCACCCGGTGTCGCCGTGCGGCAGGTAACGCAGGGCATGGGGGCGGTCCAAGCCGAGGTGGGTGTCGTCGAAGATGGTCCAGATCACCGGGATGTCGGCGTTCCTGCAGCGCTCGATGAGGCGGCGCAGCCGGGGCGCCATCCTGGTGGCAGCCGGCACCCAATACGGACTCCAGCCGGGCCGGACGAACTCGTCCTGCATGTCGATGACGAGCAGCGCCGAGCGTTCCGGCCGGATGGTGAACGACGCCCGCCCCTGGTCGTAGGCGGCCCGTGCGCGCACCGTCACCCACTCCTCGGTGTAGATCATCCCGGCTCTCCTATCTCGATTCGAGGTATGTCGATTCGATGTGGGAGGAGAGCAGCGTGCTCGAGCTGGCGATCATGGGATTCCTGGCCGAAGGGCCGTTGCACGGATACGAGCTGCGGCGGCGGGTCGCGCGGCTGTCCGGCCATGCCCGCCCGGTCAGCGACGGCAGCCTCTATCCGGCGATCAACCGCCTGGTCAAGGCGGGCCTTCTGGAACGGCGCACCGAGCCGGGCGTCTCGGCCGCTCAGCGCCAGGCGCTCGACCTGACCGGCGACGGCCGCACCGAGCTGCTGCGCCGCCTGCGGGAACCGGCAGACCACGACATCACCGACAGCACCCGGTACTTCACCATCCTGGCGTTCCTGTCCCTGCTCCCGGATGTCGCCGACCAGCACGCCGTCCTGCGCCGGCGGCTGGAGTTCCTGGAACGGCCCGCGAGCTTCTTCTACGACGGTGACCAGCCGCTGCGCGCGCGGGATGTGAACGACCCGTACCGCCGGGGCATGCTCGTCGTCGCGCGCGCCACCAGCCAGGCCGAGCGTGCCTGGCTCCAGGAGATCCTCTCCTGACACGCGCGAGGCAGGCCGGGGGCGACCACTCCGGCGGCACGCAGGCCCGGCCCGCTCTGGTAGTGTTGCCGTCCCCAGCGACGATCCCCACGCGAGGAGGTGAGCCCCATTCCGCCGTACCAGGCCGGGTGCTCCCGCCTCACGACCGCCCGCTCCGTCTGACGCGGGCGATTCGCGGAGCCCCTCTCCATTCCGAAAGGCTCCCATGTCGGCTTCGCCGTCGCTTTCCTCCCTGCCGCACATCGTCACCACTCTCCGCGCTGCCGGATGCGTCTTCGCCGAGGACGAGGCCCGGCTGCTCCTGTCCACCGCACGCACCCCGGACGATCTCGCCACCATGGTCGACCGGCGGGTCCGCGGCCTGCCGTTGGAACACGTGCTCGGCTGGGCCGACTTCTGCGGCCTGCGCGTCGCCGTGGACCCGGGCGTCTTCGTCCCCCGGCCCCGGACCCAGTTCCTGATCGCCCAGGCCGCCGCCCTCGCCCGGCCGGGAGCGGTCGTCGTCGACCTGTGCTGCGGCTCGGGCGCCATGGGACTCGCTCTGGCCGCCGCCGTGGACGGCGTCGAGCTGCACGCGGTCGACATCGATCCCGCAGCGGTGCGATGCGCCCGGCGCAACCTCACCGCCGCCGGCGGCCACGTCCACGAGGGCGACCTGTACGAGCCGCTGCCCGCCACACTGCGCGGACGCGTCGACCTCCTGATCGCCAGCGCCCCCTACGTGCCGACCGGCGCGATCGGGCTGCTGCCGCCGGAGGCCCGCGTCCACGAGCCGAGGGTGGCGCTCGACGGCGGCGCCGACGGGCTCGACATCGTACGACGGGTGATCGCCGAGGCGCCGCCGTGGCTCGCACCGGGCGGCCACCTGCTGGTCGAGACGAGCGAGCGCCAGGCCGCGCCGACCGCCGAGGCCCTCGCCCGCGCCGGGCTCGTCTCGCGCGTGACCGGCTCAGCTGAGCTGGACGCCACCGCCGTCATCGGCGCCCGACGTGCGGGCGCCGGAGCCTGACGGGCGCGAACGACACGGCCGAGCCGGGCCCGGCGTGCCGGAGCCTGACGCGGGACATCACCATCCCAGCCGGGATCGCCCGGCGCTCGGGCACCGGAGACTGAGGGCGGGACATCACCACCCAGCCGGGACCGCCCGGCGCTCGAGCGCCGGAGCCTGACGGGAACCGCCCGGCCCGTGTGAACGTCAGCGGCCGAGCGCGGCCGGTCGGACTGCGCCGAGCCGGGACCCGCCGAGATCCGCACGATCACCGGCGGCCCGGCCTCCGGCCCAGCCCGACCAGTCGCTCAGCGCCCGCCGCCCGGCGCGCCGCACGTCCGGGAACATCTGCTCATAGACCCGGCGGACCTCGGCGACACGGTCGCGCAACACCAGCTCGGTCGAGCGGCCGCCGACCGGCGTGCCCGCCCCTTCGGCGCCCCCGGCGGCGGCGCGCTGCGCCGCGCGCAGCCGCTCGCAGACCCGGTTGACGTACCCGGCCATCCAGCTCTTGCGAAAACTGATCACCGTGTGGCCGGGCGGCACCGGCACCCGCGTGACACCCGACGCCATCTGCAGGCAGAGCGAGGTGAAGAGCATCTCCACCAGCCCCAGATCGGAGCGGTAGCCGATCACCTGAACCCGCGACACCGAGCCGACCTTGCGATAGATCGTCCGGCAGCGCAGCGCGGCGGCCACACCCGCCAGCAACGAGCGCCGGTCCGGCTGGTACGGATTGCCGACCTCGATCGTGAGCTGGTCGATCTCGTCACGCACCCGCCCGGCGTCGGCGAGCACGGCCTGCTCGACACCGTACGCCGACATGAGGGCGCACGCCCGCTCCAGGTAGACGGCGGCCTCGGCCTCACCGGTGTTGGGATGCTCGGCCACCGCCAGAAGCTTGCGGATCAGTTCGAGCTTGCGCTCGGGAATCTCGTTCACGGTGGCCCGTCCCTTCAACGCCGACGACAACAGGCGCAACGTTACGGGACGCTACCGACAGTTACGGGCCGAGCCCCTGCGTGCTGGAGGAGCCCCCGGCCCTCCGGCACACCGGCCCCTGTGGCAGTCCTGGCACGACCGGGCGAGGCCGTGCGGGAGAGGTCACATGGCGAAGGGACCTGCGGCGAAGGGGCGGGCCACGAAGGGACGCACGCCGAAAGGGTGAACGGTGAAGGGGCGCACGGCGAGGAGGCGCACGGCGAAGGGACGCGCGGCCCCGGCGTCGCGGGCGCGCGAGTCAGCGGCAGAGCAGGCGCTCCATGCGCCGCGCGGCGAGCCACAACCCGCCTGCCACCATCGCCAGCAGGTAGGCGGCGTGGCCCACCATGCCGACGCCGTACGCGCTCAGGCACAACCCGCGCACGAGCTCGACCGCGTGATAGAGCGGGGTGACCTGGATCAGGACCTCCATCCACGCCGGATAGTCCTGCACCGGGGAGAACGTTCCGGAGAACAGGAACAGCGCGAACTGGCCGGTGCTGAGCAGGTCGAAGTCCTGCCAGCCGCGCATCAGCGTGCTGATCGCCAGGCCGACCGCGCCGAAGGCCAGACCCACCAGGATCGTCGCGGGGAAGGCGGCCAGCGCGCCGCCCACCGGCGCCAGGCCGAGCGCGACCATCACGCCGAGGAAGATCGCCGTGTAGAGGGAGCCGCGGACGGTCGCCCACGTCAGCTCGCCGAAGGCGATCTCCACCGGACGCACCGGCGTGGCCAGCACCGCCTCGTACGTCTTCGCGTATTTGATCTTGAAAAAAACGTTGAACGTCGTCTCGGCCAGCGCGCCCGACATCGCCGACACCGCGAGCATCGCCGGCGCGACGAACGCGGCGTACGACATGGTGCGCCCGGCGACGGTCAGGTCGCCGACCAGCGCGCCCACCCCGACCCCGATGGACAGCAGGTAGAGCAGCGGCTCGAAGAAACCGGAGACGAGCACGATCCAGTAGGACGGGCCGGACCGCAGCGCCCCGACGTTGCGGCCGACGACCGCGCCGACGCGGGCGGGGGAGAAGCCCACGCGGGACGCGCGCGCCGACCGCCCGGCCGTCAGAGTGGTCAGCATCAGTCCTCCAGCCTTCGACGGAACCGGTGCGCGGCGAGCAGCGTGCCCGCGACCGCCCACAGCAGCAGGCAGCCCACGTGCGCCGCGACCGGCCAGGGCGGCGCGGCGCCGAGCGTCGCCGCACGGCACAACTCGACGGCGTGCCACAGCGGCGAGGCGTACGCCACCGGCCGGACCAGGGCCGGGAGCTGCTCGATCGGGAAGAAGACGCCGGAGAACAGCGTCGCCGGGATCATCACGAAGCGGAACAGCAGCGAGAAGTGGCTGTCGCTCTCGATGCTGGCCGCGAACGCGGTGACCGGCGCGGCGGAGGCCACCGTCAGCAGCGCGCAGACGAGCGGGACCGTCACCGCCCACGGCGAGTGAAGGGCGCCGAAGAACAGCACCACCAGCAGGAACACCAGGACGGCGGTCGTCACCCGGAACAGCAGGTAGAGCAGGTGACCGGTCACGATGTGGTCCGGCCGGACCGGGGTGGCCCGCATCGCGTGGTAGGCGCGGACCCACTTGAAGTCGCCGAGCACCGAGTACGTCGACTCGCCGACGGCCATCTGGAACGCGGTCGAGGCGACCACGCCGGGGACGATCCACGACAGGTAGTCGACGCCGCCGACGGAGCCGACGTACCCGCCGACGCCGATGCCGATGCTGACCACGAAGAGCACCGGCAGGACGAACGAGGAGAACACCGACGCCCGCCACAGCCGGCGGTAGAGCGTGAGGTGCCGTTCCAGGACGGCGATGCTGGGATGAACGGTGCCCGCGGTCATGTCAGTCCACCAACGTCCGGCCGGTGAGGTGCAGGAACACGTCCTCCAGCGTGGAGCGGCGGACCAGCACGCTGGAGGGCGACAGGCCGCGCCGCTGCACCTCGGCCACCGCCGCGTCGCCGTCGTCCGCGTAGAGCAGCACCCGGTCGGGCAGTGGGTCCACCCGCTCGCCGATCCCGTCCAGCTTGGCCGCGTAGTCGGCGTTCAGGTCCAGGCCGTCGGGGAAGCGCAGCTCGACCACCTCGGCCGTGGAGTACCGCTCGATCAGGGAGCGGGGCGAGCCCTCGGCGACGATCTTCCCGCCGTCCATGACCACGAGCCGGTCGCAGAGCTGCTCGGCCTCGTCCATGTAGTGCGTGGTCAGCACGAGCGTCGTGCCGCGCTGCTTGAGCCGGAACAGCCGCTCCCACAACAGGTGCCGCGCCTGCGGATCGAGGCCGGTGGTCGGCTCGTCCAGCAGCACGATGTCCGGCTCGTTGATCATAGCCCTGGCGATCGTCAGCCGGCGCTTCATGCCTCCCGACAGCGGCTCGACCATGCTGCCCGCCCGTTCGGTGAGCTGCACGAACTCCAGCAGCTCGTCGGCCCGCCGCCGCCCCTCCGCCCGTGACAGCCCGAAATAGCGGGCGTACGTCGTGAGGTTCTCCCGGACCGTCAGGTCGGGGTCGAGGTTGTCGAGCTGGGGGCAGACGCCCAGCCGGGCCCGGATCCTCGTGCCGTCGCGCACCGGGTCCATCCCCAGGATGCGCAGCTCGCCCGAGGTGGGCGCGGACACACAGCTGATCATCCGCATCGTCGAGGACTTGCCCGCGCCGTTGGGCCCGAGGAAGCCGAACGCCTCGCCCGGCGCCACCTCCACGTCGATGCCCCTGACCGCGGTGAAGTCGCCGAAGCGTTTGACCAGTCCGCGCGCGAAGATCATCGCTTGCTCTCCCACGTGGCAAGACACTAATGAAGCGCACCGACATTTCCGCAACAGATTTTCCGCTCCGTCGCGGTCTCGTCCCGAACCGTGACCGGCGACGGCCGGCTCGTCTCATGCCGCGACCGTCGCCGGACGGACGGGGTGTACGCGCGGACGAGGAGACGGCACGATCACTGCCGATGTCCGTCAAGAAGTGAACCGCGCGAGGGGCGGCGCGCTACGTACGTCTCGTGAGCCAAGGAGCAGAGGGCATGGCGCTGCGCCGGGTCGCCGCCGGATCGCGCCCCCGCCCGACCGTCTCGGCCGAGGACCCGGCCGTCCTGGCCAGGGTGGCTGACGGCGACGCCGCCGCGCTCGCCGACTTGTACGAGCGCTACTCCGGGCCGCTGTTCGCGTTCCTCTTCCGCCTTGCCGGGGACCGCGGCACCGCGGAGGAGATCCTGCAGGACACCCTGCTCGCGGTCTGGCGGTCGGCGGCCACCTTCCGGAAACGCTCCAGCGTCAGCACCTGGCTGTTCGGAGTGGCCCGCAGGCAGGCGCACAACCGGCTGCGCGGCGCCCCGCCGCCTCAGCCCGCGGATCCGGCGGACGGCGCGAACGAGGGCGCGGCCCCCGGACCGGGGCCCGAGGAACTGGCGGTCGGCGGCGACCGGGTGCAGCAGGCGCTGGCGCGGCTGCCGCTGGGCCAGCGGGAGGTGGTCGTCCTCGCCTACCTGAACGACCTCGGCCACCAGGAGATCGCCGAGATCCTCGGAATTCCCGCCGGCACGGTGAAGAGCCGCCTGCACCACGCCCGCGCGACCTTGAGGGGGTACGTCGATGCACGAGTGGACTGAATCTCCCGGCCCTTCGGACGGCCGGGCCCCGCGACCGCCGTCCCCGCCGTTCCGGGACCTGCCACCCGGGTCGCCGGGGTCCGGACGGCCGGCGCCGCCGGATCGCGAGGCGGTCCCGGCGATGCCGCCCGAACTGCACGGCATCGCGGACGGCATCCCGCGACCCCCCGGGCCGGAGATCGTGCGCAGCGTGCTGCTCGCGTCCGCGCTCGGCACACCGGCGCCATCCCTCGCGACGCCGCCGGTCCCGTCCGCCGGCAGCCGGACGCGGCGCTCCCCGTGGCGGCCGATCGTGCGCGCCCGGACGCTGCTGACGATGGAGGCACGCGTCATGCACCGCTCGATCTGGCTCGCCTCGGCGTTCGTCATGGCGGCCGGCCTGGCCTTCGTCCTGGTCAGGGGCGAAAGCGCGCGGATCGTGCTGTCCCTGACCGCCCCGCTGATCGCCGGCGTCGGCGTGGCCGGCTCCTACGACCTGAGCCGCGAGGCCCGGGACACCGCCGCCGAGCTGATGCTCACCACCCCGACCCCGCCCCGCGTCATCATGCTGGCGCGGGTGACACTGGCCTTCGGCTACGACCTGGCGCTCGCGCTGCTCTGCTCGGCCGTCGCGCTCCGCGCCGACCCCGAACGGGCGGCGCCGACGTTCACCTCCCTTGTGACGGCCTGGATCGGGCCGATGGCCATGCTGGCGGCGCTCGGCCTGCTGCTCGCCGTCTCCTGGCACGTCGACGGCGCGATCGGCGTGACGCTGGCCGTCTGGACCGTCTACGCGCTGAGCTTCACCCGGCTGCCGGTCCTGGACGGGACGCGGCTCTTCTGGTCCAACGGCACGGCGACGGCCGGCCTGGCGCTCGCGCTCGCCCTCGCCGCCGTGATCGCGGCGGGCAGGCGTGAACCGATCCGCTTCGGCGGCGCTACTCACCGATCATGAAACCTCTCGATCTCTGGGCGCATGAGCTGCGCAGGGCCGGACCCGCCGCTCTGGCGGGGGCCCCGGCCCTGGTGCTGCTCATGACGCTCCTCGCCATACTCGGCGCACGGCTCGGCTCCCGCGAGTCGACCACCGCGTTCATGCTGGCCGGCGCCCTGGAGATGGTGATCCCGCTCATCACCGGGATGGCCGCCGCCTCGTCACTCGGCCGGGACCAGGCCGTGGAGCTCCAGCTCACCCTGCCGGTGGGCTACCGCTCGACCGTGCTGCGCCGGCTGGCCGCCACGACGGGCTGGACCGGCCTGTGCGCCGCGGCCGGTTCGACCGTGCTGACCCTGGGCGGCTGGTGGGAGCTCCTCCCTGTGACGCCGCACGGCCCGGCGGTCCAGCTCACCTGGCTCGCCCCCGCGCTGTGGCTGGCCGCCCTGGGCCTGCTCGCCTCGGCCGCGTTCAGCAGCGCCGTCGCCGCCACCACCACGGTGGCGCTGGTCTGGGTCGTCGAGCAGGTGGTCGCCGGCCCCCTGCAGGGGAGCCTCCCGTCCCGGCTGCTCTATCTGTTCGCCACCACGCGCGGCACGGTGCCGGATGACTGGACGGCCAACCGGGTCGTCCTGCTGTGCACCGCCGCCGTGCTCGTCGCGGCCGCCTGGCCCCTGCTCGGCCGCGCCGAGCGCGTCCTCGGAGGTGACAAGGAATGATCGCCACCCTGCGCTACGAATTCCTCATGCAGATCCGCAGGCCCATCATGTGGATCGTGTACGGCCTGGCCTTCGCGGTGCTCGTCGCCGCGATGTGGCCCGGGTACCGGACGCTGGATCTCGGGAGCGGAGGCGGGCACGATCCGAAGCCGGCCATGCTCGCGTCGGCCAAGTTGACGATGTCGCTGCTGGCGATCGTCTACGGATGCCTGCTCGCCGACCGGCTCATCCGCGACCGAAGGCTCGGCGTCGCCGCGATCCTCGACGCCTCTCCCTCCAACCCGGGCGGCCGGCTGGTCGGCAAGTACCTGGGGGTGTGCGGGGCGACGGCCGTACCGATCGCACTGGTCTTCTTCGGGCGGGCCGTGGTCTACACGTTCACCGAGGGCAAGGCCGAGACGCTGGCCTGGGCATTGGCCGTCTTCGCGACTGTCATCCTCCCTGCACTGATCTTTCTGGGCGCGCTCGCCCTGGCAGGGCCTCTCCTGATACCGCCGCTGGTGTTCCGGGTGCTGTTCGTCGCCTACTGGTTCTGGGGCAACCTCATCCCAGCCGACATGATGCCGACCCTGTCCCACACGATCTTCGCGGCGACCGGCGACTACGTGGAGTACGGCCTCTTCGACCGGGCGAGACCGGATGGCGTCGTCTACGGGTGGCCTGATGCGGCGCTGAACTTCCTGCGGCCCGCGGCCACCCCCGCCGTCGCCGTCCTCTGGATGGGCGTCATGGTCGCGCTCGCCGCGGCGATCCTCCTGCTCACCCGCCTCCACGCCGCCCGATCGGAGTCCTGACATGCGGATACAGATCAACCAGCTGACCAAGACGTACAAGGGCGACGTACACGCCCTCAAAGGAATCGACCTCGACGTGCCCACCGGCATGTACGGCCTGCTCGGCTCCAACGGGGCCGGCAAGACCACGCTCATGCGGATCCTCGCCGGGCTGCTGCGGCCCACTTCCGGAACGGTCCGCCTCGGCGGCGACGACGTCACCACCAAGGAAGGCAGGCTCGCCGTCCAGCGCACGCTCGGCTACCTGCCCCAGGACCTCGGCGTCTACCCCGACCTGACCGCGCGGCAGTTCCTCGACTACATCGCGCTGCTCAAGGGCCTCGACGAGCGGTCCGTACGGCGCCGCCGCATCGGCGAGCTGCTGGAGGTGGTCGCGCTCGGCGAGCACGCCGACCGCAGGCTCAAGGGCTATTCCGGCGGGATGCTGCGCCGCGTCGGCATCGCCCAGGCGCTGCTCAACGACCCCCGCCTGCTCATCGTGGACGAGCCGACCACCGGACTGGACCCCGAGGAGCGCATCCGGTTCCGCACGCTGCTGTCCCACCTCGCCGGGGAGCGCACCGTCCTGCTCAGCACGCACATCGTCGAGGATGTGGCGCAGACCTGCCGCCACCTCGCCGTACTGGCCAAGGGCCGCCTGGTCTTCCAGGGCGACGTCGGCTCCCTGGTCGCCCGCGCGAACCGGCGGGTCTGGACGGTCGTCACCTCCGGCGCGGCGCCGTCCACCGGCCGGATCGTGGCGGCGCTCCCGCACGGTTCGGGGATGCGCTACCGGGTCGTCGCGCCGGTGCCGCCCGACCCGATGGCGCAGCCCGCCGAGCCGACGCTGGAAGACGGCTATCTCGCACTCATGGAGGCCGCCGTGCCCGCGTGAACGGGGGCCGTGGCGGGGGCGGGGGAGGAGGCGTAGGAGGTGACGCGCGCGGTGCCCAGCACCCGGACGTAGCGGCCGCTGCCCGACAGGCCGGTCCGGTCGTCGGTGCCGCCGTCACCCTCGCTCACCTGTCGTGAGTTCGCGGTCCGGCGGCGTTGGTCGCGAGTCCGTCGCCGAGCGCGCTCCTCCGGTACAGCACCTGCCGTCCGTCACGTGTCCGGGTGACCAGCCCGGTGGCGTGCAGGACGCGCAGGTGCTGGGAGACGGCGCTCGGGGTGACCCTGAGACGGCGGGCGAGCTCCACCGTGGGCAGCGGCTCTTCCAGGAGGACGAGCAGTCTCGCCCGTGAAGCGCCGAGCAGGGACGTCAGGGCGGCCGTGTCGGCGGTCGACACCGCGCCCCACAGCGTGGCCACTCCCCGGCTGGGATAGACGAGGCTCGGCGGCTCGTCCGGGCTGACGGGGGGCGAGGGCTTGTGCGCGAACACGGACGGCAGGAGCAGCAGCCCCCGGCCGGACGCCGCTACCCGGTACCCCCCGATCATCTTGTGGACGTGCAGCACGCCGTCTCGCCAGCGCAGGTTCGGGTGCATGTCGGCGAACAGCAGCCGGGCGCCTCCCAGGGCGAGCTGACGGGCGCGGTAGGTCATGTCGGCTTCCAGCACCAGTCGCATCTGCGGCCACATCGGCTCGATGGCCACCTCCCAGTACCGCCGCAGGAGATCGCAGATGGCGTCGCGGAGTCCGGCGACGGACGCGTCGTCGGCGGCGGCGTCGCGCAGGGCGTCGGGAAGCGGGTCCGGCGCGTGCGCGAGCAGCAGGTCGTGGCGGACCAGATCGGGGGACGTCCGGCGGACGACGGAGAGCTCCTCTTCGAAGACCGGTGCGAAGCTCGTCGGCCGCGGGGTCAGGAAGTCGGGGATGGTGCGCCGCTGGGCGACCAGGGACATCAGCAGACCGGTGTCGAGCGCGCCGAGCCCGCCGAGTACGGACCTGCGCCAGGGCAGGTGCAGCGCGGACAGGCCCGGATCCTGCAGCACCCGCAGGCTGAAAAGGGTTTCGTGCAGGGGAGAGAGGGCGAAGCGGGTGTCCGCGAGGTCCTCGACCCCGAGCACAAAGCTGATCATTAAGCCATACGCTACATCGATTGGCGCCGCGACGTCGATGCCGTGGACTTCCGCCCATGACACACACCACTCATGCGCAGCGCACGGCGGTCGTCACCGGCGCCGCGATCGTCCATGCCGCGTACGGGCCGGTGGACTGAAGGATGAGCCGCCACATGGTCCTGATCCTGGCCGTCACCTGCGCCGTGGCGGTGGGCAACATCTACTTCCCGCAGGCCATCGGGCCGCTGGTCGCCGCCGGACTGCATGTGTCGCCCGATGCGGCCGCCGTGGTGGTGACCGCCACACAGGTCGGCTACACGGCCGGCATGGTCCTGCTGGTGCCGCTCGGCGACCGGATTCCGCACCGCTCGCTCCTCGTCCCCCTCCTCGCGCTCAGCGGCATGGCACTGCTCGCGGCGGGCTGTGCACCGGCTCTGCCGCCCCTGATCGCCGCCAGCGCCCTCGTCGGCCTGACCACCGTGGGCGCGCAGATCGTCGGCCCCCTGGCGGCCGGTCTCGTGGCCCCGGACCGCCGAGGAGCGGTGATCGGCACCCTGCTGAGCGGATCGACCGGCGGCATGCTGCTGGCCCGCACCTTCAGCGGCACACTCGGCGAATGGCTGGGCTGGCGCGCCCCCTACCTGATCGCCGCGGCCCTGGCCCTGATCCTCGCCACCGTCCTGGCGTTCACGGTGCCCGCCACGACGCCGTCCGCCCGCCGGCCGTACGCGGCGCTGCTGGCCGAGTCGCTGCGCCTGCTGCGCACCGAGCCGGAACTGCGCCGCTCGTGCCTCTACCAGGCGACCGTCTTCGCCGGGTTCTCCGCGGTCTGGACCTGCCTGGCGCTCCTGCTCGCCGGCCCGGCCTACGGGCTGGGCGCCCAGGCGGTGGGAATGCTCGCCCTGGTCGGCGCGGCGACGATGCTCTGCACCCCGTTCGCCGGCCGTCTGGTGGACCGGCACGGGCCCGATCCGGTGAACCTCGTCTGCATGCTCGGCGTCCTCGTCTCGGCCGCGATCCTCACCGCCGGCTCCCGGGGCGGCCCGCTGGGCCTGGCCGCCCTGACCCTCGGCACCCTGCTCCTCGACGTCGCGATGCAGTCCGGCATGGTGGCCAACCAGGCCCGCGTCTACGCCCTGCGTCCCGATGCCCGCAGCAGGCTCAACACCGCCTACATGACCTGCGCGTACCTGGGCGGCAGCGCGGGTTCCTGGCTCGGGGTACGCCTCTGGAGCCTCGCCGGCTGGTGGGGCGTGTGCGCGCTCGTCGCGCTGCTCGCCGCACTCGCCCTGGCCGCCACCTGCCGGCGACCTCCCGGGCGCTCCCGCCTCGTCAGTCCGGCGGGCACGGAAGTGAGCTCCGGCACTGAACCGCGACCCCGCCGAAGGGGTTCTGACGGCGAGGGTCGACGGCCGGCTCCGGCGTGTCAACGCGCCGCGTCCCGCTGGAACACCAAGGTCGGCATCGAAAGCAGCCGTTCGACTGCGGATCGTGTTCATATCCTCGTGGTCGGCAGCGCGACGCCACACAGGGGAGAGGCATGCGGACCGTCACCACCACCCAAGCCAACCGTCCCGCTGACGACCCCGTCCGCCGTACCGGAAGAGGCGTCGCGGGTGTCAGGGCGGCGGCCGGGATCCTGCTGGCCGTGCCCGCGCTCATCGCCCTAGCGGGGCCGGCCGAATCGGCGGAGGTGCGCGCTCCCTCGCGGCTCCTCGCGGATGACGCCTTCCAGCAGGACTGCCTCAAGACGCACAACGCCTATCGGGCGCGGCACGGCGTACCCGCGATGCAGACCTCACCGGCGCTCGTCGATCGGGCCCGGCAGTGGGCTACACGGATGGCCGCCACGGGGCACTTCGGCCACCACCCGGACAGTCACTACGGCGAGAACCTGCACCTCACCACCGGCAAGGCGGCCCCCTGCGCCGACGCCGTGAAGGCCTGGTACGACACGATCAAGGACTACGACTTCGACAACCCCGGGTTCTCCAGCGTCACGGGCTTCTTCACCCAGGTGGTGTGGAAGTCCTCAACCCAGTTGGGCTGCGGGCGGGCGACGCGCACGGATTCCGGCAGAACGAAGACGTACATCGTCTGCGACTACAACCCGGCCGGCAACATGGTGGGGGCCGACGGGGCTTACTTCAGGAACAACGTCTTCCCGCCCAGGTAACCCGTCCGGGCGGGAAGCGGCGGCGCGGAATGCCGCTCGGCATCCCGCGCCGGTGCGCTTCCGTTGGATGTCGCGGAGGATGTCGAGAACGGCCCGGCAGCTCCGTCTCAGGGGCGGATACGGCCACGGTCGCGCGACCACACCAAGGAGACCCAGCATGACGATCCAGCGGATGGACAACGTCCTCATCGTTGTCGACGACCTTGACGCTGTCATTTCGTTCTTCGTCGAACTCGGCATGGAACTGGAGGGTAAGGCGCCGATCGAGGGACATTGGGTGGAGCGCGTCATCGGGATCGACGACGTCCGACAGGACGTCGCGATGCTGCGGACCCCGGACGGCCACGGCCGAATCGAGCTGGCGAAGTTCCACACGCCGAAGGCGATCGGCGCCGAGCCGAAGGACGCACCGGCGAACACGCTGGGCATCCGTCGCATCATGTTCGCCGTCGACGACATCGAGGACGTCGTTGCCCGCCTGCGCACCCACGGCGCAGAACTCGTCGGCGAGCTGGCGCAGTACGAGGACATCTATCGGCTCTGCTACGTCCGCGGCCCCGAGGGCATCATCGTCGGGCTGGCGGAACAGCTCAGCTGAGGGCCGCCGAAGGGACCGTGCGCCCGAAGAACCATCCGGGCACGGTCGAACGGCCGGCCGATGCGCGGTCACTCGCCGGCCCTGCCGAGGGGCATCGCCGCCGTCCGCTCGGGATGCCGCGCGATGGTCGGCTGTGCGGGCAGCAGCAGAGCCGGGAGTATTCCCAGCGCGGCGACCGCGGCCAGGACCAGCAGCGCGGGTTCGGCCGCCTCGGCGGACGGGGAGATCGTCATCATGCCGGCGGCGACCGCGATGCCGAGGGTGGGGCCGATGTTCACGGCGGTCTGCTTGAGTCCGCCGACGATTCCCGCGTAACCGGCCGGCGCGTCACCGACGACGGTGCCGGTGGCCGTGACCATCACGGCGGCGAAGCCGAGGCCGAGCGAGGCGAAGGCCGCGACGGTCGCCACCCATGGATCGGCCGAGGTGAGGCAGGTCATGCCCAGGATGCCGAGCGCCACCAGTACCGAGCCGGCGATGGAGGTGCGGCGCGGCCCGCACCGGCGCAGCGCCGCGCTCGCCATCGGCGCGCCGAGGACCATGAGCACGGTCAGGGGGAGGACCCGCAGGCCCGCGGCGAGCGAGTCCAGTTTCAGCATGTCCTGGAGCAGGAAGGTGGCGACGAACAGGGCGCCGAACATGCCGCCGGTGGTCAGCAGGAGAACCGCCATGGCGGCCGTCACCGGAGCCGATCGCGCCACTGCGGGCGGCACGATCGGATGGGCGGCTCGGCGTTCCCAGGCGATCAGGATCGCCGCCCCGCCCGCGGTGCAGGCGAATCCTGCCAGCGTCGGCGCGCCGGTCCAGCCGTGCGCCGGGACGCCGACCAGGGTGTACACGCACACCGCGAGGACGCCCGCGAGCAGCACCGTCCCCGTGACGTCGAACCGCTGCGATTCACGGTGCGCGGGCACGGGTGTCCGCATCACGACAGCGACCGCGGCGATCGCCAGCGCGACGGGCACGTTGATCGCGAACACGCTGCGCCACCCCAGATGCGTCACCAGGACGCCACCGAGAACCGGCCCGGCCGCACCGGCCACTCCGATGGCACTGGTGCGGATCGCGACCGCCGTGCCGAGCCGGTCCGCCGGGTAGGTCAGCCGCAGCAACGCCAGCGTCGCCGGTTGCAGGAGAGCGCCGGACACGCCCTGGACCGCGCGCAGGGCGATCACACCGCCGATGCCGGGCGCGAGCGCGATCCCGGCCGAGGCGCCCGCGAAGCCGAGCAGACCGCACAGCAGCAGCCGCCGATGGCCGTACCGGTCGCCGAGGCGCCCGGCGACGACCAGCAGCGCGGCCACCGCGAGCAGATAGCCGGTATTCGCCCACTGCGTCTGCGAGACGCTCGCGCCGAGCTCACGCCGCAGGCTCGGCTGGGCCAGGATCAGCACCGTGCCGTCCAGAGCGACCAGCATCGCGCCCCCGGCGCTGACGACGAGGGCCCAGCCTCTCCGTGCCGTACCGCTCACGCGTCCGCCTCGCCCAGGTGGGCATCCAGGAGGGCGGTGACGAGCCGGTCGAGCCGGTCGCCGTCCTGCGGCGAGTCGTCCTCGCCCAGCGCCAGCCCGATGCTTCCCCAGCCCCACAGCTGGGCCAGGCCGTGCACGTTCGCCCACAGCGCGACGGCCGTCTCCTCCGCCGGGACATCGCGCCGGCCGCCGCCCTCCTGCTCCCGCCGACGACGGATGAGCTCGACGATCCGGCCGAACAGGGGCAGGGTCGCGTCCCGCAGCCGCGGTTCGCCCGCCGCGCGCGCCTGTCCGCGCAGCAGGTCGTGCCGGAACATCAACTCGAACATGCCGGGACGCTCCTGAGCGAACCGCACGTACGCGCAGGCCAGCGCCCGCAACTGCGCTCGTGGCGACGTCGCCTCGTCGACCGCGTCCGCGAACCGCTGAGCGAGATCGGCGAACCCACGACCGGCGATCGCCGACAACAACGCCTGATGCGTGGGGAAGTACCGGCGCGGGGCCCCGTGCGACACTCCCGCCCGGCGCGCGATCTCCCTTAGACCCAGCGACGAGACGCCCTCGGACAACACGAGCTCCACGCCGGCATCGACCAGCCGCTCTCGAAGCGAACCCTCTGACTGCATAGACATTGTCTACCAGCCTTCGTAGACAGTGTCTACAGGACTTCGATGGGCCGGGCGGCCGTCGGCCCCGGAACCGCGCCGGATTCGACGGCCGTGAGGACCTGGGCGCGTTCCGGACCGAGCGCCGCGGAGCGTGACCGACCGGGCCTCCGCGGCGTGCCATCGGCCATGGCGGCGAATGACGAACCGCGGCGTCGGGCCGTGGGCTCGTCCTGTTCGGGTCCTATTCGGGGATGATCGCCACCGCGTCGATCTCCACGAGCACGCCCGGGCGAGCGTGCCCAGCGGTGGAAACGACCGTGATGGCGGTGCGGTGATCGCCCCAAACCGATCGCGCCGCCGCGTATCCCACCTGAGCGTCGACCCCGCTGACGAGATAGATGGTGAGTTTGGCGACGTGCTCGGGACCGGTGCCCCCGGCGGCGAGCACAGTCAGCACGTTTCGCATCGCCTGAGCGGTCTGCGCCTCGATGCCGTCGAGCAGCTTTCCGCTGCCGTCGGTGCCGAGCTGGCCACCGACATAGAGCGTCGGGCCGGCCGGTGCGATCACCCCCTGCGTGAAGGCAGGGTTGCGGTGAAGTTCTTCAGGGTCGAGGTGGATCGTCTTCGCGGTCATGAGTTCTCCTTCAGAGGTGCCGGGCTTCATGTCGCGCAGCGCCCGGTTCCAGTCGAGTTCGGCTGCGCCCACGGCGGCCATACTGATACCCCTAGCGGACAGGATCGGTCCGCTATCTGGCAGGCTGGCGGCATGGACCTGGCACGCGGGGACGACCTGGGGACGACGGAGCGGGTACTCACCCTGCTCGGGCTGCTGCAGCAGCGCCACCTCTGGACCGGCCCCGAGCTCGCCGACCGGCTCGGGGTCACGCCGCGCACGGTACGGCGCGACGTCGAGCGGCTGCGCGCGCTCGGCTATCCGGTGCGTGCCGTCCAGGGGGTCGGCGGCGGCTACGAGCTCGGCCCGGGGAAGGACCTGCCGCCGCTGCTTCTCGACGACGAGGAGGCGATCGCCACCGCGGTCTCGCTGCTCGCCGGCGCGGGCGGCGCGGTCGCCAGCGCCGGCGACGCCGCGCTCCGGGCGCTGACCAAGCTCGACCGGGTGCTGCCCGCCCGGCTGCGGCACGAGGTGCGCGCGCTCTCCGGCTCGGTGGAGTCCTTCGGCGGAGGCCGTACGCCGGTCGATCCCGAGGTGCTCATGACACTGGCCAGAGCGTGCCGCGACGAGGTCGAGGCCGGCTTCGACTACCCGTCCGGGAGCGAGGTGCGACGGCGGCGGGTCGAGCCCTACCGCCTGGTCGCCTCCGACCGGCGCTGGTACCTCCTCGCCTACGACCTCGACCGCGACGACTGGCGCAACTTCCGCCTCGACCGCATGACCGACGTGTCCGCACGGACCTGGCGCTTCCGCCCGCGCCCGGCGCCCGACGCGGCGACGTACGTGCAGGAGTCCGTGGCGAGCCGGGTCTACCCGCACCGGGCGCGCTTCCTCGTGCACGCGCCGGCCGACACGGTCCGCGCGCAGATTCCGGCGTCGGCGGCCGTCGTACGACCGCGGGGGAGCGAGCTCTGCGAGGTGCTCAGCGGCGCCGGCAGCCTCGACTCCATGATCATGCACGTGCTCCTGCTGGGGCACGACTTCGAGGTCCTCGACCCTCCGGAGCTCAGCAGTCGCTGTCGCGCCCTGGCGGAGAAGCTGCTGGCGGCCGGTACGACGACCTCACCCGCGCCGGACACGAAGGAGCCCTGAGCCGCGCCCGCCGGAAACGCCATCGAATTACGGACCCCAGCCACCGGCCGGAACGGGTCAGCGCAGCAGCAGGTCGGGCGTGATCGGAAGATCCCGCACCCGCACCCCGGTCGCGTTGTGCACCGCGTTCGCGATCGCCGCCGGAGCACCCACGATGCCGATCTCGCCGATGCCCCTGGCCCCCAGCGGACCGGCGTGCGCGTCCTCCTCCTCCAGCCAGACGGCGTCGACGTCCACGACGTCGGCGTGGGTGGCGATGTGATACTCGGCGAAATCGTGGTTGACCACGTGCCCGGTGCGGTGGTCGAGCACGCCCCGCTCGTGCAGCGCCATCGACAACCCCATCGTCATGCCCCCGATGAACTGCGAACGCGCCGTACGTGGGTTGACGATCCGGCCCGCCGAGAACACCCCCAGCATCCGCGGCACCCGGATCTCGCCGGTGTCCGCGTCCACCCGCACCTCCGCGAACTGCGCACCGAACGAGTGCATCGCGAACCGCTCGGCGTCGGGGTCGCGCGGCATGTCCGCCCCCGCCTCCGCCCCCGGCGGCGGCTCCGTCCCGTACGCCCCCCGGAAGGCATGGCACGCCGCGACGATCGCCGACCCCCAGCTCGCCGTACCCGAGGAACCGCCCGCGACCGTCGCCGGCGGCAGCTCGCTGTCCCCGATCTCCACCCGCACCGCCCCCAGGGGGCACTCCAGCGCGTCGGCCGCGATCTGGGTGAGCACCGTCCACGCGCCGGTGCCGATGTCGGCCGCGCCGATCCGCACCGTGTAACGCCCCGACCCGTCATAGCCGACCACCGCCCGCGAACCGGGGAACCGGTAGTACGGGTAGGTCGAGGCGGCCACTCCCAGCCCCACCAGCTCACGCCCGGCCCTGCGCGTCCCGGGCACCGCCGCACGCTCCTCCCACCCGAAACGCGCCGCCCCCTCGCGCAGGCACCGCACCAGATGGCGGCCCGACCACGGCCTGCCCGACTCCGGATCGACCTCCGGCTCGTTGCGCGCCCGCAGCTCGACAGGATCCAGCCCGCACGCCTGCGCGAGCTCGTCCATCGCCACCTCCAGGCCGAAGAACCCCGGCGCCTCGCCCGGCGCCCGCATCCACGACGGCACCGGCACGTCCAGCGCGGCCAGCCGGTGCGCCGTCCGCCGGTTCGGCGCCGCGTACATCATCCGCGCCCCGACCGCCGTCTGCTCCGCGAACTCCTTGAGCGCCGAGGTGTGCTCCACCACCTCGTGCGCGACCGCCGTCAGCCGCCCGTCCGCCCCGGCGCCCAGCCGTACCCGCTGGATCGTCGGGGTGCGGTGGCCGGCCAGGGAGAACATCTGCTGCCGGGTCAGGGCCAGCTTCACCGGACGCCCCGGCACCGCCATCGCCGCCAGCCCCGCCAGCACGTTGTGCGCGTGCGGCATCCCCTTGGACCCGAACCCGCCGCCCACGTACGGGGAGATCACCCGCACCCGCTCCGGCGGCAGGCCGAAGACCCGCGCCAGCGTCGACCGCACCACGTGCGCGCCCTGCGTCGAGTCGTACAGCGTCAGCCGCGCCTCGCCCGGCCCGCCCCCGCCCTCGTCCCCGCCGTCGCCCCACACGGCGACGCTGGTGTGCGGCTCCATCGGGTTGTTGAACAACATCGGCGTGGTGTAGATCCGGTCCACGGTCACCGCCGCCGCCTCCATCGCCGCGTCGACGTCCCCCTCGTCGGTGTCGGGGGCGAACCCCCCGTTCACCTGCTCCGGCGTGTACAGGCCGGCCCGGTCGGCCCGCAACTCGGTGTCGTGCGGCTCCTCGTCGTACTCCACCCGCACCAGGCCCGCGGCCTGCCGGGCGGCCTCCGGAGTCTCGGCCAGCACCACCCCGACGAACTGCCCGCGGAAGGCGACCGCGTCGGACTGCAGGACCGCCAGCTCGGCGTCCGCGGTGTCGGCCAGGCGGGCCGCCTCGCGATGGGTCACCACCGCCAGGACACCCTCGACGCCGGCCGCCGCCCCGCCGTCGATCGCGACGACCCGGCCGCGCGCGATCGTCGCCTGCACCGGGCAGGCGTACACCGGGTCGGCCACCGGCCGGTCGTAGGCGTAGGCCGCGCTCCCCGTCACCTTGGCCAGGCCCTCGACCCGGGGCGCGGGCGCGCCCACCGCTCCTCGCCGGACCGTCATCGCCCCTCCTCGGCCAGGTCGCGCAGCGCCGCCACGACGACGCCCCGTGTCATCGCCACCTTGAACTCGTTGCCCGGCAGCGGCCGCGCCCCGGCCAGCTCCGCGTCCGCCGCCCGGCGGAAGGCGTCCTCCGTCGCCGGGCCGCCCCGCAGCGCCTCCTCCGCCCGCGCCGCCCGCCACGGCTTGTGCGCCACGCCGCCCAGGGCCAGCCGTACGTCGCGGACCGCGTCGCCGTCGAGATCGAGGACGGCCGCGACCGACACCAGCGCGAAGCTGAAGGAGGCCCGGTCGCGCACCTTCCGGTACGCCGACCGCCGCGCGGCCGGCAGGTGCGGCAGCTCGACGGCGGTGATGAGGTCGCCGTGCTCCAGCACCGTGTCCCGCTGCGGCGCGTCGCCGGGCAGCCGGTACAGCTCGCCGATCGGCAGCCTGCGCTCGCCGCCCGGCCCGAGCACGACCACGACGGCGTCCAGCGCCGCCATCGCCACCGCCATGTCCGACGGGTGCGTCGCGACACAGTGCTCGGACGCCCCGAGGATGGCGTGGTAGCGGGTGTACCCGCCGATCGCCGAGCATCCCGACCCCGGCACCCGCTTGTTGCACGGCGTCGTGACGTCCTGGAAGTAGGGGCAGCGGGTGCGCTGCAGCAGGTTCCCCGCCGTGGTCGCGACGTTGCGGAGCTGGCCGGAGGCGCCCGACAGCAGCGCCCGCGCCAGCACCGGATAGCGCTCGCGGACCAGCGGGTGGGCGGCCAGGTCGCTGTTGCGTACGGCGGCGCCGACCCGCAGGCCGCCCGCCGTCTCCTCGACCCGGTCCAACGGCAGCCGCGACACGTCCACCAGCAGGTCCGGCCCGGCCACGCCGAGCTTCATGTGGTCCACCAGGTTGGTGCCGCCGCCGAGAAAGGCCGCGCCGGGACGCCCCGCCACGGCGGCCACCGCCTCGCCCGGATCGCCGGCCCGCAGGTACTCGAAGGGGGTCACGACTCCGCCTCCTCGCTCGGGCTCGTCTCCGCCCTCGGGCTCGTCTCCTCACTGGGGGCGGTCTCCTCCCGCAGGGCGGCGACGATGTTGACGTAGGCGCCGCACCGGCACAGGTTGCCGCTCAGCCGCTCCCGGATCTCCTCGTCGTCGAGCGTGACGGGACCGGTGAGGTCGTCGGTGACCTGGCTGGGGTGCCCGGCCTTGACCTCCTGCAGCATGCCGACCGCCGAGCAGATCTGCCCGGGCGTGCAGAACCCGCACTGGAAACCGTCCTCCTCCAGGAAGGCCCGCTGCACCGGGTGCGGCTCGCCCTCCTCCACCAGCCCCTGCGCGGTGACGACCTCGGACCCGTCACAGGCCACCGCGAGGATGAGGCAGCTCACCACCCTCCGCCCGTCCAGCAGCACGGTGCACGCGCCGCACTGCCCGTGGTCGCAGCCCTTCTTGGGCGAGGTGACCGACAGGCGGTCGCGCAGCGCGTCGAGCAGGGTGGTGCGGGTGTCGAGCGCCACCGGCCTGTCCCGGCCGTCCACCCGCAACGTGATCCGAGCGTTCATGGTCGCCTCCCGGCGGTGTCCCGGCGGACCTCACCACCGCGTGCCCAGCGAGCGGGCGGCAAACACCCGCGCCGCGGATCGTGGCCGAGTCCTGCACGCCCTTGGTGGGCGCCTTGCCTTCGTGGGCCCGGACCGCCCGGCCGGGATCGCCGATCGGGGCTCGGCCGGGGACCCGCCGAGCGGCTTGAAGGACGGCGGGTCGAAGGACGGCGGGTCGAAGGGCCGCGGGTTGGAGGACGGCGGGTCGAAGGGCCGCGGGATCAGTCGAGCCGGCGCAGGCCGTCGAGGACGCCCCGCAGGGTCCGCGCGTCCGGGCCGTCGACGCGCTCGGCCAGGCCCGCGTGCCTCAGTCGTCGTGGAAGCGTGGCGCCCGGACGCCGTACGGGCGGCGCAGGGGAGTGGCCTCCCCGAGCACCGCCCCCGCCCGACTCGCCCGGCCCGGTCGGTCCGCCCGATCCGGAGGGGACGGCGGGAACGGCCACCTCACACCAGACGATCTTGCCCCGGTCCGGGGCGACGCGCTGCCCCCAAGCCGTGGACAGCGCCCCGACCAGCGTCAGCCCGCGCCCGCCCTCCCTCAGCTCGCCGGGCGGGTCGGCGCGTTCGGCGGCCGGCGTCTGGGCGCAGACGTCCCAGACCTCGATCACCAGGCTCGCGGGGGCCAGCAGCAGCCGCAACGCGACCATGCGCAGGGCGACGGGGAACACCGAGGAGGCCATCGGCGGGCTGGACACCGCCGCCGTGGCCCGCACCGCGTTGGTCACCAGCTCGGACGTGAGCAGCTCGACCGTGTCGACCAGCTCCGGAAGCCCCCACCGGCCGAGCTGGGCGCGGACGAAGGACCGCGCCTGCCCGGGGGCGGTGACGGTCGAACCGAACACTCGGTCGGCCGCCTTCCTGTCACCGCGCGCCGGGAAGGGGGAGGTCAGCATTCGCGGGACGTTCCGCGAACCGCGCGGCAGGTGGGGACGGACGGCACGGGCTCACGGACGGTCCGGGGGAGCAGTCGCGGAAAACGCATGACACCGATCATGTGGCAGCGCCCGCCCGCGCGACACCTTCTTGACGAGATCGGAGGAAATTCCTCACTCCGGGAGAGAGGACGCCCATCCGCCCGCGCCCCGGAGCCTTGTCCGTGCCCGCAGGCTGGGGTGCCGGCACCCCGGTCACTGGCTGGAGGCCGGGCCTCGTCGAACGAGCCCCGGCTTCAGCGACCGCCTCGACGACACTGGTGCCGCCGCTAACCTGGAGAGGAGCCGTGGCACGGTGGTCTCGCTGCACCGCGCACCCCACTGACCAGCAGGCTGGTTCTGGTCACCCAAAATTGCCGGTTGCTCATGACAGTCTGAGCCGATGCCCTCAACGATCTCAGGCTTCGATGAACACACGGTCCGGGTGAACGGTCTTGACCTCCATTTGGCTTCAGGTGGAGAGGGGCCGCCGCTGCTGTTGCTTCACGGCTTCCCACAGACTCATCTGGCCTGGCGGCATGTCGCTCCGGCGCTGGCCGACCGCTTCCGCGTCATTTGCCCCGACCTGCCGGGCTATGGGGCCAGCGCCAAGCCAGAGGGTGGCCACGAGCAATATGCCAAGCGTGTGACGGCGGCGACCATGGTGGCGCTGATGCGACAGCTCGGCCACGAACGTTTCAGCCTGGTCGGCCATGACCGTGGAGCGCTGGTCGCCTTCCGCACCGCATTGGACCACCCCGACGCCGTCGATCACCTCGGCGTGATCGACGTCATTCCTGCCGTTGACATGTGGGAGTCGCTGGCGGGCGTGGGCGGCGTCTTCGGATTCCACCTGTATTTCCTCGCGCAGCTCAACGACCTGCCCGAACGGATGATCGGCGCCGACCCCGACACGTTCTTCGGCTACTTCCTCGACGCCTGGGCCGCACCCGGCACATTCGACACCGAGGTCCGTGAGGCATACCTGGCCGCGACCCGCGATCCGGAAACGATCCACGCCATTTGCCAGGACTACCGGGCCAGCGCCTTCGTCGATGCGGCCCATGACAGCGAGGACCGGCAGGCCGGCCGGCGCGTCAAGGCCTCCACCCTGGCGATCTGGCAGGACCCCGGCGACATGGTGCTGCCGTTCGACCCCTCGGCGCTCTGGCACGG
The DNA here is from genome assembly GCF_001570405.1 of Microtetraspora niveoalba. Classification (GTDB taxonomy): domain Bacteria; phylum Actinomycetota; class Actinomycetes; order Streptosporangiales; family Streptosporangiaceae; genus Microtetraspora; species Microtetraspora niveoalba. The sequence goes on along the minus strand of NZ_BBYM01000004.1, from coordinate 109,793 downwards.
CTGGGCGCCGTATGTCCGCACCCTGATGCTCCCGGGTCCCGGATTCGGGCTCGGGTGGCATGCGCGGGCGTCCGACGTGCCTAAGCCGTCAAGCCCCTCAGCGGGCGGCGGCGTTAGGGCGTCCATCGTGCGCGGAGCACGCCATCGGGATCGGGCATCACCGCGGCCATCAGCGGGTTACGCTCGTCCTCGTAACAGGAAAGGATCATCGCCGCACGGGCTCTGCCCAGCATGGCGGGCAGTGCCGGATAGTGAGTTTCGTCGACTGTCAGGCTGGTGATGCGCCCTTGAGAGTTCTGCCAGACGATCTCACTGAGGCCCTCGTCGGGAAGGTGGGCAAGGGCTGCGTCCACATCTGTTGACAGGTCGGGCCAAACCAGCAGCCTCGCCCGAGGGGTGAGCCGGTCCCGTATCGCCGCAACCTCATCGATGAGGATCCGGTGCCAGCGGGAGGCGTTGAAGAGGTAGCCCTCCTCCAGCACCACCGCTCCTCGTTTGATGATGAGAGCATTCAGTTCGGCCCAGAATGCCGCGTCGGCGGGTCGTCGCCGTGCAGGATCGTCCTCATCGAGTTGCGGGTCGTACGGTGACCGGCTGATCGGCTCGGCGAAGAGCCCTCGCCGGCGGGTGAGCGCCACCGCGTGCGGACACGCCAGCGTGCTGCCGACATAAACGTATTGGTCGTAACCGACGTGAACGAAGAAGCGGTCCTCGACCTCCAACCGACACCAAGCACCGTTGTCGCGCAGCATCGCCCGGACCAGTTCCAGGGCGACGGCCATCGGCACCTGCGCGCCGTCGTGGTAGCCGGTCAGGTCGGGCGGGAACAGCCCGGCCAGGCCGTGACCGTCGATCGGGGGTTCCACACCGAAGTGGACAAAGCCGCTCACCTCAGGTTCGCGGATGGCGAGGTGGGTGATACCGGTTTCTTCGGCGAAAGCGGCGACGGCTGCCAGGTAAGCCGCTTCGACCGGACCATGGTCGCAGTACACGTCCTCGGGACCGTCGTAGTGACCCTGCTCGTTCCGGTGCGCCGGGTCATACTTGGTGACCCGGTAGACGTGAAGCCCCACGTCAGTTGCCACCGCTGGGAGGGGCCTGGGGTGAGGGTGCCGGTGAGCCGGGAAAGGTCATGGGAACCTTCATCGCCCCATCCTGGCGGAAGGTGTGATCTCCGGCGACTGCTCAACGTGCCCCAGATCGTCCCAGAGGGTCGCCAACAGGTCATACCGGTCTCCGAAACCTCCGATCACGGCGGGAAGGCCACGAGGCCGTCGTAGTTCACGCCCTTTCCAGGCAGTGGTACAGGCAGCCGAACATCCGGCTGAAGGTGTGGCGCAGCGCGCTGGAGTGCCGGTCGCCGCCGGATCGGCGGCGCTCGTAGTGAGCTCTGGGACTCGGCGCCGCCGCCCGCCAGGCGACGTCTTCGGCGATGTACCGGACAACGTCGCGGAGTCGCGCACCGTCCCGGCGAGGGGTTGTCCTGGTCGCCGTGCCGCCGTGATCACCACGTACATGAGCAGGCAGGGCGAGTCTCAGGGCGTTCCTGATTTGGTGCGCTATGGGGTGGTGGGGGCGTAGCTGCGGAGGAAGGCCCGCACACCTCTGGTGACGAGCCGAGCGATCTCTTCCTGGGGCAGTGGGACGGCGCCGTAGAACGTCTGCTGGTTGACGTCGGTGATGGTCAGCAGAGTGAGGTGAGCGGCGGCGCTGTCGGCGTCGTCGATCTCCAGCAGGCCGCGATCGGCGATCCGGCGCAGATAGGGCGCCAGGCGCAGGTGCCCGGTCTGCGGCCCGGCCGCGATCCATGCCTTCAGGATCGGTGGTGGGATGTGGGCAGCCTCCGCCTCGATGGCCCGTACCAGGGCGAAGTGGTCGGGAAAGGAGGTCACCGCGGCGACCCGGTCGAGGGAGAAGTCGATCAGGTCCTGCTCCAGATCCACGATCTTGTGCAGGTGCCGATCCATGATCTGCGCGATCGCGGCGGTGACCTCTTCGGCGCCTTCCAGCGCGACGGTCAGGAACAACTGCTCCTTGTCGGTGAAGTGGTTGTAGACCGTCCGCTTGGACACCCCTGCCTCGGCGCTGATCGCGTCCATGCTGGCGCGGGTGTAGCCGTCGCGGCCGAACACGCGGCGGGCGGCCTGGGTGATCGCCCGCCGCTTGTCCGGTCTGCCGTACGGCTCGGGCTGGCGGAGGGTCATCGGCGTCCTTCCGGGCGGGGGTCTACTTTGCTGCAGTGTACGGGTGGATCTTGCGTGCCAGGGCGTCGAGCAGCTCCCGCAGCAGGTCAGCGGTGCAGGGGTCGCTCAGCTTGCGATCGCCGGTGAAGCGGGTGTCACAGTGGAACACCGTCACCTCCGGCTTGACCACGACCTCGGCCCCCACCGCGGCCAGGACCTGGCGGAGGACGAGCTGGGCGCGTACCGAGCCGAACGGTCCCGGGGAGGCGCCGGCGATGGCCACGGGCTTACCCCGCAGCAGCCCTTCGGGAGCCGTACTGGCCCAGTCGATGGCGTTCTTCAGCGCGGCCGGAATGGAGGCGTTGTGCTCCGGCGTGGCGATCAGCAAGGCGTCGGCCGCGGCGATGCGGGCCCGGAACTCGGCGACCACCACGGGTGGCGTGCCGCCGTCGAGGTCCTGGTTGTAGAGCGGCAACCGGCCCAGATCGTCATCGATGTCGATGGCCAGCCCTCCAGGGATCAGCGTGCGCGCCGCATGGAGCAGCGCGGTGTTGTGGGATTGTGCCCGCAGGCTGCCGGACAAGGCCAGGATGTTCAGCTCGTTCATGGCTCCCCTTCGATAGGCGAACAGCTTCAAGGTACACTAATCAGTGTAGTACTTAGACTGTCTGGTTTACTTTGAAGGTGTGATCCACGAAACCGCGCACAAGGGACGGATCTCCGTCCTCCCCCTCGCCCTGCTGGCGACCCCGACCTCACTCAGCGCCAACAGCAGCACCACCGTCATCCCCGACCTCGCCCGCGCACTCGGCGTATCGGTCGCCGACGCCACCTGGGCCGCAACCGCCTTCGGCTGGGGTGGCGTGCTCGGCGCCCCACTCACCGCTGCGCTGCTGCGCACCCGCGGCGTCCGCGCCGCCATGCTCGCCAACGCCACCCTGGTGCTTCTCGGCACGCTCCTGGTGGCACTTGCGCCGGCGCTGCCGATGCTGCTCGCGGGACGCGCCGCCCAAGCCGCCGGCGGGGGTGGCCTGGTGACCATCGCCATCACCCTGGCCGGGACGACCTCCCGGACCGGTGTCATCACCGCCGGGGTCGGCCTGGTCGGCGCTTTCGGTCCGCTGGCCGGCTCGACCCTGTCGGCGATCTCCTGGCGGACGCCGCTGCTGCTATCTCTGCCCGCGCTCCTGGCCGTCCCCGCCATCCTGCGGCACGTCGCCGCACACCACTCCGATGGGGACACCGCCACGTCCACCGACATCGTCGGCATCCTGCTGGTGATGACGCTGATCAGCTCGTTCGTCCTGGTCCCGCGCCTGGGTCTGGCGGCACTCGCCGCGGCTGCCATCGCAGGCCTGCTCCTGACCGTGCATGTCCGCAGGAACATCGCCGGGTTCGTTCCGCGGGCCGTCGTGGGCGCCCAGGCGTTCATGACCGCCTCAGCGGCCGCGTGCGCGTTGTCCACTTCCTACTTCGCCCTGCTCTACACCGTGCCCCGGATGCTGGAACACCACTGGCCAGCCGAACGGATCGGGCTGATGACGCTCATCATGCTGGCCACCGGCTCTATCGCCTCGCTGCTGTTCACCCGTTGGACCCCCCGGTACGGCCCCACCGTCACCCGGACGATCCTCCTGGCCACCGGCGCCGTGGCCGTCGCCCTGCCCCTGATCGCGCCCTGGCCGGTGGCCATCGCGGCGGCCAACGCGTTCGCAGCGTTCGCCGCCACGGCGGCGATGGCCTGGTACGCCGCCCGCGCCGGCAAGGCCGTGCCACCCGGGCACCGGGCTACCGCAGTCGCCCTGTTCACCCTGTGCTACCAGCTCGGCGGCGCCTTCGGCCCGGTGCTGGCCACCCTCCTGATCGCGTGAGCGACACTGGACGGATTGCGGACGCCATCGATCACCGTACGGTGCACATCCGGCTGGGTGGGTCCGTCCCGTGTTCCACGGCTCAGCCGGCGTTCAGCAGGTGACGAGCATGTCGATGAGAACGGCCTTCTCCGCCGGCTCCGCTCGACAGAGCCCAGCCGTCCTGTCGACGACGACGATGTCGACGCCCGCGCGCAGGAGGTTGGTCGCCAAGGTGTGCCGCAGGATGTGGGCGGAAAGGGCGAGGGGGCGGCGTTCGACGGCGCGCAGGTAGCGCTTCTGCTGGCGGGCGTCCAGGGCGCGGGGCGCGAGCTTGGGGGCGCCCGCTCAGATCGGTCAACGGCGCACCCGATAGCGCAGGTGAAGCACCCGGTTGCCCTGAATCACCACGTCAGGATCCTCCAACAGGTGCCGCGCATGGAACGACCCGAAGTAGCGCTTGCCGGACCCGAACACGACGGGTACGACGTCCATGCGCACCTCGTCGACCAGACCCGCGGCAAGCACCTGGCCACCGACGTCGCCGGCGGCGACCTCGATCAAGCGGTCACCCGCAAGCTCCTGCGCCTTGGCCATGGCTGCCTCGACGCCGTCGACGAAGTGAAACGGCGCCTCGGGGTCCCAGCCTTCGGGCTGCGGCCGGTGCGTCACGACGACCACGTGGTCGATCCCGCTCGGAGGCTTTCCGTCCCAGCCGTCCGTCAGGTCGAAGACGTGGCGGCCGACGATCGTGACTCCGATCTGGTCCCAGTACGTCCGGGTGTAGTCGTAGGACGTCTGCGACACCTTCAGCTCGCCGCTCTCGTCCAACGGGACGTCACCGCTGGACAACCAGTCGAACAGCGGTCCGGGCTGGTCATTCTCGTCCGCGACGAAGCCGTCCACCGACACCGAGCTGTACATGACCACCTTGCCCACGGGGCTCTCCTCTGCTTGGGGTGCCCTCAAATTAGCGTGTCGTGAGCTGCCGCTCTTGTAAGAAATCAATCGGCCGGCAGCGGCCAGCCGTCCAGCGCGTGGCCGGGATGTTCGCGCAGGAACCGCGGCGGACTTCGACGTACCGGCCGTCACCGGCCGGTCACACAGCTCGGCCGCGGGCATCGGCCGACCGGGTCCGCAGTGGGTAGCCGAACTCCAACGCGCGGGTGGGCATGGTGACCACGCAGCCGTCGGCGTACTCGGCCGTCTCGATGTCGGTGCCGGCGCGGATGCGGAACGGCGCCCCGAGGTTGACGATGAGCAACGCCGCCGGCATCGGCGGCAGCGTCAGCCGGGCGTACGGCGGCGCACCCTCCAGGTAGTAAAGGTCGTCGATCAGCCTGTCCAGCGGCGGTCGCGGCCGGTTTCGTGTGCCCAGCGTTCGCTGAAGAGCTGGTCAGTGGGCGGGTTGCCGGGTAGCGGACGCGAGTGGCAGGCGCGCAGGCCGTCCACGGCGATGGCGAGAACGCGCTTGTGAGCGTTGGCGGCGGCTTCGATGAGGTCCTCGCGGCCCTGCTTGCGCAGCTGGTCCAGGGCGGGCGATCTGCCGAACTGCTCGATCAGCAGCGAGATGTCGACGGCAGTGACGTCCGGCCTGAGCACGCGGGCCTGGTGGGCGCGCGCGACGAGCGCAGCGAGCAGTTCATCCGAGCGGTCGGACTTGGCCTGCATCTCCTTGGTGACCTCGATGGTGCCGGCGATCGGGGCGAGCGAACCTTGGCCGAACTCGGCGCAGGTGACGATGAAGGAAGCCAGCCCTTCCCATGGATCGTCCTCGGCGAGCCCTCGTTCGGCGGCTTGATTCCAGTTGTCGAGGGACAGTTCGGCCAGCCGCTGGAAGAGCTCCTCCTTCGTGCGGTAGCGGCGGTAGAGGCTGCCTATGCCGACCCCGGCGGCCGCTGCGATGGCTGCGACCGAAGCGTGTCCTCCGTCGGCCGCCAGCACCTGGCGCGCCGCCCGCAGGAGGGCCCGGTCGTTGCGCTCTGCTTCCGCCTGACGGGGACCGCGGCGCTTGGGTTCGGTCATGCCGGCAGGATACCCGAACTTGCGGAGCGAATTACTCCGGTTGTAAGTTCCTCTCAATCGGAGCGATTCGCTCCTATTGAGGAGGCAGTCATGCATGCTGTGGTCATGGACCGCTTCGGCGGGCCGGAGGTGCTGCGCATCCGGGAGGTCGAAGACCCGGTGCCGGGGCCGGGGCAGGTGCTCGTGGCGGTGGACTATGCCGGGATCACGTACGTCGAGACACAGGTGCGGGCCGGTCGCGGTCCCGCGGCCCACCAGCGGCCACCGCTTCCGCGCATCCCCGGCAACGGGGTGGGCGGGCGCGTCTCGGCTGTCGGCCCGGGGGCGGATGCCGCGCTGGTCGGACAGACCGTGGTGACCACGACAGGCGGCACCGGCGGCTATGCGGAGTTGGCCGTGGCCCGGGCGGAGGACCTCGTCCCCGTCCCGGCGGAGGTGACGCTACGGGATGCGGTGGCGCTGCTGGCCGATGGGCGGACAGCGGTGCTCCTGCACCGGCAGGCCGAGGTGCGTCCGGGCGAGTGGGTGCTGGTGGAGGCGGCCGCCGGCGGTGTCGGCAGTCTGCTGGTCCAGCTGGCCGCCGCCTCGGGGGCGAAGGTGGTCGGCGCCGCCCGCGGTCCGGGCAAGGAGGAGTTGGTCACCTCGCTGGGTGCTCTCGCCTACGTGGACTACTCCAAACCGGGGTGGGAACGCGAGGTCACCGAGATGAGCGGAGGCGTCGATCTCGTCTTCGACGGAGTCGGCGGCGTCGTGGGCGCGCAGGGCATGCGCGCCGTGCGGCCCGGCGGCCGGGCCAGTGTGTACGGCATGGCCTCCGGCTCCTGGACCAAGCCGGCCCCTCATGTGACGGTCGTCCCCGACGGCGGCGTGCCCGCCCCTGCGGAGATCCGGGCGCTGGCCGAGGAGGCGCTCGCGCACGCCGCGGCCGGTCGGCTGCGCCCGGTCGTCGGCCAGACCTACCCTCTGTCCGAGGCCGCCGAGGCGCACCGGGCGATCGAAGCCCGCGCCACGATCGGCAAGACCCTGCTCATCCCGTGAGCACGGCGAACGCAAGCCCGGCCTCCTCTGCCACGACCGCCCGCGCACTCCTGCCGCTGACCGCGACGGTCCTGGTGGGCGCGATGGCAGCGCTGCTGGACACCACCATCGTCGCGGTGGCGCTGGACGAGCTGGCCAGGGACCTGGCCGCGCCGGTGACGGTGATCCAGTGGGTCACCACCTCCTACGTGCTGGCGATGACCGCCGTCATTCCGCTGGTGGGCTGGTCGGTCGGCCGCTTCGGCGCCCGCGCCGTGTGGCTGACGGCCCTGGGGCTGTTCCTGCTCGGGTCGCTCCTGTGCGGCACCGCATGGTCGACGGGCTCGCTCATCACCTTCCGGACGCTGCAAGGGCTGGGTGGCGGCATGATCCTGCCTGTGACGCAGCTCGTCCTGGCCCGGGCCGCGGGACCCGAACGCCTGGGCCGGGTGATGGGCAAGGTCGGTTTCGTCGGGCAGATCGCCCCGATCTCCGGGCCAGTGCTGGGCGGCGTGCTGATCGACGGCTGGGGCTGGCGCTGGGTCTTTCTCGTCAACGTGCCGCTCGTCCTGGTCTCGCTGGCCATGACATGGCGGTGGTTCCCCCCGGATGAGGAACGCGACGGACGTCGTCTCGACCTTGTCGGGCTGCTCCTGCTGCCGACCGGAGTGGTCACCCTGCTGCACGCGCTGACCGGGCTGGAGACACAGGACGGGATCGGGGCCGCGACCCTGATGGCGGTGGCGGGGGCCGGCCTCCTGACCGCGTTCATCACACGCTCGCTCCGCCGGACCGAGGCGAGCCTGCTCGACCTGCGGCTCTTCGCCGACCGCGCCTTCCGGTCGGGGACGGTCATGATGTTCGTCCTCGGCGTCACGAGCTGGGGGCCGATGTTCCTGCTGCCGTTGTACTACCAGCGTCTGCATAGCCTGTCCGCGCTCGATGCCGGGCTCGCGCTCGCCCCTCAAACCCTCGGTATCGCACTGGCGTCCCTGCTGGTCGGACGGTACGCCGACCGTCTGCCGCCGCGTCCGCTGGCCCTCGCCGGGATGGCCGCGGCCACGGTGGGCACCCTTCCGTTCGTCCTCGCCACCCCTGGCACCGGCACCCTCCCGCTGAGCGTGGCGTTGCTCCTGCGCGGAGTCGGATTCGGCGTCGCCGGCCTGCCCGTCAGCGTCGCCGTCTACCGCACCCTGCGTCCGGCCGCCATTCCGCACGCCACCAGCGCCAGCACCGTCGTGCAACGGATCGGCGCCGCCACCGGCACCGCGCTGATGGCCGTCATCCTCCAGGCCGGCGGCTTCACCCCAGCCCTCACCTGGATGTTCATCCTCACCGTGGCCGGCCTGGTCATGGCCGCAAGCCTGCCCAGCCGCAAATGATCGGCACTTGTCGAACCCACCAAGGACGTATTCATGATCAAAGTAGGCATCATCATCGGCAGCACCCGCCCGGGACGCAACGGCGAGGCCGTGGCACGCTGGGTTCACGATCTGGCGGCCGGACGGGACGACGCCTCGTTCGAGATCGTCGATCTCAAGGACTTCCACCTGCCGCACCTGGACGAGGCGCTGCCACCGGCGATGGGCCACTACGCCAACGCGCACACCAGGGCCTGGGCCGACAAGATCGCGTCCTTCGACGCGTACGTGTTCGTCACCCCCGAGTACAACCACTCGACGTCAGGCGTACTGAAGAACGCCATCGACTTCCTGTACGCCGAATGGAACAACAAAGCCGCCGCCTTCGTCAGCTATGGCAGTGCGGGAGGCGTCCGAGCTGTGGAGCACCTGCGCCTGATCATGGGTGAACTGCACGTCGCCGACGTACGCACCCAGATCGCGCTGTCCCTGGCCACGGACTTCGAGAACTTCCACGTCCTTACCCCGGCGGCCCACCACGCCGATGCGGTCACTGCCATGCTGGACGAGCTCCTCGCCTGGGGCGGTGCCCTGAAGACACTGCGTGACACGTGGCAGGCGAAAGGCATGTCGGGGACCGCGTAGGAACCGCGCCCACTCCAGGCCTGGTCCGCCAGGTGTGCGAGAGCCGCCTCAGCGGACATGCGCTGACCCGAGCCAGAAGCCCGCATCCGAGGCGACAAGGCTGTGCCCAGGGCGAGTGCGGCATGACGGCATGGATCGGCGTGGCGACGACCGCACCCGCAACGGCGGCCCATGGCTCCGCCGGCCCTCATCAAGAGGCGGTGGCACACAGGACCCCCAGGTCGAGCCAGACCTTGTAGGGGTTCTTGCTGTGGTACCTGATGCCCCACTCATTGGGCAGGGAATCGGGGATTCTACCCCACAGGCCAACGGATACGGAGGTGAGCGGATACCCGGGCATGGGCGACTCGGCCCTCAGGAAGTTGTACGACCCGTTGATGGCCACCTTGCCCTCCGGGCAGAGGATCTGCTGGTAGCTCTCGTCGTTGGCGGGGATGGTGATGCGCTTGTAGATCCACTCCAGCCCGGAGATACCGGCGTCGCCCTTCGGCCCGGCCGGACCGGCCTCCCCCGCCGGCCCCCGGGGGCCCTGCGGGCCTGTCTCGCTCCAGGTCATCCGGATCTCGCTGGAGGCGCATTCCGCCGCCTCTCCCGTGGCCGCCGCCACGCTCGCCGGCGGGCTGCTCGTGGCACCGCCGGGCAGGCGCAGCACTCGGTCGGGTCCCACGCACGCCACGATCTCCGGCGCCGGGGCCGGCGCGGCCACCGCCACCCCGGCCCCGCCCACGACCAACCCCGCCGCCACCCCGGCAGCCAGCCACCCACCCCGGCCGATCCTGTTGCGCGTCCCCACCATGATCCACCTCACACGTCGTGATCTCCCTGGACGGGTAACGCTAGAAAGGCCGCCCCGCACCGCGCGTCCGCCGCGCGGGGGATGGCGATCAGCCGCGCGGATGACAGGCGTGCGGCCGGGTCCGCCGGACACCTCACCGCCCGATGCGGCTCGCCCGTCGGGCGGGGGATCAGCCCCATCTCGGTGGCCGAGGCGAGCTGCTTGGCGAACCCTCGGCGTAGTCGGCCGGCGGCCCTCCGCGGTCCCGGCCGGTGGGAGCCCGGTTGGGGGCGGGTTGGTGCAAAGCCGTCAGGAAGGCGGCCAAGACGTCGGCAGCCTCCGCGCAAGGCCCGTGACGGGCACCTCAGGCAGATGGGGCCGAGGGGGCCAAGGTTGCCGCGCCCCCATCTGGCGTCAGGGACAAGCGCCACGAGATGATCACCCTATGGCGGATGTGATCTTCTTCGATCTGGACGGCACCCTGGTCGATCACCGAAGCGCGGTCCTGGAAACGATCGGCCAGATCGTCCGGGCCACGCCGAACGCGACGGCTTCACCGGAGGAGCTGGTGACGTTGTGGTGGACGCTGGAGGGCCGCCACATGCGGGAATACCTGGCCGGTCAGTGCTCCTTCGCTGAGCACCACCGGCGCAGGCTCCGTTCCTTCCTGCCGATGCTCGGCGAGCCGGTTCCTGAAAGTCCCGGCCTTCTGGACGCCTGGATCGCCGAGCGCTACCTCACCGTGTTCGAGGAGTCCTGGCGGTGCTATCCCGATGTCCAGCCATGCCTGGAGACCCTGAAACGGCTTCCCCGAGGACCGCGTCTGGCCGTTCTCACCAACGGGAACCCCGAGCAGCAGCGCACCAAGCTCGCCCGCTTCGGCCTCCTCGAATACTTCGAAGCCGTCCTGACCCCGACCGAGCTCGGCGCGGCCAAGCCCGCCGCCTACGCCGCCGCCTGCCGGTGGATGGGGACGGACCCCGCGCAGGCGGTCAACGTGGGCGACATGCTGGAAAGCGACGTGAACGCAGCCGCGCTCGCCGGGCTCACCGGCATCTGGCTGGACCGCGGCATCGACTTCGTCACCGGTGGACCGTCGCCGACGGCAGACGAGACGGTGCTCCGCATCGAACGACTCACCGACCTCCCCGACCACCTGTCACGTACGGCAGCTCCCCGGATTCGGCGAGCTCGGCGGTGAACTTCGCCAGGAACTCCTCGAAGTCGGCCGGCATCGGTTGAGCAGGGCGATCTAGGCGTCCTTAGCGGATAGCCGACTGGCGGAATCGGCCCGCGTTGCCGGGTTCTCCGATTCACGCCGGGTGAGCACCAAGGGGGCGTCCTCGGTGATGGCGATCGTGTGCTCGGAGTGGGCCGTGCGTGAGCCGTCGGCCGACCGGATGGTCCAGCCGTCGGCGTCGTACACGATCCGGTCGGTCGTCCGCGCGAACCAGGGTTCGAGCGCGAGGGTCAGCCCCGGCCGGAGCGTCAGACCGCGGCCTGCCCGGCCCTTGTTGGAAACGTGGAGCTCCTCGTGCATGGTGCGGCCGATGCCGTGGCCACCGAACTCGGTGTTGACCGGATAGCCGTAGTCGCGGGCCACCGCCCAGATGGCCGCCGAGATGTCGCCCAGGCGGTTGCCCGGACGTGCCACCTCGATCGCCGCCTCCAACGCTTCCTCGGTGGCGCGGATGATCCGCAGGTCCTCCTCGGCAGCGGTGCCGACGACGACCGTGCGCGCCGAATCGGCCACCCAGCCGTCGACACTGACCGCCAGGTCCGCGCTGAGCACGTCCCCGTCGCGCAGCGTGTAGTTGTGGGGGAGGCCGTGCAGGACGGCGTCGTTGACGGACAGGCAGATGACGTTGCGGAACGGGCCGCGCCCGAAGGACGGCGCGTAGTCCCAGTAGCACGACTCTGCCCCGCGCCGTTCGATCATGCCGCGCACGTGGTGCTCCAGGTCCAACAGGTTGACGCCCACGTCAGCGAGTCGGCCGACCTCGGAGAGCACCTCGGCGACGAAACGCCCGGCCACATGCATGCGTTGGATCTCCGCAGGCGTCTTCAGCTCGATCACGAATACCTCGCGTCTCAGGATGTTGGTATTACTATACCGTCACGCTAACACTTGCCGGTATAGTAATACCAGCCCTATTCTGGGTGCATGGTCCGTCAACCGCTCACACCTGAGCAGATCGAAGCCGGCAGGCGCCTGGGTGCCCTGCTGCGCCAGGCGCGAGCGGGACGCGACCTGGCGGAAGTCGCGCACGCGGCCGGCATCTCGCCGGAAACCCTGCGCAAGATCGAGAGCGGACGACTGCCGTCCCCCGGATTCGGCACGATCGTCTGCCTCGGCGAGGCGCTCAACGTGCCGCTTCAGGAGTTGGCAGCCACCTGGCGCGGCAACGACCTACCGCTGGAAGCCGTCTCGTAGCCGCTGTCGCGCTGCCCGCCCGCGGAGTCCCGGTGGCCGCCGGTGACGCCCGCCCTGCTTCGCGCCGCGGGCCGGGGACAGGAGACCGGGGCCTACCTGACGCCGTCTGACAGGTACACGATGCATGCTCGTGGACGTCGGCGTCCCACCGGATGCCCGGCAGACCTCATCCGGCGACGAAGAGCGAGATGACCACGATGACCAGGCACGCGACCGGCACCTTCGAGATCACCGACTGGACCGAGATGGCCACGGACAAGCGGGAGGGTGCGACGATCACCCGCGTACGCCTCACCAAGGCGTTCAAGGGCGACCTCGAGGGATCCAGCACCACCGAGATCCTCACCGTCGCCACCGACGCCGGCCCCGCCGCGTACACCGGGATCGAACACGTCGAGGGCGCCCTGGGCGGCCGGTCGGGCACCTTCGTCCTGCAGCACAGCGCCGGCAGCGAGAACGGCGAGCAGTGGATGCGCTGGCTGATCGTCCCCACCTCCGGCACCGGCGAGCTCACCGGCCTGCGCGGGGAAGGAAGGATCATCGTCGAGGACGGCCGGCACTCCTTCGTCCTCGACTACGAACTCGGCTGACCCGCCGGGCCCGGAGATCAGCGGCGGGGGAGCAGGCGCCCCCCTTTCACCAGGGCGTAGGACCGGCCCCCCAGAGGAGCGTTCTCGGGCAGGCGGGGTTCGTAGCGCACGTCGTGCCCGTTCCCGACGACGTTCTCGGCCACCCCGCCCCTGAGCCGCACGCCGGTGAGCGCGGTGAGGACGGAATCGTCGGCCACCGTCCACCGGCTGGACCCGTCGAGCGCGAGCGCCGCCCGGGAGATCCGCCCCCTCAGGCTCGAGCCCTGCCGCAGTTCCACCCGCGCCACGCTGGTCTCGTCGGCCACCACGTCGCCGGACAGGGCGCTGCCCTCCACCACCAGGGTCGCCCGCCCCATCGGGCCGGCGCTCAGCAGCCGCCCGTTGTTGCGCACCCGCACCCCCCGCCGCGCCGTGATCAACGCGGTCGTGCCGCTGACCACGAACGTCTCGCCGTCGTCCGCCAGCAGCCGCCCGCCCTCCACGGTCAGCACGCCGGGCCCCTGGCGCCGGCCGCCGAGCCGGTACAGCCGGGCCCCGACCACGCCCCGCACCAGGCAGTCCTTGACCGAGATCCGGCTCGCCCCGTCGACGACCAGCCCCTCGGCCTTCTCCGACTCCATGCGGGCTCCCACGCCCGTCACCGACCCCATGCTGTACGCCCCCGCGGACAGCGGGCCGGAGGTGGACAGCTCACCGCCGACCACCGTCACCACGCCGCCGCCCCGCGCCGCGATCACCGCCGCGGAGTGGGCGCCCGCCGTGGCGACCTTCACCCTGGCCAGCGTCGTCCGCGCGGTGTCGGCCGCCACACCCCCGTGGGAGTAGTCGGCGGACGTCTCGATCGTGCCGCCCGTCATCGTGACCGAGGAGTTCTCCCCGTAGGCGAAAAGGGCGCTCGCGCCCACGCCGTCCGTCGTCACCGAGCCGCCCGAGATCGCCGCGACCCCGCCCGACTGGGCCAGCAGCGCCGCGTTCACCCCGAAGAAGCTGCTCTCGCTGTACGACGCGGAGTCGCCGTTCTTGTCGACCTTCGGATGGACCAGGGTCAGCCTCCCCGGGCCGTCCACGAGGATCGCCGACTCGTTGACGCCCTCGGCACGGAAGTCGCCGCCCGTCCTGCTCACCGCCCCCCGGCTCACGGTGAGCCGGCCCTTGGCCGTGTACTGGCGCGGCGTCACCCGGGGTCGCGGGGTCGTCCCAGGTGATGCACCGGACGGCGCGCCGTGGCGGGAGGGGGAGACGACGGCGACCGGCCTCCCGCCGTCCTCCACCACGACGGCCTGGCAGCCGCCGAGCAGCAGCGCCACCGCCACCGCCCGCCCCGCGATCAGCCTCCCCACGACCCCCTCCCTCCACGTGGTAACTGTCCGTAATCGGAGGGGGTCATGCCCGCGGCGGGCGAGGAGAGCACGATCAGGCGCGTTCCCGTGCCGCGGCGCGCCGGGCCGCGGCCGCCGCGAAGGCCCGGATCACCGGATGCGGCCGGCCCTCGTCCCCGCCCAGCTCCGGCTGGAACAGCGTGCACAGGAAGAACGGATGGCCCGCCAGCTCGGCCACCCGCGCGGCCCCCTCCTCGTCGACACCGGTGAAACGCATGCCGTGCTCGCGCAGAACATCCAGATAATCCGGGTTCAGCCCGTACGAACAGTGGTAGCGCTCCATCGTCCGGTTCGTCCCAAGCACCTCCTCGGCCAGCGACCCGGCCGCCACCCGCACCACCCCCTGATGCCCGACCAGCGAACACGCCAGCGGCGCGATCACCCACTGGCCGCCGCCCGGCCCGTTCTCGCCGTGCGACGCGCCCGCCAGCCCGCACACGTTCCGCGCGTACTCCAGCAGCGCGTGCTGGAAGCCGCCGCACGTGCCGAGGAACGGGATCCCGGCCTCCCGCGCCGCGCGCACCGCCGCGACCGCCCCCTCCTCACTGCGGTAGGGGCTGCCCGGCACCAGCCAGATCCCGTCGAACCCCGCCACGACACCGCCGTCCCCCACCTCATCCGTGGGGATCCAGTACACGTCCAGGTCGAGCAGCTCCCGCTCACGCAACGCGTCCAGCAGGAAGGGGACGCGCACGTGCGCGCGCACATGAGGGGAGCGGTCGCCGACCAGGGCGACCCGGGCCGCGAACGCGGACGACGACAACGACGGGGACGACGAAGGGGAAACAGCCATGCCCCCATCCTCGACCGGCACCCAGGTTCAGCACCAACGATGATCCGCGGTCCCCTCATAAGCGATACTGATGCGAGTGGATCCCCATCTCCTGCGCACCTTCGTGGCTGTCGCCCACTGCGGGTCCTTCTCCGACGCCGCCCGCCAGCTTGGCTACACCCAGTCCGCCGTCTCCCAGCACATCGCCGCGCTCGAGAACGACCTCGGCGCCCCCCTGCTGAACCGCCGCCCCGTCACCCCGACCGAAGCCGGGACACGGCTGCTCGAACACGCCGCCCCGATCCTGCTGCGCCTGGAGGTCGCCCGAGCCGACGTCCTGCGCGCCGCCACCGAGCCGCCCGCACGCCTCGCGCTCGCCGCCACCCCCACCGCGCTGACCGGCCGCACCGCCCGCGCCCTCACCCTGATCCGCCGCGCCACACCCCGCCTCGACGTCACCGTACGCGTCACGGGACGCCGGGAGGCCGTGGCCGCCGTCGCCACCGGCGAATGCTCCCTCGGCCTCCTCGACGGCGTCGCCGCGCCCAGCGACCCGCTGCGCCTCCCGGACCTCGGCTCCCTCACCGCCGTCGCCGTCGCGGAAGACCCCCTCACCGCGCTCCTGCCCGAGGAGCACCCCCTCGCCCGGCGCGCCGGCCTGCGCCTGGACGACCTTCTGGACGCCCGCTGGATCGACGCCCCCGACACCGCCGCCCCCCTGCCCGACCTGCGCGCCGCCGCCGCCTCGGACGCCCCGCGCGCCTCGATCCGCTACGAGGGCACCGACGTCGGCGCCCTCGTAGCGCTCGTCGCCGCCGGACATGGCATCGCGATCCTGCCCGCCGCCGCCGCGGCCGGCCGCCCCGGAGTCCGCGCCGTGCCGGTCACCTCCCCACGCCTGGTCCACCGTACGGAACTCCTGCACGGCCGCGTCGCGGGACCGGCCGCCGCGGCCCTCGTCGCCGCGCTCACCGCCCCGCCCGCACCCGGCCCCGGCGCCGTCCCGGGCCACCCCGAGATCCCGTCCTGACCGGCCCGCGGCCCGCCCGTCACAACCCCGACCAGTAGACCGCGGCCTGCGCCCGGCTGCGCAACCCGAGCTTCGCCAGCACCCGGCTGACATGCGTCTTGGCCGTCGCCTCCGCCATGCCCAGCGACCGGGCGATCTCCGCGTTGGACAGCCCGCGCCCCAGCCCCGCCAGCACCTCCCGCTCACGCGGGGTCAGCGCCGCCAGCGCCGCCGGATCCCCCGCCGGAGCCCCGGAGAACGCCGCGATCAGCTTGCGGGTCACCGCCGGCGAGATCAGCCCCTCACCACGGGCGACCAGCCGCACCGCCGCCACGAGCGACTCGGCGTCCGTGGTCTTCAGCAGGAACCCCGCCGCCCCCGCCCGCAACGCCCCGAACACGTACTCGTCGAGATCGAACGTCGTCAGGATGAGCACGTCCGCCACGCCCTCCAGCTCGCGCGTCGCCGAGATCCCGTCCAGGACCGGCATCCGCACGTCCATCAGCACGACGTCCGGGCGCAGCCGCGCCGCCATCTCCACCGCCGACCGCCCGTCACCCGCCTCGCCGACCACCTCCACGTCCGGCGCCCCCTCGAGGATGAGGACGAGCCCCGCCCGCACCGCCGCATGATCGTCGGCCACCAGCACCCGGATCACGACCGCCCCCCGCCCCGGGCCTCCGGCTCCGCCGGCAGCACCGCACGCACCCGCCAGCCCCGCTCGTCCGCCCCCTCCTCGTACGGCCCCGCCTCGAAACTCCCGCCCAGCAGCGTCACCCGCTCGCGCATCCCCACCAGACCGGCCCCCGCCCCGGGCAGCGCGCTCACCGGCCCGCCCACCTCGTTCAGCACCGACAGCTCGACCAGATCCGGCCGATAGCCGACGAACACCCGGGCGCCCGCGCCGCCCCCGTGCTTGAGCACGTTCGTGAACGACTCCTGCAGGATGCGGTACCCCGCCAGATCCACCGCCGCCGGCAACTCGCGCGGCGTCCCGCCGACCGTCAGCTCCACCGGGAACCCGGCCCGCTCGATCAGCGTCCCGACATCCGACAACCGGTGCCGCCGGGCCTCGGCCTCCTCCCCGTCCTCACGCAGGAAATCGATCATCGTGCGCATCTCGGCCATCCCCTGGACGCTGTTCTCCCTGATCGACTGCAGGATCCGCCGCGTCGTCGCCGCGTCCAGATCGGCCCGCGCCAGCATCGCGCTCGACTGGATCGCGATCGCGCTGAAATGGTTCGCCACCAGATCGTGCAGCTCCCGCGCCATCCGCGCGCGCTCCGCGGTGACCGCGGCCCGCCGGTCCAGCTCCGCCAGCCGGGCCACCTGCTCGGCCCTGGCCCGCTCGGCCGCCGCCTGGTCCCGATGCTGGCGCACGATGATCGCCGTCGTCACCGGCACGACCCCCACCAGCGCCGTCTGCACCGCCATCGCGGCCGGCACCCGCCAGTCCCGCACCACCAACCCCAGCCACGCCCCGGTCGCGACCGCCCCGACCGACGTGACCCACAGCATGATCCGCCCGAGCCGCCGCGGCCCGTACAGCACGCCCGCGTAGATGTTGTCCGTGACCACCAGCACGGTCCCCAGCGACGGCCCGAGCAGCACGTCCCCGGCCAGCGCGACGCCGCCCAGCACCAGCGACACCACCGGCGCGCGCCGCCGCAGCACCACGCCGACGCACGTCACCACCAGCGGGACCAGCAGCAGCGGCGCGGCCGTCGCCCGGGGCATGTAGGCCCCGCCCGCCAGCAGCACCAGCCCCACGGCGAAGGAGGCCGCCGCCAGCGCCGCGTCCTGCCTGGTGGGAGTCGACATCCCCCCATCCCACCACGGTTCGCCGACCGCCCCGTTCCCCCTCCCGTACGGCGGCGCCGTACATCGAAGGATGTACCGACGATCATCATCGGCGACGACACCCGCCCCCTCCCGCACACCCCATGCTGGGAGACGGAGGTGGTGAGCGAGTGCTCGCGGTGATCGTCGCATGTGAAATCGGCTTCTGGGTGTTCCTCGGACTGGGCCTCCTGGCGCGCTACCCGCTGCGCATGCGCCGCACGGGCGCGGCCCTGCTGCTGGCCGTCCCGCTCCTGGACCTCGTCCTCCTCGCCGCCACCGTGATCGACATACGCGGGGGAGCGGTCGCCACCTGGCAGCACGGCCTGGCCGCCGCCTACCTGGGGTTCTCCGTGATGTTCGGCCACCGCACCATGAAGTGGGCCGACGCCCGGTTCGCCCACCGCTTCGCCGGCGGCCCGCCACCGGCCGGCCCCCCGGCGGGAGGCATGGCCCGCGCCCGCTACGAATGGCTCATCTGGCTGCGCATCCTCGCCGCCTACGCCATCACCTGCGCCCTGCTGCTCGCGATGGACAAGCTGATCGGCGACCCGCACCGCACCCGGGCGCTGATCGAGTTCATGACCGCGGCCGCCAAGGTGCCGCTGATCGCCCTGCTGTGGCCCATCAGCTACACCCTCTGGCCCAAGAAGACCGCCCCGAACCCCGAGAGCCACCCCACCCGGGACGCCCCCCGCTCCTGACAGCGTGAGAGCCCGTCGAGCGCCGCCCGGACTACCGTCACCGGCCGGCGGCGGCCGCCGCGTCACGCGCCACCGCCACCGCCGCCTGCCCCAGACTGATCCCGCCGTCGTTCGGCGGCACCCTCCGGTGCGTCAGCACCCGGAAACCGCGCTCCTCCAGCGCCCGCACCAGCCGGCACAGCAGCAGCCCGTTCTGGAACACCCCTCCCGACAACGCCACCGTCCCCACCCCCGCGCCGGCCCCTGCCGCACCGTCCCGGACCAGCGCGCACACCGCCGCCGCGGCGGCGACGAGCCCGTTGTGGAACCGCGCCGAGACCACCCCCGGATCGACACCGGCGAGCACGTCGGCCGCCACCGCACGCACCAGATCGTCACCCCGCACCCGCAGGGGAGCGCCCGCCTCCACCCGCACCGCGTACGCCCCGCCCTCCGCCGGGTCGGCCAGCCGCTCCAGCGCCACCGCCGCCTGCCCCTCGAACGTGACCGCGTCCCGCACCCCGCAGATCGCCGCCACCGCGTCGAACAACCGCCCCACACTCGACGTGAGCGGCGATCCCACCCCCGACCGCGCCACCGCCACCACCCGATCCCACTGGGCGGCGTTCCTGGCCCGCACCGCCAGCCCCTCCGGCGGCGCCCCGCCGAACGCCGCGTCCAGATGGGCCGCCGCCATCCGCCACGGCCGCCGCACCGCCGCCGCGCCCCCCGGCATCGGCACCGCCGCCAGATGCCCCGCCCGGGTGAACCCCACCAGGTCGGCCACCAGCACCTCGCCGCCCCACAGCGTGCCGTCGCCCCCGAACCCGGTCCCGTCGAACGCCACCCCGATGACCGGCCCCTCCTCACCCGCCTCGGCCAGACAGGACGCGATATGCGCGTGATGGTGCTGCACCGCGACCAGATCCACCCCCTCCAGATCCAGCGCGTACTTCGTCGACAGGTACTCCGGATGCGGATCGTGCGCCACCAGCCCAGGCGTCACCCCGAACAACCGCCGGAAATGCGCCACCCCGTCGACGAACGCCCGCAACGCCGCGTAACTCGCCAGATCCCCGATATGCGGCGACAGGAACGCGAGATCCCCCTTCACCAGGCAGAACGTGCTCTTCGCCTCCGCGCCGCACGCCAGCACCCCGCGCCGCGCCGCCCGCGCCAGCCGCAACGGCCCCGGCGCGTACCCCCGCGACCGGCGCACCGGGATCTCCCGCTCACCCCGCTCCCCGGCGAGCACCACCACCGAGTCCTCCGCCCGCGCGTGGATCTCCCGATCGTGCACCAGGAAGGCGTCCGCCAGCCCGCCCAGCCGCTCCACCGCCTCCCCGTCCCGGTGCACGATCGGCTCGTCCGACACGTTCCCGCTGGTCAGCACGTACGGCCGGGCCAGCTCCCCGGCCAGCAGATGATGCACCGGCGTGTACGGCAGCATCACCCCCAGACGGCTCTCACCCGGCGCCACCCCCTCCGCCACCCCCTCCACGCCGCACGACCGGCGGGGGAGGACCACGATCGGCCGCGCCGGCGACGTCAGCAGCCGCTCGGCCGCCGGACCCACCTCGCACAACGCCCGCGCCGCCGCCACATCGGCCACCACCACCGCGAACGGCTTGTCCTCCCGCCGCTTGCGCGACCGCAGCGCCGCCACCGCCGCCCCGTCCGTCGCGTCCACCGCCAGGTGATAGCCGCCCAGCCCCTTCACCGCCACGACACCGCCCGACCGCAGCACCCCGGCCGCGCCCCGCACCGGATCACCCGCGACCTCCCGGCCCCCGCCGTCCAGCAACCGCAGGACCGGACCGCACCGCGGGCAGCACACCGGCTGCGCGTGGAACCGGCGGTCACCCGGATCGCGGTACTCCGCCGCGCACGCCCCGCACATCGGGAACGACGCCATCGTCGTCGCCGCCCGGTCGTAGGGCAGCTCCCGCACGATCGTGAACCGCGGCCCGCAGTTCGTGCAGTTGACGAACGGATGCCGGTACCGCCGGCACGCCGGATCCACCAGCTCCGACAGGCAGTCCGCGCACGTCGCCACATCCGGCGACACCAGCGTCCGGCGGGCCCCGCCCCGGCTCGGCACGATCACGAACCCCCACTCGCGCCGCTCCCCGAGAACCGGGACCGCCGCCGCCGAGATCCGGTGGATCACCGCCAGCGGCGGCGCCTGGCGGGCCAGCTCCCGCTGGAACCGCGCGACATCCTCCGCCGCGCCCTCCGCCTCGATGAACACGCCCTGCCCGTCGTTGCCGACCCGCCCCGACAACGCCAGCCGGCTCGCCAGCGAATGCACGAACGGCCGGAACCCGACCCCCTGCACGATCCCCTCGACCCGGATCCGCACCCGCGCCGCGCCGCCGGCCGCGTCCCGCTCCCGGCGCCGATCCCCGTCCCGATCTCCGTCCCGGGCCCCGCCCCGGGCCTCGCCGCTGCTCACCCCGCCATCCTCACCGGCGGCCAACGGCCCGGCGCCGGCCGCCACGCCCACCCCGGCGCGCCGCCCCACCACCCGTGAGCAGACCTTTACCCCGGCCCCTCACCGCGGTCCTCCGCCTCCGTGACCACGAAACGTAGCCTGACGGCCACGCGGAACAACGGAGCGTACACATGTCTGTCGCAACCACAATGCAGCTCGCCCTCCGGGACGCCTTCCACCGCCGGGACGCACCCGGACACGCGCTCGCACGGGACTCCACCCGGATCGCCGCCGCCTGCCGGGACATGGCCGGCCGCTTCCGCCGCGGCGGAAAGCTCATCGTCTTCGGCAACGGCGGCGCCGGCGCGGACGCCGCCCACATCGCCGTCGAGTTCCTGCACCCCGTCATCGTCGGCAAACGCGCCCTGCCCGCCCTGGCCCTCAGCAACGACGCCGCCACCGTGACCGCGATCGGCGTCCGCGAGGGCCTCGCCGAGACCTTCGCCCACCAGCTCGCGAGCTGGGCCGGCCCGCACGACATCGCCCTCGGCGTCTCCCGCGACGGCCGCTGCCCCAACGTGCTGCGCGCCCTGCGCACCGCCCGCGACCTCGGCCTGCTCACCGTCGCCCTGCTCGGCGGCACGGGACCGGACCCGGCACCGGACGGGGGAGCGCACGCCGACGCAGACCACCTCCTCCTCGCCCGCACCGCCGACCCGGACGTGGTCAAGGAGATCCACGTCACCACCTACCACCTGTTGTGGGAGCTCACGCACCTCTTCCTCGACCACCCGGACGGCCCCGCCGACGACCCGGCGGAAGACTCAGCCGAGAACGCGGCCGAGGACACGACCCGCGACACCCGGGCCCACCCCCGGCCCGCACCGCCACCCGAACCCCCCTGCGGCGACACCTGCGTCACCTGCTCCGACCAGGCCACCCCCGTCACCGTCGTACGCCTCCTGCACGGCGGCCTGGCCCTCGCCGACACCGGAACCGGCACCGAGGAGATCAGCGTCGCCCTCGTCGACGCCACCGTCGGCGACACCGTCCTCGTCCACGCCGGAGAGGCCATCGCCGTCGTCACGAAGGGAGCCCACCACCATGGCCGTCACTGACGAACCGCCCTCGCAGGAGATGCGGGGCCTGTACCCGTTCCTCTACCCCGACCAGGACCACCTGCGGTCCGTCCTCGCCGAGGCCCAGCGCTCCACCGAGGCCAAGGCCGCCGAGATCGTACGGCTGCGCCGCCACATCGCCGACCTCGACGGCGACCGCCTCATCGCCTGCGCCCAGGAGATGGCCACCCGCTTCGCCTCCGGAGGACGGCTGTTCACCTTCGGCAACGGCGGAAGCAGCACCGACGCCCAGGAGGTCGCCACCGCCTTCCTCCACCCCGCCCACCCCGGCCGCCCCCTGCCCGCACTGGCGCTCACCAGCGACGTCGCCGTCGTCACCGCCCTGTCCAACGACGTCGGCTTCGACGTCGTCTTCGCCCGCCAGCTCGCCGCCCTCGCCCGGCCCGGCGACATCGCCCTCGGCCTGTCCACCAGCGGCGGCTCCGCGAACGTCGTCCACGCCTTCCGCGAAGCCGCCCGCCTCGGCATGCTCACCGTCGGCCTGGCCGGCGACCGCGGCGGCAGACTCGCCGAACTCGGCCTCCTCGACCACCTCTTCGTCGTCCCGTCACCGTCCGTCCACCGCATCCAGGAAGCGCAGACCACCCTCTACCACGTGCTGCGGGAACTCACCCAGCACGCCCTCGGCGCCTCCCTGCCCGCCTGACCACCCGCCGATCAAGAGCCCCTGACCGGAAATTTCCCGATCACAGCACGGCCGCCCCCACCCGACCGGGAATGACTACGGAGCGTAACCACCACCCGCCCCTCCCGGACCGAAAGGCACCACCGTGCACGAAATCGGCATCGCCGAAGCGATCCTCGACGCCGTCGAGAAGCGCGCCGCGGGCCGCCCCGTCCAGCGCGCCCGCGTCCGCGCCGGCGCCCTCCTGCGCATCAGCGAACCCGCCGTCAACCAGGCGTTCGCCATGGTCTCCGCCGGATCACCCGCCGAAGGCGCCCACCTCGAACTCGTCATCGTCCCGGCCCGGCACATCTGCCGCACCTGCCGCCACATCACCACCTCCGACGACCCCTTCACCGCCTGCGACGGCTGCGGCGGCATCGACCTCGTCACCGAAGGCGGCGACGAACTCGTCCTCGAATCCATCCAGACCACGGAGGCAGCGCATGTGCCTGGGAATCCCCGGCGAGATAGCGGAGATCCTGCACGACCCGCCTGACCTCGCCATGGTCGACATCAGCGGCGTACGACGGGCCATCAACATCGGCCTCCTCGACCGCGAGGACCTCGCCCCCGGCGACTGGGTCCTCATCCACGTCGGCTTCGCCCTCTCCAAGATCGACGAAGCCGAGGCCGCCGCCGCGCTCGACTTCCTCCACAGCATCGGCGACCCGTACGACGACGAGATCGCCGCCCTCCGCGAATCCACCATCGAACAGGGGTGACACCCGATGCGCTTCGTCGACGAATACCGCGACGCCGGGCAGGCCCGCGCCCTGGCCGCAGCGATGGCCCCGCTCTGCCGCCCCGGCCGCACCTACAAGTTCATGGAGGTCTGCGGCGGCCACACCCACACCATCTACAAACACGGCCTGGAGGACTACCTGCCCGAGGCCGTCACCCTCATCCACGGCCCCGGCTGCCCCGTCTGCGTCATCCCCATGGGACGCCTCGACGACGCCGTCCACATCGCCGAGCAACCCGACGTCATCATGACCTCCTTCGGCGACATGATGCGCGTCCCCGGAGGCCGCGGCTCCTTCCTCGACGCCAAAGCGCGCGGCGCCGACATCCGCATGGTCTACTCACCCCTCGACGCCCTCAAGATCGCCAAACAGAACCCCCGCAAACGCGTCGTCTTCATGGCCATCGGCTTCGAGACCACCGCCCCCTCCACCGCCATGACCGTCCTGCGCGCCGAAGCCGAGGGGATCCGCAACTTCTCCGTCTTCTGCAACCACGTCACGATCATCCCGGCGATCAAAGCCATCCTCGACTCACCCGACCTGCACCTGGACGGCTTCATCGGCCCCGGCCACGTCTCCGCCGTCATCGGCTGCCGCCCGTACGAGTTCATCGCCCACACCTACGGCAAACCCCTCGTCGTCACCGGCTTCGAACCCCTCGACGTGCTGCGCTCGGTCCACCAGATCCTCACCCAGCTCGCCCACGGCCGCAGCCAGGTCGAGAACCAGTACGCCCGCGTCGTCCCCTGGAACGGCAACGCCAAAGCCCTCAACGCCATCAGCCGCGTCATGGAACTGCGCCCCTACTTCGAATGGCGCGGCCTCGGATCCATCTCCCACTCCGCCCTCAAGATGACCGAGAAATACGCCGCCTACGACGCCGAACGCATCTTCCACATCCCCGGCGTACGCGTCGCCGACCCCAAGGCCTGCCAATGCGGCGAGGTACTCAAAGGCGTGCTCAAACCGTGGGAATGCAAGGTCTTCGGCACCGCCTGCACCCCCGAGACCCCCATCGGCACCTGCATGGTCTCCTCCGAGGGCGCCTGCGCCGCCTACTACAACTTCGGCCGCTTCTCCCGCAGCCGCGTCAAGGAGGCGACCGGCCGGTGAGCACCGAACCCACCCCGCACGGGCCGGAGACCACCGCCCCCTGGGCCGAGACGGCCGTACGCGAAGCCGGCCACCTCCACCACCCCACCCGCGAGGACCAGGTCCTCGACCGCATCGAACGCGCCCGCCGCGCCAAGCCCCGCCTCCGCGAGGAACTCATCACCCTCGCCCACGGCGCCGGAGGCAAGGCCACCCACACCCTCATCCAGGCCGTCTTCCTCGAGGCGTTCCGCAACCCCCTTCTGGAACCCCTCGCCGACGGAGCCGTCACCGGCGGCCTCGCCCTCACCACCGACTCCTTCGTCGTCAAACCCCTCTTCTTCCCCGGCGGGGACATCGGCGACCTCGCCGTCAACGGCACCGTCAACGACCTCGCCATGTGCGGCGCCACCCCCCGCCACCTCACCGCCGCCTTCATCCTCGAAGAGGGCCTCCCCGTCGCCGACCTGCGCCGCATCACCGACTCCATGGCCGCCGCCGCCCGCGCCGCCGGCGTCCACATCGTCACCGGCGACACCAAGGTCGTCGAGAACGGCAAGGCCGACGGCTGCTACATCACCACCGCCGGAGTCGGCACCCTCGACCACGGCACCGCCCTCAGCGCCGCCTCCGTCACCCCCGGCGACGCCGTCATCGTCTCCGGCCCCATCGGCGACCACGGCATGACGATCATGCTCGCCCGGGGCGAGCTCGACATCGAGGCCCACCTCACCTCCGACACCGCCCCCCTCCACGACCTCACCGCCCGCCTCCTCGCCACCTGCGGCGACGCCGTACGCTGCCTGCGCGACGCCACCCGCGGGGGAGTGGCCACCGTACTCAACGAGATCGCCGCCGCCTCCCAGGTCTGCGTCGTCCTCGACGAGAACACCGTCCCCGTCCGCCCCGAAGTACGCGGAGCCTGCGAACTCCTCGGCATCGACCCCCTCTACGTCGCCTGCGAAGGCCGCATGATCACCGTCGTCGCCCCCGGCCACGCCGACGCCGCGCTCGACGCCCTGCGCTCCCACCCCCTCGGCGCCGACGCCGCCCTCATCGGCCACGCCGGCGACGACCCGCCCGGCCTGGTCCTCCTCAAAACCTGCTTCGGCGGCACCCGCATCGTCGACCTCCTCGTCGGCGACCCCCTCCCGCGCATCTGCTGACACCGCGGACCCGGCCGCAGGCCTCGGGGTACGTACGGCGTGCGGCGCGACTGCTTCCGGTTCGGCTTCCGGTACGGCGCGGCTGCGGGATCTGCACCGCCCGGCCGAAGGGGACCCGGCAGTTCGCCTGACGGCGGCGAAATACACTCGCTCGCTCCACCGGGAGCCCGTTAATGTCGCGCGGATGAGCAACCCTTCGCTGCCTCTGCTCTGGCTGTCGGGGCCTACGGGCGTCGGAAAGTCCACGGTCGGCTGGGAGGTGTTCGAGCAGCTGAGCCGCAGTGGTATCACGACGGCGTTCGTCGACGCCGACCAGATCAGCCTGTGTCATCCCATGCCGGAGGGCACGACGCATCGCGTCCGCGCGCGGAGTCTGGCGGCGATGTGGCCGCACTTTCAGCACGAAGGGCTGCAGTGCCTGATCCTCGCGGGCTTTGTCGACACTCCCGAGGAGGTTCGTGAGTACACGGCCCTCCTTCCCGACGCCGCGTTCACAATATGCCGACTGCGCGTCGATGACGCTGAGCTCAAGGAACGGTTTCTTGGGCGGGGGTGGCGTCCGGAACTGGTGGAGGACGCGGTCGCCGAGGCGGAGTCCCTGGAGCGGAGCGACTACGCCGACGTGTGCGTGGATACCGGCGGCCTCACGGTTTCCGAGACGGCCCGACTGATCTGTGACCGCGCCGGGGGATGGCCGGGCGCCGGATGGCCGGGTGCCCTTCCCGCTGCCACGCTTCAGCGCGTCGTCAACCGGCGGAACCCCCCGCCGACACCGCGGGAAGAGGCCGCACCGACTTCCGTGCCGGTACCCGTGCTGTGGCTCTGCGGTGCCACGGCGGTCGGGAAGTCGACGGTCGGCTACGAGATCTTCACGCAGGTCTACCGCACCGGCGTGCGAGCCGCCTATGTCGATGTGAAGCAGATCGGTGCACTACGCCCCGTCGCCGACGACGACGTGGACAGTCACGGCCTCAAGGCGCGCAACCTCGCGGCGATCTGGGCCGGATATCGCGCGGCGGGTGCGCAGTGCCTGATCGTCTCCGGGGAAGCCGACTCCGCCGACACCGTCCGCCTCTACGCCGAGTCGCTGCCCGCAGCGGCATTGACCGTGTGCCGTCTGCATGCCGGGCCGGCAACGCTGGCCGAGCGCGTCGCGCAGCGTGGCCGGGGAGGCGGGCCGGCCATACCGGGCGATGAACTGAGAGGGCTGGCCCCGGACGCCCTGCACCGTATCGCCGAACGAGCGGCACGCGAGGCCAACGCGCTCGATCGGGCCGGAGCGGGTCAACTGCGCATCGATACCGACGGCCGGTCGGTGAAAGAGGTGGCCGAGGACGTCCGGGTTCGCAGCGGTGATTGGCCGAATCTCTTCGGCTGAAAGCCTCATCCTGAGCAGCGCCGCTGAGCAGCCCCGCCGCTAAGCAGCGGAGCACGCGCTCGGGCGGCCGCCGCCCGCGCCCGCACCGGGTGGTCGCCGTCGCCCCACCCCCCAGGAGCCTCGACTGGACGACGTATTCAACCTACGAGTTGATCAACTCGTAGGTTGAACGAGTGGCCCGCCGCCACTCGACGCGGAAGGACACGCCATGCTCCTGGACAACAAAGTCGCCGTCGTCTACGGCGCCGCCCCTCACCGCCCACCCCCTCCGCGCCGCGTCACCCCACCCGTGAGAACCTCGAAACCATGGGCACCTCGCACACGCGCGCCGCCTACGTGACCGAGCTCGGCCCCGCCGAACGCATCCGCGTCGGCGACCTCCCCCTCCCCGAGCCGGGCCCCACCGACGTCCTCGTCCACGTCGACGCCGTCGCCGCCAACCACGTCGACACGTTCGTCCGCTCCGGCCTCTACCGCACCCCCACCCCCTTCCCGTTCGTCATCGGACGCGACCTCACCGGCACCGTCGCCGCGACCGGCCCCGGCGCCACCGGCTTCACCACCGGCGACCGCGTCTGGTGCAACAGCCTCGGCCACGGCGGCCGCCAGGGCTCCTTCGCCACCCTCGCCGTCGTCCCCGCCGACCGGCTCTACCCGCTCCCGCCCAGCGTCGACCCCGTCACGGCCGTCGCCGCCCTCCACCCCGCCGCCACCGCGTTCCTCGGCCTCTTCCGCGAAGCGCGCGTCCGCCCCGGCGAGACCGTCGTCATCGGCGGGGGAGCGGGCGCCGTCGGCTCCTGCGCCATCACCATGGCCGCCACCGCCGGAGCCCACGTCATCGCCACCGCCCGGCCCGCCGACGCCCCGCACTGTCACGACCTCGGCGCCGCCGAGGTCCTCGACTACCGCGACCCGCACCTGTTCACCCACCTCGGCAAGGCCACCCCCGACGGCATCGACGTCTACTGGGACACCTCCGGACACCACGACATCCCCGGCGTCACCCCGCTCCTCGCCCGCGGCGGACGCGTCCTGCTCACCGCCGGCATCTCCGCCCGCGCCGAGATCCCCATCGGATCCCTCTACACCCGAGACGCCCGCCTGCTCGGCTTCGCCATCTCCAACGCCGCCACCGCCGACCTCGCCGACGCCGCCGCACTCGTCAACCGCCTGCTGGCCGCCGGCGCCCTGCGCGTACGCGTCGGCGAGATCCTGCCCCTGGACCAGGACGCCGACGCCCACCGCATGCTGGAGGACGGCCAGGCGACCGGCCGCCTCGTCCTCCGCCCCTGACCGCGGCCACACCCTCACTCACCTGCGCAAACGCATCCATATCACCCAGTTATGGAAACTTGTAAGGTGTTCACCTGATCCATTCCGTGTCAGCTTTGGTCCAGTCCAGGCGCCCCGGACCGGACCGTCCCCACCCCGCACACCAGCCGACCGCCACCCACACCCCGCCGGCGTACGAGAGGGACGGAACCCGGGCCGGGCGCCTCACCCCGACATCGAGAAGGCCACTGATGGACACCGAGAACACGCCCGCGGAGCAGGAGAGCAAGGGCATCACCCGCAAAACCCTGCTCAAGGCCGCCCTGGTCGCCCCGCTCCCGCTGCTCGTCGGACAGCTCCCCGCCCTGGCCCGCGACGCGCGGGCCACGGGCGAGCCCCTCGTCCCCACGCCCTACTGCTCCGACGACGACGACCCGACGATCCCGCAGATCGAAGGCCCGTACTTCAAGCCCAACTCGCCGCTGCGCACCACCCTGGCCGGGCCCGGCACCCCCGGCACCCCCCTCACCCTCAGCGGCTACGTCTTCGGCCTCGCCTGCCAGCCGCTCGCCAACGTGCTGCTCGACTTCTGGCAGGCCGACAACAACGGCGGCTACGACAACGTCGGATTCACCTTCCGCGGCCACCAGTACACCAACGCCCAGGGCGCCTTCACCCTCACCACGATCGTCCCCGGCCTCTACCCGGGACGCACCCGCCACATCCACGTCAAGGTCCAGGCGCCCAACCGCCCGATCCTCACCACCCAGCTCTACTTCCCGGGCGAACCCCGCAACAGCACCGACACCATCTACGACCCCCGCCTCCTCATGAACGTCCGCACGGCCAACCCGGGCAAGGAGGCCACGTTCGACTTCGTCCTCAACGTGCCCGGCGGCCCCGGCCAGTCGCCGAGCCCCTCACCCAGCGTCTCCCCGAGCACACCCCCCGGCGGCACCTGGCGCGCCGGCACCACCTACCAGGCCGGAGCCCAGGTCACCTACGGCGGCGCCACCTACCGCTGCCTCCAGACACACACCGCCCAGGTCGGCTGGGAGCCCCCCAACGTTCCCGCACTGTGGCAGCGGGTCTGACGCACCGCCCGCTCCCACCCGCCCAGCCGCCGGTCACGCACACCGGCGGCTGGGCCCTTCCCACCCGGCCCGCCACGCCGTACGCCCCGGCCCCCGCACCAGCGCGACCAGACCGGGCAACGGGAACAGCAGCAGGAACAGGTTCGGCAACCACCAGGCGAGCGTGAAATCCCCGCGCAACGCCCAGAACGCGACCGCCTGCAGACCGGCCGTGCTCGTCAGCGTGAGCGACACGGTCATCAGCGGCCGCCACGCCGCCGTACAGCACAACGTCGCCAGCCCCGTCACACTCGCCGCCACATCCAGCGCGACGAACGACACGTTCCAGTCGGACAAGATCGGATCGTCGTAGTCCTTGTAGGCCAGCTCCGGCGGGATCAGACCCGCGAACACCACCGCCCAATACACGAGCAGGCCCACGTCGGCGACCAGCATGGCGACCTTCGTCGCCGCCAGCACACGACCCACCGGCGCGGCCCCGCCCGCCCGCGTACGAGGACTCACGCACCCTCCCCGGCCATCGCCGCGAGCCGCTCCCGCACCCGGACATGCAGGTCGTCACGGGGCGGAGCGAGATCGAGCAGCCGCGCCATCCACCACCCGTCCACCGCCAGCCGCACGAGCGTGGCCGTCACCGGGTCGAGCCCGTCGTCCGCGATCCTGCGCTGCCACCTCTCATAGCACCCCCGCAACACCCCGAGCACCTCCGGACCGCCGGACAGCCCCGCGAGCAGGGCGACCGACACCTGGTCACCGTGCTCCCGCGCGGGCACATCCGCCCCCGGAATCGCCGCGTCCAGCCACGCCCGGGTGAACGCGCCCGGCTCCGCGCCCGGCGGCGGCAGCTCGGCCTCGAACCGCTCCACCAGCCGTTCGAGCACCCCCTCGACCAGCGCCTGCTTGGACCTGAAGTGATGCAGCAGACCGCCCTTGCTCACCTCGGCCCGGGCCGCCACCGCGTCCAACCGGATCGCGTCCGCCCCTCCCTCGACCAGCATCCGCTCCGCGGCGTCGAGAATCCTGTCCCGCATCCGTCTCCCTCCCGACCGTCCAGACGGTCGGAACCGTAGTCATGCCACCCCCACGACACAACCAGAACCACGACACGAGCCCGGGGGAGAGGCCACAAGGGTGAAGAATCCCACCATGACCTCAAAGACGATCACCGCGTCCGCCGCCGGCACCTGGAAACTCGGCGACCTGACCGTCAACCGGATCGGATTCGGCGCCATGCGCCTGCCCCAGAACGGCGAAGCCTTCGGCACCAACACCCCGAGCGACCGCGACCGCGCCATCGCCGTACTGCGCCGCGCCGTCGAACTCGGCGTCAACCACATCGACACCGCCGCCTTCTACTTCTCCTCCCTACGCTCCGCCAACGAACTGATCAACAGCGCGCTGGCCCCGTACCCGGACGACCTCGTCATCGCCACCAAGGTCTGGCCCGGCCGCGACCCCTCCGGAAACTGGTGGTGGGCCGAGCCCGGCCAACTCCGCGGCCAGGTCGAGGAGAACCTGCGCCAACTCGGCCGCGACCACCTCGACGTGGTCAACCTCCGCGTCCGACCGAGCCGGACCGGCCGCTCCATCGCCGAGCACTTCGCCGCCCTCGCCGACCTGCGCCAAGCCGGCCTCATCCGCCACCTCGGCATCTCCAACGCCACACAGGAACAACTCGCCGAAGCCCGGCGCATCGCCCCCGTCGTCTGCGTCCAGAACCCCTTCGGCATCGGCGCCCGCCCCGAGGACCACGCCCTTCTGCGCGCCTGCGGCGAACAGGGCATCGCGTTCGTCCCCTTCTTCGCCATCGCCGGCAAGGGCCGCGAAGCCGGCGCGAGCGCCACCGACAACGACGACATCCTGTCCATCGCCCACGCCCACGGAGCCACCCCCGCCCAGGTCCGGCTGGCCTGGACCCTCCAGCGCGGACCGCACGTGCTCGCCATCCCCGGCACCGGCAACCCCGACCACCTCGCCGCCAACATCGCCGCCGGAGCACTCCGGCTCACCGACGACGAGATGACCCGCCTCGACACGCTCTGACCGGCCCGGGACGCCGACCCGGCACGGGGGAGTCCGGCAACCCCGGCCCGCCACGATGGGCGGCCGAAAACCGATTGCCGCCACCGGCGGAACCCACCGAGGATGGCCGCGATGGCCAGAACCCGGATGCACGCCGACGAGATCCACACCGACACCGCCCTCGTCCGCCGCCTGATCACCGCCCAGTTCCCCCAATGGGCCCACCTGACGATCGAACCCGTCGTCTCCTACGGCACGGACCACGACATCTACCGCCTCGGCGACCACCTGTCCCTACGGCTGCCACGCATCGCATGGGCCACCGGGCAGGCGGCCAAAGAAGCCCGGTGGCTGCCCGAACTCGCCCCCCACCTGCCGCTCGCGGTACCCGTACCGCTGGCGACGGGGGAGCCCGCCGAGGACTACCCCTTCACCTGGTCGGTACACGAGTGGCTGCCCGGCGACAACGCCAACGGCACGATCCGCGACCCCCTCCAGGCGGCGGCCGACCTCGCCGCCTTCATCACGGCGCTGCGACAGATCGACACCGCCGGAGCGCACCCCCGCCCCCCGCACGCACGCGGGGGACCGCTCGCCGAGCACGACGAGGGCGTACGCCGGTCCATCGCCCGACTCGGCGACCGCATCGACGGCGCCGCCGCCCTGCGATCGTGGCGGGAGTCGCTCGACACCCCGGCATGGGACGGCCCGGAGGTCTGGGTCCACGGCGACCTCCTGCCGGGCAACCTCCTCGTCGTCGACGGCCGCCTCTCGGCGGTCATCGACTTCGGCGGCCTCAACGTCGGCGACCCCGCCTGCGACCTCCAACCCGCGTGGAACGTGTTCACGGGCGACAGCCGCCGACGCTTCCGCGACGAACTCGGAGCCGACGACGCGTCATGGCTGCGCGGCCGCGGCTGGGCACTCCTCCAGGCCGTCATCGCACTCCCGTACTACTGGGACACCAACCCCGGCATGGTCCGCCAGGCCACCCACGCGCTCACCCAGGTCCTCGCCGACGACCCCCACTGACCTACCGCACCCCATGCCGGGCTCGCCCAGCCGATCCATGCCCTACGCCGACGCCTTGACGGCCGCATCCGCCGCGACCCGCTCCCGCACCACACGGCGACGCCGGACCGGCAACCCGAACAACGGGTTCGCGACGCCCCAGGCGGCCCCCTTGCAGACCAACTCCTTGTACACGGCGGCCAGCCGTCCCGTCAGGACCGCCCGCACGGCCCGGTCATCGGCGGTGACGTACTGGATCAACCCCTCCTTGCGGCCCAGCGAGATGCACTGGTTGAAGTACCGGATCGGCACGTTCGGGAGCTTCCCACCGGTCAGACGCGCCGCGATCGCGTCGGCGGCCTGCCACGCGGCCGGAGTCCCCGAGGCACACGACATCCGCAGCGGCTTGCCCCCGGGGCCCATCGCCATCGCCGCGTCGCCGACCGCGTACACATCCGGGTGCGACACCGAGCGCATGGTCCCGTCGACCACGATCTGACCGGCGCCGGTCACCTCCAGGGACGTCGCCTTCGCGATCGGGTGAACCGCGAAGCCCGCGGTCCACACCGTGACCGCGGCCGCGACGGCCCTGCCGTCCGCGATGGCGACACGATCCGCCTCGACCCCGGTCACCGCGGCGTGCTCGTACACGGTGATCCCGAGCCCGCCGACGACCTTCCACAGGTGCTCGCGCCCCTTCGGCGAGAGCCAGTCGCCGAGACCGTCGCGGACGGCGAGCGACACGTCGAGATCCGGCCGGGCCTCGGCGATCTCGGTCGCGGCCTCCAGACCGGTCAGGCCACCGCCCACGACGACCACGGCCTGCCCCGCCTCCAGACCGGCCAGGCGCTCACGCAGCCGCAGCGCCCCGGGGCGGCCGGCGATCTCATAGGCGTGCTCGGCGGTCCCCGGAACGCCCTGAGCGTTCCAACCGCTGCCGAGCGCGTAGACGAGCGTGTCGTAGGCGAGTTCCCCGGCGCCGCTCGCGTCGGCGACGGCGACGGTCTTACGTTCGACGTCGACGCCGGTGACCTTCGCGAGCCTCAGCTCGACACCGGTGCCCGCGAACATCTCACCGAACGGCCGGGGCCTGAGATCCTGGCCGACCGCGACCTGGTGCATGCGGACACGCTCGACGAAGTCGGGCTCGGCGTTGACGAGGGTGATGGCGACGTCCTCGCGGCGCAGTCGCCTGGCGAGGCGGCCGGCGACGATGGCTCCGGTGTAACCGGCTCCGAGGACGATGATGCGGTGCCGCATTTCCTTGCTCCTGTCTCACGCGGTTTCGCCACCTGAACCGGGCGGCCCGCCGCTTCCTGACAGGAACACGATGTGAAGCACCTCACATCGCGATCAGAAGGCGGTGAACAACGGCTTCCCGTGGTCGACGGCCGCCCAGCGCCCGGTCGCGCGTTCGAGCTTGTCCGGGTTGACCTGGCTGCGGAACGCGGCGATGCCCTCGGCGCTGACCTCCAGGCACATGACACCGACGACCCGGCCGTCCACGACGGCCACGACGGCGGGATCGCCGTTGGCGGTCCAGGCGTAGACCTCGGCCACGCCGCCGACCATGGCGCGCTTGGCCTTGCTGGGCTTGAGCAGGCCCCACAGGAACTTCGCGACCGCGACGGCGCCCTCGAACGCCTTGGCACGGGCCGGGACCTTCCCGCCGCCGTCGCCGATCGCGATGGCGTCCTCGGTGAGCAGACGCACGAGCGGCTCCGTCCGGCCACTGCCGGCGGCCGCCAGGAACTCCTCGACGATCCGCCGGGCGGCCACCTCGTCGACCTCGGTCCGGACCTTGCCGTCCACGACGTGCTTCTTCGCGCGGTGGAAGATCTGCTGGCTGGCGGCCTCGGTGATGTCGAGGATCTCGGCGATCTCCCGGTGCGGGTACTCGAACGCCTCCCGCAGCACGTACACCGCCCGCTCGTTGGGGGAGAGGCGCTCCATGAGGGTGAGGACCGCGTACGAGACCGACTCACGCTGCTCGGCGGTGTCGGCCGGACCGAGCATCGGGTCCCCGGCCAGCAGCGGCTCGGGAAGCCAAGCGCCCACATAGGTCTCCCGCCGCGCCCGCGCGGAGGTGAGCTGGTTGAGGCACAGGTTGGTGAGGACCTTCGTCAGCCAGGCCTCGGGGACCTCGATCCGGTCGACGTCGGCCGCCTGCCAGCGCAGGAACGCCTCCTGCACGGCGTCCTCGGCCTCCCCGGCGGAGCCGAGGAGGCGGTAGGCGATGGCCTCCAGGCGCGGCCTGGAGGCCTCGAACCGCTCGACGTCGTTCACGGTCAAGGGCATGGCCCGATCGTAGCCCGCGCACGCGGACCGGCCGCCGCCGCCGCGATGGACCCTACTCCGCCCGCCGCACAACGCGACCTCACGGAGGCGGGAGAGCCTCGTGCCGTGCGCGCGCCTCCGGCGCCTGCCATCATCGCTGGATGCCCACGTTCGAAGAGCTTGTCGCCGAAGGTGAATCCGTCCCTACGGAAGGCTGGGACTTCTCCTGGTTCACCGGTCGTGCGACCGAACAGCGTCCGTCCTGGGGTTACGCGAAGCTCCTGGCGAGAGAGATGGCGAAGGCAGAGGCGGCGCTCGACATCCAGACCGGGGGAGGCGAGGTGCTGGCGTCGGTGCCGACCGCCCCGCCGATCCTGGCGGCGACCGAATCGTGGCGGCCGAACCTGGAGATCGCCCGGCGCAACCTGGCCGCGTTCGACGCCACGGTCGTCGAGGCCGACGACGCCGCCGACCTGCCGTTCCCGTCCGACCACTTCGACCTGGTGGTCAGCCGCCATCCGGTGGTCACCCGCTGGGACGAGGTCCACCGGGTCCTGCGCCCCAACGGCACGTACCTCTCCCAGCAGGTGGGCTCGGGCTCGGTGCGCGAACTGACCGAGTTCATGATGCGGAACCGGCAGGCTTCGGTCCACCCGTCTCTGGGCCCGCTGGCCACCACGGCCGGCGCGAGCCCGGTGGAGGCGACGTTCAGCGCGGAAGCGGCGGGTCTGGAGGTCGTCGACCTGCGCCAGGAAGCACTCCGAATGGAGTTCTACGACATCGCGGCGGTGGTCCACTTCCTCCGCAAGGTGATCTGGATCGTCCCGGACTTCACCGTGGACACGTACCGCGACCGCCTGGCGGAGCTGCACGGTTTCATCGAGCGCCACGGCCCCTTCGTGGCCTACTCGCAGCGCTTCCTCATCAGGGCCCGGAAGAGCTGAGCCCGGAAGAACACCACGCCGCGCGCGCGTCCGGCAGAGCGATGGGAGCGGTCCGGACCTCACACGCTGTCAGGGTCGAGTCTGGAGCGGGGCGCGGTCCGGGCGACGGGGGAGAGGCCCCGCCCACCAGCCGAACGGAGCCCCGTTTCCCCTCAGGGAAAACGGGGCTCGTGCCATTCCTGCCGACTGCCGCGTGCGCGCGCCTCGCCTCGGGGCCGTACCACGCCGGCTTCGTAGGCGAGCACCACCGCCTGCACGCGGTCCCGCACACCGAGCTTGGCGAAGATGCGGTTGACATGCGTCTTCACGGTCGCCTCGCCGAGAAAGAGCTCCCCGGCGATCTCGCGGTTGGACAGCCCCCGAGCCATCAGCCGCAGGACCTCGGTCTCCCGGCCGGTCAGGTCGGCCAGCCCGGGGACGCGGACCGGCGGCGCCGTCGCGGTGTAGTGATCGATCAGACGGCGGGTGATCTCCGGTGAGAGCAGAGCGTCTCCACGAGCGGCAGCATGCAGCGCGCTCACCAGTTCCTTCGGTGGAGTGGTCTTGAGCAGGAACCCGCAGGCGCCGGCACGCAACGACCGGTAGACGTACTCGTCGAGGTCGAATGTGGTCAGCATGACGACTCGGCGGTCGGAGCGGTCCGCCAGGATCTGCTCGGTCGCGGCCACGCCGTCGAGCCGGGGCATGTGGATGTCCATCAACACGACGTCCGGTTGGTGTTCGGCGGTGAGCAGCACCGCCTGCTCGCCGTCCACGGCCTCCGCGACCACATCGATACCGGGCTGGGTGCCGAGGATCATACGCAGGCCGCTGCGTATGAGGGCCTCATCGTCGGCGATGAGGATACGCGTCACGCCGGTGCTCCCGTTTCCGACAGCACGGGTGCCGCGGCCTTCGCGCTCAAGGGCAGCTCGACGCGCACCTCGAACCCGCCGCCGTCCTCCGGACCGGCGGTGGCCGTTCCACCGAAGAGTTCCACGCGCTCGCTGATCCCCGTCAGCCCGTGGCCACCGCTGTCGCTTCGTTGGCCGATGCCTGGTCCGTCGTCGACGACGCGGATCCGCAGGTCGGTGCGTCCGACATCGATCGAAACCGAGACTGTGGCGCCCGGAGCATGTTTGACCACGTTGGTCAGGGCTTCCTGCAGCACCCGGTAGCCGCTGACGTCAATGGCTGCGGGCACCGTGCCGAGATCCCCGTTGACGGTTACGTCGACCCGCCCACAGGCGGCCCGCACTCCGGCGAGCAGCGGGTCGAGGTGCCGCAGCGAGGGCAGCCGCTCCGGGCCGCCCTCTGCGCCTCGGAGGATGACGAGCAACCGGCGCAGCTCAGTGACGACGTCGCGGCCGACACTTTGCACCGCATCCAGCGACTCGTGGGCCTGCCGCGTGTCGGATTCGAGTACGACCTGGGCGGCTCCGGCCTGCAGCACCATCACGGTGACGCCGTGCGAGACGATGTCGTGCAGTTCGCGGGCTATCCGTAGCCGCTCGTCGAGGCGTGCGGTGGCCTCCCGTTCGGCAGCCGATGCGACCAGACGTGCCGCCTGCGCTCGCCGCATGCGGACGGCGTAGGCCGGCCCCATGACCGCAAGCGCGACGAAAACGATGAACGCCCAGTCCGGGTCGCCCGCGATCGTGGTCTCGATGCCGAGCGAAACGAAGTAGGAGACGCCCGCGATCTCCGGTCCGTAGCGGCCGGCCAGAGCGACGCAGCCGAAGCAGACACCGACCAATGCCAGGAGCGGCACGACCGGCCATTCCGGGAGGACCGGCGTGAAACTCTGCGCGATGAAGCAGACGCCGGCCAGGACCACCGCGGCCCTTGGGTACGACCTGCACGCCGCGACCGCGAGGCAGTAGCCGGCGAGCAGCACGGTGAGCACGGCTACCCACCAGCCGGACAGCGCAGTGAGATCGGGACCCTCGCCGTCGACGTACGGGGCGAGCGGCACATAGATCTCGGCCAGTCCGAACCCGAACAGCGCGAGGCCGACTACGACAGCGGCGAGGTCGGCCCGGCGCCGTCCGATGTCCCGGACCCATGACATGGCCGGGAGCCTATCCGAGCCGCATGTGACCCGGCGTCCACCCGCGGGTGGAGCAGGCATCCGACGGTATCCACCCGTCGATCGACATCCAGGTCGACGACCGGACCCGCGTACCGCACCTAGCGTCTGCGTCGTCAACAGCTCACAACAGGAGATTTCGATGAGCGACAAGACCATACGACCGTACGGTCGGCGTTTCGCGGCGGTCGCGATGGCTGCCGGCGGTGTTCTCTACGCCGTGGCGAACGCCTTCTACTGGGTGATGTTTCCGGACGAAGTGTCCGAGACCGCGGCGAATGTCGACGTGGCCGCCGCCGGCCTCGGCGCCTGGCGGGCCGAGACGATCCTCTTCGCCCTGACGCACCTGCTGCTCCTGCCCGCGACGGCGGGTCTGATCGTGGCGGTCGGCCGCCGCAAGCGCCTTGTCGCCACCATCGGCGGAGCTTTCGTCGTTCCCGCGCTCTACTTCTCCGCGATCCATCTCTGGCATTACAACGCCTTTTTCGGGGCCCTCGCCGGAGGGGGCGTGAACGCGGAGGCGGTCCGGCCGATCGTTGACGCGCTCGACAAGGACCCGCTGGTGATCGCATCGTTTGCGATCTGGATCCTGGGTTGGATGATCGGACTCCTTGTGCTGTCCTTCGGTGCGTGGCGAGCCGGCCTCGTGTCCCTGTGGGTGCCACTCGTCCTGACCGGCGGCCAGATGCTCGACTTCGTCTCCAGCGGTGCGGCGCCCAAACTCGGGGTGAGTGCGCTGATGGCGGCCGGCCTGATCGGCTTGGCGCTGGGCATCCGCCCACCGCGGGCGGCGAGTGCGTCAGGCAGCGCCGAGGTGCCGCTGGCGTCGCGTCCCTGAAGGCGTGCGAGGTTGCTCAGTGAAGCCGCGGCCGACCTGGATAGTGAGCGGATCGTCTGAGACGGGGAGGTCTTGGCATCTCAGATGATCCGCTCACTTTGAGGAGTTTCCTCCTCGCATCTCATGTGCTCTGGTCGGTTTCGGTGGTTCTTTCAAGCCATAGACCGAACTTCAGGCCCAAAGAGAGCAGATCTCGCGAGACGCAGCCTGACCGTCGACGGCGAGAGGAGCCCGGGTGAGCGGATCGGGTGAGGCAAAGGACAAAGGATCAGGTCCAGTGAGACAGGACAGGACAGCGGTGGGGGATCGAGATCCTCGGGATCGTCAGATCGCCTACTTGACATAATGTTCATTATCGAGCAATAGGGCGGAGGGTTCCGCAGAGCCCGCGAGAGCCGTACGATCACCGCGTGCCGCTGGGAACCCTTGAGATGGTCATCGTCCTCGTCGTGCTCGTGGTCGTCGTGCTGGCAGTCGTCGTCGCACTCGCGGCGCGCGCCGGAGCCCGGCCCAGCACCCGGCTCGCGTGGCGGACGCCGGGGCTCGTGCCGCCGATCTCACACGATCTCCAAGATCGCGTACGGGAGCTGTGCTCCGAACGCAAGAAGATCCACGCGATCAAGCTGGTCAGGGAGGAGACCGGGCTCGGCCTCAAAGAGGCCAAGGACGTCGTGGACGCCCTGGAGGCCGGCCGCCCCGTCCCGGTGGACGTCCCGGGCGAGCCCTCCGCCCGGCGCCTCGACCTCGCCTCCCGTGTACGTCAACTGAAGGCCGACGGCCGCACCGAGCAGGCGATCTTCCTGGTGCGCGGCGAGACCGGGATGACGCAGGACGAGGCCGAGACCTTCGTCGACGCCCTCTGATGGGCGGCGCCGCACCCAAAAAATCACGATAAAACGATCCCCTGGCGCGAGTGTCGAGCCACGACACGGGCGCCCGGCGCTCCACGCCAAGCCGCGGGCCCGGATCTCTCCCGTTCACGCCTTGCTCACGGCGCCGTCACCCAGAAAGCCGCAACAGACCACAGAACGCCCCAAGAAGGCTATACCGGACAGAAGGTGAATTCTGTTTGGTATAGGAGTGGATGTCCGATCGGCACGTTTCCGCTGTCGGCGTCCTGTCTCAGGGAACTTGGCCCCTGTCTCACACGCCTGGTCCAGAACGCATCTTTGTCGCACTGAATCCGGTCCGGCCAGGCCTCCGCAGTCCTGGCCGTCTCACCGAATCTGGCCCAAGGCGCAGGTTGCCTCATCGAACCTGGCTTCATCTGGCCGCCGCTCCCCCGGAGGCGACATCGGGGTCCCGATGGCCTCCCGCCGGCCGGCGGCACACGGTTCTCTGACCGCGGCCGCCCTGCCCCGCCGCCGACGAACGGGCGGCATGTTCACCACCTCTGCCGGCTCTAGTGAGCCGAGGCGTCGTCGTAGTCGCGCCGGGCCCGGTCGACCTGATCGAGATTGGCGGCGGCCCATTCGGCGAGGTGGGCGAACAGCGAGGCGAGGCTGCGGCCGAGTTCACTGATCTCGTACTCGACTCGGGGCGGGACCTCGGGGTGGTAGGTGCGCACGATCAGGCCGTCGCGTTCGAGTTGTCGCAGACGCTGGGTCAGCACCTTCGGGGTGATCGTGGTGATCCTGCCCACACGCTGAACCTGGGCGACATCCTCGATGCGGCCAAGGCCGGCGGTGTCGAGCGTGTGGTGCTGCTGTCATCGCCGGGAGTGGCGACCCGG
Organism: Microtetraspora niveoalba; assembly: GCF_001570405.1. GTDB lineage: Bacteria > Actinomycetota > Actinomycetes > Streptosporangiales > Streptosporangiaceae > Microtetraspora > Microtetraspora niveoalba. The sequence continues at coordinate 69,354 of NZ_BBYM01000004.1, read as the reverse complement.
CCGGAGTCGGCGTCGCACGGGGTGCTGGGGTTGTCCATCGAGGAGGCCGTGCGAGGGTCGGGCGTGGCCTGGACGATCCTGCGGCCCGGCAACTTCGACTCCAACACCTACGCCTGGGCTCCGTCGGTGCGTGCTGAAAGGACCGTCGCCGCGCCGTTCGCCGACGTCGCCCTGCCGGCCGTCGACCCGGGCGACATCGCCGGGGTCGCCGCCGCAGCGCTACGGGAGGACGGCCACGCCGGGCAGATCTACGAGCTGACCGGTCCCGCTCCGGTAACGCCCCGGGAGCAGGCCGCGGCGATCGGCGCCGCGCTGGGTGAGCCGATCCGGTTCGTGGAGCAGACCCCGGATCAGGCGCGGGCGCAGATGCTGACCTTCATGCCGGCGGACGTGGTGGAGACGACCCTGGCCATCCTGGGCGCGCCCACCCCGGCCGAACGGCGGGTCAGTCCTGATGTCGAGAGGGTACTGGGCCGGGCGCCCCGTAGGTATGCCGACTGGGCCCGTGCCAACATCGCCGCCTTCCGATGACCCGCACTCGACGATTGCTGAGAGCCCTCATCGTCCTCAGTTGATCAATGAAGAGCGCGGAGACGACCTGTCCAGCCCCCTCACGGCAGGTGACACAGGAGGTACCCCTACCGCAAGCTCCACCGCAGGCAGGATGGTTGCGCTTGGACCAGATTGAATGAGACAGGACGCCTGTCTCAGGGAACTTGGCCCCTGTCTCATCAAGGTGGTCCCCACGTGATTTCGTCTCACTGAAGTGGCTCCGCGCGCGGCTGCGCTCCCGGATTTGCGGGCCGCTTATGCCGCTTCCTCAGACGGAGTGTTCACGACAGCGGATGACCTGGCGTAATGGGTGCGCTCGAACATCGCTTCCCGCGGGAAGGTCGATCGTTTCCCAGAGCCGCCGGGTGGACTCATGCCTTCAAGGCGAGCGGCTCGCTGGGCAGGTGCCCATTCCCATTCAGGACATCAGCGAGCAGGCGGGGCAGTCCGGGGGGCCGTAGGGTCTGCGTGGTCTCGGCGGTGGTCAGTTCAGCGAGAGACCACCACCTGTATTCAACGATCGCATTGTGTTCTGCGGGTTCCAGGTTCCTTCGGCTGATGTCTTCGGTGCCGCGGATTCGCGCGAGAAAGTACCTCTCATGCGCGTGGACGGGCTCGCCTGACCAGTGAACGTCCAGATCGCGGATCCACAGGCACGGCCCCCAGTCGACATCGGTCAGGCCGGTCTCTTCGAAGAGTTCCCGGCGAGCGGCTTGGAGGAAGCTCTCACCAGGCTCGACACCGCCACCTGGCAGTACCCAGAACAGCTCAGGGACGGGAAGAACCGGAACGACGATGGCGCCATCGTTTCGGACCTGCATCATGAGAATCCGGTCATCGTGATCCAGCAACACGGTTCGAGCACCTTGTCGAGTCCTCACCCGATCGCTCCTTCTCCTGTTCGGCGCCATGGTGTCGCGGCAGGGCTCAAGATCTTGCCAGCCACCAGGGGCGGTGCGACGTGCCCGAGCGAACCTGTCGTGGTCATCGATGACGACGATCGTCTCCTGCTGTTCTCCAGCCGCAACCAGTCCGATGGAACGCTTCGCTGGCACACCACTGGCGGCGATCTCCAATCCGCGAGAACCATCAGTCCCCCGTGCCCGGCTTCCCGTACGCGTGCGGCCGCCGTCCGATCTCGGCCGACTGCGATGTGTAGTTGACCGACTACAGGGTATTGATTGGCGCGGCAGATCATTGTGGTGGGCGCGGCTGGTTTTCCCGATGCGCACTTTTGAGGATTCGGCGTACGACGGGAGCGTTGATTGTCCTCCTCCTCAGGGCGGCCGGTGTGAGAGACGTGCCTCACCACGTGGCGTGCGTCATGGACGGGAACGGCCGGTGGGCCGCACAGCGGTCGCTCCCCCGCACGGCGGGACATCAGGCGGCCGAGGCCGCCGTCATCGACGTGATAGAGGCGGCGCACACGGCCGGTGTCGGCTGGTTGAGCCTGTACGCCTTCTCCACCGAGAACTGGCGGCGTCCGGCCGCCGAGGTCGACGTGTTGCTGTGGCTGGTGCGGCGTGCCATACGGAAACACGCCCTGACCCTGCACACGCGCGGGATCCGATGCCGCTTCCTGGGTGGCGCCGACCCGCGGATCCCGCCGCCGCTGGCCCGCGACATCGACGACCTGATGACACTGACCCGCGACAACCGGCGGATGACCTTGACGGTGGCGTTCGATCACGGCGGCCGCCGCGACATCGTCGAGGCCGCGCGGTCGCTGATCCGCGACGGCGTGCCGCCCGAGCAGGTCACCGAGGAGAGTTTCGCCCGCCATCTCCCCCACCCCGACATGCCGGAGGTGGACCTGGTCATCCGCACCTCCGGCGAACAGCGGATCTCCAACTTCATGCTCTGGCAGGTGGCCTACGCCGAATGGGTCTTCCCTCCCGTGCTGTGGCCCGACTTCCGCGCCGAGCACTTCTGGGAATGCCTGGACGTCTACCGGCGGCGGGACCGCCGGTTCGGCGGTGTACAGGTGCCGACCGCGACAGGAAAGGGATCTTCATGAGCGACGCCGCACCCACGGGGATCGATGACGGCACCACGCCCGCGGACCCCGCCGACCCGCTCAGTCCCGGATCGATGCTCCACCGGTTGAGTCACCAGGCGCGGTGGGGGCTGGTGGCGACCCGAGCCATCGTCCTGGAGGCCGCGCACCCGCAGATCGGCGCGGCGCTGATCACCAACTCGACGTTCGTCGCGCACCCCTGGCGGCGGCTGCGCAACACCGTGCTCAGCGCGCAGCGCATGGTCGACCCCGACGAGCGGGTGCGACGGCGGGAGGCGGCCCGGCTGAACCGTCTGCACGCGCGTATCACGGGCACCGACGCCGAGGGCCGCCCGTTCAACGCGGCCGATCCCGAGGCGCGCGCGTGGGTGGTGGCGACGCTGTTCGAGTCCACGGTCACGATGTGCCGGCTGAGCGGCGAGTCCCTCGACGGCCCCGCGCTGGACCGGCTGTACGCCGAGTTCCGGGCGTTCCTCGCTCTGATGGATCCCGACGGAGGGAGGCTTCCTCCGACGCTCCGGGAGTTCTGGCGCTATTACGAGCTCATGATCGAGGAGCGGCTGGAGAACACCGAAGCGGTGCGCGTCATCCTCGACCGCCTGTTCGCGCAGGTGCCCGCTCCCCCTCTGCTACGCGACAGTCCGGCCGCGTGGGCGGCCGGCAGGGCGCTGGCCGGCCCCGTGGCCACCGCGATCACCGTGGCGTCGCTGCCCGAGTCGCTTCGCGCACGGCTGGGGCTTCCCGAGCTGCCGGGCACCCGCACGTTGATCCACACCGCCTATCTGTCCACGCGGCTCGCGACGCGGTTGCTGCCCGAGGCGTGGACGCGGCTGGACACGATCATGGGCATGCTCGACCCCACGTACTCTCGCCGGGAGGGCGGTGACGCGCTGGCCGGGCTGCGCCGCGGCGCGGCGAAGGCGGGGGCGCTCCTGCGCCTCCTCACGCCCGCCCCGCAGGCCGGCGCGGCGGACGACTCGACGCTGCGGTCCGCCGCGCGGTTCTTCTCCGAGGTCCTGGACCAGACCGGCGACGGTTATCTGGACTGGCCCGATCTCGCCGCGATGGCCCGGGAGATCGCCACCCGGCTCGATCTGGACGCGCGGGACGAGGACCGCCTCTTCACCGCCTTCGCCGACTGGTGGCGGGAGCTGCGGAAGGAGCTGGACACCGACGGAGACGGACGCGTCACGGGTCAGGAGTACGCCGCGGCGGCCGCTGCCATGACCAGTTCCGCCCTGATCAGGGTCGCCGAGGTCCTGTTCGACGTCACCGACGTGGACGACGACCAGGTCATCGACGCGGGAGAGTACCGGGCGCTCTTCCGCGCGGCGTTCGATCATGACGCGGGCGGCGGTGACGAGCGGCTGACCCGTGCCGAGTTCGTCCGGCGGTTCCTGAACTTCATGGCCGGGCGCCTGCACTCGGACGCCTACGACCGGTTGTTCGCCCAGTCCTGAGCGCATCGGGTGGCGTCCGGCCCGCTCGCCGCCGCAGGGTGTCCGTTTCGGTGAGGTGAGGCCGTTCAGGCATGGGCGGGACGGCCGAGGCCGGTCCGCCCATGCCTGACCACGCCCTGGCGACCGCCGGCCTTCAGCTGGCGTACGCGGCGGCGATCACCTTGTTCACCCCTACGCGCTCCGTCGGGAAGCCGGTGCCTTGGAGGCGTTTGCCCCTGGGGAAAGGGCTGTGGGAGCCTGTTGCGTGATCTCTTCGGAAAGGGCTGGTCGTGACGCTTGGCATGGTTCTCGGCGACGTCCCCTCTCGCGCTTCGACGCGGGAGCGGTAGCCCGGCTGCCGTGACACTCGTGCCCGTGCCGTAGCACGGGCCTTTCTCGCTGCTCCTCGTCGAAGTGCTCTTCGTGTCCCCGCACGTTCGATCACGAGGAGTACGTGGTGTCCACGATCCGCTGGACCGAAGCCCACACCGCCCGATCCGCCCGCTGGCATTCCGAGAACGCGACGCCGCTTCCCAGGCAGGTCGTCGTCGCGGACGACCGCATGAGAGCCGACACCGCCTACCGGCTGGCCTGCGAAGGCACCGCGTTGCTGTGGCGGGGTGACTTCCACAACGCGCGGCAACTGCTGGGAGCGATGCGCCGCCGCGTCGAACGCAAACCTCCCCCGGCGGGTGACAGCCCGGCCGAGTCCTTCCATCTGTACCGCCGGGCCCGCGGCCACCGGGCCCGCATACTGGGGATGCTGCTCGTGTCGCTGGAAGGTGACCACTCCCTGGCGCTGCGCAGGGCTCCGGACGTGCGCCAGGCGTGCACCGAGGCGTACGGTCCGCCGCGTGAGCCGACGGTGGTCTCCCTCCAGGAGCTGCTCGGTGTGATCGGGGCGCATCAGTGGCGTGAGAGGGGCGTGAGAGGGGCGTGGAGGTGCCGGCTCTCGGCGCGCGCGTCCACCCGCACTACGGCGTCTTCTCCCCAGTCAGGGGTGAGTACGTCGACCTGGTCGCGCGGACGCCGCTGCCCGTGCCGGCCGGCCGTGCCGCCGGTCCCCGTATCGCGTTCGACCTCGGGACGGGGACGGGGGTGCTCGCCGCCGTCCTGGCTCGCCGGGGGCTCGGCCGCGTCGTGGCGACCGATGACAGCCCGCGCGCTCTGGCCTGTGCCCGCGACAACCTCCACCGGCTGAACCTCGCCGCGCGCGTCGACGTCGTGGGCCCGGGGTTGTTCCCCGAGGGCCGGGCCGACCTCGTCGTCTGCAATCCGCCCTGGATTCCCGCCCGGCCTTCCTCCGTCCGCGATCGGGGCGTCTACGATCCGGGCGGCGCCATGCTGCGCGGTTTCCTGGGCGGGCTCGCCGCGCACCTTGAGCCAGGGGGTGAAGGCTGGCTCGTTCTGTCCGACCTGGCCGAGCACCTCGGGCTCAGGACGCGCGCCGACTTGCTGGCCGTCATCGAAGCGGCGGGTCTGCGCGTGGCGGGCAGGATCGACACCAGGCCGCGGCACGCGCGTGCGGCCGACACCGGCGATCCCCTCCACGCCGCCCGTGCCGCGGAGATCACGTCGCTGTGGCGCCTGAGAATCGACTGACCCACTGTCCGGCGGGGGCCGGGCCGCGGGCGCTTCCCCCGGGAGTGGACCCGCGCGGACCTTCAGGGATGGGGGCCACCCGGCTCGCCGAGCTGCTGAGCGTCAACTCCGGCACGGCGAGGTATCACCTGCGCCAGCTCGCCGCCGCCGGATTCGTGGAGGAGGACACGGAACGCGGAAACGCGCGGGAGCGCTGGTGGCGCTCGGTCCACCAGTCCACATGGCTCGACGACCCGGAGCTGGCCGAGCGGGAACCCGAGGCCACGATGGCGTACCTGAATTCCGTCGCCGCCACGTACACGCTCCGCGTCCAGCGGACGATCAACGAACTCCCGGCGATGCCGCGCGCGTGGCGGAACTCCTGGGACATGAGCGACTGCACCCTGCGGCTCACTCCCGAGGAGGCCGCTTCCCTGCGGGAGGAGTTGTGGGCGGTGATCACCCGCTACCGGCGGGATACGCCGGAGGCGGCGGGCGCTCCGGAGGGCGCCGAGCGGGTGTCGGTGATCTCCCACATCCTGCCCGAGCTGGACGCGCCCGTCAGGCGGGCGGACGGCCGGTCCGATTCGGCGATCGGGTTCGAGCCGTCGTGACGGAGGGGGGCCGGAGCGCCGGCGGCTTATCCGGCACGCGGAGGCTACGGCCGCTGGGCGGGCTGCTCGCGGCCATGGCGGTGAGGACTCCTCCCCGTCCGGGGAGGAGGCGGGCTACTGGCGGCGTTTCGGCGAGGGGTTCACCTTCCTGCGCGGCGAGCCGCTGCTGCTCACCATCATCGTCATGGTCGGCGTCACCAACCTGCTGGACACGGCGTTCTTCTCCGTGCTCGTCCCCGTGTGGGCCCAGGCGTCCGGAAACGGGCCGACGGCGATCGGCCTGAACAACAGCGTCTTCGGAGCGGTGGCGGTCGCCGGAAGCCTGGTCGCCGCGGCGGCCGGGCACCGTATGCCGCGGCGGGCGGTGTTCTTCACCGGGTACCTGCTCGCCGGGGCGCCGAGGTTCCTGGTCCTCGCCGCCGACGCGCCGATGTGGGCGGTATTGGCGGTGTTCGCCGTGAGCGGTCTGGGGGTGGGCTTCCTCAACCCGATCTTGGGGGCGATCTTGCCGGCCGGGCTGCGCCGGGAGTGGCGTGAGGTGGACCGCCTGCGCGGCGGCGGCCTGCAGGAGCTCGGGCCCCGGCCTGACAACACCGACGCCCCCACCCCCTGACCGGAGGCGGCTCGCTGCCCCCGGCACGCCGGTCGGGTGTGGCCCGGGGGCGGGACCGACCCCCGGTGCCCGTAGGCTCGGGGCACCCCCTCCTGCCGCTCCTGTGAAAGGTGATTCCCTCATGCCCTCCGCGTTCCGCCTGTTCCGTGCCGTCGCGATCGCCGAGGCGTTCTCCTGGGCGGGGCTGCTCGTCGGCATGTTCTTCAAGTACATCGTGGTCGGCAGCGAGATCGGCGTGCGGATCTTCGGGCCGATCCACGGGGCGATGTTCGTGCTCTACGTGCTCGCCGTGCTGGCGGCCGCGCGTTCGGGGCGGTGGAGCCTCGGCACGGTGGTGCTCGGTCTGGTGTGCGCGGTGCCGCCGTTCACGACGGTGTGGTTCGAGCGGCGGATGACCCGGCGTCTGGAGCCCGCCGCGCCGCTGGCCGCCGCGGGCGTGGAGTCCGCCTGACCGTCCCGGGCCTCGCGGCGGCGCTCACTCCGCGGTCAGCGGCTTGGCGATGTGTTCGAGCGACTGCTGCTCGGCCCGTACGCCGAAGGCCAGCTCGGCGACGCCGCCGAGCGCCATGGCGGCGGCCCCGATGAAGAAGCCGACGGCGACGAGGGTCGTGCTCCCGGTGGCGATGAACCCGCCGAACAGCAGCGGCCCCGTTATGCCGCCGATGCCCGTGCCCACGGCGTAGAAGAGGGCGATCGCCAGCGCCCTGGTCTCCATGGGGAAGATCTCGCTGACGGTGAGATAGGCCGAGCTGGCCCCCGCCGACGCCACGAAGAACGTGAGGGCGACCATCGCGACGAACGACACGGCGGTCAGCCCGCCGGTCATCAGGAGCCCGGCGAGCACCGCGGCGAGCACGGCCGAGCCGAGGTAGGTCCCCGAGATCATCGGCACGCGTCCGACCGTGTCGAACAGCCGCCCGAGCAGGAGCGGCCCGAGGAAGTTGCCGAACGCGAAGACCACCATGAAGTACGGCACGGCCCCGGAGGCGACGCCGAAGAACGTGTGCAGCATCGTGCCGAGGTCGAACGTGACGGCGTTGTAGAGGAACGCCTGCCCGATGAACAGGGCGAGCCCCAGGACGGTCCGCCGCGGGTAGCGCCTGATCGCGACCTCGGCGATGTCCCGGAACGGGATCGCGCGGCGCTGCCGCACGGTGATGCTGCCGTGGGGCGGGGCGAGCTCGCGTCCGCTCTCGGCGCGGACCTCGGTCTCGATGGCGCCGACGATGCGTTCGGCCTCCTGCTCGCGGCCGTGGATGAACAACCAGCGGGGGCTCTCGGGGACGTGCCGGCGCACGACCATGATGCCGATGCCGAGGAGGCCGCCGACGCCGAAGGCGAGCCGCCACCCGATGGCGGCGGGTAACAGCGCGGACAGCAGCAGCAGGGCGGCGGCGCTGCCGAGCGCGGACCCGGCCCAGAAGCTGCCGTTGATGGTGAGGTCGACCTGGCCGCGGTTGCGGGCCGGGATGAGCTCGTCGATCGCCGAGTTGATGGCCGCGTACTCTCCCCCGATGCCCATTCCGGTGAGGAACCGGAACAGGAACAGGTACCACGGGGCGAAGGAGAAGGCGGTGGCCACGGTCGCGACGACGTACAGCGCGAGCGTGATCATGAACAGTTTCTTGCGGCCGTAGCGGTCGGTGAGCTGGCCGAAGACCAGGGCTCCCGCGCAGGCTCCGGCCACGTAGACGGCGGCGGCGGTGCCGATGTCGGCGGCGGTGAGGTCGATGCCGCTGCCCGGTTCCGTCATGCGGGGGGCGATGGCGCCGACGATGGTCACTTCGATGCCGTCGAGGATCCACACCGTTCCCAGGCCGACGACGATCCGCCAGTGGAAGCGCGACCAGGGCAGCCGGTCCAGGCGGGCCGGGATGGCGGTGCGAACGACCTTGAGCTGCTCTGCTCCCATCGGCGCCGCTCCCCCGCTCGGCCGGCGCTCGTGGGCGCGGCCGTGTCCGCTTCCGTGACGTTGCGTCCGCGTGTGTCGGTGTCCGCGGCCTTCCCGGCCGTACGGCGACGCGCCGGAAGGCGTGTCATCCAGCCTCTCCGGGCAGGCAGGGCGGGCGCATCCCTCGATCGGGTAGTCCTACGGGCGGCCGCGCGGTTGTCGGTGGCGCGGGATACGGTGTGGATCATGCTTCCGGCTCGGTTGAACCGCATCACGGTGGAAGAGGCCGCGGATCGCTACGTGGAACTGGTCCGCGCCAAGACGCTGACCGGGGCGCTGTCCCCCGCCACCGCCGAGGTGTACGCGCGGGACGTCGCCACGTTCGCGCGGCTGGCGGGCCCCGACCGGGTGCTGGACGATCTGACCGGTGAGGACGTGGACGCCGTGTTGCTGGCGTTCGCGCGTAAACCGGACGAGCGGCGGCGCTCCCGCGCGGCGGACGCGCCGGGTTCCCCGGGCGCCGCGGGTCCGGGTGCGGGTCCGGGTGCGGGGACGCAGAGCGCGGCGTCGCAGGGGCGGTTCCGCCGTTCGGTGTCCGCGCTGTTCAAGCACGCGGCGCTGGCGGGCTGGGTGCAGCTCAACCCGATGGCGGCGACGACGGTGACCGCGCGGGAGCGCGGCGGGCTGCGGCCGGAGCGGCGGGCGCTCACCAAGGAGCAGGCGGAGGGGCTGATCGGGGCGGCGCGTTCCCCCGTGGAGGAGCCGCCCCGCCGCCGGGACCAGCGGACCGACGCCCGTGACGCGTTGATCGTGCTGCTGCTGGCGACGGTCGGGCCCCGGGTGTCGGAGCTGGTACGCGCGAATGTGGAGGATTTCTACACCAACGACGGCGTGCGCTACTGGCGGATCTTCGGCAAGGGCGGCCGGACGCGGGACGTCCCGCTTCCCCGTGACGTGGCTGAGGCGTTCGACGCCTATGTCGAGGCGCGGGCGGCGAGTCGAGAGGAGAAGGCGCTGCTGCTGTCGTGGCGGGGCAGGCGGCTGGCCCGCGGCGACGTGCAGGGGGTGATCGACCGGGTGCGGCGGCGGGTGGAGCCGGGGCGGCGGCGTGAGGTGACGCCCCACGGGCTGCGGCACACGACCGCGACGCACCTGCTCGCCGACGGCACGGACATGGACGCGGTGCGGCGGGTGCTGGGGCACAGCGACCTGTCGACGCTCGGGCGGTATCGCGACGAGCTCCCCGGGGAGCTGGAGGTGGCGATGCGGGCGCATCCCCTGCTGCGCGGCCGCCGTCCCGGTGGAGACGGCCCCGCGGCAGGCCCGTCCGGCGGCCCTGCGGACGGCGGGAGCGGCTCAATGGACGGCCCAGTGGACGCGGGCGGCATGGCGGGAGGCCAGACCTCGGCTTGACCCCCTGCCGCGCGCCGGAAGGCTCCCCCGCAGGGTCCGATGCCGTCGTGCGTGGTGAGGCAGGTGAGCGGACCGGTCAGGAATCGAGAAGCGCGGGTCACGGAGCGGCACCTAGCGTTGCCGCCATGGATCTCACCATTCACTGGACCTTCCTTCCGCATGACGACCCGGACGCCTCCCTGGCCTTCTATCGCGACATCCTCGGCTTCGAGGTCCGAAGCGACGTCGGGAACGGCAAGATGCGCTGGCTGACGATCGGCCCGGCCGGGCGACCCGGCACGTCCATCGTCCTGCACCCGCCGGCGGCCGATCCCGGCATCACCGAGGAGGAGCGCCGCATGATCGCCGAGATGATGGCCAAGGGCACCTACGCCCGCGTCGTCCTGGCCACCTCCGATCTGGACGGCGTCTTCACCCGGGTGCAGGCCGGCGGGGCCGAGGTCGTGCAGGAGCCGATCACGCAGCCGTACGGAATCCGCGACTGCGCCTTCCGCGATCCCGCGGGCAACCAGGTCCGCATCCAGCAGTTGCCCTGAGCCGTCCGGCGATGCTGCCGTGACCTGGCGCCGGCGGGTGTTTCCACGCGCGGCGCGTGAACGCGACGACGGCCACGCGACGAAGGAGAAATGATCATTAGCTTCATCGTCAACGCCGTCCTCCTCTCGGGCGGCGGCGTCGACAGGGCGGAGAAGTTCCGCGAGCTCCGCGACAAGGGGCGCGGCGGCCCGCCCCAGGTGGAGCGAAGCGGCACGTACGATTCGCAGGTGACCAGCAGCAGACCCGCCGCGCCGCACCTGCGCGACCTCGCGCGGCTGCGCCGTGTCCGCGACCGGATCGACCGGGAGTACGCGCAGCCGCTGGACGTCGAGGCGCTCGCCCGGGGCGTGCACATGTCGGCCGGGCACCTCAGCCGCCAGTTCCGGCTCGCGTACGGGGAATCGCCGTACGGCTACCTGATGACGCGGCGGATCGAGCGCGCGATGGCGCTGCTGCGCCGTGGCGACCTGAGCGTCACCGAGATCTGCTTCGCGGTCGGCTGCTCGTCGCTGGGCACCTTCAGCACCCGCTTCACCGAGCTGGTCGGCGTGCCGCCCAGCGTCTATCGGCGCGAGGCGGCGCGCGCGACGGCCGGGATGCCGTCGTGCGTGGCCACGCAGGTGACCCGGCCGGTCAGGACCACACCGCTCAGGAACCGGGAGGCGCCGGTCGCCGAGCCGGGCGCGGAGAGCGTCTGACACCTGCCGCCCCCAGCGCGCGGCAGTCAGGAACGGCAGGTCGGGCACGGTCGGGCACGGTCGGGCACGGTCGGGCACGACCTAGCATGACGGCCATGGAAATCACCATCCACTCGGCCTTCCTCCCGCATGACGACGCGGACGCGGCCCTCGCCTTCTATCGCGACACCCTCGGCTTCGAGGTCCGGGGCGACGTCGGATACAACGGGATGCGCTGGATCACCGTCGGCCCCGTCAACCAGCCCGGCACGTCCATCGTCCTGCACCCGCCGGCCGCCGGCCCCGGCATCACCGAGGACGAGCGCCGCACCGTCACCGAGATGATGGCCAAGGGCACCTACGGCATCATCACGCTGGCCGCCACCGACCTCGACGCCACCTTCGAGCGGCTGCGGGCCGGCGACGCCGAAGTCGTGCAGGAGCCGACCGAGCAGCCGTACGGCGTTCGCGACTGCGCCGTCCGCGATCCCGCCGGCAACCTGATCCGCATCAACGAGATCCGCTGAGGCGTCCTCACCAGGTCGGCAGGAGGCCGTCGCCGCGCCCGCGCCGACGAAGGGGAACCGGAAGTGTCGGCCGAAGCTGGTTAGATCGAGGCCGGCGACGCCGAGGGAGACCGTGCAGGCGGTCCCGACCCAACAGATGGAGACACGATGAGCATGGCCACGAGGACGGGCGAGACGCAGTCGCCCGCGCCGCACGTTGCCGACAGCCACGATCTGATCCGCGTGCAGGGCGCGCGCGAGAACAACCTCAAGGACGTCAGCGTCGAGATCCCGAAACGCCGGCTGACGGTGTTCACCGGCGTGTCCGGCTCGGGCAAGAGCTCGCTGGTGTTCGGCACGATCGCCGCGGAGTCGCAACGGCTGATCAACGAGACCTACAGCGCGTTCGTGCAGGGCTTCATGCCGACGCTGGCGCGGCCGGAGGTCGACCTGCTGGAAGGGCTGACGACGGCCATCATCGTCGATCAGGAGCGGATGGGCGCCAACTCCCGTTCCACCGTCGGCACCGCCACCGACGCCAACGCGATGTTGCGGATCGTCTTCAGCCGGCTCGGCGAGCCGAGCGCCGGGCCGTCGTTCCACTACAGCTTCAACGTGCCCGCCGGCGCGTGCCCGCGCTGCGAGGGCATGGGCAGCGTGACCGACATCGACCTGGCCCACATCTACGACGCGAGCAAGTCGCTCTCCGAGGGTGCGATCACCGTCCCCGGCTACAGCGTGGACGGCTGGTACGGCCGGATCTTCACCGGCTGCGGCTTCTTCGACCCGGACAAGCCGATCAGCACGTTCACCAAGAAGGAGCTGGAGGACCTCCTCTACAAGGAACCGACCAAGATCAAGGTCGACGGCATCAACCTGACGTACGAGGGCCTGATCCCGAAGGTCCAGAAGTCGTTCCTCTCCAAGGACCGGGAGGCGCTGCAGCCGCACATCCGGGCGTTCGTGGACCGGGCGGTCACCTTCACCGCCTGCCCGGAGTGCGGCGGCGCGCGGCTCAACGAGGCGGCCCGGTCGTCGCGGATCGGCGGGATCAACATCGCCGACGCCTGCGCGATGCAGATCAGCGACCTGGCCGAGTGGGTGCGCGGCCTGGACGAGCCGTCGGTGGCGCCGCTGCTCGGCACCCTGCAGCGCACGCTCGACTCGTTCGTGGAGATCGGACTGGGCTACCTCTCGCTCGACCGGCCCTCGGGCACGCTGTCGGGCGGCGAGGCGCAGCGCACCAAGATGATCCGCCACCTCGGCTCCTCGCTCACCGACGTCACCTACGTCTTCGACGAGCCCACCACGGGCCTGCACCCCCATGACATCCAGCGGATGAACGACCTGCTGCTGCGGCTGCGGGACAAGGGCAACACGGTGCTCGTCGTGGAGCACAAGCCGGAGATGATCACGATCGCCGACCATGTCGTCGACCTCGGCCCCGGCGCCGGTTCGGCGGGCGGCGCCGTGTGCTTCGAGGGCACCGTCGAGGGGCTGCGGGCCGCCGGCACCCTCACCGGCCGCCATCTCGACGACCGGGCCGCCCTCAAGGAGAGCGTGCGCACGCCCACCGGCACGCTGGAGATCCGCGGCGCGACGTCGCACAACCTGCGCGACGTCGACGTCGACATCCCGCTCGGGGTGCTCGTCGTCGTCACCGGCGTCGCCGGCTCCGGCAAGAGCTCACTCGTACACGGGTCGATCCCCGCCGGCGCGGGCGTGGTGTCGATCGACCAGGGCGCGATCCGCGGCTCGCGACGGAGCAACCCGGCGACGTACACCGGGCTGCTCGACCCGATCCGCAAGGCGTTCGCGAAGGCCAACGGCGTGAAGCCCGCGCTGTTCAGCGCCAACTCCGAGGGCGCCTGCCCCAACTGCAACGGCGCCGGCGTCATCTACACGGACCTGGCGATGATGGCCGGTGTCGCCACCACCTGCGAAGAGTGCGAGGGGAAGCGGTTCCAGGCGTCGGTGCTGGAGTACCACCTGGGCGGCCGCGACATCAGCGAGGTGCTCGCGATGTCGGTGACCGAGGCCGAGGCGTTCTTCGGCGCGGGCGAGGCGCGCACCCCGGCCGCGCACGCCATCCTCGCCCGGCTCGCCGACGTGGGGCTCGGCTACCTCAGCCTCGGACAGCCGCTCACCACGCTGTCCGGCGGCGAGCGGCAGCGCCTCAAGCTGGCCACCCACATGGCCGAGAAGGGCGGCGTCTACGTCCTGGACGAGCCGACGACCGGCCTGCACCTCGCCGACGTCGAGCAGTTGCTCGGCCTGCTCGACCGGCTCGTCGACTCCGGCAAGTCGGTCATCGTGATCGAGCACCACCAGGCGGTCATGGCGCACGCCGACTGGATCATCGACCTCGGTCCCGGCGCGGGCCACGACGGCGGCCGGATCGTCTTCGAGGGCACGCCCGCCGACCTCGTCGCCGCCCGCTCCACCCTCACCGGTGAGCACCTCGCGGCCTACGTCGGCGCCTGACCGAGGCCCTCGCGGACACCGTGGGACGAGTCCTGTCACCTGTCCGGACTCGTCCCACCCCGGGAGGATCGAGCGCCCGCGCCGATCGCCTCGGGCCTCCTGCGGCCGACCGGTCGAGCACGACCGCCCCGCGAGACAACGTCGTCGGCCGCGACCGGCCTCGTCACGGCGACTCCGCCGGCCTCGGGTGTCAGAGGCGATCCCGCAACGGGATCATCAGATGGGTGACCAGCCGCTCCGGTGGCGTGACCGAGGGATCGTCGACGTAGACCTCGCGCAGCGGCCCGGCGGGCAGGTGGCCGCGTTCGGCGCACCAGGCCAGCAGGGAATGCGCGGTGAGCCCGATCTGGTCGTACGGCCCCACGTGGGTGGCGCGGGCGAACACGCCGCCGGGCAGGATGTCCGGCCACGTCCCCGGGGGCAGGTCGTCCCACGCCCCGGCCGTGTCCGGGCCCTCCCACGCCGCACGTCCGGCGCCCGCCGTCGTCTCCTCCGGCTCGTGCGCCGGTCCGCCGGGAGCCACGCCACGCCGCTGCACGTCGGCCCGCCCGGGACGCTCCGGAAGCACGACCGCGATTGTGATCGGGATGGTGTCCTCGAAGTCCACTGGAAACAGGCCGACGAGCCGCACCGGCCCGACCTCCCCCGCCGACGGCGCTCCTGTCCTGGAAGCCCCGGGCGCGGGGGGCTGAGACGCGGCGGACCGGGACGCCCACAGCGCCGACACCAGCCGGGCGACGCAGGCCGAGGTGACCTTGCCGATGTCCTCCGGCGAGGCGGCGACATCACGCAGCATCGCCACCCGGCGCGGCGGCTCGGACACCACACCCACCTCGGGGGTGGGCAGGCCGTCCTCGAGGATGCGTTCCAGGGTCCGCAGCGTCCGGCGGCGGCGCGCCAGCTCGGCCTCCAGATCGTCGCGTACGCGGGCGAGCGCGGCGGCGGCCCTCCGGTCCCCCGCCCCCATCCCGACCACCGGCTCGGCCGGATCCGGTTCGTCCGGCGCGTACGCCATGGACTCGATCACCGTCGCCACCACGGCCAGCGGCACGTCGAGCGAGCGCAGCAGCCCGATGGACAGAGCCGCCCGCGCCTGCCCCGCCCGGTAGTAGCGGTAGCCGCTGTCCGGATCGATCCACGCGGGCGGCAGCAGCCCGAGATCGGCGTAGTTGCGCAGTTGCTTGACGCTGAGCCGGGCCAGCCGCGCGAACTGCCCGATGGACAGCAGGTCGTCGTTCACACGCCCCAGCATGGCCTCTCCCCCGGGGGAAGAGTCCACCGCACCCCCGCCGCCCCCGATCACCCCCGCCACCGCCCCGCGGTGCAGTACCTTCGGCTCCGAGATCACATGCCAGGAAAGATCGGGTCGCGGCGGTTCGCCGGACTCCGGACCCCGCCGGGCGCCGCCACGGGCGACCCGCCGCCGGTCCGGGCCCGATCCGCCGAAACCCGGACGCGAGGATGAACTCATGATCAGAGCGGTGCTCTTCGACCTCGACGAGACCCTTTTCGACCACCGCGCCGCGGTCGCCCACGCCGCCACCGCCTGGACCCGTACGCTCGTGCCCGGCCACGAGCCGCCCGCCGGCGTCCTCGCCCTGTGGCTGGACCTCGAGCGGCGGCACCTGCCCGCCTGGCACGCCAGCGAATGCTCCTTCGCCGAACAGCGCCGCAGACGGCTCCGCGACTTCTGCGGCCGCCTCCGCCTGCCCCTCCCCGCCGATCTCGACGCGGCCTACGCGGAGTTCCTCGTGCACTACGAGACGGCCTGGGCGGCGTTCCCCGACGCCGCCGACACGGTGGACGCCCTGTCCGGGCGCGGCCTCACCCTCGGCGTCCTCACCAACGGCGAGCCCGTGCAGCAGGAGGCCAAGCTCCGCCGCATCGGCCTGATGGACCGCCTCGACCCCGTCCTCACCCCGGACGCGCTTGGCGGCGCCTTCAAACCCGCCCCCGAGTGCTACCTGGCCGCCGCCGCCAAGCTCGGACTGCGCCCGACCGAGATCCTCCTCGTCG
Source organism: Microtetraspora niveoalba (assembly GCF_001570405.1). GTDB lineage: Bacteria > Actinomycetota > Actinomycetes > Streptosporangiales > Streptosporangiaceae > Microtetraspora > Microtetraspora niveoalba. The sequence goes on along the minus strand of NZ_BBYM01000004.1, from coordinate 53,014 downwards.
GAGACGACCGCGAACGCGACGCGATCGGGCCGGCCCGGGTCGGCATGCGCGGCGTCTGGCTCGACCGGCACGGCACCGGCCACACCGGCGGGCCGCCCACGCCGCCGCGCATCACCTCGCTGCGCGAGCTCCCCGCCCTGCTCACCTGACGCTGCTCACCTGACGCTGCTCACCTGACGCTGCTCACCTGACGCTGCTCGCCGGGCCCTGCTCGCCTGACCCCGGGCCCGGCGTCACAGCCCGCCGACCCGGTTCGCCGCCACCCGCCGCCGCGCGTACCCCATACGCTCGTACAGCCGCAGCGCCGATTCGTTCCAGTCGTCCACCATCAGCGCGGCCCGGCCGTGCCCGGCGAGCAGGGCCGCCGTCACGAACCGGCACACCCGCTCGGCCAGGCCCCGCCCCCGGGCGGACGCGGCCGTCGCCACCCCCGCCATGAGCCCCACCGTCGGCGCGGACCAGGCGTCGGCCGCGACCGCCACCAGCTCCCCCGACCCGTCCCGCACCCCGGCCCACCGCGACACCCGGGCGATGCCCGGAACGGCGTACGACGAGGGGTGGGCCAGGGCCAGCAGCCCGGCGACCTCCGGCTCGGCCCGCGGCGCCAGCCACCCGGCCTCCCCCTCCTCGCACGCCTCGTCGGAGGGCGCCGCGGCGGAGGGCGCGAGCGCCCGGGTGACCATCCACGAGAAACCGACCGCCTCGGTCAGCCCCTCGACCTCCGCCGACACCGCCGCCACCAGCTCGGCGTCCCCGAACGGCCGGTACGTCGGCCCCGCCTCCGCCAGCGCGTGCCGCAGGAGGGGGAGGGCGCAGGCCAGGCTCCCGCGGATCGCCAGCCGGTCGCGCCGCGACGCCCCCGGGCTCGCCACCGCGACCGCGTCACCCAGCGCCCAGGCCCGCACCCCGGGCCGCATCCCCTGCGCGGCCCACACGACCAGGTCGTCGTCCTCGCACGCCTCGACCACTTCGGCGACCGTGACCAGCTCGCGCGGCGTCCCGGCCCGTCCCCGCGACGCCACAGGGGACGCCACAGGGGACGCCACAGGGGACGACGCCGGAGCCGCCGGGACGGGGTCCCCGTCCGCCGTCACAGGATCGCGCCCGGCACGTACGCGGCCGCCTCCGGGTAACGCGCCGCGACCTCGCCCACCCGCTCGACCACCGCCGCCACCTGCCCCGACGCGGCGCCGGTGAACGAGATCCGGTCGGCCAGCAGCGCGTCCAGCCGCTCCCGATCCAGCGGGAACCGCTCGTCGGCCGCCAGCCGGTCCAGCAGCGCGTTCGCCGACCCCTGCGACCGCATCGCCAGCGCCGACGCCACCGCGTGCTCCTTGATCAGCTCGTGCCCGGTCTCCCGGCCGACCCCCGCGCGCACCGCCGCCATCAGCATCTTCGTCGTGCCCAGGAACGGCAGGTACCGGTCCAGCTCCGCCTCGACCACCGCCGGGAACGCGCCGAACTCGTCCAGCACCGTCAGCATCGTCTCCACCAGCCCGTCGAACGCGAAGAACGCGTCCGGCAGCGCCACCCGGCGCACGACCGAGCAGGACACGTCCCCCTCGTTCCACTGGTCCCCGGCCAGCTCACCCGCCATCGACGCGTACCCGCGCAGGATCACCGTCAGCCCGTTCACCCGCTCGCACGACCGCGTGTTCATCTTGTGCGGCATCGCGGAGGACCCGACCTGGCCCTCCTTGAACCCCTCCGTCACCAGCTCGTGCCCGGCCATCAGCCGGATCGTCTTGGCCAGCGACGACGGCGCCGCCGCGAGCTGCACCAGCGCCGACAACACGTCGTAGTCCAGCGACCGCGGATACACCTGGCCCACGCTGGTGAACCGGTGCGCGAACCCCAGATGCGCGGCGACCCGGTCCTCCAGCTCCGCGAGCCTCTCCTGCGACCCCAGCAGGTCCAGCATGTCCTGCGCGGTCCCGACCGGCCCCTTGATCCCGCGCAGCGGATACCGCCCGATCAGGTCCTCCAGCCGCCCGAACGCCACCAGCAGCTCGTCGGCGGCCGTCGCGAACCGCTTGCCCAGCGTCGTCGCCTGCGCGGCCACGTTGTGCGACCGCCCCGCCATCACCAGCTCCGAGTGCCGCGCCGCGAGCCGGGCCAGCCGCGACAGCAGCGCCACCGTCCGCGCCCGCACCAGCAGCAGGCTCTCGCGCACCTGCAACTGCTCGACGTTCTCGGTCAGGTCACGCGAGGTCATCCCCTTGTGCACCTGCTCATGCCCGGCCAGCGCGTTGAACTCCTCGATGCGCGCCTTCACGTCGTGCCGGGTGACCCGCTCACGCGCGGCGATCGAGCCGAGATCGACCTGCTCGACCACCTTCTCGTAGTCGGTCACCGCCCCGGCCGGCACCTCCACCCCGAGGTCGGCCTGCGCCTTCAGCACGGCCAGCCACAACCGGCGCTCAAGCACCACCTTGTGTTCGGGAGACCACAGACGGGCCAGCTCCGCGGAGGCGTAGCGGGAGGCCAGGACATTCGGGATACGCGGCTTGTCACTCACGTTGCCCCAGTTTATTGATGCCCCCCGCGTACGGCTCGCGCCGGTCCCCCCTCCCGGGAGAACCGGCGCGAAACACGTGACCGGACTACGCCGACGGCGCCAGCGCGTCCTTGTCGTACACCTTCACATCCGCCTCCGGCCGCTCCTTCGGCGTGCGGCGCATCCGCTCCTTCGTCCGCTCCACCATCGTGTACAGCGTCGGCACCAGCACCAGCGTCAGCAGCGTCGAGGAGATCAACCCGCCGATCACCACGATCGCCAGCGGCTGCGAGATGAACCCACCCGACCCGGTGACCCCCAACGCCATCGGCGTCAGCGCGCAGATCGTCGCGATCGCGGTCATCAGGATCGGCCGCAGACGCCGCCGGCCGCCCTCCAGGACCGCCTCCACGATCCCCAGCCCCTGCTCCCGGTACTGGTTGATCAGGTCGATCAGCACGATCGCGTTCGTCACGACGATGCCGATCAGCATCAGCATGCCGATCAGCGCCGGAACGCCCAGCGCCGTGTCCGTCACCAGCAGCAGCCCGATCGCGCCCGTCGCCGCGAACGGGATCGACACCAGCAGGATCAGCGGCTGCACGAAACTCCGGAACGTCGCCACCATGATCATGAACACGATGGCCACCGCCAGCATCATCGCCAGCCCCAGGTCCGCGAACGCCTTCTCCTGGTCCGCGCTCGCGCCGCCGATCTCGTACGACACGCCCGCCGGCAGCTTCACCCCGTCCAGGGTCTCCTTCACCTTCGCCGTGATCGCGCCCAGGTCGGCCGCCTCCGCCTTGCCCGCCACCGTCGCCGTGCGGTCGCCGTTCTGGCGGGTGATCTGCGTCGGCCCGTCCGCCCGGACCACGTCCGCCACCGAGCTCAGCTTCACCAGCCCCGACGCCGTCGGCAGCGTGATCTTCTCGATCGCCGCGAGACTCGCCGGAGCGTCACCCGTCCGCAGCACGATGTCGCTGGAGCGCCCGTCCAGGCTGATCGCCCCCAGCGGCGCGCCGCGGAACGCCTGCGCGACGAACTGGCCGACCGCCGCCTCACTCAGCCCCTTCGCGGCGGCCTTCTCCCGGTCCACGTGAACCTCGATCCGGGGCGCGCTGTCCTCCAGGTTCGAGGTGACGTCCCGCAACCCGTCGATCCCGGACATCGCCTCCCGCACGGCGGTCGCCGCCGTACGCAGCTCACCCGTGTCCACGCCCTGCAGGATCACCTGCACCTGGTCGGCGGCGAACCCGCCGTCCGAGCCGCCCACCGTGATCTCCCCGGCGCCGGACAGGCTCGTCAGCCGGTCACGCAGCGACTCCTGGAACGCTGAGGCGTCCACGCCGTCGGCCATCGTCACCGAGTACGACGCCCGGTCGGCGCTGCCGCCGAGCCCGCCCATGAACTGGCTGCCGCCGCCCACCGTCACCTGGTACGACTCGATCTGCGAGAACTCCCCGAACACCGCCTCGACCTTCTTGGCCGCCGCGTCCGTGGTCGCCAGCGCCGTCCCCACGGGCATCCGCTGCGTGACCTGGATCGAGTCGTTGCCCGAGGCGTCCAGGAAGTTCGTCTTCAGGTTCGGCACCAGCGCCATCGTCCCGGCGAACACCACCAGCCCGATCACCAGCGTCACCAGCCGCCGCCGCGTCGCGAACCGCAGAACAGGCAGGTACATCCGCTGCAGCGGGCTGCGCAGCTCGCGCAGCTCCGCCTCCTCCCGCACGGCCTCCGCCTCCGCGGGCGACAGCGCCGGAGCCTTCAGGAACCAGAACGCCAGCACCGGGATCACCGTCAGCGACACCACCAGCGACGCCAGCAGCGCCACCGTCACGGTCACCGCGAACGGGCTGAAGAGCTGCCCCACCATGCCGCCCACGAACGCGATCGGCAGGAACACCGCGACCGTCGTCAGCGTGGACGCCGTCACCGCTCCCGCCACCTCACGCACCGCGGTCAGGATCGCCCGCCGCTTGCTCTCGCCGTAGCCGAGGTGCCGCTTGATGTTCTCCAGCACCACGATCGAGTCGTCGACCACCCGGCCGACGGCGATCGTCAACGCGCCCAGCGTCAGCATGTTCAGCGAGTAGTCGCCCACCCACAACGCGATCAGCGCCATCACGACCGACAGCGGGATCGACACCGCCGTCACGATCGTGGACCGCACCGACAGCAGGAACACCAGGATCACCAGCACCGCGAACGCCAGGCCGAGCAGACCCTCGGTCGTCAGGTCCTCGATCGACCGCTCCACGTACGGCGCCTGGTCGAACACCACCGTCAGCTCCGAGGCGTCCCCGACCGCGCGGGTCAGCTCCGGCAGCACGGCCCGCACGTCGTGCGAGATCCGCACCGCGTTGCCGTCCGGCTTCATCGTGATCGACACGCCCAGGCTCGGCTTCCCGTTCGTACGGGTCAGCGTGGTCGCGTCCGCGTCCTTCACCGCGATGTCGGCGACGTCGCCCAGCCTGACCGGCTTCGGCGCCGCCGGCCTGACCGCGACCTGGGCGCGGCCGGGCACCTGCCCGCCGGCGGCCCCCGCCGCCGAACCCGTACGGCCACCGGCTCCGGTGGCGCCCGCCGAACCCGCGGCGCCGCCGGCCGCCTGCGGGGCGGCCGGGGCCAGGTACAGGTTCTTCAGGTCCTCGACCGTCTCGATGCGGTCCCCGACCTGCACCGTCAGCGTCCGGTCCTTCTCCGTGACCGCGCCCGCGGGGATCGCCACCCCGTTCGTGCGCAGCAACTCGGGGATCGACGCCGCCGAAAGGCCGCGCATCGCGAGCTTCACCTGGTCCGGCGTGATCACGACCTGCTTCTCGCGCGCCCCGGAGACCGACGCGTCGCGGACACCGTCGATGCCGCGCAGCCGGGGCACCATGACCCGCTCGAGCCGGTCGAACATCGTGTGCTGGTCGCCCGCGTCACCCACCGCGATCACCATCACCGGGATGTCGTCGGTGCTCCCCGCGATCACCTGGGGATCGACGCCGGAGGGCAGCCGGGAGCCGATCCGCCCCACGGCCTGCTGCATCTTGGCCACGGCCGCGTCGATGTCGGTGCCATACTCGAACGCGACCTGAACCTGCGCCAGGCCCTCCTTGGACGTCGAGGTGATGTCGGTGGCGCCCGCGATGCCCTGGAAGCTGTTCTCGATCGGCTTGGTGACCTGTTCCTCGACGATCTCCGGTGACGCGCCGGGATAGGCCGCCACCACGAACGCCCCGGGGAAGCTCAGGGACGGGAACAGTTGCTGCTTGAGAGAGGGGATCGCGAAGGCGCCGAGCGCGCTGAGCACGACCGCGACCATCATCACGAGTGTGCGGTTGCCCAGGCTCAGGCGAGCCAGGAAGGTCATCTGGCGAAGCTCCTTCACGGATGATCAGGGGAAACTATTCGCCCCACCCTAACACTTCGCCTAACGCGAACAATTCGCCTTAGCATTAATGACTGGTAACCTGACTCGCCGGGAGCGAGAGGTGAACGTGAGCGACAACGAGGCGACAGGCCAGGCCGGCGACGAGCGCGACGAGCGCCACGACCTGATCGACCGGCTCACCCAACTGCAACGGACCCTCGGCCGCGTCCTCGCCCACGACCGCTCCACCCCGCTGCTCGCCTCCAGCCTCACCATGCAGCAGCTCAAGGTCGTCATGATGATCTTCTTCCGCGACGCCTCCTCCGGCCAGCACCTCGCCAGAGCGCTCGGCACCGGACTCGGCACCGTCACCGGCATCGTCGACCGCCTCGTCGCCCAGGGCCTCGTCACCCGCCGCGAGGACCCCGCCGACCGCCGCGTCCGCCTCGTCGAACTGACCACCCGCGGCCGCCTTCTCGCCGAAGAGCTCATCGACGCCGGCACGTCCAGCTACATGTGCCTGCTCAGCCGGCTCGACACCGAGACCCTGCACGCCCTCGAACACGTGATGACCAAACTCCACGCCGCCGCCGACGAGATGCTGGCCGAAAGCCGCCGATCCGCGCACTGAACCGGCACCCGGGCACGCTCCTCAACTGACGGAAGATGACCGCGCGACCCCACCATGCCGCCCCCGGCGATGCCCGCGTCACCGTCCAGGAAGAGCGGGTCGCGGAAGTCGACCGGCACGTAGTAGCCGTCGCGGTCGAAGTGGCAGAGCAGATGCGGTCCCCGCCCGACAGCAAAGATAGGATGATCCGCTATGTCGTCCTACGTCGGGGAACTCTTCTCCCTCCACGGCCGCACCGCCCTCGTCACCGGCGGCAGCTCCGGCATCGGACAGGCCATCGCCACGGCCCTCGGCCGCGCCGGCGCCGCCGTCGTCATCGTCGCCCGCCGCCCCGCCGAACTCGCCGCAGCCGTACGAACCCTCCAGGAACAGGGCGTTCGCGCCGCGGCCGTCAGCGCCGACCTCGGCGACCGGGCCGACGTCGCCCGCGTCTGCGCCGAGGCCCCACGGCACTTCGGCGACATCGACATCCTCGTCAACGACGCCGCCAACAACATCCGCCGCCCGATGGGCGACCTCACCACCGACGACTACGACCGCACCATCGCCGTCAACCTCACCGCGCCGTACCTCCTCGGCCAGCACTTCGGCCCCCGCATGGCGGCCCGAGGCCACGGCCGCATCATCAACATCGGATCCCAGCAGTCCATCAGCGCCTTCGGCGACAGCGGAGCCTACGGCGTCTCCAAAGCCGCCGTCTGCGGCCTCACCCGCTCACAGGCCGAGGCCTGGTCCGCGCACGGCGTCACCAGCAACACGATCATCCCCGGCTTCGTGCTCACCCCGCTCACCGCCCCCGCCCAGGCCGTCCCCGGCCGCGTCGAAGCGCTCGCCGCCCGATCGATGACCGGCCGCAACGGCGTGCCGGACGACTTCGCCGGCATCGCCGTCTTCCTCGCCGGCGACGCCTCCGCCTACGTCACCGGCCAGGCCATCTGCGTCGACGGCGGGTTCAGCGTCCACTGACCCGGCCGCGCCGGCCACCACCCCGCCGCGGAGCCGCGCCCTCGCGCCAGTGCGCCGGGCGCGTCAGCTCCCCCGGCAGCCTGGTCGCGCCGTCCCCCCTCGCCGCGTTCACCTGCGCCTGCGTGAGGAAGACGCTCCCGGTCAGATCGGCGCCGCTCAGGTCCGCGTCCCGCAGGTCCGCCCCGATCAGATCGGCCACCCGCAGATCGGCCCCCGCGAGGTCGGCCGCGATCAGATACGCCCCCCGCAGGTTGGCGCCGCGCAGATCCGCGCCCCTGAGCCTGGCCCCGATCAGATCGGCGCCCCTGTGGTTCTTCCTGGGACCGGGAGCCGCCGCCCGCACCAGCTCGCTCGCCCGCATCAGCAGCTCGTTCACGTCCCGGCGCACCGCCGCCACGTCCACCTCCGCCACCGCCTCGGCGCTGCCGAGCGTGAGCCGCTCGATGTCGTCCAGCGCCGTACGGAGGTCCCCGTGGACGGGGCGGGCCGGCGGCAGCGACAACGCCTCGTTCACGTACCAGAGCAGCTCGTGGAGCTGCCGCATCACGGCGAACACGTCGAACATCAGCCGCGCCGTGCCCGGGGCCCGCCGCCAGTCCCGCCCCTCGAAGGTGACCTGGGAGACCTTCTGCCCCGCGCCGAGGCAGTCGAAGACCGTGCATCCGGCGAAGCCCCGCTCCCGCAGATGCGCGTGGATCCCGCAGCGGAAGTCCTCCCGCAGGTTCGCGCACGGCCGGCCCGCGTCCTTGTCGACGGCGAAGTCGGCCGACTTGGCGAAGGGCAGCGCCACGCAGCACAGCCCGAAACAGGCGGCGCAGTCGGCGCGCAGGCCGAGCCGGCCGGCCTCTGAGGAAGCGTCGTGGTTCATCTGGGACAACGTGCGGGATCTCCTGCCGAGAAAGACGGGTAAGACATTCGCGGGTCCGCCCCCGCGGGCGCCATTCCCCATTCTCCCCGACCCGCCTGACCACCTGCCGCGTCGCGCCCGGACACCTACGGCCGGCGCGAGATCATCTGACCGCACGCGGAGCCAGAACGCTCGTTCCAGAACTCGGGCGGGAGAAGGAGCCCTTCGTCACGGCCCCCTACTCAGGACAGGGCCGCCAGCGCCTGCTCGGCGGCGTCGCGCAACCTGCCCGGCTCGGGATGCGCGCGGCCGAGGACGCGCATGCCCTGCATGACGACGAGAAGGAACCGGGCCAGGGCGCGAGGGTCCCTGTCACCCGGGATCTCGCCCTGCGCCCGCGCCCGGGTGAGCGCCGAGGCCAGCGCCGTCTCCAGGGTGTCCCAGCTCGCCTCGACCCCGCGGGCCGCCTGCGGATCGCGCGACATCACCTCCACCGCGGCGTTGACCACCATGCAGCCCCGCCTGCGCTCGTCGCGAAGGGACTCCTCGGCGTACGCCTCGACCAGGGCCCTCACGGCCGGGAGCGCCGGGCCGGGTTGCGACAGCGCCTCGACGAGCACGGGATCCCGGGTCTGCCGGTACCTCTCGAGCGCCTTCAGGTAGAGGTCGTGCTTGCCGCCGAAGGTCGCATAGATGCTCGCCCGCGCGATGCCCAGATGCTCCACCAGGTCGGCCATGGACGTCGCCTCGTAGCCCCGCTCCCAGAACAGCTCGAGCGCCTTCTGCAGGGCCGCGTCCGGATCGAACTCCTTGGTCCTCGCCACACCGCAGACCCTAGGCATTTCGAGATCGACCGGTCAAATTAGACCCGGCCGGTCTGCGCACAAGGCGCAGATCCGGAGCGAACCCAGGGAACTCCGTCCGCGGGGGATCGGGGGCGACATGACCCTACGGCGCAGAGGTCACGCCCCCCACGTGCCGCCCCCATTCCGGCTCAGGCGGTGACCCGGGCCATCACTATCCCGCCGACGATCAGGGCGAGCGCCACCATCCTGCCCACCGACACGGGATCGTCGTGGACGACGATGCCCAAGGTGATCGCCCCGACGGCGCCGATGCCGGTGAACACGGCGTACGCGGTGCCCACCGGCAGCCCGTTCATCGCACGCGACAGCAGCCACACGGCGGCGGCCATCAGCACCAGGCAGATCAGCGTGGGTAGCGGCCGGGTGAAGTTGTGCGTCGGCTTGATGCTCTGCGACCACGCCACCTCGACGAGCCCGGCGAGCATCAGGACCACCCAGTTCACCGGGCCGCCTCCTTGAGGGCCGCGGCCAGTGACTCCTCGTGCCGGTCACGCAGGTGCGCCAGCGCCGGATCGAGCCGGGCGTTGACCAGCTCCGCATGGATGAACGTCACGTCCTCGACCCTGAAGTGCCCCCGGAAGAAGTCCCGCAGGTAGCGCTCCTGGTGGTCGTACGGCTCGCGCGGCGTGCCCGGGCCGTACGCGCCGCCGCGGGCGCTCGCCACCACGAACGAGCGCCCCGCGAGCGACATCTTGGGGAAGGTGATCTGGTCGAGCCAGGCTTTCAGCGCCGAGGGGATCGAGTAGTTGTACATCGGCGTGCCGATCAGGATCACCTCCGCCGCGACCACCTCGTCGAGCAGCGGCTCCACGACGGCCCACGCCTGGCGCTGGTCGGGGGTGCGGACCGCCTCCCGGTAGCGCGAGATGTCGGTGATCTCGTGCTCCAGGATGTGGTCGCACAGCTCGGTCCACGCCTCGCCGATGTGCGGCACGGGTCGCGCGGCCAGGTCGCGATAGACGTAGCCGGCCTTCGGGTGGGCCGCCCGCCACGTCTCGGCGTACACGCCGGACAGCCTCCGCGAGAACGACGCCCGGCGGGCGCTGGCGTCCAGGTGCAGCAGCATGATCTCTCCTCGTCACAGCTATGTGGACACGGTGTCCAGATGAATATAACCGGACGGCGTGTCCAGATACAATCGGCGCATGGAGAGAGCCGACGCCGCCCGCAACCGCGCACGGATCCTCGAGGCGGCCGCGCTGCTGTTCGCGGAGCGACCCCCGCAGGACGTGACGATGGACGACATCGCCAGGAAGGCGGGAGTGGGCCGCGGCACGCTCTACCGCCGCTACCCCGACCGGGCCTCGATCGCCGTCGCACTGCTCGACGAACACGAGCGTGACCTGCAAGAACGCCTGCTGCGCGGCGAGCCGCCACTGGGCCCGGGAGCACCGCCCGCCGCGCGACTGGCCGCCTTCTACGCCGCCATGGTGCGCCTGCTGGAGGACCACTCCCACCTGGTGCTCGGCTCGGAGGTGGGCCGCTCCCGCTTCGAGACCGGCGCGTACGGCTTCTGGCGCGCCCACGTGCGCGCACTCCTGGTCGCCGCCGGCACCCCCGGCCCGGACGCCTTGGTCGACGTCCTGCTCGCCCCCCTCGCCCCCGAGGTGTACGGCTACCAGCGCACGGCGCTCGGCCTCACCCCGGACCAGATCACGGAGGCCCTGTCCAGGCTCACCAGGACCCTGGACCCGGCATCCCCGTGAGCCCGGTCCCGATGCCCCTCACCCTGCGGCGCGAAGACGGCTCGGCACGCCCGTGTTCTCCAGGTGAGGGGGGTTCAGGCATGGATAGTTGATCTTGTAACGACCGGACGCCTTTACGTTGTAGATTTCATGAGGCCGCCGATCAGGGCAGGCGGGAGTTAGCCTGATGAGGAGCACGGGAGGGACCACCATGACCGACTACGGCAGCGTGTCCACGACCGACGACACCTGCACCCTGCAATTCGAACGCCGCCTCCCCCACCCTGTCGAGCGCGTCTGGCGCGCCATCAGCGAACCCAAGCACCTGATCGAATGGCTCGCCGAAGCCGAGATCGAGCCCCGCCCCGGGGGCCGCGTCATCCTGCGCTGGCTCGGCACGGACGAGCACGGCAGGCAGACCGGCCACCCCCTCGCCCACGGGGTGATCAGCGACTACAAACCGCCGCACGTCCTCCAGTTCGACACCGACGTCCACGGCGTCCTCCGCTGGGAACTCGAAGGCGACGGCAGCGGCTGCCTCCTCCTCTTCAGCGCCACCGGCGACTACGGCGACCAGCTCACCAGAGTCCTCGCGGGCTGGCACGCCCACCTCGACTTCCTGGCCGACTCCCTCGAAGGACGCGTCGTCGACTGGCCCCACTGGCCCCGTACGCGCTGGGAGGCCCTCCACGGCTACTACTCGCGCTGACTCCCCCGGGCCGGCCAGGGGGTTCGGGCGGTTCAGACGCGTACGGCGGTCGCGGCCAGGGTGGTGTATTCCATCGTGAAGCGTCCACCGAGGGAGTCGATGGCGCTCCCGACCGCGTCCAGTATCTCGGCCAGTTGATCGGGACGGAGCCGGGTGAGACCGCCGGTGGTGGGGAGCAGGTCCAGCCATTGGTCGCGCGTGTAGGACCGCTCCCAGTCGAATCGCCACTGTTCGGGATCGTCGAACTGTCCGGTCTCGCGGATCTTGTCGGCGAACTTCGCGTATCCCGCCTGGTAGAGGTCGAGCGGACGCCGGACCGGTTGGCCGTTGAGCGGGGAGTCGGGCGCCACCCGACGGTAGGCGGCGGCGAACGGTTCGGCCACCTCGGCCGGCGGCTCGTACACGTGCCCGAAGATCGCCAGCCGTCCCCCTCGACGCAGCACGCGTGCCACCTTGGCGGCGCCGGTGACCGGGTCCACCCAGTGCCACGACTGGGCGGCGACGACCGCGTCGAACATCCGGCCGGCCGGATGCCAGGCTTCGAAGGCCGCCACCTCGACCCGCAGGCCACGGGCCCGCGCGAAGTCGGCCATCCGCTCGTCGGGCTCGACGCCGAGCACCGCGCAGCCGGCCGCCTGGAACTGCCGGGCGGCGATGCCGGTACCACAGCCGACGTCGAGCACGTCAGGCCCGGGGCTCCCGGCGACGATCCGCGCCACCAACGCGTCGGGGTAGCCGGGCCGGGCCCGGTCGTAGCGTCGCGCGTCCACGCCGAACGACTCGGCCATCCGCCGGGCCTGATGCGGCTCCGCCGGGGACGGCTCCGGTTGCTCTCGCGATATAATGGGCATGCGCCCACCTTAGTGGGCACATGCCCATTAGGCAACGGATGTCAGCGGGTTGACGCACGAGAGGATCTTGTGAATGCCGACCGGGGTGCATCTTCGCGACGCGCGGCAGCAGCTGTTCGAGGCCGCCGAACGCGTGCTTCTGCGTGACGGGCCGAACGGGCTGACCAGCCGGGCCGTCACCGACGAGGCGGGCTGCGCCAAGGGTGTCCTGCACCGGCACTTCCCCGACTTCGACGCCTTCCTCACCGACCTCGTGCTCGACCGGGCCGCGCAACTCGAGACGCAGGCGGGTGCGCTGCGCGCCTCCGCCGGCACCGGGACGGTGGCCGGCAACCTCACCAGTGCGCTGACCACCCTGTTCGGACCGATTCCGGTGGCGATCATCCCGCTCGTCACCTTCCGGGATGAGCTGCGCGCACGGCTGCGGCAGGCCAGGCCCGGAGGCGGCATCGCGATCCTCGCCCAGGTCACGACCGCGATCTCCGCCTATCTGGCCGACGAGCGTGAACTGGGCCGCATCGCTGCCGACGCCGACATCGACTCACTCACCCTGTCTCTGGTCGGCGGCGGGCATCTCCTGTTCGCGGACCGCGACCCCGGCCCGCCGGCCACGGCGGTCGTCGACAAGTTCGTGACAGCGGTCATCGCCGACGCCGTGCGATGACGACCGGCGCAGGGAACGCCGGGGGCGGGGCGCCCCGGCTCAAACGGTGTTCGTCGGCGGTCGGACGTCGGCGCCCGGCGCGCCGGGCGCCGAGGCGGGGCGAGGCCGGGAGCGGAAGGTACGGCGGTAGGTGTCCGGAGGCACGCCGACCGTGCGGTTGAAGTGCCGGCGCAGCGTCGTGGCGGTGCCAGCCCATGCCGGCGGCCGCCGCGATGGTGTCGATGCCGTCGTCGGTGGTCTCCAGCAACTCCTGGGCGTGGCGGATCCGCTGGGTCAGCAGCCATTGCAGCGGGGTGGTGCCGGTCACCGGCCTGAAGTGGCGGCTCAGATTGCGCGAGCTCATCCGCGCCCGGCGGGCCAGGTCCTCCACGGTCAGCGGCCGGTCCAGCCGTTCGATCACCCAGGGGAACAGCTCGGCGAGCGGGTGGTTGTCCGGGGCGGGCACCGGTGTGACGACGAACTGGGCCTGGCCGCCGTCCCGGTGCGGCGGCACGACCAGGCGGCGGGCGACCGCGTTGGCGATCGAGGAGCCGTGGTCGAGGCGCACGAGGTGCAGGCACAGGTCCATCGCCGCGGCTTTTCCTGCGGAGGCGAGCACGCCGCCGTTTTCCACGTACAGGACGTCCGGGTCCACTTCCACCCGCGGATAGCGGGCTGCAAGGGCTCGGGTGTGCGCCCAGTGCGTGGTCGCGCGCTTACCGTCCAGCAGGCCGGCGGCGGCCGGCACGAACGCGCCCGTGCAGAGGGAGGCCACACGTGCACCTGCCTCGTGGGCCGCGCGCACCGCGTCGACCAGGTCGGCGGGTGGATCGACGTCGACGTCGACCCACCCCGGAACGATCACCGTGTCGGCGCTCGGGAGCCGGTCGAGGCCGTGGTCGGGATCCAGCCGGAACCGGCCGCCGCGCCCGCGCCGCCGGTTCGGTGATCGTTCCCGCGATGGCCTTCTACGGCGGCCTCGGCGACCTGCTGACCACCGCGGCGATGGGCGACTGGACGGCGGCCGACGAGGCGCACATCGCGTACGGGTTGAGCGGTTGGCACCCCACCGCCGGGACGCGTATCGCGGGCGCGGTCTCCCGGCAGCGGCGGGACGGGCGACGCGTCCGTTACTCCGACGGCCGGCTGGAATACCGCCATGATGACCCGCCGACCCTGGCATGGCCCTTCGTCGGACCGCCCGCGTCCTCGTCACCCGAACCAGGCACGGCGCCCACCGGGGACACCGCCGGGTCAGCGCGTCGCGGCCCCCGGCGGGCCTCAGGGGGCGGCGACGCCGTACGGGCTGAGGCCGGCTCCGATCGCCGCGACCATGCGCTCGGCGTACCGGTGCGCGGCCAGGTGCAGGTTGTGCCCGAAGCTGATCCGGGCGACGCCCAGCGCCACGAGCGCGGCGGGCGGCGGCGAGTCCGGGGCGCACAGCGCGTTGACCGGCCCACCCATCCCCTCGACCAGCGCCGGGAGATCCGCGGCGCGGGCCCGGATCGGATAGACGCAGTCGGCGCCCGCCTCCAGGTAGCGGCGGCCGCGCCGGAGCGACTCGGCGAGCGGGTCGGGGTGGCCGCGCAGCAGGTACGCGTCCGTCCTCGCGTTGATCACCAGATGCGGCGCGGCCTCCCGGACGGCGGCGAGGAAGCCGGCCTGCTCCTCCACCTCCACCAGCGCGCCGGTACGCGAGGCGAGGTCCTCCAGGTTGCAGCCCACCGCGCCCGCCTCGGCCAGCCGCTCCGCCAGCTCGGCCGGCCGCAGGCCGTACCCGCGCTCGACGTCGGCGGTCACCGGGACGGCGACCGCCCTGCGGATGCGGGCGATCGCGGCGAACATCTCCTCCGCAGGGGTCTCGCCGTCCTTGTAGCCGAGGACCGCGGCGACGGCCGCGCTGCCGGTGGCGACGGCGGGGAAGCCCGCCTCCGCCACGAGCCTGGCGCTCGCCGCGTCCCACACGTTCGGCAGGACGAGGGGCCTGCCCGGCACGTGGAGCGCCCGGAGAACCTCCGCCTGCGATCCGGCCGGCGCCGTACGGACGCCCGAGGTGACCTCGGGTCCCGGCTGCCCGCTCATCGGGAGGGGCGGTGGCTGCCGGGGACCATCCGGGCGGAGATCGTGACCCGGTTCCAGGAGTTGATCTCGCTGATCGCCCAGATCAGCTTGGCGAGCTCCTGCTCGTCGAACTCCTTCGCCGCCTTCTCGTACACGTCGTCGGGCACACGGGTGTCGGCGACCAGGGTGACGGCCTCGGTGAGGGCCAGGGCGGCGCGCTCGCGGGCGGTGAAGAACGGCGTCTCCCGCCAGGCGGACAGGCCGTAGATCCGCTGCTCGGTCTCCCCCGCCTCCCGGGCGTCCGCGGTGTGCATGTCGATGCAGAAGGCGCAACCGTTGATCTGGGACGCCCGGATCCGGACCAGCTCCAGCAGCGGGCGCTCCAGGCCGGACTCGGCGACGGTCCGGCTCAGAGCCGCCATCGCGCGGTACAGCTCGGGGACCGCCCGGATGATGTCCATGCGGGCGGGTTCGGAAACGGTGGGTGACGTGCTCTCTTTCGCCATGCGAGCCACTCTAGATCAGCGGTCGCGGGCGGGTGAGAGCCAATTCCGGCCGAGATGAACAGGCCATTTCGGGCGTCATCCGCTGCCGGCCGCATCCGGACGGGCGCCGCCGGGGAAGCGGTCGATGTGGCGGACGGCACGGCCGCCGGGCGTGGTCAGCCGGTCAGGAAGTCCACGATGATCCGGGTGGTCTCCTCGGGACGCTCCAGATTCGGCAGGTGCCCGGCCCACTCCAGCTCGACCAGGCGCGCGTTCGGCATGGTCGCGGCGATGTGACGGGCCGTCCGCCGGAAGTAGGGCAGGTCGTGGCCTCCGCCCACCACGAGGGCGGGGGCGGCGACGGCGGCCAGGTCGATCGCGCCACGGAGCCGCTCGGGCTCCGGGTCGGCCTTGAGCTGCACCTCGAACGCGTCCCGCTGCATCTCGGCCAGCCGGGCGCGGGTGGCGTCGCCGGCCTCGGGGCCCAGCCAGGTCCGCGCGTTGAGCTCGGCCGCTCCGCCGACGTCGCCCGCCTCGATCAGCCGCATCTCCTCCGCGCCGAACTCCTCCACGTCGGGCGTCTCGGGCAGGCCGCATCCCGCGTTGAGCAGCACCAGCCGGGAGACCAGTCCGGGGTGCGCGGTGGCCAGCTCCAGCGCGACCTGCCCGCCGTGCGAGGAGCCGACCACGGCGACCCGCTCCAGACCGAGGCCGCCGAGCACCCGGGCGACGTCCTCGTGGTCGGAGTAGGGGCCGTCGGCGGCCCACGGGCTGCGGCCGTACCCGCGGAACTCCGGCCGGACCACACGGAACGACGCGGTCAGCGCCTCCCACTGCGGGTCCCACATGCGCGTGTCGGCCACGCCGGAGTGCAGCAGCACCACCGGGTCGCCCTCTCCCCCGACCTCGTACCAGACACCGGTCAAAACCGTCACGACTCCTCAGTCACACGTGTGCCGCGGCCGGCTGCGTGCCGGCGAACGCGAGCGAAGACAACCGGGCAATGGTCGTCACCCCTCCCGCCGGCGGGCAACCGGTTTTCCCGCCGCCCCGGCCCGTCTCAGTCTCCGGCCGGGCGGACGCCGTACATCGCCGCGAGATCGGCGGCGGCCTCGGCCATCGAGGCGCGCAGCTCGGCCGGCTCCAGCACCTCGACCATGGCGCCGAGCCGCAGGAGCTGCCAGCGCGCGTGGCGCGGTGACTCGATCGGCAGCGTCACCCGCGTCCAGCCGTCGTCGCAGGTGATGCCCTCGCGCAGCACCTGGTCGGCCACGTCGCCGAAGGTGTAGCGGAAGAGCCCGTCGGCCTCGGGCGCGACCCGCACGACGGCCTCGGCGGTGTACATGCGCGCGGCGAAACCGGCGGAGAACTCCCGCCAGAACGCGACCAGGTCGAAGTCCGCCGGCCGGTCGAACCACTCGTCCAGGACGTCGACCCCGATGATGCGGCTGACGCGGTAGGTGCGGACGCTCCCCCTGCAGGCGGCGGCCAGATACCAGGAGCCGCCCTTGAGCACCAGACCGTACGGGTGGACCAGCCGCTCCACGTCCTGCGGGCCCCAGCGCCGGTAGCGCAGCCGCAGCACACGCTGGTCCCACACCCCGCGGGACACCTCCGACAGGAAGGGGACGTCGTCGCCGGCCCGGTACCAGCCGGGCACGTCCAGGTGGAACCGCTCGCGCATCCGGGCGGCCTGCGACCGGGGGCCCGGCGGCAGCGCCGCGAGCAGCTTCAGCTCGGCCGTCGCGGCCAGTTCCGCCAGGCCCAGCTCCGCGGCCGGCCCCGGCAGCGCCGCGAGGAACAGCGACGACGCCTCCTCGCTGCTCAGCCCGTTCAGCTTGGTGCGGTATCCGTCCAGGAGCCGGTACCCGCCCGCCGGGCCTCGGTCGGCGTACACGGGGACACCGGCCGCGGAGAGCGCCTCGACGTCGCGGTAGACCGTACGCACCGAGACCTCCAGCTCGGCGGACAGCTCGGGGGCGGTCATCCGGCCGCGGGTCTGCAGAAGGAGGAGGAGGGACAGCAACCGGCTGGCGCGCATGCGTCCCATCCTGCCACCTTTACAACGTAGATTTATTTGCTGTGCGCACACAGGCGATGTTCAAATGAACGCATGGAGAGTGCGGACAGAGTGAGAGCGATCATGAACGCGCTGCGCGTCGCCGACAGCGTCTCGGTCGCGGAGCTCGCGGCCGAGCACGGCGTCTCCGAGATGACGATCCGCAGGGACCTGGACGAGCTGGCCCAGCAGGGCGTCGTCCGCCGGGTGCGCGGCGGCGCGCTCAGCCTGCTGCTGCGCGGCGAGGAGCCGCCGTTCGAGGTCCGCGAGCGCGAGGCGACCGCGGCCAAGCGGCGCATCGCGGACGAGGTCGCCGCGCTCCTCGCCGACGGGGAGGCGGTGCTGCTCGACGGCGGCACGACCGCGCTCGAGGTCGCCAGGGCGGTGCGCGACCGCCGCCTCACCGTGCTCCCGCTCGCCCTCCAGCCGGCGCGGGAGCTCGCCGCCGCGCCGCGGATCCGCCTTGTCCTCCCGGGCGGCGAGGTACGGAAGGGCGAGCTGAACTTCGTCGGGCCGCTCACCGAGACGTCGATCAGGGCGCTGCGGTTCGACACCGCCGTGATCGGGTGCTGCGGCCTGTCCGCCGAGCACGGGCTGACCGCGCACGACCTGCCCGAGGTGGCGATCAAGCAGGCGGCCATCGCCTCCGCGCGCCGGATCGTCGTCGCGTGCGACTCCGGCAAGTTCGGCCGTACCGCGTTCGGCGCCGTCTGCGGGCTGGACCGGCTCGACGTCGTCGTCACCGACGAGGGCATCCCGCGAGACCAGCACGACGCCCTCACCGCCGCGGGCGTGACCGTCCGCGTCGCCGGTTCCTGAATCCCCGTCCCGGCTCCCCCGCCTCTCCGCGTCCCCCTTCCTTCAGGAGCGCTCCATGGCCCTTCCCGCCCCCGACCGGCCGGCGTCGCCGCGCGCGCTGCTCGCCGTGTACGGGCTGTTCCTGCTCTCCGGCCTCACCATCGGCACCTGGACGGCCCGCATCCCCGCCATCAAGGAACGCCTCGCCCTCGGCGACGGCGAGCTGAGCCTCGGCCTCCTCGGCATCGCCGCCGGCGCCATCGCCGGCATGCAGATCGTCGGCCGGCTCATCGACCGGTTCGGCAGCCGCCGCGTCGTGATCCCGGCGGCGCTGACCCAGGGGTTCGTCCTCGTACTGCCCGCCTACGTCCCGAACCTGCCCGCGCTCGCCCTGGCGCTGTTCGTGATGGGCCTCTCCAACGGCAGCCTCGACGTCGCCATGAACGCCAACGCCGTCGTCGTCGAGCGCGCGTACGGCAGGACGCTCATGGGGTCCTTCCACGCGGTGTTCAGCATCGGCGGGTTCCTCGGCGCCGCGATCGGCGGGCTGTTCGCGCACGCCGCCGTCGACGCGGGCCGTACGTTCCTCTCCTGCGGGCTGCTGATCATGGCGCTGGCCGTCGTCTCGACCAGGTGGGCCATGCGCGACGACCCCGCCGACGCGGGCCCCGCCGCCGCCGGGACGGGCGAGGGGACGGCCGGGCCCGCACCGGCCGCCCGGTTGCCGCGCGGCGTGCTGTTCCTGGGCGTGCTCGCGTTCTGCTGCCTCGTGGGCGAGGGGACGGCGACCGACTGGAGCTCCGTCTATCTGGTCGAGTCGCTGGGCTCGACCCCGGGGGCCGGGGCCGCCGCCTACGCCGCGTTCGCGGTCATGATGACCGCCGGGCGGTTCGCCGGCGACCGGCTGGCCGGTCTTCTCGGTCCGGCGCGGCTGGTGCGCTGCTGCGGGCTGGTCGCCTCCGGAGGCCTCGCGCTCGCGGTGCTGGGCGGCGGCCAGGTCACCGGGATCGTGGGGTTCGCCCTGTTCGGGACGGGGCTGTCGTGCACCATCCCGCAGGTCTTCTCCGCGGCGGGGCACCGCGACCCGGCCCAGGCCGGTCGCGCCCTGGCCCGCGTGGCGAGCCTCGGTTACGCCGGGTTCCTCGCCGGGCCGGTCCTGATCGGCGGCGCCTCCGAGCTGTCCACCCTGCGCCACGCGCTCCTGATCCCCGTGGTCCTGTCGCTGTTCGTGGCGTTCGCCGCGTCCGCGCTGCGGGCCCCTCGCCGGGCCGGCCGAGACGCGGGAGAGCCGGCCATGAGCCGATCGTGACGCCCGTCCCGGCCGGCCGGCGTACGACGGAAGCCGGTCCCCCCGTACGAGGTGGCGGCGCGAAACCCTCAACCGGGGCGAGGCCCTCGGCGGCGCCGTGCCCGCGCGGGGGCGCCGGGCGGGGGCCGTCAGAGGAACTGGTCGTAGCCGAGCTTCAGGACCAGTCCGGTGACCACGCACAGCAGGACGATCCGGACGAAACCCGAGCCCCGCTTCAGCGCCATGCGCGCCCCGAGCTGCGCTCCGGCGATGTTGCAGACGGCCATGCCGAGGCCGATCCCCCACAGCACGTGCCCCTGGGCCGAGAAGACCAGCAGGGCGCCCAGGTTCGTGCCGGTGTTGAGGATCTTCGCGGTGGCCGAGGCGTTCACGAAGTCCATCCCGAGCACGGACGTGAACGCGATGAGCAGGAACGTCCCCGTCCCCGGGCCGAGGATCCCGTCGTAGAACGCGATCACGACGCCCGCGAGGGCGACGGCGGCCGCCAGCCGGGCCCGGGTGCGCAGGTGGGGGTGCGGGACGACGCCGAACGCGGGGCGCACCGTCACGAACACCGCCACGCCGAGCAGCACCACGAGGACCAGCGGCTTGAGCACGCCCGCCTCCAGCATGGCCGCCGACGCCGCTCCGAGCCCGGCGAACGCGACCGCCAGCACACCGGACGGCACGGCCACCGCCCGGTCGAGCTTGGTGTTCCTCGCGTACGTCACGGCGGCGGACGCGGTGCCGAAGATGGCCGCGGACTTGTTCGTCGCCACCGCCTGCACCGGGGACACCCCCGCCAGCAGGAGCGCCGGGAGCTGGAGCAGCCCTCCCCCGCCGACGACCGCGTCGACCCAGCCCGCGGCCAGGGCCGCCACGAGCAGGACCGCGACCTCCCCCGCCCCCATGCGGCGCCCCTTCCCTTGGCGATCTCTTGACGATCCGAGGGTAACCAGTGCCACGGCGTACGGCACCGGCGGCACGGCCTGGGGCACGCCGCCGGTGCCGCCCCGTCAGGGGAGGTCCCGGCCCGCCCAGTGCAGCGCGGCGAGCGCGGGCGGCAGCACGGCCAGCCATCCGTAGTGGACGGCCTCCCAGTTCCCCTCCTGGGGGTACAGCCATGGCCAGTACGGCCCGCGCGTGACCAGGCTCACCGAGACGATCGCGAGCAGGGCGCCGGTCGCGGCGAGGGCGGCCGCCCTCCCCTGGTGGACGCGCCCGGCCACCGACGCCGCGAGCAGGCCGAGCGCGACGCACACCGCGGCCTCCACGGCCATGCCCGGCACCCGCAGTTCCGCGCCCTCCGGCAGCCTGGCCGAGGCGACGGCGGAGGCGAGCGCCCACGAAAACCCGGCGGCCAGGCCGCCGAACCCGCAGCGCAGCCACTGGCGGAGCCGGCGCGACACGGGGGTCGCGGCCGTGCTCGCGCTCATCTCGTCGATCACGGCGAACCCGGCGGCGGCGCCCAGCAGCACACCCATCATCCTGAGCAGGGTGAGCGCGGTCCCGGCGCTCAGAGCAGCCACAGCGCGACGACGGCCCTGCCCTGGCCGCGCGCGTCGCAGCCTGCGGACGGCGGCCGCAGCCCGGTCACCGAACGGACGACGTCGGAGGCGAGCACACCCCGGCTGTCGCCTTCGGCTCCCGCCCGTCCCCACACCGGGAACGTCTCGACGTCCCGCCCCTCGACCCGGTCGGCGAGCCACCAGCTGTCGGTGAGCTGCCGGACCTCCCGGGGCCGGTCGCGCTCGGCCGGCGGCAGCGCCCGCACCACGGGGTCCACCGCGGACACCCATGCCGGGATCCAGGCGACGTAGTCGCGGTAGGCGCAGTAGGCGACCGGCCCGTGCCGCTCGCACACCCAGGCGTCCGGCCCGAAGTAGCGCTCCCTCACCCGGGCGTCGATGGCGCCGGACGACGCGGCGAGATCGCCCGGAGTGATCGAGAACCGCCGGGTCATCTCCTCGCCCGGGGCGGCGACGACCGCCGCGGCGGCCACGGCCGCGCTCAGGCGCACCGGCCGGGCAGCGCGCCGAGCGTCTCGGGCATGCCGCCCCTGCCGTCCCGGGACGTCGCGAGGTGGGCGGCGAGCATCATCGCCGCCGCCAGGAGCAGCATGGCGCCCGAGGTGCCGACCGGCTCGACGCTCATGTCCGGCGCCAGCTCCCAGGTGGCGGCCAGCCGCAGTCCCAGGCAGAGCGCGGCGGCGCCCGAGGGGAGCGGGCTGCGCGCCATCCGCCGGATCTCGAACCACACCAGCGGCCGGTTCACGCGTCCGCTCCGTCCCCCGGCCGTGCGCCGGGGTGCCCGGCGAGGAGCAGCAGATAGCCGTCCTCGACGCCGGGATCGGCCGGAACGGCCTCGCCGGGGCGGTCGCCGAGCGTGCGGTACCGCCCGTCGGCCGTCCGCCAGAACAGGCTCTCCCCCGCGGGCGGCCGGTCCGACAACCACACCCGCCCGGCGGCGGTGGCGGCCAGGTCGCCCGGCGTCCCCCGGAACACCGCCGCGCCGTCCCGCATGACGACCACCCGCTCGCACAGGGCGGCCACGTCCTCGGTCTGGTGGGTGGACAGCAGCACGGTGCGGCTCTCGCCGAGCAGCGAGACGAGGGCGCGGAACCGCATCCGCTGCTCGGGGTCCAGCCCCACGGTGGGCTCGTCGAGGATGAGCAGGTCGGGGTCGCCGAGCAGCGCCTGGGCGAGCGCGAGCCGTTGCCGCATGCCGCCGGACAGCCTGCGGGCCTTCGTCCAAGCCAGATCCGCCAGGCCGGTCTCGCGCAGGACCCGGCGCACCTCGCGGTGGCGTTCCGCCCGGTCGGTCAGCTCCTTGAGGATCGCGACGTACTCGACCAGCTCGAAGACGGTGAAATGCGGATAGAAGCCGGGATTCTGCGGGAGGTAGCCGAGCCTGCGGCGCAGCTCGGTGCGCCGGGCGGGGTGGGAGGGGTCCAGCCCGAGGGCCCGCACCTCGCCCCCGTCCGGGGCGAGCGTGGTGGCCAGACAGCGCAGCAGGGTGGTCTTCCCCGCGCCGTTGGGGCCGAGGAGTCCGGTCACGCCCCGGCCGAACTCCAGGGTGAGGCCGTCCAGCACCGCCGTGCGGCCGTATCGCTTGGTCAGGTCGCGCACGGTCACCGTCGCGGTGGCGGGCCCGCTCGTGGGGGCGGTCGTGGGGCTGGTCATCGGGGTTCTCCGGGGTCGAGGCGGGCGCGCCGCAGGTAGACGAGGGGGACGAGGCCCAGCGCCGCCGCGCCGTACAGCGCCTGCGCTCCGGGTGAGAAGGCCAGCAGCCTGTCTCCGGCGAGCAGCGGGCCGGCCGCCACCGCCGCGAGCCAGGCGACGGTGAGCGCGGCTCTTCCCAGCTCGCCGCGAGCCACCCCTCGTCGTACGGCACCGCCGCCCGGCAGCGCGGGCAGCGGGCGAGGTGGCTCTCCGCGGACATGACCTGGACGGGGTCGAGCAGGCCGTGAGCGTAACGCTCGACGAGGTCGGGGGGCAGGTGCCAGGTCATGCCAGATACTCCCTGAGCCGGGCCTTGGCCCGCATGACGCGGGTCTTGACGGTGCCCTCGGGTATCCCGAGGAGGCGGGCGGCCTCCTTGACGGTGAGGCCGTCGAGCACGGTCGCCTGGACGGCGGCGCGCAGTTCGGGCGAGAGGCGGGCGACGGCGTCGCCCAGGTCGCCGTGTTCGACGCCGACCAGGACCGCGTCCTCGGCCGACTCGGCGACCAGGTGCGCGTCGTCGAGCGGGGTGACCGGCGGCGTCGTCCGGGTCCCGCGCATGATCGATATCAGGCGGCGGATCGCGATCGTCCAGATCCAGGCCGCCGCCTCGCCCTCGCCCGCGCGGTAGCGGTGCGCGTCCCGCCAGACGGCGACGAACGTGTCCTGGATCGCGTCGTCCACCAGGTCGGGGTCGGCGCACCGCCGCGCCAGCCGTACGCGGAGCCAGGGAGCGTGCCGCCGGTGGAGCACGCGCAGCGCCTCGGTCCTGCGGGCGGCCACGGCGGCCAGCAGTTCCGCGTCGCCGCTGTCGGGGCCGACCGGAGGGGTTCGCGACGCCGGGCGAGGAATCCGTACACGACCGGTCTATCGCGACATCGGCCGTGAACGGTTCCCTCCTGCCGGAAAACGGCCCGGTACGACGGTGAGCGCGGCCACCGAGACCGCCGGGGTTCCGCGCTGAATCCCCTCGGCCTTCTCCCGCCACCCCGGCGTACGGCCGACCGGCGCCGAGGAGGACGTCCGGCAGGCCACGACCTGACACGTACAGCGGGAACGTGCGAGGAAACGTACCGGTGGGGTGAAGGCGATGTTCCGGTACGGCGGTGTGGAACCGTACCGACCCCTACCTGATCGGATACATGTGATCATTGCCTGCAAATCTGCGGTGAACCTTCTCCTGGGGCTACTTGTCGCGGCTGCGACGGCGGGGTGCGCCACGGCGAACACCGGCGCGGGGACCGCTCCCCCTCCCGCGACCGCCGATTCCGCCACCACAGGTTCGGCGACCGGCGGTCCCGCGGCGAGGCCGTCGCCGAGCGCCCGCACGGCCGGAGGAGCGCACGACTTCAACGGCGACGGGTACGCCGACCTGGCCGTCGGCGCTCCGGAGGGGACGGTGAACGGCATGAAGGGGGCCGGCCGCGCGGAGGTGGTGTACGGCTCGGCGGCCGGGGTCGCCGCCGCGAACCGGCAGTTCCTCGACAGGGGTGGCGCGGCCGTGAAGGGGGAGAGGTTCGGCGCGACCCTCGCCTCCGGCGACCTCGACGGCGACGGCTACGCGGACCTCGTGATCGGCGCGCCGGGGAAGGGCGGGCGCGCGGGTTCCGTGGAGATCGCCTTCGGGTCCGAGCAGGGGCTGTCCGGGCGGCTCGTCTCTTTGGGAAGGCCCGAGCGCGCGACCGGGTTCGGCGCCGCGCTGGCCGTCGGCGACTTCGACCGGGACGGCCGCGCCGACCTGGCGGCGGCCACCTTCACCTCCGTATGGGTGGCCCGCGGAGGAGCAGGCATGCGAACTGGGAAGACGAACTGGCGCAGTGTCATCAGGGACATCGCGGATGTCGGCGCGCTCGCGGCCGGTGACGTCACCGGGGAGGGCTACGCCGACCTCGCCGTCGCCTACTCGGAGGACGACCCGGCCGACGAGGGCGTCGGTGTGGTGTACCGGGGGTCGCGGGCCGGCCTGGCGGGGCGGGCGCGCGGGACCTTCCCCGGCTGGGGTGTGCGTGCCGTGGCGGTCGGCGATCTCGACGGTGACGGCTACGGTGACGTGGTCACGAGCAGTTCCGACGACGCCGTCGACGATGCCGGTGGCCGAATCTCCGTCACCCGGGGATCCGCCGGAGGTCTGGACGGCACGCCGAGGTTCTGGACGTCGGCCTCTCCCGGCATGCCCGGGATGTCGGAGGCCGCCCGGAGCTTCGGATCGTCCGTCGCCGTCGGTGACGTCGACGGCGACGGGTACGCGGACGTCGCGGTCGGCGCGAGCGAGGGGTACGTCCAGCTCGGTGAGGGCGCGAGCGAGGGCGCGGTCGCCGTACTGTACGGCGGGCGGGGCGGCCTGTCGACGAAGGGGGCCCAGGTCTTCGACCCGTCGTCCGCCGGTGTACCGGGCGAGTTCGTGCGTGGATTCGGGGAGAGAGTGGCCTTGCTCGACCTGGACGGAGACGGCGGGGACGAACTCGTCGTGTCCACCCTCGCCGATGAGCAGGTGACCGTGCTGTCGCCCGCCCGGAAAGCCGCCGGGAAGGCCGGTGCCGTTCACCTGCGCCCGGAACGGCAGGGCGAGCAGTTCGGCCGCTCCCTTAACTGACCACCGCCGACCGCCTGAGGCGGGCGGCGTGACGTGAGCGACCGGTCGCCCTGCGGCGCGGCCGGCATGCGGTGATCAAGTGGTCTGCAAGCGGGTGGCCGTTCACTGCGTGCACAAGCCCGGATGGCACAGCCGAAGGCCAGACCGGAATATGCCCGTTATTTCAGGAGATCTCGATGGAGCGCACCGCACTCCCTCCGGCCGCCGACGCGATCGCCGGCCGCGCCGCCTCGATCCTCACCGCCCCCGCGTCGAAGCTGCGCGCCCTTTCCGGACTCGCCCTCGTCCCTATGTTGCTGACCCCCGCGCCGCTCACACCCGATGCCGCCCTCGCCCGCACCACCGCTGCCGGCGGAGCCGGCGCGGCCACCGGGACCACGAGGGCGGCGCCGAAGCCGATCGAGGGCGTCGCCGTCTACTTCAAGGAGGGCAAGGGAAACCCGATCAGCAGGTACGAGCCCGGCAAGGGGTTCACCAAGATCGGTAACGCGCCGGAGTCGTACCAGTTCGCCGCCTCGCCCGACGGCACCAGGCTCGCCTGGATCACGCTGGACGGCAAACTGCACGTCGGAGACGGGAGCACGGCGAAGACCGTGGCCGGGGGCGCCGCCGCCGGGGCCCCCTGCCTCACGCCGGTCTGGTCCCCCGACTCCAGCCGGGTCGCCTACTTCCCCATGGATAATTCCGACAAGTCACCGCTGATGGTGATAAACGCGGATGGCACGGGCGCGCGCAGGGTCGGTAAGACGTTCGGTGTCTGCCACCTCGCCTGGTCCGCCGACGGGCGCCACCTCGCCGGGTATGCCGGCACGACCGCGGGCGTCCATGTCTTCGACCTGAAGACCGGGACCTCGGTCCGGGCCAAGGGAATCAAGCTGGCGAACCACGTGCAGAGCCTGTCGCCGGACGGCGGGAAGGTCGTGGTGCACACGCTGTCGCCGGAGGATCCGGGGGGAGACGGGGGGTGGCCGGTGGGGTTCACGCCGACGATCGTCGACACCGTCACCGGCAAGCGGGTGCCCATCCCGGTCAAGGGGACCAAGATGGGCGCGTTCTACCTCGCCGACGGCCGCCTGGTGGTCCGCGTACTCGGTCGCAAGCACAACACCCTGGTCGTACTCGACTCCGCCGGCAGGGAACTGCAGCGGCTCGCCGAGTCGGCGCAGACCCGGAACCAGGCCCTGCTCCAGATCGTGAGATGACCCGCGCCGCCGAACGGCCTCGCGCCACCGTGCCGGGCGCGGGAGCAAGCCGGGGAGCGACCGGCTGACCTGCCGGAGCGTGTCTTCGACGCGCCGGCGCCGAAGCGGCGGGGGCAGCCGCCGGGCCTCGCTTTCACGGATCCCGGCCCAGGGGCTCCAGGTGGCAGGAGGCCGCCGCCCGGTCGTCGTCCGCCGGGGCGGGCGGCTAGATTGCCGCGCATGATCAGCGAATGGGCCAGACAGGCGATCGACATCCTCGACGGGGAACGCCGGCAGATCGGCGTCACGCCGCTCCGCGAGTTCCCCCTTCCGGCCGGATGGGGCGTACGGCTGCTCATGAAGGACGAGTCGGCGCGGCCGGGCGGCCTCAAGCACCGGCTGGCGTGCGCGCTCTTCCACGACGCGATCGTCGCGGGCCGGATCGCGGAGGGCACCACGGTGGTCGAGGCCGCCGGCGGCGCGATGGCGACCGCCCAGGCGCACGTCGCCCGGCTGCTCGGCCTGCCGTACGTCGCCGTGATGCCGCGGAAGTCCTCGGGCGCGGACGTGGAGCGGCTGGGCGGGACGTGCCGGTACGTCGATCCACCGCTCGCGATCTACGACGAGGCCCGGGACCTGGCGGAGCGGATCGGGGGCCACTACGTGGACCACTACACGGCGGCCGCGACCGTGGAGTGGCGCGGCGCGAGCCTGGCCGACGAGCTGTTCGGGCAGGTCGGCGCGTGCCCGCGCTGGGTCGTGGTCGGCGCGGGGACGGGCGCCACGTCCGCCGCCGTCGGCCGGCACCTGCGCGGGAACGGCCTTCCCGGGCGCCTGGCCGTCGCCGACTCGGAGAACTCCGCCTACTTCCCGGGATGGGCCTACGGCGCGGCCGACTACGCCACCGGGATGCCGTCCCGCATCGAGGGCATCGGACGGCCCCGGATGGAGCCCGCGTTCTCCGCCGACGTGGTCGACCTCGTCGTCCCCGTGCCCGACGCCGCGAGCGTCGCCGCCGCGCGGCGCGTACGCGAGGCGACCGGGCTGGCGGTGGGCCCCGCGACCGGCGCGAACCTGTGGGCGGCACTCGAGATCGTCACCCGCGTACGCGCCGAGGGCGTGGGCGGGGACGTGGTGACCGTCATCGGCGACGCGGGCCCGCGCCACCTGCGCACCTGCCACGACGACGTCTGGGCGCGGGACCGGGGGCTGGACTGGTCTCCGCACGCGGCCCGGCTCGCCCGCGTGCTGGACGGCGACGCCTCCTGGTGACCCGCCCGACCCTGATGGACGAGAACGTCACAACCCGGCGGACGGTGGGGTGGCCTCCTGGCGACCGGCCCGCCCGATCCTGATGGGCGAGAACCTCACAACCCGGCCAGGTACGCCGAGACCGGCCCAAGGGTGAGGAGGCCGCTGCCCGCGCCGGCCAGCTCCCCCGCCGCGGGCGTGAGCGCGACGCGGGCCCGCTCCATCGTGTCCCGGTCGCCGACGGCGACGGCGGCGCGCGCCGTGAGGCACCACAGGGCCTCGGACAGCAGGTCTCGGGGCGGGTCCGGCACCTCGCGCAGCGCCGCCGCCGCGTCGTCGCGACGGCCCTCGTCCAGCAGCGCCAGCGGCCGGACCCACGGCTCGTACGGCCCCCAGTCGACGCGGTCCCCGGCCCGCAGGGGCAGCTCGCGCGTCACGCGTACGCACAGCAGCGCGAGCGGCAGCAGGCCGCGCTCCAGTCCCGGCATGCCCGCGCCCTCCAGCCCGGCTGCGGCCTCCCGGTAGGCCGCCTCCACCTCGGCGGCCGGGGCCGAGCCGGTCGCGGCGAGCCGCATGGCGGCGTACCACCGGGTGAACACGCCCACCAGCGGCCGCTCGTGGCGCTCGGCCAGGCGGTCGGCGGCGGCGGCGTGGCGGTCGGCTCCGGCGAAGTCCCCCAGGGCGGCGCGGGCCTGGAGCCGGATGAGGTGGCCGAGGATCTCGAAGGTGGCGAGGCCATGCCGTGCGGAGAGGGTGACCAGCTCGGCGCCGATCTCGTCCCGGCGCGGCGCCAGACCGGTGCGGTGGAACGTCTGCATGAACACGGCGTTGAGAGCGAACGCCAGCAGCGCGGGGTCCCCCAGACGGCGGGCGATCTCCTCCGCCTGCCCGGCCGCCTCGAGCCCGCGCGCCGACCGGGTGCCGCGCGACTCCAGGGCGATCGTGGCCAGCAGCCGCGCCCGGATCGTCTCGTGGCCGCCGGGCGGCAGGGCGGTCAGGGCACGCTCGGCGGCCGCGACCACCCGCGCCGACCGCTCCGGGTCGTCCACGCGGGTCCAGATCGCGGGCACGTCGTACGCGCCGATCACGCGGGCGGTCAGTTCCGCGTCGCCCAGCTCCTCGGCCGCCGCGATGGCCGCCACGCGGTGCTCACCGGCCGCCTCCAGACCGCCGCCGCCGCTCACCGCGAGTCCCCGCAGCAGGCCCACCGTCGACTCCAGCCGGGTCCGTGCGCCGGACGACACGGTGCGGTCGTACGCGGCGGTGGCCCGGGCCCACACCCGACCCGCCGCGTCATCGGGCCGGGAGCCGGGGACGAGGTCGAGGTGTTCGGCCTGCCGGAGGATGTCCGTCTCCAGGCCGCGCAGTGCCGGGCCGGGGTCCACGCCGAGCCGCCCGACCAGGAGCGTCCGCGCGCGGCGCAGCACCGCGAGCGCCTCCCCCTGGCGGCCGGTGCGGTACAGCGCCAGCGCCAGCAGACGCCACGCGTCCTCCCGCCACGGGTGCTCGGCCACGTGCGCGTCCAGATCCGGAACCGCCTCGGCGGCCAGCCCCAGCGCGAGCCGGGCCTCGGCCCGGCGCTCGACGGCGTGCAGCCGCAACTCCGCCAGCCGCGCGCGCTCGGCGTCGGCCCAGGGTTCGTCGGCGAACTCGGCGTACGCGGGTCCGCGCCACCACGCCAGCGCCTCCTCAAGCCGGGCGAGGGCGTCCGCGGGCGGCAGCGTCGCGGCCCCGGTCACCACCCGCCCGAAGCGCCAGGCGTCCACCGCGTCCGGCTCCGCCCGCAGCGCGTACCCGGGTCCGTCGGTGACCAGCAGCCGGGCCGGGGTACGGGGCGGGCGCCCGGGTTCCAGGGCCCGGCGCAGCGCGGCCACGAAGGTGCGGACCGCGCCCACCGCTCCCGGGGGCGGGTCCTCCCACAGGTCCTCCGTCAGGCGGGTGACCGGAACGACGCGGCCGCGGGCGACGATCAGCCGGGCCAGCACCGCACGGTGCCGCGGCCCCTTCAACGCGATCGTGTTCCCGTCCGCGTCCCAGGCCGCCACCGGCCCCAGCACCCCGAACGCGACCCGCACCTCTGCTCCTCCCCCCGGCCGTCGGACCGGTCACGCCCGTGTGCTGATCCGATGCTCATCCGCGCCCGGCAGGCTTGCCGCACCTGGCCATCCACGGAAAGAGACGGAAATCATGGCGTCGACCATCACCGGCTTCGGCCTTCAGCGCGTCCCGGTCGCCGAGGGCGTGTCCCTGAACGCGGCGGTCGCGGGCTCTGGCCCCGCGATCGTGCTGCTGCACGGCTTCCCCCAGACCCACCTGATGTGGCGGCACGTCGCCGCCGACCTGGCCACCGACCACACCGTGATCTGCCCCGACCTGCGCGGGTACGGCGCGAGCGACAAACCCGCCGAAACCGACGGCACAGCTTATGCCAAGCGCACCATGGCCGCCGACGTCGTCGCCCTGGCCCGTGCGCTGGGGCACGAGCGCTTCGCGCTGGCGGGGCACGACCGCGGCGCGCTGGTCGCCTTCCGCGCCGGCCTCGACCACCCCGAGGCGATCACGCACCTCGCCTGCCTCGACGTGCTGCCGACCCTGGACATGTGGGAGGCGCTGCACGGCGTCACCGCCGCCGTCGGCTTCCACCTCTACCTGATGGCCCAGCCTCCCGGCCTGCCCGAGCAGATGATCAACGCCGCCCCGGACGCCTTCTTCGGTCACTTCCTCGACATCTGGACCCGTGCCCCGGAGGCGCTGCCCGCCGACGTACGCGCCGCGTACCTGGACGCCTGCCGTGCGGCCGTGCCCTCGATCGTGGCCGACTACCGCGCCTCCGCCGGCGTCGACGTCGAGCACGACCGGGCAGACCGCGCCGCCGGCAACCGGCTGCGGATGCCGGTCACCGTGCTTCAGCAGGACTGGGGAGCCGCCCTCGGCTACGACGCCGACGCGTTGTGGCGGGCATGGGCGCCCGACCTGCGCCACGTCACCGTCCGCTGCGGCCATTTCATGGCCGAGGAGGCCCCCGCCGACGTCGTCGCGGCCCTTCGGGAGCTACTCGCCCGCTGAACGGCGCGGCCGGCCATCGACGGCACAGGAGATGCCGGAACCCGCACGGGGCCGGATCTCCCGGCAATCGACCGCGCAGGAAAGGGGGAACCGGGGGCCGGATCTCGTATGCCGGCAAGCGACGACACCGGAGGCGGTGGGGAACCCGCATTGGGATGATCTCCCCTGGCCGGCAAGCGCCCCTGCCGGAGACACGGGGAACCCGCACGGGGCCGGATCTCCCCCTCGCGGGGGAGGCCGGTCCCTCCCGCACGGGAGGAGCGCAGACCGCGCTGTCGGGAGCGTGGAGTCATGAACCCGCACCCGACGAACACCGACCCGACGGACCCGCACCCCACGGCCCCACACCCCGCAGCCCCGGGTGTCACAGCCCGGCACCCGCACCGGCCCTGGGTCGTCGCGGGCGGATGGGCCGCCGCCGCGCTGCTCATCGGCTACGCCGCGACCGGGGTCGCGTTCGACATCCTCTTACTGATCATGAAGGGGATCTCCCTTCTCACCGGCGACCAGGCCGACCTGGGCCTGAACCTGGAGCTGGACTGGCTTGCCAGCGGCAGCCGCATCGCGTCCCTGGTGGCGGGCACGGCCGTCGCGTTCGCCACTGTGCGCCATCGGCGGCGGTCGCTGGGCGCCTGCGCCCGATGCGGTCGCCCGGGTACCGGGAACGCCCAGGGCGGCCAGGGCGGCCAGGGCGGCGAGACCGGCGAGCTCGGACAGAGCCCGAGCACGAAGGGCTGGAGCGGCTGGGACGCCCTGGGCGGGTACACCCGCCACGCCGGATACGCCTGCGCCCTGCTCGCCGGCGCGTACGGCGTGCTGAAGGCGCAGTGGGGGCTGGGCGGCACGTTCGGCCTGGACGATCCCCACACCTTCGGCGACGACGTCCACCTGTGGACGCCCGGTCTCGGCGACACCGCCGTACTCGGCCTCATCGGCGTGGCGCTCGGGATCGGCTTCGCCCGCACCTGGACTCCCCGGTTCATCCCGCGCTGGATGCCGCTGACCGCCGCGTTCGTCGGCTCGGTGATGTCGATCTCCACCGGGCTCATCGGCACCGGCATGGCGGTCGCCTCCGGGCTCGGCCTCCTCGCCCCGCCGAACCGCGGTGACCTGGGAGGAATCTCCGCGTGGGTGTTCCAGGCCATCTATCCCGTGTTCCTCCTGTGGGGGCTGACCATGGCGGTGGCCGCGATCGGCTACCACTACCGCACCAGGGGCCGGTGCGCCACCTGCGGCCTCGCCTGACCGGCCACGCCCCCACCCCACGCCCCCACCCCGTGCCCTCGCCCCACGCCACGCCCTCGCCCTCGCCGTCACCCCACGCCCCCAGCCCACGCCCCCAGCCCACGCCCACCCGACGCCCAGGCCCGCGTTCGACTCCGGGTGCCGCCACCGGCATCGCGTCCGTCCCGCATCGCCGCACCGGTCCCGAGCGCCTCGCACCGGCGTCCCCCACCGCTGGCCAGGGGCGGTCGCGCGAGCAGGTGCCGTACGGGGAGAATCGGACGGCCCCGGCGTCCGTCTCCACGGATGCGCCCGGGGCGACCACCGCCGGACGCGCCGGGAGTGGCCATGAAAACGCTCCGCGGCCCGCGGAGCACCCCGGCGCCCCGGGAACGACGACCACGATCGGGAAACGAAGGGAGCACGCGGTGAACGCCGTCGCCGCCGCGTTGCGCAGCGCGGTCACCTACCGCCGGTGGGCCTGCCTGGTCCTCGGCGGCGCGCTGCTGATGCCGTACATGATGGCCGGCGAGGTGGTGACCGCGCTTTGGCGGAGCTCCCCGGGTGTCGGCGACCCGCTGCTCTCGGTCCAGCCGCTGATCTTCCTGGCCGTCCTGCCCCTCGTCGCCGCGTCCGGCCTGTTCCTGCCGGTACGCGTGTTCGAGATCGTGGCGGCGCGGGCGCTGCTGGGCGTCTCCGTCGAGGCGCCACCTCCCCGCGCCCGGCGCACCTGGGCGGAACGCCTGCGCACCGCCGCCTGGTTCACCGCCCATCTCGCGGTCGGCGGCGTGTCCAGCGGCCTCGCCCTGGCGCTCGTGCCCTTCGCGATCTGGGCGGCGGCGCTGCCGGTGGTGGACGGCCCCGTGCGGGTCGGCGATCTCACGATGGAGACGGGCTGGGCGGCGGCATGGGGGCCGCCGCTCGCCGTGCTGACCCTCGTGGCACTGTTCGGCGCGCTGACGGGGGCGGGGGCGCTCCTGGCCGAGCTGGCCCCCGCCCTGCTCGGCCCCTCCCCCGACGACCGGCTCGCGGCGGCCGAGGCGAACGCTCGGCGGCTGGCCGCCCGCAACCGCCTGGCCAGGGAGCTGCACGACTCGGTCGGTCACGCCCTCAGCGTCGTCACCGTCCAGGCCGCCGCCGCGGGCCGCGTCCTGGACCGGGACCCGGAGACGGCGCGGGCGGCGCTGAGGGCGATCGAGGAGTCGGCCAGGTCCGCGCTCGGCGAGTTGGACCACGTCATCGGTGTGCTGCGCGAAGGCGCGAGCCGCCGGGAGCCGGAGCCGACCCTGCGCGACCTGGATCGGCTCCTGGATTCCTCCGGCGCTCGGATCATCCGTAAAATAGGGGATCTATCCGGTGTGCCTCCGGTGGTGTCCCGTGAGGCGTACCGGATGGTTCAAGAGGCGCTCACCAACGCCCTGCGGTACGGCGCCGCCCCGATCGAGGTGTCGCTGGCCGTACGCGACGAGACCTTGGAACTGGACCTGAGGAACGCGACACGGCCCGGGCGGGCGGGACGTCCGGGGGCCGGCCGCGGTCTGGCGGGGATGCGTGAGCGGGCGGACCTGCTCGGCGGCGAGTTCGAAGCCGGACCGGCGGACGGCGGCTGGCGGGTCCGCGCCTCCCTGCCGCTGCCTTCGGCGGGAGGGTGGCGGTCATGAGCGTACGCGGCGTCATCGCCGACGAGGCCCTCGCGACTCGGCGCCGTCCGCCGACCACGCCGATCCCCCGGTTCACCGCGGATCAGAGGTAGGCGCGGACAGGACGCCCGCGCGCGCGGCGGCGACAGCGGCGTCGGCCGCGCGCTCCGCGTCGCGTTCGGTGACCGGCTCGTGCGTGATGAACAGCCGGTAGTAGATCGGAGCGACGGCCATCCTGATCACCTCGGCGCCGTCCGTGTCCGCCGCGAGCTCGCCCCGCTCCACAGCCCGCCGCACCACTTCGGCCGCCTGCTCGTGGCGGGCCACGAAGAAGTCGTGCAGGGATCGCGCGGCGTCGCCGTTCTGTACGGCCGCCGTCACGAACGCGGCGGAGATCGGCCCGGCGACGGGATCGGCGAACCCGCTCTGCACCAGCCGGACGATCTCCCTCAGATCATCCCGGAAGGAGCCGGTGTCGGGTATCGGCCACGGCTCCTCCCGCGCGAGCTCCAGCGCGTCCGCGATGAGCCCCTCCACGCTTCCCCAGCGGCGGTACACGGTCGTCTTGTGGACGCCTGAGCGGATCGCCACGTTCTCCACCGTCAGTCCGCTGTAGCCGTGTTCGGCCAGCTCGGCGATCGTCGCCTGCCGAACGGCGTCGCGTACGCGAGCGCTGCGGCCACCGGGACGTCTGTCCAAAGTCAACTCCAGTTGCGTTAGGCCCTGAAATCAGACTAGCTTAAAGCTACACAAGTTGCGATTGGAGTTCCCTCTGACCACACAGCTCTCCCTCAAGGGAGTCTCGAAGTCGTACGGCGAGCGCCGAGTCCTCAACCAGATTACCTTCAGCGTCAGCCCCGGCGAGCGCGCGGGGATCGTGGGCGAGAACGGTTCCGGCAAGTCCACGCTGCTCCGAGTGATCGCCGGGCTGGAGATGCCGGACGACGGCGAGGTGACGGTGTCGGCGGCCGGCGGCGTCGGCTACCTGGGCCAGACCCACGACCTGCCCGGCGACCACACCGTCCAACAGGCGATCGACGCCGCCCTGGCCGAGCTGCGTGCGCTCGAGCGCGGCATTCAGGAAGCCGCCGAGGCGCAGGACATGGACAGGTACGGCGAGCTGCTCACCGCCTTCGAGGCCAGGGGCGGATACGAGGCCGACGCCCGCGTGGACAAGGCGATGCACGGGCTGGGCCTGGCTCGGATCGAGCGCTCCCGCGTGCTGTCGAGCCTGTCCGGCGGCGAGCTGGCACGGCTGGGGCTGGCCTGCGTGCTGGCGGCCTCGCCGGAGATCCTGCTGCTCGACGAGCCGACCAACCACCTCGACGAGGCGGCCACGACCTGGCTGGAGGATCGGCTGCGCGAGCACAAGGGCACGGTGGTGACGGTCTCGCACGACCGGATCTTCCTGGACCGGGTGGCGACGGCGATCCTCGAGGTCGAAGGCGGCACGATGACCCGGTTCGGCGGCGGCTACACCGGATTCCTCGGCGAGAAGGCGGCGGCCCGGCTGCGCTGGGAGCAGGCCTACGCCGACTGGCAGGAGGAGGTCCGGCAGGTCAAGGAGTTCGCCGCGACCACCGCGCACCGCGTCGCCGTCGGCCGGGCCATGAAGGACAACAACAAGATGGCCTACGACCGCAACGCCGGGCGCGTGCAGAGCTCGGTGGCCTCGCGGGTACGGCAGGCCCAGGAGCGCCTGCGCCGCCTGGAGGAGAACCCGGTCCCGTGCCCGCCCAGGCCGCTGCGCTTCCGGGGCACGTTCGCTCCCGGTACGCGCACGGGCACGCTCGTCCAGCTCGGTCAGGTGCGCGTCGCGGCGGGCGACCGGCTACTGATCCACGGGCCCAACGGCGCGGGCAAGTCGACGCTGCTCGCCGCGATCGCGGCCGAGACGGGCGCGCGGGCCGGATACCTCCCGCAGGAGGTGACGTTCGATCCGGACCGGACGGTCATCGAGACCTACGGCGGGGAGGCGGCGGCGCTGACGGCGACCGGCCTGTTCCCTCCGGACGCGCTCGAGCTCAAGGTCGGCGCACTGTCGGTGGGCCAGCGGCGGCGGCTGGCGTTGGCCATGCTGCTGGCGGGCGAGCATGACCTGCTGCTGCTCGACGAGCCCACCAACCACCTCTCGCCCACCCTGGTCGAGGAGCTCGAAGAGGCGCTCGACGGCTACGGCGGCGCGCTCGTGGTGGTCACGCACGACCGGGCGCTGCGGCGCCGTTTCACCGGCATGGAAATCTCACTTTCGGGGGGCTGCGTATGTTGATCAATGGTTCTCCTTACGGCGTCGTCACCGGTCCCGACGGCGCGCTGTGGTTCACGCTCGTCCATCAGGGACAGATCGGGCGGGTCGTCCCGGGCGAGGACCCCACGATCTTCCAGCTCGACCCTGCCGACGGGCAGCCCACGGTGATCACCGTGGGGCATGACGGATCGTTGTGGTACACCGAGTTCGTGGGCGGCCGGATCGGGCGGATCACCCTGGACGGCACGATCACCGCCTTCGAGGTGGCCTCGCCGTACGGCATCGCCGCCGGCCCGGACGAAGCCATGTGGTTCACGCGGCTCCAGGGTGACCAGATCGGACGCGTCACCGCGGCGGGCGAGGTCACCCTCCACCCGCTGCCCACCGAAGGCGCGATGCCGTCGATGATCGCGGCGGGGCCTGACGGCGCGCTCTGGTTCACCCTCAACCAGGGCAACGCGATCGGCCGCATCACCGTCGACGGCGAGGTGACGCAGTACGCGCTGCCCACGCCGGGCGCCGCTCCGGTGGGCATCTGCGCCGGCCCGGACGAGGCGCTGTGGTTCGTGGAGATCGGCGCGGGACAGGTGGGCCGGATCGACACGTCCGGCGCCGTCACCGAGTTCCCGCTGCCCGATCGGTCCGCCAGGCCGCACGCCATCGTGACCGGCGGGGACGGCGCCCTCTGGTTCACCGAGTGGGGCAGCGGCAACCTCGGCCGCATCACGACGGGGGGCGAGATCGAGGAGTATCCGCTTGAGGGCGCCGAACCCCACGGGCTCACGGTCGGGCCCGACGGCGCGATCTGGGTCGCGATGGAGTCCGGCGCTCTGGTGAGAGGTTGACCGGCCGGACCGGCCGCCGATGGGCGGCCCGCCTCGGGCGTGTTCGTGCTCCATATGGGCATTGAAGGAAGGGTGCGCGTGACCGCCGACGATGTCCACCGCTGTGTCCACCGCCCGCTGCCGGAACACGCGCCGGCCTCTCCGGTGCTGCTGCCCGCCGCTCCCCTGGCCGTGTCCGGCGCGGTCGCCGACGTCTCCACGGTCGGCGACTACTTCGTGCTCGACATCGGCCGGGTCGAGGCCGGGTGGCGGCCGTTCGCCGACCTGCTCACCGATCCCGGCCTCCTGGAGGGACGGATCGCCGACGTCGCCGAGCGGCTGAACACCGCCGAGACCCGGGTGGCCGCCTCCATCCTCTTCCAGGGGCTCGCCGCCCGGCTCTGGTCACCCCCGCTCGGCGCGGCGGTCGCCCATGATCTGCTGATCGACCTCGACCCCGATCGGGTCCACTGGCGGGCCGTGACCGGTGGACCGCTTCCGCTGCGCGCCGCCCGCTTGGACGGGTGGCGGATCCGCGACCCGGCACGCGGCGCCGAGCACCTGTGCCGCACCGTGGTGACCGGGCTGCTGGAGCCGCTGGCCGCGGCGTTCCGGAGGGTCGTGAAGATCGCACCGGGCCTGCTGTGGGGCAACGCGGCCTCCGCGCTGGCGGGGACCGTCCACGCCCTCGCCCGCGTACGCCCCGGACTCGGCGGCGCGGCCGTCGCTCTGGGCCGCGAGCTGCTGGAGATGGGCCCGCTGCGAGGCACCGGGGAGCTGGCCGAGCCGGCGCCCGGCCATCCCTTCTTCGTCCGGCGCGGCTGCTGCCTGTACTACCGCCTGCCCGGCGGCGGCAAGTGCGGCGACTGCGCCCTGATCACCGCCGAGGCCCGCCGCGAGCAGTGGACCCGTGCCGTACGAGAATCCCGAGGACCCTGATGAGCCACATCGTCGTCGAGGAAGAGGGCACCGGCACCCTGCACGTGTGGGCGCTGCCCACCGACGAGCAGACCCTGCTGTCCCTGGTGAAGGACATCTTCGAGAAGTACTGGGAGCACATCTGGTTCGGTGTGATCATCCAGGGCGCCGCCTGGGAGGTCGCCGCGCCCAACGCGCCCGAGCGGATCAGCCTGTACGACGGCTATGTCACCGTCGACTTCGGCCGCTGGCACTTCCATCTGTGCATCGGCGAGCACACCGCGAGCGGCCCCGAACTCGGCCGGATCCGCCGCTGCGCCCGCGCCGAACTGTACCGCCGTGTCGGCGCCGACGGCAGCCCCACCTCCTGGGGGGTGCGTTTGTTCAACGGCAGGGACGAGCAGATGATGACCGTGATGCTGCCCAACCCGTTCCTCACCGACCGCCAGCAGGTCCTCGACCCGCCGGACTTCACCCGGCTGGCCGCCTGGGACGAGATCCGCGCCACCTACCTCGGTCTGGAGCCCGATCCGCTGGACCGCACCGGCAAGGGCTTCACGCACGGATGAGCGGGATCGTCGTCTGCCGCGGCTGCTGCTGCGGCAACAGCGGGAAGGTGGCGCGGCTCGACCACGACGCGCAGGTACGCGTGCTCGCCGAGGTCGCCGACGTCCGCGTCACCGACTGCCTGAACGTGTGCGAGCAGGCCAACGTCGTCGTCCGGCCCTCACCCGCCGGGCGGGCGGCGGGCGGCCGTCCGGTCTGGCTCGGCCTGGTCAACCAGATGGAGGCGGCCGACGACATCGCGGCGTGGATCCGCGCGGGCGGCCCCGGACTGGCCGAGCCCTCCGCGATTCTCGGCCTTCACATCTTCGAAGGACCCCGGTCGTCCGGCCGCCAGGGTCGGATCCCGAACGGGAAGGGCATCGGCGGACCATCGTGACCGCCTTTACGATGTAGATCGCGGGGGGTAATCGTCAGGTGCACCGTTCGGTGGAGACCGGGACGGTCGCCCGCCTTCGCTGCGACGGTGGGCCCTTGACCGACAACACCGCGATATCCGTCAGCGGATCGAAGACCACCACCTCGGCGTCGAAGCCTCGCCCGCCGGCGAGCGAAACCTTCACGGGAAGATCCGCTCCGGCCACGGTGTGCGCGGTCAGCATCACCTGCTCCCGGGCGAAGACGAACCCGGCTCCCGCGACATCCCGGCCGCAGGCGCGCGCGGTTCCGGTGACACGCACGAAGCTGTCGCCGGTCAGGCCTGGTCGCTGACACATCGGCCCGGACGCGTTCGGGCCGACCGCCGGAGGCCCTCTAAGGTTGAGCCGTGGCGCTGCGTGTGGTGATCGTCGACGACGAGGTCCTCATCCGTACGGGCCTGCGCGTGATCATCGAGGCCGAGCCGGACCTGGCGGTCGTCGGCGAGGCGTCGGATGGGGCCGAGGCGGTGTCCGCGGTGCGCGCGACGCGGCCCGACGTGGTGCTCATGGACGTCCGCATGCCCGCGCTGGACGGGATCCAGGCGACCCGCAGGATCCTGGCCGGTCAGGCGCCGCCCAAGGTTCTGGTGGTCACGACCTTCGAGAACGACGACTACGTCTACGAGGCGCTGCGGGCCGGGGCGAGCGGCTTCCTGCTCAAGCGCGCCCGGCCGGAGGAACTGGTGCACGCCATCCGGCTGGTGGCGTCGGGCGACTCGCTGCTCTTCCCCGCCGCGATCAGGTCGCTGGCGGCCGCGCGCGGCGCGGACCGCGCCGTGCCGGGGATCGGCCGGCTCACGGCGCGCGAGGCGGACGTGCTGCGGCTGATGGCGCGCGGCCTGTCCAACGGCGAGATCGCGGCCGAGCTGGTGGTGGGCCCGGAGACGGTCAAGACGCACGTGGGGAACGTGCTGGCCAAGCTCGACGCCCGGGACCGCACCCAGGCGGTGATCGCGGCCTACGAGTCGGGGTTCGTCTCCCCCCGCTGACGCCCCACACCGGCCGTCTCTCCCACCGACGACCACCGACGACCGCCGCCGACCACCGACGACCGCCGCCGACCACCGACGACCGCCGCCGACCTCCGACGACGCCCCCACCGGCCGTCGGCCCCGCCGAGATCGGCCCTGCCGAGATCCGCGCTGCTGAGATCCGCCGTGGCGGGTCCATGGGCCGAACTCCCGGAAGGGCCGGGTCAGATCTCCCCGCCGAGGTCGTCATCTCCGCCGGGGACGGCGGTGCGCCGCTCCGTACCGCCCTCGGACGGCGTGGGCGACTGGTCCCCCGGCCGGGGCGAGGCCGGCGTCGGCGGCGGCGTGGGGACGACGACCGGCGGCGGCAGCGGGCGGGACGGTTGCTGGTCGCCCTCCGGCCGGAACAGCAGCAACAGCATCATGACGACCATCAGCGTGACGAGCGTGGCCAGCAGCGCGGCGGCCAGGCCGACCGAACGCCTGGTCGCGACCGGCGGAGGCCCGGGCGGCGCGGGCGCCGGCAGCGCCGGGTCCCGGTCGCCCAGCCAGAACGGCACGAAGTCGGGCCCGTTCCTGTCGCCGAGCAGCATCCCCGACACCATGACCGGTTCGAGGAACCGCTCCGCCCCCACCCCGCCCGGCGCGTACGGCACGGCCACCCAGGGAGCCGGACCCCCGTCCATGGCGAGCACCGCCGGGGCGCCGCGCCGACCGGCGTGCCGTTCCGCGTCCGTGATGGCGGTGACGAACCGGTCCCTGGCGGCCGCGTCGAGGGCGGCCCCCCGGGTGAGCACGGCCACGGAGACGACCCGGCCGTCGGGGCCCTGCCCCAGGTAGACGAGACCGGCCGGGGCGGTCAGGAGACGGGCCTGCAGCACGAAGGGCCCCAGGCGGGGCGGGTCGCCGTACTGCAAAGGAGTGGCCATCCAGCTCATGAAAACACACCGGACGGTTCCGTCCGGCGACGCCGGGCACTGTCAGGGCATGGATTCTCCCACGAAGTCACGATTGAATAACGCGCATGACCGTCGCGGATGAGCGAAGTGAGCCGGATCGGGATCGGGCGGGGGGCGGCGACGTCGGGGCGCTGCGGGAGACCCTCGCCGAAGTGCGGCGCGTGATCGTCGGGCAGGACCACATGGTCGAGCGGCTGCTGGTGGCCCTGCTCGCGCGGGGCCACTGCCTGCTGGAGGGCGTCCCGGGGGTGGCCAAGACGCTGGCCGCCTCGACGCTGGCCACGGTGGTCGGCGGCACGTTCGCCCGGATCCAGTTCACCCCCGACCTCGTGCCGAGCGACATCGTGGGCACCCGCGTCTACCATCCGGGCAGCGAGCGGTTCGACGTGGAGCTCGGACCGGTCTTCGTGAACTTCCTGCTCGCCGACGAGATCAACCGCGCCCCGGCGAAGGTGCAGTCGGCGCTGCTGGAGGTGATGGCCGAGCGGCAGGTCACACTGGCGGGCCGGACGCATCCGCTGCCCCGGCCGTTCGTGGTGCTGGCGACGCAGAACCCGATCGAGTCCGAGGGGGTCTACCCGCTGCCCGAGGTGCAGCGGGACCGGTTCCTGTTCAAGGTGCGGGTGTCGCATCCGAGCGCGCACGAGGAACTGGAGATCCTCCAGCGGATGAGCGTGCGCCCGCCGACGCCCCGGCCGGTGCTCGACCCCGGACGGCTGATGCTGCTGCAGGACATGGCGGAGGAGGTGTCCGTCCACCACCTGGTCGCCGACTACGTGGTGCGGCTGGTCATGGCCACCCGCTCCCCCTCCGAGTACGGCCTGCGCGAGCTGGAGGAGACGATCGAGATCGGGGTGAGCCCGCGCGCCACGCTGGGGCTGATGGCGGCGGGCCGGGCGCTCGCCCTGCTGCGCGGGCGCGACTACCTGCTGCCCGACGACGTGCGGGACGTGGCGGTGGACGTGATGGCGCACCGGCTGATGCTCACCTTCGACGCCCTCGCCGACGACGTGGACGCGGAGGACGTGGTGCGCCGCATCCTGGCGACCGTCCCCCCGCCGGTCGTGGTGTGGAACCAGGGCACCAGGTGAGCGGGGCATGAGCGCCGCGTCCGCGGACCTCGCCCTGCGGCGGCTGGAGCTGACCGTGGTCAGGCGGCTCGACGGCCTGCTGCACGGCAACCACCAGGGCCTGATCCCCGGCCCGGGCAGCGAGCTGGGCGACACCCGCGTCTATGTCCCGGGCGAGGACGACGTACGCCGCATGGACTGGGCGGTCACCGCGCGCACGACCACCCCGCACGTCCGGGACCTGATCGCCGACCGCGAGCTGGAGACGTGGGCGGTCGTGGACCTGTCGGCGAGCATGGACTTCGGCACCGCCGACATGGAGAAGCGCGAGCTGGTGGTCGCGGCCGTGGGCGCGATCGGGTTCCTGGCCGGCCGGGTCGGCGACCGGTTCGGCGCGTACGTGCTGAACGGCGAGGAGGTCTGCCGCCACCCGGCGCGCGGGGGGCGGCCCGCCCTGTACGCGTTGCTGCACCGGCTGGCGGGCCTGCCGCGGGGCGCGGGGCCGGTGGACCTGGGCGCGGCGGTGGAGGCGCTCGCCGGGGCCCACCACAAGCGGGGCCTGCGGGTGGTCGTCTCGGACTTCCTGGACGGCCCCGAGACCTGGGAGCGGCCGCTGCGCCGCCTCGCCGCGCGCCACCAGGTGCTGGCCGTGGAGGTGATCGACCCGCGCGAGCTGGAGCTGCCCGACGTGGGGCTGGTGGCGTTCCGCGACCCGGAGACTGGCCGGACCCGGGAGGTGCACCTGTCACGCGAGGTCCGCGAGCGGTACGCCGCCGCGGCGGCGGCGCAGCGGGAGGCGACCCGGGCCGCGCTGCGCCGGAGCGGGGCGGCGCACCTGGTGCTGCGCACCGACCGGGACTGGGTGGCGGACATCGTCCAGTTCGTCCTCCGGCAGCGCCGGACCGCGCACCTGGCCCGGCGGCACCCGGCGGGAGGGCGCTGATGCTCTTCCTCTCCCCGGGCTGGCTGTGGCTGTTCGCGGCGGTCGCGCTCCTGGCCGGCGGGTACGTCGCGCTGCAGTTCGCCCGCCGCAGGTACGCGGTGCGGTTCACGAACCTGCGGCTGCTGTCGGTGGTCGTCCCGGAGCGGCCCGCCTGGCGGCGGCACGTGCCCGCGGTGGTCTTCCTGGTGATGATGAGCGTCCTGGTCCTGGCCGCCGCCCGCCCCGCCGGGAGCGTACGCGTGCCGAGGGACCGGGCCACGATCATGATCGCGGTGGACATCTCGCTGTCGATGGAGGCGCGGGACGTCCCGCCGACGCGGCTGGTCGCGGCCAAGCAGGCGGCCCAGCAGTTCGTCTCCGACCTTCCCGAGCGGTTCAACGTCGGCGTGGTGGCGTTCGCGAGGTCGGCGTCCGTGGTCATCTCCCCCACGGCCGACCACGCCGCGGTGATCACCGCGATCTCGAACCTGTCCACCCGGCCGGGCACCGCGATAGGCGAGGCCGTGTTCAACTCGCTCGACTCGATCAGGTCGTTCGACCAGCGGGCGGTGACCGATCCGCCGCCGTCGGCGATCGTGCTGCTGTCCGACGGCGACAACACCTCGGGCCGGTCGGTCAACGAGGCGATCCAGGCGAGCCTGTCCGCCAAGATCCCCGTGTCGACCATCGCGTACGGCACGCCGGAGGGCACGGTCACGATCGACAACCGGCCGGTTCAGGTCCCGGTGAACAAGGCGACGCTGCAGTCGCTCGCGGACGGCACCGGCGGCCGGGCGTACGAGGCCCAGTCGGGCAGCGAGCTGCGGGACGTCTACGCGCAGATCGGCACCTCGCTCGGTTACAAGATCGTGAACCAGGAGATCACGCAGCGGTTCATCCTCGCCGCGCTGCTGCTGGGCGCGGTGGCGGCCGGGGCGGGCATGCTGCTGGGGGCACGGCTCCCCTGACCCGTTGGTAACGTCTGTCCATGTGGCACATTACTTCGAGGAGCGTCCGCGGACGGCCAGCCGGCCGGGCACGGTCACGCTGCTCCTCCCCGACCTGCACCTGAGGCTGGAGACCGACCGCGGGGTGTTCTCCCCCGACCGGATCGACGCGGGGACCCGCGTGCTGCTGGAGAGCGTGCCACCGCCGCCCGCCGAGGGCGACCTGCTCGACCTGGGCTGCGGGTACGGCCCGATCGCGTTGACGATGGCCTCGCGGGCGCCCGGCGCGACCGTGTGGGCCGTGGACGTCAACCGCCGTTCCGTGGAGCTGTGCGCGCGCAACGCCGGGGCCGCCGGCCTTGACAAAGTAAGGTCGGTTCACGTCGACGAGGTGCCGGGCGACGTGCGTTTCCGGGCGATCTGGTCCAACCCCGCCATCCGCATCGGCAAGCAGGCCCTGCACGAGATGCTCACCCGCTGGCTGGACCGGCTCACCCCTGACGGGGTCGCCTACCTGGTCGTCCAGAAGCACCTCGGCTCCGACTCCCTGCAGACCTGGCTGAACGGGCAGGGCTGGCCCACGACCCGGGCCGCCAGCCGGTCCGCCTACCGAATCCTCAAGGTGGAAGCGCGATGAGCACCCCGAACCCGCGCAGGCAGCTCCGGCCGACCGACGTCAAGCGGCTCAACCGCACCTGGCGCCGCGCCACCGGGTCCCGCCTGGCGCTCATCCTCGAATCGGTCACCGGCCCCTTCAACGTCGGGTCCGTGTTCCGCACGGCCGCCGCGTTCGGGGTGGACACGATCTGGCTGGCCGGGAACGCCACCCCGCCGACGAACCCGAAGGCGCAGAAGACCGCGCTGGGCACCGACCGGCTGGTCGAGTGGCACCCGCCGGTGCCCGCCGCCGAGGCCGTACGCGCGGCGAAGGAGGAGGGGTACCGCGTCGTCGCGGTGGAGCTGACCGGCGACGCCGCGCCGCTGCACGAGGCGGCGCTCGGCGGCGACGTGTGCCTGGTCGTCGGCAGCGAGGACCACGGCTGCTCCCCCGCGCTGCTGGAGGCGGCCGACGGCGTCGTCTACATCCCGCAGGTGGGCCGGGTCGGGTCGCTCAACGTGTCCGTCGCCGCCGCCATCGCCCTCGCGGAGGCGCGGCGGCGGGAGTGGTCGGCGGCGGCCGTT
The DNA here is from genome assembly GCF_001570405.1 of Microtetraspora niveoalba. Taxonomy (GTDB): domain Bacteria; phylum Actinomycetota; class Actinomycetes; order Streptosporangiales; family Streptosporangiaceae; genus Microtetraspora; species Microtetraspora niveoalba. The sequence continues at coordinate 8,070 of NZ_BBYM01000004.1, read as the reverse complement.
CATCCCTGATCGGCGGATGTTCACGGAGTGCTCACTGACGATCTGGGCCTCCAACCGGCATACTCCTGGTCGTACGGGAGCTGAGTCCAAGGAGCGGTGACCAACGAATGACCCGGCGTCGCTTCGCCTTCCTCGACCACCCGGGGCCGCTCGCCTTCGCCCACCGGGGCGGGGCGGCCGAGGGGCGCGAGAACACGATGTCCGCCTTCGCGCGGGCGGTCGATCTCGGGTACACGTACCTGGAGACCGACGCGCACGCGACGGCCGACGGCGTGCTGCTCGCCTTCCACGACCACACCCTGGACCGGGTGACCGACCGCAAGGGGCGCATCTCCCAGCTCCCCTACCGGGAGGTGCGCGAGGCCCGCATCGGCGGCAGGGAGGAGATCCCCCTCCTCGAGGACCTTCTCGGCACCTGGCCGGACGTGCGGTTCAACATCGACGTGAAGGAGAGCGCCTCCATCCTGCCGCTGACCCGCGCGATCCGCCGGACCAACGCCTACGACCGGATCTGCCTGACCTCGTTCTCCGACCTGCGCCTGGCGCGGGCCCGCCGGGCGATCGGCGTCCCGGTGTGCTCCTCGCTCGGGCCGCGCGGGGTGGCCGCGCTGCGCGCCGCCGCCATGGGGTCGGAGTACGGCCGGCTGCTCGCCTCCCTGGCCCGCGCCGGGGTGCCCTGCGCGCAGGTGCCGGTCGGCGTGGGCGGGCTGCGCGTCACCACCCGGTCCCTCGTCCGCACGGCCCACGCGCTCGGCATGCAGGTGCACGTGTGGACGGTGGACGACCCGGCGACGATGCGGCGGCTGCTCGACCTCGGCGTGGATGGGATCATGACCGACAACATCACCGGCCTGCGCGACGTCCTCGACTCACGCGGCCAGTGGCACCCCCGCACCTGACATCCCGCGTCCGACACCCCCGATCCCGCGGCGCGCGCCCGGCGAGGAGGACCCCATGACCACCCCCCAGGTCATCGACGAGACCCCGAAGGCCCGCCGCCGGGAACAACGCGGCTGGTACTTCTACGACTGGGCGAACTCCGCCTTCTACACCACGATCATCTCGGTCTTCCTCGGGCCGTACCTGATCCCGGTCGCCAAGGCGGCGGCGTGCGGCAGGGACTTCCCGGGGATGCCGGTGGACGCCTGCGTGGCCGACTTCGACCGGCTGGCGACCGACCGGCTGGGCTTCGTCGACGTGCTGGGCGCCGACATCCGGCCCGCCGCGTACTTCGGGCTGACCCTCACGGTGGCGGTGCTGCTGCAGATCGTCGCGCTGCCCGTGGTGGGCGCGCTCGCCGACCACACCGGCCGCAAGAAGGAGCTGCTCGGCGGCTTCGCGTACGTCGGGGCCCTGGCCACCATGGGCCTGTACTTCGTGGAGGGCGACCGCTACCTGCTCGGCGGCGTGCTGTTCGTCGTGGCGAACCTGTCATACGGCGCGTCGGTCGTGGTCTACGACTCGTTCCTGCCGCAGATCTCCACCCCGGACGAGCGGGACCGCGTCTCCTCGCGCGGATGGGCGATCGGCTACCTGGGCGGCGGCCTGCTCCTCGCGCTCAACCTCGTCCTCTATCTCGGCCGGGACGGCCTGGGCGTGAGCGAGGGCATGGCGGTGCGGATCAGCATGATGTCGGCCGGGCTGTGGTGGGCGGTCTTCACGGTCGTGCCGCTGCTCGCCCTGCGCAACCGGCCCGTCCCCGCGCACGAGACCACCGCGCTGCGGTCGGTCGGCGGCAGCTTCCGCCAGCTCGGCCGCACGATCGGGGAGCTGCGCCGCTACCCGCGCACGCTGCTGTTCCTGGTCGCCTACCTCGTCTACAACGACGGCGTCCAGACGGTGATCGGCAACTCGGCGGCGTACGCGTCGGAGGCGCTGCGGCTGAGCAAGGACGTGCAGATCACCACGATCCTGATGGTGCAGTTCGTCGCGTTCGGCGGCGCACTCCTGCTCGGCGCGCTCGCCAGGAGGTACGGCACCAAGCGCACCATCCTCGCGAGCCTCGTCGTCTGGACGTTGATCGTGGTCGTGGCGGTGTTCCTGGAGGAGGGCGCGGCGACGCAGTTCTACGCCATGGGCTTCGCCATCGCCATCGTGCTCGGCGGCACGCAGGCCCTGTCCCGCTCGCTGTTCTCGCAGGTGATCCCGCCCGGCAGGGAGGCGGAGTACTTCAGCCTGCTGCAGATCAGCGACAGGGGGTCGGCGTTCATCGGGTCGCTGACGATCACGCTGGCGCTGCAGTTCTCCAACAGCTACCGGATCGCCATCGTCTCGCTGGTCGTCTTCTTCGTGATCGGCTTCGGGCTGCTGGTCGCCGTGAACATCCCGCGCGCCATCCGGGAGGCGGGGAACGAGGTGCCGGAGCGCATCTGAGGAACCACGCCCCGCAAAACAGGCGGTTGGATCGCGCTTCGTGTGGGAATCCCCACACGGTATCAAGCGTTGAACGCGGTGGAGACCGACCCCTCTCAGGCGGGGACCTCAGGAGGCATTAAGACATGGGCGAGCGTGCACTTCGCGGTACCCGGCTCGGCGCGACCAGCTACGAGAACGACCGCAACACCGATCTGGCTCCGCGCCAGGAGGTGTCCTACACCTGCCCCAAGGGCCATCGCACCACCGTGCCGCTTGCCGCCGAGGCCGAGATTCCGGCGAGCTGGGAGTGCCGCAGCTGCGGAGCCACCGCTCTCCGGATGGACGCCGAGCAGCCCCAGCAGAAGAAGGCGAAGCCGCCCAGGACCCACTGGGACATGCTGCTGGAGCGGCGCACCATCGAGGACCTCGAAGAGGTGCTCAACGAGCGTCTGGCGATCCTTCGGGCACAGCGGCGCAAGAGCGCGTGACGGCATAGCACGGGCAAGACGACGGACAGACATCGACCAGGGGCGACGCCCCCGGAGGGATTCCTCCGGGGGCGTCGCCGCGTTCCGGCCCCGGCGGCGAAGTTGAAAGATCAAATATTCGCTAGGCTGGGGCCATGTCCGGGACACGATGGCTGAGCGACGAGGAGCAGCGGACCTGGCGGGCCTACCTGGCGAGCACCCGGCTGCTCCAGGAGGCCCTGGAGCGCCAGCTCCAGCGCGACTCGGGCATGCCCCACGCGTACTACATGATCCTCGCCATGCTGTCCGAGGCCCCGGACCGGACGCTGACGATGACCCGGCTCGCCCGGGTCACCGGGTTCTCCGCGAGCCGGCTCTCCCACGCCATGGCCCGGCTGGAGGAGAAGGGCTGGGTCCGCCGGGTCAAGCACGGGCGGGACCGGCGCACCACCATGGCCGAGCTGACCGGCGAGGGGTTCGCGGTCCTGGAGGCGGCCGCCCCGGGCCACGTCGAGGAGGTGCGGCGCCGCCTGTTCGACCCGCTCACCCCCGAGCAGGCCCGGCGGTTCCGCGACGTCCTGGCCGCCCTCATGGACGCGTACGCGCGCGACGGGGACGAGAGCGACCTGACCGAGCCCTGAAGGGCCTCCCGGGGCCGGACGTCAGCCTGTGGGTGCCTGGATGCCCTCCAGGACCATGCTGAGGTAGCGCCTGGCGATCTCGTCGGCGGGCAGCCGGCCGCCGGGGCGGTACCAGCTCGCCGCCACCCACACGGTGTCGCGCAGGAAGCGGTGCCCCAGCGGCACGTCCAGGTCCGAGCGGAACGCGTTCTCCTTGATCCCGCGGTCGAGCAGGTCGCCCCACATGCGCTCGAACCGCTCCCAGGACTCGCGCAGGTAGGCGAAGCGCTCCCCCTCCGACAGGTGCCGCGACTCGTTCTGGTAGATCACGACGGCGGCGCGGTGCCGGTCGATGGCGCGGAAGGACTCGACGACGAGGCGCTCCATCGTCTCGCGCGCCCCCAGCCCCGCGGCGAGCACCTCGTCGTACCGGGTCCACAGGTCGTCGAGGAACGTGGTGAGGATCTCGTCGACGATCGACTCCTTGGAGTCGAAGTGGTAGTAGAGGCTGCCTCCGAGGATGCCCGCCGCGTCCGCGATCTCCCTGACGGTGGTGGCGGCGTACCCTCGCGAGGCGAACACCTCGGCCGCGGTGGCGAGCAGCTCCGTCCGCCTGCCCGCCCGCGCGTTCGCGGTGCCCTCGTCGTCACGCCGTCGTGGACTCATGTGTGCCGGCTCCCTGGATGCTCGGAGACGGGGCCGGTCCGCCCCGTCACTTCTACCACCACCAGTCTCCCGTCTTCCGCGGGTCCCTCGGCCTAGGACCTGCGTCCGATGGCGGCGCGGGCGGGTGAGGATCTACAACGGATGGCACGGGCCCGCGGGCCCTGGAGATCGTCGAACGAGCCGGGAGGCCACCATGTACGCCATCCGTTTGCACGCCTTCGGACCGGCGGAGAACCTCCGCTACGAGGAGGTCGAGGACCCCGTCCCGGCCGCCGGTCAGGTGCGGATCGCCGTACGGGCGGCCGGGGTGCACCTGGTCGACACCGTGCTGCGGGCCGGGGACTACGGCGGGGGCCCCATCCCCGTGCCGGAGCTCCCGACCGTGCCGGGCCGCGAGGTGGCCGGGGTGGTGGACGCCGTCGGCGAGGGCGCCGACCCCGGCTGGCTGGGGAAGCGGGTCGTCACCCATCTCGGCATGGCGCCCGGCGGCTACGCCGAGCTGGCCGTACGGGACGCCGCCGCGATCCACGAGTTGCCGGACGGGCTGGGGTTCGAGGCGGCGGTCGCCATGATCGGCACCGGCCGCACCACCATGGGCATCCTCGACGTGGCCGCCCTCACCGCGGACGACGTCGCGCTGGTCACCGCGGCGGCGGGCGGCATCGGCAACCTGCTCGTACAGGCCGCGCTCGCCGCCGGAGCGACCGTCGTGGGACTGGCGGGCGGCCCGGCGAAGGTCGAGCGGGTCCGCGCGCTCGGCGCCACGCACGCCGTTGACTACACCGGGCCGGGCTGGCCGCGCGCGGTGCGGGAGGCGCTCGGCGACCGCCCGGTGACGGTGGCGCTGGACGGCGTCGGCGGCGCGCCGGGACGGGACGTGCTGGAGCTGTTGGGCATCGGCGGCAGGGTGATCCTGTTCGGCTGGGCGGACGCCGCGGGCGGGCCGACCGAGATCACCACCCGGGACCTGTACGAGCGGGGCCTGACGGCGTCGGTCGCGGTCGGCCCGCGGGTGCTGAACCGGCCCGGCGGCCTGCGCGGTCTGGAGGAGCGGGCGCTGGCCGCGGCGGCGACCGGCGCGCTGGTCCCCCTGACGCAGACGTTCGCGCTCAAGGACGCCGCCGCCGCGCACGCGGCCCTGGAGAGCCGGGCCACGACGGGCAAGGTCGTCCTGACGCCCTGAATGGGCCGTGAGCGGGCCCCGAGCGGCTCAGAGGCGGCCGGCGAGGTAGCGCTCGGCCAGCTCGCAGCTCCCGTCGGTGTATCCGGCGCCGAGCTCGCGGGCCACGTCCACGGCGGAGTGGGTGCCGATCCAGGCCACCAGCAGCAGCCGCCGGAACAGGATGAAGGTCCAGATCTCGCGCTCCTCCTCCTCGGCGAGGGGGAGGACGCCGCGGTACCCCCGGAGCCAGGAGTCGATCATCTCGGGCACCCGGGGATGGTGCTCGATGAAGCTGAGCGCCGCGCCGAGGTCGTAGAGGTACCAGCCGAACCCGCAGTCGTCGAAGTCGATGACATGGGGTGTCGCGGCGCCCTCGACGAGGAGGTTGGCGAGCCGCAGGTCGGCGTGGATCAGGCCGTAGCGGTCGCTCCCCCGGCCGAACGCGGCGAGCCGCCGCCGCAGCTCCGCGTCCAGCCGGGCCAGTACGGCTCGCGCCTCACCGTGGACGCCCGCGCCGTCCTGCCAGCGCCCCCAGCGCGCCTCCCCGCCGAGGGCGGCGTCGTAGTCCCAGTGGAACCGGTGGAAGCCGGGGGGCCGCCGCCAGCCGCGGGCGTGCCGGTGCATGCGCGCGGTGAGCGCGCCGAGCCGTCCGAAGTCCTCCACCAGGCGGTCTTCGGGCGGCTCGGTGCCGGGCAGGTGCTCGAACATCACGCAGTGGCGCCGCTCTCCGCCGGGGGCGTCGAGCGTGAGGACGCGGGCGCCTCCGGCGGAGGGGATCACGCGCGGGGTGCGCACGCCCGCCTCCTCGCGCAGCGCCTCCAGCCAGTCCAGTTCGGAGGCGATCGCCCGTTCGGTGTGGTAGCCGAGGCGGTGCACGCGCAGGATGGACCGGTGGCCGGTGGCCGGGTCGTCCACCCGGTACGTCGCGTTCTCCGACACGTTGATCAGCGTGGCGGTCGCCTCCGGCGACAGGGCGTGGTGGCGCAGCGCCAGGCGGGCCACCAGGTCGGTCCGCGCCAGCACCTCCGCGCCGCCGGACAGGTCGTGTTCCCGCATGCGCCGTCCTTCTAGGGGGGCAAGGTCATCGACATTGTGGACCACGCCCCGGCTCGGGAACCGGGCGGGGAGGCGGGCCCTGGCCGGTCGACTCGGCCCGGATCGGCCCGGATCGGGCCGGGTCGGTTGGGAAACCACCCGTCGCCCGCGACGCCTACGGCTTCCGCGAGCCCGGAAACCAGCGGTCACGCACCCGCTGCGCCACCACCCGACGAAACCGCGGACGCCTCGACCCTGCTTGAGTTCGATGAGCCCGCCCAGGCCGACCGTCACTTAGTCTTCCGCTCATGCCGACACGTCTGTCACCCCGCCTCGCCGCGGTCGTGAACGCGCTTCCCCTTCAGCCGCACTCGCGTGTCCTCGAAATCGGGTGCGGGCCCGGGGCGGCCGCACGAGCGGTCGCAGCCCGGCTCACCACCGGCCACATCCTGGCCATCGACAGATCCGCCACGGCCATCGCCCAGGCCGAAGCCGCCGCGACAGACGAAATCACGTCCGGCCGCATGAGCGTCCGCCAGGTCGCGGGCGAAGACTTCGTCCTGCAGGCTGACGAAGAGCCATACGACATCGTGTTCGCCGTTCGCGTTGGAGCCCTCGACGGCCGACATCCCGAGGTCGGCCGGCGGGTGCTCCAGCGCATCGCCCTGACGACCACGGCGGAGGCCCGGCTCTTCATCGACGGTGGCGATCCGCTTCGTGAACTCCTCATCCCGCGCGCCTGAGCCGACCGGCTCGCTGCGTTGGAGCTTCAACCCATCGAGGTCAGAAGACCGGGGCGGCGGGGTCGCCGCCAACGACTCGACCGATCACCCGATCCGTCCGGCGACCACAACTCGGCCCCGGGCCGATCCGCGTAGGGGATGAAAGACCCCAGATCGGACAGATAATACTTTCCTGGTAAATTAGATGCTAAGCTGTTATATATGCGGAAGGGGAAAGATCTTGACATGTCCGGGCGGTCGCGATCCGGCGGCCGCGTCCGGCCGCTTCCGCTGAAGGGCGTCCTGCGCCTGCGGCCGTACGGGGACATCTGGCACAAGCCGGCGCTCAGCGTCGTGATCGCGACGGCCGTCCCCAGCCTGGTGCTGCTCCTCCTCGGCCGCCTCGACCTCGCGATCTACACCTCCGCCGGCTCCCTGTGCGCGCTCTACTGCCACGGCCTGCCGTACGCCGCGCGGGCCAGGACGCTGCCCTGGGTCGTGGCCGGGATGCTGGGGGGCGCCGGCCTGGCGCTGGTCACCGCGTCGCTCACCGACTCGACGCTCATCCGGGTGGCCGTCGCCGCGCTGATCGCCGCCGTCCACCGGATCCTCTGCGACGCGGCCCGTATCGGCCCGCCCGGCAACGTCGTCCTCACATTCGTCGCCGCGACCTGCGCGTTCGTCCCGCAGCGCCTCGGCGACATCCCCGGGCACCTGGCCGTCGGGCTCGGCGCGGGCGTGGTGGCGCTGCTGGTCTGCCTGGCCCCCGCGCTCGTGCGGCCGCACGGTCCGGAGCGCGTCGCCGTCGCCCGCGCGCTGGAGGCCGCGGCCCTGCTGCGCTCGGGCGTACGGGAGGAGGGGCACGCGCGGGCGGCCGCCCGGCACGACACGGCCGCCGCGGTCAACGCCGCCTGGCACACCCTCCTGCTGCTGCGGCCCAGGTCGGCCGCCGGTCTGCGGTCGCGGGCCGCGCTCGAACGGCTGGTGGAGCACGCCGAGGCCGCGCTCGCGGGCAACCGTCCCGACCCGGCCGAGGCCGGGCG
>NZ_BBYM01000003.1:63138-314797 GCF_001570405.1 Microtetraspora niveoalba | reverse complement strand
GGCATGCGCCCCTCGCACCCCCACGGTCCGGGAGTCCCCCACACCCACCGCAGGACATCACCCCTCGCACCCCACCGCCCAGGGCCTCCTTCCCCGCACCCCACCGCCCAGGGCCTCCTTCCCCGCACCCCCACCGCTGGGCAACTGCCCCTGACACCCCACGGCCTGGGGGTCCCACCCCACGCCACCGCCCGGCGTCCGCCCCTGACAACCCAGGGTCCGGGATTCCTCCTGGCACCCTGCGATCCAGGTCTCGCGCCACTCCGCACCGCCCGCACCGCCCGCACCGCCCAGGGCTATGTCACCGCCTATGCCGTCCATACGGCCATGGAGGCGGCGGGGGTTGAACGGTGCTGTGCGGATGGCGGAGTGGGAGGGGTGCGAGGAGTTGACCACCCGACGGAAGGCTCAACAAGAGCGACGGGAAGATCCGCAAGCTCGAAAACCGTCAGGCGACATTACGGTCAAGCCGAAAAGCGCCCCAGTTTGCGACTCATTGGTCCATTCGAGCCCATCGCGCACTCGACGGCGGCCCACTCCAGCCAACCAGGCCGCCACCGAACAAAGAGCAAGAGCAAAAGGGATAAATAGCGCCACATCACCAGCAACCCCCTGTGGAAAACTCGCCAATCGCCTGGTCTCGGGATGCAATAATTCGTGCAGGAGTTCGGATGGATGAGTGGAGGAGGTGAAGATGAAGCAGTCATTCGGGTCGTTCGAGTTCTCGACCGAAAAGCCGTCACGCCGCCCGGTCGAAGGGCCGTGTGACGAGGCGTGGTGGGATCACGTGGCCACGCTGGGAGCCGCTCACGCCGCTCGCGCTTCGGACGGAACGTCGGCGCTCGCTCTCGATGACGCGCTCGACAGCTTCTTCGCTCCCGCCCCTGGCGGTTTCCCCGGCCTTGCTGGGATCGTCCCCGGCGTCCCGGCCGATTCCGCTTACGCTTCCGCTTCCGCTTGTGCCTCCGATTCAACGGACGGCGGTTTCGATACAACCGTTGGCTCGGAGGCCGCCTGTGCCTGCGATTCCACCGATGCTTCCGGTTCCGGTTGTGCCTCCGATTCAACGGATGGCTGCCATTCCGTGGATGTCTTTGGTCGTGCTGTCGAGGAGGGCCGCGTTCCTGGCCGGGGCGGGGGCTTGCCTGGCTCCGATGAGGACAGCTCCCGCGCGGCCGGTTCCGGGGACGATATGGCCGGCCGCGCCGGCAGCGCCGCGGGATGCGGTGGTCCGGGAGGTGGCGGTGCGACAGGCCCGCGTCAGGTGTCATGGCCGTTGGTGGCGTCGGTCCGGGAGTCGGCCTCCGCGCTGGCGGTGATGTCGCTGCCGGAGTCTGCGGGGGTGTGCCTGGCCGAGGCGCAGGATCTTCTGTTCGCGCGTGATCGGCTGACGGCGGCGATCGCCGCGCGGGTGCGGCGGGTGCATGCGGTGGGTGAGGCCAGGGCGTACGGGCATGCCTCGACCAAGACGTGGCTGCGCGGCGGGGCGGGGATGACGGCCTCGGGTGCCGGTCGGCTGGTCGCTTTGGCTACGGAGTTGGAGCGGTTGCCGGTGGTGGGTGAGCGGTTCGCCCAGGGGAGCTTGTCGGAGGGGCAGGTGACGGCGATCTGCGCGGCTACCGGCCGGTTGACCGATGAGCAGGCGAGGCTGGCCGAGCCGATTTTGGTGTCGCTGGCGGATCGGGCGACTCCTGCTGAGGTGGCTCGTGCTGGTCGTTATCTGCATGCGGTGCTGAATCCCGATGGCGCTGAGGATGAGGCGGACGCGGATTATCGGCGGCGGTTTTTGTTGGTCAGGGAGAGTTCCTCGGGTGGGCTTGAGGGGGAGTTCCGTCTTCCGCGTGAGGCGGGGGCGCGGTTGCGGGCGTTGCTGGATGCGTATGCCAAGCCCAGGGCTGTGGGGGATGATCGGCCGCTTCGGGTGCGTAACGCGGATGTGTTGATCGCTTTGCTGGAGCAGCAGGTTGCCACCGAGCTTCTCGTGTTGGTGAACGCCGGTTCGCTGCCGGATGACCCTGTCCCTGCTGAGGGCGACCGGCCGACCGCACGCCCCACCGCTCCCGACCCCGGGCCCGGGCCTGGGGTAGGGGTAGGGGACTGCCCTGTCTCACACCCAGCCGATCCCGCCCCCGATCCCGAGCCCGGTGTAGAGAACAGGGCCGCCGCACGCTCCACCGGCCCCGAATCCGCCACCACGACCGCTTCTCCTTCGGAGGCTCCTGCGGCTTCCCAGTCGCCCCGTCCACGCTCGGCCCCCTCGCGCCCTGCCGGCGGGGAGGCCGCGCAGCCGGTTCCCCCACCGACGCCCGCCCCGCACTCGACCAGCACCGCCGCCACGAACGGGACCGGCACCACCTCCACCACTCGCCCAGACCGCCCAAATCCGGCCAACCGGCCTGTCGGCCCCCAGGAAGCCACCCAACACACGACCAGCACCGCCACCCCGAACGCGACCGGCACCGCCTCCGCTGCCCCGCGCGCAGGCCGCCCGCACCCGACCGGGAAGACGGCCGAGACACGGTCCCCGGAGCGGGCAACGACAGGAGCAGCCCGAGACAGGCGTGCATCCGCGATGCCCTCATCCGGTGACTCCCGTCCCGTCGGCACAGCCGTGGGGCAACCCGCCGCCGCGCAGTCCCCGTCACCCGACGACATGCCGCCGTCGCCCGAACGCCCCTCGGACACGCCACCACCATCAAGCACGTCACGGTCGGCGGAACCGCTGCCGAACACGCCACCACCGGGCGCACCCACGCCGGGCATCTCACCATCAGCGGAGCCGCTGCCGAACACGCCATCACCGGCCGCAGCAGCGCCAGGCGCATCAGCGTCAGCGGAGCCGCTGCCGAACACGCCGCCACCGGCCCCAGCAGCGCCGGGCACCTCACCGTCAGCCAAGCCAGAGCCGGGCGCGGGGCGCTTCGCCGCGCCCGAAGGAGGCGAAGCACCCCTCAAAGCATCAGCAGACGCGGACTCGCTGACAGACCAGCCTCCAGCCGATGAACCGCCGGTGGCGTGGGCGCTGCCCGCGGGGCTGCTGTCCGGCCGCAGACTCCCCGGACTGCTGCTGGCCACCGGCCAGTTCCTCCCGGCCCCCGACATCCACCGCCTGGCCCACACCTCCACCCTGGCCCGTCTCGTCATGAACGCCGACAGCCAGATCCTGGACATGGGCCGCAAAGTCCGCCGCGCTATCCCAGCACAACGCCGAGCCATCCTCGCCCGCTACACCACATGCGTCGTCGACGACTGCCCGCTGCCCGCCCACCTGTGCCAGACCGACCACATCGACAACTGGAGCGACGGCGGCACGACCGACCTGGACAAACTCGCACCCACCTGCCAGTTCCACAACCGCGACCGCTACCGGCACCCAGAGCGCTACCGCCTCTACCGCGCCGGAAAGGACCGCTGGGCCTTCGCCTACCTCGGCCCACGCCCGACCACCCACAACTGATCGGGAGACCCACTCCCCCTGGAGACCCCCAGCGAAGTCCCGCGGGTTGAGATCAGGTGGCGGGAGATAAGGATGGGGCGGATCAGGTGACGGGAGATACCCGCGGGTTGGGATCAGGTAGTGGGGGGTCTGACCGAAAAGGGCGCTTCGCCGCCGGGTTCCTACGTCACGCCGGGGGACCACGACGGGCGGCCGCGTCGAGCCCCGCGGTTCGCGGCGCCGCTCCGACGCCGCCACCCGCGTACCGCCGCGCGCAGCCCTCGCGGTCGATACGCGACCTCACGGCGACTGGGGACGTAAGGGAACGAGGCCGCCCGACTCAGGACCGCACCGCCGCAGGGACGGGACGGCCGGTTGTGCACCCAAGACGGCCGCGAGCGGGCCGAGGGAGTGGTCAGAGAACCCGGCCTACCATGCGGGCGTACATGCGGCCGGGGCTCGGCACGGACGGCGAGTGCAGGAAGCCCGGCAGCATGGGCAGGTCAACGGCGAAAGGCTGCAGTCGCTCGTACAGCGTGGCGGCATCGGCGGGGCGGTTCTCCGGCTGCTTCTCCAGCAGTTCGGCGATCAGCCGGTCGAGCTCGGCCGGGACGTCGGGCACCGACGGCGGCTGTTCCTTCACCTGCTTGTCGAACACGGCGTACTCGGTCGGGCCGGTGAACAGCGGTTTCCCGGTCAGCATCTCGTGCAGGACGCAACCGAGAGCGTAGAGATCGCTCTTCGGCCCGGCGACACCGCGCTGGATCTGCTCGGGCGACATGTACGCGGGAGTGCCCAGGATCTGGCCGACACGGGTGAACTGGGCGCCGTCCGACTCGCGCACCATCGCCAGGCCGAAGTCGAGGACCTTGACGCTGCCGTCGGGGCAGAGCATGAGGTTCGTCGGCTTGAGGTCACGGTGGCAGATGGACAGCGCGTGCGCCGCCGTCAGCACCGCGCACGCCTGGGCGGCGATCGCGGCGGCCCACGGGACAGGAAGCGGCCCGTGCTCGCTGACCAGGTCGGCGACCGTGACGCCCTCGATGAACTGCATCACCTGGAAGAGGCGCTGATCATACGTGCCGAAGTCATAGAGGACGGGCGCGCCCGGATGCTCCAGCCGCGCGAGAATGCGTGCCTCGCGGATGAACCGGCGCTCCAGCTCCTCGTCGTGACCGCCGGGGAAGCGGAGGAACTTCACCGCCACCTTGCGGTCGAGGCGCCTGTCGTGGCCGCCGTAGACGGCCCCCATGCCGCCCTGGCCGAGGGGAAGGTCGTCCAGCTCATACCGGTCGCCGATGACCATCCGCCCCTCCCGTCGACCTTTCGGGAAAAGCTACACCTTCACGCGCGCGGTCGTAGACGGCCGTCAACCAGCCCCTCCAACCCGAGCCGGATCAGCGCCTCGCCCGCCTCGGCCGCTTCCCTGATCGCGTCCTCAAGAGCGGCGAGCCGCCGGAAGGCCGCGCCGTACGCCTGCTGCTCCGTGAGTGGGAGCCGCGGGAGGCGGGCCCGGCGCACGTCGACGCGGCTGGCTCCGGGATGGACCCTGACGGCCGCGTACCGGAGGAAGCCGGCGAGGAAGTCCGCGTCGAGCCGAGAGCGGTCCACCCGATACAGCGAGAGCTGCGGGCCGAGCACGGCGCCCGACTGTTCGATCACGCGCACGGCGGTCGGGGAGGCCACCACGTCTCCGGCCGCCACCGTCACGAGGCCCGGCACGTTGGCGGTGCGACCGGACGGCGGCCCGCCCCGCTCCAGGTCGTCGGCGGTCAGCACGCCGAGATCCCCCCTTTCGGCCGCCTTCAGCACCGAATGCCGGATCGTCACCATGCCGGCTTTGACCAGATCGGTGATAGCGGTCGTGGGGAGGCCGGATCGGCCGGACAGCACCTCCAGCTCGGGCAGCGCTCCGGCGGCCTCGGCCAGCGACTCGGCGAGGTCCCGGAGCCGTCGTCCGGCGGCGGGATAACGATGAGGGTCGCTTCGTGAGGAGACGTGCCGGGCCGGGCTCACGTCCACCTCGTCGTCGAGCAGGTCGATGATCCGCACGATCCGGGCGGAGCGCGGCAGCTCGCCGCCCGCCCTCTCGACCCGGCCGTCATCGGCGTCCGCTCCGGCGCCGCCACGCGCGGGGCCGAGCGCGTCGGCCGGCCGCCACGCCCCGGCCCCCTCCGGCACGTACGGCCCGGGCCCTTCTCCGGGTGTCCCGGCGGGCACCGAGGGCGCGGACCCGCTGTCGGCGGCGGCCACCGGCCCGGTGCGCTCCAACCCCGTGCGCCCCGACCCTGTGCGCTTCGACCCCGTGCGCCCCGATCCCCTCCGCTCCGACCCGGCGGCTCCGGGCCGGACAGGAACATCGGCCTCCGCTTCGGCGCGTGCCGTGCCGCCGTGGGCGGTGTCGGCGAGGTAGGCCCGCCATGCCGACTCCACGATCGAGAGGTCGTCGGACGCGTCGGCGAGCAGGATCGATGCCGGGGAAGGCTCCCCGGCATGGGGCCGGCGCAGCAGCCAGAGATCCGGTCCGGCAGCGGACAGGGTGATGACGGCGCGCAAGGCGCCGGCACGCAGCAGGTTGGCGCGGATCCGCCGGCCGGAACGCCGCGCGGCGGCGGCGGCGGGCATCAGGATCGCGACCAGGCCTCCCGGACGCGCGTGCGCGAGGCAGTGCTGGACCCAGGCCAGCTCCGGCTCGCCGCGAGGCGGCACGCCGTAGTCCCAGCGCGGATCGCCGATCAGCTCCTCGTGGCCCCACGCCCGCTCGTTGAACGGCGGGTCGCACAGCACGACGTCCGCTCGCCGGCCCACGAAGCCGTCGTGCCGCAGCGAGTCTCCCGCCACGACGCGCGCGTCCGCGCCGCGCAGCAGGAGCCGCAGCGAGGCGAGCAGAGCGGACGTCTCGTTGATCTCCTGGCCGAGCAGGCGTACCGGCGGAACGCCGGGCACGCCGTCGGGAACGCCGGCATCCCGTGCCGGCGGGACACCGGGCGGGCCGCCGTCGAGGACGGCGGTGTCGGAGACGGACAGCAGGAGCGTTCCCACACCTACGGCGGGATCGAGGACCACGCCTCCCGCGGGGCAGGACTGCCGCGCGAGCCGCCCCATCAGCGCCGCCACCTCGCCCCGCGTGACCGCGAGCCGCCGGGTGTGCGCCTCGACATAGCGCTCGCACACGAACTCGAACGCGGTGGCCGGCCCGTGGAGCGCGGACAGGTCGGCGATCCAGCGGATCAGTTGCGCGTCTTCCAGGACCGTTCCCGGCCGGACCGGCAGATCGGGCGTCGCCGACGCCACCTCGCGCGGAAGCCGTACGACGAGATCGGGGGCGGCGGCGATCCGACGCCAGCCGTCGGGGTCGCGGAGCACGTAGAGAAGGAACGCCCCCGCGAAGCCCGCCAGCTCGCCGAGCCGGAGATCGTCCACGGCGGCCCTGAGCCCCTGCCAGACGCGGTCGCCCAACGACACCTCGAAGGATTTGCCGTTCTTGCGCAGCCACTCCTCGATTTCGGGCAGGGAGAACAGCGGGCTGGACGCGGTGCCCCCGACCGGCTGCGGAAAGTCGTCATACCGACGGCGCCAGTTGCTCACCGCGGCCCTCCCGACGTCGGCTAGGCGGGCGATGTCGCCCGCGTTCACTGTGGCGTCGTGGCTCATGACGGCCAGCTTAGCTGGAGCTTGTGAAGTCATTCAACCAGTGCTTTACTCAAAAGCATGACGCACAACCGACTTCGCTACGCCGCGGGATCCGACGTCGGCCGTTCCCGGAAGAAGAACGAGGACTCGTTTCACGCCGGCGAGAGACTGCTCGCCATCGCGGACGGGATGGGTGGTCACGGTAACGGAGAGGTGGCCAGCGCCGCGGCGATAACCGCCCTCGCCCTCCTGGAAGAGGGGCCGTTCCCCGAGGACGCGGTCGCCGCCCTCGATGACGCGGTGCAGGAGGCCAGCCGCAGGTTACGAGACCTGGCGGTCCGCGACCCGGCCCTTGAGCGGATGGGCACCACCATCACCGCGATGCTGTGGGACGGCTCGCGCTTCGCGCTGGCGCACGTGGGCGACTCGCGGGCGTACATGCTGCGTGACGGCGCCCTGTACCAGATCACGCGCGATCACACGCTTGTCCAGTCACTGGTGGACGACGGCCGGATGAGCCCTGATCAGGCGGCCAAGCATCCCAACCGGTCCCTCTTGTTGCGGGCGGTGGAGACGAGCGGTCTGGCCGACCCCGACCTCTCGCTCCGCGGGGCCCACCCCGGTGACCGCTATCTGCTCTGCTCGGACGGCCTGACCGCGGTGCTCGATCCGGAGACGCTGCACCGCGTGCTCACCACGGTCGGCGATCGCGAGGAAGCGGTGCGCCAGTTCATCGAGCTGGCCAACGAGGCGGGCGGCCCGGACAACATCAGCGTCATCGTCGCCGACATCGAGGCCGTCCCGGCCTGACTCGTACGGCCCGGCCGGGCGAGGCAGGGGATCCGCCGAGGACAGCACGCGGCGAGGTCCGGCCGAGCCCGGCCGACCGTCCCCTCGGACGTCCCCGGCCACGCACCGGCACCCCATTCAGGGGCGGAAGCGGTAGCCCATCCCGGGCTCGGTGATCAGATGCACGGGGTGGGCCGGGTCCCGCTCCAGTTTGCGGCGCAACTGCGCCATGTACTGCCGGAGATAGTGCGTCGCCGTCACGTATGTGGCCCCCCACACCTCGGTGAGCATCTGGCGCTGGCTGACCAGCTTCTCGGGGTTGCGCAGCAGGATCTCCAGCAGGTGCCATTCCGTCGGGGTGAGCCGTACGCCGCCGGAGATCGTCTTGTCGGCGAGGTCGACCGTATGGTCGCCGATCCGCACCACGGGGGCCTCGGCCTGGTGTACGGCGGCGCGGCGGGTGGCGGCGCGTACCCGGGCGAGCAGCTCGTCCAGGCCGAACGGTTTGGTGACGTAGTCGTCGGCTCCCGCGTCGAGGGCGCTCACCGCGTCGGCGCTGCCGGCGCGGCCGGTGAGCACGATGATCGGCACCTGGCTCCACCCGCGCAGGCCGTGGATCACGTCGATGCCCTCGATGTCGGGCAGGCCCAGGTCGAGTACGACGAGATCGGGATGCCAGTCGGCGGCCTGGCGGAGCGCGGAGCCGCCGTCGGCCGCCACGGCCACCTCGTAGTGCCGGGCGGCGAAGTTGATGCGCAGCGCCCGAAGGATCTGCGGTTCGTCGTCGACGATCAGGATCTTGGTCATCGGCGCTCCGCGGCGGGCGTGTCGCCGTCCGCGCTGAAGGAGGCGTCGCGGTCGCGGCCCGCGGTGTACTCGGCGGGCGTGTCACCGTCGGCGCTGAAGGGGGCGTCGCGGTCGCGGCCCGGGGTGTACTCGGCGGCCGTGTCCCACGAGATGGGCAGGGTGACGGTCATGGTGAGTCCTCCTCCGGGCGTCTCCTCAGGCACCAGGGTGCCACCCATGGCCTCGGTCAGGCCGCGCGAGAGGGCCAGCCCGAGCCCGACGCCCGTATGGTTGTCCCGGTCGCCGAGGCGCTGGAAGGGCAGAAAGACCCGATCATGGGCCTCCGGGGGGATGCCGGGGCCGCGATCGACGACTCTGATCTCCACGTGGCCGCCGTGTCCGCTGGCGGTGACGAGCACCTTCTCCTCCGGGGGGCTGTAGCGGACGGCGTTGGCCATCAAATTGGCCAGTACTCGTTCCAGCAGGGCGGGATCGGCCTGGATCTCGGGAAGTTCGACCGAGATGTCCCCATCGATACGGTCCCAGAGGGGGCCGAGATCGTCGATCGCCCGGGGCACGACGTCCTCCAGGGCGGTCGGCTGCATCGCGAGCCCGAGCGCCCCCGCCTGGAGACGGCTCATGTCGAGCAGGTTCGCCACCAGCCGGTCCAGTTTGAGCAGCGACTCGTCGGCGGTGGCCAGAAGTTCGGCGCGGTCCTCCTCCGTCCAGTCGATCTCGGTGTTGCGCAGGCTCTCCACGGCCGCCCTGGCGGAGGCGAGCGGGGTGCGCAGGTCGTGGCTGACGGCGGCGAGCAGGGCGGTGCGCATCTTGTCCGCCTCGGCGAGCGGCCTGGCCTGCTCCGCCTCCTCCTCCAGCCGCTCCTGCCGGAGCGCGATGGCGGCCTCCGCCGCGAACGCCTCCAGGACCCTGCGGTCGGACGCGTCCAGCAGCCGGCCGCTCGCCGTGAGCACCAGGTCGTCGTCGATGACCACGTCGGTGTCGGCCGTACCGGGGCAGGCGCACGGCGGGCCTCCGGTGGTGGCGACGATGCGCCAGGCGTCCGGATCGGACTGGTCTCCCGCGGCCGGCTGCCGATCGCCGCGCCGTTCGAGGAGGGTGACCGAGGTCAGGCCGAAGGTCTCCCTGAGCCGGCCGAGCAGGGACGGCAGGGCCGCCTCGCCGCGCAGCACATGCCCGGCGAGCGTCGAGAGCACCTCGGCGTCCGCGCTCGCCCTGGCCGCCTCTCTCGTACGGCGGGCCGCCACGTCGACGACGGCGCTGACCATGACCGCGACCAGCACGTAGATCGCCAGCGCGAACAGGTTCTCCGGGCTGTAGATGGTCAGCGTGTAGAGGGGCGGCGTGAAGTACCAGTTGAGCAGGGCGAAGCCGACCACGGCCGCGGTGATGGCCGGCCACATGCCGCCGACGAGCGCCACGACGACCACCATGAGCAGGAAGAGCAGGATCTCGCTCGGAAGGGTGATCGTGTCGCGGAAGGCGACCAGCAGTGCGGTCAGCCCGGGGATCCCGAGCCCGGCGAGCCCCCAGCCGGCCAGCCGTCGCCTGCGGGTGAGCGCGGCCCTCGATCGGGAGCTCCTGGTCCTGCCCTTGCTGATCTGCTCGTGCGTCACCATGTGGACGTCGATGGAGCCGGACATGGCGGTGGTGGTGACGCCGACGCCGCGCGAGAACACCTGCGCCAGCCGCCCGCGCCGGGACGCGCCGAGCACGAGCTGGGTGGCGTTGACGCCGCGCGCGAAGTCGAGCAGCGCGCGCGGGATGTCGTCGCCGACCACCTGGTGGTAGGTGCCGCCGACGCTCTCGACCAGCGCGCGCTGCCTGGCCAGGCTCGCCGGGTCCTGCCCGGCCAGCCCGTCGGCCCTCGTGACGTGTACGGCGAGCAGGTCGGCGCCCTTGCTCCTGTCGGCGATGCGGGTGGCCCGGCGCACCAGGGTGTCGCCTTCGGGGCCGCCGGTCAGGGCGACCACGACGCGTTCGCGGGCCTCCCACGTCCCGGCGATGCCGTGCTCGGCGCGGTAGCGGTCGAGCTGCTCGTCGACCTTTCCGGCGACCCAGAGCAGGGCCAGCTCGCGCAGGGCGGTCAGGTTGCCGACGCGGAAGTAGTTCGACAGCGCGGCGTCGACCTTCTCCGGCGGGTAGACGTTGCCGTGCGCCATCCTGCGGCGCAGCGCCTCGGGCGACATGTCGACGAGCTCGATCTGGTCGGCCCGCCGTACGACCTCGTCGGGGACGGTCTCGCGCTGGGGCACCCCCGTGATCTCCTGGACGACGTCGTTGAGCGACTCCAGGTGCTGGATGTTGACGGTCGAGACGACGTCGATCCCGGCGTCGAGGATCTCGTCGATGTCCTGCCAGCGTTTGACGTTGCGCGAGCCCGGCACGTTGGTGTGCGCGAGCTCGTCCACCAGGACCACGCGGGGGTCGCGGGCGATGACGGCGTCCACGTCGAGCTCGGCGACGGTCATCCCCCGGTAGACGAGGGCATTCCTGGGGACGATCTCCATGCCGTCGAGCAGCTCGGCCGTACGGGCGCGGCCGTGGGTCTCGACGAGCCCGACGACGACGTCCCGGCCCCGCTCCAGCGCCCTGCGGCCCTCGCCGAGCATCGCGAAGGTCTTTCCGACTCCGGGAGCGGCACCGAGATAGATCCGGAGCCGCCCACGCGCCATGTGCCTCATCTCCTCGTGCCGTCCACGACCAGGTTAGGCCGCGGCAGGTCGGCCGCCGGTCCGCCCCCAAGAGGCCGTGCTCGGCCGGGTCGTGCTCGTCCAGGTCATGCCCGTCCAGGTCATGCCCGTCCAGGTCATGCCCGTCCAGGTCGTGCCCGGCCGGGCCGGGCCGTACGCGCCGGGTGGTCGGCGGGCCGATCACGGGAGGGGCCCGCGGCCCCGGCGCATCACCCCGTCAGGCTCCGCCGACTGCCCCTATCAGGAAATCGTGAGATTTGCGGCATTTCGTCGATCTTGATGCTTTATATACGCATTTCTCCGGAATGTTGATGATATTTCTACGGTCCCGGCACGCCGTCACCCCACGTGGACGTGGGGGCGGCGCGCCGGATCCGGTTCGGCCTCGCGCAGCACCTCCCGGGTCATCCCCGGCACGTCACCGCCTCCGAAGACCAGATAGCGCAGCATCGCGAGGATCGGGTTCCCCTCGCCCCATTGGAAGTAGATGTTCGGCACCTCGCCGGTGCGGTCCCGGATGTACAGCAGCAGCGCCGCCAGGGCGTTCGCCACCGTCGCGCTCTCGACGCGGAGGATCCGGTGGCCGTACCGCACGTCCCCCTTGACCCGCAGCTCGCTCTGGAACTGCGACGCGTCGAGCACGGTGACCTCGACGAACATGACCGGCTCCGCACTGCGCAGCCGGTGCGTGTACCACTGCTCGCGGAGCTTGGCGTTGTACTCCGCCTGGTCCCGGCGGCGGGGGTCGTTGGCGATCAGGTGGATCTCGCCGCTGGACTCGGAGATGAACTCCTGGGCGAGCGTGTCGAGGCGCACGTCGGACACCCGCAGCTCGGTGGACCGCGTGGCCCGCGAGATCAGCGACATCACGACGATCGCCGCGATGAACAGCGACGCGATCTTCACACCTTCGGGACGCTCGCGGATGTTGTCCACCAGCGTGTACGCGAGGACCAGCGTGATCAGGCCGAAGATCCAGGTCCGCCACCGGCGGCCCGCCCGGTGGGCGTCCACGGTGACCGCGACGCCCGCGGACAGGAACAGCACCAGCACGCCGGTGGCGTACGCGCCTCCCTGGGCGTCCACGTTGGCGTCGAAGACGAGCGTGATGGCGACCGCGACGACGGTGAACACGAGGACCAGCGGGCGCACGGCGGCGGTCCAGTCGGGCGCCATGCCGTACCTGGGCAGGTAGCGGGGCACGAGGTTGATCAGGCCGGCCATCGCGGACGCCCCGGCGAACCACAGGATGGTGATCGTGCTGATGTCGTACAGCGTGCCGAAGCCGTTGCCGAGGTAGTTGTGCGCCAGGTAGGCCAGCGCCCGGCCGTTGGCCTTGCCCCCCGCCTGGAACTCCTTCTCCGGGATCAACATGATCGTGGCGAAGCTGCTGCAGATCAGGAACACACTCATGATCAGCGCGGCGGTGGTCAGCAACCGCCTGGCCCCCGCGATGCGTCCCGCCAGATCGCCCTTGATCAGGGGCATCACGGCCACACCGGTCTCGAACCCCGACATGCCGAGCGCCAGCCTGGGCATCACCAGCACCGACACCGCGAGCAGTCCCAGAGGACTGGCGTGCCGCGCGGTGAGCGCCCGCTGCCAGCCGCCGAACAGGTCCGGGTGCGCCAGGATGTGCAGGATCGCCGTCACGACCACGACGGCGTTCAGGGCCAGATAGACGCCGACCAGCAGCACGGCGATGCCGATGGCCTCGGTGAAGCCCATCAGGAACACGGCGGAGAGCAGGGCGAGCAGGAACAGCGTGACCGCGACGTGCTGCCCCGAGAACGCGCGCGGGACGAAGGGGTTCTCCAGGATGTGCGCGGTGGCGTCGGCCGCCGAGAGCGTGATCGTGATGACGAAGTCGGTGGCCGCGAAGCCGAGCAGGACCAGCACGATCAGCTTGCCCCACCAGCGCGGCGCGAGCCCTTCCAGCATCGCGATCGAGCCCTGGCCGTACGGGCTCTCGACGGCCACCCGGCGATAGACGGGCAGCGCGCCCAGCAGCGTCAGCAGGACGAGCAGGATGGTGGCGATCGGAGAGAGGCTGCCGGCCGCCAGCGCGGCGATGCCCGGCTGGTAGCCGAGGCTGGAGAAGTAGTCCACTCCGGTGAGGCACATGACGCGCCACCAGGAGTACTGCTTCTCGGGTGAGCGGGGGCCGTGCGGCCCCAGTGCCCGCAGGTCCTCGTGCCGTAGGCCGTGCAGCAGCCATGCCCGGAACGCCCCCTCACGGGCCGTCCCACGCCGTGCCGACCCGGCCAACCGGTCACCCCCGCAGTACCCCCGATCGAACCCGCGTCAGCCCGTACGGCCCGGCCGTCCGGCGCGGACCCGTACGGCCCGGCGCCGGCCGGTCGCCGACGGGCGGCAAACGACGGCGACGGGTGTCTCGCGGGAGGCCGCGTGTGGACCACACGCCTGATCACGCATACCCCGGCGGCCCTCCGTCGAACCGCGAGCCGCCGTCAGCGCGGACGCGCCGCGACCTGGTCGAGGAACCGGTCGACCAGCCGGTACGCGCGGGCGACGGCGGCCGGCTCCTCTTCCTCCGTCATCGCGACCAGGCGCTCGACGTCCCCGCCGTGGGCGGTCACCCAGTCGCCGCCGCCGTTGCCCAGCCAGCCCTCCAGCATGGTGAGCGTGAGTTCGGGATGGAACTGCACCGCGAGGCTGCGCCTCAGCGTGAACGCCTGGGGCGCGGCCGCCGTCCGGGCGAGGGCGTCGGCGCCGGGAGGCGGGCTCCACCGGTCGTGGTGCCACTGGAACCACGGGCCCGCCTCGACGAGGCCGGGCGCGCGGGTCTCGATCGTGTGCCAGCCGATTTCGGGCTCGGGGCCGCGCTCGACCCGCCCTCCGAGCGCGGCCGCCAGGGCCTGACCGCCGAAGCAGATGCCGAGGACCGGTACGCCCGACTCGTGGGCGAGCCGCAGGAACTCCAGCTCGGCGCGGACCCAGCTCCCGATCGTCGCCTCGTCGTACACCGACCAGGGCGCGCCCATCGGGACGATCACGTCGTAGTCGCGCGGGTCGGGGAAGACGACCTCGACGTCCGGCGCGTGGAAACGCCCGGCCGGGACCACGGGGAACTCCACCGTCTCGTAGCCGCGCCGCTCGAAGCGCTCCCCGATCGGCCCCGTGGGTGAGACGTGGTCCTGCTGGACGAACAGCGCGCGCATCGACACTCCCGAAAATCGTTTGTTATCAAACGATATCCGTCAGGCCCGCGTTCCGCGGCTCGTGCCGCCGGTCCCGCCGTGGGGCACCCAGGGGCCGGCGTCAGGAGATCCCGTAGACGCGGGCCGCCGTCCCTCCCAGCACGGCGGCGCGGGCGTCGGCGGGCAACCCCTCCAGCAGAGCTCCGGTCGCCCGCCACACCTTCGCGTAGTCACCGGCGAGGAGGGCGACCGGCCAGTCGCTGCCGAACATCAGCCGGTCCGGCCCGAACACCTCGATCGCGTGGTCGACGTACGGCCGCAGGTCGTCGGCGGTCCATGTCGTGGCGTGGGCGGCGGTGTTGAGCCCAGAGACCTTGGCGTACACGCCGGGGCACTCGGCCGCCGCGGCGAGCAGCGACGCCCACGGCTCCCAGCCCTTCTTCCTGATCGGGGGCTTGGCCAGATGGTCGATCACCATGCGCAGGCCGGGCACCCGCTCGGCGAGCACGGGCACGTGCTCCAGATGCCGGGGCAGCACCGCGACCACGTCGAACGGCAGGCCGGCCTCCGCGAGCAGTCCCAGCCCCTCGACCACCGAGTCCTGGACTACCCAGTCCGGGTCGGGATCGTCGTGGATCAGGTGGCGTACGCCCGCGAACCTGGGGTGCCTGCCGTACCGCTCCAGGGCCCGCGCCGCCTCGTCGGGCCGGTTGAGCGGGACCCATCCGACCACGGCGGCGATGAAGTCGTGCTCGTCGGCCTGCGCCAGCATCGCGTCGGTGTCGGCGTAGGAGTCCATGGCCTGGACCAGCACCGTGCGGTCCACACCGGCCTCGGCGAGCTGCGGGATCAGCTCCTCGGGCTCGAAGGTCCGGTAGATCGGTCCCGCGTCGGGCGTCAGCCACGGGTAGGACCCCGTGCTCAGGTTCCAGAAATGCTGATGCGCATCGATGACGGGCACACGCTCTCCTTTGCCGATCAACCGGGCGAAGCGTGGACAAGCTAGACCGGCCCCATCCGGGTGTCAACAGAATCGCGAGGTCACGGCCCGGCCGCCCTCCCCCGCACGCGTGGATGGCCGTCAGCTCCAGCCCAGCTCCTCGTAGAAGGCGGCGAGCGCCTCCGCGAAGGAGTCGCGCCGCAACACCGCGCCCGCGTGCCGGCCCGCCGCGACCGGCTCGTCGTGGAACCGGCCGGGCAGCTCGTCCGGCCCGCCCTCCTCGCGCACCGCGTACGCGCGCATCAGGTCGAGCCTGCGCTGCCCGGCGGCGAGCAGGTCGCGCACGGTGAACTCCGTCCCCGAGACCGCCGTGACCAGCGACACCAGATGGTCCAGCGTCAGCGGCCGGGTGGGCGTGCTCGCGAAGACGCAGATGTTCAGCGCGTCGAGGGCGCTCCACAGCCGGAGCAGCCGCGCCGTGCGGCGACCCCGACCGGCGTCCAGGACACCGGCCGCCTCGGGGGTCACCCCGACCCGCGCCGCCTCCGGGAAGCAGTACGGCAGGCCCGACTCGGGATCGAAGTCCAGGTCGTGCTCCAGCGCGTCGTAACGCGGCCCGATCGGCGCGGCGGCGTATCCGAGCCCGAGCCCCGGCTGGACGCGCGGGTCGAAGCAGGGCAGCTCCGCCCCCTTGACCGCCATCACGTACGGCACGGCGTCCGGACCGATCAGCCGCGCGGCGCGGGCGGACCCCTCGGCCAGCAGGTCGCCGAAGGGGCCGCGGCGCGCCGCCACGTCCCCGACCAGGCCGGGGAGCGCCGCCGCGTCGCCGAAGGACGGCCCTCCGGGCAGGAGGCCGCGGGCGGCGCACTCCATCGCGAAGGCGAGCGTTCCTCCGAGCGAGACCTGGTCGAGGCCGAGGTCGTTGCAGAGCGCGTTGGCGTCGAGCACCGCGTCGAGGTCGTCGACGCCCAGGTTCCAGCCGAGGGACGGGAACGCCTCCTGGCCCAGCCCGCCCGATCCGCGTACGGGCGACCCGGGCGGGCCGTACGTCTTGAGGCAGTCGTTGGGGCAGCCGGGGCAGCCGCCCCGCGTCGCCACGGCCCGCCCGTGGAAGTCCTCCGCCGTGGGCGTCCGCAGGCCGCTCTCTCCCGTGACGGAGAAGTTCCGCACGGCGAGATGGCCGGGGTCGGGCGTGTCACCGGTCCAGCCGGCGAAGCCGGGCTCCCCGTGCTGGAGCGCGGCGAGCGGATTCGCCGCCAGCGAGCCCCGGTAATACGCGGCGATCTCCGACAGCCGCTCCGGATCGGCCACGGGGACGGGGACGTCGCCCGCGCAGACGATCGCCTTGAGGTTCTTCGCGCCGAAGACCGCGCCCAGGCCGTACCGGGCGGCGGGATAGGCGTGATCGGTCACCACGCTCGCGTACCGGACGAGGTTCTCCCCCGCCGGGCCGATCGCGGCGACGTGGGCGCCCGCGCCGTGTCTGGCGCGCAGCGCGTCCGTCGTGGCGGCCGTGCCGAGCCCGCGCAACTCCTCGGCGTCGTGCCGGGTGACGCGCCCGTCCTCGACCAGCAGGTACGACAGCCGCGGGGCGCGTCCGGTCACCGCCAGCGCCTCGATCCCCGCCGCCCGCATACCGGACGCGAACGGGCCGAGGGCGTGCGCCTCCCCCACCACGCCGGTCAGCGGGGACTTGGCCAGGAAGACCGCCTTCGCCAGCCCCGGCCCCGGCGCCCCGCCCATGATCCCGGCCGCGACGTACAGCAGGGCCCGGGGGGCGTACGGGTCGATCCGGCTGGGGCAGCGGTCGGTGAGCAGCCGGAGCCCGTGGATCGATCCGCCGAGCCGGTCACTCCCGTCCGGAACGTCCTCATGTTCGACGGCTCCGGTGGCCAGATCGACGGCGATGAACATGGGAGGCGCTCCTGAGCGGGATCGGGAAGGAAACCGGCGCCAGACAAACTACTCAAAAACCGCATTCTTTCCACTGGTGTCACCCGCGTACCACCAGCGTGCGGCGCATCACACCGCGAACCGTGGCCCACCGCGCCAGGGGCGGAAGACGGCGGGCCGGGGACGCGGAAGGCCGCGCCGGCCCGGCGGGGACGGCGCGGCCATACGAGCGGGGACGTCAGGCGGGACAGGCCTGTCCCGGCCGGATCAGCGACGCGCGGGCGTGGCCCACGATGATGTCGACACCGGCCAGCGTGCGGATGTGGATGGCGTTGACCTTGATGCCGCCGCCTCCGCCGGTCCGCACCTGCTCATTGATCACGACCTTGGCCACCAGCGGAACGTCGATGGTGAGGTCGGTCTTCAGATCGGTGATCTTTACGCCGTTGACCTTCAGGTTGGTGATGTCCACCTTGCCGTCGGCGGTCACACGGCCCGCGTCGTCGCCGCGGGCGCGGGCGAAGGCGGTGATCTCGTCAGCGGTGACGAGACCGGCGAGCAGGCTGAGCTTGCTGGTCGTGGCCGACGCCGTCGCGGTGCGGCGCCCGTCCGGGTCGACCGCCCCGGTCGCGCGTGTGTCGATGACCCCGAGCGAGCCGAGCTGGCCGAGACCGGCGCTCAGCAGCTTGTGCCGGTCGTCTCCCGCCGCCTCTCTGCAGGACAGGTCGGACGGCGCCAGCGGCGCGATGTCGATCAGCGGCGCGGTGACGCGGCCGCCGTGCGCGTGGGCGTCGAACACCAGGACCGGCGGCACGAACCGCACCCGGGCGCACTCCGGCAGGTTCACTCCGGCGTGCTCGACCACGTCTTCGGCGCACACGGTGTACGTGGCCGCGCGCGCCGAGGTCACCTTGACCGTGACACCGCAGGACTTCGCGCCGGCCGCGAGGGTGCCGGTCACGCCGATCTTCCCGCCGCCCGAGACCGCGGTGACCGTGGCGTCCGCGCAGTCGGTCACCGGAGGCGCGCCGGTCAGGGTGAGCCCGTCGGGAAGCCGCTCGGTGAACGACCAGCCCTTCTTCACCGCCAGCTCGCTCGTGTTGGTGACCCTCAGGGTCATGGTGGACGTGCCGCCCACCTCGACCTGGCCGGGGTCGAAGGCGACGTCGAGCTGCGGGGTGACGTCCAGGACGCGGACGTTGTCGAACGCGGCGTCGTTGCCGTACCCGCTGCCCTGGAAGTTGACCAGCCGCAGGCCCAGCGTCGAGCCGTCGAACAGCACCGGCCCATTGCTGGTGTACGTGCCGACCGGGACCCCGTTCACCGTGCCTCCGGGGTTCGAGCACGGGTCGATCGGGGTGGTGAAGGTGGGCACGGCCTTGTCGCCGTCCAGGAGGTAGAAGCCGAGCTTGGCGTGTTCGGCGTAGCAGTTGACCTCCGCCACGTCGACCGAGAAGGTCAGGAACCGGCCCGCGGCGCCGACGTCGACCGGCTTCCTGGTCTCGAGCTGCGTCTTGTTCGCTCCGGGGTTCCCGCTGGTGTACGCCGTGACCGCGTGGTTCTTCGCCTTGTCGCCACCCGCCCACTGACCCAGCGCGCCGGCCATCTGCTGGGCGGACGTCCACCAGTTCCCGCAACCGGCGCCCGCGGGGCCGGTGCCGGGCTGCTGGAGCGAGGTGATCCAGCCGTTGCACCCGGTCAGCCAGGCGGGGTCGGCGTCGTAGGTCTGCCCGATCGGCGCCGCCCCGGTGTAATCGGTGACCAGGATGGGCGTGGCCCCCTGGTCGTTCTCGAAGTCCTCGGTGAAGACCACCTTCGGATCCTTCGGCTCGCCGGGAGAAGCGGCCTCCGCCGTCGCGATGCCGCTCTGCCCCACCGCCGCCAGCGCGGTGGCCAGGGCGAGCGCGGCCGTGCCGGCCAGTGCGCGCTTCATCGCGCGGGATCCACGCCCGAGCGCCTGCGATTCGTTCACCAGAGAATCCCCTCCAGATATCGAGAATCCGTCGGATCGGGAACGGCATCGAAACAATCACCACGCGGTTCATCGGGCCGATGTTTCCGGCGTACGGCCCCGGCCCCGCCCGCGAATCGACCGCACCGGGCCGCAGCACTGGGCCATGACACCGGGCCGTAAACGCGGTGCCCCAGCCGCAGAATCTCCGCGAACTCCGGAAACTCCGCGAACTCCGCCGACTCCCCCGCACGACCGGATGCGCCCCCGAAACAGCGACCGCGTACGCCGGACCCGAATCCGGGACGCGCCGGATATACGACCCCTGATATACGGCCCAGATATACGGCCGGCGCACAGCCGGGACCGTACGATTCAACCGCGTGAATCCGTGATTATCATCCGGCCGCGCGAGCCGTATGATCGATGTGTTCCTCAGCAAAAATGACCCGCGCCCGACAGGCTGTCAACGGCTGGCCGCCAACTAGTCTCCACCTTTACCTGGGGCCCCGACCTGCCGTTTCCGTGAAAGCGGAAAATGGCGCCGACCGTACCGGAGGACGGATCCAGAGCCGTTCCATACGCGGGCGACCCATACATGACGCTCACCGTCCCTCGTTCAGACAATGCCTGGAACTCCATATCGGGGACATATTTACGCACACATGATTTCGGACACACCCCGCGCGAACCGCCGACCGGCGCCGAAATGAATCCGGAAAACACGAGAAAGCCGGTGAACGAAATCCCGCCTACGCGCGTCGAAGCCGTACGGCGACTTCAGAGGGAACGGGTCGCCGGAAAGGACGGAGAACCGAGCGGCGACCCTGCCCGGAAAAGCGACCGGACTTCGCGAGCGCACCGTGATCGACGGGAACGTATGAAGGCTCGGGAACCGCCCACCGGACCCGAGAGCCGGTTGACCCGTGCTCCGGCGAGATCCGCGATGCGCGGGCGTCAGGAGGCCCACGCCCCGCGACTGTCAGGATCCGAGAGGACGACGCGCGGCGAGGGTGAGCAGCGAGCGCGCGGGGCCGTCCAGCCGCCGCCCCTCGATCCAGACGGCGCGCAGTTTCCGCTGGAGATCGACGCCTTCCGGATGCACCGCGAGCAGCCTGCCGTCGGCGAGTTCGTCGGCCACGGCGAGCTCGCTGAGCACGGCCGGCCCCGCACCGGAGGCGAGCGCCACCTTAACGGCGGAGTTCGAGCCCAGTTCCAGCAGCGGCTCGGCCAGCGGCCCGTGACGCTCCATCACGGTCTCGAACGTGATCCGCGTCCCCGATCCGGGCTCGCGGACGATCAGCGGCGTGGCCGCCAGCTCGCGTGGGCGCAACGGCGTACGACGCCGGGCCCACGGATGCCCGGGCGAGACGACGACCACCAGCCGGTCCCGTCCGACCAGCCGGGAGGCGAGGCCGACCGGCAACGACGGCCCCTCGACGAACCCGATCTCCGCCTCGCCCGCCAGCACCAGCTCGGCGACCCGGGCGGAGTTCACGACCTGCAGCCCGACGGTGACGTCCGGCTCGACCGGGCGCAGCGCGATGAGCCAGCCCGGCACCAGGTACTCGGCGACGGTCATGCTCGCGGCCACCGGGAGCGCGGCGCCGCGCTCGCGGCGCATCGCCGTGACGCCGGTCATCAGGGCGTCGGCCGCGCCGAGCACCTCGCGCGCCCAGTCGACCACCATCTGCCCCTCGGCGGTCAGCCGGGACCCCACGGGCAGGCGCTGGAGCACCGGCACGCCGAGCCGCCGCTCCAGGGTCCGCAGGCGGCTGCTCGCCGACGGCTGGGAGATGCCGAGTTGCCGGGCCGCGCGGCCGACCCCGCCCAGCTCGCTCACCGTGACCAGCAGGGCGAGCGCCTCGAGATCGGGCCAGCGGTTCAGCCTCATAGAAACATTCTATGGATCCGTCGCCATCTTCCGGCTAGCGAGCGGCCATCCGCGACGGAACCGTGGTGAACACAACGAAGTGGAGGAAAGTTGATCACCGATGAACGGGCGGCGCCTCCGGCACCCGCCTCGCGGGTCGTCCCGCTGCTGCCGGGGCTCGCGCTCACCGTCGCCGCCGTCGTGCTCGCCGTCCTGCTCAACCGGCTCGTCCCCGCGATCGGGATCCTCACCGGCGCCATCCTGCTGGGGGTGGTCGCGGCCAACTCGGGGCTGATCCGCCCGTGGGCCCGCGCCGGTACGCGGTTCTCCGCGAAGCAGGTCCTGCGTGCCGGGGTCGTCCTGCTCGGGCTCCAACTGGCCGTGTCGGACGTACTCGGGCTGGGCGGCCCCATGCTCGGCGCGGTCGTGGTCGTCACCGTCGCGACGTTCCTCGGCACTCAGTGGCTGGGCCGGCGGATGGGGGTGCGGCCGGGGCAGTCGCTCCTCATCGCCACGGGATCGGCCGTATGCGGCGCGGCGGCGATCGCCGCGATGAACAGCGTCTCCGAAAGCGACGAGGAGGACGTCGCCACGGGCATCGGCCTGGTGACCGTCTGCGGCACTCTCGCGATCTTCCTGCTGCCGCTCCTGCGGGGGCCGCTCGGCCTCGACCCGCGTACGTTCGGGGCGTGGACCGGCGCGAGCGTCCACGAGGTCTCCCAGGTCGTCGCGACCGCGGCGACCGTTCCTGGCGCTCTGGGCGCGGCCGTCGTCGTCAAGCTGACCAGGGTCGCGCTGCTGGCCCCCCTCCTCGCCGGCGTCGGCATCGCGCGCCGCCGGGCGGGCACCGCCGTCGCGGGCGGCGAACGTCCTCCGATCGTGCCGCTGTTCGTGGTCGGCTTCCTCGCCATGGTCGCCGTACGGAGCACCGGCCTGCTGGCCCCCGGAGCCCTCGACGCGATCAAGACCTTCGACACGTGGCTGCTCGCCGCGGCGATGTTCGGTCTGGGCACCGGTGTCCACCTCGCCTCGCTGCGCCGTACCGGGCCGCGGGCGCTCGCGTTGGGGTTCGCCTCGTGGCTGCTCATCGGCGGGCTCGCGTACGCGGGGGTGCTGATCGCCCTCTGAGAGGGCCCTCTGCGATCGAGAGGGGAGCTCCGGCCTCTCGACAACAATCGGCGAATGAGGTAACGGAGACATTTACTGTTAGGAAACTTTCCTTTATGTTGAGGGTTACCCCCCAGCAAGAAGGAGTGTGACATGCGAAAAGCGGTCATCTTCATCTCGTCGGCGATCGTCGCCGGCGGGAGCACCCTGTTCCTCGCCTCGCCGGCCCTGGCCCACGGCTACGTGTCGTCGCCCGCCAGCAGGCAGGCCATGTGCGCCGAGGGTCGCGTCGCGAACTGCGGCGAGATCATCTATGAGCCGCAGAGCGTGGAGGGCCCGAAGGGCCTGCGGTCGTGCAGCGGCGGAAACGCGCGCTTCGCCCAGCTCGACGACGAGAGCAAGGCGTGGCCGACCACCCGCGTGGGCAACAGCGTCACGTTCAACTGGGTGCTGACCGCCCGCCACGCCACGAGCACGTGGGAGTACTACATCGGCGGCACCCGGGTCGCGCTGTTCAACGACGGGGGGCGCCAGCCCGGCGCCACCGTCTCGCACAGCGTGAACCTCGGCGGCTTCTCCGGCAGGCAGAAAGTGCTCGCCATCTGGAACATCGCCGACACCCCGAACGCCTTCTACTCCTGCATCGACCTGCAGGTGGGCGGCGGCACCGACCCCAGCCCCAGCCCCAGCCCGACCGTGAGCCCGAGCCCCAGCCCGAGCCCCACGACGAGCCCGAGCAACCCGTCCGGCACCTGGGCGGCCGGCACCGCGTACAAGCCGGGTGACCAGGTCACCTACGGCAGCGTGAGCTACCGGTGCCTCCAGGCCCACACCGCTCTGACCGGCTGGGAGCCGCCGAACACCCCGGCGCTCTGGCAGCGGCTGAGCTGACCTCGTCACTCGGCCCCGCGTACGGCTCTCCCGAGGAGCCACACGCGGGGCCGGCCCGTCACCCGCCGCCCGTTCCGGGTCTCGTGCCGTACGCCGTCGCTGGGAGCAGGGCCTCAACGAGGGAGTGTCTCGGATGGCCACGCGGGGAAGGGCAGGTGACCGCCTACTCGCCGAGCGCGCCGTCGAGGCCGAAGCCATCCTGGGGGCGTGCCGTGGGGCGGCGTGGAGATCGGAGGCCGGAAGGTGCATGGGTGGCGGGGTCGAGGACGAAGGAGCCGGCCAGCCAGGCGGCGAGCTGACCGCGATCGATCAGGATCAGGTCCGTTCCCGCCGCGCACTGCCGGGCGGGAGCCGTGAACTTCGCCGTGGTGACGAGGACGCCCCGGTGGCCGGGGTAGGCGTGAAGCGCGCCGAGAAGGTCGCGTATCTCGGGTGAGCCCACCGACTTGGTCCACCTCTTGCACTGGACGACGAACCGGCTCCCCGTAGCCGCGACTCCGACGACGTCGACACCGCCGTCGCCGCTGCCGCCGACCCGGTGCACCTTGTGGAAGCCCTCGCGCCGGAGCAGGGCCTCGACGAGGGCTTCGAACTGATCGCCGGTCATTCGGTCGGCCTTCTCGAGGCGGGCGTTGTCCCTCAGCCACTCCTGCCGCCGGGTTTCGAGCATCCGGGATCGCAGCACCATCGCTCCGATGACGCCGGCCACCGAAACGACGGTGATTCCGATGACCAGCGGCCAGTTCGCGGTGACGAGCTCGATGAGCCATTTGGCCACGACGACCAGGATGATCGCCGCGACCAGCCATAAGAACCAGTCGGCGTCTGTCCGGCGTCGCCGTGATCGTCGCCGGGCCGGGGTACGTCGTCGCGCCATCGGTGGCCTCCGGGGAAGCTGGGGAGTCGCCGTTCACTCTGACCCTGTGGACTGACAATTTCCGCGAACCCGGTACTCATGTGACAGATGATGCGAAAGTTCTCGGACCCGCTGATTAAGCGTCAGCGGTTTCCTGTGTCACTCCCTGCCGGTGTCACTCGCGCATACTCGGTGACCGATGAGGGTGGCGGAGGTCGGCGACGGCCCCGTCGGCACGCTGCCAGGACGGGAAGTGCGGGGTTCCGCGCACGACCGGGGGCCTCCGCGCACGGCTCTCCGTGATGAGCCCCTCCCCGGCGTCAGCCGACCGAGAGCACCGCGACGACGATCAGCACCAGCAGGAGCGCCAACAGGCCGCCCGCGAACGCCAGGGACGTGATCGCGCAACCCTTCCCGTTCCACGGCTGTGGCGCGGGGCCGAGGGCGCCTCTGGAGTAGGTCCACATGGGGGCGCGGTACTCGAGTTCGAGCGCCATCCCGGGCTGGAGCCAGATCGTCAGATCCGCCGGACCGATCTGCGCGGGGAGGAGATAGGGCAGGTGGACGTGGAGATGGTACTGGCCGGGAGGAAGCGGGATCGTGTTGCGTCCCCACCGGCCCAGCATCTGATGGCCGTTGAGGACGATCTTCGGCGTGATCATGGCCAGCATGAAGCTCAGCCAGTGCCGCTTCACGTCGAGGACGAGATGCGCCTGCGCCCCCGGAGGAACGGGCGGGGGCGGCTGGATCCATGGGGTGGGTGGCACCGGCGGATGCATGGCGCTCATGCTAGTGCGGTCCTGATTTTTCGGGATAGGTCCGGACATCCCCTGACGCCGACCGTGCCCCGCACACGGTCGAAACTCAGGTCAGGGACGTGCCGACCGAAGGCGCAACCGGGCGCCGGCGGCGATCCGCGCCGACGAGACCTCCCCTCGCTGCCGGTCACGCACCGCGAACGGCGTGACGATCATGTGACGACCAGGATTTCGGCCGGCGTGCGAACCTCGTCCAGCAACTGGAGAAGCTCCGCGACGCGGCGCCCGATGAAACGTACATGCCGTCCGAGGAGGAGACCGCAGGTCGGCCGAGCGACCGTCGCGATCAAGGCGGGGCGCGTCACGCCACTGCGGTGATCAGCAAATGGCGACCATCGAATGCGGAAAGCCCAGACCGGCTATGCCGACCTGGGCTCTCGTTCTGTGCGCCGCCAGGGACTCGAACCCCGGACCCGCTGATTAAGAGTCAGCTGCTCTAACCAACTGAGCTAGCGGCGCCTGCGAACGCTCGTAACCTTAGCAGTCTCCACGGCGTCACGCACATTCGTCGCCGTCTCCCTGGGCCGCGGCCCAGGGAGCGTCGAGCTTCAGGGAATGACCGGCGGACCGGACTCGGTCACGCCCTCCACGCACCGGAGGAGAAGGGCTGGGGAGCACCCTTGGTGCCGGGGCCGTTGCCCCACTTGGTGATGACGTAGTCGATCTTGATGTGACCGTCGCCGCCGTTGTTCTCGACCGTCAGCGTGTTGGTGTTCCACGTGCCGCCGGTGAGCTCGGCGAAGGTCTTGCCGTCGATGTCCAGCATGACGCCGTTGTCGGACGGGATGCCCGGACCGCGGTCGCCGATGAAGAACTTCGCCTTCTTGCCCTTGTAGACGATGTAGCCCTCGGTGCCGAGAGGCCAGCTGGGGCTGGAGAACAGCCCCTTCTGCATGGGCTTGCCGATGGCGGGCATGCCGGTGTCACCCTGGCGTCCCGACGCGTCGTCCCAGAAGTACGAGCCGGTGGTGCTGCCCCGGAGGAGCGCCTGCTCCTTCTGCTCGGGAGCCTGTGCGACCTTGGCGGTGTGGGAGGTGTGAGCGGCGTTCACCGGGGCCACCGTGGCGGGGGCCGCGCTGGCCGCGGTCGCGCCGAACGCGGTGACGCCCACGAAGGCGGCGCCGGCGACGGCGGTCAGAGCGGTCAGCTTCCGGTTGTTGCGCAGGCCAAACAGCGTGTTCATGAAGAATTGAGATCTTTCGTGAGACGACAGGGGACGGCCGCGTGCGTCGTGTATCAGGCCTGCGAGGTCAAGGGCGGGCCGGGCACGGGGCGCGGAGCGGGTCGAGAGATGTCGATCGCCACTGAGATGCACATTCAGTGCGCTGTACGAATCGGCTGGGGGCCGATGGTCGTATCGGACGTACGGGCCGTAGGACCCGGAGCCAGAGTCAGGCGGGGGTCTCCCGCAAGGTCTCCTCTCCTGAAAAGTCCAGCCACCGGTCGGCAGCAATATGGACACTACACACCAAGACATGACAAAGCAAACGAAATCACGCAAAGACCCCAAAAGATCTACCGGATCGGCTATAGATGATCTGGTGCGAGTCACCTGCGGATGCCGAAAGCCGCGTATACAGCGGCATTTCCGTGTACGGCATGGCAAAGGGCGCTTCCGGTAAGGCAAAGGGCCGATCTCTGAATGGAGGCCGCGGCAGGCAAACCAGGGGCATGGGCGGCCCCAGGCCGTGCCACGCCTGTACAGCGGACGGCAACCACCACGGGGAGCGGCAGGCGGCACCGCACGGCGGCGCAGGTCACAGCGACGCCCAAGGCATGATCCACATGCTGTGAACACGACGGGAAGGCACCCGGATCATCCCGGCGGCTGGGCGGGGGAAAGGCCGGGAGGCGTTCGGGCATGAACGTTCCGGCCCGCCCGGACGGAGTGATCCCAGGCATGAGAAAAGGCCCGCGCATTCGCGGACCTCGATTGATCGGAACCGTCGCCGAAAGAAGAGCGACCGAATCGAAAGAAGGGACAGACGGTGCTCATGTGAAAGACGAATCGAACCGTCGAAAGGCCCCACAGGGAACCGGGAGAACTCCCGGACAGAACCCCGGGGGCGGCGGGAGCGGCGGCGCCTTGGCGACGTCCTCGGGCGCATCCTCGACAAGGCCCTCGACGTGTCCTCGGCGGCGTCTCGGTGGCGGTCTCGTCGGGACGCCGACCGCGGCGGATCCGCGCGACTTTCCCCGGACATGCGCCGGGGCCGGACAGTCCCCCAACTGCCCGGCCCCGACTTCAAGCGGTCCGCCCGGGATACCCTCCCCAAAGGCACCGGCGGTTCCCGCTGTCCGGACGCGGTTCCCCCTCCGCGTCCTTATCGGCAAAGCTTCACTTGTGGAGCCACAGCCCCCTTGACCTGCTTCCACATTAGCGAGGGCCACACCACGAACGGGTCATGTCAGGGTGGGGTTTCCGCCTCGGTCCCGGGCCTTGGACCACGCCGGGCAAGACCAACCGTCGAGAGCCGGAAAGCACGCCCGGGCGCTCCCGAAGCCCCCACCGGGTCAGGTCGAGGGGTGGCCGTGCAGGGGCAGGTCGAGCCGGACGAGCGTCCCTCCGCCGGGTGCCGCGCTCGCCGCGACGCTTCCTCCGTGGCTGTCCACGACCTGGCGCACGATGGCGAGTCCCAGCCCCGAACCGGGCATCGACCGGGCGCCCGGCGCACGATAGAACCGGTCGAAGACATGCGGCAGATCCTCGGGCGCGATCCCCCGCCCGTGGTCGCGCACGGTCACCACGCCTCCGGCCTGGCACACCTCGACGGCCCCTCCGGGCGGGCTGTACTTGCCCGCGTTGTCCAGCAGGTTGGCCACCGCGCGGGACAACCGGTCGGACACGCCCCGCACCACCGCCGGCTGCACCGACACCCGGTACGTCGCGGCCGGCCAGTGGGCGGAGGCCCGCGACACCTCCCGCCTGACGACCTCGTCGATGCGTACGTCCTCGACCATGGCGGCGGGTTCCTCGTCCCTGGCCAGCTCGACCACGTCGGAGATCAGCACGGTCAGCTCCTCCAGCCCGGCCATCACCGCCTTGCTGACCTCGTCGCGGTCCTCCTGTCCGAGCCCGCCCCTGATCAACATCTCGACGTTCGTCCGCAGCGCGGTGAGCGGAGTGCGCAGCTCGTGGGAGGCGTCCGCCACCAGGCGTTTCTGCGCGCGTGCGGAACGTTCCAGCGCGTCGAGCATCACGTTGAAACTACGGGCGAGGCTGCCCAGTTCGTCATCCTTCGCGACCTCGATGCGGGTGGTGAGGTCACGCGTCGTGGCGACCCGCTCGGCCGCGTCCTTCAGCGTGCCCACGGGGCGCAGGCCGGTGTGCGCGGCGAGCCAGCCCAGGGCGCCCGCCACGCAGAGCCCGCCGAGGGCGGCGAGGAAGAACGGCCAGCTCAGATCGTCGACGTCTCCCAGGCTGGCGAGCACGCCGGCCGGAGGCCGGTCCGGCCACACCTCGTAGTGCCCGAGCGCGCTCTCGACCCTGCGGCAGGTGATCAGGTACGCGGCGACGATCGCGACGATCACGCTGATCGCGGCGGCCAGCGCCGAGGCGAGGGCGAGCCTCCAGCGGAGCTTCACGGCTGCTCCCTGAGGGTGTAGCCGAGGCCGTGCACGGTCTGGATCAGTCGCGGCTCCCCGCCCGCCTCGGTCTTCCTGCGCAGATAGCGGATGTAGACCTCCAGCGAGTTGGAGCCGGGGGTGAACGCGTATCCCCAGATGCGTTCGAGGATGATCTCGCGGGTGAGCACCTGACCTCCGTTCGCCATGAGCAGGTCGAGCAGCGCGAACTCGGTTCTCGTCAGGTCGATGGTGCGCGGGCCCCGCCGTGCCTGCCTGCTGTCCGGAAGCAGCACCAGGTCCGCGAAGCGGGTCACCGACCGGGCCGGGGCCGTACGGCGCAGCAGGGCGCGCACCCGCGCGAACAGCTCCTCCAGCGCGAACGGCTTGATCAGGTAGTCGTCGGCCCCCGCATCCAGGCCGGTCACGCGGTCGCCGACCCCTCCGAGGGCGGTCAGCATGAGCACGGGCGTCCGGTCGCCGCTCTCGCGGAGCCTGCGGCAGACCTCCAGACCGTCCATCAGCGGCATCATCACGTCGAGGACGACCAGATCGGGCGCGACCGCGCTGATCGAGGCCAGCGCGGTCACTCCGTCGGCCGCTCCGGCGACCTGGTACCCCTCCAGCCGGAGGGCGCGGGACACCGCGTTACGCACCCCCGGCTCGTCGTCCACGACGAGGACGCGTGTTCCGGTCACGGTGCCATGATGACCCGAAAAGCGGAAATAGTCGTGAACTCCGGGAACATCGCGCGATAACCCGCGTGGTCAGGCGTCGGGGTGCTTGGCGAGGTACTCGATGTAGACGGGGCGCAACGCCTCGCCCAGACGGCCCTCACCCGACGCCATCGCGTCGCTGAGCAGCGCGGACACCCTGCTGAGGTCATTGGCGCTCTCCTCGCGGTCCCCGCTGGCGGCCTCCGCCGCCGGAATCGCTTTCAGCAGGCGCCAGAGGAACCCGAGGTCACCGTGCCGCACGGCATAACGGACGGCGCGGTCGTGCAGCTCCCTGGCGGAGAGCCGCTCAAGGTCTTCCACGTCCATCCTTCCCACCCCCATCGAGGTGATTTCCCCAGACTTGGGGCGATTAATGCAAGATGTCCGATGAGAAACGGACGATTCCTCACTCATCCCCCACCCGTGTCCCCCGGGCGGCCGCGGCCGGTTTTACCGGGAATCGACGATGCCCACGGCGTGCCCTGGCGTGGAAGACTCCATCACGTGAAGGTCATCATCAAGATTCTGATCGTCGCGGCGGCGCTGTGGGCGTCCACCAAGCTGGTGGACGGCATCGTGCTCACCGCAGACACCACCTCCAAACAGATCGGCACGCTGCTCGCGGTCGCGCTGATCTTCGGCCTGGTGAACGCGGTCATCAAGCCGGTCATCAAGTTCGTGGGCTGCGCGTTCTACGTGCTCACGTTCGGCCTCTTCGCGCTGGTGGTCAACGCCGCCCTGCTCCTGCTCACCGGCTGGGCGTCCGAGCAGCTCAGCCTGCCCTTCCACGTCGACGGGTTCATGGCCGCCTTCTGGGGCGCGCTCCTGATCGGCGTGATCAGCTGGGTCCTGGAGCTGATCCTCCGCGTCAACGACTGACAGCACGCCCCGCCCCGTCCCCGATCCCCACGTCGCACGCGCCGCCCCGGCCGGCCCTCCGGCCGCCGGGCGGCGCGACCGTTTCACCCTCACGCGGCTAACCCATATTATGAGTAGGAAATAACGAGAACCGTGGGGGTGAGGATGAGCATCGACGTCCACCAGCATCTCTGGACGCCGTCGTTCCTCGACGCCCTGCGCCGACGGTCCGTGCCGCCCCGCCTCGACGGCTGGACCCTCCTCCTGGACGGCGAGCCGCCGTACGAGGTGAACCCGGACGACCACGACCTCGACCTGCGGACGGCGCGGGCGGCCGGGCTCGACCTCGCCCTGGTCTCCCTGTCCTGCCCGCTCGGCATCGAGCACCTGCCGCCGGACGACGCGTGGCCGCTGATCGACGCCTACCATGCGGGAGCCACCCGGCTGCCCGCCCCCTTCCGGGCCTGGGCCGCCGCCCCGCTGACCGACCCCGATCCCGTACGGCTGTCGCGCGCCCTCGACCGGGGATTCGCCGGGCTCCAGCTCCCGGCCACCGGGCTGCTGGACGCCGAGGGGTTCGCGGCGGCGGCCCCGCTGCTCGACGTGCTCGCCGAGCGCGGCCTCCCGTTGTTCGTCCATCCGGGACCGGCCGCCGTCCCGCACGGGAGCCCGGCCTGGTGGGCCCCGGTCGTGCCGTACGCACAGCAGATGCACGCGGCCTGGTACGCCTTCCAGGCCGTGGGGCGGCCGCGGCACCCCGGCCTGCGGGTCTGCTTCGCCCTGCTCGCCGGGCTGGCGCCGCTCCACTCGGAGCGCGCGCTCAACCGGGGGGCGCCCGGGCGCGGGCGGGTGGACCCGGACGCGTTCGTCGAGACGTCCTCGTACGGCCCGCGCGCCATCGACGCGGTGATCCGGGAGCTCGGCGTCGACGTCGTCGTCACCGGATCCGACGAGCCGTACGCGCGGGCCCCGTCGCCGGACTTCGGCGAGGCCGCGCGGCACGCGATCGGCCACGCGAACGCGCTGCGGCTGCTCGGGACGCCGCGGCCCCTGCGCGGAGATCACGACCGCGAGCACGACCGCGAGCAGAACCGAGAGCACGGCCGGAAGCACAACCGAGAGCAGAACCCCGAGCAGGACCAAGAGCACGACCGGAAGGACAACGAGCGGCCACGCCCGGAACCGCCGTCACGAAGGGAACCGCAGTCATGAGCACGCCCACAGTCGAGGTGACGGGGAGCGACACCCCATACGAGCGGCTGCCGGCCCGCGCCCTGGACCGCAGGGAGCTGGCGGCGCTCGTCGACGACCTCGCAGCCCGGCCCGAGCTGTGGAAGGAGCACCTCAACTTCGAGGGGAGCGAGGACGGCGGCCGGCACTACGCCTCGCTCCATCGCGACGCGTACGTGGACGTGTGGCTGCTGTGCTGGCGGCCCGAGGACGACACGGGCTGGCACGACCACGACGTCTCCTCCGGAGCGGTGCGCGTGGTCGACGGCGCCCTCAAGGAGAGCAACCCCAGGATCGGCGGACGGCATCTGGAGACGACCGTCACCGCGGGCCAGTCGTTCTCCTTCGGCCCGGACCACATCCACCGGCTGACGGGGGTCGAGCACGGCAGCGTGTCGATCCACGCCTACTCGCCGCCGCTGTGGCGGCTGGGGCAGTACTCCATCGGCGACGACGGGATGATGCGGCGGCTGTCGGTCAGCTACGCGGACGAGCTGCGCCCGCTCGACCAGGCGTGAGTCACCGGCTCGCCGGGCGACCGGCCAGGCAGCCGAACACGAGCTGGACGGCGCACGCGCCGAGACCCGCGAGCAGCGGCAGCGTCCAGTTCCCGGAGAGCTGGTGCAGCAGGCCGAAGAGGACCGGGCCGACCGCCGCGAGGACGTACCCGCTGGACTGGGCGACGGCGGAGAGCGCGGTCACCGAGGCGGGGTCGGGCGCCCGCAGCGCGATGATGAGCAGGGCGAGCGCGATGGAGGCGCCCTGGCCGACGCCGAGGACGACCATCCACACCCATGAGAGCGTCGCGGGAGCCACCAGCACCCCGGCGTACCCGACGACCGTGAGAAGCGCGGCCACCACGACGTGCGGCACCTGCGAGCGGGAGTTGCCCGCGTGTACGGGCACGGTCAGCGTCGCCGCGATCTGGGCCAGGTTGGTCAGGCTGAGCAGATAGCCGGCGTCCTCCGCGGAGAGGCCCGCGTCCCGGAAGATCGTGGGCAGCCACGCCAGCATGACGTAGAACGTCAGCGACTGCAGGCCCATGAACGCCATCACGAACCAG
This sequence comes from Microtetraspora niveoalba, assembly GCF_001570405.1. Taxonomy (GTDB): domain Bacteria; phylum Actinomycetota; class Actinomycetes; order Streptosporangiales; family Streptosporangiaceae; genus Microtetraspora; species Microtetraspora niveoalba. Next base: position 282,518 of record NZ_BBYM01000003.1, on the reverse strand, counting down.
GTCATGCGGCTGCCCAGCAGCGTCAGGTACGGCCGGGGCGCCGCCGTCGCGGCGCGCACCGGTGGGCGGCGCAGCGCCTGCGGCGCCCAGAGGACGGCGGCGACGACCGCGAGCGCGGCCGCCGACCCGGCCGCCGCGCGCCAGCCGTACTCGCGGGCCAGCGGGACCATCGCGGCCGAGGACCCCGCGGCCCCGGCCACCAGGAACGAGACGTAGACAGCGGTGTAGAGCCCGACCCGCGACGGGAAGTGCTGCTTGACGATCGCCGGCATGGCCACGTTCATGATGGCGATGGCCGTGCCGGCGATCGCGGCCCCGGCGTAAAGGGCGGCGACGCCGTCCATGCTGCGCAGGGCGACACCGGCGGCGAGGATGAGCAGGCCGGCGAGCAGCGTGCGGTCCAGGCCGATCCGCCCGGCGAGCGCGGGGGCCAGCGGCGCGAGCAGGCCGAGGCAGGCCACCATTACCGTGGTGATCGCGCCGCCCGCCGCCGGGGTGAGCCCGAGCTCGCCCATGATGTCGCCGAGCAGCGGCGACACTCCCGCGAGCGCGGGCCGGAGGTTCAGCGCCGCGAGGACGAACCCCGCGATCAGCAATATCCGGCTCGTCTCGCCCGATCCTGGCCGTTTCACGGCGCGAACGTCAGAACGGGTATCCGGCGATGTCCCCCTGCATCGTGACCCACTGGGTGTGCGTGAACGCCTCCATGTTGGCCCGGCCCCCGCCGAAACGGGACCCCGTGCCGGACGCTCCGAGCCCGCCGAAGGGCGCGACCGCCTCGTCGTCCACGGTCTGGTCGTTGATGTGGACGATGCCGGTCGGGATCAGGTCGGCCAGCGCCAGCCCCTTCATCGCGTCCCGGGTGAGGATGCCGAGCGAGAGGCCGTACTCGCTGTCGCGGGCGAGCGCGGCGGCCTCCTCCAGCGTCGAGAACGGCATGACCGGCGCGACCGGCCCGAAGACCTCCTGCGCGTACGCCGGGATCCGGGGCGTGACGTCGGTGAGCACCGTGGGCCGGTAGAACAGGCCCTCGTACGTGCCGCCGGTCGCGAGCCTGGCTCCGCTCTCGACGCTGTCGGTGACCAGCGCGTGGACCTTGTCCCGCTGGTGGGCGTCGATCAGCGGCCCGAGGGCGACCTCCTCGACGGCCGGGTCGCCGACCCGCATCGCGGCGGCCTTGGCGGCGAGCCGCTCCACGTACTCGTCCTTGATCGAGGCGTGGACCAGGTGCCGTCCGGTCGTCATGCAGATCTGCCCCTGGTGGAAGAACGACCCCCACGCGCCCGCCGAGACGGCCCGGTCCAGGTCGGCGTCGTCGAGGACGACGAGGGCGGAGTTGCCGCCCAGCTCCAGGTGCACCCGCTTGAGCAGCCGCCCGCACACCTCTCCGATCTTGCGTCCGGCGGCGGTGGAGCCGGTGAACGAGATGACCGGGATGTTGGGGTCGGCGACGAGCGCCTCCCCCGCCTCCGGGCCGCCCGGCAGCACGTGCAGGACGCCGGAGGGCAGCCCGGCCTCCTCGAAGACGCGCGCGATCGAGACCCCGCCGCAGACCGCCGTGCGCGGGTCCGGCTTGAAGACGACGGCGTTGCCGAGGGCGAGGGCGGGCGCGACCGAGCGGATGCCGAGGATCAGCGGCGCGTTGAACGGCGCGATGACGCCGACCACGCCGACGGGGATGTGGCGGGCGAGGCTGAGGCGCTTCTTCGCCGACGGCAGGATCTCTCCTGGCGGCTGGGACGCCAGGGCGGCCGCCTCGTAGCACTCCCCTGCCGCCACGTGGGTCTCGAACCCCGCCTTGCCGGGGATCGACCCGGACTCGCGGATGAGCCAGCCCTGGATCTCCTCGGCGTGCTCCTCGAAGAGCCGTCCCGCGCGCCGCAGCACACCGGCGCGCTCCTCGAAGCTCGCCGCGGCCCAGTCGCGCTGGGCCTTGCTCGCCGACGCGGCGGCCGCGGCCACGTCCTCGGGCCCGGCGACGCCCACCCTGCCGATCTCGCTGCCGGTGGCCGGTTCGATGACCGGCGCGTTTCCCGCGCGCGAGGCGGTCCAGCCGTCGCTGAACACCGATCCGGTCCAGATCGACGCGTCCATGAGTGCCATGAGGAATCCCCCTAAGGACGGAATTCGGAGTCAGGGACCACTGTTATTTCCAGAAGCATCGGTTCCGTACGGGAGCCGAGGTCCGGGACGATCTCGTCGAGGGCCGCCACGAGGTCGTCGTACGAGTCCACCCGCGTCGCCGGGCAGCCGAACGACCGGGCCATCGCCGACAGGCTGACCTCCGTGAACGCCGGCCAGGGCGCCTTTCCGGCGCCGTTCTTCTCCGCCAGCCGGTCCATCACCGCGTACCGGCCGTTCGCCAGCACGACGAAGAGGGCGCCGACCCCGTAGTGCGCGGCGCTCCACAGCGCCTGGATCCCGTAGATCGCCGAGCCGTCCCCCGTGACCGCCACGACCGGCCGGTACGGCGCGGCCATGCGCAGACCGACCGCCGCCGGGAGGGCGAAGCCCAGCCCGCCCATCGCCGCCGAGAGGAACCCGAGCGGCCGTCTCGCGGGCATCAACCGGTGCAGGTCGGGCCGGGACGACGGGGTCTCCTCCACCACGACCGCCTCCGGCGCGAGCCGCAGCGCGAGCTCGTGCATGACGTGGGCCGCCCGGAGCGGCTCGCCCGGCCCCGGAGGGGAGGGCGCCGCGACCACCCGTCCCGCGCCTCCGCTCCTCTGGTCCCCGGCGGCGCCGTACGACGGGGCGCCCTCGGGGGCCGCCGGTGCTCCGGGCGCGTGGCCGCGGGCGGGGAGCAGCGCCGCGAGCCGCCCGGCGACGACGCCGGGATCGGCCAGGAAGGCCAGCTCGGCGGGGCTGCGGTGGACCTCCGCCGGGTCGTCGCTGACGACCGCCACGCGGGTGCCGGGCTCGACCATGGGCCCCGGCTCGTACGGGTACTGCCGGAACACCGGGGCGCCGACCGCCAGGACCACGTCGTGCCTCCGGAGCGCGCCGCGCAGCCCGGACCGGTCGGCGGGCAGGATCCCGGCGAACAGCGGATGGTCCTGCGGGAAGCCCGCCCTGGCCCCGAACGACTCCTGCCACACCGGGCAGCCGAGCCGTTCGGCGAGCGCGACCAGCCCCTCCCAGGCTCGCGCCGAGTCGGCGCCGGATCCGGAGACGACGACCGGCGAGGAGGCGCCGCCGAGCAGGGCGACGAGCGGCGCGAGATCGGCGTCGTCCACCGCCACCGGCCGCGCCACGACCCGCGGGGCCGCCGCGACCGTGCCGTCCCACTCCGCCGACCAGTCGTCCATCGGGACGACGACCAGTGCGGGACCGCGTCCGGTGACCGCCTCGTGCCCCGCGCGGGCGATCGCGCCCGGCACGTCCTGGGCCCGGGCCGGCTGGTCCACCCAGACCGGATAGTCGCCGGCCAGGCCGTGGAGCCGCCCGGCGAGGAAGGGTTCGAGAGCGAGGTGCCTGCGGTCCTGCTGGCCCACGACGACCACGACCGGCGCGCGGTTCACCCGGGCCGTCGCGATCGCGCCGACCGCGTTGCCGAGCCCGGCGGTCGTGTGGAGCAGCGCGAGCGCCGGCCGGTCCCGCGCGAGCGCCCAGCCGGTCGCCATGCCGACGACGGATCCCTCGTGCAGGGCGAGCACGAACTCCAGGTCCTCCGGCAGCCCGGCCAGCAGCGGAACCTCGGTGGACCCCGGGTTGCTGAAGATCGTCGTCATGCCCGTACGGCGGAGCACGTCGAACGCCGCGTCCCTGACCGTCGTGACCGTCACGTCATTCCACCTCTCGCGCGCCGGATCCGTGCACGGACACGGCCGCGCGACCCGGCCCCGACCACCACCGTAGGCGACGGTGACGGCGCGATCACCCGCCGCCCCCGTTGGGCGGCACCGGACCGGGCCCGCCCCGGATGCCCGGCCGTTCACCCGGTCTGAGTCGTTCGCGGGCTCGTGCGCAGGCGTGTCGGCCGGGTTGTTCGCCAGGCGAACAACAGTTCTCTACGCGGAATGTCCTGGATGGACGCTACGCCGGGGGCGATCTTCGCGTCAATAAGGCGGCGACCCCGTTCGCCCTCCCGCCGACACGGCCGCCGGAAGGCGGCGTCAGACCGAATCTTGACAACGTTGTCACCATCTCTGAAATGCGGGATGATCCGGGATGTGTCAGAGACGAGACGCGGTCGCCCGACCATGAACGATGTCGCCGCCGCCGCGGGGGTGGCGCTCAAGACCGTGTCGAGGGTCGTCAACAACGAGCCCGGCGTGAACGCCTCCACCGCGGAGCGGGTCCACGCCGCCATCGAGAGCCTCGGCTACCGGCGCAACGACGGTGCCAGGACGCTGCGCCGCGGCCGCACCGCGAGCATCGGCCTGGTGATCGAGGACGTCGCCGACCCGTTCTACTCCGGCCTGAGCAGGGCGGTCGAGGACATCGCGCTCGCCGAGGGCTGCCTGGTCTTCACCGGTTCGTCCGGGGAGGACCCGGCACGCGAGCGCGAGCTGGTGCTCGCCTTCTGCGCCCGGCGCGTGGACGGGCTGATCATCGTGCCCGCGGGCACCGACCACGACTACCTCACCCCCGAGGTCGAGGCCGGCATCGCGGCGGTGTTCGCCGACCGGCCGCCCGGCGCGGGTCCGGACGCGGACACGGTCGTCTGCGACAACGCGGGCGGCGCCCGCACCGGCACCGAGCACCTGCTCGCCCACGGGCACCGTCGTATCGCGTTCCTCGCGGACGCGCCGTCGATCTTCACGGCGGCCGAGCGGCTGCGCGGCTACCGGGAGGCCCTCGCCGCGGCCGGCCTGCCGTACGACGAGGGGCTGGTCGCGATGGGCCGGCCCGACCAGGCGCGGGTGCTGGCCGACCTGCGGCGCCTGCTCCGGCTCGCCGACCCTCCGACCGCGCTGTTCACCGGCAACGGCCAGATCACGGTCGCCACCCTGCGCGCCCTCGCCGGGACCGCGGGGCCCGTGCCCACCCGCCAGGCGCCGCCGTCGGCCGGGCCGGTCGCCATCGTCGGCTTCGACGACTTCGAGCCGGCCGACCTGCTCGGCATCACGGTGATCGAGCAGGACCCGGTCGGCATGGGCCGGGCGGCGGCGGAGCTGCTCTTCCGCCGCCTGTCCGGCGAGAGCGGCCCGCCGCAGCGGCTGGAGCTGCCCACCCGTCTCGTCGTACGCGGATCGGGCGAGCGGCGGCCCCTTCCCTGAGCTCGGCCCCCCGGTCCGCCCCGGCCGGGGAGTCGGCTCCTCAGTGCCAACCGGCCGGGCCGGGATCTCAGCCCTTCAGCGCGCCCGCCATCAGACCGCGCATGAAGAACCGGCCCAGGAGCACGTACACGACCATGGTGGGGATCGACGCCAGGATCGCGGCGGCCATCTGCTGGCTGTACGGCACGGTCTGGGCTCCCGCGATGTTGTTCAGCATGACCGTGGTCGGCCACGAGCTGGGCGCGGTGAGGAACACGGCGAACAGGAAGTCGTTCCACATCGACGTGAACTGCCAGATGATCACGACGGCGAACGCCGGGCCGGAGACCGGCAGGATGATCGACCAGAACGTCCGGAGCATCCCCGCGCCGTCCACCCTGGACGCCTCGACCAGCTCGTCCGGGATCGTCACGTAGTAATTCCGGAAGATCAGCGTGCAGATCGGGATGCCGTAGACGACGTGGGCCAGCGTCAGGCCGGGGATGCCGCCGTAGAGGTCGACGCCGAGCGTCTCGCCGAGGTTCACCATGAGCTGGACCAGCGGGATCATCACGCCCTGGTACGGGATGAACATCCCGAACAGGAACAGCGTGAACACCACGTCCGCGCCGGGGAACCGCCACTTCGACAACACGTACCCGTTCATGGAGCCGAGCACGGCGGAGATCAGCGACCCCGGCACGGCGAGCAGGACACTGTTGACGATGCCCGGTTCGAGCTTCTCCCAGGCCACGCTCCACGCCTCGGTCGTCCAGACCTTCGGCAGGTTCCACGCCTGGCCCGGGTCGGCCTCGGACAGCGGCTTGAAGCTGGTCACGAGCAGCACGTAGACGGGGATCAGGAACACCACGACGAAGATCAGCAGCAGTGCCGGCCGAACCCATCGGGCGACCGCCGCCCCCCGGGTCCGCTCCACCGGGGCCGTCCGCCGTACGGTCTCCTGCGCGACGCTCATGACCGCTTCCCCTTGCGCGCGTTCCACACCAGATACGGGATGACGAAGACGGCGACGGAGAGCACGATGTACGCCGCGATCGTGGCTCCCTTGGCCGGGTCGTGCGAGTCGAAGACGGCCGTCCACATGAAGATGGCCGGCACGTCGGTGATGATCTGCTTGCCGGACACCGCCACGATCAGGTCGAAGACCTTGAGCGAGATGTGCCCGAGGATGATCAGGGCCGAAAGGGTCACCGGGCGCAGCATCGGCAGCACGATGTACCGGTAGACCTGCCACTCGCCGCACCCGTCCACCCGGGCGGACTCGCGCAGTTCTTCGGGCACCCCGCGGAAGCCCGCCAGGAACAAGGCCATGACATATCCGGACATCTGCCAGATCGCGGGGATCGCCATCGCGGCCATCCCCCAGTCGGGATCCCGGAACCACTGCCACTGCAGGAAGTCCAGCCCCAGATAGTGGAGCAGGCTGTTCAACCCGACCGCGCGCTCCCCCGTGCCGCTGTTCATCAGCCACCGCCAGACCACGCCGGTGGCGATGAACGAGACGGCCATGGGGAACAGGTAGACCGCCCGGAACCCGCCCTCCCCGCGGATCCCCTTCTCCATCAGGAAGGCCAGGAACCAGCCGAGGACGAGCGCCCCGCCGACGAAGACGACCGTGAAGACGATCGCGTGCCGGACCGAGATGCCCCAGCGCTCCTGTTCCCAGATGCCGATGAAGTTCTCCAGCCTGACGAAGCTCCCCTGGGAGATCTCGTCGTGCTGGTCGCTCATCGCGACCTTGAAGTTCCACCCGAGCAGGCCGTACACGAAGACCGCGATGGCGACGATCGACGGCGACACCAGGAGCAGACCGGGCAGCCACCTGCGCACCCGTCTCAATTGCACCTCTCAACGTCGAGGACGTGCCCGCGCCGGGCTCGGGCACGTCCGGATGTGCTCAGCGAGGGGACGAGACCGCGGACGCGCGCCGGGTCCGGTGGTCCGCCCCGGCGCGCGCCGTACGAAGGTCAGGTCACTGCCCGCTGTTCTTGGCGGCGTCGGTCAGCGCCTGCTGGAACTTGGCGACGTCCTTGTCCTGCTGGAAGAGGCCGACGGCGTCGTTGATCGCGGTGCGCCAGGCGTCGTTCGCGACGACGCCGTGCTGGATGGAGCCGGCCAGCTTGTCGCTCGCCCACTGCTCCAGGTCCCAGGCGAGATAGTCCTGGTAGAGGGACTTGTCGGCGTCCTTGCGCGCCGGGATGGACCCCTTCTTGGGGTTGAAGGCGTCCTGGCCCTCCTTGCTGGCGGCGACCTTCAGCCACGCCAGCGCGCCGTCGCGGTTGGGAGCGCCCTTGGGCAGGGTGAAGCTGTCCGACAGCCACATGAAGGTGCCGTCGGTGCCGGGAGACGCCGCCCAGTCGAAGTCGGTCTTGGACGTCTTGCCCAGACCGCCGGGGGCCGGGTTGTGGAAGTAGCCGTAGGCCCAGTCGCCCATGATGTTGAACGCGGCCTCGCCGTCGGCGACCTGCTTGGCCGCCGGCTGCCAGTCCTCCTGCGGCGTCCCCGCGTACGACAGGATCGCCTTGAAGTTCTCCAGGGCCTTCGTCACGTTCGCGCCGGACCAGTCCGCGTTCGCCGTCCACAACTGGTTGTACGCGTCGGTGCCGAGCGAGCCAAGCAGGACGCTCTCCAGCAGGTGGACGGCGGTCCACTGCGAGCCGATGGAGAGCGGGATCTTGCCGGTCTTCTTCACCTTGTCGAGATCGGCGACGAACTCCTCGATCGTCGTGGGGGCCGCGGAGATGCCCGCTTCCTTGAGGACCGACGGGTTGAACCAGAGGACGTTGGACCGGTGGATGTTCACCGGCACCGAGTAGACCTGGCCCTGGACCGAGATCTGGTCGATCAGCTCCTGAGGCAGGACGTCCTTCAACTTGAGCTCGTCGTAGAGGGAGTTCAACGGCTCGAGCTTGCCCGCCTTGATGTATCCCTGCAGCTCGGCGCCGGCGTGCCCCTGGAAGGTGTCCGGGGGCTGGTTGGCCTGGAGCTTGCTGGCCAGCAGCGCGCGGGCCTGGTCTCCGGAACCGCCCGCGACGGCCGCGTCATAGAACGTGAAGCCGGGATTGCCCTTCTCGAAGATCTCCCGCATGGCCTTCAGCCCGTCGGCCTCGCCGGGGCCGGTCCACCACGAGAAGACCTCGACCTTCTTCTGCCCGGACTGTCCGCCGCCCGCCGCCTTGTCGTCGTTTCCGCCGCAGGCCGTGAGGGTGAGCAGCCCGGCCACCGAGACCGCCACGGCCGCCAACCACCGTCGCCTCATCGCACATCCCTTCGGGGTGTGGTCGTAGAAATCCTTACCCCCGAGAGCTGACAACGTTGTCAGCAGAACCTTTATCAACCCATCTCGCACCGCCGGGCGTCAAGGGATGCGCGGCTACGCGCGGATAACGTCTCCGCATACCAGCGTTCCGGAGGGATTCGCCTGTCTCCCGGGTCGTGTTCCTGGCGACCCGGCGCCGATGGGAAATGTCAGTGACCCTCGTCACACTGCTGCCATGACTGTCACGTCGCGGGGGGCGGGCGCAGGGGCGAGCCCGGAGACAGGCCCCACAGCAGGACCGAAATCATCCTCCGACCCCGGGCCGGACGGGCCGGCGGACACGGAGCCGGGCGGGACGGCGTCCGGCGTGGGCCATGCTCCGACCGGCGAGGGTTCGGGCGGGACGGCGCCGGACGAGAGAGCGCCGGGCTCCGAGACAGGGTCGGCCGGGCCGGACGGAGCGGACGCAGCTGACGGACTGGACGGAGCGGACGAGCTGCCGGACTTCTCCGATCTCACCACCCACAGGTGGCACGCCCACGACGACACGATGCGGAACATCGGCTTCCTCACCATCGCGCGCAGGCTGCCCGCGCTGGTCGTCCAGGCCACGCGCATGGCCTGGGAGGCGAGCCGCCGCGACACGGTCGCCACCATCGGGCTCAACCTCCTCGCCGGCGTCTTCACCGCGTTCGGGCTGCTGGCCACCACCGGCGTGCTCCAGGCCCTCCTCGCCGCCGGGCCGACGCCCGAGCGGGTGCGCGCGGCGCTGCCCGCGCTGCTGGCCGTCGCCGCCGCGGCGACCGTGCGCACCAGCCTCCAGGCGGGCGCCAACTGGGCGCAGAGCCGGCTCGAACCGCAGGTCAGCCGCATCGCCGAGAAGCGGCTCTACGGCGTGACCAGTGATGTCGCGCTGGTCCGTTTCGACGACTCCGACTTCCACGACAGCCTGCAGCGGGCACGCGCCCGCGGCGTCGACTCCGCCGACGCCGTGGTCGGGTCGGCGATCGACGTGCTTACCGCGGCGATCGGCCTCGGCGCGGCCGCCGGCGTCCTCGGCGTCCTCCATCCGGTGCTGCTGCCGCTGCTCGTCGTCGCCGTCCTGCCCGACGCCTGGTCGGCGGTGCGCTCCGCGCGGATGCGCTACACCACCATGTTGTCGCTCGTGCCCACGTACCGCCGCAAATGGATCGTCAGCGAGCTGCTCGCCGAGCGGCCCACCGCGGCGGAGGTCCGCTCCTTCACCATGCGGGGCTTCCTGCTCCGGGTCTACGACCGGGTGGCCCGCACCGAGCAGGCGGTCCTCATCGCGCTGGCCCGGCGGCAGACGTTCGCCCGGCTCCTCGGCGAGGCGCTGGGCGGCCTCGGCACCGCCCTGGTCTACGTCGCGCTCGGGCTGCTCCTCGCGTTCGGCGCGGTGCCGCTCGCCGTGGCCGGCACCGCCGTCCTGGCGATCCGCTCGGGCCAGTCCTCACTGGCCAGCCTGCTGTACGCGGTGAACCGGCTGTACGAGAACGGGCTCTACTTCACCGACTTCGTCGACTTCTGCGACGCGGCGCGGAGCGAGCGGACGCAGGAGCGGCGGGACGCGCCGCCCGAGACGTTCGAGCGGATCACCGTGGACGACGTCACGTTCAGCTATCCCGGGGCGGAGACGCCCGCCCTGCGCGGCGTGTCGATCCGGCTCGAACGGGGCGAGGTGGTCGCGCTCGTCGGCGAGAACGGCTCGGGCAAGACCACTCTCTCCCGGATCCTGGCCGGCCTGTACGCCCCGGACGGCGGCCGGGTCCTGTGGGACTCGACCGACCTGAGCGGGGTCGACCCGCACCTGCTGCGCGACAGGATCGCGGTGATCGCGCAGGACCACAGCCACTGGCCGTTGAACGCGCGGCACAACATCACGATGGGCGCCGAGAAGGGAGAGGAGGCGCTGCGCCGCGCGGCCGAGGTCGCCGGGGCCGACGAGGTCATCGCCGAGCTGCCGCACGGCTATCACACGCTGCTCGACAAGCGGTTCAAGGACGGCCACGAGCTGTCGGGCGGGCAGTGGCAGCGCATCGCCGTCGCGCGCGGTTTCTACCGGGACGCGCCCCTGCTGATCTGCGACGAGCCCACGGCGGCGCTCGACGCGCGGGCCGAGCACGCGCTCTTCGAGCGGGTCAGGCGGCACGCCGACGGCCGCACCGTGCTGCTCATCACCCACCGGCTGGCCAGCGTCCGCTACGCCGACCGGATCTACGTCCTCGACCACGGGAAGGTCGCCGAGCAGGGCACGCACGACGAGCTCATGGCGATCTCCGGCATCTACGCCGAGCTGTACACCCTCCAGGCCGAGGCGTACCACGCGGCGACCTAACCCCGCAGGTAGGTCACGACGGCGAGGACCCGGCGGTGGTCCTCCTCGGCCGGGGGCAGGTCGAGCTTGGTGAGGATGTTGCCGATGTGCTTGCCCACGGCGGCCTCGGACACCACCAGGGTCCTGGCGATGGCGGCGTTGGACCGGCCCTCGGCCATCAGCGCCAGGACCTCCCGCTCGCGCGGGGAGAGCCGTTGCAGCGGGTCGCGACGGCGGCGCAGCAACTGCCTGACCACCTCGGGGTCCACGACCGTCCCGCCGGCGGCGACGCTGTGCAGCGCGTCGACGAACTCCTCCACGTCGCCCACCCGGTCCTTGAGCAGGTAGCCCACCCCGGTGCCGTCGCCGGAGTCCAGCAGCTCGCTCGCGTAGGTCTGCTCGACGTACTGGCTCAGCACGAGGACCGGCAGCCGCGGGTCCGCCGAACGGAGCGCCACGGCGGCCCGCAGGCCCTCGTCCGTGAACCCGGGCGGCATCCGCACGTCGGTGACCACGATGTCCGGGGCGTGCGCGCGCACCGCCTCGACGAGCCCTCCGGCGTCGCCCACCGCGGCCACCACACGGTGACCGAAGCGGTTGAGCAACCCGGCCAGGCCCTCGCGGAGCAGCACGCCGTCCTCGGCGAGGACTATCGAGAGGGGACGATCGACGCGCAAGGGATCTCCACTCGTAGCAGGGTCGGCCCGCCGGGCGGGCTGGAGAGCATCAGTCTGCCGTTCACCACCGAGACGCGGTCGGCCAGCCCGGCGAGGCCGGTGCCCTCCGACGCGTCCGCGCCGCCCACGCCGTCGTCGCGGATCTCCACGACCAGCCGTCCGCCGTCCAGCCGCCCGATGACGGAGGCCCTGCGGGCGCCGCTGTGCTTGGCCACGTTCGTGAGCGCCTCGGAGATCACGAAGTAGGCGGCGGACTCCACCACCTCGGGCAGGCGTCCGGGAAGCACCACGGAGACCTCCACGGGCACCGGGGAGCGGTCGGCCACGTCGGCGGCGGCCGCGGGCAGTCCCCGGTCGGTGAGGATCTGCGGATGGATCCCCCTGATCAGGTCGCGGACCTCCGCCAGCGCGAGCTTCGCCTGTTCGTGCGCTCTCGCGACCAGGTCGGCCGCCTCCGCGCCCTCCGACAGCTTGGCCAGGCCGAGCGTCATGGTGAGCGCGACCAGCCGCTGCTGGGCGCCGTCGTGCAGGTCCCGCTCGATCCGCCGCCGTTCGACCTCGAACGCCTCCACCAGCCGTGTCCTGGACCGGGTGAGCTCCTCCAGCCGCCGCCCCGTGTCGGTCTCCCGGGACACGAGGAGCAGCCTGGCCAGCGCCCCGTGGGCCGTGGCGAGCAGCGTCAGCGGGTAAAGGGCCAGGGCGAGCCAGATCACGCCGACCGCCAGTGCCGCGAAGGCCTCCAGCTCCGTGTCGACCGTCCAGAACTTCAGCACCCTCACCTCACCCATCTGGGCGCGCAGGACCGGCGTCAGGATCATCGACGCCGGCCCACCGAGGCCGAGCACCACCGCCAGCAACTCGATCGGCCAGAGCACGGTGACCAGCAGGACCACGTAGGCCAGCTCCCGCCAGGTCGCCTGCTCCTGGACGCGCAGGGCCACCCATCCGCGCAGCCCCGGCCGGTCCGGCCGCCGGTGCGGGGTGCCGGCCGGCTCCGGGTCGATGATCCGCAACCGGCGGCGCTCCAGCGCGGCCACCGGTATCCCGCTGAACCCCAGTGCGAGCAGCAGCGGGATGCCCACCACCAGCAGCGCCAGGATCGTGCTCACGAAGAGCGCGAAGAGGAACGCCACCAGGACGACCTCGCCGAGGAGCACGCCGGTGACCAGATAGGCCAGCGAGCGCCACGGCCAGGGGGTCCGCAACAGGTCCCACCGGGTGAGGGCGCGCCAGGCCGCCGATGCCTGCATCCCATGACGGTACGGCCGGCGCCCGCGCGCGTCCCAGCGGGCTGGATCCACCCCTCGGGTATGGCCAGGCATACCCGGAAGACTAGGTTCCGGCGTCCTGCGGGCGGCGCCCCCGCGACGATCTCATGGAGGTCATGAAGACGGCGTCGGTTCCGGACCTGCGGGCATTCATGTCGGTCGCGCTGCGCAAGCAGGGGGTGGTGGGGGCGATCGCCCCCAGCTCCCCCGCGCTGGCGAGGGCGCTCACCGCGGTGGTGCCGACCACCGGCACGCCGGTGGTGGTCGAGCTCGGTCCGGGGACCGGCTCGATCAGCGAGGCCATCCGGCGGCGGCTCGCCCCCGGTTCGCGGCACCTCGCCGTCGAGATCGAGCCGCACCTGGCCGAGCACCTACGCCGCACCAAACCCTGGATGGAGACCATCCGGGGCGACGCCGCCGACCTCGGCGCGCTCCTGACCCGCGCCGGTGTGGAGCGGGTGGACGCGCTGGTCAGCACGCTGCCGTGGTCGCTGTTCCCCGGCGAGCGCCAGGAGCGGATCATCGGCGAGATCGGCCGGGCGCTCGCTCCGGCCGGGGCGTTCACGACCGTGACGTACCTGCACGCCGTGCCGCTCGCCGGTGCGAGGGCGCTGCGGCGGCGGCTGCGGTCCGCCTTCGACGAGGTGCTGACGACCGGGCCGGTCTGGCGGAACCTGCCGCCGGGGATGACGTACGTCTGCCGGAGGCCGGTCGCCCGTGTCTGATCTGCTCGGTCAGCTCTCCCCGCCGCTGCTGCTGGCCGCCGCCTGGGTGCTGCTCGTGGCCGAGGCCGGGCTGCTGATCGGCGTCGCCCTGCCCGGGACGAGCGTGCTCGTCGCGCTCGGCTACTTCGCCCATCTCGGCGTGGTGCCCTTGGGCGGGGCGGTCGGGGTGGCCGCCTCCGCGGCGGTGACCGGGGCCCAGATCTCCTACCTGTGGGGACGGCGGCGCGAGGGCGCCCCGACGTTCCACCGGTTCGCTCCCGGGCGCTGGGACCGGCCCCGGGAGCTGCTCGGCAGGCACGGCCGCTGGGCGGTGGTCGCCGGCCAGTGGTTCGGCAGCGCGCGCACGCTCACCCCCAGGCTCGCGGCCTGGGCCGGCATGCCGTACCCGACCTTCGTCAGCGCGAGCCTGCCCACGGCCTGCGCCTGGGCGGCGACGCTGGTCATCCTCAGCGACCGCGTCGCGCCCGAGCTCGTCCGGCGGTTCACCACCCACCTCGCGGTCGCGGGCCCGGCGGCGGTCGCGGTCGCCCTCCTCTTCCTCTGGGCGACCCGGATCCGGGCACGCCGTCTACGGCGGCGACGCCGAGGCCCGGACGGGCCCCTCGGTTAGCCGTCGGCGTGCTGGAGGTCGCGGCGCTCCTCGGGGGCGGCGTGCTTCTCCTGGCAGTCGTAGAGGCCGTCGGGGATGGCCAGCACGTCCCTGTAGTACTGGATCTTGCCCTGGATGACCTCCTGCTTCTGCCGCAGTTCGGCGATCTGGCTCTCGACGGCGCGGTCGTGCGCCGCGAGCAGGGCGATCCGGTCGCGGATCGTGTGCTCGCCCTCGCGGGTGAGCTCGGCGAAGCGCAGCATCTCGGCGATCGACATGCCGGTGTCGCGCAGGCAGCGGACCATGCCGAGCCAGTGGAGGTCGTCCTCGCTGAAGCGGCGCTGCCCCGCGGCGTTGCGTTCGATCGGTTCCAGCAGCCCGATGCGCTCGTAATAGCGGAGCGTGTCCAGACTGAATCCGGTCTCCTCCGCGGCCTGTCCGGGTGTGTAGGCGGTCACGCCCCCGATCGTGGCACCTGGAGCGGGCTCCAGGTCAAGCCGACCGGACCGCGCCCTCCTCCGCCCGGCCGGGAGTCCCGCGCGCGGCGGGACCACGGCGCCGGCGCCCGGCCTCTCATCGGCCGCCGGATCCGGAGGCCCGGCGACACCACGCTCGCCTCTGCCGAGGGATTGTCCGCGGACACCGTACGCGCGGCGGCCGAGGGCAGCCTGCGCCGGCTCGGCGTCGACCGGATCGACGTCTACTGGGCGCACATCGAGGACCGCTCCGTCCCGCTGGAGGAGACCGTGGACGCCCTCGGCGGGCTGGTCGCCTCGGGGAAGGTCGGCGCGCTGGGGGCGAGCAACCACCCCGCCTGGCGGGTCGAACGGGCCCGGCGGCTCGCCGCCGAACTCGGGCGGGCGCCGTACACGCATCTGCAGTTGCGGCACTCCTACCTGCGCCCGCGCCCGGGCGTGCGGCTGCCGGAAGGCGGCCACGTCCAGGTCACCGAGGAGACACTGGACTACACGCGTTCGGAGCCGGACCTGACGCTCTGGGTCTACTCGTCGCTGCTCTCCGGCGCGTACTCGGCCAAGCCGCTGCCGGAGCACTACGACCATCCCGGGACGGCCCGGCGGCTCGCGGCACTGGACGGCGTGGCCCGCGAGCTGGGCGCGACCCGCAACCAGGTCGTCCTGGCGTGGTTGCGGGCCCAGGGCACCCTTCCGATCGTGGGCGCCGGCTCGGTGGCCCAGCTCGACGAGTCGCTGGCCGAGGTGGAGCTGGACCCCGTGCTGCTCGCCCGGCTGGACGAGCCCGCCTGACCGCCCCCGGGCCGGGACGGGCGGGGCGTGGCCGGCGGCGCCGGGTCAGTCGCCGTCCGTCCCGGCGTCGCCCGCGGGCTCGCGCTCGCCGGGCGTCCCGGGCCCGGGCTCCACGGGAGGCTCGGAGATGTACTCGGAGAGGTAGCGCCGGACCAGCCGCTTGCACTCGGCGATGAGGTCGGGGTCGCCCTCCGGATGGGCGCGGAAGGCGAGCTTGAGCACGGCGTCGGCCGCCTCCACCGCGACGATGAACGCGCGGCCGAGGCCCTCGTTCCTGGGCGCGCCCAGCAGTTCGACGATGAGCGAGCGAAGCCGATCGGCCACGATGACGTTGTTGTCCAGGGCGTGGTCGAGCATGCGCCGACTCTCGGGCAGCGCGGGGCCGCCGGGCGTGGTCAGTATCTCGCCGAAGTCGACGACCCCGAAGCCGGGCATCGTCCGCTTCATCTCGACGAACTCGTCGATGACCAGGTCGACGGCGTCGGTCCAGTCCCGCAGGTCGGCCCCGGCCACCCGGGCGGCCATCCGGTCCAGGAACGCGTCGAGGTTGCGCAGGGCGAGCGCCCGGACCAGCCCCTGTTTGTCGGGGAAGAACTGGTAGAAGGTCCCGATGGGCACCTCGGCCCGGCGGGCGACCTCCTTGGTCGTGAGCTGCTCGTAGCCGACCTCGTCGAGCAGCAGGGCGCACTCGTCCAGCATCCGCTCGACCCGTTCGAGGCTGCGGCGCTGGGAGGGGCGGCGGCGCAGCGTTCCACCCGCGGCGTTCGTCATTCGCCCATTCTCTACCGGATGGCCGGGCTCCGCGTTAACATGAGCGTCACTCATATCCGAAAGGGTGACACATGTTCCTCTGGGGTACGGCTACCGCCTCCTACCAGATCGAGGGCGCGGTCTCCGAGGACGGACGCGGCGTCTCGATCTGGGACACGTTCTCCCACGAGCCCGGCCGGGTCCGGGACGGGCACACCGGCGACGTGGCCTGCGATCACTACCATCGCTGGCCGGAGGACGTCGCGCTGATGGCCGACGCGGGTCTCAACGCGTACCGCTTCTCGGTCGCGTGGCCGCGGATCCAGCCCGCCGGGAGGGGCGCGGTCAACCAGGCCGGACTCGACTTCTACGACCGGCTGGTGGACGGCCTGTGCGAGAAGGGCATCACTCCCGCGCTGACGCTGTTCCACTGGGACCTCCCCCAGGCACTGGAGGACGAGGGCGGCTGGCTCAATCGCGACACACCCCGATATTTCGCTGATTACGCGGCCATCGTGGCCGAGCGGCTGTCCGACCGGGTCCCGATGTGGATCACCCTCAACGAGCCGTTCGTGCACATGACCTTCGGGTACGCCCTGGGCACCCACGCGCCGGGCCGGACGCTGTTCCTCGACGCCCTCCCCGTCGCGCACCACCAGCTCCTCGGGCACGGCCTCGCCACGACGGCGCTGCGCGCGAACGGCGCGCGCCAGGTGCTCATCACGAACAACTGCACGCCGGTCTGGCCGGCCTCGGACTCCCCCGAGGATCTCGCCGCCGCCGCGGCGTACGACGCCCTGCACAACCGGCTGTTCAACGACCCGCTCTTCGTCGCCGAGTATCCCGATCTCTCGGCTTTCGGGGTGGAGAAGCTGGACTTCATCCAGGACGGGGACCTGGAGACCATCGCGCAGCCCCTCGACGGGCTGGGGATCAACTACTACAACCCCACCAGGATCGCCGCGCCGACCACGGACGAGCTGCCGTTCGACGACGCCGGCGTCACCGGCTATCCGACCACCGCGTTCGGCTGGCCGGTCGTCCCCGACGGCCTGCGCGAGCTGCTCGTCACCCTCAAGACCCGGTACGGCACGGCCCTCCCGCCCGTCTACATCACCGAGAACGGCTGCTCGTACGAGGGGATCGACGACCAGGAGCGGATCGAGTACCTCGACGGCCACATCAAGGCGGTCGGGCAGGCCCAGGCCGAGGGTGTGGACGTGCGCGGCTACTTCGTCTGGTCGCTGCTGGACAACTTCGAGTGGGCCGAGGGCTACCACCAGCGGTTCGGCCTGGTCCACGTCGACTTCGAGACCCAGCGGCGCACCCCGAAGGCGAGCTACCACTGGCTGAAGCGGCTGATCTCGGAGTGAGCGGGGAATGACCGGCGCGGGCGCGGGACGCCGTCACCCCGCGCTCCGCCCGCGGCGTCGCCGAGGCGGAGGGATCAGAGCACGGAGATGTGGACGTGGTCGTAGTGGTTCGCGGTGATGCCCCCGCGGTCGGACATCATCCGCCAACCCGCGCCCGTGCGCATGTCGTAGAAGCGCTGCTGCCAGATGATGTACATGATCCCGTACTTGTCGGCGTTCTCGATGCACCACTGGGCCAGGGCGTCGCCGCGCGCCTTCGCCACCGGGTCGGGCATCCGGCCGTTGCTCATCATGAAGTCGCAGGCCCGGCCCTTGCCGTGCTCTCCGGGGTCGCCGACGCGCAGGCAGCCCACGCCGAACGGCATCGGGAAGGACTGCATCACCGCCCCGCGCAGGTCGATCAGGCGCTGGGTGAGGCCGGACGAGGAGCCGGGGGTCTGGAAGCCGAACTTGGCCAGCTTCGCCTCGACCTCGCGCTGCTTGGCCTTCAGGTCCTTGATGTGCTGCTCCAGTTTCGCGATCTTCGCGTCGGCGTCCTTCGCCGCCTTCCTCTGCTCCGCAATCAACGTCTTGATCGAGTTGACCCGCTGGGTCTTCTCGCTGGAGAGGTACGAGACGATCGAGTACGCGCCGAGGTCGCTCGACGGCACCAGCAGCTCGGAGCCGTCGAACCCGCCGCCCATGTACGCGGTCTGGGCGAACATCGTGAGCCGCCGCTCGGCGGCGGCCAGGGAGCGCTTGAGCCGCTTCAGGCGGGTGGAGGAGTTCTCGACGAGCTTCTGCGCGTCCTCCAGGCTGACGATCTCCCCGCGGTACGCCTTGGTGAGGTCGGCCGCCTCCTGGGTGAGTTTCTTGATCTTCTCCTGCTCGTCCGGCGCCGCCTGTGCGCCGGGGGCGGTGAGCGCGCCGAGGAGCGCGGTGAACACCACCGCCAGGCCGACCCAGCGCCCCGGTTGCACGTGATCCTCCCCTGCAGACGGTCCGAAACTATAGGAGGTGATCACGAACGTTGCCACCCGAACGGGGGAACCCGTCCCGATTTCTAGGCATTTGCCGGACTTGACCGGATTTGGCGTGGCTTGCCAGGGTCACCCAGAACATGATTCGGTCCCAATGGCGGCCGGGTGCTTGTCCCGCGCCGCCGCGGCGCACAGACTGTCTACCAAACAAGCATTCGCTCAAATCAGGCGCGCCCGACCAGGAGGCGGACCAGCATGATTCAGCACGACAGACTCTTCATCGGGGGCGACTGGGTGGCCCCCGCGGGCACCGGGACCATCGACGTGGTGTCGCCGCACACCGAGGAAGTGGTCGGGCGGGTCCCCGACGGCACCGCCGCGGACATGGACCGCGCGGTGGCCGCGGCGCGCGAGGCGTTCGACAACGGGCCGTGGCCGCGCATGAGCATGGCCGAGCGCGCGGCGGTCGTCGCGCGGCTGGCCGAGATCTACGCCGCGCGCCAGAACGAGATCGCCGACGTGATCACGCTGGAGATGGGGGCGCCGATCACCTTCTCCCAGCTCGCCCAGGCCCCGCAGCCGCTCGGGATGCTCCAGTACTTCGCCGAGCTGGGCGCCTCCTACGCCGTCGAGGACGAGCGGCCCGGCATGTTCGGCCCCATCACGGTGCGCCGCGAGCCGGTCGGCGTCGTCGCCGCCGTCGTCCCCTGGAACGTGCCCCAGTTCGTCATCATGACCAAGCTCGCCCCCGCGCTCGTCGCGGGCTGCACGATCGTCGTCAAGCCCGCCCCCGAGACGCCGCTCGACTCCTACCTCCTCGCCGAGATGGTCAAGGAGGCCGGGATCCCGGACGGCGTCGTCAACATCGTGGCCGCCGGGCGCGAGGCGGGCGAGCACCTCGTCTCCCACCCCGGCGTCGACAAGGTCGCGTTCACCGGCTCGACCGCCGCCGGCCGCCGCATCGCCGGGATCTGCGGCGAGCAGCTCAAGCGGTGCAGCCTCGAACTGGGCGGCAAGTCCGCCGCCATCATCCTCGACGACTGCGACCTGCCGTCCGCGATGGGCTTCCTGTCGATCGCCTCGCTGATGAACAACGGCCAGGCGTGCGTCGCGCAGACCCGCATCCTCGCCTCCAGGAACCGGTACGACGAGGTCGTGCAGGCGGTGGCCGACATGGTGACGGGCCAGCAGGTCGGCGACCCGGCCGACCCCGCCACCGGCATCGGCCCGCTGGTGGCCAGGAGGCAGCAGGAGCGGGTCGAGGGATACATCAGGATCGGCCTGGACGAGGGCGCCAAGGCCGTCGTCGGCGGCCTGGAGCGGCCGTTCGACCGGGGGTGGTACGTCGCTCCGACGGTGTTCGCCGGCGCCACCAACGACATGCGGATCGCCCGCGAGGAGATCTTCGGCCCGGTCCTGGCGGTGATCCCGTACGACGACGAGGCGGACGCGGTCCGCATCGCCAACGACAGCGACTACGGCCTGTCCGGCTCGGTCTGGACGGCGGACACCGAGCACGGCATGGACGTCGCGCGCCGCGTCCGCACCGGCACCTACGGCGTCAACATGATGAACACGCTGGAGCCGTCCTCGCCGTTCGGCGGGTACAAGGCCAGCGGCCTCGGCAGGGAGCTCGGCCCCGAGGGGCTGTCGGCCTACCTGGAGTACAAGTCGATCGCCCGTCTCGGCTGACCGGCTTCACGGGACCGGGACGACGTCCCGGTCCCGTGCGGCGGCGCGACGCGCGGGTTTCCCCGCCGCCGCGGCGGCCGTACGGGACCGGGAGGCCCGCCCAGCGCGCCCCCGCGACGCTGGGCCACACCATGACTACCAATGGTGCGCACCGATCACCCCTAATCGGTGGATTGGATCACTCCCGTGGGGTTTGATCCGCACAACTGAGGTAGACGACCGTTATACGGGTTTGGTTCGCACGATCCACGAACCGATTTTCTGGACGAGGTCCGGAGTGGCCGCGGCCTCCGCGTGGCCGTACCCGGGGACGATCCACATCTCCTTGGGATCGCGCGCGTTGCCGAAGAGCTCGTGCGGGTGATCCAGCGGGAAGAACGGGTCCGCGTCGCCGTGGACGATCAGCAGCGGCGTCGGGGCGATCAGCCCGGCCGCCTCGTACGGCGGAAGCGGCACCGGGTTCCACTGACCGGACGCGATCCTGGTCCGCTTGATCCACCGCGCCGCGAGCCGTCCCTCGGGACGCTCGATCGCCCAGTGCACCTGACGCATCGGCTTGGTGCCCCGGTAGTACCACCAGGCGGGCCCGCTCACCGCGACGATCGCGTCCACGCCGCGGTGCAGCGCCGCGTGCCGTACGGCCACGGCGGCGCCCATGGAGAAGCCGAGGGTGACGACCCGCCGGTAGCCGATCGACCTGGCGTGCTTCACGGCCGCGTCGAGGTCGAGCACCTCCAGGTCGCCGACGGTCGACTCGCCGGTGGAGCGCCCGTGTCCGCGGAAGTCGAAGGAGAGCACCCCGCCGAACCTGGACAGGACGTGCGTGATGCGACGGGTGCAGCGGGTCCGCCAGGATCCGGTGAACCCGTGGGCGAGCACGATGCCGAGGTCGAGCGAGCCGTTGGGCGTGTGCGAAGCGTCGATCCGCACGCCGTCCGACGTGCGCAGCATCGCCGCGAAGGCCGGAGCGAAGGTCATATCAGCCAACTGTAACGGCGGCTCCCGACAACGTTTTCAGGAGGATGTCCCCCCGCCGAGCGCCTTGGAGCCCCCGGCTCAAGGGAGGTCACACCTGTTCCGGGACGACGTCCGCGCGGCGCAGCGAGGCCCGGCGGAACGGCTCGCGCACCGCGTCGCCGAACCGTACGCCCGCGATGCGGGCGAACAGGACGGCGGCGAGCACCGTGGCGACCACCGTCACCGAGCCGCCGAGCTGGAGCGCCAAACGGGGGCCGAAGTTGTCGCTCAGCCAGCCGAGCAGCGGCCCGCCCACCGCGCCGGACGCCGCGGACACCACGCCCAGCACCGCGATGACGCGGCCGCGCATGTGGTCGGGGCTGTCGAGCTGGGCGCGGGCCGCGACGGCGGTGTCGAGCACCACGGCGCTCGCGGCGACCGGCAGCATCAGGGCGGCGAACGACAGGAAGCCGGGAGCGAGACCGCTCAGGAGCTGGACCGCGCTCGCCAGCAGGGCGGCGCCGAGCAGCAGCCGTACGGTGAGCCGGGCCCGGCCGGCCGCGACCACGCCGCCGATCACGGTGCCGACCGCGAAGACCGTCGAGAGCACGCCGTACCCCGCGGATCCGGCGGCGAGCGGTCCGGCGCTCATCGCGGCCATGGTGACCTGGTAGTTGCGCCCGAGGCTGCCCAGGACGAGGGCGAGGCCGAGCAGCACGAGGAGCCAGGGGGTCCGCAGCACGTACCGGACGCCCTGGCCGACGCCGAGATCGGCGGTGGAGGAGGCGCGGGCCAGGACGTGCATCTCGTCGCGGCGCATCGCGACGACCGCTCCGATCACCGCGAGGAAGCTGGCCGCGTTGATGAGGAACAGCGTGCCGATGCCGGTGATCGGGAGCAGGATGCCGGCCGCGCTCATGCCGAGGATGCGCGCGCCGGAGCTGATCACGGAGCCGAGCGCCATCGCGTTGGGCAGGTCCTCGGGCGGCACGACCTCGGCGCCGAACCGGCCGAGGGCGGGGCCGCCGAGCGCGCTGACCACGCCGGAGACCAGCATCACGGCGTAGACGGGCAACATCGAGCGGGGCTCGCCCATCGCGATCAGCGCGAGGACCAGGGCGAGCGCGCCCTGGGCGATCTGCGCGGCGAGTACGACGGGACGGGAGGGGAGCCGGTCGGCCAGGGAGCCGCCCCACATGCCGAGCACGAGCGTCGGCAGTGCCTGGAGGACGAGGCTGACTCCCACGCTGGTGGCCGAGCCGGTGGCCGAGAGGATCAGCCAGTTGACGCCGAGCACCTGCATCCAGGTCCCGGTCACGGAGACCAGGTCCGCGGCCGCCCAGAGCCGGTAGTTGCGATGCCGGAGGGAACGCAGCGTCGCCGCGGGTAAAGCCACCGTTTTGTCCTTTTCCAGGGGGATTCAACGGCTGGACGAACGCGGCACACATTCCCCACGATTCCGTTTTGTCCGGAAATATGACGCTAATCACATCGCAAGGTGGTTTAGTGATCTTTGTCGGTTCGAACCCGCGCATCACCCTCCTGTGCACCGGATGAAACCATCGCCCGTGAAACTCTCAGCGATGAAACCACCGGCGACAGGCGTGGGGTGTGCCGGATCGCGCGACCATGGCGCGCGGAGGTGACGGCTATCAACTAAAATCTGAAGGTCGCACTCGCGGCCAGAGCGTCTCGCGGCGGGACACGAGCCGGTTCCCGGGACGCGGACGGACAGCCCAACGAACCAGAGCGAGACTCCACTATGCCATTGAACAGCCGCGACGACCTGAGGAACATCGCGATCATCGCGCACGTCGACCACGGCAAGACCACGCTGGTGGACGCCATGCTGTGGCAGTCCGGGGCGTTCCGGGCCAACCAGGATGTCGACGAGCGGGTCATGGACTCCAACGACCTGGAGCGCGAGAAGGGCATCACCATTCTCGCCAAGAACACCGCGGTCAAGCACGGCGGCATGACCCTCAACATCATCGACACCCCCGGCCACGCCGACTTCGGCGGCGAGGTGGAGCGGGGCCTGTCCATGGTGGACGGCGTCGTGCTGCTCGTCGACGCCTCCGAGGGCCCGCTGCCGCAGACCCGGTTCGTGCTGCGCAAGGCGCTGTCGGCCAAGATGCCGGTCATCCTGTGCATCAACAAGGTGGACCGGCCCGACGCCCGGATCGCCGAGGTCGTCGACGAGGTCTACGAGCTCTTCATGGACCTCGACGCGACCGAGGACCAGATCGACTTCCCGATCGTCTACGCGTCCGGCAAGGCGGGCCGCGCATCCCTGAACCGTCCCCAGGACGGCGAGATGCCCGACTCCGAGAACCTGGAGCCGCTGTTCGAGACGATCACCTCGACGATCCCGGCCCCGGTGTACGACCCGACCGCCCCGCTGCAGGCGCACGTCACCAACCTGGACGCGTCCAGCTACCTCGGCCGGATCGCGCTCTGCCGGGTCCACCAGGGCACGATCAAGAAGGGCCAGCAGGTCTCCTGGTGCCGCACCGACGGCACCGTGCAGAAGGTGAAGATCTCCGAGCTGCTCATGACCGAGGCGCTGGAGCGCAAGCCCGCCGAGGAGGCGGGGCCGGGCGACATCATCGCCATCGCCGGCATCCCCGACATCATGATCGGTGAGACGCTGGCCGACCCGGACGACCCGCGCCCGCTGCCTCTGATCACGGTGGACGAGCCCGCGATCTCCATGACGATCGGCACGAACACCAGCCCGCTGGTCGGCAAGGTCAAGGGCGCCAAGGTCACCGCCCGCATGGTCAAGGACCGGCTCGACAAGGAGCTGGTCGGCAACGTGTCGCTGCGGGTGCTCCCGACCGACCGGCCCGACGCCTGGGAGGTGCAGGGCCGCGGCGAGCTCGCCCTGGCCATCCTGGTCGAGCAGATGCGCCGCGAGGGCTACGAGCTGACCGTCGGCAAGCCGCAGGTCGTCACCAAGATCGTCGACGGCAAGGTGCACGAGCCGGTCGAGCGGCTCACCGTCGACTGCCCCGAGGAGTACCTCGGCGCGGTCACGCAGCTCCTCGCCGTACGCAAGGGCCGCATGGAGCACATGACCAACCACGGCACCGGCTGGATCCGGATGGAGTTCGTGGTCCCGGCCCGCGGCCTGATCGGCTTCCGCACCGAGTTCCTGACCGAGACGCGCGGCACCGGCCTGGTCCACCACGTCTTCGACTCGTACGAGCCGTGGTTCGGCGACCTGCGCACCCGCAACAACGGCTCCCTGGTCGCCGACCGCACCGGCCCGGTCACCGCGTTCGCCATGCTGAACCTGCAGGAGCGCGGCACGCTCTTCGTCTCCCCGGGCACCGAGGTGTACGAAGGCATGATCATCGGTGAGAACTCGCGCTCCGACGACATGGACGTGAACATCACCAAGGAGAAGAAGCTCACCAACATGCGCTCCTCGACGTCGGAGGAGACCGAGAAGGTCATCCCGCCGCGCGTCCTGTCGCTGGAGCAGGCCCTGGAGTTCATCCGCGACGACGAGTGCGTGGAGATCACCCCCGAGAGCGTCCGCCTCCGCAAGGTGGTCCTCGACGGCGCCATCCGCGGCCGGGCGGCCGCGCGGGCCAAGCGCTCCAACTGACCGCGACGCCTCAGCGATCCCGGCGAGAACGCCCGTCCCGGACCATCCGGGACGGGCGTTCGTGTTCCCGGGCCCGCTTCCGCTTTCCCGCTTTCCCGCTCCCGTCGGGGTCCGGCGTGGTTTCCTGCGTAACGCAAGGTAATCGAACGGAGACCCACCGCACAGAGCAGGGAGAGCCCATGCCTGGAAGGACACATCTCGCGCTCGCCGTGATGCTCGCGCTCGGCGCGGCCGGCGTCGGATCGTCGGCCGCAGAGGCGGCCCCCGGCCACACCGCCCGGCCGCTCGACGCGACGCTGCGCGACGCGGCCGGCAAGCGGGTCGGCGTGCTGCGGATCGAGGACGAGGGACCGCAGGCGACCCGGATCACCGTGAGCGTCTGGGGCCTGCCCGCCGGATACCACGGCTTCCACGTCCATACCACCGGAAGGTGCGACGCCAGGGCGGTGGATCCGGCGACCGGGAGCCCGTTCACCACCGCGGGCACGCACCTGGACCCCGCCGGGTCCGCCCACCACGGCGACCACGCCGGCGATCTGCCCGCCCTGTACGTGGGCCGCGACGGCACGGGGCGCACCTCCTTCGTCACCGACCGGTTCCGGGTCACGCAGCTCGCCGACTCGGACGGGAGCGCGGTCGTCGTGCACGCGCTGCCGGACAACTACGGGAACATCCCCTCCCGCTACACCCACCCGGCGGACGCGACGGGGACCACGGGGGCCGACGCGACCACGCTGAAGGCCGGGGACACCGGCAACCGCATCGCCTGCGGCGTCGTGCGCTGACCCCAAGCCGCCCCCAAGCGGAGCGCAAGAGGCCCGGGCCACCATGGGCGAAGGAGAGCGCCACGGGGGCCCGGCGCCTCCACGAGAGGGGAAATCCATCATGAAGATCACCAATGTGATGCTGTGCTCCGCGCAGGCCGGCGCCTGGCTGCTCATCGGAGCGGTGGTGCTGCTCTTCGCCCGCTGAACCCGGGCGGCCCGCCCACCGCACCCGGTACGGCTCACGCGCGAGCGCGCGCGGGCCGTACCCGTTCCGGGGGACACCACGCGCGGCGCCGGACTCAGCGGCGGCGGCGCGCGGTGCCGAAGATCGACCGCGTGATCTCCTTGCCGAGCGCCGACGCCGCGGAACGCGCCAGCGACCGGAACGCGGGCGAGCGCAGCACCCCCTCCAGGGGCGACCTCTCCGCCGGCCGCCGCTCCCGCGCCTCCTCACGCCGCTCCCTCGGTGGTTCGGGCGTCTCGGCGGGCGCCGCGGGGGCGGGCGCGGGCGGGGTGAGCCGGGCGCTCAGCATCTCGTACGCCGACTCCCTGTCCACCGCTGTGCCGTACTTGGGGAGGAGGGGGGACGCGGCGACCGCCTGCCGGACCACGGCGGGGTCGGAGGGGGCCATCAGGCTCTCCGGCGCGCGCAGCCGGGTCCAGGCGACCGGCGTGGGCGCGCCCGTCTCCGACAACACGGTCACCACCGCCTCGCCGATGCCGAGCTGGGTCAGCAGCTCCTCCAGGTCGTACGACGACGTGGGAAAGGTGGACACGGTCGCCTTCAGCGCCTTGGCGTCCTGGGGGGTGAAGGCCCGCAGCGCGTGCTGCACGCGCGAGCCGAGCTGGGCGAGCACGTCGGCGGGCACGTCCTTGGGCGTCTGGGTGACGAAGAAGACGCCGACGCCCTTCGAGCGGATCAGCCGCACCGTCTGGGTGATCGACTGCAGGAACGCCTTGGACGCCTCGTCGAACAGCAGGTGCGCCTCGTCGAAGAAGAACACGAGCTTCGGCCGGTCCGGGTCGCCGATCTCGGGCAGCCCCTCGAACAGGTCCGCGAGCAGCCACATCAGGAACGTCGAGAAGAGCTTCGGCCGGTCCTGTACGGCGGGCAGTTCCAGGACCGAGATCACGCCCCTGCCGTCGGGCGTCGTGCGGAGCAGGTCGCCGACGTCGAACTCGGGCTCCCCGAAGAACGCGTCCGCCCCCTGCGCCTGGAAATTGATCAGCGAGCGCAGGATCACGCCCGCGGTCTGCGGGGACAGCCCGCCGATGCCCTTCAGCGCCTCCGGGTTGTCCGTGAGGTACTGGATGACGGCGACCAGGTCCTTGAGGTCCAGCAGGGGCAGGCCGTGCCGGTCGGCGAAGTAGAAGATCAGCCCGAGCGAGGACTCCTGGGTCTCGTTGAGCCCGAGCACCTTGGACAGCAGCGTGGGCCCGAACGCGGTCATCGTCGCCCGCAGCGGGATGCCCTCGCCGAGGCCTCCCAGCGAGAAGAACTCGGCGGCACACGCCGTTCCGGACCAGGACTGGCCGATCTCGGCCGTCCGCGCGGTCACCCGGTCGGAGGCGACGCCGGGCGAGGCGATGCCGGACAGGTCGCCCTTCATGTCGGCCAGGAACACCGGAACACCCTGGGCCGCGAGTTGCTCGGCCATCATCTGCAGCGTCTTGGTCTTGCCCGTGCCGGTGGCGCCCGCGACCAGGCCGTGCCGGTTCATCATCCCGAGCGGGATCCTGATCTTCTGTGCGGGATCGGCCCGCCCGTCCGTCACCAGGGCGCCCAGCTCCAGCGCGGGCCCCTCGAAGTCGTAGCCCTTCATCGCCTGGAGTCCCGCTTCCCCTCGGTGCGCGGTTTCCGCTCGGAGTACCGCTTCCCCGGCTTGAGATCGCCGAACAGCTCGGACACGGTCACGTAGGTGAACCCCTTCTTGTCGAACACGTCGAGCAGGCGCGGCAGCGCGTCCACGGTGGTCTTGTGGATGTCGTGCATCAGGACGATCTCCCCCGGCTTCGCCGCCGTGCTGCGCCGTACGACGAGCTTGGGCACACGGTCGCGCCAGTCGAGGGTGTCGATCGCCCAGAGGACCTGACCGAGCCCGAGCCGCCGCGCCTCCCTGGCCACCCTGCCGTCGGTCGCGCCGTACGGCGGGCGCATCCCGCGCATGCGGACGCCGGTCACCTCACGGACGAGCCGCTGGGTCCTGACGATCTCGCGCCGGAGCGCCGCGTCGCCGAGCGAGGTGAGGTCGTGGTGGTCCCACGTGTGGTTGCCGAGCTCGTGGCCCTCGGCGGCCATGCGGCGCAGCACGGGCCAATCGGTCTTGTCGATCATCTCCCCGACCAGGAAGAACGTCGCCCTGGCCCGGTGCCGGGCGAGCAGGTCGAGGACGCGGGGGGTGTAGCTCCCCGGCCCGTCGTCGAAGGTCAGCGCCACGCACCTGATCCGCGCGCAGCGGATGTCGCGGGGCCCCGCCTCCGGCCTGCTCTCCTGGTGGGGCGGCGGGGAGTGCGCGTAGCCGCCGTCCCCCGAGCCGGGCGCCGCCGCGGGAGTCCCGGCGGGAGGCTCCGCCGGAGGGGTCGACGCGACACCGCATCCGGCCACCAGTAGTAGTGCCAGACAGGCGAGGCCGACCCGCATGTGTTCCCCCCGAGCAAGGCGGGGATCAGGGATATCCCCTGGCCTTGTCCCCCCGTATGACCCTGGCCAGGTCCTCCCACCAGGGCGGCACGTTCGCTCGGAGCTCGGCATATCTACGGGCCACCCGGATGGCGCATCCGGAAGGGTCATTACCCACGTGGCGGCGTTTCACGGAGGCCTCCTGCCACCGGTAAAACCCGTCGCGGTAGCTCACCACGAGACCGATCCAGACCGGCAGGGTGACACCGTCCCCGAGCTCGTACGCGTCGGAAACGCCGAGGGCGGCGAGCTCTGCCTGCAGCTTCGCTATCGCGTCCGCGGACTCAGCCATCGCTCACACTCCGTGACCGTTGAACGGCACGGAAAGGACGGTCCAACAGTATTTGCGCGGGGACGGGAGAACTCATGGAGTAATCATGGGGCTCCAGCCCGTCACCGCGCAGGAATATTGGCCTGACCGTTGCGCCGGGCATCTCGGCCAAGACACCCGTGAGTCGCACGCTGGATGCCTTCCCGGGGACACAGGGCCGCCAAACGCCCACAAGCTTTCATCTTCATCACGCCATGACAAAGCCCCTGAACCGTACGCCCGCGATGAGGGGCGTCAGTCGACCTGCTCGCGGGGCTCGATGACGACCATCACGAAGCGGAGCGGGACGCCCCCCTCGTTGGCGTAGCGGTGCGGCCGGTCGCCGCTGAAGACCACGGCCTCGTCGGCCGCCACCGTGTGGCTCTTGCCGTACACGCTGAGGGTCAGCTCGCCCTCAAGCACGGTGAGCATCTCGCGGGTGCCGGCCGGATGGGGGTCACCGTCGTGGTGCTCGCCGGGGCCGAGCCGCCAGTCCCACAGTTCGAGGATGGCCGGGGCGTCGGCGCCGACGAGCAGCCGCGCCTCGCCGCCGCCCCCGTGGCGGAAGGTAACCACGTCGGAGGCGTGGACCACCCGGACGACGGGCGTCTCGGACACCTCGACGAGCCTGCCGACGGTGACCCCGAGAGCCTCGGCGATCCTGCTCAGCGTGTTGATGCTCGGGTTGGTCCGGCCCTGCTCGATCTGGATCAGCATGCCGCGGCTCACCCCCGACCGCGTCGCCAGCTCGTCGAGGGTCATCCCCCTGTGGGCGCGCTGCCCCCGGACGTTGGTGGCGATGGCCGCGCTGATCGTCTCAAGATCCGGCATGTGTACAGCGTAGTGAATCTGATTTGCACTTTGTTGCACCCAACAGGTTGTATTAACAGTGCAATTCAGTGAACAGTGAGGTGTGCGGTGACGGCAGTGGCGCTCGCTACGGCGTGTGCGGTGATCTTCGGTACGGCCGACTTCTTCGGCGGGCTGGCCACACGACGATCCCGCGTGCTCGCGGTCGTCGTCATCTCCCAGCTCGGCGGGCTGGCGCTGGTGTGCGCCCTCATGCCCGTACTGCCCGGCACGGCGAGCCCGGCGGCGCTGCTGTGGGGCATGGCCTCGGGCGTGGCCGGCGCGGCCGGCATCGTCCTGTTCTACCGGAGCCTGGCGTCGGGGATGATGTCCGTGGTCGCGCCGACGACGGCGACCACGTCGATGGCCGTGCCGGTGCTGTTCGGGCTGGTCCAGGGCGAGCGCCCGTCCGCCACCGCGATGACCGGGATCGCGCTCGGCCTGCTCGCCGTGCTCCTGGTGAGCCGTGAGTCCGGGGCGGGACGGTCCGCGGCGCGCCTCGGCCCGCTCGTGAGCGCGCTCGCGTCGGGGGCGGGGTTCGGCGGGTTCTTCGTGCTGCTCAAGCTGGCCCCGGCGGGCTCGGGCCTGTGGCCGCTCGCGGGGGCGCGCATCGCGTCGATCTCGCTGGTCGTGCTGCTGGCCCTCGTCTCGCGCAGGACGCTGCGACCGATCCCCGGAGCGCTCCCGGTGACGATCGCGGCCGGGGTGCTCGACATGGCCGCCAACGTCCTCTACCTGCTGGCGGCCAGGGGCGGCATGCTCAGCCTGGTGGCCGTGCTGGTGTCGCTCTATCCCGCGAGCACGCTGCTGCTCGCGCGGTACGTGCTGGACGAACGGCTCAACCGGGTGCAGATCGCGGGGGTGGGGTTCGCGCTCGGGGCGGTGGCGCTGATCGCGCTGCCGCACACGTGACGCGCGGCCTCAGGTGGGGGGTCGGGGGCGTCAGGCGGCGACGGGCACCCGGACGACGCCCTCCTCGCGGGCGTAGTCCGCGAGCATCCCGCGGAGCTGGCGGCGGCCGCGGTGCAGCCGGGACATGACCGTGCCGATCGGGGTGCCCATCCGGTCGGCGATCTCCTTGTACGCGAACCCCTCCACGTCGGCGAGGTAGACCGCGACGCGGAAGTCCTCGGGCAGGGCGCGCAGGGCGTTCATCACGGCGCTGTCGGGAAGCTGCTCGAGCGCCTCGGTCTCGGCGGACTTCAAACCGGTGGACATGTGCGACTCCGCCGCGGCGAGCTGCCAGTCCTCGATCTCCTCGGCGGCCGACAACTTGGGCGAACGCTGCTTCTTGCGGTAGTCGTTGATGAAGTTGTTCGTCAGGATCCGGTGCAGCCACGCCTTCAGGTTCGTGCCCTCACGGAACTGGTGGTAGGAGGTGTAGGCCTTGGCCACCGTCTCCTGAACCAGGTCCTCGGCGTCTGCCTGGTTACGTGTGAGACGCATGGCGGAGGCGTAAAGCTGACCGGTCACCGGGACGACGTCGCGTTCGAACCATGCCTGGCGCTGCTCATCGGTCATCGTGATCATGTCCATCCCCCTACGCGAAACTGCTCCCCCGCTACCCCTCCGGCGTGGACCCATGCGGGCGCCCGGGACCCATTGCGTCGCACGACATCGTTGCAGGGGACTCGTAAGCGAAGCGTTAAGGGTCTTGCCTGGTCAGAAGGGTCACCACGGACGAGGACCGGCACGGCGAAGTCACGTGCGGCCCGTCTAAGTCTCATTACAATAACACTCATTACTCGATCCTGTAGAAATTGTGGCAAAGCTCACTAGCTAGGGTTATGGCATGAAATACGTGGACCGGCATGACCCGGACACCCGTCGATGGGCGGCGGAGGCCATCCAGGCCGTGGAGGCCGACGCCAACCGCAGTTGCGACACCCACCTGCACGTCTTCCCGCTCCCTCCGCACTGGGGCGTGGATCTCTACCTCAAAGACGAGTCCGTCCACCCGACCGGTTCACTCAAGCACCGGCTCGCCCGCTCCCTGTTCCTGTACGGCCTGGCCAACGGCTGGATCGGCCCCACGACCACGATCATCGAGTCGTCGAGCGGCTCCACCGCGGTCAGCGAGGCGTACTTCGCCCGGCTGCTCGGCCTGCCGTTCATCGCGGTGATCCCGGCCAGCACGTCGCCGGAGAAGCGGGAGATCATCGAGTTCCACGGCGGCAAGTGCCACCTCGTGGCCGACCCCGGCGCGATCTACGCCGAGTCCCGGCGGCTGGCCGAGGAGACCGGCGGCCACTACATGGACCAGTTCACCTACGCCGAGCGGGCCACGGACTGGCGGGGCAACAACAACATCGCGGAGAGCATCTTCAACCAGATGGCCCTCGAACGGCATCCGGAGCCCGCGTGGGTCGTGGTGAGCGCCGGAACCGGCGGCACATCCGCCACCATCGGGCGATATATCCGGTATCGCCGTCACCAGACCCGGCTCTGCGTGGCCGATCCGGAGGGCTCCGCGTTCTACCCGTCCTGGGTCGAGCGCGAGGAGCTGACCGGGGCGGGCTCCCGGATCGAGGGCATCGGCCGGCCCCGGGTCGAGCCGTCGTTCATGCCCGCGGTGATCGACCGGATGACCCAGGTGCCCGACGCGTTGTCGATCGCCGCCATGCGGTGGGTCAAGGAGGTCACCCGGCTCGACGTGGGCGGCTCCACCGGGACCAACATGGCGGCGGCCGTGCAGATCATCAAGGAGATGCGGGCGGCGGGCGAGCGGGGCAGCGTGGTGACGCTGATCTGCGACGGCGGCGAGCGGTACCGGGACACCTACGGCGACGACGGCTGGCTGGCCCGGCAGGGGCTCGACATCGCCCCGCATCTCGAGGAGCTCCGCGGCTTCCTCACACCCGCGTGACCCCGCCCGAGGACGCGGCGGAAAGCGGGCCGGGCGCCGGGCGGGCTCCCACGTCCGCCCGGCCCCTGACCAGGCGAGGGGCCGCGAACCGGCCCGGCGTCCGGCACGAGAACGCCGGCCGAAGGCGAGATCGCTCCCCTCGCCCGGCCGGCGCCGTACGTCTCCGGAGGGCCTCAGGCCTGCTTGGCCGGGTCCACTCCGAAGGTCGTGGCGAGATCGTCGAGGATGACGTGCGCGCCCTGCATCCCGACCGCCGACATCCAGGTCTGGTCGGAGACGTCGTGCTTCTCGCCCTTGAGCTTGTCCCACAGCGGGTTGGTGACGAACTTCTTCTTGCTCTCCGCCACCGACGGGTCCTCGTACGAGCTCACGAAGATGTGGTCGGCGTCGAGGTCGGCGATGCGCTCCTCGCTGATCTCCACCATGATCGTGTCGGTGACGGTCGGCTGCCCCTCGGGCCGGGGGAACCCGACGTCCTTGAGCACGACGCCGGAGTAGGAGTTCTCCACGTAGAGCCGGGCCGTCGGCTCACCGGCGAACCGGACGATGGAGACGGTCGGCAGCTTCCCGCCGTTCTTCTCCTTGATCTCCTCGCCGATCTTGGCGGCACGCTCCTGGTATGCGGTGATCCGCTGCTCGGCCAGGTCCTCCTTGCCCAGGGCCTTGCCCATCAGGCGGAGGTTCTCCTTCCAGATGGCGCCGGTGGTCTCGCTGAAGACGGTCGGCGCGATGGCCGAGAGCTTGTCGTACAGGGCCTCGTGGCGGACCTTGGCCGACACGATCAGGTCCGGCTTGAGCGCGGCGATCTTCTCCAGGCTCGGGGCCTCCAGCGTGCCCACCGGCACCGCGTTCGCCGCGTTGGCCATCACCGGGTTCAGATAGTCGGGCAGTTTGTCCTCGATCGACCGGTACTGCGTGTAGCCCACGACCTCGGTGTCCAGCGTCAGGACGGCGTCCACGAAACTCTGGTCGAGCGCGACGACGCGCTTGGGCTGCGCCTTCACCTCGGTCGTGCCCATGGCGTGCTCGATCACGCGGGGGAACGTCGTCTGGGCCGCCGGCGTCGCCCCCGCGGCGGTCCCGCTCGCACCCTCCGGCTCGGTCGCGGTGGTGGACGAGCCGCACGCGGCGACCGCCATGGCCAGGACGATCCCGGCGCCCAGGGCGCGAAGCGCTTTCATCAAAATTCGGCCTTTCCTTGGTAAGGGCTGCCTAAATTAGCTAAGGCTCACCTAAGCCTGACATACTCGTCTCGGTCAAGCGACAGAGAGAGGGATCACGTACCCATGAGTGCCCTGCGCCCGCGAAGGCGGCGGGCGGGCGTGCTGGCGGCGCTCCTCGCGGCGGTGCTCGCCGGCGCCGTGCTGAGCGTCACGATCGGCGCCAAGACGGTTCCGCTCGCCGACGTGTGGCACGCCCTCTGGTCCCCGGGAGGGACGGAGAGCGACATCATCGTCCGATCGCTGCGCGTCCCCCGCACGGCAATCGGCCTGCTGGCCGGGCTCGCGCTCGGCGTCGCCGGCGCCCTCATGCAGGGGCACACCCGCAACCCGCTCGCCGACCCCGGACTGCTCGGCGTCACCCAGGGCGCCGCCTTCGCGATGGTGCTCGCCATCATCGCGTTCGACGTCTCGAACCTGTACGGATACATCTGGTTCGGCCTCGCCGGCGCCCTCGTCGCGAGCGTCGGCGTCTTCGCGATCGGCTCCGTCGGCGGCCGCGGCGGCCCGAGCCCGCTCACGCTGGCGCTCGCCGGCACCGCCGTCAGCGCCTTCCTGTACGCGTTGACCTCCGGGCTCGTCCTCCTGGACGAGCAGGCGATGGACGTCTTCCGCTTCTGGCAGGCGGGGTCGATCGCCGGGCGGGGCGCGGGCGTGGCCTGGCAGGTCCTGCCGTTCATCGCGGCGGGGCTGGTGCTCGCGATGGCGAACGCGCCGGGCCTCAACGCGCTCTCCCTCGGCGAGGACGTCGCCCGCTCCCTCGGCCGCGACGTCACCGCCACCCGCGCGCTCGGCATCGCCGCCGTGACCCTGCTCACCGCGGGTGCCGTGGCCGCGTGCGGCGCGCTCGCGTTCGTGGGCCTCATCGTCCCCCACCTGGCCCGGGCGCTCTCCGGCCCCGACCACCGGTGGCTGCTGCCGTACTCGGGGCTGCTCGGCGCGACCGCGCTGCTGCTCGCCGACGTGACCGGCCGGGTGGTCGCCCGGCCGGGCGAACTGGAGGCCGGAGTCGTGCTCGCCCTGCTCGGCGCCCCGTTCTTCGTCGCGCTGGTGCGGCGCCGGAAGCCGGTGCGGCTGTGACCGGCGTACGGCTCCCGCACGCGCGGCCGTACCGGGCGGGGAAGGTCTCCTGGGTGGTCCGGCCGCGCGGCGTCGCGGCGGGGCTGACCGGGCTCGCGCTGATCGCGGTCCTGATCGCGCTCAGCCTGCGGATCGGCGACTTCCCCCTCTCCCTGGGCGAGATCGTCGAGTCGCTGACCGGCACGGGAGGCAACCACTTCGTGGTCGTCGAGCTGCGCCTCCCCCGCGCGCTGACCGGCGTGCTGGTCGGCGCCGCGCTCGGGCTCTCCGGCGCGATCACCCAGTCGATCGCGCGCAACGCGCTGGCCAGCCCCGACATCCTCGGCGTGACCTCCGGCGCGAGCGTGACCGTGGTGGCGCTGATCGTCGCCAGCGGCACGGTGTACGGCGGGGCCAGCGGGTCCCTCGCCGGGGTCGGCGTCCCCGTCGCCGCGCTGGCCGGCGGCCTGGTCGGCGCGCTGATCGTCTACTCGCTCGCCTGGCGGCGCGGGCTGGACGGATACCGCCTCGTCCTGGTCGGCGTGGGCGTCGCCGCCGTGTTCACCAACGTCAAGTACTGGCTGATGACGACCGGCGACGTCAACGACAGCACCCGGGCGATGGTGTGGATCAGCGGCTCGCTCAACGGGCGCGGCTGGGAGCACGTCGCTCCCGTGGCGTACGCGCTGGTCGTGCTGGTGCCGCTCTGCCTGGCCGGGAGCCGCGTCCTGTCGGCGCTCAGGTTCGGCGACGAGACCGCGACCGGGCTCGGCGTGCGGCTGAACACGGCGCGGGCGCTGCTGCTGCTCGCGGCGGTGCTGCTCGCCGCGGTCGCCACCGCGGCCGCCGGGCCGATCACGTTCGTCGCGCTGGCGGCGCCGCAGATCGCGCTGCGCCTGGCCGGAGTGGCCCAGCCTCCGCTGGTCGTGTCCGCCGTCACCGGGGCCGTCCTGACGTCCGCGTCCGATCTCGTCGCGCGCGGCCTCTTCGCCCCCGTGGAGCTCCCCGTCGGCGTGGTCACCGCCGTGCTCGGCGCCCCCTATCTGATCTATCTCCTCATCCGCGCACGCCGGGAGGGCCGCTCGTGAACACTCGGCTGGAAGCCGTCGACATCCGCCTGGGCTACGGCGACCGGGTGATCGTGGACGGTCTCGACCTCGGCATCGAGAGCGGGACCATCACGACGATCATCGGGCCGAACGGCTGCGGCAAGTCCACCCTCCTGCGCGCCCTGGGGCGGCTGATCAAGCCCCTGAACGGCCACGTGCTGCTCGACGGGAAGCGGATCGACCGGATGCCGTCGCGGGAGGTGGCCCGGCTCCTCGGCGTCCTCCCGCAGGCGCCCGCCGCGCCCGAGGGGCTGACGGTCGCCGACCTGGTCGCCCGCGGACGGCATCCGCACCAGACGTGGTACCGCCAGTGGTCGTCGGGCGACGAGACCGCGGTGACCGAGGCGCTGGAGCGTACGGGCCTCCTCGACCTCGCCGACCGGCCGCTGGACGAGCTGTCCGGCGGCCAGCGGCAGCGGGCGTGGATCTCGATGGCGCTCGCCCAGGGCACGGGGCTGCTGCTGCTCGACGAGCCGACCACCTTCCTGGACCTGGCGCACCAGATCGAGGTCCTCGAACTGGTCGACCAGCTCCACGCGAAGGCCGGCAAGACGGTCGTCATGGTGCTGCACGACCTCAACCTCGCGGCGCGGTACGCCGACCGGCTCGTCGCGATGCGCGACGGCCGCGTGATCGCGGCGGGCCCGCCCGGCGACGTGCTGACCGAGGGACTCCTGGCCGAGGTCTTCGGCCTGAACGCCAAGATCATCACCGACCCGGTGGCGGGCACTCCCCTGGTGGTGCCGATCGGCACCGCGAACGGGCGGGCCGGCTGACCGCCCGCCCAGGCCGGCGGGCGGCGGCGGTGACGTCGTCGGCGAAGAGGCCGACGGTGGCGAGGCCTCGCAACATCGGTGGTTCCTTCCTCGTCCGGTGACACCATCCATGCTCCGACCTGAAGTGCTCACCTCTTGAGCACTTTGTGGGAGAGTCTGGGGTCGTGCGCGCTGACCGTCTCGTTGCCGTCCTGTTGCTGATGCAGTCCCGTGGCCGGGTCACCGCGGCCGAGCTGGCCGCCGAGCTCGAGGTGTCCATCGCCACCGCCCGCCGGGACCTCGAGGCGCTGTCGGCGGCGGGCGTCCCGGTCTATCCGCAGCCCGGACGCGGTGGCGGCTGGTCGCTCGTCGGCGGCGCCCGCACCGACCTCACCGGCCTGACGGCGACCGAGGCGCAGGCGCTCTTCCTGCTCGTGGGCCCGGTCGCGGCCGTGTCGGCGGAGGCCAGGGCGGCGCTCCGCAAGCTCGTACGCGCCCTCCCCCGGACGTTCCGGGCCGACGCCGAGGCCGCCGCCGACGCGACGGTGGTCGACCCCACCGGCTGGGGCGAGCGGGAGCGCCCTCGCCCGGCGACGGTGGATCTGCTGCAGACCGCCGTGATCCGCCGCCGCAAGGTCCGCCTGACCTACGCCGGCCGCGCCCGGGAACGGACCGAACGGCTGGTCGACCCGTGGGGCCTGATCGACAAGGACGACGTCTGGTACCTCCTCGCCGGCACCGACCAAGGACGGCGGACCTTCCGCGTCGACCGGATCGTCCGGGCCGAACCGACCGACGAGCCCGCCGAACGCCCCGACGACTTCGCCCTCGCCACCGCCTGGCAGGAGGTCGTCGCGGAGATCGAGCGGCGGCGCTCCCGCACCTGGGCGACCGTGCTGGTCGAGGAGCGGTTCGTGCCGATCCTGCGGGACCAGTTCGGACGGCACTGCCACATCGACGGCGAACCCGACGGCGGACGGGCCAGGGTCCGCCTCGCCGCCCCGACCCCTCTGGACATCGCCCGCCACCTCGCCGGCTGGGGCACGATGATCGAGGTCGTCGAGCCGCGCTCCGTCCAGGACGAACTCGCCCGCATCGGCGCCGAACTCGTCGGCCGCTACGCCGGCGGACGCTGACGCGGAGGGCGGTTCTCACGCGACCGGCGTTGGGCTGACCGGCGTTGGGCTGACCGGCGTTGGGCTGACCGGCGTTGGGCTGACCGGCGTTGGGCTAACCGGTGGTGGGCTGACCGGTGGTGGGTTGATCGGTGCTGGACTGACCGGCGTTGAGCGGATCGGGGTCGAGGGCCAGCGCCTGCCGGACGTCCTCGTCCTCCGGGGCGAGCTCGGCCGCCCGCCGGAGGTCCTCCCGCGCCTCCTCGTCGCGGCCGAGCGCCCGGAGCGCCACCGCCCGGTTGAACCGGATGGCCGGATCGTCCCCGCATTCGAGCGCCCGGGTCAGATCCGCCACGGCCTCCTCGGGCGCACCCGTCTCGAACGCCAGCATGCCCCGGCTGGCCCACAGCGCGGCCAGCGCCGGATCGTGGCCCAGCCCCGCGTCGAACGCCTTCCGCGCCTCCGCGTGCCTGCCCTCGGCCGCCTCCACCTGCCCCAGCACACACAGCAGGTACGCGTTGCGCGGGTCGAGGGCGAGGCCCTGGAGCGCGTCCGCCCGTGCCCTGCCGTACTCACCGAACTCGACGAACAGCCCGGCCCGGTTGGCGTAGGCGTCCGCGAACTCCGGGTCGAGGTCGAGGGCGTAGTCCAGGTCGGCCAACGCGCCCGTGTGGTCCCCCGCCTCGAACCTGACCTCCGCCCGGTTGTAGTACGCCTCGGGGAACGGCGGCCCCACCCGCATGGCCGTCTCGTAGTCGGCGACGGCATCCTCCGGACGGCCGAGCCGGTGCAGCAGGTTGCCCCGCGTGATGTAGTAGTCGGGATATCCCGGATCGGCGGCGATGGCCGCGTCCAGGTCGGCGAGCGCGCCCTTCGGGTCACCGAGCATCGCGGTCAGCTGCGCGCGGTTCGCCCGCAGCACCAGCCGGTGGATGGGGTGCTCTCCGGGGTCGAGATCGCGCTCGGCGAGCTCGATCGCCTGCTCCACCAGCCGCAGCGCCGTGTCCGGCCGCCCCGCGCGCATCTCCACCAGCGCCTTGCCGTTCAGGTCGAAGCTCAGGTGGAAGGCGCGCTCCCTTCGGTCGGGCAGCAGCGAGGTGAGCGCGACCGCCTCGTTGATCCACGACAGCGCCTCACCCACGTCGCGCGCGGCGTGGTCGTGGTGCCGCATCAGCAGCATCGCGGTCGCGTACGCGGCGGTGGCGCGGTTCTTGGGATCGGTGCTCTCCCGCCGGGCCCGGTCGAGGATCGCCCGGGCCTCGTCCTCGCGTTCGATCGCGGCGAGCGCGCCCGCCGTGCGGTGGACGAGCGACCACCAGCCGTCGTGGTCGGCCTTCGGGTCGGCGTCGCGCAGGGCCCGCACCCCGTGCCGCGCCGCCGCGTGGTGGAAGCCCTCGGTGAAGTACCGCTCCACGAGGTCCCCGCCGTGCTCCTCGCCCACCCCGCCGCCGTTCGGGCCACTTCGGGGAGCGTGCTCCTCGCCGGGCCCATTCTTGACGCTTCGCGGGCTGGGCTCCTCACCGCCCCCGCCGCCGTTCGGGTACGAGACGCCCGGCGTCTCGCCGGCGGTGCCGTACACGCCGGTCGCGGGAGCGACGGGGTACGCGTGCCGTTTGAGCGCGGCGGCGAGAACGGCGTCCGGGGTCTCGGCGCAGACGACCACGGTGAGCAGTTCGGGGTCGATCCTGCGGAGCAGGACCGCGAGGAACTCCTGGTCCGTCTCGTCGGCGAGGTCGGCCCCCTCGACGACGACCGCGCCTGGCCCCACCTCCTTGAGGTGGTCGTGGAGGAACTCCACGAGCCCGTTCGCGAGCCGGAGCGTACGGCGCGGCGCGGGGACGAGGATCCGCTCCGCCTTGGGCAGGTGCGCCGCGAGCGACCCCCGCACTGCCGGGACCACGTCCCTCAGCCGGGGAGCCGCCGCACGGATCTCGATGTCATGGGCGTCGACGAGGTCCTTTCGCGCCCGGGGCACCACCGCGTGGAGCAGTGCGCTCGCGACCGTGTACGGGGCCGCCCGGTCGGGGTGCGTTCCGCCATCCGCCTGATCGACCGCCGGGCCGGCCACGACGACCGGGGGCACCATGAGCGGGGGAATGTCACCTTCCCCGTTCCAGCGCTGACCCCGGACCCACAGATGACGCACGCACGCTCCCCTCGTCGCCCCGGAATGGCGAGACCATGCCGTACGGCGGCCGGTCTCGCCGGTCGCTCACGCGTGGTGCTTGGCGCTGGCCTGGCCGGAAAGCTGGACCGTGCCGGGCTTGTGAACAACGACCTTCTTCATCAGGACTTCTCCGATCGGGTCTCAGAAACGACCCGCTCATGTCAGCACGGACCACGTCAGGTCTCAAGACCCTGGCCGGTAATGGTCATTTCCCGATAAATCATGACAACACCGGGATTTGAGTGTTCTGTCGATCCGGCTCGGACGGCCCGAGGAACGTTCCAACTCAACGGGCCGGAGCCGGGCGTGGGACGGCGAGAAACGGACGGGGACCGGGCCGCATCGGCCCGGTCCCCGTCCATCCTGGCGAAGACTCAGTCGCCCAGCAGGGCGTCCACGAACACCTCGGGGTCGAAGGGGGCCAGGTCGTCGGGCCCCTCTCCCAAACCGACCAGCTTGACCGGGACGCCCAGCTCACGCTGGACCGAGATGACGATGCCGCCCTTGGCGGTGCCGTCGAGCTTGGTCAGGGCGATGCCGGTGATGTTCACCGCCTCGGCGAACACCTGGGCCTGGCGCATGCCGTTCTGCCCGGTCGTGGCGTCGAGGACGAGCAGCACCTCGTCCACCACGGCCTTCTTCTCGATCACGCGCTTGACCTTGCCCAGCTCGTCCATGAGGCCGGTCTTGGTGTGCAGCCGTCCGGCGGTGTCGATGATGACCGTGTCGGCGCTGTCCTCGATGCCCTTGGCCACCGCGTCGAACGCGACGGACGCCGGGTCGCCGCCCTCCGGACCGCGTACGACCGTGGCGCCCACGCGGTCACCCCAGGTCTGCAACTGGTCGGTCGCGGCGGCGCGGAACGTGTCGGCCGCACCGAGGACGACCGTGTTGCCGTCGCCCACGAGGGCGCGGGCGAGCTTTCCGGTCGTGGTCGTCTTGCCGGTGCCGTTCACGCCGACGACGAGGAGCACGGCGGGGCGACCGGCCTGCGACTTGGTGCGCAGGGTGCGGTCGAGATCGGGCGAGATCTGCTTGAGCAGCTCCTCCTTGAGCAGGCTGCGGACCTCTTCCGGACTGCGCGTGCCGAGGACCTTCACCCTGGTGCGCAGCTCCTCCACCATGGCCCGGGTCGGCGCGACCCCGACGTCGGCGGTGATCAGCGTCTCCTCGATCTCGTCCCAGACGTCGTCGTCGAGACGGTCGCGGGAGAGCAGTTCGAGGAGGCCCCTGCCCAGCACGTTCTGCGAGCGGGCAAGGCGGGTGCGCAGCCGCACCATGCGACCGGCGGACGGCGGCGGGACCTCGATCTCGGGCGCCTTGAGCAACTCCTCCTCAGGAGGAGGCAGGGTGGTGATGGTGCCACCCTCCCGGTCGACCGGCCCCTCCTGCGGAGGGACCTTCAGGTCCGGGATCTGCGGCTCCGGCGGCGCCTCCACCGGAGGGAGGTCCTTGGCTCTGGGCCGGAACAGGAACAGGCCGCCCACCGCCAGCACGGCGATGACGACGACCATCACGATGATGCCGAGGTAACCTTCCACGCGCTCAAGTTTTCCAGACGCCCCCAGATGCTCCAGCACAGCGAGGGGCGCGGCGGCCAACTAACCACCGAGCGCCATCGATCAATACGGCGGCCGGCCATCACGCGAGGGGCTCGGCGGTGTCTGGACTGAGGAACGCCCGCAGCGACGAAGGAGCGAGGAGCGTGACGAAGGCAATCCCGAGAACACGAGCGAGCGGGAAGCGAGGAACGTGAGGGGCGCGGCGGTGAAGTAACCGACGAGCGAGCGGGGAGCGAGGGACGAGCGACTCCGAGCGAGGAGGGCACGAGCCGACTTCGGTCGCCCCGAACCGCCGAGCGAAGCGAGGCAATCAAACGCAGTCCCGAGCGACGAGGGAAGACAGCGCCTGAGGGCGCCCCGAGCCCGCCGAGCGAAGCGAGGCAATCAAACACAGCGCCATAACTACAGAGCTTCGCGGAGGCGCTGGCTGACGACCTGGGTGACGCCGTCGCCGCGCATGGAGACTCCGTACAGCGCGTCGGCGATCTCCATGGTCCGCTTCTGATGGGTGATGACGATGAGCTGGGAGTTCTGCCGCAGTTCCTCGAAGAGGGTCAGCAGCCGCTGGGTGTTGGTGTCGTCCAGGGCGGCCTCGACCTCGTCCATCACGTAGAACGGCGAGGGGCGGGCCTTGAAGATGGCGACCAGGAAGGCGACCGCCGTCAACGACCGTTCGCCGCCGGACAGCAGTGAGAGGCGCTTCACTTTCTTGCCGGGCGGCC
The DNA here is from genome assembly GCF_001570405.1 of Microtetraspora niveoalba. Classification (GTDB taxonomy): domain Bacteria; phylum Actinomycetota; class Actinomycetes; order Streptosporangiales; family Streptosporangiaceae; genus Microtetraspora; species Microtetraspora niveoalba. The sequence goes on along the minus strand of NZ_BBYM01000003.1, from coordinate 240,650 downwards.
GGGCCTCGACCTCGACGCCGGTGGCCAGCATGTCCTCGGGGTCGGTGAGCAGCAGCCGGCCCTCGCCGCCGGGGAAGACCCGCCCGAAGATCTCGGAGAACTCGCGGGCCACGTCCTCGTACGCCGCGGAGAACACCTGCTCGACCCGGTCGTCGACCTCCTTGACGACGAGCAGGAGGTCGCGGCGGGTCTTCTTGAGGTCTTCGAGCTGGGATGTCAGGAACGCGTGGCGCTCCTCAAGGGCGGCGAACTCCTCCAGTGCGAGCGGGTTGACCTTGCCGAGCTGGGCCATCTGGCGCTCCGCCGCCTTGGCCCGCTTCTCCTGCTCCTCGCGGACGAAGGGGATCGGCGGTTCGCCCGGCACCGGGACCGCGGGGCCGTACTCGGCGACCAGGGCCTCCGGCTCGACGCCGTACTCGTCGAAGGCCCGCTGCACCAGTTGTTCGAGCCGCAGCCGCTGCTCGGTGCGCGCCATCTCGCTGCCGTGGACCCGGTTGACGAGCCGGTCCAGCTCGCCGCCGAGCTCGCGGACGTGGAGCCGTACCGTCTTGAGTTCCGTCTCGATCTCGCCGCGGGCCCGCTCGGCCTCGTCGCGGGCGGCCGACGCCTGGTCGACGGAGCCCGCCAGGGTCGTGAGGGCGGCCTGGGCGGCCCGTGCGACGGCGGCGGCGACCTGAGCCTGCCTGCGCCGTCGTTCGCGCTGTGCGGCCGCCCTGGCCCGGTCCTCGCGCTCGCGCTGGGCGGCGCGCAGCAGTCCCTCGGCGCGCCCGGCGATGCCTCTCACCCGCTCCTCGGCGGTGCGTACGGCGAGCCGCGCCTCCATCTCCGACTGCCTGCTCACGGCGCAGGCGGCGGCCAGCTCGTCGCGGGTGTCGGTGGTGGGTTCGGCCTCGAGCTCCTGGGCGTACTCGGCCTCGGCCAGCCGCTCCTCCATCTCGGCCGCGTCCGCCGCGGCCGACTCCCTGGCCTCCTCGGCGTCCTGTACGGCTTTCGCCAGCCGGGCGCCCTCGTCGTGGGCGGCCTTGACCGCGGCCTCCAGCCGGGCGAGCTGCTTGGCCGCGTCCGCCGCTCTGCGATCGGCGTCCCGCTGTTTGGCCCTGACCCGGTCGAGCACGCCCTGCGCCGCGTTGAGGCCGCTCTGGGCCGTGTTGACGGCGTTCTGGGCGGCGCTGACGCCGGCCTGGGCCTCGTTCACCCGCGCCTGGGCGGCGTCCAGCGCGAGCTGCGCCTCGGCCTCGGCGGCGAGGGCCTGGTCGAGGAGGTCGGCGTTCTCCTCCTCGGCCGCGCGGGCGGCCTCCAGGTCGGTGGTGGCCGCGTCGAGCGCCGCCCGCATCTGCAGGGCGGAGCCGCCGTCACCGGAGCCGCCCCTCGCCTCGTACGCGCCGAGCAGGTCGCCCGACCGGGTGACGGCCCGGACGCCGGGGTGACTCTCCACGACCTTGCGCGCGGCGGCGAGGTCGTCGACGACGAGGACGCCCGACAGGACGGCGTCCACGGCGGCGCGCAGCTCCCCGGGCGCGGTGACGAGGTCGGCCGCCCACACCGCGCCGTCGATGGGCACGGGAGGTCGTCTCCCACCGCGATCGTGCTCCGTCGACGCGACCAGCAGTGCGGCCCGGCCGCCGTCACCGTCGCGCAGGTGTTCGAGCGCCTCGACGGCGGCGCCCAGCGAGGCCACGGCGACCGCGTCCGCCGCGAGCACCGCCGCGACGGCCGCCTCGGCCCCGGGACGTACCGCGAGCATGGTCGCGATCGGGCCGAGCACGCCGGGGACGCCGGATCCGACCAGCGCGGCGGCGCCGTCCGCCCCTTGGGCGAGGCTCATCTCCAGCGCCTCGCGGCGGGCCTCCAGGGCGGCGACGGCGCGCTGGGACTCCTGGTCGGCGGAGCGGGCTGCGGTGACCGCGGACGCGGCGGCGGCGAGCGCCGACCTCGGGGCGGCGACGGCCGCCCTGGCCCGGTCGACCGCGTCCTTGGCCTCGTCCATGACGGCTCCGGCCGACTCCACGGCGGCGCGGGCGAGCTCCACGCCCTCCTCGGCGCCGTCCAGCTCGGCGGTCAGGGCCGGGTCGGCGGCGGGCTCGTCGAGCTCGTGGGCGTCGCAGTCGGCCTGGGCGCGCTCCGCCCGCAGGCGCGCCTCCTCAAGGGCGCGGGAGAGCCGGCCGATCTCGTCCCCCGCCGCCCTGGCCCGGCTCCTGGCCGACTCGACCTGGCCGCGCAGCCGGGCCAGGCTCTCCCGCCGGTCGGCGGCGGCCCGGGCCGCGACGGCGAGCCTGCGCTCCTCCAGGCTCAGCGCCTCCTCGGCCTCGGCGCGGATCTCCACCGCGGCCGACAGCCGTTCGCGCGCCTCGTCGAGCTCCTCGGACAGGACGCGTTCCCGCTCGCGGACCTCCGCGGCCTCCCGTTCGAACTCCTCGGGGTCGCGGCCGCGCCGCTCGATCGACGCCGCGTCGGCGGCGTGCCGTTCGCGTTCGACGGCGAGGCCCTCGACGCCGCGCAGCCGCTCCCGGAGGGCGGAGAGCCGGTAGAACGTCTCCTGCGCGGCGGTGAGCCGCGGCTGGGCCTCGGCCGCCGCGGCCTCCAGCTCGGCCTCGCGCCGCTGGTCGCGCCCGAGGTCGGCCTCGACCTGGGCCCGCCGCGCCTGTACGGCCGCCTCGTCGGCCGCCTCGCGTTCGAGGGTCTCGCGCAGGGTGACGACGTCGTCGGCGAGCAGCCGGAGACGGGCGTCGCGGAGGTCGGCCTGGATGACCGCGGCCTTGCGCGCGATCTCCGCCTGGCGGCCCAGCGGCTTGAGCTGGCGGCGCAGCTCGGTCGCGAGGTCCTGTACGCGGTTGAGATTGGCCTGCATCGCGTCGAGCTTCCGCAGCGCCTTCTCCTTGCGCTTGCGGTGTTTGAGCACGCCCGCGGCCTCTTCGATGAACGCCCTGCGGTCCTCGGGGCCGGCGTGCAGCACCTGGTCGAGCTGGCCCTGGCCCACGATGACGTGCATCTCACGGCCGATGCCGGAGTCGGAGAGGAGCTCCTGGATGTCGAGGAGGCGGCAGGTGTCGCCGTTGATGGCGTACTCGCTCTGCCCGGAGCGGAACATGAGGCGGCTGATCGTCACCTCGGTGTAGTCGATCGGCAGCGCCCCGTCGGAGTTGTCGATCGTGAGCGTGACCTCGGCCCGTCCGAGGGGCGGCCGGCTGGAGGTGCCGGCGAAGATGACGTCCTCCATCTTGCCGCCGCGCAGCGACTTGGCGCTGTGCTCGCCCATCACCCAGGCGAGCGCGTCGACGACGTTGGACTTGCCGGAGCCGTTGGGGCCGACCACGCAGGTGATGCCGGGCTCGAAGCGCAGGGTGGTCGCGGAGGCGAAGGACTTGAAGCCGCGCAGGGTCAAGGTCTTCAGGTACAACGACCGGCCCCCTCCCTGCCCAGCTTTGCCGGAAGACTACCGGTCCTGTGAGGGGGGAGGCAGCGGATATCACCCGAACCGGTGCGCAGGCCCGCAGGCCGGACCCGATATGGAATGCCTGTGACGACAACTTTGTGTGTCGCCGAGATTATCGAACCGGGACCGGGAAGACGTACCAGAACAAAAGCGCTTGAATCGGCCACGAATATGGATTGAGGTGCACAAATGACAAGGGACGCCTTTGGCAGGCGTCCCTGACGGTGATTCCTCCGGCCTCAGGTGAGGGCCGGCTCGCGATCCTGCAGCCGGACCAGGGCCTCATCCCGAGACTGCGCCGCCAGCGCGTCGTTCTGTGCCTGGAGCCGGGTGAGTTCTGCCTCCAGGTCCCGGATGCGCTGCTGGAGGCGGCGCATTTCGGAGACCATCCGAGGGTCAGGACCGCCGACGTGGCCGAGTAGAGCCTTCGCCATAGTAAAGGGTCCTCCACGCTGAGTGACCAGACTGGTTCGCGCACTTCATGCCGCGGGAGGGGTGCGCGTGGTTCCTCTCAAGAGTCGCACCGGTATTGGAGGCGGTCAAGTTGAACGCTTCACACAGACGCACCGATGGGCACTCCCGGCATGTAAATATACCGCATTTGTCGGGTCTGAAGGAAGGGCTATCGCTCGACAAAACCCACCAAACCGCCCTTTGCGTCACTCCAACGCTGCGTAACGACATCCACTCGACCGGGCGTGTCACCACTTCTGAGCAGCCCGAGAAGCGACTCGCATGATTCCCGTGGCCCTTCGGCCACGATCTCAACCCTGCCGTCCGAAAGGTTCGCCGCCCAGCCGACCAGCCCGAGCTCCAGCGCCCTGGCCCGGGTCCACCAGCGGAACCCCACGCCCTGCACCCGTCCGCGCACCCACGCCGTCAACCGGATCATGGCTCTCAGTATCCCGGAGGCCGCCGGGACGCCGGCTCAGGGGCGGGCGTCCCGGGGCCGCGGCTGGCACCGGGGGCAGCTGTAGGAGGACCTGTTCATGAACGCCTCCCGCCTGATCGGCGTGCCGCAGCGGCGGCACGGCTCGTCCCGCCTGCCGTACACGGCGAGCGACCGGTCGAAGTAGCCGCTCTCGCCGTTGACGTTCACGTACAGGCTGTCGAAGGACGTGCCGCCCTCGTCGAGCGCCTCGGTCATCACGGCGCGGGCCGCGTCGACCAGCTCGGCGATCTTCTTCGTCGACAGCGACTCGGTGGGCCGGGCCCAGTGCAGCCGCGCCCGCCACAGCGCCTCGTCGGCGTAGATGTTGCCCACCCCGCTGATCAGCGACTGGTCGAGCAGCGCCCGCTTGATCCCGGTACGCCGGCGGCGCAGCCGTTCGGCGAACTCCGCGTCGTCGAACGCGTCCTCGAACGGGTCGGGCGCGATGTGCGCCACCGGCTCGGGCACCGGCCGGTACGGCCCCGCCGACGAGCCCGCCGTCGACGCCCCATGCCGCCGAGGCCGTACGGGCACGGTCAGCGGCGCGACGAGGACGTGGCCGAACGTGCGCTGGTCCACGAAACGCAGGTCGGGCCCGCCGTCGGCGAAACCGATCCGGACCCGCAGGTGCTTCTCCAGCGGGGCGTCCGGCTCGATCACCAGGAGCTGGCCGCTCATGCCGAGATGGGCGAGCAGGGCCTCCCCCGGCTCGGCCTCCCCGGGCTCGCGCTCCCCCTCGTCCGGGCCTCCGGCCGCGACCGGCCCGGCGGAACGCCGGCCCGCGTCCCCCGGCTCACGCCGGTCTCCGCTGGACGTCCCGTTCGTGCCCTCCGGATAGCGCTCACCCTCGGGCCGGCCCTCGTCGCCGAGGGGAAGCCACAGGTATTTGCCCCGCCGCTCGGCGGAGCGGATCACCCGCCCCTTGAGCTGGTCGGACAGCTCGCCCGCGTTCCTGCGGACCGCACGCGGATGGAGCACCTCGGCCGACGCGATCGTCCGGCCGGAAACCCAGCTTTCGAGGCCGCGCCGGACGACCTCGACCTCGGGCAGCTCAGGCATCCCGCCCCCTCACTCGCTTCCGCCGAAAGCGCGGCTCAGCTCTGGCCGAGCCCGGCGCCTTCCTTGGCCTCCTTGGCCTCCCGGGCCTCGCGGATGGCGCGGATCGCCGTCCACGCCGCCTCGGCGGCCTGCTGTTCCGCCTCTTTCTTGCTCCGTCCCGAGCCCGTGCCGTACTCGGCGCCGCCGACACGGACGGTGGCCACGAACGACTTCGCGTGGTCGGGGCCGCTCTCCGCGACGTGGTACTCCGGGACGCCGAGCATCTCGGCGGCGGTCAGCTCCTGCAGCGAGGTCTTCCAGTCGAGGCCCGCGCCCAGCGAGGCCGACCGCGTGATCAGCGGGTCGAAGAGCTGGTGCACGACCCGGAACGCCTCGTCGAGGCCCCGGTCGACGTACACGGTGCCGATCAGCGCCTCCAGGGTGTCGGCGAGGATCGAGGACTTGTCCCGCCCGCCGGTGCCCTCCTCGCCCCGGCCGAGCCGGAGGTACTTCCCGAGGTTCAGGCCGCGCGCCACGTCCGCGAGCGCCCGCATGTTGACCACCGCGGCGCGCAGCTTGGCGAGCTGCCCCTCCGGAAGGTCCGGGTGCCCCCGGAACAGCGTGTCGGTGACCACCAGCCCGAGCACCGAGTCGCCCAGGAACTCCAGGCGCTCGTTCGTGGGCAGGCCGCCGTTCTCGTACGCGTAGGACCGGTGCGTCAGCGCCCGCTCCAGGATGCCCGTGCTGAGCTCCACGCCGATCTCGCGTGCCAGCTCGTCCCTGGCGATCTCGACTGCCACCGGCTTGATCGCTGCGCCCACCGTTCCTCCTGTTCACCTGTGCATGGCGAGGCCGCACGGTGACAGGTCAGGTGAGAAGCCCGAAGACGTGGTGGGCGCCGGTTCCCCGCTGATCGGGGCCTCCCGGCGTCCACCACGGCCGCGGGCACGTCCGCCTGTCGCTCATGCGTCGGCTCACCACCGTATGCGCTGAAAGCACGGTAACGCCGACCGGGTCGTCTTGACGACCCGGTCGGCGTTACTCTCCGCTTGTCGCGCGATCAGGCCGACGGCGCGATGACCTGACGGCGGTTGTAGGTGCCACATGTGGGGCACGCCACGTGCGGGCGCTTCGGCGAGCGGCACTGGGGGCAGCTCACGAGCGCGACCGCGGCGGCCTTCCACTGGGACCTGCGGGCGCGGGTGTTGCTCCGCGACATCTTCCGCTTGGGGACGGCCACGTCAACCCTCCTGATCGTCTTTCTTGTCCACAACCAAACCCTGCAGCGACGCCCAGCGCGCGTCGATCCGCTCGTGCCGGTGGTCCGAGCCGGCTTCCGCCAGCTTGACCCCGCATTCCGAACAGAGGCCGGGGCAGTCCTCGCTGCACACCGGACTCAGCGGCAGTGCGAGCACCACCGCGTCACGGAATATCGGCTCGAGATCGAGCAGTTCGCCGTCGAGGAGCAAGTCGTCCTCTCCGGCGTCCTCCGCCGAGTAGAAGAAGAGCTCCTGGAAACCGACCTCGATCTCCGAGGTCAGCGGGTCCAGGCAGCGCGAGCACTCTCCGCTGAGAGGAGTCCGCGCCGTGCCCGTGACGAGCACGCCTTCCATCACCGCCTCGAGCCGGATGTCCAGCTCGACGTCGGCGTCCTTGGGGACGCCGATCATTCCGACCGCGAGGTCCGCCGGTGCCGGAAGAACCGGGCTGATCCTGCGCATCGACCCCGGTCGCCGTCCCAGATCGTGAGTGGAGATCACCCATGGGGCTCGGGGGTCGAGGCTGTGCAGAGTCATCCTGCTCTCGTTAGGCATGACGAATCACCGCCGTCGTGCAAGGCCGAATAGAAAGGATACCAGCCGGTGGTCAGCCTCTGAGCCGCTCGGTGAGCAGCCGCTGGACGAGGTCAGGGACCAGGCCGGATACGTCCCCACCATACCGCGCGATCTCCTTCAGCCTGCTCGACGAGAGGAAGGAGTACTCCGGGTTGGTGGACATGAACAGGGTCTCCACCCCGGACATGCGGTAGTTGAGCTGCGCCATCTGGAGCTCGTAGTCGAAGTCGCTGACCGCCCGCAGACCTTTCACGATCGCCGGTATGTCGTTCTGCCGGCAGAAGTCGACCAGCAGCCCGTGGAACTTCTCCACCCGGACGTTCCCGTACTCCTTGGTCACCGCCTCGAGCATCTCGATCCGCTCGTCCACGGTGAACAGGCCGGTCTTCTCCATGTTGATCAACACGGCCACGACGACCTCGTCGTACAGCCGGGAGGTCCGGCCGATGATGTCCAGATGTCCGTTGGTCACGGGGTCGAAGGACCCCGGGCATACGACGCGACGCAAGGCGCACCCCCAGGTTTACGGGTTCCCGGCTGCGTGACCGTACCAAACGGCCGCTTCCCCGTAACGGCGGACCCTCTCCTCTTCGAAACCCGGCGGCCAGACCAGGTCCTTCCCCCTGGACTCCCGCTCGACCGCGACCAGCGCACACTCGGCGACCCACCCCTCGGAGCGGAGCGCCTCCAGCACTCTGGTGACCGCCTCGTCGCCCACCGAGTACGGCGGGTCCGCGAACACGAAGTCGTACGGCTCGGCGCACCCCTGGGCCAGCACCCGCTCGACCTTCTCCGGCCGGAGCACGGCGCCGGGCAGGCCGAGAGCGGCGATGTTCTGCCTGATCGTCCGTATCGCCTTGGCGTCGGACTCGACGAGGAGCGCGTGGGCCGCGCCCCTGCTCAGCGCCTCCAGGCCGACCGCTCCCGAGCCGGCGTACAGGTCCAGGACCCTGGCCCCGTCAAGTGAGCCCAAAAGCGAGCCCACGGTCGAGAACAACCCCTCCCTGGCCCGATCACTCGTCGGCCTGGTGCCCCTGCCCGGTGGCACTGCCAGCCTGCGTCCTCCGGCGCTGCCTGCGATGACCCGCGTCATCCGTTCATTGTCCCGCTCCCGCGCTCCGGTCCGGGACGGCGGTGCGCCGGTACGCCCCGAACGCGGGCGGATCCGGGGCGGTCAAGAGTCGGCAAGCGGCGGCGACGAATGGGTAAGAGCGGTATCGCTGGGCCGCCGCGTTCCGCATGATGTTTCTGCGGCCTTCAAGGTGACCCAGGGGGAGGCCGGCCGGCGTGATCGTGAGCCCTTCCGCACGCCGGCGCCCTCGGCACCTGACCCGAGGGTGGGCCCAGCCGGGGACGGCATTCGGGGGGAGGCCGTCCCAAGGCTGGGCCCTGGGTCATTCTCATGGGCGCCGCCGCCATCGCGGCGGCGCCCGCTTCAACTCCGCGCCCCGCCTGTTGTGAGGACCCCGGCAGGTCTGCGCCTCGGTCTCATCGCCCGCCCACCGAAGCCGCGCCCCGAACCGGTCTCCCACCTCGGTCGCGCACCCCCGCCATGTCCGGACCGAGGCCGGGGTGGATCAGGTCTTCTCCAGGAACTCGGCGCGCTCGTCCACGAGGAGGGCGTCCAGCTCCGCCCGCAGGGCGGGGTGGGCCGCCAGCTCCGGGTCGGCCGCCACCAGCTCGCTCGCCTCCTCCCTCGCGGCCTGGATGACGTCCTCGTCGCGGAGGAGCTGCAACATCTTCAACGACGACTTGCGGCCCGACTGGGCGGCGCCGAGGACGTCACCCTCGCGACGCTGCTCCAGGTCCACCCGGGACAGCTCGAAGCCGTCCAGGGTCGCGGCCACGGCGTCGAGGCGCGTACGCGCCGGGGTGCCGGCGGGAGCCTCGCTCACCAGCAGGCACAGCCCGGGCAGGCCACCGCGCCCGACCCGGCCGCGTAGCTGGTGCAACTGGGAGACGCCGAACCGGTCCGCGTCCATGATGACCATGACCGAGGCGTTCCGCACGTCGACGCCGACCTCGATGACCGTGGTGGCCACGAGGACGTCGGTCTCTCCCCTGGTGAAGGAGCGCATCACGGCGTCCTTCTCCTCCGGGGGCAGCTTGCCGTGCAGGACGCCCACCCGCATGCCGTGCAAAGGGCCCTCGGTGAGCATCTCCGCCACGTCGAGCACCGCGAGCGGCGGCCTGCGCTCGTCGTCCTCCTTGCCGAGGTCGCCCTCGTCGCCCTCCTGGTCGCCGATGCGGGGACAGACGATGTACGCCTGGCGGCCCAGCCCGACCTCCTCGCGGACCCGTTCCCACGTGCGATCGAGGAAGCGCGGCTTCTCCGCGGCCGGCACCACGTGCGTGGTGATCGGCGCCCGCCCGGACGGCAACTGGGACAGCGTGGAGACCTCCAGGTCGCCGAACACGGTCATCGCGACCGTCCTCGGGATGGGGGTCGCGGTCATGACGAGCACGTGGGGCCGGCCGCCGCCGCCCTTCTCGCGGAGCGCGTCGCGCTGCTCCACGCCGAAGCGGTGCTGCTCGTCGACCACGACGAGGCCGAGGTCGGCGAACTGGACGTGCTCCTGGAGCACCGCGTGGGTGCCGACCACGATCCCGGCGGCCCCCGAGGCGGCGTCGAGCAGCGCGCTCCGCCGTGCGGCCGCTCCCATGGAACCGGTCAGCAGCGCCACGCCGGTGCCGCCGAACATGCCGCCGGCCGCGAGGTCGCCCAGCATCGCGGTGATCGACCTGTGGTGTTGCTGGGCCAGCACCTCGGTCGGGGCGAGGAGCACGGCCTGCCCGCCCGAGTCGACCACCTGGAGCATGGCCCGCAGCGCGACCACGGTCTTGCCCGCGCCCACCTCGCCCTGCAGCAGCCGGTGCATCGGGTGCTCGCGGGCCAGATCCGCGGCGATCTCCTCGCCGACCTGTCGCTGGCCCTCGGTGAGCTCGAACGGCAGCCGCGCCTCGAAGTCGCGCAGCAGGCCGTCGGGACGCCCCGGTCTGGGGCGGGCCGGCCAGGCGGAGGCCGCCTGGCGGCGTCTGGCGAGCACGGACTGGAGCAGGAACGCCTCGTCGAACTTGAGCCGTCTGTGCGCCAGCGAGATGTCGGCCTGGCTCGCGGGCCGGTGGACGTGGCGCAGCGCCACCTCCAGCTCGGGAAGCCCGTGCCGATGCCGGATGTCGGCCGGGAGCGGGTCGTCCAGCGTCAGCACGTCGAGCACGGTGCGCACCGCGCGGCGGATCGTCCAGGTGGCCAGCCCCTGGGCGGAGGGGTAGATCGGCACCGGGGCCGCGGCGAACTCGGCGGCGTCCTCGATCTCCGTCTCGTACTCGGGATGGGTGAGGGACACCCTGCGCCGGCCGCCCTGGAGCGGGAAGACGTTGACCTTGCCGGAGAACATGGCCTCGGTGCCGGGGGGCAGCCGCTGCTCCGCCACGAAGGCGCCCTTGCCGAAGAAGGCGAGGTGCAGCCGCTCCCGGCCGTCGGTCACCTCGACGTCCAGCCAGGTGCCCTGCCGGTTCTTCATCGGCCGCCTCTGCAGCGCCGCCACCCTGGCCACGACCGTCACGTGCTCGTCGTGCTGCAGCGAGGAGATCGGAGTCAGCTCGCCGCGCTCCGCGTACCGCCGGGGGTAGTGACGGAGCAGCTCCCCCACGGTGGCGATGCCGAGCGCGCGCTCCAGCGGCCCGGCCGTGCGGCCCAGCGCCCGCTTCAGCGGCTCGTCGAACCTCGTCATGCGCCCCCCTCACGTGACGGGATCGTGCTCCTGTCCCCGACCGCGCACGGCGCCGGCGACGCCCCGCTCCCTCGGCGTCGAGGCGCGGCGACCGGAAATCGCGCGGTCACGGAGATAAGTTCTACCGCTGGTCGCCGACAGAAATCACCCGAGCGCCGCCGAGATCCCCTGTCGCTCTACGCCCGCCGGGAACCCAGCCGCCGAGATCCCCTGTCGCTCTACGCCGTCGGGAACCCGGCCGCCGAGATCCCCCGCCGCTCGACACCGTAGGGACCTTCCCCGCCGCCGAGACCCATGGCGTCCGCGGGTGGAGCCTCCCCTTCCGTGAGACACGGCCCCACGCCGACGGCCGTGGGTACCCGTCCCTCCATCGGATCGCGCCCCGATGGGGAAGTCACTCCAGCCGATCACTCCACGCCGATGAGGAGGGGGTAGCCGCCCTGTCCCCCCTCGTAGACGACCACCTCGACGTCCGGCCTGACCCGCGCCAGACGGTCCTGTACGGCTCCCGCCAGCTCGGCGGAGGGCTCGGCACCGGTCACCAGCGTCACCATCTCGCTGCTCGACGACATCATGCGGTCGACGACGCGCACCGCCACGTCGGCGAGCGCCGTGCCGATGAGGGCGACGTCGCCGTCGACCACGCCGAGCACGTCGCCCGGACGGCACAGGCCCGCGCTGGTCACGGCCTCGCGGTCGGCCACCCAGACGTGTCCGTGCCGGGTGTGGCCGGCCGCGTCGGTCATGGCCACCACGTCGTCGTCGAAGCGGCGCAGCGGATCGTGCACGGCGAGCGCGGCGAGCCCCTGGACCGAGGCCCTCGTCGGCAGCACGCTGACGGTCAGCCCCTCTTCTCTGGCGATCTCGGCGGCGGCCGCGGCCACCGCCTGCGCCGCGTTGTCGTTCGGCAGCACGGCCACCTCGCTCCCGGCCTCCCTGACGGCGGCGAGCACGGCGGCGAGCGGCGGCGTCGCGCCGGGTTCGCGCCGTACGACGACGGCTCCGGCCTGGCGGAAGAGCGCGGCGAGGCCGTCGCCCGCCGCGACCGCGACCACGCCGCGTACGGGGGCGGGCTCGTGGACCCGTCCGCCGAGGTGGGTCACCCTGATGCGGTGGGGGCGGCCGGCCGCGAGCGCCGCCTCGATCGCGGCGCCCGCGTCATCCACATGGACGTGGACGTTCCAGAGGCCGTCGCCTCCCACGATCACGAGGGAGTCCCCGAGCGCGTCCAGCTCGGCCCTGAGCCGGCCGACCGCCTCCTCGGGCGCGTCCAGGAGGTACATCACCTCGTATCCCGGAGCCGCCTCGCGGGCCTGCCCGCGCGCCGCCTCGGCCGTCGCCCGCACGGCCGGGGCGGGGACCTCGTGCCGTTCGCTGAACGCCCCGGAGACGACCTCGGCCAGCGTCTCCAGGATGATCACCAGACCCGCTCCGCCCGCGTCGACCACGTGGTTCCTGGCCAGCACGTCGAGTTGCCCGGTGGTGCGCCGCAACGCGCCCCGCGCCTCCTCCGCCGCGATCCGCGCCACCTCGCCCAGGTCGTCGGAGGCGTGCCGTACGGCCTCCGCGGCCGCGGCCAGGACGGTGAGGACGGTGCCCTCGACCGGACGCACCACGGCGTCCCTGGCCATCTCGGCGGCCCGGGCGAGCGCCCGGCGCAGGTCGGCTCCCCGCCCGTCCGCCCGGCCGAGCACCTCGGCCAGCCCTCGTATCGCCTGGCTGACGATCACACCCGAGTTTCCGCGGGCGCCGAGCAGGGCGCCCTGGGCGAGCGTCTGCCAGGTGCGGTCGCGGCCCGCGTCGCCGGGCAGCCCGGCCACGGCCTCCGCCGCGGAGAGCACGGTGAGGTGCAGGTTCGTCCCGGTGTCGCCATCGGGCACGGGGAACACGTTGAGCGCGTCGATCTCCGCCCTGGCCCGGCCGAGCGCGTCGGCGCACAGGCGCGACCAGCGGCGTACGGCGGGCGGGTCGAGCACCTCGAGCATGAACGTCGCCCCTTCGATCGAGTGGCCCGCACGCGTGGCGCCGCCCCGATGCGCTACCGTTGGGCGCTACGAGATTATCCCCGTTCGCCGGGTTCCCGTTTGGCGTGCAACGGCTGACATCGGATATCCTCGTGTGGCCAGCCGGTTGCCCCGGCACGCTCGGATGAGCCGCTCTTGGCGGACCGGGCCGATTCGACTGATCTGAAGGAGCGATGACCGTGGCTTCCGTCTGCGACGTCTGCGCTAAGAAGCCGATTTTCGGCAACAACGTCTCCCACTCGCACCGCCGCACCCGCCGCCGCTGGAACCCGAACATCCAGACCGTGCGTGCGACGGTCAACGGGACGCCGAAGCGGATGAACGTGTGCACCTCCTGCATCAAGGCAGGCAAGGTCACCCGCTGACCCGATCTTCTCCGGAGCCCGCCACCGACTCGGTGGCGGGCTTTCGCGTTTCCACGCCTTCTTCCGCGTTCCCGGGCGCCGCCGCACCCGCCCGGGCGCGGTCCCCACGTCGGGGACCGCGCCGTACGGCCTGAAGGGACCGGGTCAGGCGGTTCGCCAGCGCCAGCCGTGGTCGACGGGGCCGATGCCCGCTCCGAGCGGGAAGCCGTGCGCGATCGCGCCGGTGACGTACTCCTTGGCCTGCCGTACGGCCTCCGGCAGGTCGTCGCCGAGTGCGAGGCGGGAGGCGATGGCCGAGGCGAGCGTGCACCCGGTGCCGTGGGTGTGGCGGTTGTCGTGGCGCTCGGCGGCGAAGCGATATCGCCGGTCGCCGTCGGTGAGCAGGTCCACCGGCTCGCCGGGAAGGTGGCCGCCCTTGATGAGCGCCCAGCGCGGCCCCAGGGCGAGCACCGCCTCCGCCGCGCGCGGCAGGTCGTCCTCGTCCTCGACCTTGACCGAGGTGAGCTGCTCGACCTCCCAGAGGTTCGGCGTGACCACGGTGGCGACCGGCAGCAGCAGTTCCTTGACGGTCGCGACCGCCTCGGGCGCGAGCAGCGAGTCCCCGTGCTTGGAGACGCCGACCGGGTCGACCACGACGGGGGCCGCCACGCCGGCGAGCGCTCGGGCGACCGTCTCCACCAGCACCGGGGAGGCCAGCATCCCCGTTTTGACGGCCTGGACGCCGATGTCGCCGAGCACGGAGTCGAGCTGCGCCCGGACCGCCTCCTCCGGCAGCTCCCAGTAGCCCTGGACGCCGAGCGAGTTCTGCGCGGTCACGGCGGCGATGACGCTCATGCCGTGCACCCCGAGGGCCAGCATCGTCTTGAGATCGGCCTGGATCCCGGCGCCGCCGCCCGAGTCCGAGCCGGCGATGGTGAGCACGCGTGGAGGTGTGGCAGTCATGGCCCTATCAAACCAGGCCATGTCGCCGACCTCGCCGTACGGTGCGCCGGGGCCCTTGTCGCCGGTCTCCTGGTCGTCAGTCGTGCGCCGCCGGGCGGCCCGCTCCACTCGGTCAGACGCGCGAGTCCCGGAAGTGGTCCCAGCCGCCCGAGGCGTCGGCGCGTCCGGTGACGTGGACTCCCTCCCCCTCGGTGACCCGGCCCACCACCAGCCACGGGTCTGGAAGCTCCACATTCGGGGGGAAGACGGCGGCGAAGGCGTGGTCGTCCCCTCCTGTCAGGATCCACTCCAGCGGGTCGGCTCCCAGCTCGCGCGCGGCGGCGGCGAGCGCCGGGCCGACCGGGAAGGCGGCCGGGTCCAGCTCGACGCGGACGCCGCTCGCCTCCGCGATGTGGCCGAGGTCCTGCAGGAGGCCGTCGCTCACGTCGAGCATGGCCGTGGCGCCGAGCCGGGCCGCCGCGGGTCCGCAGGCGTACAGCGGGCGGGGCCGGCGGTGGGCGTCCACCAGCTCGTCCAGCGGCCCGCCGCTCCGCCCGTTCCGCTCCCCGGGGATCGGCCCCGCGACAGGCGCGGCCCGGCCGGCCTGGAGCAGCGCGAGCCCCGCAGCGGCGTGACCGAGACGGCCCGCGATCGCGACGACCTGCCCGGGACGCGCGCCCGCCCTGGTCACCGGCCCGCGCCCGCCGAGGTCGCCGAGCGCGGTCACGCCCAGTACGACGGTGTCGGAACGCGAGATGTCCCCGCCCGCCACACTCGCGCCGACGAGCGCGCACTCGTCCCGGAAACCGTCGGTCAGGGCGTCCAGCCAGTCCGTGGTCACGTCGGGGGGCAGCCCGAGGCCGACGAAGATGGCCGTCGGGTCGGCCCCCATTGCCGCTATATCGGAAAGATTCTGAGCTGCCGCTTTACGGCCGATGTCATACCCACTGGACCAATTGCGGCGGAAGTGCCTACCCTCGATTAGGAGATCCGTACTCACGACGACCCGCCCGTCCGGCGCGCTCAGAACGGCGGCGTCGTCCCCAGGTCCGAGCAGTACAGCCGCACCCTGCGGCAATCGCCCAGCGATACGTCCAATTACACCGAATTCGCCAAGATCTCCGACTGTGATGGCACACCCCTAGTGCATTCGAGGTACGGTACGCTCCGGCACTGATCTCTATCCGGAGGGCGTTATGGTGCAGGCCTACATCCTTATCCAGACCGAGGTCGGCAAGGCGGCCAATGTGGCCGGCCAGATCGCCGGGATCACCGGCGTCACCCAGGCGGAGGATGTCACCGGTCCCTACGATGTGATCGTCCGGGCCGAGGCCCGCAACGTGGACGAGCTGGGCAAGCTGGTGGTGGCCCAGATTCAGGCGGTCGAGGGCATCACGCGTACTCTTACATGTCCGATCGTGCACATCTGACCTGGGATGAGATGCGAAGACTGGTCACCCCGGCCGCGGCCGGGCTGCTCGCCGTACTGACCGTGTCCGCGTGCTCCGGCGCCGTGCGGGTGGAGCCGCCGAAGCCGGAGGGGGCCGCGGCGGCGGCGTGCCAGAAGCTCGCCACCGCGCTGCCCGCCCGGCTCGACGGCGCGGAACGGGTGGAGAGCGACCCGCCCTCGCCGTACGTCGCCGTGTGGGGAGCGGGCGAGATCGCCCTGCGGTGCGGCGTCGACCGGCCCGCCTCGATGAACGCCACGGACCAGGCGACCGACCTCGACGGCGTCACCTGGTACCAGGATCCGAAGCTCCCGACGCTGTTCACCGCGATCAACCGCGAGGCGTACGTCGAGGTGACGATCTCCGGAAAGCACGTCCCCGGAGAGGTGATGGTGGATCTGGCGGGCCCGATCAAGTCGTCCGTCCCCGGGTGACGCGCGGGCTCAGCGCAGCCCGGCCGGACGGTCGAGCGCGAGCCGGATCAGGTGGTCGACGAGCTCGGCGTACGACAGTCCGGTCGCGGCCCAGAGCTGCGGCGCGACCGAGAGCGACGTGAAACCGGGCATCGTGTTGATCTCGTTGATGATGAGCTCGCCCGAGGTCGTGTAGAAGAAGTCCACCCGGGACAGCCCCTCGCACGACAGCGCCTCGAACGCCTGGACGGCCATCGAGCGCACAGCCTCGGCGGTCTCCGCCGGGATGTCGGCGGGCGCGTCGAGCGCCATCTGGTCGGGGTAGTACTTCGCCTCGAAGTCGAAGAACTCGCGCTCACCGCGCACGAGCACCTCGCCGGGGACGCTCGCCTCCGGGGGCGCGTCGCCGAGGGACTCCAGCACAGCGCACTCGATCTCGCGGCCGACGATCGCCGCCTCGACCAGCACCTTGGGGTCGTGGGCGCGGGCGAGCTCGATCGCGGCCTCCAGCGACTCGGGGTCGTGCGCCTTCGAGATGCCCTGCGACGACCCGGCGCGGGCCGGCTTGACGAACACCGGCCAGCCGAGCTCCTCGACCTCCTTGAGCACCCTGGCGCGGTCGGTGCACCAGTCGCGGTCGCGGACGACGACGAACGGCCCGACCGGGAGCCCCGCCGCCTTGAGCACGAGCTTCATGTACGCCTTGTCCATGCCGACCGCGCTCGCCAGCACGCCGGAGCCCACGTAGCGCACCCCGGCCATCTCCAGGAGGCCCTGGATGGTGCCGTCCTCGCCGAAGGGCCCGTGCAGCATCGGGAAGACGACGTCCACGTCACCGAGGGAGCGCGGGATCCGCCCCGGATCGAGCGCCACCAGCGACCCGGAGTCGGACGGCAGGGCGAGCGCCGTGCCGGTGTCGCCGACGACCGGCAGCTCGCCGTCCTCGATCGCGTAGCTCTGCCCGTCGGCCACCAGCACCCAGCGCCCGTCGGGAGCGATGCCGACAGGGATGACCTCGTACTTCGACCGGTCGATCGCGCTGAGCACGCTGCCCGCGCCCATCAGCGACACCGCGTGCTCGGAATTGCGACCGCCGAAGACGACGGCGACTCGAATCGGCCGGGAAGGCACCTCGCGCTGCTCGTTCATGATGCTCGAATGTACCGCTTCCGGACGTGGAACCCGCTTGTCAGGCCCGCGTGTGGCCGTTCGGTCGCATGGCGTCGAGCGCCTGCGTCACATCCATGATCAGGTCTTCCGCGTCCTCCAGGCCGATCGAGAACCGTACGGCTCCCGCGTCCACGCCGGAGAGCGCCTCGTCGGGGCGGGCCGCCGCGGCGAGATGCACGGCCGTGGTCCTCGTCCCGCCGTACGAGTTCGCGACCCTGGCGAGCCGGAGGGCGTCGGCCAGCTCCGCCCCCGCGTCGTACCCGCCGTGGACGGTCACCGTGACGCAACCGCCGAACCGGGTGCCCTCGGGCCCGGAGTCGAACAGGTGCCGGGCGAGCCGGTGGCCGGGATGGCCGGGCAGGCCGGGATAGTCCACCCGGCGTACGACCGGATGTTTGGCCAGCGAGGCGGCGAACACCATCGCGGTCGAGCAGATCCGGCGGACCCGCAGGGTCATCGTCTCCATGCCGCGGCGCAGCAGGAACGCCTCGTCGGGGGACAACGAGCCGCCGGTGTCGATCCGGACCTCCCGGATCAGGTTGATCAGGTCGGGCCGCCCGACCACCACGCCGCCGGCGCAGTCGTCGTGGCCGCCGACGTACCCCGTGGCCGAGTGGACGACCAGGTCGGCGCCGTGCTCCAGCGGGCGGCACACGACGGGCGTGGCGAGCGTCGAGTCGACCACCAGCAGCGCTCCGGCGTCCTTGGCGATGCGGTACAGCCCCCGGATGTCGGCCACGGCCATGGTGGGGTCGGCCAGCGTCTCGGCGTAGATGATCTTCGTTGTGGAGCGGATCGCGGCCTGGACCCGGCGCAGGTCCGAATAGTCCACGAAGTCGGCCGCGACGCCGAACCGGGACAACACGTTCGCGAGCAGGGAGCGGGCGCCGCCGCGGGCGGTCGCGGGCGCGAGGACGTGCGCCCCGGCGCGCAGGAGGGTCAGGAAGACGGCGGTGGTGGCGGCCGTCCCTGAGGAGAACGCCTGGCCGGCGACGTCCTCGGGGGCCGCCGCGCCCTCCATCGCGGCCATCGCCGCCGCGAAGGCGGCGACGGTCGGGTTGTCGGCCCGGTTCTCCATGAGCCCGGACGAGCGGCCGGGCGCCGGGCCGGCGGGCCAGGAGAAGCCCGGCGGGGCCGGGCTCCAGCCGGAGGTCCGCCACACGGGCAGGCCCGTCGGGGCCTCGCGCGGCAGCGGAGGCGGCGGCAGATGGACGGCACGGGAGTTCTCCCCGAGCCTCCTGCGCCCGCGCCTCATGGGGCTACACGCCGTAACGCTCCGGCTTCGGGGTGCGCGACATCAGGAGCATCGCCGCCTCGTCCGGGGCCATCCCGTCGTGGACCACACCGACCACGACCTCGGTGATCGGCATCTCCACGTCGTGTTTCCTCGCCAGCTCGAGAACCGACTCGCACGATTTGACTCCCTCGGCGGTCTGCTTCGTCACGGCGACGACCTCGGCCAAGGTCATCCCACGTCCCAGATTCTCACCGAAGGTACGGTTTCGGGACAACGGGGAGCTGCAGGTCGCCACCAGATCGCCCATCCCGGCGAGACCGGCGAACGTGTGCTGGTCGGCTCCGAGCGCCGCGCCCAGCCGGGCGATCTCGGCGAGGCCGCGGGTCATGAGCGTGGCGGCCACGTTGTCGCCCAGCCCCATGCCGACGGCGACGCCCACCGCCAGGGCGATGACGTTCTTCACCGCGCCGCCGAGCTCGACGCCGACGACGTCCGGGTTGGTGTAGGTGCGGAACCACGGCAGGTGGCAGGCGTCCTGGAGCCGCCGCGCGACCTCCTCGTCAGAGCAGGCCACCACGGCGGCGGCGGGCTGCCGCCGGGCCAGCTCGGGGACCAGGTTCGGCCCGGAGACCACCGCGACCCGGTCCAGAGGGACGCCCGCGACCTCGCAGATGACCTCGCTCATCCGTTTGCGGGTGCCCCGCTCGACGCCTTTCATCAGGCTGACCAGCACGGCGTCCGGGGGGATGTGCGGCTTCCAGGCGGCGAGGTTGTCGCGGAGCGTCTGGGCCGGCACGGCGAGGACCACGAAGTCGGCGTCCCGCATCGCCTCGGCGGGATCCGTGGTCGCGCGCAGGCTCTCGGGCAGGCGCAGCCCCGGCAGGTACTCGGGGTTCTCATGCCTCTCGTTGATCGCGTCGACGACCGAGGCCCGTCTCCCCCACAGCGTCGTCCTGGTGCCCGCCTCCGAGAGGATCATCGCGAACGTGGTCCCCCACGAGCCAGTTCCGAAAACGACAGCCCTGCTCACCGGTCGCTCACCACTCCTCGTCATCCGGCGGGACGGCTTCGCCTCCCGGCCGGCCGTTCCGTCCGCCGCGCCGGCCCCGCTGCTCGCTCGCCGGTCGCGCCCGTTCCCCGCGCGTCGTCCCTCTCACCGTACGCGGTCATTCCGACTGAGCCGTGTTTTTCGGGTCATATGGCGACCCGGGGGCTTCCTCCTTGCGGATCTCCGCGAGCTGGGCGGTGATGGCGGCCATGATGTCGGCGGTCGCCTCACGCAGGACCGTGGCGCGCATCGGCTGTCCCTGGTACTTCGACAGATCGACGGGCGGGCCGGCCAGCACCCGGAAGGTCTTGCGGGGGAACATCCGCGGCTTCTTCTCCCCGTACGGCAGGAGCTCGTGGGCGCCCCAGTGGGCGACCGGGATCACGGGCGCGCCGGTCGAGAGGGCGAGCCGCGCGACACCGGTCTTGCCTACCATCGGCCATAGATCGGGATCGCGGGTGATCGTGCCCTCGGGGTAGAAGATGACGCACCCGCCGTCCCTGAGGCGCTGCTCGGCGGTCTTCAGGGACTGGGTGGCCTCCGTGCTGCCCCGGTGCACCGGGATGGCCAGCAACTGGGCGACGATGTGCCCGAGCACCGGCACCTTGAAGATTCCCGACTTGGCGAGGATCACCGGCCAGCGCCCGTTGTTGTAGAGGTAGTGGGACAGCAGGACCGGGTCCGTCCACGACATGTGGTTGGCCGCGATGATCACACCGCCCGCGCGGGGCACGAAGTCCCCTCCACGCCAGATGTGCTTGATCAGCAGAAGCGACAGCGGCTTCACGATCAGGACGGCCAGGGACTCCCAGAACCGGGTGGGACGGCTGCGCCGTTTCATTTCGACTCCTCGTGTGCCGGCCGGACGGGGAACCATGACGCGCCGCGCCGGCTCAGCGTGCCCGTCCCGGCGGCCATCCGGGCGCGCGTCATCGCGCCTCGTCGTCCGCTCACTCGCTCCTCCACGTGCTGATCCGCCGCCCCCGGCGACGGGTGCCCACAAGTCTCCCGGTTGGCTCCGGGGACTGTCGAGGCGGGATGCTTAACGTTATGCAGCTCACGCGATGGACCCTCGTGGTGCCGGTGAAGACCATCATCAGGGCGAAGACCCGTCTCGCGGGCGCGGCGGGGCCGTACCGCGCCGACCTGGCGGTCGCGCTGGCGTGCGACACGGTGTCCGCGGCGCTGAGCTGTCCCCGTGTCGGCCGTGTGATCGTGGTCACCGCCGACCCGGTGCCGGCGGAGCGGCTGGCCGCGCTGGGCGCCCACGTCGTGACCGACCCCGACCAGGGGCTCAACACCGCGCTGCGCTTCGGGGCCGCCGAGGCCGTACGGCTCGCGCCCGGCGACGCGGTCGGCGCGCTCCAGGCGGATCTGCCCGCGTTGCGCCCGGCGGAGCTGGATCGGGTGCTCGCGGCCGCCGAGGAGTTCGACCAGGCGTTCGTCCCCGACGCGGCGGACGTCGGGACCACCTTCTACGGCGTGCGGCCGGGCGTGTCGTTCCGGCCGAGATTCGGGGGCGAGTCCAAGGCCAAGCACCTGTCGGGCGGGGCGAAGGAGATCACCCTGGACGGCATCGCCTCCGTCCGCAGGGACGTCGACACGGTGGAGGACCTGCGGGAGGCGCTCGCCCTGGGGCTGCCCGCCACCACTCTGGACGTGATCACGCGCATCCGGCCCCCGATCGCCCCCGGCCTCATGGGCTGACCGCGGTTCCCCGGGCCGTACGCGAGGCGTTCCACACCGGTTCCGCGGAGGCGGGAGACGGGCCTGGCCGCGCGGTCGGAGAGGCGACGGCGCGGCCAGGCGGGACGAACAGGTCGGGACGCGATGGGACGGGCATCTCGGATCAGGCGTTCACGGCCTCCTTCGGTGCCTCACCTTCGAGGGCGTCCTCCTCGCGGGCGTACTTGGGCAGGAGGAAGGCGACGACGAACGTCAGCAGCAGCATGCCCACCACGACCCACAGCGTGATCTTCATCGCGTGGTCGAAGCTCGTGCCGGTGGGGACCGGGCCGAGCAGGTCGAAGAAGATCGTCCCGAGCAGGGCCACGCCGAACGCGTTGCCGAGCTGCTGCACGGCGGTCAGCGTGCCGGAGGCCGATCCGGTCTCGTGCTGCTCGACCCCGGCGAGCACGATGTCGAAGAACGGGCCCATCAGCAGGCCCATGCCGATCCCGGTCACGATCAGGGCGGGCGCGAGCTGCCACGGCGTGACGCCGATCCCGGCCAGGTCGATGGTCAGGTAGACACCGGCGGCGCCGAGCGCCATGACAAGCGCTCCGCCGTGCAGGACCTTGCGGCCGAACCGCTTGACCGCCTGCATGATGCCCATTCCGAGGATCATGCCGACCGACCAGGGCACCCCGGCGAGACCGGCCTTGATCGGGGAGTAGCCCAGCCCGATCTGCGTGTACAGGTTGAAGACCAGCATGAACCCGGCCATGCCGGAGAAGAAGACGATGCCGGTCAGCAGGCCGCCGGTGAAGGCGCGCTTGCGGAACAGGCTCGGCACGACCAGCGGGTCGCCCCCGCCCCGGCTCTTGCGCGCCTCGAACCATCCGAAGATCGCGAAGACCACGACGGACGCGCCGATCATGACGAACGACCAGGCGGGCCAGTCGTTCTCCCGGCCCTGGACCAGCGGGAAGACTATCAGGATCGCCGCCAGCGACGCGATGACGACGCCGGGGATGTCCAGCTTCGGCGGGTGCGGCGAGCGCGACTCGGGCAGGAACCGGAGCGCGCCGATGAGCGCGGCCAGGCCGAACGGCAGGTTGATGATGAAGATCATGCGCCAGCCGGTGCCGAAGAAGTCCGCGTCCACCAGCCAGCCGGCGAGGATGGGGCCGCCGACCGAGGCCAGGCCCATGACCGGGCCGAACAGCATGAACGCCGACTGCATCTCCTTCGGCGGGAACATCTCCTTGATCATGCCGAGCCCCTGCGGCAACATGACGGCGCCGAACAGACCCTGGACCACGCGCGCCGCGATGAGCGTCTCGGGCGACTGGGCGACGGCGCACAGCAGCGACCCGAGGACGAACCCCCCGGCGCCGATGACGAACATCTTCTTGCGCCCGAAGATGTCGCCCAGCCGGCCGCCGGTGAGCAGGCCGGTCGTCATGGCCAGCGTGTACGCCGCGCCGAGCCACTGGAGCGTGCTCTCGCTGCCGCCGATCTCGGCTTTGATCGTCGGTCCGGCGATGTTGGTGACCATCGCGTCGAGGAGGTCCATGACCTCCGCGGCGAGGATCACGAAGAGTGCGGCCCAGCGCCACCTGTACGGCGCGGGCTCGCCGGCCGGCGGCGCGGATGCCACCGCCTCGTGGGTTGCGGACATGTGCTCCTCCAAAGGGCGTGTCGTAGAACAGCGTTCACCAATGCAGATCGCTGTTCTATCATCGAACGGCGTTCGCATAGAACGTGCGGTGTTCTCAAGATATATCGCCTCTTAGAAGTTCACAAGATATATCTCGTCGCTGATCGCTGTTCGTTCGTGGCGAGCGACGTTCACTACGATGAGCGCGGGAGGCCCCATGACAGAGCCGGACATGCCCACACCGCCCTGGGAGCGAGCGCGCAGGCGTCCCGCCCCCGCACGCGTCCCCCTGACGCGGGAGCGCATCGTCGACGCCGCCTTCGCCGTACTCGACCGCGAAGGGCTCGACGGGCTCAGCATGCGCCGGGTCGCCGCCGAACTCGACGTCGCGGTCTCGGCCCTGTACGCGCACGTCGACAACAAGGACGAGCTGCTCGAGCTGATGTACCGGCGGTTCTTCGACGGCCTCCACCTGCCGGAGCCCGACCCCGAGCGGTGGCAGGACCAGCTCAAGGAGTACGCCCGCCAAAGCCGCGTCCGGCTCCTCAGCCACCGCGACATGGCGCGGATCTCCATGGGGCAGATGCCGTTCAGCCCCGAGCTCCTGCCGCACGTCGAGAAGCTGCTCGCGCTGTTGCGCGCCGGCGGGCTCCCCGACCGCGTCACGGCCATCGCCGGAGATCTGCTCTCGACGTACATCGACGGCTTCGTCGCGGAGGAGTCCATCTGGCAGAGCCGGTACCAGGGCGCGGACACCAAGTCATGGACGGAGATCCGAGACGATATCCGGGACTATTTCGCCTCGCTCCCGCCCGACCGGTTCCCCAACATGCTCGCGATAGCGAACCTGATGGTGGACGAGTCCAACGACTACCGCTTCGAGCTCGGACTCGACATCCTCGTACGCGGCCTCGCGTCGTACGCCGAGCCCACCCCACCGCCCACCGGGCTCGACACCCGTCCCCCGACCGGACCGGATACCGGGCCCGCAGCCGGCGAGAGCTGACCCGTGGCGGCCCGCGGCGACACGTCATCGGCGTCCGCCGAGGCGACGAGTACGCTGATCAGGTGCAGGCCACGGTGAAGACCTTCGACGACGCGACCCGGTCCGGATCGGTGTTCCTGGACGACGGCACGGAGCTGCCGTTCGACACCGCCGCCTTCGACGCGGGACCACTACGGCTACTGCGTACCGGTCAGCGGGTGAACATCCTCCTCGACGCCGGCCGCATCACCTACGTGACCCTCTCCACGTTCCCGCTGCCCTGTTGATTTGCCTCGCTTCGCTCGGCGGGCTCGGGGCGCCTTCAGGCGATGTCTTCCCTCGTCACGTCCTCACTCCTTCGTCGCTCCGGGCGTTCCTCAGTCCAGACACCGCCGCGCCCCTCACGTTCCTCGCCCGCTCGTTCCACAGTCCAGACACCGCCGCGCCCCGAGCGTGATGGCCGGCCACCGTAATGATCGAAGGCGCTCGGCGGGCCGGCCGGGCGCAGTGATCATTGATGGCTCGGGGCGGGGAGGGAAGCCGGGGGAAAAGAAGAACGGCGTCCGGATGATCCGGACGCCGTCCTCGGCCGAAGCCACCGCTACTTCTTGGCCGACTTCTTTCCGCCCGCGTTGACGAGCTCCTTGAAGTCGTTTCCGGGGCGGAACTTGGGCCCCCAGCTCTCCTCGACCTTGATGGGCGCGCCGGTCGAAGGGTTCCGAGCCGTGCGGGCAGGCTTGTGGACCATCTCAAACGCGCCGAACCCGGTGATGGAGACCTTGTCCCCGTTGGCGACGGCGTTCTGGATGGCGTCGAGAATCGCGTTGACCGCCTCGGTGGCCGTCTTCTTGTCACCGACGCGGTCCGTGATCGCGTCGACGAGTTCCTTCTTGTTCATTGGTTCCTCCCCCTTACGCGCTTGAAATTAGGGGACGCGTGCATGGGACTCAATCACCGTGCGACGCGTTTCGCCCACTCGGCGTGTCGCACGCGCCGTCCAGATAGGCGATGAAGGCATCAAGCCGGGCGATTGCATGCTCTATGTCCTGCTTTGCCACGTTACAGATAGCAAGCAACCTATGCGTCAGCCGGGTCCGCTCTTCCAGGGGAACATCCAACGCCCGGACGCGGCGGTGCGCATCGCGCAGCCCCCGCGCCAGGTAGTCGTCCTCTAGCTGAAACTCGTTCAGACAGTCGTCGGCAGCCATGGCTGCCGTCCATTCTCGTACACGGCGACGTCGTCGGCGTGACGCAGGGTCAGGCCGATGTCGTCCAGGCCCTCCATCAGGCGCCAGCGCGTGTAGTCGTCGATCTCGAACGACCACGACTCCGAGCCGAGCCTGACCTCGCGCTCGGCCAGGTCCACGGTGATCTCGACGGCGGGGTCGGCCTCGGCGGCCTCCTGCAGCTTCTCGACGACGTCCGACGGCAGGACGACCGGGAGCAGGCCCATCTTCGTCGAGTTGTTGCGGAAGATGTCGCCGAAACGGGCCGCGATCACGACGCGGAAGCCGTACTGCTGCAGGGCCCATACGGCGTGCTCACGGGAGGAGCCGGTGCCGAAGTCCGGGCCGGAGAGCAGGATCGAGGCGCCCTGGTAGACCGGGTTGTTGAGGACGAACGACGGGTCCTCGCGCCAGGCGGCGAACAGCCCGTTCTCGAAGCCGGTGCGGCTGACCTGCTTGAGCCAGACGGCCGGGATGATCTGGTCGGTGTCGACGTTGCTGCGGCGCAGGGGCACGGCCCTGCCGGTGTGCGTGGTGAAGGCTTCCATCGGTGGTCTTCCTTAACGGCCCTGGGCCAGGTCTGCGGGAGCGGTCAGCTTGCCGGTGACGGCGGTCGCGGCGGCGACCTGCGGGGACACCAGGTGGGTACGGCCACCCTTGCCCTGACGGCCCTCGAAGTTGCGGTTGGAGGTGGAGGCGCTGCGCTCACCCGGCTTCAGCGTGTCGGGGTTCATGCCGAGACACATCGAGCAGCCGGCCTCGCGCCACTCGGCTCCGGCGTCCTTGAACACCTGGTCCAGGCCCTCCTCCTCGGCGGCCTTCTTGACCTGCATCGACCCGGGCACGATCAGCGTACGGGTGACGACGGCGCGGCCGCGCAGGATGTCGGCGGCGGCGCGCAGGTCCTCCAGCCGGCCGTTGGTGCAGGAGCCGACGAAGACGGTGTCGACCTCGATCTCGCGCAGCGGCGTCCCGGCGGTCAGGCCCATGTACTCCAGGGCGCGCTCGGCGGCCGCCCGCTCGATCGGGTCGCCGAACTCCTCGGGCGACGGGACGGCCGCGCCCAGCGGAGCGCCCTGGCCCGGGTTCGTGCCCCAGGTCACGAACGGCGTCAGCGTGGAGGCGTCGATCTCCACGACCTTGTCGAAGACCGCGTCGTCGTCGGTGCGCAGGCTCTTCCAGTACTCGACGGCCTGGTCCCAGGCGTCGCCGGACGGCGCGTGCGGCCGCCCCTTGAGATAGGCGAACGTGGTCTCGTCCGGAGCGATCATGCCGGCCCGGGCGCCCGCCTCGATCGACATGTTGCACACGGTCATCCGGCCCTCCATGGAGAGCTTGCGGATGGCCTCGCCGCGGTACTCGACGATGTAGCCCTGGCCGCCGCCGGTGCCGATCTTGGCGATGATGGCGAGGATCAGGTCCTTGGCGGTGACGCCGACGGGCAGCTCGCCCTTGACCTCGATGGCCATGGTCTTCGGCCGGTACGCGGGCAGCGTCTGGGTGGCCAGCACGTGCTCCACCTCGGAGGTGCCGATGCCGAAGGCGATGCCGCCGAATGCGCCGTGCGTGGACGTGTGCGAGTCGCCGCAGACGATGGTCATGCCGGGCTGGGTCAGGCCGAACTGCGGGCCGATGATGTGGACCACGCCCTGGCCGGCGTCACCCATGGGGTGCAGCCGGATGCCGAACTCGGCGGCGTTCTTGCGCAGCGTCTCGACCTGGGTGCGCGACACCGGGTCGGAGATCGGGCCGAGCACGGTCGGGACGTTGTGGTCCTCGGTGGCGATGGTGAGATCGGGCCGCCGCACCGTCCGACCGGCCATGCGCAGGCCGTCGAACGCCTGCGGGCTGGTCACCTCGTGGATGAGGTGGAGATCGATGTACAGCAGGTCCGGCTCGCCTTCGGCACGCCGTACGACGTGCTGCTCCCAGACTTTCTCGGCCAGTGTGCGACCCATGGTTGTGACGCCTCCTTGCGTTCGACCTCCCGACGTCTCTCATCATGAGACGGAAATATCGGGATATGGACAAGCCTATCGGGTAATCCGGACCATTGTGTTTGCGTCTCGGATCGCGAGACGGCAGTATCGGGGTATGGACAACTCTAGCGGAGTCGGAGTTCTCGACAAGGCCGTTCTCGTTCTCAACGCCCTGGAAGCGGGGCCTGCTTCCCTGGCGCAGCTCGTCCAGGCCACCGGCCTGGCCCGGCCGACGGCGCACCGACTCGCCGTCGCGCTTGAGCACCACCGCATCGTCTCCCGTGACACGCAGGGGCGTTTCGTCCTGGGCCCCCGGCTCTCGGAGTTGTCCACGGCCGCCGGCGAGGACCGGCTGCTCGCCGTCGCCGGGCCCGTTCTCACCCATCTGCGCGACCTGACCGGGGAGAGCGCCCAGCTTTACCGTCGGCAGGGGGACGAGCGCGTGTGCGTGGCCGCCGCCGAGCGCGCCAGCGGTCTGCGTGACACCGTGCCCGTCGGCTCGGCGTTGCCGATGATCGCGGGCTCGGCCGCGCAGATCCTGCTCGCCTGGGAGGAGCCCGACCGGCTGCACCGCGGTCTGCGCGGCGCGAAGTTCACCGCCGCGACGCTCGCGAGCGTACGCAGAAGGGGCTGGGCGCACAGCGTCGGCGAGCGGGAGCAGGGCGTGGCGAGCGTGTCGGCTCCCATCCGGGGCGCGGGCGGCAAGGTGATCGCGGCGGTGTCCGTGTCCGGACCGATCGAGCGGCTCACCCGCACGCCGGGACGCATGCACGCCGCCCCCGTCGTGGCGGCCGCGGAACGGATCACCGAGGCGATGCGGCGCGCTAACTGATTAGAGAGCATGCCCGGTTAGCCCTAGGCTGGCGGGGTGACAGACCGCATTGAGGCAGCCGCCGCTGAACTGCGTCCACTGCTGCAGGAGTTCATCCTCTGGACTCCCGCCAACGCTCCGGGCACCGATACCGACCTGGTCGGACCGGCCGTTCTCTGGCATCGCCTGGATGCCCGCGACGACGCGGGGCTGTGGAAGGCGGGCGACCCGCGCGCCGTCCTCCTCGAGCGCATGCCGCAGGTCGTCGAGGACCCCGACGAGGCCGCCGACGGCATGATCCCCGCTCTGCGGTCCTATCTGACGTTCCTGTCCGAGACGGGACGCCTGGCGAAGGGATCGGCCTCGCTCGACACCCTTCTCGCGGAGCTCGACGAGATCGAGGACGACTTCGTCGAGGCGATGGAGGACGTGCTCGCCGAGCGCGACTGGGACGAGGAGGAGGACGAGTTCGAGGACGACGAGGACGAGAGCCTCGGCGACTTCGACCCCTTCGCCGACGAGATCGCCGAGCTGCCCACGATCCGGCTGCGCCCCGACTCCGAGCTGGCGGCGGCCGCTCGCGAGGTCACGCTCATCGCCCAGGCCCGCGATCTCGCGCTGTGGGTCGGCTCCGGCCGCAAGGTCGGCGAGGAGACCCTGCTCACCGAGGAAGAGGTCAAGGAAGCGGTGCGCAGCGTCGGCCTTAGCGACGCCCAGGCGCTGTGGAACCTGTGGAACCTCGCCATCGACCTGGAGTTCCTCGCCCCCGACGGCGACGACACGGTCAGCGTCGACGCCGACACCGCCGCCTGGCCGTTCGAGGACGACGAGGACGCGCTGGAAGCCTGGCTGCTCGGCCTCCACTCGATCGACTACGGCGACCCCGAGCTGGACGACGACGACCTGACCCTGGCCCTGTCGGGGCTCACCCGTGCGCTGCTGGTCCGCGTGCTGGTGAACGGCGGCTCGCGCTCCGTCGGCGAGCTGCGCGGCGAGCTGGCCGAGGCGGTCGCCGAGTACGACGACCTCGGCCCCGACGCCTGGGCCGCCGCCGGCGACCCGCTCGCGCCGGTGCTCGCCTGGCTGACCGGCTACGGCATGGTCGTCGTCGAGGGCGACGAGGTCCGCCTCACGCCTCTCGGCGTCGAGGGTGTGGTCCACCTGGTGGACGACGCCGACATCGACATCGACGCCCGGCCCGCGATCGACGGGATGACCGCGCTCGACCTGCTGTCGCTGAGCGCCGACCTGCCCGAGGAGGAGGCGGACGCGGAGTTCGCCGCGTGGCTCGGCCTGCGCGACCCCGCCCGGGCCGCCGCGGAGCTGCTCGAAGCCGCCGCGGAGGACGAGGCGGACGCCCTGGTCCGGGTCCAGGCCGCCAGCCTGGTCGGCTCCCTCGGCGAGGTGGCCGTTCCCGCCTGGACCGAGGCGCTCAAGGAGCCCTCGCTCCGCCCGTACGCCGCGACGCACCTCACCCAGCTCGACGTCGAGGACGCGCCGGAGCCCACCCAGACCGACACGCACTGGCTCATCCTCGACATGTGGACGATCTCCGCGGGGCTCGGCCGGGCGGAGTTCATCAGCAGCCTGCACGACATCGGCCCCGCCCAGCAGATCATCGGCCTGCTCGACGTGATCTGGAAGGTGCCCCACCCGCACCTGGAGGAGCTGCTCGAAGCCGTCGGCGACGCCCACCCGGACAAGCAGGTGGGCAAGGCCGCCAAGCGGGCGCTCTTCAAGGCCCGGTCACGCCGCTAGTCACCGCTCCACGGCCGGGCCGAGGCTCGGAAACCCGACAGGGGACACGACCCGACGGCGTGTCCCCTGTTCCATGTCCGGCCTCTCCTCGCCGCCCCTCCGGCCCGTACGGCGGCCGGGCGGGGCGGACGCACCGCTAACGCATCGAGAACACGGCGCACGTCGTCGTGCCGTGCGCGTACAGCTTGCCGTCGTCCGAGCCGACCAGCCGCGCCTCGGCGGTCGCGACCGTCCGCCCCACGTGTACGGCTTTCGCCTCGCATCGGAGGGCCCCGGTGTGCGCGAAGGCCGGGCGGACCATGTGCACGTTCAGCTGGGTGGTCGTGTAGGCCGTGCCGGCCGGGAGCATGGTCATGACGGCGCAGCCGAGAGCCGAGTCGAGCAGTGTGGCGAAGTAGCCGCCGTGCACGGAGCCCATCGGGTTGTACTGGTGCTCACCCGTCTCGCCCTCGAAGATCGCCACTCCGGGCTCGACCTTCAGCAGCGTGAAGCCCAGCGTGCCGGCGATCGGCGGAGCGGCGATCACGCCGTCGAGCATGGCCTGGAGGAACTCGAGGCCGCTCAGCTCCGCGACCTCGGCGGGCAGCGTCGACGGGGCCCAGCTGTGCGTGCGCGAGCGCAGTGTGGTGGCAGTCATGAGTATGATTTTGGAACTCAGGTGCCGTGCGGCGCAACCCGGACATCCCTCGTCATGTCACCGCTCCCCCGCCCAGTCGGGCAGCGGCCGGTAGATCGGCGTCCCGTTGGACTCGAGCTCGGCGCGAAGCCGGAAGTACTCGTCCCCGAACGGATCCACTCCGTCGAGCGGCATCAGCCCGCGGCGGATGGCGACGTCGTGCGGCGCCAGCTCGGCCGCCCGGCGGGCGTGCCGGCGGGCGGCGTCCGCGCGGCCGCGGCGGAACAGCCAGGCGGCGAGGCGCGCATGCAGCCGGGCCACGCCACCAGGTCGGTGCCGACGGCCGTCTCGGCGGCCGCCGCCCGGAAGGCCGGTATGCACGCGTCACCCTGGCACCAGCCGTGCGGCTTGCGCTCCCAACCGAGGACCTTCTCTCCGGCCGGAACGGTCAGACCCGGAACGACCTCCTCGCGGCCGTCCGCCAGCAGTGTGAACATCCGCACTCCTCCGTTTAGATAGTCCAGCTCTCCAATTATTGGATAGCGACACTGTCCAGTTAACGGCGACGAGAGCCGGAGGCGGCGCCACGAAAACGAAAAACCCCCGGAACGAACGTTCCGAGGGTGGAGAAGAAAGTAGTCCCGAGCGGATTCGAACCGCCGTTACCGCCTTGAGAGGGCGGCGTCCTAGGCCACTAGACGACGGGACCTCGCAGCGTGTGGTAGTCCCGAGCGGATTCGAACCGCCGCTACCGCCTTGAGAGGGCGGCGTCCTGGGCCACTAGACGACGGGACCGTACACACTGTGATCGGAGTCGGGGGGAACCCGAATCCGTAGCATCTCCCGAAGGAGGGATGCAGCTGGGGTACCAGGACTCGAACCTAGACTAACTGAACCAGAATCAGTCGTGCTGCCAATTGCACTATACCCCATCGTTTCGCTCGCCCCTCAGGGCTCGCTGGCGACTCCGAAAGAATAGCCCAGCTTGGGGCCCACCGCCAAAACGATTGCGGCGTGGCTCCTCATCCGTGCTCAGCGCCACGGCTGTGCGAGGCTGAGAAGAGCCGACAAGCACCCGAAACCGCAGTTAGGAGCAGCCCCCTATGTCCCAGGCGGCGAACCCGTTTCTGAGCCCCAGCTCCCTGCCGTACCAACTGCCTCCGTTCCACGAGATCAGGGAGGAGCACTACGCTCCGGCGTTCGAGCAGGGCATGGCCGAGCAGCTCGCCGAGATCGCGGCGATCGCCGGCGATCCCGCGCCGCCGACCTTCGAGAACACCATCGAGGCCCTGGAGCGGTCCGGCCGGCTGCTCGACCGGGTCTCCACGGTCTTCTTCAACCAGGTGTCCTCGGACGCCACCCCGGGCGTGCAGGAGATCCAGAAGGACGTCACGCCCAAGCTGTCCAAGCACGGCGACGCCATCCACCTGAACGCGCGGCTGTTCGCCCGGATCCGAGCCGTGAAGGCGGCGGACGAGGAGCAGCAGTGGCTCCTCGACCGCTATCTCACCGACTTCACCCGCGCGGGAGCCATGCTGGGCGAGGAGGAGCAGGCGCGCCTCCGGGAGCTCAACGAGGAACTGTCCACGCTGGCGACCACCTTCCAGCAGAACCTGCTGGCCGACACCAACGCGCGCGCGGTCGCGGTCGAGGACGTCGCCGAGCTCGACGGGCTCTCCCCCGACGCCGTACAGGGCCTCCAGGAGACCGCCAAGGAGCGTGGTCTGGACGCCGGATACCTCGTCACCCTCGTGCTGCCCACCGGGCAGCCCGCGCTGTCCGAGCTCACCCACCGCGGGCTGCGCGAGCGGATCCACCGGGCGTCCGTCGGGCGCGGCGCGGACAACGCGGAGCTGATCACCCGGATCGCGCGGCTGCGCGAGGAGCGGGCCAGGCTGCTCGGGTACGCCGACCACGCCGAGTACGTCGTCGCGGACCAGACGGCCGGGTCCACGCAGGCGGTCACCGAGATGCTGGGCCGGCTCGTGCCGCCCGCAGTGGCCAACGCCCGCAAGGAGCAGTCGGACCTGGAGGAGATCGCCGGGCACCCGATCCAGCCGTGGGACTGGGCGTTCTACGCCGAGAAGGTGCGCAAGGCCCGGTACGACATCGACAGCGCCGTGATGCGGCCGTACTTCGAGCTGAACAGCGTGCTGGAGCGCGGCGTCTTCTACGCGGCCCAGCGGCTGTACGGCATCACCTTCCGCGAGCGCGCGGACCTGAACGGGTACCACCCGGACGTCCGGGTCTTCGAGGTGTTCAACGAGGACGGCTCGCCGCTCGGCCTGTTCCTCGGCGACTTCTTCGCCCGCGCCTCCAAGCGCGGCGGGGCCTGGATGAACGAACTGGTCAAGCAGTCGGCCCTCGACGGCACCCTCCCGGTCGTGGTCAACAACCTCAACATCGTCAAGGGCGAGCCGACCCTGCTGACCTTCGACGAGGTCAACACGATGTTCCACGAGTTCGGCCACGCCCTGCACGGCCTGTTCTCCGACGTCCGCTTCCCCCGGTTCTCCGGTACGGCGGTGCCCAGGGACTTCGTGGAGTTCCCCTCGCAGGTCAACGAGATGTGGGCGACCGACCCGGAGATCCTCGCGAACTATGCCAAGCACTACGAGACCGGCGAGCCCATGCCGCGGGAGCTCGTGGACCGGATGCTGGAGTCGCAGAAGTTCAACCAGGGTTTCGCGACGGTCGAGTACCTCGCCGCGACGCTGCTGGACTGGGCCTGGCACACCTCGTACACGGGCGGCGACGCGGAGACCTTCGAGGCCGAGGCCCTGCGGAACGCGGGCGTGGACCTGGCCGCGGTGCCGCCGCGTTACCGGAGCACGTACTTCGCGCACATCTGGTCGAGCGGCTACAGCGCGGGCTACTACTCCTACATCTGGAGCGAGGTCCTCGACGCCGACACGGTCGAGTGGTTCAAGGAGAACGGCGGCCTGCGCAGGGAGAACGGCGACCGCTTCCGGCAGCGGCTGCTGTCCAAGGGCGGCAGCGTGGACGCGCTGACGGCGTTCCGCGACTTCCGGGGCCGCGACCCGCGGATCGAGCCCCTCCTCACCCGCCGCGGCCTCCTCTGATCGAAGCCGTCTCAGAAGACACCGCCTCGCCGGTCGCCGTCGGAACGGGACCGGCGAGGCGGCATCGGACGTCAGGCCAGCTTGGCGAGAGCCGTACGCAGCCTCTCGAGGGAGCGCTCGCGGCCCAGGACCTCGATCGACTCGAACAGCGGGAGACCGACGGTGCGGCCGGTGATCGCGACCCGGACCGGCGCCTGAGCCTTGCCCAGCTTCAGCCCGTGCGCGGCCCCGACCTCCTCCAGCGCCGTCTTGAGCGACTCGGGATCCCAGTTCACGTCCTGCAGCCGCTCGGCGTAGCCGGCGAGGATCTCGGCGGCGCCCGGCTTCATCGCCTTGTCCCACGACGCCTGGTCGTGGACGGGGACCTCCAGGAAGAGGAAGTCCACGTTCGCGGTGATCTCGGACAGCACGGCCACACGCGTCTGCGCGAGCCCGGCCACCCGGGTGAAGGTGGCCCGATCCCAGCTCGGGTCGAGCCAGGGGTCGCACCGCTGGACGAAGACGTCGAGGGGCAGCGCCCGGATGTACTCGCCGTTGAAGGCGCGCAGCTTCTTCTCGTCGAAGAACGCCGGCGAGGGGTTCACGTCCTCCAGCCGGAACATCGGCATCATCTCCGACCACGGCATGATCTCGCGGTCGTCGCCGGGCCCCCAGCCGAGCAGCATGAGGTAGTTGACCATCGCCTCGGCGAGGTATCCCTCGTCCCGGTAGGACTCCAGGGCCACCTTGTCGCGCCGCTTGGACAACTTCTGCCGCTTCTCGTTCACGATGACCGGCACGTGCGCCCAGATCGGCGGCGTGACGCCCAGCGCCTCCCACAGAAGCTGCTGCTTGGGTGTGTTCGACAGGTGCTCCTCCGCGCGCACGACGTGGGAGATCCGCATCTCGATGTCGTCGATCACGTTGGCGAGGATGAACAGCGGCGACCCGTCGCCGCGCACGATCACGAAGTCCTCCATGGCGGCGTTCGGGAACTCGACCCGCCCCCGGACCAGGTCGTCCACCACGGTCACGCCCTCGTCCGGCGTGCGGAACCGCACCGCGCCCTCCGTGAGACCGCGGTCGCGGCAGAAGCCGTCGTACCCCTGGTGCTCGGAGCCCGTCCTGGCCTTCACGTCGTCACGCGTACAGGTGCAGTGGTAGGCCTTGCCGTCCTTGAGCAGCTTCGCCGCCGCCTCGCGGTGCTGCGCCTCGTACGCGGACTGGAAGTAGGGGCCCTCGAAGTGCGGCGAGTCGCCGTTGATGCCGATCCAGGCGAGCGCCGAGATGATGCCCTCGGTCCACTCCGGCCGGTTGCGGGCGGCGTCGGTGTCCTCGATGCGGAGCACGAACGTGCCGCCGGACTGCTCGGCGAGCGCCCAGTTGTAGAGCGCGGAACGGGCACCGCCGACATGGAACATGCCGGTCGGCGAGGGCGCGAAGCGGACACGCAGGTCAGTCACGAGAGATCACCCGGTTGGTGAGAGTTCCGATTCCTTCGATGCCGACGCTGACCTCGTCACCGACGGACATGGGTCCCACGCCGGCGGGCGTGCCGGTGAGGATCACGTCGCCGGGGAGCAGCGTCATGACGGCGCTCACGTACGCGATGAGCGCCGGGATGTCGTGCAGCAGGAGCGACGTGCGGGCGCTCTGCCTGAGCTCGCCGTTCACGCTGGTCGTAAGGGCGAGGTCGCCCGGGTCGAGGTCGGTCTCGATCCACGGGCCGATCGGGCAGAACGTGTCGAAGCCCTTGGCCCTGCTCCACTGGCCGTCCCGCTGCTGCAGGTCGCGGGCGGTCACGTCGTTCGCGCAGGTGTACCCGAAGATCACCTCGTGGGCGCGCTCGACCGGCACGTCCCGGCAGAGCCGCCCGATGACGACGGCCAGCTCGCCCTCGTAGTCGACCCGCTGCGACAGCTTCGACGGGTACGCGATCGCCTCCCCCGGCCCGATCACCGAGGTGCTCGGCTTGAGGAAGATCAGCGGCTCCTCGGGGGCCTCGCCGCCCATCTCGCGCGCGTGGTCGGAGTAGTTCTTGCCGATCGCCACGATCTTGCTCGGCAACATCGGCGCGACGATCCTGACCTCGGCGACCGGATATCTCTCCCCGGTGAGCTCGACTCCGCCGAAGGGATGCCCGTCGATCCTGGCGACGACCTGCCCGCCCTCTTCAACCACACCGAAGGCGACCCCGTCGCCTTTGGAGAACCTCGCGATACGCACGGTCACAAGGCTAGTGCCCTGACCGGCAAGGTTCGCCCGGACGGACCGGTGTCCGGGGGGGTGCATCGCAAGGCGGAGGAGCGAGGCCGTGGCGCGTCCGGGGAGCGGGCGAGGCGGCTCGTAGTGTGGCCATGTCGGAAATCGTTCACGGAAGGAGCCGGCGATGTCGGTCGTGAAGATCAACGTGTTGACGGTGAGCGCGGAGATGCGCGAGGAACTGGAGAAGCGCTTCGCCAACCGCGCGGGGATGGTCGAGACGGCCGACGGGTTCGAATGGTTCGAACTGCTCCGGCCGGTCGAGGGCACGGACCGGTACATGGTCTACACGCGCTGGCGCAGCGAGGAGGACTTCCAGCGCTGGCAGGAGAGCCGCGCCTTCCAGGCGGGCCACGCCCAGGCCGCCGCCGAGGCCGGCCAGGGGCACGGGCACGGGCAGGCGGCACCGCAGGGACACGGGCACGGCCAGGGGCCCGCCGCCGCCGGCGCCGAGCTGTGGTCGTTCGAGGTGGTCCAGAGCGCCACCCCCAAGCCCGGCGCCTGATCGCCCGGCTCGCCGGTCGCCTCGCCGCGTCCCCCGGGGCTCAGATGGCGGTGGGATGGCGGGGCTGGTAGAGGCCGACCTCGGCGCCACCCGGGAGGCGGAACCCGGTGACCAGGCCGTAGCCCTCGTCGCCGACCTCCCGGGTGAACGCCACCCCCTTCGCGCCCAGCTCCTTGACCGTCTCCTCGATGCGGTCGCACATCAGGTAGAGGTCGAACATCGGCCGCCCGTCCGTGGGATGGACTCCCAGCTCGGCGGGCGGCAGCCGGAAGACGAGCCACCCGCTGCCCGCGTCCACGTTCGGCAGGCCCAGCACGTCGCGGAGGAAGGCCCGGTCGGCGTCCGGATCGCGGCTGTACATGAGCCAATGCGCGCCTTTGATCATCGCTGCCTCCTTTCCTCCAGTCATTCCCCCGAGCGGGTCAAGCGCCGAGCGGGTTCGCGGCAATTCGCCCTGCCATCCCGGTCCTGACCGTCTCCGCCATCCCCTCCCTGACCGTCTCCGCCATCCCGGCCCTGGCCGTCTCCGGCGCGCCGTCCGGCTCGCGTTCCTGCGGCGCGGACGGCCGAGGCGTCGGGCACGTCCGCCGATCCGGGCCGCACAGGCGTGGCGGCCGTTACCCCGAGCGCGGGACGTCAAAACCTGCTAACGATGTCACCTGTCGCTTGACCGGATCATTACTATTCGGCCAGCATGATCAATCCCCTCGCTCATGGTCGGAAGGAACTGGCGTGCGCCCCCGCACTCACGCTCTTGGCCTCATAGCCGTGCTGACCGTCACCGGCGCCGGGCTCGCCGCGCCCGCCGACGCCGCCCGGCTGCCCGCGCGTACGCCCGAGTGCCAGGG
Source organism: Microtetraspora niveoalba (assembly GCF_001570405.1). Classification (GTDB taxonomy): domain Bacteria; phylum Actinomycetota; class Actinomycetes; order Streptosporangiales; family Streptosporangiaceae; genus Microtetraspora; species Microtetraspora niveoalba. The sequence goes on along the minus strand of NZ_BBYM01000003.1, from coordinate 203,679 downwards.
AGACTGGCTCCCGGCGACGCCGACCTCCGAGGACGTCATGAACGGCGAGCTGTCGTTCCTCGACCGGCCCGCCGTCAAGATCGGGACGAAGGTCGACTGGTCGCTCGACCCGTACAAGAGCCGGTCCTGGCAGATGGTGTTCCAGTCGCTGCGCTGGATGGGACGGCTGGTCGCCGACTACGAGGCCACCGGCAAGCAGGCGTACCTCAACCGCGCGACCGAGATCGCCAAGGACTGGGTCGAGAAGAACCCCTACGGCGGCCGGACCACGAACAAGTACGCCTGGCAGGACCACCCGACCGCGCTGCGCGCCCCGGCGCTGGTCTGCCTGAGCCGGTACGTCTCCGACGCCTGGCTCAAGAACAGCCTGGCCGTGCACGCGAAGCTGCTGGCCGACCCGCGCTTCTATAAGGCCGGGCACAACCACGGGCTCGACCAGGACATCGGCCTCCTGCGCATCGGCTGCCGATACAACCAGAAGGGCTGGAAGGACCTCGCCCTCGACCGCATGGTCAAGTCGATGAAGCTCGACATCGACTCCGAGGGAGCGCTGCGAGAGCAGGCTCCGCGGTACGCGATCTACGTGCACGACCGGCTCAGGGTCGCGACGGACACCATCAAGGACTGCGGCCTCAAGGTGCCCGACGACCTCGCCAAGCGCTGGGACGGCCTGCCCAAGCACATCAGCGCCGCCACCCAGCCCAACGGGTACATGGTGCCGCTCGGCGACGGCCCGCCGAACATCCAGCCGGCCGGGTTCGCGCACTCCTCCGAGACCGTGCAGGTGTTCAAGGCCGGTTACGTCTTCGGCCGGACGGCCTGGGGCGACCCGCAGTCGGCCTACTACTCGATCAGGTTCGGGCCGGGCATGAAGTTCCACGGCCACGAGGACCACCTGGGCGTGACCTACTACGCCCAGGGGCGCAACGTGCTGACCGAGGCGGGCTTCCACTCCTACGAGAACACCTCGTACCGGCGCTGGACCATGACGCCCGAGGCGCACAACGTCCCCGTGGTCGTCGGGAAGAAGTTCCGCGGTCGCACGCCGTCCTCACTGGTCCGCCGCTCCGTCGGCAAGGACCGCCAGTCGTTCACGCTGACCGACAAGGCGTACGGCGTCAGCCGTACGAGGGCGGTGCTGGTGAACCACGACCAGGACGTCATGGCGGTGCTCGACGCGACCCGCGGCGGCAAGGTGCGCAACCTGTGGCACTTCGACCCGTCGATGAAGGTCTACTCCAACGCCGGGGGCCAGGTCGTCGTCGGCGAGGGATCGTGGCGGGCGACGCTCGTGCAGCTCTCCATGCCCTCGTGCAAGCCGATCGGCGGCCAGAAGGTCGTGCGCGGCCGGACCAACCCCTACCAGGGGTGGATCTCCCCCGCCTACATGAAGAAGGTCGCCGCCCCGGCGGTGGTCTCACCCGCGGCCTCGTCGCTGCTCACGATCGTCGTGCCCGGTACGGCGAAGCCCGAGGTGAGCTGCTCGGGCCGTACGGTGATCGTGCACACCTCCGACGGCCCGACCAGCTTCAAGATCTCCGGCTCCGACCTCGTCTGACCTCCGCCTTCACCGCCGCGCCCGCGAGAGGCGCGGCGGTGTCTGGACTGAGGAACGAGCGACTCCGAGCGACGAGGGAAGACATCGCCTTCGGGCGCCCCGAGCCCGCGCGAGCGAAGCGAGCGCCATTAAACACTGTGGCCGGCGCGGAGGAGTCCGTAGGTGACGGCCTGCTCCAGGGCCTGCCAGGACGCCTCGACGATGTTCTCGGCGACGCCCACGGTGGACCAGTCGCCGGTGGCGTCGCTGGAGGTGATGAGCACGCGGGTCACGGCGTCGGTGCCGTGCGTGCCCTCCAGGATGCGGACCTTGAAGTCGATGAGCTCCACGGCGGCGAGCTCGGGGTAGAGCTTCTCCAGCGCGAGCCGTACGGCCTTGTCGAGGGCGTTGACGGGGCCGTTGCCCTCGCCGGTGGCGATGATGCGCTCGCCCTTGGCGTGCAGCTTGACGGTGGCCTCGCTCGCGACCTCGCCGGACGGGCGCCGCTCGACGATGACCCGCCAGGACTCGACGGAGAAGTGGCGCCTCCGCTCTCCGGAGACGGTGTCGCGCAGCAGCAGCTCGAAGGACGCGTCGGCGGCTTCGAAGGTGTGGCCGCGCGACTCCAGCTCCTTGACGCGCTCGACGAGCTGGCGGGACTGGTCCGAGGTCAGGTCGTAGCCCAGTTCCCTGCCCTTGAGCTCGACGGAGGCCCGGCCGGCCATGTCCGAGACGAGCATGCGCATGTCGTTGCCGACGTCGGCGGGGTCGATGTGCTGGTAGAGGTTCGGGTCGATCTTGATGGCCGACGCGTGCAGCCCCGCCTTGTGCGCGAAGGCGGACGTCCCGACGTACGGCTGGTGCGAGTTGGGCGTCACGTTGGTGACCTCGGTGATCGCGTGCGCGATGCGGGTCATCTCCCGCAGCGACTGCGTGGGCACCAGGTCGAACCCCTTCTTGAGCTGGAGGTTCGCCACGACGGTGAACAGGTTGGCGTTGCCCGAGCGCTCGCCGTACCCGTTGGCGCAGCCCTGCACGTGGGTGGCGCCGGCCTTGACTGCGGCGAGGGTGTTGGCGACGGCGCAGCCGGTGTCGTCGTGGCAGTGGATGCCGACGCGCGCGCCCGTGGAGACGGCGGCGTGGACGACGTCGGCCAGCTCGTCGGGGAGCATCCCGCCGTTGGTGTCGCAGAGCGCGATGACGGACGCCCCCGCCTCGGCCGCCGTACGGAGGACTTCGAGGGCGTAGTCCGGGTTGGACGCGTAGCCGTCGAAGAAGTGCTCGGCGTCGAGGAAGACGCGCTGGCCCTCCGCACGCAGGTGGGAGACGGTGTCGCGGATCATCGCGAGGTTCTCCTTGAGCGTGGTGCGGAGGGCCAGCTCAACGTGCCTGTCGTGACTCTTCGCGACGAGTGTCACGACGGGCGCGCCGGATTCGCGCAGCGCGGCCACCAGAGGGTCGTCGGCGGCCTTCACCCCGGCCCGGCGGGTCGCGCCGAACGCGGCGAGTTGCGCGTGCTTCAGGTCGAGCTCTGTTCGAGCCCGCCGGAAGAATTCGGTGTCCTTGGGGTTGGCGCCCGGCCAGCCGCCCTCGATGAAGCCGACGCCGAGGCCGTCCAGGTGACGGGCGATGGCCAGCTTGTCGGCGACCGTGAGGTTCAAGCCTTCCTGCTGGGCTCCGTCACGCAGTGTCGTGTCGTAGACATGGAAGCGGTCATCGGCCATTTCTTGCTATCTCCTTAGCGGGGTGTTCCTCGCCGCGCGCGGTCATCCGCTCGATTTCTGTGCCGGAAAACACAAAAGACCCCTCACGGACGTGAGAGGTCTGCGCGCTGGCGTTGTCCTGATGTCAGCCAGCGCGCCTGCCGATAATGAGCAGACCGTAGAACATGGTGTCCTGAAGTCTGCCACATACCGTGACCCGCCCGGTACACAGTCTCACGATCCGAGACGTCAATCTTGTGGTACGGCTTCCACCCTATGTGGCCTGCGTCGATGCGAAGGCTGCCGGAGTCCCGGCCGTCGGAGGGAACGCGGAACTAAGGTGATGCCATGAAAGCCGTGAACTTCGTCGACGCGTCGATCGCCGCGTACGCCCTCGCGCACACCAGCCCGCCCGACGAGGCGCTGCTCGACCTCGCCGAGGAGACGGCGCGGCTGACCGGTGACGCCGCCGGCATGCAGATCTGCCCCGAGCAGGGGACCCTGCTCACCATGCTCGTCCAGATCAGCGGCGCCCGGCGCGCGGTGGAGGTCGGAACGTTCACCGGCTACTCGTCGATCTGCATCGCGCGGGGACTGCCCGAGGACGGCCGGCTGATCGCCTGCGACGTGAGCGAGGACTGGACGTCGGTCGCGCGCCGCTACTGGGAGAGGACGGGGGTCGCGCACAAGATCGAGCTGCGTCTCGGCCCGGCGGCGGAGACGCTCCGCGCGATGCCGAGGGAGGAGTGCGTCGACTTCGCGTTCATCGACGCGGACAAGCCGGGATATCGCGTCTACTACGAGGAGATCCTGGCGCGGCTCGTCCCCGGCGGGTTGATCTGCGTGGACAACACCCTGCAGAGCGGCAGGATCACCGACCCCGATGCGGGTGGCAACGTGCCGGTGATGCGGGAGTTCAACGACCTCGTCGCGAGTGACGGGCGGGTGACCTCCGTCCTGCTCCCCGTCGCCGACGGCCTCACTCTCATCCGCAAGCGCTGACTTCCGGAACTCCAGCTATACGGCCACCTTTGCGATTACATTACGTGTCGCTTCAATCACGTTGCGCCGTCCACCTGGAGGGCCGCTGCCCGAGCCGTGGGATCTCGCGATCGACACCGCCACTCTGGTCGAGGCGTGAGCCGTACGGACCGGTAGCGCTGACGAAGCGGGAGCCCGGCGAGGGCGAGGTCGCCGGGCTCCTGTCACGTCCGGGCCGGAACGCTGACGGGCGTGGCGTCGCGGTTCCGGCCAGAACCACTGGCGGGCGCCCGCCTCCGGGCGGGCGCCGGTCGGGCGGGGCCGGTCGTCGTCCCCGGCCGGGCCGCCTGATGGGAAATCAGCAGATCTTGTGGACCCAGCTGTGGGTGTCGGGGCGGGTGCCGTACTGGATGCCGATCAGTTCCTCGCGGATCTTCTGCGTGACCGGGCCGGGGGTGCCGTCACCGATCGTCCAGGAGCGGTCGGCGCCCTTGACGCTGCCGATGGGGGTGACCACGGCGGCGGTGCCGCAGGCGAACGCCTCGGTCAGCTCGCCCGACTCGCACCCGGCCTGCCACTCCTCGATCGAGATCCGACCCTCCTCGGCCTTCAGGCCCAGGTCGGCGGCGAATGTGAGGATGGAGTCGCGGGTGATGCCGGGCAGGAGCGTCCCGGTGAGCGCGGGTGTGACCAGCCGGTCGCCGAACACGAAGAACATGTTCATCCCGCCCATCTCCTCGACGTAGCGGTGCTCGTGCGCGTCGAGCCAGACGACCTGGTCGCAGCCCTGCTCGACGGCCTGACGCTGGGCGACGAACGCCGCCGCGTAGTTGCCGCCGCACTTGGCGAAGCCGGTGCCTCCGGGAGCGGCCCGCGTGTACTCCGTGGACAGCCAGACCGAGACCGGCTTGATCCCGCCGGAGAAGTACGACCCCGCAGGCGAGGCGATCACCATGAAGCGGTACGCCTTGGACGGGTAGTTCACCCCGAGGCCGACCTGGGTCGCGATGATGAACGGCCGCAGGTAGAGGCTGTGCCCCTCCGTCGTCGGCACCCACTCCTTGTCCGTCTGGACGAGCAGTTCGAGCGCCTCGACGAACGTCTCCTCGGGGAGCTCGGGCATCGCCATGCGCTGCGCGGACTTGTTGAACCTGACCGCGTTCGCGTCCGGCCGGAACGCCACGATGGACCCGCTCGCCTGCCGGTACGCCTTGAGCCCTTCGAACAGCTCCTGGGCGTAGTGGAACACGGCCGTCGCCGGGTCCAGGACCAGCGGCCCGTACGGCTCCAGCCGCGCGTCGTGCCAGCCACTGCCCTCGGTGTAGTCGATGGAGATCATGTGGTCGGTGAAGATCTGCCCGAAGCCGGGGTTCACCAGTACCCGCTCACGCTCGGCCGGGGTGCGGGCCTGCTGGTTGAGCTGCACGTCGAAGCTGAGCTGGCTGGTCATTTGCCGCGATCCTTCTCTCTACGTCGTCACATTCATTGTGCGACCTACGGGAAACCTAAGGCATGCAAGAGGGTATGAAAAAGCGCATGGCGGCCCTGACTGGGCCGCCATGCGCAAAGACGGGGTGAGCGGCCCGGCTCAGCCGGCTACTCGGGAGGCGATGTGGTCGCCGATTTCACGGGTCTTCCGGGCGGTCGCGCCGCCCTGGCGCTCGACGAGGTCGTCGGCGACCGCCTGCTCGACCTTCTGCGCGGCGTCGGTGAGGCCGATGTGGTCGAGGAGCATGGCGATGGACAGGATGGTGGCCGTCGGGTCGGCCTTGCCCTGGCCCGCGATGTCGGGGGCGCTGCCGTGGACCGGCTCGAACATGGACGGAGCGGTCCGGTCCGGGTTGATGTTGCCGCTGGCGGCCAGGCCGATGCCGCCGGCGACCGCCGCGCCGATGTCGGTGATGATGTCGCCGAAGAGGTTGTCGGTGACGATCACGTCGAACCGCTCGGGCTGCGTGATGAAGAACATCGAGGCGGCGTCGATGTGGCAGTAGTCGGTCTCGACCTGGGGGTAGTCCAGGCTGACCCGGGCGACCGTGCGGGCCCACAGGTCACCGGCGTAGGTGAGGACGTTGGTCTTGTGGACCAGGGTGAGCTTCTTGCGCGGGCGCTGGGCCGCCTTCTCGAACGCGTAGCGGACGACCCGCTCGACGCCGTACGCCGTGTTGAGCGACTCCTGGGTCGCGATCTCGTGCGGCGTGCCGCGGCGCAGCGTGCCGCCGGCTCCCGCGTACAGCCCCTCGGTGCCCTCACGAATGACGACCATGTCGATGTCCTCGGGGCGGGCCTTGCCCAGCGGGGTCTCCACGCCGGGGAAGAGCTTGACCGGGCGCAGGTTCACGTAGTGGTCGAGCTCGAAACGCAGCCTGAGCAGCAGATCACGCTCCAGGATGCCCGGGGGGACGCTGGGGTCGCCGACGGCGCCGAGCACGATGGCGTCGTAGCCGCGCAACTCGTCCAGCACGGCGTCGGGAAGGACCTCGCCGGTCGCGTGGTAGCGCTTCGCTCCCAGGTCGTACTCGGTGGTCTCGACCTTGACACCCGCCGCGTTGAGGACCTTGAGCCCCTCGGCGACGACTTCGGTGCCGATCCCGTCTCCCGGGATAACTGCCAGACGGATGTTGCTGGAATCCATGTCTGTACCTTACCGGTCTGTCTCGTAGATCGAACGCGGGGTCTCACTATCCGGGCGGCGACACGGCGACCGCGCGCTCGAACACGAGGTCGCGCGCCGTCGCCAGCCCGAACGCGAGCGCGCCGAGCAGTACGGCGTCCGCGCCCAGCGTGGTCGGCTCGATGCGGGGCGGCCGCAACGCCACCAGGTCGGCGAGGCGCTCCGTCACGGGCCCGACGAGCAGGTCCGCGGCCTGCGCGCCGATGCCTCCGCCCAGCACCACCAGCTCGGGATCGAGCACGGCGACGACACCGGCCAGCGCGTGCGCGATGTGGTCGGCCTCCGCGGAGACGACCTTGAGCGCGGTCGCATCGCCCTGCCTGGCCGCGTCGAAGACGTCCTTGGCCGTCTCCGCCACCATGCCCAGGCGGGCGGCGGCCGCGGTCACACCGTCGGCCGAGGCCACCGACTCGAACATGCCGCGCCGGAGGTCGGCCGACGGATCGCCCTCGCCGACGGGCAGGTAGGCGATCTCGCCGGCCGCTCCGCGGGCGCCCCGGTAGAGCCGGCCGTCGATCACGACGCCCATGCCGATGCCGGTGCCCACGGAAACGTAGACGAAATGCGGCACGCCCTCGCCCAGACCGTACGCGCCCTCCCCCACCGCGGCGAGGTCCACGTCGTTCTCCAGGATGTACGGGGAGCCGGTGACGTCGGCGAGGCGCTCGACCGCGCCGGGCAGCTCCCATCCGGGCAGGTTGGGAGCCAGCCGCAGCGCCCCGGTCTCCTTGTCGTGGACGCCGGGGGTGCCGAACACGGCGAGCGTGACGTCTCCGGCGGTCAGGCCCGCCTCGGTGACGACCGCCGCCGCCAGCTCCGTGAGCTGGACGACCAGCTCGGCGTGACTTCCCGCGCGCGACGGCTCGTCCTTGCGGACGGCGATGTCGCCCACGAGGTCGGCCAGCGCGAGCCGTACGTAGGCGCGGCCCACGTCGACGGCGAGCACCCATCCGGCCTGCGGCCGCACCTCGTACAGCAGGGCGGCCCGGCCGGCATTGCCGGTGCGCAGTCCCACGGGCCGGACCAGCCGCGCCCGTTCCAGGTCCGCCAGCGCGACCGAGATGGTCGGCTTGGACAGGCCGGTCGCCTGCGCGAGCTCAGGACGGGACGCCTTGCCCCTGCGGTAGATCTCGGCCAGCACGGCGCGCTCGTTCATCACGCGCAACAGGCTCGTCGTGCTGGCGGTTCCGCCGATGCTGACCACCGTCCAAGGGTGTCACATCACACACCGGACGCGATCGTACGCGCGGAGGTGCCGGGCGGGGTCAGCGCTCCGGCGCTCCCCCGTTGTCACGGCGGTCGAGCGCGGTCTGCAGCGCGTCGGCGGCCTCGTCTCGGACGTCTTCAGGGCTGTTCCAGGGATACATGTCGTACATGACGATCTCATTCGTACGCGTGGAAAAGGAATGGGGCGGGATCCGGTCACGGATCCGGAATCAGGGCGCCGCCGAGGGCGCGGATCACACGCCTCTGGACGGAGATGGGAAGTCGTGGCCGGCACGGCGCCGCACACCGCGGCGGGTCGGCCGGCCGCCCTTGGTCAGGCCCCGCCGCGGCAGGTGATGAGTACGGACACCTGGCGCGTCATGTGGGCAAGACTACCCCAGAATCTCGTAGGACGACCTAGTATCTCAATATTCGAGACACTCTCCCAGCCCCCGAACCCGCGCGAGCGCCCAATGATCATTACGGCGCCCAGACATCACGCGAGGGGCGCGGCGGTGTCTGGACTGAGAAGCGAGCGGGGAGCGAGGAACGAGCGACTCCGAGCGACGAGGGAAGACACCGACTGTAGGCGCCCCGAGCCCGCGCGAGCGCCAATCGATCGTTACGGCGCCCAGACATCACGCGAGGGGCGCGGCGGTGTCTGGACTGAGGAACGCCCGGAGCGACGAAGGAGTGAGGACGTGACGAGGGAAGACACCGACTGTAGGCGCCCCGAGCCCGCGCGAGCGAAGCGAGCGCCATAAACACAGCGAGCGCCAATAAACACAAACCCGCTCCACCGGGGTGGCGGAGCGGGTCTGTGCGGTGTGGTCGCGGGAGGGCGGTCAGTCCTCCAGGTCGACGGTGCGGCCGCTGTCGGCTCCGACCTCGTTCACGATCTGGTCGATGACGTCGCCCGGGATGGCCGAGTCGACGGTGAGGGCGATCAGGGCCTTGCCGCCCTTCTCGCCGCGGGCGACCTGCATGGAGGCGATGTTGACGCCGTGCTCGCCGAGCACCCGGCCGACGATGCCGACGATGCCGGGACGGTCGGTGTAGGTGAAGAACGCCAGGTGGTCGGTGGGCTCGATCTCCATGGCGAAGCCGTTGACCTCGACGATCTTGGTGATCTGCCGGGGGCCGGACAGCGTGCCGGAGACCGAGACGGTGCGGCCGTCGGCGAGGACGCCGCGCACGGTGATGACGTTGCGCCAGTCGGGGCTCTCGCCGCTGGTGACCAGCTCGACCACGGTGCCGCGGTCCTTCGCGAGCAGCGGGGCGTTGACGTAGGTCACCGTGTCCTCGACGACGTCGGTGAAGACGCCCTTGAGGGCGGCCAGTTCGAGGACACGCACGTCCTGCGCCGCGATCTCGCCGCGTACCTCGACGTCGAGCTTGGCGGCGACCTCGCCGGCCAGGGCGGTGAAGATGCGGCCGAGCTTCTCGGTGAGCGGGAGGCCGGGCTTGACGTCCTCGGCGACGGCGCCGCCCTGGACGTTGACGGCGTCCGGCACGAACTCGCCGGCCAGGGCCAGCTTGACGCTGCGGGCGACCTGGGTGCCGGCCTTCTCCTGGGCCTCGTGCGTGGACGCGCCGAGGTGCGGAGTGACCACGACCTGGTCGAACTCGAACAGCGGGCTGTCCGTGCAGGGCTCCTTGGCGAAGACGTCGATGCCGGCGCCGGCGACGCGGCCCTCCTTGAGGGCGGAGTACAGCGCGTTCTCGTCGATGATGCCGCCGCGGGCGACGTTGATCAGGCGGACCGACGGCTTGACCATGTGCAGCTCGCGGTCGCCGATGAGGCCGAGGGTCTCCTTTGACTTGGGCAGGTGCACGGTGATGAAGTCGGCCTGCTGGAGCACCTCTTCCAGCGACAGCAGCTTGACGCCCATCTGGGCGGCGCGGGCCGGCTGCAGGTACGGGTCGTAGGCGATCAGCTCGACGCCGAACGGCTGCAGGCGCTGGGCGACGAGCTGGCCGATCTTGCCGAGGCCGAGGATGCCGACGACCTTCTCGTCGAGCTCGACGCCGGTGTACTTGGAACGCTTCCACTCGCCGCCCTTGAGAGCGGAGTGCCCCTGGGCGACGTTGCGGGCGCTGGCCAGGATGAGCGCGACGGTGTGCTCGGCGGCGCTGGTGATGTTGGAGGTGGGAGCGTTGACGACCATGACGCCGGCCTTCGTGGCGGCCTCGACGTCGACGTTGTCCAGGCCGACCCCGGCGCGGGCCACGACGCGCAGCTTGGACGCGTGCGCGATCGCCTCGGCGTCCACCTGGGTGGCGCTGCGGATGATCAGCGCGTCGACGTCGGCGAGCGCGGGCAGCAGCTGGGATCGGTCGGCGCCGTCGGTGTGACGGACCTCGAAGTCCGCGCCGAGCACGGCCAGACCGGCTTCGGACAGCTCCTCTGCGACAAGGACGACGGGCTTGTTCACTGGCGATCCTTAGGAAAGTGCGGCTGCACGGACACGCGTGAGTCTATCCGGGCTTGTGAAAGCTCTCACGAGCGACCGCCATACGAGACGGGGCAGCTCGCGGCACTCATCGGAGATCGTGAGATTCACTCACATGTTCGTTAACTGTGAGCTTTACCCAAGATGGACCGGTCCCATCCAGACAGGCTCTATCTTGGTATTGATCGCACGCATTCTTCACGATTAGCCTGATAAGCCATGGTTCGCTACCTATCGTTCAGCCTATGAGCATCGGGAACCCTTCTCTCGGCGACGTGCTCGCGCAGCACGGAAGCCCGCAACGCCTGCTCGCGGCTCTTGCCGAACGGGGAATCCTGGTGGCCGTCCGGCCTGACCGTTCCGTCGTGCTCGGCACGACGCAGAGCGGGGAGCGTGTGCTGCTCGGTTACACCGCACCCGCGACCTACGCCCGGCATCGGGGCGGCCACTCCCTTTCGGCCTGCGACGCCGAAACCATCCTCGACATCCAGCGCGTCACCGGTGTGCGCGAGATCGTGATCGACGCGGCCGGCCCCAACGCCGCCGCCGTGCCCATCGAGGATCTCCAGCGCTACCTGGCCTCGGCGCGCAGCGGAGCCGCCCACGCCCTGTCCGCTTCGAGATCCACCTCGACGCCCACCGCGTACGCCACGGGCGCGATGGCGACGGTGGCCCGGGCGCAGGTGACCCAGGCGCCTCCCGCCCCGGCCCCCGCTCCGGCGCCCACCCCGGTGGCCGCCCCGTCGCCCGGCCCGCTTTCGCCGGCCTGGATCCCCGCGCCGCGTCAACATCTGTCCGGCGCGATGCAGGTGGTCGACCCCGGCTATCGCCGGACGAACCACCCGATCCTGCCCGCGCTGCGGGTGGCGCTCGCGGAGATCCTGCGCGACCTGCCGCTCGTCCACCACGTGTGGATATCCGAGGCGCGGACCGTGTCCGGCTCGACCGGACTGATGCTGCACGTCAAGGTGCACGCGTCGGCGGCCGAGGACATCGTGCGGGACATCCACCGCGGCGCGCGCGCCCGGCTGCCCCAACTCGCGGCCAGCGGAGCGCCGGTGCTCATGGCCCGGGTCGCCGACGCCCACACGGAACGCCGGATGATCGAGGTCGGCGCGCACGTCGTCTGCGCGGACGTCCGCGGCTAGCGCCCCGACCGGCGGAGGTCTCGCCGGGAGGGGCGCCACCCGCGCCGAACCGGGTCCCGCCTTTCCGGGACCCGGCCGCCGGGCGTGTCGCGGACGCGCCCTGCGGTCCGCACGAGGAGCTCGGCGTCCGCGCCCGTGCCGAGCCCGATCGCGCGTTCTTCACCGCCTCCGGTGGTTGACGGGACGGTTTACCGCCGCGTGCTCGCGGAGCCCGGCACGATTCCGATTCGGGCTCATGTCTTCCGGCCGGACGCTTGCTCGGCTTGAATGTCGCCATGGTCTCCCCGGCGGTGACGCCCACCCCCATGACCGTGTCCCGTGGCGTTCGGCTCGGCTATGCCGTCGGGTCGTTCTGCACCGCGAACTTCTCCGCGATCCCGGGCCTGCTCCTGCTCATCTACATGACCGACGTGCTGGCGGTCCCCCCGCTGCTCGCGGGGTTCATCGTCTTCCTGCCCAAGGCGTGGGACCTGGTCGTCAACACCCTGGTCGGCCAGTGGTCGGACCGCACCGTCTCGCGCTGGGGGCCGCGCCGCCCGTGGATGCTCGCCGGTTCGGTCGTCCTGCCCCTGTCCTTCGGGCTGATGTTCGCCGGGCCGCCGCTGACCGGCCTCCCGGCCGCGCTGTTCGTCGGTGGGATGTTCCTGGTGGCCGCCACCGGATACGCCCTGTACGAGGTGCCGTACAAGGCCATGCCGGCCGAGATGACCGGCGACTACCACGAGCGCACGTCGCTGCTGCAGTGGCGGATGATCTTCGTCGCGGTCGGGATCGCCATGAGCGGGATCCTCGCGCCCGCCATCGCGGGGAAGTCGATCGAGGGCTACCGCCAGATGGGCCTGATCTTCGCGGCCGTCCTGCTGGTGTCCATGTTCGGCTCGTTCTTCGGCACCGCCCGCGCCCCCTTCACGGGCCCGCAGGAGGCGGAGGGCACGCTGCGCGCCCAGCTCGCCGCCGCCCGCACGTCGAAGCCCTTCCTGTGGCTGCTCGGGCTGTGCAGCGCGCAGACCCTCGGGGCGGGTGTGATGCTCGCGGGCGCGCCCTACTTCGCCGCGTACACACTGGGTGACACGGGGGCGACCAGCACGCTGTTCGCCGCGCTCGTCGGCCCGATGCTGGTCACGATGCCGCTGTGGGTGTGGCTCGCCCGCAGGTTCGACAAGCGGGGCGCGATGATCCTCTCCGGCGCGCTGTTCGCCGTCGGCGCCCTGCTGGTCGTCGCCACCCCGCTGCTCGGCTCGCTGTACGCGCATCTGTGCGTGGTGGTGGTCGGCGTGGGGTACGCGGGGTTGCAGCTCCTGGGCTTCTCGATGCTCGCCGACGTCATCGCGTACGACGGAGCGGTGAGCGGGAAGCGCCGCGGCGGCGTCTTCACCGGGCTGTGGACGGCCGTGGAGAGCGCGGTGCAGGCGTTCGGGGTGACGATCTACGGCGCGGTGTTGGCGGTCGGCGGCTTCGTCTCCTCCGACCCGGCGAACCCGGTCACCCAGCCGGGCAGCGCGCACACGGCGGTGATCGTCGGCCTGACCGTCGTCCCGGCGGTGATCGCCCTGTCCGGCGTGCTCATGACCCTGAAGTACGACCTGACCGCCGAGCGCATGGCCCGCGCCCAAGCTCCCACGGCCACCTGACCCCCGGTCGCGCGGCGACGTGCGGGGAGGCCGCTCAGGTGGTCCGATCCGTCCCGATCGGTGACCGTGCGTGACGGGCCGTTCACTGGCATCCTCGACAGGACAGCCGTCACGCCGAGCCAAACGGAAGCCGCCGTGCACAACAAGGATCGTTCGAGTCTCGTCCGCCAGGCCGTCTACGCCGTCCGCCACCCGGGCCGGGTCCCGCGCCACGTCCGCCGCCTGGCGAGGGACACCTGGCTGCGCCTGCGCAGTCCCGACCACACCAGCTACTACCGAGCCGTGATGAGGTCGGACACCGCGCGCAGCCCGTACTCGGCGGTGGGCAGCAAGTCACGCGAGCGCTGGATCAAGATGGGCCGGACGCAGTTCGACTACCTGATCAGGCACGGGTTGCGACCGCGGCACCGCGTCCTGGAGATCGGCTGCGGGAACCTGCGGGCCGGGCGGCTGCTCATCGACTATCTGGACACGGGGCACTATTTCGGGATCGACATCTCCCCCGACATCCTGATCGCCGCCCAGAACACGATCGTGGAGTACGACCTGCGGGAGAAGTTGCCGCACCTCACGCCGGTCAGGGACCTGACGTTCGCCTTCCTCCCGGACCGGCACTTCGACGTGGTCCACGCGCACAGCGTGTTCTCCCACTCGCCGCTGCACGTGATCGAGGAGTGCTTCGCGCACGTGGGGCGCGTCCTCAAGGCGGACGGCTGGTTCGACTTCACCTTCGACCGCACCGAGGGCAAGGAGCACCAGGTGCTGCACGAGGACTTCTACTACCGCACCGGGACGCTGGTGGATCTGGCCGCGAAGCACGGCCTCGTGGCGACGTTCATGGAGGACTGGGAGCGGCTTCCGCCCAAGCAGTCCAAGATCCGGATCACCCTGCCCGGCCGGAACGGCCACGTCCACCCGGGTGACCGCTGACCTCGGCGGGCCCGGAAACGGTCAGCCCGGGTGAACACGACTCCGGCGGCGTGAGCGCGGCCGGCCCTGCCGGACGGGGACTTATGCCACCCGGCGCGAAAGCCTTACCCGCGTACGGGCGAACACCCCCGCCACCAGGGCCGCCAGCAGGGGAAGGCCCACCGCCATCGCGGCGAGCTGCGGCCACGGCACGGCGAACACGAATCCCGGCGACGCGAAGCGATAACTGTTGAGCGCCGCCGCGGGGAAGTCCTCCGCCTGGACGAGGGCCCGCGCGGCGAGCGCGGCGCCGGGCGCCAGGCCCGCCACCACACCGGCCGGTACGCCGATCCCGGCGATGAAGGCCGCCTGCCCGGCCACCACCGCCCGGCGGGTCCGCGGCCGCGCGCCGGTCGCGGAGAGGATGTCCAGGTCCTTGCGCGTGTCCGCCGCCGCGAGGGCCGTCGCGGTGAAGGTGGCGCCCAGCACGATCACGGCCATCGCGATCGCGAACACCAGCGACCCCCGTTGCCCGTCGCGCTCCCACGCCACCATGACCGCCACCCGGGACGTCACCGCTTGGATGGGATCCTGCAGTCGCGCTTCCTCGGCCACCGTCACCCGTCTGACCTGGGGATCGACGAGGAGGTGCGCGAGCTTGACCCCGTATCCGCGCGAGGTGAACGCGGACGCCGGAGCGACACCCAGGACCACCGTGGGGCCCTCGACCCGCACGAGCGTCGTGGGCAGGGACACGGCCGTCTGCTCGTCCTGGAAGGGGTACGGGGAGAGCGTCAGCCGCAGCTCGCCGTTCCGGACCGCGCCGGGGTCGAACACGACGGCGCGGCCCGCGGCCAGCGCGGCCTCGGCGCCGGGATCCGTACGGCCGAGGACGTAGCGCAGCAGGTCGGGGCCGCCCAGGGGCAGCTCGCCCAGCGGGCCTCCCAGCCGCATGCATTCCGCGCACCCGTGGTCGCGCACCTGGATCGACAGCGGCTGCCCCTTGCCGTTCACGGGCACGAGTCCCTCGACCAGCGGCACTCCCGGCAGCGTCTTCTCCACGATCGGCCGGATCTCGCGCCACGACTCCTCGGTGACCTCGGTGCCGTAGACGGCGGTCGTGCCCGGCACGAAGAGGCTGCGCGGCGTCTGCGTCCTGAGCGCCGTCTCGCTCGCCACCACGATCGAGATCGTGCTGAACGCGGCGGTCGCCGCCATGACCGCCGCGACAGCGGGCGCCGTACGACCGCGGTTGCGGGCGCCGTCGCGGACGGCCAGCCGGAGCGGCAGGGGAAGCCGTCCCGCGAGCGCACCAATCCGGCCGATCAGCCACGGCATGACCAGGACGAGGCCGAGCTGGCCGAGCAACACCCCCCCGAGGACGGCGTTCCGCCCGCTCCAGACGCCGTACGCGAGCGCCGCGAGGCCCAGCACGACGAGAAGCGCACCCAGCAGGGGGCGTCCGGCGCGGTCCCGGCGTGCGTCGCGCCGCCCCGCGAGGGCCGCGGGCACGTCCCAGCGGGCCGCCTGTACGGCGGGCACGATCGCGGCGACCAGGCCGCTCAGCGTGCCGAGCGCGACGACGAGGGCGACCTGGCCGACGGGCACGTCGAACGGCCCCAGCTCACCGGCGGGCCACAGACCGACGACGCCGACCACGACACGGGCGACGCCCACACCCAGGACGGCCCCGAGCACGGAGGCACCCGCGCCGAGGGTGAGGCCCTCGGCGATCACGATGATCTTCAGGTGGCGGGCCGAGCCGCCCTGGGCGGCGATCAGCGCCAGCTCCCGGCGCCGCCGCCGGAGCCCCACCGCGAAGGCCGGTCCGGCGAGCAGCACGACCTCGATGACGAGGATCGCGGTGACCAGCGCCACCGTCTGCGCGTCGTTCCAGAGGAAGGGACGATCCCCCAGCGCCTCGTCCGGACCGTCTCCGATCGGAGGCGGATCGTCGAGGACGGCCCGCGACAACACGGTGAGCCCCTTCAGGTTCGCCTGCCGCACCAGCTCCCAGGTGATCGGCCCCCGCGCGTCGACGAGCCAGCGGCTTTCGGGGCGGAGCCCCTCCACGCGGCCCAGCAGCGCGCCGGGCGGCGTGATGATCTGCCGGACGACGTAGCCGGACACGGGCGGGGCCGCCACGACGCCCACCACCCGCCTGGCGAGGTCGGCCCTGGTGACGCGCAGGACGCTCCCCACCGGCACCCCGACGGCGTCGCTCACCGCGACCTCGTCCTCCGCCTGGGGAAACCGCCCGGCGATCAGGTGGAACACACTCTGGGTGACGGGATCGCGGGCGTCCACCTCACGGACCACCGCATCCTGGTAGCCGTCGCGCTCCTGGTACTCGCCGTGCCCCTGGACGGACCGCACCACCCGGGTGTCCGGGCCGAACAACGCCGCGATCTCGGCCTCCGCGAGCGGAGGCCGGGTGTCGCTCCCGACCGTCATGAACAGCTCCGCCCGCGTGGCGTTCTGCCGGATCGGGCCGATCATCTCGGTGTCCGTGACCATCGCGGCGGCGGAGCCCAGATCCCAGGCGATCCGCTCGCGCGGGTCGAGCTCCCGCGTCGCTGTGTACGTGGCGGCGACGGTGAAGGCGAGCACCGGCAGGCCGATCATGATCATGACGAGCAGGCTGCGGCCCTTCGCCCGCCAGGCGTCGCGTCGGGCGATCCGTAACGCGGCACGTACGGAACTCATGGCACCTCCCGGCCCAGCGGCCCGCGGGCCGGTCGTGTCGAAAGCGCGTGATCGGGCGCCACGCGCCGCAAGAGGCTGATCGGCCGGCTCATCGGGCGCTCACCAGGCCCGCGGCGGCCGAGTCGACGAGCCGCCCGTCTTTCAGGAACACCACCCGGTCGGCCCAGGCGGCATACCTGGGCTCGTGGGTGACGACGAGGACGGCGGCCCCCGCCTCCGCCCGGCCCCGGAGGATGCCCAGGATCTCGTCGCCCACGAGCGTGTCCACCGCCCCGGTCGGCTCGTCGGCGAGGAGCAGCCGCCGCTCCCCCACCAGCGCCCGGGCGATCGCCACCCGCTGCCGCTGGCCGCCGGACATCTCCTCCGGGAAACGGTCCGCCAGGTCGTCCGCCCCGACCTCCTCCAGCGCGGCGCGCGCCTCCTCGCGGGCCCGCGCCGTACGGACGCCGTCCAGCTCGCGGGGAAGCATCACGTTCTCCGCGGCGGTCAGCGACGGGATGAGATTGAGGTCCTGGAACACGTAGCCGACGTTGCGTCTGCGTAGCGCGGCCAGGTCGGCGGCCGGCAGCCCGGCCAGCGCGACGCCCTCGACCTCGACGTCGCCGGACGTCGGCCGGTCGAGCCCGCCGGCGAGGTTGAGCAGCGTGGACTTGCCGGATCCGGACGGTCCCATCACCGCGACCAGCTCTCCCGCCGCGACGTCGAGGCTCACCCCCTTCAACGCGTGTACGGCTCCCGCCCCGTCGCCGTGCCTGCGGCCGACCTCGGCGAGCCGCACCACGACGGCCGCGGGCGTGCCGGGCTCTGGATCGGGTGATGTCATGCGCCCTCCTTGGGGGATGCGGCGAGGACGGCCTCGCAGTGCGCGAGCCAGCGCTGC
This sequence comes from Microtetraspora niveoalba, assembly GCF_001570405.1. GTDB lineage: Bacteria > Actinomycetota > Actinomycetes > Streptosporangiales > Streptosporangiaceae > Microtetraspora > Microtetraspora niveoalba. Next base: position 185,851 of record NZ_BBYM01000003.1, on the reverse strand, counting down.
TCGGCCTCCGCCTGGAAGATCATTGAGTCGAGGACGAGCCGCTGCGCGACGCCCGCGCCGCGCTTGGCCCGGGTGAGCTCCTGCAGGGTCCGCATGGTGGCGGAGCGCTGGGCCTGCACGACCCGCGCGACGTCGACCCCCGGAGCGGTCATCGCCATGGCGAGCTTGATGACCAGCTCGTCACGTGGCCGGTCGGCCTGGCGGACCGGTGTGGCGAACCACAGGTCCAGCTCGGCCCGGCCCTTCTCGGTGATGTCGTAGACCACGCGGCCCTGCTCGTCCTGCTCGCCGGGGGCGACCAGTCCATCCCGTTCCATCCGCGACAGCGTCGTGTAGACCTGGCCGATGTTCAGCGGCCAGGTCGCCCCTGTGGACGCTTCGAACTCCGCGCGGAGCTGGTACCCGTACCGAGGGCCCTGGGTGAGCAACGCCAGCAGGCCATGCCGGATCGTCATGTATACCGAGTATGCATACTCGGTATGCTCTTGCCAAGTCGGATTCCCCGCAGATCCGGGATCGCTCCATACCCCGCTGACCAGCAGAAATTCGGACCAAAGCGACTAGCTTCGCACTAGGTCAGATACCAAGAAAAGAGTGGTTTAGCGGTCATAGCACCCTCAAGAGCGTCCATAATGCTGATTCCATCCAGTACGAAACCCCCGCACACTGGAGGAACCGTGCGAAAGACCGCCCTGGCCATCCTGGGTCTCGGCAGCGTGGCGGCGATCGGCCTGCCCGCCGTACCCGCCAATGCGGCCGCCGCCCGGCCCGACTGCCGCGTCGTCGCGTCGAAGCCGCGGACCACGCCGAGCGGGCAGATCCGCGCCGCCGTGGCGCGCACCGGCTGCGCCGACCGCGCACGGGTCCGCGTCCGGATCGTCAAGGTGCTGCCCGGCCCCGACCGTACGGTGAAGAGCGGCTCCGCCGTCGTACGCAACGGGCGGCTCGCGGTGAGCCTGCGCTGCAGCCCCGGCACCTTCGTCACGGTCGTCACGGACGGCCGGGGGCACCTCGCGAAGTCCGCGAAGGCCCGCCTGACCTGCTCCCCCGCCCGCCCCGGCGGTTCGGGCACCGGCACGGGGACAGGGACTGGGACCGGTTCGGGCTCGGCCGTCGGGACCGACATCGAGAACGAGGTCGTACGGCTGACCAACGCCGAGCGCGCCAAGGCCGGTTGCGGCGCCCTGGTCCACGACGCCCGGCTGCGCGCCGCCGCCTACGGGCACTCGGGCGACATGTCCGCCAAGGAGTACTTCAGCCACACCTCGCAGGACGGCCGCGACTTCGCGCAGCGCATCAAGGCGTCCGGCTTCGCGTTCAGCGCGGCGGCGGAGAACATCGCCAAGGGCTACTCGACCGCCGCCGCCGTGGTGAAGGGCTGGATGGACAGCCCGGGACACCGCAAGAACATGCTGAACTGCTCCTACACCCACATCGGCGTCGGCCACGCGGCGGCGGGCGGACCGTACTGGACGCAGGACTTCGCGCGCGGTTGACGGACCCGGCCTCCCCCACACCCCCGCGGCCGATCGCACGCGCGACCCAAAAGGCGAGGAATGTGGGGGTCTGCTGGACACCCTGTGATCCTCCGACGGATACTCCTGACATGAGCTCGTCGCACCCTCCGGTTCGCGCGTCCGACGGGGACCGTGAGCGCGCGCTCAACGAGCTCCGCGACCGCGCCGCCGAGGGGCGGCTCTCCATGGAGACCTTCGTCGGACGCGTCGACATGGCGCTGCGGGCCCGCAACAGGGGCGAGCTGGACGATCTCATCTCCGACCTGCCCCAGCGGGGCCGCTGGCGCCGGCGCATCACCGAGGCGGTCTCCTCGGTTTCCGACCTCACCACCAGGATCGAGGCGGCCTGGCGGCGCCCCCGGTTGCCCCGGCTCGCCCTCCCCGCCGACAGCCGGGTCCGCTACCTCGTCGGCCGGGGCTCGGCCTGCGACCTGGTGCTGTCCGACGTGACGGTCTCCCGCGTACACGCCGAGCTGCGCCGCGAGGACGACGCGTGGCTCCTGGTGGATCTGGGCTCGCTCAACGGCACCCGGCTGAACGGCTGGCGGCTGGTCGGCCCGGCGCGGGTGCGTCCCGGTGACGAGGTCGCGTTCGGCGACTGCGTGTTCCTGGTCGCCAGCCCCGCCTGACCGTCTCTCCTGGCCGTCCCCACATATACGCACATTTCCGTATTGATGCGGCTGCGGCCGTTCCACATGATCGCGGAAAGCCCCACTCAGTCTGGAGTGACCGTGCGCTTATCACGACGAACTTCGATCATGCTGGCCTCGCTGGTCCTGGTCGGCGGTGTCGCGGGCTCGGGAATCCCCGCCGACGCGCTCGACCCCGACCCCGGCGTCGCCGACCTGGTCCACGACATCGACGAGCTCCTCAACGACTCCCGGCTCACGATGGCCCGCGCCGGCGTGGTCGTCCGGAGCGCCGCCACCGGCGAGAACCTGTACACCCTCGACTCGGGCAAGCTGTTCGCCCCCGCCTCCAACACCAAGCTGCTCACGTCCGCCGCGGCGATGGAGACGCTCGGCCCGGACTACCGGTTCAGCACGCAGGTCCTGTCCAAGGGCAGGGACCTCTACCTGAAGGGGACCGGCGACCCCACCGTGCTCGCCGCCGACTACGACGCGCTGGCCGCCAAGGTCGCCGCGTCCGGCGTCAAGGTCGTCACGGGCCGCCTGGTCGTGGACGACACCTGGTTCGACGACGTACGGCTCGGCACCGACTGGGCCTGGGACGACGAGCCGTACTACTACGCGGCGCAGATCTCGGCGCTGACGGCGTCGCCCGACACGGACTACGACGCGGGGTCGGTCGTCGTGTCGGTCGCCCCCGGTGACCGCCCCGGCAAGCCGGCCAAGGTGACGACGACCCCCGAGACCGACTACGTGAAGATCGTCAACAGGGCGACGACCGGGGCCGAGACGGACATCCTCGTGGAGCGGGAGCACGGCGGGAACACGGTCGTGGTGACCGGCACCGTGGCCGAGCAGTACGACGAGTGGGTCGCGGTGTGGGACCCGGCCCTCTACGCCGCCTCCCTCTTCCGGAAGGGGCTGGCCGCCCACGGCGTGCGCGTGATCGGCCAGACCGTACGCGGGGCGACCCCGGCGGGGGCCAAGGCCGTGGCCGCGCGCGAGTCCATGCCGCTCAGCCAGTTGCTGACGCCGTTCATGAAGCTCAGCAACAACATGCACGCCGAGATCCTGACCAAGGCGATGGGCCGCAAGGCCTCCGACGCGGGCAGCTGGTCCGCCGGCCTCGCGGTGACGGAGGCGTTCGCCAAGGCGAACGGCGTGGAGACGCTGCGTCTGCGGGACGGCTCCGGCCTGTCGCGGATGGACGGTCTCACGCCGTCGGGCCTCGCGTCACTGCTCGCCTCGGTCAGGGGCAAGCCGTGGTTCCCCGTCTGGTACGACTCGTTGCCGGTGGCCGGGGCGGCGGAGCGGATGGTCGGCGGGACGCTGCGCAGCCGCATGCGCGGCACGCCCGCCGAAGGCAACGTGCACGCGAAGACGGGCTCGCTGACCAGCGTGACGTCGTTGTCGGGCTACGTGACGAGCGCGGAGGGCGAGCCGCTGGTCTTCTCGATCATGACGAACGGCTACCTCTCCGGGGCGCCGCGGGACCTGGAGGACCGGATCGCGGTCAGGCTCGCCCAGTTCACCCGGTCCGCCCCCGTGGACGCGGCGGCCGCCTCGACGCTGCGCGCGGAGACCGCCCAGGACGACGACGGCCTCGAATGCTCCTGGCGCAAGCCCGTCCAGTGCTGACCCCGCCGACCTCACCGGCTCCACAAGGGCGACCGCGAGCCCGGTGACCCGGTGAGAAACGCATCGGCGCCGTCCCCGCTGACCGGGGACGGCGCCGACTCGCGTGCGCGGGACTACTGGGACTTGAGCCAGCTCATCATCGGGCGGAGCTTGGCGCCGGTCTCCTCGATCGGGTGGCCGGAGAGCTCCTCGCGGTACTTGTTGAAGTTGGCCTGGCCGGAGTCGAACTCCTCGACCAGCTCGCGGGCGTACTGGCCGTTCTGGATCTCGTCCAGGATGCGGCGCATCTCCTGCTTGGTCTCCTGGTTGACCACGCGCGGGCCGCGGGTGTAGCCGCCGTACTCGGCGTTGTCGGAGACCGACCAGTACATCTTCGAGATGCCGCCCTCGTACATGAGGTCGACGATCAGCTTCATCTCGTGCAGGCACTCGAAGTACGCGACCTCGGGCTGGTAGCCCGCCTCGATCAGGGTCTCGAAGCCCGCCTTGATCAGCTCGGAGACGCCACCGCACAGGACGGCCTGCTCGCCGAACAGGTCGGTCTCGGTCTCCTCGGTGAAGGTCGTCTTCAGCGCGCCGGCGCGGGTGCCGCCGATGCCCTTGGCGTACGACAGGACGAGCGGCCAGGCGTTGCCGGTCGCGTCCTTCTCGACGGCGACGAGGCACGGCACGCCGCGCCCGGCCGAGAACTGGCGGCGGACCAGGTGGCCCGGGCCCTTCGGAGCGACCATGGCCACGTCGACGCCCTCGGGCGCCTCGATCAGGCCGTAGCGGATGTTGAAGCCGTGACCGAAGAACAGCGCGTCGCCCGCGACCAGGTTCGGCTTCACGTGCTGGGCGTAAAGGTCACGCTGGACGTGGTCCGGCGCCAGGATCATGGTGAGGTCGGCCTCTTCCACGGCCTCCGACGGCGTGAGCACGCGCAGACCGTCGGCCTCGGCCTTCTCCCGGCTCTTGGAGCCCTCGAGCAGGCCGACGCGCACGTCCACACCGGAGTCGCGCAGGCTCAGCGCGTGCGCGTGACCCTGGCTGCCGTACCCGAGGACGGCCACGTGCCGACCCTGGATGATCGACAGGTCGGCGTCGTCATCGTAGAAGATCTCAGTCACTTGATTGCCTTTCAGTGAATTTTCTCGGCTACGCGGTGCGGTCCAGCGCACGGAGCGAGCGATCGGTGATGGAACGGGCACCGCGGCCGATGGCCACCATGCCGGACTGCACGAGCTCCTTGATGCCGTACGGCTCAAGGACCCGCACGAAGGCCTCCAGCTTGTCCATCGTGCCGGTGACCTCGATGGTCACCGCGTCCGGCGCCACGTCGACGCAGCGGGCGCGGAACAGGTTGACCAGTTCCAGGACGTGGGACCGGCTGTCCGCGTCGGTCCGCACCTTGATCAGCATCAGCTCACGCTGCACCGACTGCGCGGTGTCCAGCTCCACGATCTTGAGGACGTTCACCAGCTTGTTGAGCTGCTTGGTGACCTGCTCCAGCGGGAGTTCTTCCACGCTGACCACGATGGTCATCCGGGAGATGTCGTCGTGCTCTGTCGGCCCGACGGCCAGCGAGTCGATGTTGAAGCCTCGCCGGGAGAAGAGACTGGCGACCCTGGCCAGCACGCCGGGCTTGTTCTCGACCAGCACCGACAGCGTGTGCTTGCTCATCAGTCCTCGATCTCCCACTTCGGCGCCATGTCTCGGGCGTACTTGATGTCGTCGTTGCTGGTGCCCGCGGCGACCATCGGCCAGACCATCGCGTCCTGGTGGACGACGAAGTCGACCACGACGGGAACATCGTTGATCTCCATGGCCTTGCGGATGGTGGCGTCGACGTCCTCCGGCCGCTCGCAGCGCAGACCCACACAACCGTACGCCTCGGCCAGCTTGACGAAGTCCGGGATCCGCCGGACGGTCTGCAGGTTGGTGTTGGAGTACCGCTGGTTGTAGAAGAGGGTCTGCCATTGGCGAACCATGCCGAGGTTACCGTTGTTGATGACGGCCACCTTGATCGGCACACCTTCGATGGCGCAGGTGGCCAGCTCCTGGTTCGTCATCTGGAAGCAGCCGTCGCCGTCGATCGCCCACACCGTGGAGTCGGGGCGGCCCATCTTGGCGCCCATCGCCGCGGGGACCGCGAAGCCCATCGTGCCCGCGCCGCCGGAGTTGATGAACGTCCCCGGCTTCTCGTAGCCGATGAACTGCGCCGCCCACATCTGGTGCTGCCCGACGCCCGCGGTGTAGATCGCGTCCGGGCCGACGACCGCGCTCAGCCGCTCCATCACGTACTGCGGGGCCAGCGAGCCGTCGGCGAACTCCTCGTACCCAAGCGGGTAGGTGGTGCGGTAGCCGTCCAGCAGGGTCCACCACTCGTCGTAGTCGCCCTTGCGGCCCTCGGCGTACTCGTGCTCGATGGCCGCGATCAGGTCGGTGATGACCTCGCGGCAGTCGCCCACGATCGGGACGTCCGCGTGCCGGTTCTTGGAGATCTCCGCCGGGTCGATGTCGGCGTGGACCACCTTGGCGTTCGGTGCGAAGCTGGACAGTTCACCGGTCACCCGGTCGTCGAAGCGGGTGCCCAGCGCGATCAGCAGGTCGCTGCGCTGGAGCCCCCCGACGGCCGAGACGCTGCCGTGCATGCCCGGCATGCCCAGGTGCTGGCGGTGGCTGTCCGGGAAGGTGCCGCGCGCCGTCAGCGTGGTGACGACCGGGATGCCGGTCAGCTCGGCCAGCCGCAGCAGCTCGGGAGACGCCTTGGCCTTGTGGACGCCGCCGCCGACGTACAGCACGGGCCGCTTCGCCTCGACGATCAGCCGGGCCGCCTCGCGGATCTGCTTGGAGTGCGGACGGGTGACCGGGCGGTACCCCGGGAGTTGCAGCACCGGGGGCCACGAGAACGTCATCATCTTCTGCTGGGCGTCCTTGGCGATGTCGACCAGGACGGGCCCGGGACGGCCGGTCGAGGCGATGTGGAACGCCTCGGCGAGCGCCCTCGGAATGTCGGCCGCCTCGGTGACCAGGAAGTTGTGCTTCGTGATCGGCATCGTGATGCCGGAGATGTCCGCCTCCTGGAAGGCGTCCGTGCCGATCAGCGGCGTCGCGACCTGGCCGGTGATCGCCACGATCGGCACCGAGTCCATGTACGCGTCGGCGATCGCGGTCACCAGGTTGGTCGCGCCCGGACCGCTGGTCGCCATGCAGACCCCGACCTTGCCGGTGGCCTGCGCGTACCCCTCGGCCGCGTGGCCGGCGCCCTGCTCGTGCCGTACAAGCACGTGCCGGACCTTGGCAGAGTCGTAGAGGGGATCGTAGGCGGGGAGAATGGTGCCGCCCGGGATCCCGAACACCGTGTCGACCCCGAGGTGCTCCAGCGCCCGCACGAGGGCCTGAGCACCTGTCATCTGTTCGGTCATCGGCTCGTTCCTTGTGGCTGAGCTGTCTGTCTGCTGGCATAAAAAATGCCCCGACCGCCAAGGCGGATCTGGGGCGCGCGCAGGACCGAGTGCTTCGTCAGGCCGCGCGCCTGCGAAGTACTACGAGGATCCCACTGCGATGCATGGCTACACGATGTCCGATGCGCGCACCCCTCGTCAAATTATCTCGGACACCGGTCTCACTATATGAGATCAACTTCGCCCCTCCACCCATCTGACCAGCCCCGCCCCGCCGAGCGCCATCGGTGATCACGAGGGGCGCGGCGGTGTCTGGACCGAGGAACGCCCGCAGCGACGAAGGAGCGAGGAGCGTGACGAAGGCAAACCCGACAACACGAACGAGCGGGCGAGGAACGAGTCCCGAGTGACGAGGGAAGACACCGACTGTAGGCGCCCCGAGCCCGCGCGAGCGCCATCGATCACTACGGCGGCCGACCATCACGCGAGGGGCGCGGCGGTGTCTGGACTGAGAAGCGAGCGGGGAGCGAGGAACGAGCGACTCCGAGCGACGAGGGAAGACACCGACTGTAGGCGCCCCGAGCCCGCGCGAGCGCCTTCGATCATTACGGTGGCCAACCCATCACGCGAGGGGCGCGGCGGTGTCTGGACTGAGAAGCGAGCGGGGAGCGAGGAACGAGCGACTCCGAGTGACGAGGGAAGACACCGACTGTAGGCGCCCCGAGCCCGCGCGAGCGAAGCGAGCGCCATAAACACAGCGAGGCCATCAAACACGGCCTCAGGCCGTGTTCTGCAGGGTGGTGTGCATGAGGTGGTCGACGCCGCGGGCGGCCATCGGTCGGGCGACCAGGTAGCCCTGGCCGCGCGTGCAGCCCATCTCCCTGAGGAGTTCGAGCTGCTCGGGGCGTTCGATGCCCTCGGCGACGACGATCAGGCCGAGGTCGTGGCCGAGCCGCACGATCGTACGGGTGAGGAGGGTGAGAGTCTCGTCACGTCCGAGCCCCGAGACGAACGACGGATCGATCTTGATCATGTCCACCGGGAGCTGGCGGAGGAAGGCCAGCGAGGCGTACCCGGTGCCGAAGTCGTCTATCGCGAGTCTCACGCCGAGGGCGCGCAGCTCCGACAGCTTGGCCACGGTGTCCTCGGCGTCCTCGACGAGCATCTCCTCGATGACTTCGAGGGTGAGCGCGCTGGCGGGCAGACCGCTGTCGGCCAGCGCCTCGGAGACCGTCTCCACAAACCGGGGAGCGGTGATCTGCCGCGCCGACAGGTTGAGCGACAGGCCGATGTCCCAGGAGGACTCGCGCCAGCCGGCCACCTCGCGGCAGGCTTCCTTGAGTATCCACTCGCTGAGCGGCACGATCAGCCCGGTGTCCTCGGCGGGGCCGAGGAACTGCTCGGGCGGCACGAACGCGCCGCCGCGCCACCACCGTACGAGCGCCTCGACCGCGGTGACCCGCGACGTGGCGAGATCGACGACCGGCTGGTACTCGACCGCGAACTGCTTCTCGTGGAGGGCCCGCTGCAGGTCCGCGGCGAGTTCGAGGCGGCGTACGACGTCGGCGTGCATGTGCGCGGCGAACACCTCGACCCGTCGTCCGCCCAGTTCCTTGGCGCGGGACATGGCGACGTCGGCGTTGCGCAGGAGGTCGCCGGCGGGCATGCCGTCCTCGGCGAAGGCCACGCCCACGCTCGCGGTCAGCGGCATGTCGCGGTCGGCGACGCGGAACGGCTCGGACGAGACGGCGCGGACGAGCCGGTCGGCCAGGTCGATCGCGGTCTGGGCGTCGGCTCCGCTGGAGGCGCCGCCTTCGAGCAGCACGGCGAACTCGTCGCCGCCCCACCGGGCGAGCGTGTCGTCGGCGCGTACGGCGGCGCGCAGCCGGCGTGCGGCCTGGCCGAGCAGATAGTCGCCGCTGGCGTGGCCGACGGAGTCGTTCACGCCGGTGAACCCGTCCAGATCCAGGAAGATCACGGCGGCGCGCCCGCCGCCGGGCCGGGCGAGGACCTCGCGGGCCCGCTCCTCGAAGTACGCCCGGTTGGGCAGCCCGGTGACCCCGTCGTGGAAGGTGAGATGGGTCACCTGGTTGCGCAGCGCGACCTGGTCGCTGACGTCGCGGACCGTGACCAGGACCAGGTCCTCCGTGCGGACGTGGCGGGTGGCGACCGACTCCGTCGGCCGCCAGGTGCCGTCCGAGGCGCGGACGCGGCAGGCGATCCGGCAGCTCTCGTGGCGTTCCAGGACCTCGCCGTCGTTGTCGAGCCGCCGGAGCAGGGCCTGGACGCCGGGCACGTCCTCGGGGTGGATGTAGTCGACCAGTGGGCGCCCGACGAGGTCGGCGGGGCGGTAGCCGTACGTCTTCCGCACGCTGGAGCCGATCTCGCGGATCACGCCTTCGTGGTCGCACATCAGCACGACGTCCCCGGTGTTCTCGGCGAGCCGGCGGAGCTGGCGCTCTCCGACGTCCACCAGGCGCCGCATCCCGGCCGTCTCGATCACCAGCAGGATCAGCCGGCCGATGAGCACGAGGACGATCGCGGCGCCGAGGCCGGGCAGGAAGCGGTCCCGGCCGCCGGTGAACGCGTGGAACGCGACGGCCAGCGTGGCGACCGCGACGAGGGACAGCGGGATGACGGCCGTCATCGCGGCGGGCAGCGGCCGGCGGCGGGTGCGCCCCTGGATCCACGGGACGGCGGCGAGGAGCAGGAACGCGGCCGGGGCCACCAGGGTCGCGACCAGCGGCGGCGGGTCGCCGTCCAGCCTCGCGGCGGCCGTCGCGAACTCGGCGACCGTGATCGCGCCGAGCACGCCGACCCCGGCCAGGCCGATCGAGCGGTCGGCGGCCCGTGAGCCGATGAGGGCCGGCGCCACCGCGCAGGCGGCCAGCAGGCACACCACCGGCAACGCCAGCGTGGAGAAGATCGTGGTGGCGTCGTCCACCCCGTGGAAGATCGGGGCGAGGAACCACACCCAGGCCACGGCGAAGATCGAGGCCGCGGTCAGGAAGGCGTCCGTGACCTGCCTGACCACGCCCCTGCTGTACGGAGGGGGCTTCGCCGTGAAGGCGCAGCCGATCATCAGGAGTAACGAGCTGAAGAGGAGCAGCAGGTCGGCGAAGGTCAGTACGAACGGCGTGCCGTCGGCGACCGGTCTCAGTCCGATGCCGGCGAGCCAGGTCACCGAGCCGGCCTCCAGCCAGCGCCATGCCGCGGCCCGCCGCCGCTGCCCCGGCGCGACCCGTGAGGAGGCCAGCACCAGGGAGACCACGGCGAGCAGGCCGGTGACGGCGCCCGCCACGGCCACCACGACCGATGCTCCGACTCCGGCGATCAGGACGGCCGCGACCGCCGCCGCACCGAGACCCGACACGGCGGTGAGCGGGACCCTGGGGTCACGCCTGCGATTCACGCAGTCCCTCCCGCCATCGACTCGGCTTTACTCTCCCTGTCACGTCGCCAGTTTGCGCGCGGCCGCCGACCTGAGCGACGACAACGGCGGAGTCGTCACCGATCCGATAACCGGCTGCGCGATGTCATCACCGTACGGACCGCAGGTCACGGGGCAGCCACTTTCCGGAATCCTTCGCGGGTCAGTAGTGCCCCGTGATGATGTTTTCAAGGGGTTCGCCGGAGATGTACCGCGCGATCTGCTCGCAGACGAGCGTGCGGGTCCGGCGGATGGAGGCGGGGGTGCTGCCCGCCACGTGCGGCGTGATGAAAACGCCGGGAGCGGTCCACAGCGGGTGGTCCGGCGGCAGCGGCTCCGGGGCGGTGACGTCGAGGGCCGCGCGCAGCCGTTCCTTCTGCAGCTCGGCGAGCAGCGCGTCGGTGTCGAGCACCGAGCCGCGGGCGGCGTTCACCAGCACGGCGCCGTCCTTCATGCGGGCGAGGAAGCCCGCGTCGACCATGCCCGCGGTGTCGGCGGTGGCGGGGACCAGCAGCACGACGACGTCCGCCGTGGGCAGCAGGTCCGGAAGCTCGTCCTGCCCGTGCACGCCCGGACGGGCGTTCCTGGCCACCCGGACGATCTCCACCTCGAACCCGGAGAGGCGGCGCTCCAGCGCCTCGCCGATCGAGCCGTACCCGACGATGAGGACGGTCGAGTCGGCGAGCACTCCCGTGTAGTGCCAGGACCAGGCGCCGCGCTGCTGGGCGGCGCCGAACTCGGGGAAGTCCCGCAGCACCGCGATCATCGCGCCGACGGCCCACTCGGCGGTCCCCGCGTCGTGGACGCCCCGGGCGTTGCACAGGGTGACGTGGCCGGGCAGATGCGGCAGGTACGGGTCGACGCCGGCGGTCACGGTCTGGAGCAGGCGAAGGCCGGTCATCCCGGCGAGTAATCCGGGGACGTCCCGCACCGGCACGAGCGGCGGCACCCACACCTCCACCTCGCCGATCCCGGCGGGGACCGGTCCCCTGCCGTCGTAAACCGCGATGTCCAGTCCCGGCAGGCCTGCCAGCCCGTCGGCGATGTCCTCCGAAGCGACCCAGATCTTCACGGGACCAACCTAAGGGAACCCGCCAATCCGGGCACCAGTATGGGGACGGAGGAGGTCGCGACGATGGGACGTACCGGATGGTCCAGGTCGGTGGCGGGCGCGGTGCTGGTGGCCGCCATGTTGGGATGCGCTCCGGCCACGGGCGCGGGAGGCGACGCGCGGGGCGGAGCCGCGACGGGGAACGCTCCGCCGGCCGACGCCTCGCCGGGTGATCCCGGCGCCGCTCCCACCGGCGGTCCGGGAGGCGGGACGGCCACGAACCCTCCCGCGGGCAACGAGCGGGTGCGTCCGCCCGGCACGCCGCGAACGCTGGTCGGGGGCCTCGCGGTGCCGTGGGCGATCGCGTTCCTGCCCGACGGGAACGCGCTGGTCACGGAGCGGGACTCGGCCCGGCTGCTCCGCGTCACGCCCAACGGAGGCGTCACGGAGGTGGGCGTGATCGGCGGGGTGTCCGCCCGGGGCGAGGGCGGCCTGCTCGGTGTGGCGGTCTCCCCGAGATATTCCGACGATCACCTCGTCTTCCTCTATTTCACGACAAATGATGACAATCGGGTGGTGCGATACCGCTACGACGGCGGTCTCTCCGACGCCACGCCGATCGTGACCGGCATCCCGAAGGGCGGCATCCACAACGGCGGACGGCTGGAGTTCGGTCCCGACGGCTACCTGTACGCCTCCACGGGCGAGACCGGGGAGGGCGGGCTCGCGCAGGACCGGAACTCCCTCGGCGGCAAGATCCTCCGCATGACCGCCGACGGCAGGCCCGCACCGGGCAATCCGTTCGGCACCCTCGTGTGGACGTACGGGCACCGCAACGTCCAGGGCATGACGTGGGGCCCGGAGGGGCACATGTTCGCCACCGAGTTCGGCCAGAACACCTACGACGAGATCAACCTGATCGAGAAGGGCCACAACTACGGATGGCCCGAGGTCGAGGGTCCCGGCGGCGGGAGCCGGTTCACCGACCCGCTGCTGACCTGGCGCACCGACCAGGCGTCGCCGTCCGGCCTCGCGTACGCCGGCGGCTCGCTGTGGGCGGCGGCGCTGCGCGGCGAGCGGCTCTGGCAGATCCCCGTCCGCGCGCACGGCCGCCTCGGACGGCCGGTCGCCCGCTTCACCGGGGAGTTCGGCAGGCTGCGCGCGGTCACCAGGGCTCCCGACGGGACGTTGTGGGTGACCACCAGCAACAAGGACGGCCGCGGCTCCCCCCGCTCGGGAGACGACCGCATCCTCGTGATCCCCGTCGGATGAGGGGACACGGTCGGCTCAGGGGCACGTTGAACGAGGTTCGGCCGATCGAGGAGACCTCGGGCTGAGGGGGCACGGTCGGCTGGGGCCCCTGGGGGTCCCCCTCAATCCGCGGGCGCGCAGACGACCGTCGCCTCCGGCTCGTACGTGGCCGTGAACGTCTGGCGGCTGGTCACCTTCCCGTCCTGCCGGAGTGTGCGGGTGACCTCGGCCGTGAAGCCCGCCTGACCGGTCGACGGCACGCATCCGGGGCCGCTCACCGTACGTGCCTCGGGGTTGACCTGGCGGGACCGGACCGGATCGGAGATCTCGACCTCGAACCGCCTGGTGCTCCAGAGCTCGACGGTCACCGTGGTGCCGGTGGCGCTCGCCCGCACCAGCACCCCGTAGGGCGAGTCGTTCTTCCACTGCAGGTCGGGGCCGGGATAGGAGACCGCCGCGTCCAGTCCCGGCGGATAGTTCCCGATGTGGTGATCGTGCGGCGTGTGTTCCACGTCCTCCATGCCGGCGCGCATGGCCGCGTTGAACATCGTGGTCGCGAACTGCGAGATGCCCGCCACGTCCGCCCCGGCCTTCCCGCGGATGCGCGTGGGCGCCGGGCCGCCGACGTACCCCGCGGCCGGCTCCCTCTTTCCGAGGAACCGGTTGAGCGAGAACGTCTCCCCCGGCGCGATCAGGTGGCCGTCGAGGGCCCGCGCCGCGGTCTTGATGTTGGTGACCCGCGGCAGGCAGCACGCGAAGGTCGTCGTGTGGTGGCCGACCCGCTCGCTGATCCCCATCTGCCGCGCCTCCTCGTCGGTCACGGCGGGCCGTCCCGCCGTCACGAAGGCCCGTGCCGTACGGCTTCCCGAGGTGATCGACGTGACGACGTCCGAGGACAGGCGGGCCGTGTCGAGGGTCTGGCCCGCCTTCGCCCGCACCAGGACGGGCTTGCCGCCGGTGATCGTGAACGTGGCGTCGCGGGGCAGCCGCCCCGGGTCGATGAGGCGGTCCTCCAGGCCGGCCAGCGCGTCGGCCGCGTCGAAGACGGGCCGCAGTTCGTTCCGCCGGTCCACGCGGAACGTGAGGTTCGCCGCGACGACCTCCGGCGTGATCTGTACCGACCCCCGGTCGCTCGTCACCGTGACCGGGCCCGAGACCGCCCGCCGCGCCCAGCCGAGCGCGCGGCGCACCTCCGCCCGTGTCACCTTGGGCTCGTCGGCCCGCACCTCCAGCTCGACCATCGCGTCCGGATTGAGGTACGCCCGCTGGATGTCGGCCGCGACCTTGGCGTGGTCGATCGACCGCCCGGCCCGCGGATAGATCGGGACCGGGGTCAGCCCCCTGAACTCGACGTCGCCCTCCTGAGCCGGACCGGCGAAGACGGCCGCGACGTCCCTGGCCACCGCGATCTCCAGCCGCGACATGTCGACCGTGGTCTTCGGTGGGATCTCACGACCGGTCGTCAGAGCGTTCCAGACCTCCACGGGGCTCGGGAACCCCTCAGACGCCTGCCGCACCGTCGCCTCCGCGTCCAGGGAGAGCCCGGCCTGCTCCGGATTCACCGAGGCGCGCTCCAGGCCCCGTTTCACGATCACCGGGGTGCGGGCCAGGCCGGAGAGCCGCTTGTTCAGGATCCGTACGGCCTCCGCCTCCGTCTGGCCGCCGATGTCGACGCCCAGGACGGTGGTGCCGGGCAGCACCTTGCCGGCCATGAGCGCGGCGGGAACCACGTAGGCGAGCACCGCGAGCAGGAGCACCGCCGGCACGCCGAACTTGAGCAGGCGTCCGCGCGCGCCCCGCTCCGGCTCGGGCGTCGGATCGGTACGGGGTGGGGCCGCCTCAGGGGCCTTCCGGTCCACGACCGGCCACGGTTGGGCCACCGGAGGCACGCCGGACGGCCCGGTGGACGACACCGGGGACGGCGGAGTCGAGGGGAGGGGATTGCGCCCCTTCGATGCGGACGGCGCGGCGGGTGACGCGGGCGCTCCACCGAAGATGTCGGCCGACACACCCGGGGGCAGACCTTCGGAAGCGGGCCGTACCGGATGTCTTCTCGGCGAGTCAGGCGGAGGCACCGCCGCGAACGAATCCGTCGGCGGGTCGATGGAGGCTTCCGCGTTCCGCACGCCCAAGACTCCTCCGGCTCAGGGGCATCTCCGCTCAGTTAACCCTAAAGCACCCCCTCCTGGATATGCCGGAAATCAGACCACAATCGATCACCCGAGGCTCACCCGCGACAGGAGGCGGCGGAGGAACCCTTCTGCGTCGAGAGACCAGCGAGACGACCCTCATCCGAAATCGGATGAAGGTCGTCTCCGGTCAGAAACGTCCAGTCTGAAATGAGATCAGGAGACGCCGAGCTTCTCCAGGATGAGCTCGCGGGCCCGGCCGGCGTCGGCCTTGCCCCGGCTGGCCTTCATGACGCCGCCGACCAGGGCGCCCACGGCGGCCACCTTGCCGGAACGGACCTTGTCCGCCGCGTCGGCGTTGTCCGCGAGGACCTTGTCGATGATCGCCAGCAGCTCGCCCTCGTCGCTGACGATCTGAAGACCGCGCTTGGCGACGACGTCGTCCGGCCCGCCCTCGCCGGCGAGCACGCCTTCGAGCACCTGCCGGGCCAGCTTGTCGTTGAGCGCGCCCGAGGCCACCAGCTCCGTCACCCGGGCGACGTCCGCGGGGGTGATGGACAGCTCGGCGAGCGGCTTGCCGGCCTCGTTGGCCCGGCGGGCCAGCTCGCCCATCCACCACTTCCGCGCGTCGGCGGCGGGAGCCCCGGCGGCCACGGTCGCCTCGACCAGGCCGATGGCGTCGGCGTTGTGCATCGCCGCCATGTCGAGGTCGGACACTCCCCACTCCGCCTGGAGGCGGGCGCGCCGTACGGACGGCAGCTCGGGGAGGGCGGCCTTGAGCGAGGCGACCCAGTCGCGGTCGGGCGCCATGGGCAGCAGGTCGGGCTCGGGGAAGTAGCGGTAGTCCTGCGCCTCCTCCTTCGAGCGCCCCGAGGTGGTCCGGCCGGTGTCCTCGTGGAAGTGCCGGGTCTCCTGGATGATCCGGCCGCCGTCGGCGAGGATGGCCGCCTGGCGCTCGATCTCACCGCGGACCGCACGCTCGACGCTGCGCAGCGAGTTGACGTTCTTGGTCTCGGACCGGGTGCCCCACTCGGAAGAGCCGCGCGGCATGAGCGAGACGTTGACGTCGCAGCGCAGGGAGCCCTCCTCCATGCGCACGTCCGACACGCCGAGCGCGCGCATGAGCTCCCGCAGCTCGGTCACGTACGCGCGGGCGACGTCCGGGGCGAGCCGGTCCGCGCCGGCGATCGGCTTGGTGACGATCTCCACCAGCGGGATGCCGGCCCGGTTGTAGTCAACGATGGAGTAGTCGGCGCCGTGGATGCGGCCCGTGGCGCCGCCGACGTGCGTCGACTTGCCGGTGTCCTCCTCCAGGTGAACCCGCTCGATCTCGACCCGCACGGTCCGCCCGTCGACCACGACGTCGAGGTACCCGTCGGTGCACAGCGGCTCGTCGTACTGGCTGATCTGGTAGTTCTTCGGCATGTCCGGATAGAAGTAGTTCTTCCGGGCGAACCTGCACCACTCGGCAATCGTGCAGTTCAGCGCGAGACCGATCCGGATGGTCGACTCGATCGCCTCGGCGTTCGCGACCGGCAGCGAGCCCGGCAGCGCCAGACAGACGGGGCAGACCTGCGTGTTCGGCGGCGCGCCGAACTCGGTCGGGCAGCCGCAGAACATCTTCGACGCGGTGCCGAGCTCGACGTGCGTCTCCAGCCCCAGCACCGGCTCGAAGCGCTCCAGCGCCTCGTCGTACGGCATGAGCGTCTCAGTGCTCACAGGTGTCTCACCACTTTTCCTGTATCCACGAATGTCAGCAGAACGGGATGCACACCCGTCGTGATCACGTTGTCCGCGGCCTCAGCCATAGCGGAATCCCAACCGGATCAGCGCCTCGGCCATCGACTTCCACCAGTCCGCGAACGCGGGCACGTCTCGCAACCGGTCGAGATCGATGATCTCCGCAAGCTCGCTGAAGTAGCGTTCCATGCTGTCACCGTCCGGCCTGGCCCTCCGGTGCCTGCGCACCAGTGAGCGCATCACCAGCCGAAGCAGCTCTTTCGGGTCGGCCTGCTGCTCCACCTGCTTCGGCTGCCTGGGCAGCAGCTCGCGGACCCTGGCGACCGGCACCGAGAGCACCCGGGCCAGCGCGTCGGGGTCCGCCAGGACCCACGCCTCAGTCTCCACGACCGGAACCACCGGCACGAACAACTCGGTGCTGCCGGCTTCCACGATCGCCCGGCGCACCTCGTCGACCTTCGCCGCGGCGGTACGCTGCGGAAAGCCGTCGTGATGGTAGAGCAGCACGTCGTACGCGCCGGATTCCCGCGCGACGGCCCTGGCGATGTCGTCGGGTCGCTGATGATCGACCGCGAGGACGCGCACGTCCCCGACGTCCACGCCTCCGGGGAAGTGCTCCAGGCAGAGCTGGTGCGTCGCCCGTTGCAGCAGCACGGGAAGGAACCACTCATCCGAGGGGCCCTCGCAGACGAGCACCGAGTTCAGGCTCCTCATGAGGTGATCGGCTCCCGGCCCGCGCGAAACCGCTCGATCTCGCTCTCGGTTACCGGCGGCGGCCCGTCGTCCGCGCGTACCGGGGCGCCGCCGGGCTCGGCGAGACGGCGGGCCACGGTGACCCGGGACGTGACCCCGTCCTGGATCCGGGTCACGTTCTCCAGGAACACGACGTTCGAGCGCGGAACGACGTCGAGGACGACCGGAGAGTGACTCGTGACCAGAACCTGCTTCAGCGGCCACTCCGGGTCGTCGCGGGACGGGTCCGTGGCCAACGAGCGCATGGTGGTCAGCAACTCGCGCAACCGCTCGGGGAAGGCGCCGTTCTCCGGCTCCTCGATGGCCACCAGCCCGGACCGCGCCGGATCGTTGAGCAGCGCTAGCAGCGCCAGGATCCGCAGCGTGCCGTCCGAGGCCACATCCGCGCCGAACCTCGGCACGTAGCGCCCGGTGAACACGACGCGGACGTCGCGGCGTTCGTGGTCCTCCACGACGTCGAACGACGTCACCTCCCGGACGATCCGTACCAGGTCCGCCCGGATCTCCGCGAGCACTCCGTCCGGGTCGTCCTCGCGCGCGGTCTCCCGGCGCAGATGGAGCAGGTAGGCGGGCAAACCCTCGCCGTTGGGCTGCAGGAACGGCCGCCCGGGAAGCGGGCTCACCTTCCGCAGCGCATGGTCCTCGATCTGGAACGCGGAGATCTCGCCGAGTGTTCTCCACACGGCCTGGACCACGGCATTGCGCAACACCGCCTCCGCGCCGCGGTCGGAATCCGACCGTGTGGGGTCGCTCAACGAGTAGCGCGCCAGGCTGCTGACGATGCGCAGGCTGCGCGACTCCCCCAGCATGGCGCGGATCAAATCGTCACCGTGGTCGAGGTAGCCGATGCGCCCGGCCACCCACCGCGGGTCGGCGTGCGCCTGCTCCGGCCACCGGTCATCCGCCCTCGACATCGGCAGGAACGTCTCCATGGAGCGCGGCCCGTTGTCGCCCATGGACACCCGCAGTTCGTACCGCCACCGGGACCCGAGCGCTCTGCGCAGCGGTTGGTCGGGCATGTCCCATACGCGGTCCGGATCGAGGACCAGTTCGAGCGCGAACGTCATCTCGTCCGCTCGTGAGCCGTCCCCCCGCTGGCGGAAGAGCCCCACCGCGTCGCCGCGTACCGCGTCCACCGCGTCGTACACGTCGCCGCGGGCGTGGGCCGCGACGAAGCGGAGCGCGTCGAGGAGGTTGGACTTGCCACTGGCGTTGGTGCCGATGAGAACGAGGAACGGCGGCACGTCGAGGGCGAAGTCCGCGAAGGACTTGAAGCCGTCGATCTCGATGCGGGTTATCACGCCGCCGTTCCTCCTCTCCGAGCCTGGGCACATCGCCGTCGCCGTGCCCTCACGTACTCCCTGGGTTGTATCCGGCGAATGCTGCCCCGCCGCGCGCGGGGCAGCCTTTGTCGG
Source organism: Microtetraspora niveoalba (assembly GCF_001570405.1). Lineage (GTDB taxonomy): Bacteria > Actinomycetota > Actinomycetes > Streptosporangiales > Streptosporangiaceae > Microtetraspora > Microtetraspora niveoalba. The sequence goes on along the minus strand of NZ_BBYM01000003.1, from coordinate 166,912 downwards.
ACACTCCCTAGAGCGCGGGCGCCTTCGCCAGGAGCGGGCCGCCCCAGCGGTCCTCCAGCGCCCTCTCGACCGCGGCGCCGACCCGGTAGCAACGGTCGTCGCCGAGCACCGGAGCCATGATCTGCAGGCCGACCGGCAGGCCGTCCTCGTCGGCCAGCCCGCACGGCACCGAGATCGCCGCGTTTCCGGCGAGGTTCGTCGGGATCGTGCAGAGGTCGGCGAGGTACATCGCCATCGGGTCGTCGGCCCGCTCGCCGATCGGGAACGCCGTGGTCGGCGTCGTCGGCGACACCAGCACGTCCACCTGGTGGAAGGCCGCGTCGAAGTCGCGCGAGATCAGGGTGCGGACCTTCTGCGCCTGGCCGTAGTAGGCGTCGTAGTAGCCCGACGACAGGGCGTAGGTGCCCAGCATGATGCGCCGCTTGACCTCGGGCCCGAAACCGGCCGCCCGGGTCAGCGCCATGACCTCCTCGGCGCTGCGGGTGCCGTCGTCGCCGATGCGCAGGCCGTACCGCATGGCGTCGAACCGGGCCAGGTTGGACGAGCACTCGGAGGGGGCGATCAGGTAGTACGCCGGGAGGGCGTAACCGAACGACGGGCAGGAGACCTCGACGACCTTGGCGCCGAGGGACTCCAGCAGCTCGACGGCCTCGTGGAACCGGGCGAGCACGCCGGGCTGGTACCCCTCGCCGCCGAACTCCTTGACCACGCCGACCCGAAGGCCGGCGATGTCGGCCTGGCGGGCGGCCTCGACGACCGGCGGCACCTCCGCGTGGATCGACGTCGAGTCCATCACGTCGTGGCCCGAGAACGCCTCGTGCAGCAGCGCGGCGTCCAGGACGTTGCGCGCGAAGGGGCCGGGCGTGTCCAGCGACGACGCGAACGCGATCAGGCCGTACCGGGACGAGCCGCCGTAGGTCGGCTTCATGCCCACGATGCCGGTGACCGCCGCCGGCTGGCGGATCGAGCCACCGGTGTCCGTCCCGGTGGACAGCGGCGCCTCGTACGCGGCGACCGAGGCGGACGAACCGCCCGACGAGCCGCCGGGGATCCGCGAGAGGTCCCACGGGTTGCGAGTCGGACCGTACGCCGAGTTCTCCGTGGAGGAGCCCATGGCGAACTCGTCCAGGTTGGTCTTGCCCAGGATGACCAGCCCCGCCTCGCGCAGACGGCCCGTCACCGTCGCGTCGTACGGCGGGCGCCAGCCTTCGAGGATCTTCGAGCCGGCGGTGGTGGGCATGTCGGTGGTGGTGAAGACGTCCTTGTGCGCGACCGGGACGCCCGCGAGCGGGCCGAGCCTCTCACCGGCGCCGATCCGATCGTCCACCGCGCGCGCCTGGGCGAGCGTGACGTCGGGATCCACGTGCAGGAACGCGTTGACCTTGGGCTCGACCTCGGCGATGCGGTCCAGGTGGGCCTGGGCGACCTCGACGGCGGAGACCTCGCGCGAGCCGATCAGCCGGCCCAGCTCTGCGGCCGTCTTGCGGAGCAGCTCTGTCATGCCTCCTCCCCGAGGATCCGGGGAACGCGGAAGCGGTCGTCCTCCACGGCGGGCGCGCCGGAGAGCGCCTGATCGGGCGTCAGGCCGCGCCGGACCTCGTCCGGACGGAAGACGTTGGTCAGCGGAAGCGCGTGCGAGGACGGCGGAATGTCGTCGGCTGCGACCTCGGCGACGCGGGCCACCGCGCCGACGATCTGGTCGAGTTGGGCGGCGAAGTGGTCGAGCTCCTCGTCGGCCAGCGCCAGCCTGGACAGCCGTGCGAGGTGAGCGACCTCGTCGCGGGTTATGGCGGACATGAGTCGTCGAACCCGTTTCTGGATGGAGAGTGGACACTGCCATCCTAGGGCTCGCCACCAAGCCTGCCCGACTCTGTCCACAGCCCGTCGCGGGCCGTGCCGCCGAGCCCGTCGGCCCCTTCGCCGCCCCCGGTCGCCGGTTCCCCGCGCCGTCGGCGGCGCGCCGGGGCGGTCAGCCGCCGGGCGCGAGCCGTACGACGTCCTTGGGGCGGGCGGTGAAGGCGGGGCTGAGCCGGGTGCGCAGCCAGACCGTGGCCTCGCCGGCGGGCATGGGCTCGGCGAGCCACCAGCCCTGGCCTGCGTGGCATCCCATGTCGCGCAGCCGGGCCGCGATGTCGCCCGACTCGACGCCCTCGGCGACCGACCTGAGCCCGAGCGAGCGCACCAGATCGATGATCGAGCGCACGATCCGCTCGTCGTCGGCCGACTCACCCAGCCGGCGTACGAACGACCCGTCGATCTTGACCTCGGACACCGGCAGGCGCTGGAGCCGCACCAGCGACGAGTAGCCGGTGCCGAAGTCGTCGAGGGCGAGCTGCACCCCCAGCCCGGCCAGGGTGCGGATGGTGTCGGCGGTGTACGCCTGGTCGGTCATCAGGATGCGCTCGGTGACCTCCAGGCGGATCGCCTCGGCGGGCAGCTCCAGCCGCTCGAGCCCCGCTTCGAGCTGGTCGGGAAGGCCCGAGTCGAGCAGGTCGCGCGCCGAGACGTTCACCGAGATCGGGACGTCCAGGCCGGCGTGCCACCACGCGGCCGCCTGGTTGAGCGCCTGGTCGATGACGTGCTTGGTGAGCTCGCGCATCAGGTACGACTGCTCGGCCAGCGGGACGAACTCCGCGGGAGAGATAGGGCCGCGTACGGGGTGCCACCAGCGCAGGAGCGCCTCCACTCCCTCGACCCGGCCGTCGTCGAGGCTCACCTTCGGCTGGTAGTGCAGCTCCAGGCCGCCGGTGTCGATGGCCCGCCGCAGGTCGCCGAGCAGGCTCAGCCGTTCCGGGGAGTTGCGGTCCTTGTCCGCGAGGTAGAACTCGACGCCGGTGCGCCCCTCCTTCGCGAGATACATGGCGACGTCGGAACGCTGGAGCAGCAGCTCGAAGTCCGGCGCGTCGTCGGGGAAGAGCGCTATGCCGATCGAGGCGTCCAGGTCGAAGGTCATGCCCTCGAGCCGTACGGGCTCGGTGAGGGCGACGCGCAGCCGCGACGCGACCTCCTTGGCCGCGTGGGCGTCCCGGATGGACGGCAGCAGCACGGCGAACTCGTCACCGCCGAGCCGGGCGACGACGTCACCCGGGCGGACGCTGTGGGTCAGCCGGTGGGCCACGATCTGCAGCAGGCGGTCTCCCACCGGGTGCCCGAGGGTGTCGTTGACCTCCTTGAACCGGTCGAGGTCGAGCAGCAGCAGCCCGACCCGCTCCCGCTCGCGGGCCTCGGTCAGCGCCTCTTCGGTGCGCAGGATCAGCATCTTGCGGTTGGGCAGCCCGGTGAGGCCGTCGTGCATGGCCTGGTGGTCGCGGCGCATGGACATGGTCGCGGTGAAGTAGACCGCGGCGAGGGGCGCCACGAACAGCGGCACCAGCGCGGGCGAGTGCGACATGACCACGACCACGAGTGGCGCCAGCCCGAGCAGCGCGCCGTAGACGAGGGCCTGCGGCCCGACCGAGGCTTTGATCACGCGGAGCACCGGACGCCGCTCGTGCAGGGCGACGGCGGCGGAGACGAGGAACGCGCGGACCGAGAAGTAGGCGACCCCGGAGACGACGATGGCGGGGATGTCCGTGCCGTGGGGCGTCCACGGCACGAGAGGGCTCGGGCGCACGCCGAACACGCCGAGCGTCACGGCGGCGGCCGTGCAGGCGAGCGTCACCTGCGCGATGTTGAACGCCACGCGATGCCAGGCCCGGCGGTTGACCAGGCCGCTCACGATCACCGCGACGGCCTGGAGCAGCGCCGCCATCGGCAGCCCGTGGTGCATGAGCACGGCGAAAGTGAACATCGTGGACGTGGGGGTGCCCCCGACCAGAGCCGACGAGCTGACCATGACCGGCCGCAGCTCTCCCAGCACCACGAGGACGGCGAGCATCCAGAACAGGGGGGTGCGCCCGATCTGGGCCAGCTCGTCCACGCCGAGCCGTATCTGGGCCACGACGAGGGCGGTGCAGCCGACCGCGGTGACCCCCGCGAGGTAGCTCCACAATGGGGATCCCGGGCGGGGGCCGGTGTCCCGGGTGTCCGCCGGATAACCCGTGGCGGGCACCGAGCCGTGCCCTCCCGAGGTCGAGCTCGCGGGCACCGGCATGCCGACCGGGACGCGGACGCGAGAAGACGGCGTCGCGGAAGCCGGAGCGCGATTACGGGAAGCTGCAGTCATCGGTAACAAACCCCCCAAGAGGCCACTATGGGAGGGTACGACCTCTGGGCCACTTCGCGAAACCGATTGGGCACGTTCCGTTACTACGGATTTCTTGCGCTTCATCGCGTGTCGCGGCATGGAGTGGGAGATGTACGACTTGCTGGTGAATGTTTCACATCCCCGTTGAGAACGGCCGCCCGGCTGCCTGCGACTTTCCCGTCGGAAGTCCCCGAGGTCTTCCCTGACCTCCCCGTCGCCCGCTTACGATCCTGACGACTTGGGAGCGCTCCCACGCCCCCCGGAATGGAGTAGTCATGTCGCGTAAAAGGCCCGTGACGGCGGTCGTCCTCGCCGCCGCCGCGACCATCGGGATGGGGACGGCCCTCTTCGCCTCGTCCACCGCCCAGGCCGCGAGCTCCGCGTTCTACGTCGATCCGCTGACCAACGCGGCCAAGTGGGTGGCGGCCAACCCCGGCGACAGCCGAACGGCCGTGATCAGGGACAGGATCGCCGCCGTTCCCCAGGGCCGGTGGTTCGCGTCGTACAACCCCTCGACCGTGCGGGCCGAGGTGGACGCCTACGTCGGCGCCGCCGCGGCGGCCGGCAAGATCCCGATCATGGTCGTGTACGAGATGCCCAACCGCGACTGCGGCGGGGCCAGCGCGGGAGGCGCCCCCGACCACACCGCCTACCGCGCGTGGATCGACCAGATCGCGGCGGGGCTCGGCGGCCGCCCGGCGACCGTCATCCTGGAGCCCGACGCGCTCTCGATCATGTCCAACTGCATGAACGGCGCCCAGCAGGCCGAGGTCAAGGCGTCCATGGCGTACGCCGGAAAGAAGCTGAAGGCCACGTCCCCGCAGGTCAAGGTGTACTTCGACGGCGGCCACGACGCGTGGCTGTCCGCCTCCGAGCTCGCCTCCCGGCTGAACGGCGCCGAGATCGGGAGCAGCGCGGACGGCATCGCGCTCAACGTCTCCAACTATCGCTCGACGCCCGGGCTGGTGAGCTACGCCAAGAGCGTCATCGCCGCGACCGGCGTCTCCGGGCTGAAGGCGGTCATCGACACCAGCCGCAACGGCAACGGCCCGAGCGGCAGCGAGTGGTGCGACCCGGGCGGCCGGGCCACCGGCACATGGAGCACCGCGGACACCGGCGACTCCGCGATCGCCGCCTATCTCTGGGTCAAGCCGCCCGGCGAGTCGGACGGATGCATCGCCCCCGCCGGGCAGTTCGTGCCGCAGCGGGCGTACGACCTGGCCATCGCGGCGCCCCCGCCCACGAACGGCCCGAGCCCCTCCCCCAGCGCGTCGCCCAGCACCTCACCGAGCGCGTCCCCCAGCGCGTCACCGAGCGCCTCGCCGAGCCCGGGCACGAGCCCGAGCGGCCAGCCCGCCGGAAAGGCGTGTACGGCCTCCTACACCGTGGTCAACCAGTGGCAGGGCGGCTTCCAGGGTGAGGTGACGGTGAAGAACACCGGCACCGCGGCGATCAACGGCTGGAATGTCGCCTGGACGTACGCGAACGGGCAGTCGATCACACAGATGTGGAACGGCTCGCCGTCCTACAGCGGCGCGGCCGTGACCGTGACGAACCTGGGCTGGAACGGCGCCCTGGCCGCCGGCGCGGCGACGTCCTTCGGCTTCACCGGCAACTGGTCGGGCGCCAACGGCGTCCCGTCGCTCACCTGCGCCGCGAGCTGACGGCTCCACCGCACCACCACCGGTCCGCTGCCCCCGTCCCGAGGAGCGGCGGAACGACCGCGCCACCGGTGCGCCACCATCGGTCCCCCCGCCCCGCCGCAGCGCCCGTCCGCCGGGCCGCGAACGGCTTCACCCGCCCGTCGTCCGCCCCCGATCGCCAGGGGCAGGACGGCGGGCGCGGCGGGCAGGAGCAGGTTGACGCGGCGAACCGTCACTCCTCGCCGCGCGCGGCGACGGCCCCGGCCGCCTCCGGTCCCTGATCCAGCAGGACCTGGAACCCCTGATCGTCGAGGATGGGCACACCGAGTTTCACGGCCTTGTCGTACTTGGAACCGGGGCTCTCGCCCACCACCACGAAGCTGGTCTTCTTGGAGACCGAGCCGGCGACCTTGCCGCCCCGGCCGGTGATGGCCTCGCTCGCCTCGTCTCGGGTGAACCCGGCGAGCGTCCCGGTCACGACGAACGTGAGGCCCTCAAGCGGGCGCGGGCCTTCCTCCGCCGGAGACTCGTCGGCCGTCCGGACCCCGGCCGCCTTCCACCTGTCGACGATCTCGCGGTGCCAGTCGACCGCGAACCACTCCTTGATGACCGCGGCGACCCGGGGGCCGATGCCCTCGACCGCCGCCAGCTCCTCCTCCGACGCCTTCGCGATCGCGTCGAGCGACCGGAACTCGTCGGCGAGCGCGATGGCGGTCGGCTTGCCGACGTGACGGATGGAGAGCGCGACCAGAACCCGCCACAGCGGCTGGTCCTTGGCCCGCTCCAACTCCTCCAGCATCTTCTCGGCGTTCTTGCTGGGCGCTCCCGACACCGTGGCGAAGAAGGACACCACCTTGGGCTCGCCGGTCTCCGGGTCGGTCTTGGGCAGCCCGGTGTCCCGGTCGCGGACGACCGACCTGATCGGCAGCAGGCGGTCCACCGTGAGATCGAACAGGTCGGCCTCGGTGCGCACCGCCGGGTCCTGGTCGAGCGGCTGGGTGAGCGCGGTGGCCGCGACGTAGCCCAGCCCCTCGATGTCGAAGGCGTCGCGCCCGGCGGCGGCGAAGATCCGCTCGCGGAGCTGCGCCGGGCAGGCGCGGGCGTTGGGGCAGCGCAGGTCCGCGTCGCCCTCCCGCTCGTACGCCAGCTCGGTGTCGCACTCCGGGCAGTGCGTCGGCATGACGAACTCGCGCTCGTCGCCGGTGCGCAGGTCGAGCACCGGGCCCAGGATCTCCGGGATGACGTCGCCCGCCTTGCGGAGCACGACGGTGTCGCCGATGAGCACGCCCTTCCGCTTCACCTCGGACGCGTTGTGCAGGGTGGCCCGCTCGACCGTGGACCCCGCCACCACCACCGGCTCCATCACGCCGTACGGCGTCACCCGGCCGGTGCGGCCGACGCCCACCTGGATGTCGAGCAGCTCGGTGTTGACCTGCTCCGGCTGGTACTTGAACGCGATCGCCCACCGGGGCGACTTGCTGGTGGAGCCGAGCTGCCGCTGCACCGCGACCCGGTCGGCCTTGACCACCACGCCGTCGATCTCGTACTCGGGGTCGTGCCGGTGCTCCTGGTAGTAGGCGATGAACTCGCGGATCTCGTCCAGGCTCCGGACCACCCGGTACCGGTCGCTGACCGGGAGGCCCATGGCGCCCAGCCGGTCGTACATCTGCGACTGGCTGACCGGCGGCTCGGCGCCCTCCCACTTGCCGACGCCGTGGACGATCATGCGCAGCGGGCGCCGGGCGGTGACGCGCGGGTCCTTCTGCCGCAACGAACCCGCCGCCGAGTTGCGCGGGTTCGCGAACGGGGACTTCCCCGCGTCCATCAGCCGCTCGTTGAGCCAGTTGAAGCCCTCGACCGGCAGGAACACCTCGCCGCGCACCTCGACCAGGTCGGGCACGTCGTCCCCGGTCAACCGGTGCGGCACGCCCTTGACGGTGCGGACGTTGGGCGTCACGTCCTCACCGGTGGTCCCGTCGCCCCGGGTTGCCGCCCTGACCAGGCGGCCCTTCTCGTACAGCAGCGCCACCGCGAGACCGTCGATCTTGAGCTCGCACAGGTAGGGCCCCGGGTCGGCCTCGGCGAGCCGCTCGGCCCGCGCCTGCCAGGCCGCGAGCTCGTCGTCGTCGAACGCGTTGTCCAGGCTCTCCATCCGCTGAAGGTGCCTAACGGCGGCGAACTCCGTGGAGATCGCCCCTCCGACCTTCTGGGTGGGCGAGTCGGGCGTGCGCAGATCGGGGTGCTCCTGCTCGAGCTCCTTGAGCTCCCGCATCCACGCGTCGTACTTGGCGTCGCTGACGGTCGGCGAGTCGAGCACGTAGTAACGCCAGTTGGCCTCCTCGGCCAGCTCGGCCAGCTCCGCGTGCCGCTCCCGCGCCGCCGCCGGCGCGCCCTCGACCTCGGCGTCCATGCGTAGTACTCCCCTCGTCACCGGGCCCTGGGAGAACGCTACGGGAGGCGGGGAAGTGTCCGTGCCCTCCCGGAAGCGCTCTGGCGGGTGCGTCGTCCCCGGCAGAATGCCACCCGCCACCGACATTCTCGCCGGTCAGCGCGGGTGCGCGTCCCGTCCGCCCGTACGGCTTCGCGGGCTCCGCCCGGGCCACCACGGCCGGACGGGCGGGGGCGCGGCTCATCGAGGCGAACACCGGCGGATCAGCCGCCCTGGCTCCAGACGCCCTCCCAGGCGGAGCACCTTCCGGTGATCTTGGTCGACGTGCCCCGGCAGACCTTGGCCTGGGCGGTGAGCATGTATCCGGCGTTCACGCTGAACGCGCGCGGCGTCGACTGCGAGCAGTTCTTGAACGTGGCCGTGCGGTACTTCCCGCGGTCGGTCAGCCACTTGATCTTGACCCACGAGCAGGTGCGGGCGCCGCCTGCGTCGTACAGTTCCCCGGAGATCCGCAGCCCGGAGCCGGCGGTCCTGACCTTGCCCGTCGCCCACCCCTTGTAGTCGGACGAGGCCGTCGGGCCCCAGTTCCAGGTTTCCGCCGCGTACGCGCGCGACGCCGAACCGGACGCCGAGGCCGACGCGGCGAGGGGGGCGGCGGCCACGAGCCCGCCGCCCAACGTGACCGCGATGGTGAGACCCATAAGAGTGCGGAGACCGCTGCGCATGACTTTCTCTCTCCTGAATGTGCGAGATCTGCACATAAAGGAGTAGAAGACCGGGCTTGTATTCGGCTTGCGAACGACTACTCGCCCGGATCCTCGCGCAGCACCCGGGCCGCCCTGGCACAACTGGTGAGCGCCGCACGCGCGTACGCCGGGGAGGCTCCCGCCAGCCCGCACGCGGGCGTGAGAACGACCTGCCGGGCCAGCCGCGCGGGGGCGAACCCGAGCCGCCGCCACAGCTCCGTGGCGGGTTTGGCGACCACGCCGATGTCCGGAATCCGGGCGTCCGTCCCCGGGACCACCCCGAGCAGGAACGCGACGCCGGCCTCCACCGCCTCGCCGATGTGGTCCTCGTCCCGGCGGCGCAGCCGCGCCGCGTCGAGGGAGATCCCGCGCGCCCCGGCCGTACGCAAAACCTCGAAGGGGACGTCGGAAGCGCAGCAATGGACGATCGGGAAGGCGGCGGAGCCGTTCTCCCCGCCTCCCGCGGACTCGGCCGCTCTGAGCACCGTCCTGAGCCGCTCGGCCGCGGGCGCCGGCTCCACGGCGGGCAGCCGCCCGAACCCGGACGCCGTCGGCACCGTCCCGGCGAGCACCCCGGGCAGCCCCGGCTCGTCGAGCTGGAGGACGATCCGCGCGCCGGGCACGCGCCTGCGGACCTCCGCCAGGTGCGCGGTCACGCCTTCGGCGAGTGACTCCACCAGATCGCGGACGGCTCCCGCGTCGGCGAGCGTCTTGTCCCCGTGCCGCAGCTCGACCGCGCCCGCCAGCGTCCACGGGCCGCAGACCTGGATCTTCAACGGGCCCGTGTATCCCTGGGCGACCTCTTCGAGGGCGTCGAGGTCCCGTGAGAGGTGGTCGCGGGCGCGTTTGAGGTCGCGCCCCGGCCGGTCGGTGAACCGCCATCCGGACGGCTGCACCTCGACGGGCAGCTCCACGAGCAGCGACGCCGTCCTGCCGATCATGTCCGCGCCGACGCCCCGGCCGGGCAGCTCGGGCAGGTACGGCATCGGCAGTTCGCCGAAGACCACGCGGAGCGCCTCGACGTGGTCGTCTCCGGGGTGCGACCCGACGCCGGTGGCGGTGGCCTCGGACCAAGGGAAGTCGTTCACGCCATTAGCTTAGGGAGAGTGAGACTCACCAAACTCGGCCACGCCTGCTGGCGACTGGAGAAGGACGGCAGCCGTCTGGTCATCGACCCCGGCGCCTTCAGCGGGGAAGGGCTCCTCGACGGAGCGGACGCCGTCCTCATCACGCACGAACACTGGGATCACCTCGACGCGGATCTGCTGCGGGCCGCGGGCCCGGACCTGGAGATCTGGACCTGCCAGGCCGTGGCGGACCAGCTCGGCGAGATCCCGGCGAAGGTCCAGGTGGTGCGGGACGGCGACACGTTCGCCACCGCGGGGTTCGGGGTCAAGGTCATCGGTGAATGGCACGCGCTCAATCACCCGGACGTGCCCGTCGTGCAGAATGTCGGCTTCCTCGTGGACGAGGAGGTCTTCTACCCCGGCGACGCGCTGACCGCGCCCGGAGTGGAGGTGCCGACCCTGCTCGTCCCCACCAACGCGCCGTGGCTCAAGCTGGGCGAGATGGTGGACTACCTGCGCGACGTACGGCCCGCCCGCGCGTACTCGACCCATGACGGCCTGGTGAACGAGTTCGGCCAGAAGCTGATCGACTCCTGGCTCGGCATGGAGGCCGAGAAGCAGAAGGCGGACATGCGCCGCGTGCCCGTCGGCGATTCGGTCGACCTGGGATAGGTCCGCCCGCCCCTCCACGGGACGTCGCGTTCCGCGTCATGCCCCTTGCCCGCCGTTTCGTCGGCGGGCGAGGGGGCGATGGCCGGGTCCGGCGCGCCGCGGGCCCGAACGGCGAGCGAGTCCTTCCGAAGGCGTCAGGACGCCGAGGCGATGGTGGCCGAGCCGATCACGGTGTCGCCGACGTACAGGACGGCGCCCTGGCCCGCGGCCACCCCCGCGGCCGGGGTGTCGAGCCGGATGTGCAGGTCCGTGCCGGAGAGCTGGGCGCGGCAGCCGTACACCTCGCCGTGCGCGCGTAGCTGCACCGAGCAGACGATCGGCTCTCGCGGCTCGTCCACCGGCCCGTTCCAGACCGGCCGGGTGGCGACGATCGAGGTGACCTCCAGCGCGGTGCGCGGACCGACGGTCACCGTGTTGGAGACCGGCTCGACCGACAGCACGTATCGGGGCCGCCCGTCGGAAGCCGGCCGGTCGATGCGCAGGCCCTTGCGCTGCCCCACCGTGAAGCCGTACGCACCCGCGTGGGTGCCGACGACCTCGCCGGAGAGCGCGTCCACGATGGGCCCCTCCGAGGCGCCGAGCCGGTCGGCGAGAAACGCCCGCGTGTCACCGTCGGCGATGAAGCAGATGTCGTGACTGTCCGGCTTGTCGGCCACGGTGAGGCCCCTGCGGGCGGCCTCCTCGCGGACCTGCGCCTTGGTGGAGTCACCCAGCGGGAAGATCGCGTGGGAAAGCTGTTCCCTGGTGAGGACGCCGAGGACGTACGACTGGTCCTTGGCCGCATCGACCGACCTGCTGAGCACTCCGTCGACCAGGCGGGCGTGGTGGCCGGTGGCGACCGCGTCGAACCCGAGCGCCAGCGCCCGATCGAGCACCGCCTCGAACTTGATCTTCTCGTTGCAGCGGAGGCAGGGGTTCGGCGTGCGGCCCGCGGCGTACTCGTTGACGAAGTCCTCGACGACGTCGCGGTGGAACCGCTCGGCCATGTCCCAGATGTAGAAAGGGATGCCGATCACGTCGGCCGCGCGCCGCGCGTCTCTGGAGTCCTCGATCGTGCAGCAGCCCCGCGCGCCGGTCCGATAGGACTGCGGGTTGGACGAAAGCGCGAGGTGGACGCCCGTCACGTCGTGGCCGGCCTCCGCGATGCGGGCGGCGGCCACCGCTGAGTCGACGCCGCCGGACATGGCGGCCAGCACACGAAGAGCCATAGGCCTCCAGGCTACCCGTCTCCCACGCCCCCTCGATCGGCCGAGCGCCACCCTTCGATACGGCACCCGGCCATCACGTGAGGGGCGCGCACACACCGCTTTGGCACCCGGAAGGGGGACCTGAAAGGATCGGCGGTCATGCGACTGTTCGGCCGCAAGAGCGAGCCGGTGGACCCGGCCGAGGCCATAACCGAGTTTTGGACGTGGTGGCAGGAGACCCGTCCCGAGATCGACGCGCGGGTCGAAGCGGGGGACGTCGCGCGCCTCGACGAGCTGATCGGCGAGGCTGTGACCGCCCTGAACCCGTCGCTGACCTGGGAGATCGTCTCGGGGCTCATGGCCCCGCACGCCCTGGTGGTCAGCGCGGCGGGAGATCCGGAGTTGCGCTCCTTCGTCCATCGGTGGGCGCTGGCGGCGCCGGCGGACGCCGAGTGGGAGTTCCACCCGTCCCGCCAGGCCGATCCGCTCGCGGCGGAGTTCACCACGGAGGTCGCGGGCCGGCCGTTCGGCATCGACCGGCTGGTGCTCGGCCTGCGGGTGCCGCCGGGGACACCGCGCGTCGACGTTTCCGCCTTTCATCCGATATTTCCGGATGTGGATGACGAGACGCGGATGGACGCCACGCTCCTCGCCCTCGACCGGCTGCTCGGCGAGGACGAGGTGGCCCGCTGGGTCGGCGACATCGTGGCGGCCGAGTTCGAGCCCATCGACGCGATCCCCGCGATCCATCTTCCCGCCGTCGTCTCCGACGTCGCCGACGGCTTCCGCGACGAGCAGTGGGCGCTGCTGGAGGGGCAGACCGCCAGCGGCCGTCCCCTGACCGCCGCCGCGCTCTATCCCCTGCGTCCGGTGGATCACCCGCTCTTCGACCAGCACGTCGGCGTCACGCTGCCGTATGTGAACGCGGACGAGGACGGCCAGCCCACCGGCGCCTCGCTGGACGCGTTGCGCGACTTCGAGGAGCGGCTGACCGCCCGGCTCCGCGCGGACGGCTGCGCCGTTCTCGTCGCGCATCTGAGCGCCGAGGGCACCCGGGTGTTCCACGTCTACGCCGACCCGGGAAGCGACGCCGTACGCCGGATCGAAAACCTGGTGTCCACCTGGGACGAGGGCCAGGCCTGGATCGACGCCGAGAGCGACCCGTCGTGGAGCGCCGTCGCGCACTTCCTGACCTGAGCGCGAGCCCTGCCGCGTCAGGCGTCTGACGCGGCGGGGCGGCTCCAGACGTCCGCGCCCTGCCTGCGGGCTCGGGCGCGGAGGGTGATCCGCACCCCTCCCCCGCTCGCGCGCGAAGAATGAGGCGGGAACCCACCGCGCCCTTGAACGGCCACCGGCGCCGCTTACACGAGCCGCGATGACCTCGACCGAGCCCGTGGCGCATCCGAGCCCGGAGACCAGGTCGTACGCGACGTCGCGGAGGGCCCGTCGGGGCCGTTCGCCGCGGCGGTGGGCTTCGCTCCTCCGGGTGGGACACAATCACGCACCAGACGAGACGAGACGATACGTTTCGTCTTGACATGGGATCGGCACAGCCACAAACTAAGACGACAACGAGACGGACCGTATCGTCTTGGAGCAACAGAGGAGAGTGCATGACGACTGCGCGAGTTTGGTTCATCACCGGCGCGTCGAGGGGCCTGGGCAGGGCCTTCACCGAGGCGGCGCTCGCCGCCGGAGACCGCGTCGTGGCCGCCGCCCGCGACCTTGGCCCCCTCGCGGACCTGGCCGCCGCCCACCCGGGCAGCCTCGTGCGGCTGACCCTGGACGTCTCCGACCGCGCGGCCGTGCGGAAGGTCGTGGACCAGGCGGCGGCGGCGTTCCGCCGGCTCGACATCGTGGTCAACAACGCCGGCGCAATGCTGCTCGGCATGGTCGAGGAGGCCACCGAGGAGCAGATCCGCGCCCACTTCGACGTCAACTTCTTCGGCGCGGTCTGGGTGGCCCAGGCCGTGGTGCCGCACCTGCGGGCGCAGGGATCCGGCCACATCCTGCAGGTCACCTCGATGGGGTCCGGCGGCGGGTTCGCTTCCGTCGGGTTCTACGCGGCGGGCAAGTCCGCGCTCGACTCGGCGAGCCAGGCGCTGGCGATGGAGGTGGCGCCGTTCGGGATCAAGGTGACGATCGTGCAGCCGGGCGGATACGGCACGGACCTGTTCACGCGGGGCACCACGATGACGGAACCGCGCCCGGAGTACAAGCCGCTGCGCGCCCGGCTGGCCGAGATGTGGGGCGAGGACGCCGGTCCCGACCCGAGCACCGCGGCACCGGTGGTCATGGAGTTGGCCGGTCTGGCGGAGCCGCCGCTGCGGCTGATCGTCGGCAGCGCCTCGTACGACATGGTCCAGGAGATGAACCAGGCCCGTACGGAGGAGTACCGGGCGTGGGAGCACCTGAGCCGGAAGGCGCCGGGCTGACCCGCACGCGAGTGACGCCGTACTCGCGCCACGAGGCACAACACGAGCGCCGAGCCGCGGCGTCCGGAATCCGTCCGCACCGAGAAGAGGAGGTGGGCCCTTTGCGTACCGCTGCCCAACTGGCACTCGCCGAGACCACCAAGCGTTACGGCACCCGCGTCGTCCTGGACCGGGTGTCGCTCACCGTCAAACCCGGCGAGCGGATCGGGGTGATCGGCGACAACGGGTCAGGGAAGTCCACACTGCTGCGGCTCATGGCGGACGTCGAGCGGCCCGACAACGGCGAGGTCGTGGTCGTGGCGCCCGGCGGCGTCGGATACCTGCCGCAGTCGCTCGCGCTGCCGTCGCACGCGACAGTGGCCGATGCGATCGACCTGGCGCTCGCCGATCTGCGAGAGGTCGAAGCCCGGATGCGGGCGGCCGAACGGTCGCTCGGCGAGGCCGGCGCGGGGGCTCGCGCCGGGCTCGACACCTACGTGAGGCTGGTGGCGGAGTTCGAGGCGCGGGACGGCTACGAGGCCGACACTCGTGTCGAGGTCGCGCTGCACGGGCTCGGGCTGCCCGGACTCGACCGCAGCCGTCCGCTGGGCACGCTCTCCGGCGGAGAACGTTCCAGACTCGCCCTGGCCGCCACGCTGGCGTCCGCCCCTGAGCTGCTGCTGCTCGACGAGCCGACCAACGACCTGGACGACCGGGCCGTGGCCTGGCTCGAACAACGCCTGCGCGCCCACCGGGGCACGGTCGTGGCGATCACGCACGACCGGATGTTCCTGGAGCGGGTGAGCACCGCCATTGTGGAGGTCTCCGACGGGCGCGTGCGCCGCTACGGCGACGGATACGCCGGATATCTCGTGGCCAAGGCCGCCGAACGCGCGGCCCAGGAGCGGGCCCACGAGGAGTGGAAGGCCGAGCTGAACCGGCATGCCACGCTGGTGGCGGCCAACGCGGGCCGGCTGGCCGGGATTCCGCGCAAGACGCCCAAGGCGGGCATGGGCACCGGAGCCTGGCGGGCGCGCTCGCGTACGCACGGGGCCGCCGGACGCATCCGGCAGTCCCAGCAGCGGCTGCGGTGGCTCACCGGCCACCCGGCGCCGCCGCCGCCCGAGCCGCTGCGCTTCACCGCCGCGCTCGCCACCGCGGAAGCCGCCGCCGGGGCCGAGGTGGCCGCGCTCGACACCGTGGTGGTGACAGGGCGGCTCCGCCTCGACTCCCTGACCATCCGCGCCGGTGAGCGGCTGCTCGTCACCGGCCCGAACGGAGCGGGCAAGACGACGCTGATGCGGGTGCTCGCCGGGAGTTGCGACCGGACGCGGGCGAGGTACGGCGAGCCGGGCGGGTCGGATTCTTCCGGCAGGACGAGCCGGAGACCGGTGACCTACGGCGGGCCGGACAGGCCGGGGAGGCGGACCGGACCGTGCTGCGGGCCTACGCGCACGGGCGCCCCGGGAGCCTGGACGACCACGCGGACGCGCTCCTGGCCCTGGGGCTGTTCCGGCCGTCCGACCTGGGGCTGCGCCTGAGGGAGCTCTCCTACGGGCAGCGGCGGCGGATCGATCTGGCGCGGCTGGTGAGCGAGCCCGTGGACCTGCTCCTGCTCGACGAGCCGACCAACCACCTCTCGCCGATGCTCGTGGAGCAGGTGGAGGAGGCGCTGGCCTCGTACCCGGGCGCGCTGGTGGTCGTGACGCACGACCGGCGCCTGCGGGCCGCGTTCACCGGCTCCCGCCTGGAGCTGGACGGGGGCGCGGCCGCATAGCGCGCCCACGCCGAACACCCGGGCGGCAACCGGGACGGCCTGAAGGCACGCCTGTGGCGGGGCTCAGGTGAGCCCGGCCCGGCGGGCGCGCTCCACGACGTTGCCGATCACCTCGGCGAGGCGGTCCACGTCCTCCTTCGTGGAGGTGTGTCCGAGCGAGAAGCGCAGCGAGCCGCGGGCGCGCGCGCCGTCCTGCCCCATCGCGAGCAGGACGTGGGACGGCTGGGCCACCCCGGCGGAGCAGGCGGAGCCGGTGGAGCACTCCACCCCCTTGGCGTCCAGCAGCATGAGCAGGGCGTCGCCCTCGCACCCCGGGAACGAGAAGTGCGCGTTGCCGGGGAGCCGGTTCACGGGGTCGCCGTTGAGGATGACGTCCGGCACGGCCTGCCGTACCCGCTCGATCAGGTCGTCGCGCAGGACGGTCAGCCGCTCCGCGGCGGCCTCGCGGTGCTTGACCGCGGTCTCGACGGCCGCGGCGAAGCCGGCGATCGCGGGCGCGTCGAGCGTCCCCGAGCGCACGTCGCGCTCCTGGCCGCCGCCGTGCAGTACGGGCTCGGGGTCCACGCCCCGGGCCAGCAGCAGCGCTCCGACGCCCATGGGGCCGCCCACCTTGTGCCCGGAGATCGTCATGGCGTCCACGCCGGACTCGGCGAACGAGACGGGCAACTGACCGAGCGCCTGCACGGCGTCGGTGTGGAACGGGATGCCGTGATCGTGCGCGATGGCCGAGAGGACCTGGATCGGCTGGATCGTCCCGACCTCGTTGTTGGCCCACATCACGCTGACCAGGGCCACGTCGCCGGGGTCGCGGGCGATGGCGGCGCGCAGGGTCTCGGGGTGGACCAGGCCCCGCTCGTCGACCTCCAAGAGCTCGACGGAGGCGCCGTGCCGGTCGGCCAGCCAGCGGGCCGGGTCGAGCGCGGCGTGGTGCTCGATCGCGCTGATCAGGACGCGACGGCGTTTCCTCGCCCAGAACAGACCCTTGATCGCCAGGTTGTCCGCTTCGGTGCCCCCGGACGTGAAGACGACCTCGCTGGGGCGGGCGCCCACCGCGCACGCGATGGTCTCCCGCGACTCCTCCACCACCCGGCGGGTGCGCCGCCCGGCCGCGTGCAGCGACGAGGCGTTGCCGACCTGGCCGAGCTGCGCGGTCATGGCCTCCACTGCCTCGGGCAGCATCGGCGTGGTGGCGGCATGGTCAAGATAGGCGGTTCCCACGACCCCTCCCGATCTGTCCTCAGCCAACTAAGACTAACCGCGCCCCCGGAAGGGCCACCCCCCGGATTGCCGACTGAACCGTCCAGACGGTACAGTAACCAGAGTGAGAAGAGACGACTTGCTCGACGCGGCGGAGAGCCTGCTCTGCGACCAGGGGGCCCAGGCGCTCACCCTGGCCGCGGTCGCGGAGCGCGCCGGCGTCAGCAAGGGCGGCCTCCTCTATCACTTCGGCACCAAGGAAGCCCTGGTCAAAGGTCTGATCGAGCGACTGATCGCCGAGTTTGACGCGCTCGTCGAGGCGCAGGGCGAGAGCGACTACACCAGGGCCTATCTCAAAGCCACGTTCCAGGCCGTCGAGAGCGGACGACTGAGACGCTGGGCGGTGGTGACCGGCGCGGCGGGCGACCCCACGCTCCTCGTGCCGCTGCGCGAGGCGATGGCCCGATGGCACAGCCAGGACATCGGCAGCGAGCCCGACCCGATGACCTCCAGGATCGTACGGCTCGCGTGCGAAGGCATCTGGGACGTCGCCACCCACGTGCCGGAGCTGCTCGACTACGACGAGCTGCGCCGCCGCCTGCTCGACCTTCTCTGACTTCTCCGACTTATCTGACCGCCCACGGCGAGCTCACCCGACCGGTCCCCGATCCGGGGCGAGGGTGACGTTCGCCCGCATTCCACCGCGCGCTCAAACGCATGTAAACGCGCTCGAACCCGAACGTGATTGAACGTACTTGACGCGCCTTCAAGGCGGGCCGGGGTGACCTCCGCCCGCCTGCCCACCCGGCCGAGTGCCGCACCCCTCACCTCCCCATCCCCCGAAACCTGGAACACGCGTGACTCTCCGCTCCCGGAGACCCTCCGCGCCCTGAGAAAGGAGCCTGTGATGACCCGCGCTTTGAGGACGGCCCGCTGGGGGGCGATCCTCACCTTCGTGCTCGGCGGCTTGCTGTGCGGAACGTTCACCGTGCGCATCCCCGCCCTGACCGACAAACTCGGCATCCCCGAGTCGTCGGTCGGCTTCGCGCTGCTCGCGTGGGGGCTCGGCGCACTGCTGTCCATGCAGTCCATGCGCGGGATCATGGCCAGAGTGGGCAGCCGCGGCGTGCTCCGCGTCGCCGCTCCCCTCTGCGCGGCGACGCTGCTGCTCGTCGGGCTCGCGCCGTCCTTCCCCCTGCTCGTCGGCGCCGCGTTCGTCTTCGGCATGGCCTTCGGCGCGGTGGACGTCGCCATGAACGCCCAGGGCTCCACGGTCGAGCGCGCGTACGGCAGGCCGCTGATGAGCGGCATGCACGCGGGCTGGTGCGTGGGAGCGATCTCGGCCGGGCTGTTCGGCACCGCCGCCATCGCGGCGGGCCTGTCCCTGGCCGCGCACATGGCGATCGTCGCCGTGCTCGCGCTGCCCGCTTCGGTGGCGCTGAGCCGTACGTACCTGGCCGACGGGGTCACGCGCGAGGAGGCGAAGGGGGCGCGCGGCCGCCTGCCCGGAGTGGTCTACCTGCTCGGCGCGATCACGTTCGGCGCGTTCATGGTCGAGGGCGTGGTGGCGGACTGGAACGGCCTGTTCCTCCGCAACACGCTCATGGCGCCCGAGTCCCTGGCCGCGCTCGGCTACCCGATCTTCGAGGCGGGCATGCTGCTCGGCCGCCTCTCCGGCGACCGGCTCAGGATGCGCTTCGGCGCGGCGGGGCTGATGGGCTTCTCCGGCCTGGCCACCGCGGCGACCTTCGCCGTCGTCGTGGTCGCGCCGTCGGCGGTCGTCGCCCTGGCCGCGATGCTCTTCGTCGGGCTCGCGGTGGCGACGATCTCCCCGATGGCCATGTCCCTGGCCGGGACCGCCACGGACACGCCGGGTCCGGCGATCGCTCAGGCGGGTGCCATGGGGTACGCCGGGCTGCTGCTCGGCCCCGTGGTGATCGGCTTCCTGTCCGGCGCGACGTCCCTGCGCGTCGCGATGGTGACCGCGGTCGTCCTCGGCGTGCTCATCGCCGTCGCGACCCGCTTCCTCTCCCGGGCCCGTACGGCTCCCGCCGAGGTGGGCGTGGAGACCGAGCGGCTGCCGGTCGCGGCCTGAGTGACATTTGTCCCGGGGAGACCGCGACATCTCCCCCTGTCGGCGGCGCGGCGGTTTTGACACGCTTTCCGCGTGAGGAAACCCCCCGCCGCCACGGCGGCCGTGTTCGTCGTCACCGCGATCCCGAGCCTGCTGCAGTTCGCCCTTCCCTCGCTGGAGACCTCCCTGCGGCGCGATCCCGCCCGGATCGCGGACGGCGAATGGTGGCGGCTCGGGACCTCGATCCTGGTCCAGGGCGGCGGCCCGGTCGGCGCAGCCTTCAACCTCGCCTCGCTCCTGGTGCTCGGCGCCGTCGCCGAGCGCGCCCTCGGTCCCGCTCGCTGGCTCGCCTGCTATCTGGCGGGTGCGGCGGCGGGGCAGGTCGCGGGAACGTGGCTCGGCCTGGTGGACGCGGGCAACTCCATCGGGGTGTGCGGACTGGCCGGCGGGCTGACCGTGGCCTTCACCCTCGGGCGGGCGGACCGGTTCGCCGCGTCCCTGGCTGCCTGCTACGTCGTGATCCTGGTCGGCGGGCTCTTCCCCGGGACCGGCGTCCTGATCGCCACGGTGGTCGTCGGCGCGGCGGGAGTGCAACTGGTCGTCCATCGCGACCGGCTGCCGCGCGCCGTGTTCCCCGCGATCGTCCTGGCGGCGGGGCTCGCGCTCGCCGCGCTGTCGGACCTGCACGGCCCGGCCGTACTCGGGGGCGCGGCCATGGCGGGCGTCCTCGCGGGCGCGGGCTCCCGGTGAAACGGCGACGGCGCCGCACATCGTGTGCGGCGCCGTCACGTCGACTCCACCCGAGCCGTCCGAGCCCGTAACGAGCCCGTCCAGATCTGCCGGCTCCCCCGCGCGATCGCTCGCGCGGGGGGCCACGCGCTTACTTGCGCTTCTCGATCTCCTCGGTGAGCTGCGGCACGACCTGGAACAGGTCGCCCACCACACCGAAGTCCGCGATCTCGAAGATCGGAGCCTCGGGGTCCTTGTTGATGACGATGATCGTCTTGGAGGTCTGCATGCCGGCCCGGTGCTGGATGGCGCCGGAGATGCCCGCCGCGATGTAGAGCTGCGGCGACACCGTCTTGCCGGTCTGGCCGACCTGGAACTGGTGGGGGTACCACTTGGCGTCGGTGGCGGCGCGGGAGGCGCCGACCGCCGCGCCGAGGGAGTCGGCGAGCTTCTCGATGACGGCGAAGCCGTCGGCCGAGCCGACGCCGCGGCCACCGGAGACCACGATCGCGGCCTCGGTGAGCTCCGGACGGGCGCCCTTCTCCTCCTTGATCCGCTCCACGATCTTGGCGGCGCGGGCGGCCTCGGACGGGGCGAGCTCGACCTTCTCCTCGGCGCCCGCGCCGGCGGCGGCGACGGGAGCGGTGGAGTTCGGACGCACCGCGACGATCGGGGTCCCCTTGGTCACGCGGCTGCGGACGTTGACGCCGCCACCGAAGATCGACTGGTCGGCAACGAAGCCCTCGCCGAGGCCGACGGCGTCGGTGATCACGCCGGAGTCCGTCTTGACCGCCAGCCGACCGGCGACCTCCTTGCCCTCACTGGTGGAGGCCACGAGGACCGCGGCGGGCGACTTGTCCGCCACCAGCCGGGCCAGCAGCTCGGCCTTGGGGGCGACCACGTAGTTCACGACCTCGTCGCCGTCGGCAACGTAGATCTTGTCGGCGCCGTACTCGGCCAGCTTGGCCTTGGCGGCGTCGTTGTAACCGGGACCCGCCCACACCGCCGACGGCTCGCCCAGCGTGCGGGCCAGGGTCAGCAGCTCGAGGGTGACCTTCTTGACCTCACCGTCGACGTGCTCGACGAGAACCAGGATCTCACTCATCTCGGGGCCCCTCAGATGAACTTCTTCGACGCGAGGAAGTCGGCGGCCTTGGCCCCGCCGTCGCCCTCGTCCTTGACAACCGTGCCCGCGGCACGCGGCGGGGCGGCGGAGAACTCGGCCACCTCGCTGTAGGCCGCGGCCAGGCCGACGGCGGAGGCGTCGACGGAGGCGTCGGCGATGCCGAGCGTCTCGACCGGCTTCTTCTTCGCGGCCATGATGCCCTTGAAGGACGGGTACCGCGGCTCGTTGATCTTCTCGACGACCGACACGACGGCGGGGAGCGTCGCCTCGACCTTGTCGTAGCCGTAGTCGGTGATCCGCTCGATGACGATGGCGGACCCGTCGACCTCGACCTTCCGCGCCAGGGTGAGCTGCGGCGCGCCGAGCCGCTCGGCGAGCATGGCCGCCAGCACACCGGTGCGGGCGTCGGTGGACTCCGAGCCGAGGATGACCAGGTCGAACCCGATCTTCTTCAGCGCCTGCGCCATCGCGTACGACGTGGACAGGGCGTCCGAGCCGTGGAGCGCGTCGTCGCTCAGGTGGACGGCCTTGTCGGCGCCCATGGCGAGCGCCTTGCGGATGGTGTCGGTCGCCTTGGCGGGGCCCATGGTGAGGACGGTCACCTCACCACCGTGAGCCTCCTTGAGCCGCAGCGCCTCCTCGACCGCGTACTCGTCGAGCTCGTTCACGACGCCGTCGGCGGCGTCCCGGTCGAGCGTCTTGTCATCGGACCTCAACTTGCGCTCGGTCGCAGTGTCGGGGACCTGCTTCACGCAGACGACGATGTTCATGGCCGGTGGCCGACCTCCCGTTTCCGTACGGCTCTCGCTGGCCGCGCATGGGGTATGCGCGCCCCGCTCAGACTGCCACGTGCCCGTGAGCTGGATGACAGCGGGTGCCTCGGGCGCGAGCGGGGCGCCCGGTGCTCCCACATGTTACCCACGGGTAGTTTCGCTGCAAACCTCCAGGTTGTACGGCTCCGCCCAGTGTGTCGTTCATCACCGGAAGACCCGCTCTCCCACCATACCGAACTTTGTTCCACGCCCTTCGGCGGGGTCCGGCGAGCCCTGTGTTTATGGCGCTCGCTTCGCTCGCGCGGGCTCGGGGCGCCTGCAGGCGATGTCTTCCCTCGTCACTCGGGACTCGTTCCTCAGTCCAGACACCGCCGCGCCCCTCGCGGGATGGCCGGCCGCCGTAGTGATCGATGGCGCGGGCCCGGGGCACCTGAAGTCGTCGAGGCAAACAGACACAAATCAGCTGGCGAGGGCGATGATCGTCAGGAGGAAGAGGACGCCTCCGACGGCGAGCAGCAGGGTGAGGGTGCTGAACACACTGCTCAGCACGGCCCACAGCGCGATCACGCCCGCCCCACCCGCGAGATCGACGAGCACTCTCGACCGCGACTTCGCCAGGAGCCCGAACGCGGCGTCGATCAGCACGCCCAGGCCGTACAGGACGAGGATCAGGAGGGAAAGCTCCGGGAGGTACTGGCTCGCGGCGGCGGCGACCAGCCCGGCGAAGACCCCCGACCCGATCACCCAGCGCCTGCGCAGCCGCTCACGGTGGCGGGCGCGGGCCTCCTCCACCGACCGGAGCCGGTTGTGCACCCGTCGCGGCTTCCACTCCCTGGTCGCCTCGCCGGAGATCCCCGTCATCCCGGTCGGCACGGCGTCCCCCTCACGATCCCGGCCGCGCCCCCTGTCCCGGTCTCTGTCCCGGTCTCTGTCCCGGTCTCTGTCCCGGTCTCTGTCGTGGTCCCTGTCTCGGTCCCTGTCGTGATCGCCGCCGTGGCCCCGGCCGTGCGGTACGGGAGCGGCGAGCAGCGGAGCAGGGCCGGACGGCGCGGCGTCCGCGATCGAGGGGGCGATCGAGTCGAGCCGCGCCGCGAGCTCGGCGGCGACCGGCCGGCGGCCGGGGTCCTCCTGAAGGCACTCCCGCAGCAGCGGGGCGAGCCAGTCCGGCACCCCGGACAGGTCCGGCTCGTGGTGCACCACGCGATAGGCCACGGCCGCCGGCGGCCCGCTCCCGTACGGCTGCCGCCCCGAGGCGGCGAAGGCGAGCGTCGCGGCCCAGGCGAACACGTCCGCCTCCGGCCCCGCCTCGGCGCCCTCCAGGACCTCGGGCGACAGGTAGCCGGGGGTGCCGATCACCGCGCCGGAGGCGGTCACCGAGGCCGCGTCCTGGGCGCAGGCGATGCCGAAGTCGATCACGAAGGGCTCGTGGTCGGCGACGATCACGTTGGCCGGCTTGAGGTCGCGGTGGACCACGCCCGCCCGGTGGATCGACTCCAGCGCCTCGGCGAGCCCCCGCGCGAGCCGCAGCAGGTCCTCGCCCCGGATCGGCCCCTGCGAGACGAGCACCGAGCTGAGCGGGCGGCCCTGGACGTACCGCGTCACGATGTACGGATAACGCCCGTTCAGCGACGCGTCCAGGACTTCCGCGACGTGCGGACCGCGCACCCGGCGCATGGTCTCGACCTCTCGGGCCAGGCGGGTGAGTGCGAGCGAGTCGGCGGCCACGTGCGGGTGGAGGACCTTGACGGCGACGGTCCTCCCCTCGGTGTCGAGCGCCAGATGGACCTCGCCGAACCCGCCCGCCCCGAGCTGGGAAAGCAGGCGATACGGCCCGAGCTGCCCACCGTTCGGCGACCCCATCCCGCTCCCTTCGCCCCCCATTCCATGGTGCCCCGCCGGTCCCAAAGGACGTTCTAAGGACTGGTTAGGTCTAGAAAGGAAGAACTGCCTGACCGATCCTCTTTGTGATGTCCCCGATCAACCCGCCGATCAGGTTGACGACGGTGTCCTCGCCCTTCGCCTTCAGACTGCGGACGATGTCGTCGATGGCCACGGACGGCGGCCGCCACGGAGCCCAGGACGGGTCGGCGGAGATCGCGGTCATGACCGCGAAGAACGCCACCGTGCCGACGATGAGCGCGACCACCATGCCCGCCCCCGGGCTGCGGATCGCACTCGTCAGCGTGCGGGCGACCGCCTTGCGCGGCGCCCCGCCGCCCGGCAGCACGAAGAGCCCGGCCACGAAGGCGCCGGCCGCGTAGGCCGCCGCCGGGTCGGTGTTCATCTTGCCCACGTAGACGAGACCGCCCCACACGCACATGCCGAACATCGCCGCGAGCGGCACCTGCACGAGTGTGGCGAACGCCGACTTGATCAGGGCCCACGGCGTGCCGAGCACGGCGAGGATCGGGTCCGCCCCGCTGCTGCCGCGGATCGACCGGCGCTCGGCGAGGTCGCCGAGCAGGTAGTGCCCCACCCGGAGGCAGAGCGCGGCCACGATCGCGAACAGGCTCACGGTCACCGGCAGCAGGCACGCCAGCGCCACCAGGACGGTGAGCAGCAGCCCGGCCAGGATCGGGTGGCGGGTGCGGTAGCGCGGCCGCTCCTGCTCGGGCGCGTACGGCCGGGCCTGCTCGGCGGGGCCGGTCGGCGCCTGCGGCACCGCCCGGCCGGCGGGCGGCACGGTGTGCGGAGGCGCGACGTGCGCGGGCGGCACGGTGTGTCCGGGCGGGACCATCTGCGGCCCCGCCCCCGTCACCGGAGGCGGCGGATAGCCCGCGACCCTCTGGTCCGGGTACGGCGGCGGGTAGGCCGGTCCCGGCTGGTACGGCGGCGGATGCCCCTGCTGGTACGCCGGGAGGGGCGGCGGGACGACGGCGGCCGGCGCCTGCCTCGCCTGGCGGGGCTCCCTGCGCGGCCGCTCCGGCTCGACGTAGTTCACCGGGGGCAGCAGGTCGGAGTAGCTGTCGTCGTCTCGCGGCGCGGAGGGCCCGCCCTGCCCGGCGGGCACGGCGGCGTCGTCCAGGACGCGGGTGCCGTCCGCGGGCGGGTGCCCGTTGAGGGCGGACGCGTCGAGGATCCTGGTCCCGCCGTCGCGGGCGACCTCCCGCAGGACGGTCACGGACGGGTCGAGCGCGCGGGACATCCGCAGGAGCGACGCGGCCGTGGGGCGCGCCCCGGCGTCGGTGTCCAGCGCCTGCCGCATCCAGCCGTGCAGCCACGGCGGCGCGAGGTCGATCTGCGCCTTGCCTTCGAGGATGTTGTAGCAGACCGACTCGAACGTGCCCGACCCGAACGGCGGCTTGCCGGAGACGGCGAAGAACACGGTGGCGGCCAGCGCGTGGACGTCGGCCGCCTGGGTGATCTCGGTGTCCCTGATGATCTCGGGGGCGAGGTAGCCGGGGGTGCCGACGAACATGCCCGTCTGGGTCAGCCGGGTGGCGTTCACCAGGTGCGCGATGCCGAAGTCGATCACCAGCGGCTCGCCGTCCACGAGCATCACGTTCGCCGGCTTGAGGTCGCGGTGGATGACGTCGGCGGCGTGGATGGCGACCAGCGCCTCGCACAGGCCGCGGGCGAGGCGCACGACGTCCTCGTCCGGCAGCGGCCCGTCCTCCAGGACCGTCTGCTCCAGGGTCCGTCCGGGGGCGTACCTCGTCACGATGTAGGGCGTGTCGCTGATCAGATCGGCGTCGAGCACCTCGGCGACCCGCGGGCTGCGCACCCGCCGCATGGTCTCGACCTCTCGGGTGAGCCGGTCGCGTGCCTTGAGGTCGGACGCCACGTGCTGGTGCAGCACCTTGACGGCGACCTCGCGCCCCTCCTCGTCCAGGCCGAGATGGACCACCCCCATGCCGCCCTCGCCGAGCTGGCGGAGCAGCCGGTAAGGGCCGATCCGCTCCGGAGCCTCAGTCGCCGACATGTCCGTCCCCCGTCACTGATTCCCTGCTTTGTTACGCAACTGGTTCAGGTCCTGCACCACCGAGGGCACGTTGACGGGACCCATGAAGTGTCCCCCTATCTGTTTACCCATAAGCCCGGTCAGCGCAATCGCCGTCACCACCGCCGCGACGGCCCCGGCCCCCCAGGCCAGCGCCGTCGCCGCACTCCTGGTCGGCAGCAGCGACGCGATCGTGCGCCGCATCTGCCGGCTCGGACCCTCCACTCCCGGTCCCGCGCACACCGTCCACAACGCCACCGCGATCCCCCAGCTCAGCGCGTCGAGCGTGGACATCTTGGTGACGAGCACGGTGAGCAGCAGCGTCACCGGAAGACCGAGGATCAGCGCGTACGGCACCAGCGCGATCGTGATGCCGAGCGACTTGAGCAGCGCGTCCGGCCGGCCGAGCACGCGCAGCACGTCCGTCGCCGCGGCCGCGGGCGCCCTGCGGGCGTTCAGCTCGGGCTGCGCGATGTCGGCGGCGCGCAGCAGGATCGTGACCGGCAGCGCGAGCACCGTGACGAGCAGGGGCGCGATGACCGTGAGGACGACCACCAGGAGCAGCAGCATCGCCGCGGCCACGCCGTAGGCCTTGGAGCGCTGGAGCGGCGTGGCGGGCGCGGAGCCGGAGGCGGCCACCGGAGGCGGCGGTACGCGCACGGTCGGCTGGAAGGGGGCCGGATGCGGCTGGCCGACCTGCGGCGTCTGCTCGTAGACCTCGGGCGCCTGCTCGAAGAACACCTGCTGGCCGAAGGCGCCGCGCAGTTCCTCGGGCCGCACCCGGCGGGTGGGCACGTCCGTCTCGCCGGTCTTCGGCGCGGCGGGCCACGGCGTCGGGGACGGCGTGCCGCCCGGGTTCGCCGGGTTCCCCGCGACGGGAGGCGGTGTGGTGGACGGCGTCACGCGGGACGCGGCCGACGGCGGCGTCGTGCTCGGCGTCGCGGCGGAACGCGGCGGCACGGAGGCCGGGGTGACGGACGGCGGGGTGACGGCGGGCGGGGGCGTCGAGCTGCGCGGGCCGGTCGGGGGCGCGTAGCGCGTGGGGGCGTCGTCCGGGGCGGCCGCGCTTCCGGTGGTGAGGCCCGCCCGGCGCAGGTCGTCGCCGGTCACGCGCACGGTGGGGAACGGGTCGCCGGGCCGGCCGGGCGACGCCGGGTCGTCCAGCAGCGACACGAACTCCTCCGCCGACGGCGTGGCGGGCGGGCCGGCGGTGCCCGTGGGCGGCACCGGGCGGCCGGTCGTCTCGTCGACGTTGGGCACCGTGGTGATCTCGTCGGGCACACGGACCCGGCCGCCGCTCGCCATGAGCCGGGTCACCTGCCGGCTCAGCTCGGCGGCGGACGGGCGTTTGGACGGCTCGCGCTGGAGCGCCGCGCGCAGCACCGGCTGGATCAGCGCGGGGGCGGCGCTCACGTTGGCCTTGCCGGAGGTGATGTTGTAGAAGATCATCTCCAGCGTGCCCTTGCCGAACGGCGGCAGGCCGGTGGCGGCGTAGAGCAGGGTGCCCGCCCACGCGTGCACGTCCACCTCGGGACCGGCCTCGTGCCCCTCGATGATCTCCGGGGCGAGGTAGCCGGGCGTGCCGATGAACATGCCGGTCTGGGTGAGCCGGGTCGCGTCCACCGCCTGGGCGATGCCGAAGTCGATCAGGACCGGCCGCCCGTCCAGCATGAGGACGTTGCCGGGCTTCAGGTCGCGGTGGATCACCCCGGCGGCGTGGACGGCGGCGAGCGCCTCGGCCACGCCCGCGCCCACCCGCAGCAGCGCGTCCACGGAGAGCGGGCCGTCCTGCTTGACGATCTCGTCCAGCGGACGGCCCGGCACGTAGCGGGTCACGATGTAGGGCCGGTGGCCGGTCACGTCGGCGTCGAGGACCTCCGCGATGTGGGCGCTGCGCACCCGCCGCATCGTCTCGACCTCGCGGGAGAGCCTTCTGCGCGCGAGGTCGTCCTGGGTGACCTCAGGGCGCAGGACCTTGACGGCCACCTGCCTCCCATGCGGGTCCAGGGCGAGGTGGACCACGCCCATGCCGCCTTCACCGAGCCGCCGCAGCAGCCGGTAGGGGCCCAGTCGGTCGTCCTGATTCATGGCGTAAGCACCATACCGACTAAAGCACCGTCCATGACTGAACCAACGCGCCACATTCCTGCTCGTGACAACGTATGGAAAGGCCGTTCGGTTTCCCACACGTCCACAAAGGACGCGTGGGAGCGCTCAGAGGGCGAGGGAGAGCACCTCCGCGCCGGTCGCCTCGACCAGCGCCTTGCCGGAGAGCGCCAGCTTGGAGCGCCGGACGCCGCTGCCGATCACGACGAAGTCCCTCCGGGTCACGTTCTCGTCCACGAGCACCGGCCAGTCGGCGGGGAGCCCGATCGGGGTGATGCCGCCGTACTCCATGCCGGTCAGCGCGACCGCCTCCGCCTGCGCGGCGAAGGAGACCTTGCGGACGTCCAGGTGCTTGCGCACGACGCCGTTCACGTCCGCCCGGTCGGTCGCGAGGATCATGACCGCGGCGTATCTGACCTCGCCGCCGCGCTTCCCCGCGACGACGACGCAGTTGGCCGAGTCCTCCAGGGCCACGCCGTACCGCTCGCAGAAGGCGGCGGTGTCGGAGAGCTCGGGATCGATCTCGGCGACCCGCAGCTCCACCCCGGCGTGCGGCGCCGCCTGCGCCACGGGGGCCGCGAGCAGGTCGATCCGGTCGGCGACGGGTACCCAGTCCAGCATCTAGGACTCCTTCAACACACGTTCGTGCAGTTGGGTGA
Organism: Microtetraspora niveoalba; assembly: GCF_001570405.1. Lineage (GTDB taxonomy): Bacteria > Actinomycetota > Actinomycetes > Streptosporangiales > Streptosporangiaceae > Microtetraspora > Microtetraspora niveoalba. The sequence continues at coordinate 138,227 of NZ_BBYM01000003.1, read as the reverse complement.
CCACCTTACGGGCCGACTCGAACGATCCCGCCTGCCACGCGATGAGTTGGGTGAGCCAGTCCCCGGCGAAGTAGACCCGTCCGTCCGGCTTCTGCAGGTGGGAGAACCCGCCCTCGTAGGAGGGCCAGGCGACCCAGCCGCCCTCGATGTACGGCTGGCGCTGCCAGGCGATGGAGACGCTGGAGGCGACCCCGCGGCCGTACTTCTCCCCGTGGATCTCCGCGCCCCGGGTGAGCGCGCGCCGCCGCCGTTCCTCGTGGGTGAGCCGCCCGTACGCCTCGGCGTTCGCGCCGGTGTTGTAGTAGCCGACGACCAGGCCGCCCCGGCCGTGGAAGCCGTACGACGGGTACCAGATGTGTTGGATGTCGAGGTCGGTCTCGGTGACGCCGCCGTAGATGCGGTCCTCGTCCTCCCACCAGCGTGTCCGGTACTCCAGCCCGATCTTGCCCGTGGACACCGGCTTCGGCGTGGACAGCGCGTCCACGGTGCGGCGGTCGAGGTTGCCCGGGACCCGCGCGAGGATGTGCGGCGGCAGGGTGGCGACGCAGTAGTCGGCCCGGATCGACCCGCCCTTGTACGCGACCTCGACGCCGTCGGGGCGGTTCGTGATCCGGGTGACCGGGGCGGAGGTGCGGATCCGGTCCGCGCCGACCGCTCCGACGAGCCCGGTGACGATCGCGTCCATGCCCCCGACCGGCTGGAACATCGGCATGGCCTGGTCGTAGGCGAGGGCGAAGCTCACCGGCCGGCCGATGCGGTAGCCGAGGACCTCGCTGAGCGACGGCGGCGCGCCCGCGGGCTCGCCCCTGCGCTCGGTCCCCGTGTACGCGTACCTGTCGCCGATGTCGCCGAAGGCGGAGAGGAAGTCGAGCAGCAGCTCCTTGTCCTGCGCGGTCAGCCGCCGGTCGAGCGCGCCGGCGTTCGTCGCCTTGGCCAGCAGCTCGCTGATGTAGCCGTAGGTGTCCGCGCGGGCCGTCCGGGCGCGCAGCGGGGCGGTCATCCCGCTCGTGTAGACGTAGGCGCTGGGGTTCTCGTTGACGAACGCCTCGATCGGGACGCCCAGCTCGCGGCAGTAGTCGAGGGTGATCATCCACTGGGCGACACGGCCGGGGCCCGCGTTGAAGTAGACCCCCTCGCCGAACGTCGCCTCCTGGGTCTCCCCCGAGATCTCGGGAAGCCGGTCGCCGCGCCGGAGCGTGAGGTTGCGGCCGCCGACCCGGTCCCGCGCTTCCAGGACCGTGCAGTCGTATCCCGCCTTGCCCAGCTCGTACGCGCAGGCGAGTCCGGCGACGCCCGCGCCGAGGATCACGACCGTGGCCCCGGCGCGGCCGCGCAACGAGAAGTCGGACGCCCGGGGCGGGGTGTAGTCCCGGGGCTGCCGGTCGGGGGCGAGGCCGAGCGCCCCCATGGCGGCGTACATCGCGCCCGCTCCGCCCGCGGCGCCGAGGCCGACGAGGAGCCCGCGCCGGGTGAGCGTCCGGGCGTTCAGCCGTCCGCCCCCTCCGGAGCCGCGGCCCGCGGACCCGCCGTTCGAACCGCCCGAACCGCCCGAACCGCCCGAACCGCCGGAACCGCCCGAACCGCCCGAACCGCCCGAACCGCCCGAACCGCCCGAACCGCCCGAACCGCCCGAACCGCCCGAACCGCCGGAACCGTTCGAGCCGCCCGAGCCGTTCGAATCGTCCGAGCCGGTTAAGCCGTCGTTCGCGCCGCCGTTCGAAGCGTTGTCCGAACCGCCGCCGTCCGCCGTCGTCACGCGCTCCGCCTCACCCGTAGACGCCGCTGCCGCACGCGACCTGACCGGCGATCATGGCGAAGATGCCGAAGAGCGCCATGATCTCGCGATAGTCGTCCGTGCTGAACTCGGTGTGCCGCGGCCCGACCTGCCGGGTTCCCGGCACGAGGCCGCAGCCCGCCGCGATCGCGGTCGAGTTCCACTCGACCCCCAGCGTGTACGGCGGGGCCACCACGTAGGGCCGGAAGTCGGCCAGCCTGCCGATCGCCCGCGTGGCCGCCTCGCGGATGCGGTTCTGGGCGACCTTCGGCGGCAGCAGCTCGGCGGAGAAGCGGTCCACGCCCTTCTTGACGGCCACGGTCTCGACGTCGCCGAGCAGCTCGCGCGCCTCCTCGCAGACGGCCTCGTCGCCGGTGACCAGCGCGACGGGGACGCCCATCGACCCGGCGAACCCGGCGACGAGCCGGGTCTCCCCGCAGATCTCGCCGTTGAGGTAGACGTTCTGGATCTCCTTGCCCATCCAGGTGTGGTTGAGCACGCCGTGCTGGACGCCCGCCCGCGCGTGGTACCCGGCGAAGCAGGCGGCGGCGAAGTCCGGGGTGAGGCCCTGCCCCATCCGGTGCGGCTTGCCCGGCCCCCGGATGAGCGTCGCCCTCGGGTCGATCAGGTCGATCCGCAGGTTCTTGGTCGAGCCGTGCGCGTCGTTGATCAGCACGGACTCGGCTCCCGCGTCGAAGGCGCCCGCGACGACGGCGTTGGCGTCTCCCGTCATCAGCTCGCAGCCGCGTTCGTAACCGCGTCCGCCCGCGTGCATCTCCTCCGGGTCCGTCAGCCCGGTGACGCCTTCCATGTCCACGGACAGATAGATCTTCACCTGGTCCCCCAGTTCTCCACCCGGGCGCTCTCGTCCGGGGTCATCAGGCCGACGCCGTCCATGTACGCGGCGACCCGCCCACGCCACGGCTCCGGGATCTCGTCGAGTGCGGGCGGGTAGCAGTGGTCCAGCCAGCGGGTGGACTCCTCGGTCGGGCGGAGGTGCCCGGCGGCGCGGGCGAACGGCGTGCTCTCGATCCCGGGCACCCGCGCGCAGCCGTACTCGATCATCTCCTGCCCGCCGTACGGGGGCGGCTCCTGCCACTTGCGGGCGACCGCGCCGCTCGCGGTGACCGCCGTCGAGAGCGGCCGGCGCTCGACGGCGGCCTGGATCAGCTCCTTGTACAGGCACTTGCCGCAGGTGCCGCAGGGCCCGTCGCCGGAGCCGCGCAGGCACCAGCGCACCAGGTCGCGCAGCTCGGACTCGAGCGCCACGCGCATGGTCACGGCCTCGCTGACGCCACCGACGGGCAGCACGACCGGCAGCCCGGCGGCCGAGAACAGCCGGCCCCACTTCCCGTGCGGCGCCCACATCGGGTTGTCGGGGGTGTACCTGTGCACGTACCTGTCGCCGCCGAGCCAGCGGGACCCGAGCTCGTACCCCATGGCGATGCCGCCGAGGTCCAGTTCGTCGGCGAGGAGGAGGGCGCCCGCCGCGACCGCGTGGTGCTCAGCGTAGCCGGGCCGGGGATAGGCGAGCAGGAACTCCAGGTCGGACCGTACGACGGTCAGCTCGCGTCCGGTGCGCGCGGCGAGCCGGGCGAGCACGTCGGACCGGTAGTGCGTCCACCGGTTCGGGACCCGGGGGTGGCTGATCCGCTGGAAGTGGACCAACGGGGCGTCCGGCAGGATCGCGGCCACCGCGACGGAGTCCGCCCCGCCGCTGTAGGAGATCGCGAGCCGGGTCCCCGACCTCGGCCGCGCGCCGACCGGTCCGGCCTCGACGCCCCAGCCGTCCTGGATCGCCTCGGCGAGCTCTCCCGAGATCGGCCGGTCGAAGGTCACCCGTCGCCGGGTCCACGGCGCCGCCAACGTCCAGGCCGCCACCGCGAGCAGGTCCGGGTGCACCTCATCGCCGTACGCCCCGGCGGCGGGCGGGAGCCGCACCTGGCAGGAGTTGGTGCGCAGCTCCATGCGCTGACCGTCGGTGCAGGCGCCGCTGGTGGCGTCCTCGGGGTCGAGCTGGAAGACGAGCCGCCAGACGCGCTCGGCCCCGCCCTCGCCCGCGCCGTCGGCCCGCTCAGGCTCGCCGGCGGTCCAGGTGACGCGCATCGCGCTACTCCGCGTCCGCGGCCACGGTCTCCCGCGCCCGCGACTCGGTCCGCAGCTCCGCCCGGAGCGCGTCGATCGCCTGCCACACGAGCATCTCGTTCTGCAGGAGGCGGTCGAGGGCGTCGGCGGTCTCGGTCGCCAGCCGGTGCGCGTCCGCGCCCCGGGGGTCGGGCGCGGGGGCCTTGGGCGGGGTGATGATCGCCTGTCTCATCCGGTCGACCTCGCCGCGCAGCGCCACGACCTCCTTGCGGAGCAACTGGACCTCCCACAGGGCGTCCTTGACGTCCTTGCGATGCTCCGTCTTGGTGACGTACCGCGCGTCTATCCGGGAACGCACCGCGCGGCGCAGCCGTGCCGGAATCAGTGCGCGTATGACGAACCGCATGAACCGACACCATAGCGGCAAAGTGCCGCTATTTTCGGCGTCTATTTATTTGTTCCTACAGACCGTCTTATGTCGTCAATTGTCACACTGGGCACAGTGATTCACCGGCGCACCTACGCGCGGGTGAGCCGGTACGGCCCCGCCCGGCGGCGGGGCGTACGCCGAGGTCAGCGGCCGGTGAACTTGGGGCGGCGCTTCGCGGCGAACGCCCCCATTCCCTCCTTGGCGTCCTCGGTGGCGAACAGGCCGGAGAACTGGAGCCGCTCGATCTCCAGACCGGTGTCGAGGTCGGTCTCCAGGCCCTGATCGATCGCCTGCTTCGCGGCGCGGATCGCCACGGCGGGGCCGCCCACGAAGGTCGCGGCCAGTTCGAGCGCGGCCGTGTAGACCTCGTCGTCCGGGACCACCCGGTCCACCAGGCCGATGGCCAGCGCCTCGGCGGCGTCCACGTGCCTGCCCGTGAGGATCAGGTCCTTGGCCTTCGCCGGACCGACGAGCCGGGGCAGCCGCTGGGTGCCACCCGCGCCGGGGATGATGCCCAGCGTGATCTCCGGCTGCCCCAGCTTGGCGCTCTCCCCCGCCACCCGGAAGTCGGCGCAGAGGGCCAGCTCGCAGCCGCCCCCGAGGGCGTACCCGGTGATCGCCGCGACGACGGGCTTGCCGATCTCGGCGACGGCGGTGAAGCACGCCTGCAACGCCCTGGAGTGCGTGGCCATCTCCGCGTAGGACATGACGGCCATCTCCTTGATGTCGGCGCCCGCCGCGAACACGCGCTCGCCGCCGTAGACGATCACCGCGGCCACCAGCGGATCGGCGTCCACCATCCGCGCGCACTCGGCGATCTCCTCCTGGACCTGCCGGTTCAGGGCGTTCATCTTGGGCCGGTCGAGCCGGATGGTCGCGATCTGATCGCTGATCTCAACGCTGACGAACTCGCCCATGACACCGTCGTCCTTCCCTTGGCCGCGAGACACACCGTCACCGGTGGCGTGACCACCCTACGACCGCGCCAGCCGAAGATCACGGGGTGATCCCTCCCCGCGGGCCCGGACCACCCGGTGGTACACACGTTCGTACCCCCTCGCCATGACCGGGACGTCGAAGTGGCGGGCCACGTGGGCGCGGCAGACCGCGGGGTCCAGGCGCTCCGCCGCCTCGATCGCGGCCGGAAGCTCGGCGAGCGCGCCGCGGACGAACCCGGTCACCCCGTCGACCACGATCTCCGGGACCGAGCCCCGGCTGAGCGCGACGACCGGAGTGCCGCAGGCCATCGCCTCGATCATCGTCATGCCGAACGGCTCCTCCCACTGGAGCGGGAACAGCAGGCAGCGCGCCTTCGACAACAGCTCGCGCTTCAGGTCCGCGTCCGCCTCCCCCACGTACTGCACGCCCTGGCCGAGCCGGGGCTTCACGTACGCCTCGAAGTAGGAGTGCTCGATCTCCTCCGAGCGTTTGCCCGCCAGGACGATGCGGCGGCCGACCGCGCGGGCGGCCTCGATCGCGAGATGCGCCCCTTTGTCCGGGTTGAACCGGCCGAGCCAGAGCACCCAGTCCTCCTTCAGATCACGGAAGGGGAAGGTCGCGACGTTCACCGCGTTGTGGACGCGCCCGGCCCAGTCGAGGCGGGGGTCGCGGGCCCGCTGCGCGGAGGAGATCGCGACCAGCGCCACGCTCGTGTCCAGCGCCCGGTAGTAGTCGCCCATCTCGCCGGTGACCGTGCCGTGGCAGGTGACCACGGTCGGCGCCGACCGGCTCCCCGCGCCGAGCGGGCCCGCCAGCGAGTGGTCGTGGACCACGTCGACGACGAGGTCCTCCAGCATCCGCTCCACCTTGGCCGCGTGCAGTACCTCGGGCATCGGGTCCCCGATCCGCTGCGACGGCGGCTGCTCGTACGTGCGCAGGTCCACCCCTCGCCCCGCGCCGATCAACGTCACCTGGTGGCCGCGCCGTACGAGACCGGCGACCAGGTCGGCGACCATCGACTCGATGCCGCCGTAGCCGCGCGGCGGCACCTCGTACCACGGCGGCGCGATCATGGCGATGCGGAGCCCGCCGTGTCCTTTCCGGCGAGGGTTGCGCGCTTCCATCCCCGACCTCCGATCATTACCTGCCGTCCGTGACCATCGAACTGATCGGGGGGCGCGCTCGATGCAGGATCTCGATGTCGTCGGGCAGCCCGGAGATCTCCGTCTCGCCGTCCTTGACGTCGATGCCGACCCGGGTCCCGGCGAGGCGCAGCCCGGAGATGCTCAGTGTTCCGAAGCCCTCCGGCAGCACCGGGTCGATCCACAACTTCCGGTACGGCACCCACGGGTCGAACCGCAGCAGGGTCCGCATCATGTGGATGGGCGCCGCCGCCGCCCACGCCTGCGGCGAGCACGACGTCGGGTACGGCACGGGCACCGGGAACTCCGCGCGCTCGAACCCGCAGAACAGCTCGGGCAACCGCCCGCCGAACGCCTTCGCCGCGTCCATGTTGGCCGTGATGACGCGTTGGGCCTCGGCGACGAAGCCGTAGCGCATCAGACCGCCGGCCACGATCGCGTTGTCGTGCGGCCAGACCGACCCGTTGTGATAGCTCATCGGGTTGTACGCGGCCATGTCGGTGGCGAGGGTCCTGATCCCGAAGCCGCTGAACATCGTCTCCGACATCAGCCGTCGTACGACTGCCTCCGCCTTGTCCTGATCGACGATGCCGGTCCACAGGCAGTGGCCGATGTTGGAGGCGACGCTGTCGATCTGGAAGCCGCTGCGGTCCAGGCCGATCGCGAAATATTCCTGCTCGGGGACCCAGAACCGCTCGTTGAACGCCTTGCGGATGCGGGCGGCGCGGGCCGCGCAGTGCTTCTCCGTCTCCCTGTCGCCGGCCTCGTGCGCGAAGTGGCCGCGCGCGATGTACGCCGAGTACGCGTATCCCTGCACCTCGGCCAGTGCGATGGGCGGACGGGCCAGGGTGCCGTCGGCGAAGTTGACCCCGTCGAAGGAGTCCTTCCACCCTTGGTGGATCAGCCCCTGGTCGGTCTTCCTGCAGTACCAGAGGAGATCTTCGGGACCGCCGTACTCCTCGATCCAGTTGAGGGCGGCGTCGGCCGGCGGAAGCAGCTCGTCCACCGCCTCCCGGTGCAGGCCCCAGCGGCGCAGCTCGCCGAGGAGCATCACGAACAGCGGGGTCGCGTCCACCGAGCCGTAGTAGGCGTTGCCGCCGAGCGGCGAGGCGGCGGTGGCCACGCCGAACCGCAGCTCGTGCAGGATCTTCCCCGGCTCCTCCTCGGTCAGTGGGTCGACCCGCGTGCCCTGCAGCCGGGCCAGCCTGCGCAGCGTGCCGAGGGCCAGCGACCGGTCGACCGTCAACGCGAACCATGAGGCGAGCAGCGAGTCACGGCCGAACAGGGTCATGAACCACGGGGCGCCGGCCGCGATCGAGGGCGGATCGTCCGGATAGTCGGCCTCGAAGAGCCGCAACGATCCGAGGTCCTGCTTCGAGCAGCGCAGCGCGTCGGTGAGGCCCGGGTCCGAGGTCACCACGATCGGGCTCTGCTGCTCCCAGTCGGCCCTGCGCGCGGCGGGCTCGGCCAGGTCCAGGTGCGAGAACCACGCCAGCGTCTCCTCGCCCTCGATGACCGGGTTGACGTGGACCGTCGTCTGCCACTCTCCCCGGGCGGGCACCACGATCCGGTAGGTCAGCAACCCGGGTACGGCCAGCACCCCGGAGGAGACCACGGACACGCCCCTGGCGCGGCTCACGGAGTAGATGCGCAGCCCGTCCGGGTTGGCGGTGACGTCGATGTCGGCGACATGGCGGATCCGGTCGGTCTTGACCTCGAACAGGTCGGCCACGTCCGACCCGACGTGAAGCTCGACCACGCACCCGGCCGGCTCGTCGGACAGGTTGCGCAGCGCGATGTCCTCGCGCAGCCCGCCGCCGACGTACCGGTCACGGAAGACCAGCAGGGTGCTCTCCGCCCGGCCGGGCCGCGGCCGCGCCCGGCTCATGAATATCGAGTGGTACGGCTCGGCCGGCAGCACCTGCAACGGCTCGATCGGGGCCTCGTCCACCCGCAGCTCCCAGCGGGAGAGCAGCCGGGTGTCGGCGTGGTAGACCCCCTGCGCGCCGCCCGGCGTGATGTCGCCGTTGCGGCCGGAGACGCAGAACGAGCTCCCTTCGACGACCGTCACCGTCGCGCCCCCCAGCGCGGTCGGCTGCCCCTCGAACGTCCAACCGTTCATGATCCCCCCAGGACCGGTTCGTCCGATTCATCCAGTTTGCCTCTTGCGGTCGGGGGAGTCCGCGAGGAGTGCCCGGATGCCGGCCGTCACCGGTCGGGGGAGGCGGTCAGCGCAGGGTGCCGTTGGTCATGCCCACCGGTTCCTCGGGCACCGCGATCAGGCCCAGCTCGGCCGGAGACGCCATGAGCGGGTGGTGCGGCACCACCCGCACGGTGTAGCCGAACGCGCCCGTGCGGTCGAGCGGCAGCGTGCCCGTGTAGTACGCCCGGCCGTCGTCGCCCGTCGACTCCACGGCGAGCGTGACGTACGCCGGGTCGAGCAGCTCGTCGTGCGCCCCGACCCGGCCGTACGCCGCCTGCACCGCGACGTCGTCCGGGGACAGCTCGCCCAGGGCGACCGTGGCGCGCAGCTCCAGCGTCGCCCCCAGCTCGGGGGTGTCGCCGATGCCGGACGCCTCGACGTGCTCCACCCGGACGCCCGGCCAGGCGCGGGTGACCCGCAGCTTCCAGGCCGCGAACGTCTTGGCGTCCCGGTAGCCGTCCGCCGACAGGGTCCGCGCGGAGGCGGCGGCCGGGGTGTAGAGATCGCCCACGTAGTCGCGCAACATCCGCCCGGCGAGGACCTTCGGCCCGAGCGAGGTCAGGGTGTGCTTGACCATCTCCATCCAGCGGCGCGGCAGCCCGTCGGCCGCCCGGTCGTAGAACCTGTCGGCCACCTCGCGCTCGATCAGGTCGTACAGCGCGGCCGCCTCCAGCTCGTCCCGGCGGTCGGGGTCGGCGACGCCGTCGGCGGTGGGGATGGCCCAGCCGTTGTTGCCGTCGTACCACTCCTCCCACCAGCCGTCCCGGATCGACAGGTTGAGGCCCCCGTTCAGCGCCGCCTTCATGCCGGACGTGCCACACGCCTCCAGGGGGCGCAGCGGGTTGTTCATCCACACGTCGCAGCCGGTGACCATGAGCTGGGCCAGCGCCATGTCGTAGTCGGGCAGGAAGACGATGCGGTGCCGCACGTCCTCCTCGTCGGCGAACTTCACGATCTGCTGGATGAGCTTCTTGCCGCCCTCGTCCGCCGGGTGCGCCTTGCCCGCGATCACGATCTGCACGGGCTTGTGCGGGTCGAGGAGGAGCGAGCGCAGCCGGTCGGGGTCGCGCAGCATGAGCGTGAGGCGCTTGTAGGACGGCACGCGGCGGGCGAAGCCCATCGTCAGCGCGCCGGGATCGAGCGCCTCGTCGGCCCAGCCCAGCTCGGCGTCGGAGGCGCCGCGCTCGCGCCACGACTCCTTGATGCGCTTGCGGGCCTCCCGTACGAGCCGGGCCCGCAGCCGCCCGCGGATGTCCCAGATCTCGTGGTCGGAGAGCTTCTGCACCGCGTCCCAGCCCTGGCCGGTCTCGACCAGGCCGGGCAGCTCCCTGTCGGCCAGCTCCATCACCTCGCGGCCGACCCACGTGGGGGCGTGCACGCCGTTGGTGATCGACCCGATCGGGATCTCGTCGAGGTCGAACCCGGGCCACAGGCCGTGGAACATCTCCCGGCTCACCCTGCCGTGCAGCAGCGAGACGCCGTTGACCCGCTGCGCCAGCCGCATGCCCATGACCGCCATGTTGAACACGGCCTTCTCGCCGTCCACGGCGTCGGGCTCGGCACCCAGTTCGAGGATGCGCTCGACGTTCACCGTCGGCCACGCGTTGGGCCCGCCGAACTGCCGGGCGATCATGTCCATGGGGAACCGGTCGATCCCCGCCGGTACGGGCGTGTGCGTGGTGAACACCGTGCCCGCGCGCACCGCCTCCAGCGCCTCGTCGAAGGACAGCCTGGCCTCGGTCAGCTCGCGGATGCGTTCGAGACCGAGGAAGCCCGCGTGCCCCTCGTTCGTGTGGAAGACCTCCGGCTCCGGGTGCCCGGTGATGCGGCAGTACGCGCGGATGGCGCGGACGCCGCCGATGCCGAGGAGCAGCTCCTGCACCAGGCGGTGGTCACCCCCGCCGCCGTAGAGGCGGTCGGTCACGTCCCTGGCCGCGGTGTCGTTGTCGGCGACGTCGGAGTCGAGCAGGAGCAGCGGCACCCGGCCGACCTGGGCCACCCAGATCTGGGCGTGCAGGGTACGCGGGCCGGGCAGGCCGATCCTGATCCTGGCCGGCGAGCCGTCCCGGTTCTTGAGCAGGGTGAGCGGCAGGCCGCCGGGGTCGAGCGACGGGTAGTGCTCGAGCTGCCAGCCCTCCGGCGAGAGCGACTGCGAGAAGTATCCGTGGCGGTAGAGCAGCCCGACGCCGAGGATCGGCACGCCGAGGTCGCTCGCGGCCTTCAGATGGTCGCCCGCGAGGATGCCGAGGCCGCCGGAGTACTGCGGCAGCGCGGCGGCGATCCCGTACTCGGGCGAGAAGTAGCCGATGGCGGCGGGAGCGCCGTCCAGCGACTGGTACCACCGCGGCGCGGTCATGTACTCACGGAGGTCGTCCGAGGCGTCGGCCAGGCGGCGGAGGAACCGCCGGTCCTGGGCGAGGGCGCGCAGCCGGTCGGCCTCGACCGCGCCGAGCAGCGCGACGGGGTCGTGACCGACCCGCTCCCAGACCTCGGGATCCACCTCGGCGAACAGGTCCATCGTCTCCGGGTGCCATGACCAGCGCAGATTGTGGACCAGCTCGCCCAGCGGCGCGAGCTCGGGAGGAAGGACGGTGCGGACGGTGAACCTGCGGATTGCTCTCACGGGGCCAGACCCTAGTTACTCAGCGCCACGGCGCGCGACCAAAACACTCGTGTCCACGGAAAGCGCTCCCGGCGCGGGGGGCGCCATCACTCCTGGTCGTGTCCGGCGAGTCGCACCTCGATACGGCGGCGTTCGCCGGACACTCCCTAGCGCTCTCACCATTAAGAAACCGGCTCAAACATCACCAAGCGCGGCTTGTTCCGTGATCTTCCCGGTGACCGCGCGGCCGGAACCCCCTGCCGTGCGCGAGGCCGCGGGCGACCGGGGAGCGATCTTTTCTCCCCACGGGTAAAAGCGGGCCATTGGGGCACCCCTTGTAGGAGCGGTCCCCTCCGGCTCCTCCCATCGCCCTGTACCGAATGACACAGAGCACCTTGAAGAACCAGAGATCGACGCTTGCCTCGGAAATCCGGCGGCACCGGGTGTGCCGTCGCTAACTTGAATGACGATGATCGGACGAATCCCAATCCTGGACATCCACCCCGTCGTCGACTGCGGGCGCTGGCCCGCGAAGGCGGTCGCCGGCGAAACCTTCGAGATCAGCGCCACCGTGTTCCGCGAGGGACACGACGCCGTGGCCGCCGGGGTCGTCCTGATCGACCCCGACGGAAAGCCCGGCCGGCTGCTGCCGATGCGCGAGCGCGCTCCCGGCACCGACCGCTGGGGCGTGGAGGTGCAGCTCCCCAGCGAGGGCGTGTGGCAGTTCCGCGTCGAGGCGTGGGGCGACCCGATCGCCACGTGGATACACGACGCCGGCATCAAGATCCCGCGCAACATGGACGCCGAGCTGATGTGCGAGGAGGGCGCCCGGCTGTTCGACCGGGCCGCCCGCGGCGTACGGCCGGCCGAGTGCCCGGGCGTGGACGACGGCGGGACGTGCGGCCACCGGGCGGCGTTCCTCGCGATCTCGGCCCGGCTCCGGGACGACAACCTGGACCCGCGGGCCAGGTTCGCGGTCGTCCAGCTCGCGGAGACGGCGGCGATGATCGCGGCGCACCCGCTGCGCACCCTGGTCACCAGGTCCGGCAGGAACCGGGTCACCGTGGACCGGCGCAGGGCTCTCTTCGGGTCCTGGTACGAGTTCTTCCCCCGGTCCGAGGGAGCGGTCGTCGAGGAGGGCGCCGCCCCCAAGTCCGGAAATTTCAAGACCGCGGGGAACCGGCTGCCGGCCGTGGCCCGGATGGGGTTCGACGTCGTCTACCTGCCGCCCATCCACCCGATCGGCCACCAGTACCGCAAGGGCCGCAACAACACCCTCACCCCCGAGCCGTACGATCCGGGGTCGCCCTGGGCGATCGGCTCGGAGGAGGGCGGGCACGACGCGATCCACCCCGACCTCGGCACGCTGCAGGACTTCGACGACTTCGTCGCGAGGGCACGCGAGCTGGGCATGGAGATCGCGCTGGACCTGGCCCTGCAGTGCTCCCCCGACCACCCGTGGGTCAAGGAGCATCCCGAGTGGTTCAACATCAGGGCCGACGGATCCATCGCGTACGCGGAGAACCCGCCGAAGAAGTACCAGGACATCTATCCGCTCAACTTCGACCAGGACCCCGAGGGGCTCTACGCCGAGGTCAAGCGGGTGATCCTGCACTGGATGGATCACGGCGTCCGGATCTTCCGGGTGGACAATCCGCACACCAAGCCGGTGAGCTTCTGGGAGCGCATGCTCGCCGACATCGCGAGCACGGATCCCGACGTGCTGTTCCTCGCCGAGGCGTTCACCCGGCCGGCGATGATGCAGACGCTGGCCAAGATCGGATTCCACCAGTCGTACACCTACTTCACCTGGCGGAACTCCAAGCCCGAGATCGAGGAGTACCTCACCGAGCTGTCCCGGGAGACGGCGCACTTCCTGCGTCCCAACCTGTTCGTCAACACGCCGGATATCCTGCATGAATACCTGCAACACGGCGGCGTTCCCGCCTTCAGGATCAGGGCGATCCTGGCGGCGCTGATGTCGCCGAGCTGGGGGGTTTACGCCGGCTACGAACTGGCCGAGAACGTCCCGGTTCGCCCGGGCAGCGAGGAATACCTCGATAGCGAGAAATATCAGTACAAGCCTCGCGACTGGGCGGGCGCCGAGCGAGAGGGTCGCAGTCTCGCGCCGTTCATCACGCAGCTCAATTTGTTGAGAAGAGCCCACCCGGCACTCCAGGAGTTGCGTAACCTACGGTTCCACGACGTCGACCAGCCGGAGCTGATCTGCTTCTCCAAGCGGCTGCCCGGCGCCTATGACACGGCCACACGACGGCACGGCCTAGGCGATGTCGTACTGGCCGTCGTCAATCTGGATCCACACAACACGCACGAGGCCACGGTCCATCTGGACATGCCGGCCCTCGGTCTCGACTGGCAAGCCGAGTTCGTCGTGGACGACGAACTGTCGGGCGAGTCGTATCGCTGGCGGCAGGCCAACTACGTGCGTCTTGATCCGCATGTCCATCCTGCCCACATCTTCACGCTGCGCAGCGGGTCCCCGCACCGCCCGTAGAGCGCCGCGCACCGCACATCCGGGGAGTCAACAGTTGACTGAGCGAAGCGACCCCACGACAAGAGGAGAGCCGGCGGAGCAGACCGCCGACTCGGTGCCCGTCCCGGGCGAGCCGATTCCGAACACCTTCTCCCCCGAGAAGCCCCGCGACCAGTACTGGTACAAGCGGGCGGTGTTCTACGAGGTGCTGATCCGCGGATTCGCCGACTCCAACGGGGACGGCACGGGCGACATCCGCGGCCTGATCGAGAAGCTCGACTACCTGCAGTGGCTCGGGGTGGACTGCCTCTGGCTGCTGCCGCTGTACGAGTCGCCGCTGCGCGACGGCGGGTACGACATCGCCGACTTCATGAAGATCCTCCCCGACTTCGGCGACCTCGGGGACTTCATCCGGCTCGTCGACGAGGCGCACAAGCGCGGCATCCGCGTCATCGCCGACCTGGTCATGAACCACACCAGCGACCAGCACCCGTGGTTCCAGGCGTCGCGGCACGACCCCGAGGGGCCGTTCGGCGACTTCTACGTCTGGCACGACAGCGACGAACGGTACAAGGACGCCCGGATCATCTTCGTGGACACCGAGTCGTCCAACTGGACGTACGACCCGGCGCGCGGGCAGTACTACTGGCACCGGTTCTTCCACCACCAGCCGGACCTCAACTACGAGAACCCGGCCGTGCAGGACGCGATGCTGGAGGTGCTGCGCTTCTGGCTCGACCTCGGCATCGACGGCTTCCGCATGGACGCGATCCCGTACCTCTTCGAGCAGGACGGGACCAACTGCGAGAACCTGCCGCAGACCCACGCGTACCTCAAGCGGGTCCGGGCCGAGGTGGACCGGCTCTATCCGGACCGGGTGCTGCTCGCGGAGGCGAACCAGTGGCCGGCGGACGTGGTGGAGTATTTCGGCGACCCGGTGACCGGCGGCGACGAGTGCCACATGGCGTTCCACTTCCCGCTGATGCCGCGCATCTTCATGGCGGTCAGGCGGGAGTCGCGCTATCCCATCTCCGAGATCCTCGCGCAGACGCCGAAGATCCCGGAGAACTGCCAGTGGGGCATCTTCCTGCGCAACCACGACGAGCTCACGCTCGAGATGGTCACCGACGAAGAGCGCGACTACATGTACTCCGAGTACGCCAAGGACCCGCGGATGCGCGCCAACGTGGGCATCCGCCGCCGGCTCGCGCCGCTGCTCGACAACGACAGGAACCAGATCGAGCTGTTCACCGCGCTGCTGCTCAGCCTGCCCGGCTCGCCCGTGCTGTACTACGGCGACGAGATCGGCATGGGCGACAACATCTGGCTGGGCGACCGGGACGGCGTCCGCACGCCCATGCAGTGGACGCCCGACCGCAACGCCGGCTTCTCCAGCTGCGACCCCGGCCGCCTCTACCTGCCGCTGATCATGGACCCGATCTACGGCTACCAGGCGATCAACGTCGAGGCGCAGCAGAAGAGCCCGAGCTCGCTGCTGCACTTCACCAAGCGCATGATCGAGATCCGCAAGCGCCACCCGGTGTTCGGCCTCGGCGAGTTCACCGAGCTGAACTCGTCCAACCCGAGCGTCCTCGCGTTCATCAGGGAGCTGGGCGGCGACCGGGTGCTCTGCGTCAACAACCTGTCCAGGTTCCCGCAGCCGGTCGAGCTGGACCTGCGCAGGTTCGAGGGATCCACGCCGGTGGAGTGCATGGGCGGCGTCCCGTTCCCACCAGTCGGCGAACTTCCGTATCTTCTGACGCTTCCTGGGCATGGGTTCTACTGGTTCACCCTTCCCGTACCCCCCGACGCGGCCGAGAAGGACGCGGTCGGCACCAAGGAGGCATGACGACTTCGCTCCAGGAGCTCCTCGCCGGCTGGATCACCGGACAGCGGTGGTTCGCCGGCAAGGGGCGCGCGATCGACAACCTGTCCATCGAGCACCGCACCGATGTCGCGACGGGCGACCCGGGCCTGCTGCACCTCATCCTGTCCGTACGGCAGGGCGAGCGCGCGACCCGCTACCAGCTCCTCGTCGGCCTGCGGTCGAGCCTGCCCGACCGGCTGAAACACGTGCTGATCGGGCCGTGGGACCGGGACGGCCGGGAGTTCACGGCCTACGACGCGGCGCACGACGCGGAGCTGACCCGGATCCTGCTGGAGGCGATGGAGTCCTCCCGTTGCGAAGAGGGGCTCTCCTTCCACCGCTCTCCCGGCGTCGAGATCGACACGTCGCTGCGGAGCCTGGTGCTGACCGTGGAGCAGTCGAACACGTCGCTCGTCTACGGCGACCGGTACATCCTCAAGCTGTTCCGCCAGATCACCTCGGGGGTCAACCCCGAGCTGGAGGTGGTCAGCGCGCTCGCGGCGGCCGGCTCCACGCACATCGCCCGGCCGTACGGGTGGATCGAGACGGAGCTGGACGACCGGGCGACCACGCTCGCGATCATGCAGGAGTTCCTCGCCAACGCGAACGAGGGCTGGGCGATGGCCCTGACCAGCGTCCGCGACCTGTACGGCTCCGCGCCGGACGTACCCGCCGAGGACGCGGGGGGCGACTTCGCGGCCGAGGCGTTCCGGCTGGGCGTCGCCACGGCGGAGGTGCACCGGGAGCTGGCGACCGCGTTCCCGACCGGCGTGATCGAGCCGCCCGAGGTGAAGCGGATGGCCGAGCGGCTCCGCCGGCGGCTGGACGAGGCGGTGGCCGAGGTGCCCCGGCTCGCCCCGCACGCGTCGGTCGCGCACGCCGCCTACGACAGGCTCGCCGACCTGGGGCGGACGATCAGCGTGCAGCGCGTCCACGGTGACTACCACCTGGGCCAGGTGATGCGGACGCCGAGCGACTGGGTCGTCCTCGACTTCGAGGGCGAGCCGGGCCAGCCCCTCGAGGAGCGGCGCGGGCTGGACTCGCCGCTGCGGGACGTGGCGGGGATGCTCCGCTCGTTCGACTACGCGGCCCGCCACCTGCTCGCCGGGCACCCCGAGGCCGCGACGCTGACGGACCGGGCCGACGAGTGGTCGGCACGCAACCGGGCGGCGTTCCTCGACGGATATTCGGAGGGCGGCGGCCGGATCAACGCCGACGACGCGGTGCTGCTGCGCGCGCTCGAACTGTCCAAGGCGGTCTACGAGGTGGTCTACGAGGCGCGCAACCGCCCCACCTGGCTCCCGATCCCGCTCGCCGCGTTCAGATCTCCACGATGAGCAGGGAGATCTCTCGTCCGGCGAACCCCCAGGACGTGTCGTCCGCGGTGAGCACGGGCCAGTTCCGTTCCGTCGCGCATACGGCGGCGTGCCCCAGCGAGAGCCGGTGCTCCGGCTTGACCACGTCCTCGCCGTACATCCGGACGTGGACGTTGTAGGCCCGGCGGGTGGAGAGCTCGTCGTACAGGACCATGATCCGGTCGAGCATGGTGAGGATGTTGTTCAGCTCGTGGATCTCCTGGACGTCGAGCAAGGCCGTGGCCAGTGACGTCGTGGGCACCAGCAGGGACGTGGACGTGCGGTACGCCTGGTCGACGACGTGAACCATGTCCGGGTTGTCGTCGGCCAGCGCGAGCACCGCGGTGTGGTCGAGCACCAGCCCGGACAGCCCGCTAAGCACCTTCGGCCTGCCCGAACCACTCGGCGACCTTGCGCCGGGAGCGTTCGAACCTCTCCGGATCCTTCTCCCTGGCCCGTTCGAGCGCGGCGTCGATGACGACTCGGGACATGGCCGCCCGGTCGATCTCCTTGATCGCCGCCGTGGTGAGGAACGCGGACACGGAATCGGCCTTCTTGGCGTCGACCAGCTCCTGGATCGCCTCGGCGACCTCGTCGGGCACGGAGATGGACAGCTTCCTCGTCACGCCAGTGACCCTACTGGAGGTGGGACCGGAAATACTACCGCCCCGATCCCGCTCCACCCCCTCGGCGACGGGCCGCTCCCCCTCCTCGGCGGGACGCGAAACGACACCCTTTCCGCCACGATTTACATTCAATTGACTACGTATGGTGATCAGATTATCCGGCCGGATCACGCGATCATCCGGATTCCAGGAACTCGGAAAAGGCGCAACCGCCCCACCTGGCTACCGATCCCGCTCGCGGATCCGATTGGCAATCACGCGAGCCGTTCGGGTGAACACGCAGCGTCGCCGATGCGCCGGGTCCTGTCTTCCGCGCTCACGTGACGATGAGACCGAGAACACGGATCTTTCATGCGGGGGGATGGGTGTTCGGCGCGGTGTGGGGCAGGGTTAGGGAATGGATCTCGATCGGTTGGCCGGCGGCGCTCATCACGACCCGCACTCCATCCTCGGCGCGCATCTCGAGCGTGACGGCGTCACGATCCGGACGCTGCGACCTCTCGCCGAGAAGGTCGAGGCCCTCGTGGACGGCCGGGCGTACGAGATGCGCCACGTCGCCTCGGGAGTGTTCGAGGTGACCGTCCCGGGCCTGGACAAGATCCCCGACTACCGGCTGCGGATCACCTATCCGGGGGCGCCGCCGTACGAGACGGGGGACCCGTACCGGCACTGGCCGACGCTCGGCGAGGTGGACCTGCACCTGATCGGCGAAGGACGGCACGAGCGGCTGTGGGAGGTGCTCGGGGCGCGCGTGCTGCGCCACGAGGACACCGACGGGACCGCCTTCGCCGTATGGGCGCCGAACGCGCTGGGCGTCCGGGTGATCGGCGACTTCAACCACTGGGACGGCGCCGGCCACCCCATGCGCTCGCTCGGCCGGTCGGGCGTGTGGGAGCTGTTCATCCCCGAGGTCGGGCCGGGCACCCGCTACAAGTTCGCGATCCTCGGGGTGGACGGGGTGTGGCGGGAGAAGGCCGACCCGATGGCCCGCCGCACCGAGGTGCCGCCGGCGACCGCGTCGATCGTCGAGAGGTCCGACTACGAGTGGCGTGACGAGGCGTGGCTGGCCGAGCGGGCCGGGCAGACGGCGGTGACCGGGCCGATGAGCGTCTACGAGGTGCATCTCGGCTCGTGGCGGCCGGGGCTCTCCTATCGCGACCTCGCCTCCGAGCTGGTGGCGTACGTCAAGGAGATGGGCTTCACGCACGTGGAGTTCATGCCGGTGGCCGAGCACCCGTTCGGCGGGTCGTGGGGATACCAGGTCACCTCCTATTACGCGCCCACGTCGCGCTTCGGCACGCCGGACGACTTCCGTCATCTGGTGGACGAGCTGCACCGCGCGGGCATCGGCGTGATCGTCGACTGGGTGCCCGCGCACTTCCCGACGGACGAGTGGGCGCTGGCGCGGTTCGACGGCACCCCGCTGTACGAGCACGCGGACCCGCGCCGCGGCGAGCACCCCGACTGGGGCACCTACGTGTTCGACTTCGGGCGGAACGAGGTGCGCAACTTCCTGGTGGCCAACGCGGTCTACTGGCTGAAGGAGTTCCACGTGGACGGGCTGCGGGTGGACGCCGTGGCCTCGATGTTGTATCTCGACTACTCACGGCGCGAAGGCGAGTGGACGCCGAACGTCTACGGCGGCCGCGAGAACCTGGACGCGATCGAGTTCCTCAAGGAGATGAACTCGGTCTGCTATCGCGAGGTCCCGGGCATCATGACGATCGCCGAGGAGTCGACCGCCTGGCCGGGGGTGTCGCGCCCGGTCCACCTGGGCGGGCTCGGCTTCGGCTTCAAGTGGAACATGGGCTGGATGCACGACACGCTCGCCTATCTCGCGCACGAGCCGATCTTCCGGCAGTACCACCACCATCAGATGACGTTCTCCCTGATGTACGCGTTTTCGGAGAACTTCGTGCTGCCGCTGTCGCACGACGAGGTGGTCCATCTGAAGGGGTCGCTGCTCGGGAAGATGCCCGGCGACGAGTGGCAGCGCTTCGCCAACCTCCGCGCGCTGTACGGCTTCATGTGGGCGCATCCGGGCAAGCAGCTCCTGTTCATGGGCGGCGAGTTCGGCCAGGGGTCGGAGTGGTCGGAGTCCAAGGGGCTGGACTGGTGGGTGCTCGACTTCGACTTCCACCAGGGGGTGCGGCGGCTGGTGCGCGACCTCAACCGGATCTATCGCGACACACCCGCCCTGTACGCGCTGGACGACGCCCCCGACGGGTTCCGGTGGATCGACGCCGACGACGCCCAGGGGAACGTGTTCTCCTTCCTGCGCTACGACGGGTCGGGCTCGGCGCTGGCCTGCGTCGCCAACTTCTCCGGCGCCCCGCACGAGGACTACCGCCTCGGCCTGCCCACGCCCGGCAGGTGGGAGGAGGTCGTCAACACCGACGCGTACGACTACGCAGGGAGCGGCGTCGGCAACATGGGCGCGATCGAGGCGGTCGAGGAGCCGCACCACGGGCTCCCCTGCTCGGCGCGGCTGCGCGTCCCGCCGCTGGCGACCGTCTGGCTGCGCCGTACCGAGGAGGCGGGGTGAGCAAACCCGAAGGACCGCGACAACATCCCGCCAGACGTCCAGAACTGTCACTTATGGTGGCACTATGGACGCGACGAAAGCGATCATCGACACGGTCGACCGGCTGCGGCAGCGCCGCACGGCGCCACTGGTCCTGGAGCTCGACCTGACGGAGGGCCTCACGGAGGGGCCGCCGATCGATCCGCTGAGCGCGATCCTGTCCATGCGGAAGGCGCGGCTCGCCGACGTGCTCTCCGGGCTCAAGCGGGCCCGGCGGGACCCCCGGGTCCACGCGGTCATCGTCAAGATCGGCGGGCAGCCGCTCGGGTTGGGCATGGTGCAGGAGCTGCGGGCCGCCCTCCTCCACCTCCGCGCCGCCGGCAAGCTGACCGTCGCCTTCGGCGAGACCTTCGGGGAGTTCTCCGCCGGCACCGTGCCGTACTACCTGGCGAGCGCGTGCGAGCGGGTCTATCTGCAGCCGTCCGGCGACCTGGGGCTCACCGGCATCTCGCTGGAGCAGCGGTTCGTCCGCGACGCGTTGGCCAAGGCCGGCGTGGAGTACCAGCTCGGCCAGCGGCACGAGTACAAGACCGCGGCCAACATGTACACGCAGAACCACATGACCGACGCGCACCGCGAGTCGGTGACCCGGATCGCCGAGTCGGTGACCGAGCAGATCGTGAACGGCGTCGCCGACGCGCGCTCCCTCACCCCGGAACGGGTCCGCGAGCTGATCGACCAGGGCCCGTTCGTCGGACCCGAGGCGCTCGAAGCGGGTCTCGTCGACGCCCTGAAGTATCGGGACGAGGTGTACGCCGAGACGGTCGGGGACGCCCACCTGCTCTACGTCACCCGGTACGCGCGCAGCCCGCTGCCCAGGAAGCTCCCGCACCCCGGCGAGCACGTCGTCGCGCTGGTCCACGGCCTCGGTGCGATCCGCCTGGGCCGCAGCGGCCGCTCGCCGCTCGGCGGCGGGTCCTCCATGGGTTCCGACACGATCTGCGCCGCGCTGCGCTCGGCCCGCAAGGACGACAAGGTCAAGGCGATCGTGTTCCGCGTGGACAGCCCCGGCGGGTCGTACGTCGCCTCCGACGCCATCTGGCGCGAGGTGGTGCTGGCCCGCAAGGCGGGCAAACCGGTGATCGTGTCGATGGGCGACCTCGCCGCGTCCGGCGGGTACTTCGTGTCGATGGCCGCGGACGTGATCGTGGCCCAGCCCGGAACGCTCACCGGCTCGATCGGCGTGTTCGGCGGCAAGCCGGTCGTCGGCGAACTGCTCGGCAAGATCGGCGTGGTGACGGAGACGGTGGCCGAAGGTGCCAACGCGGGCATGTTCTCGCCCACCCGCGAGTTCTCCGGCGCCCAGTGGGACCGGGTGAACGCCTGGCTCGATCGCATCTATGACGACTTCGTGGGCAAGGTGGCGCAGGGACGCGGGCTGGACCGGGACCGGGCGCACGAGCTGGCCAAGGGCCGCGTCTGGACCGGGGCCGACGCCCTGGACCGCCGTCTGGTGGACGAGCTGGGCGGCCTGGAGGACGCGCTCGCCCTGGCCAGGAAGAAGGCCGGCCTCCCCGTGGACGCCCCTGTCAGGACATATCCACGCATGCACCCCCTTGAGCGGCTGCGCCCGCCGGAGTCGAGCGAGGACCGGTCGGCCGCCCCGGCGAGGATGCGCCTGGAGGCGTGGGGGCCGCTGGCCCGCGTCGCCGCCGAGCTCGGGCTCCCCGCGTACGGCCCGCTCGTCCTCCCCGGCTGGTGGTCGATCCGCTGACGTGTCCGGGCCGGGGCCGGTTTCCCCGGCCCGCTTGCCGGTACGGGTTCCGGCGCCGCCGGGGCCACGGCGTCGGCTCGGGCCGGCGGCGTATCCCTCCCGGCCTCAGCCCCGGGGAATGAGCACCTCGACGGGGTCCAGGTCGTCCGGTGCGTTGCCGGGATACAGCCCGGACAACATCGCGCCGACCGTGTAGAGGTTCCAGGCGAGGGCGGGCTGCTTGACCGTGGGCGCGGCGAACAGCTCCTCGACGGCGTCCTTCCTGACGATGTCCCAGAGGACGTCGCGGTCCAGCACGCCCTCGCGCAGTACCGCCGTCAGCCGCTCGCCGGGGCTGGTCCGCCAGTTCCAGCCGGCCGCGCCCTTCTTCGCCACCGCGCCCTTCTCCACCACCGGGGCGGGCGGCCGCCGCCGGCCGCGCAGGGACTCCCACCGTGACGGCTCGCGCTCGGCCCTGAACCTCCAATCGGCGCCCTCGATCGGTATCCGCCGCAGTCGTGGGGCGAACATGCCGATCAGCTCGTGGACGACCTCCTCCGAGCGGCGCCACATCGGGTCGAGCGCGAGCGCTGCTGCCACCACCCGGTTGTCGAGGAACGGCTGCACGGCGTCGCCCCTCCGCAGGGACCCCGCGCGTGCCGCCGCGTGCCACCTGCCGACCCGGTAGGTGACGTACATGTGGTCGAGGACCCGCGCGGGGTCGGCCGCGGCCCGCTCCTGCCAGGGCGCGGCGAGGTCCCGGGCGTGCGCGTTGGCCTCCTCGGTGAAGAGGCGCTCGTCCTTCAGGAAGAAGGCGTCCACCCTGCGTCGCATCGCCTTGGGGTCGGGGTTGCCCTGGCTGTACAGGAACCCGCCGCGCAGGATCTCACCGCTCTGCCCCGACATGGTCAGCCTGGAGCTGTACGGCAGGTACTCGACGATGCTCTCGTACGCGGAGGTCATGCCTTCACACGTGCGCAGTACCTCGAAGGTGCGGCGGAGCGGGTGCTCCACGAGGACCGCGTCCCGTTGCTCGGTGCGCTTCGGCGGGATCACCGTGTGCTCGACCCCGAGTTTCGCGGCGATCTGCCGCGCGATCACCACATCCGGGTGGTCGTCCAGACCGTTGGTCGTCACCCTGAACGGAACCTCGGCCGCGTGGAGCAGGGCCGCCATGAGCCGGCTGTCCCGTCCCCCGGTGAGCGCGAGATTCACCTGATCGGTGAGCGGCCGGACCGTTTGCAGCAGCGCTTCGGCGAGTTCCTCGATCGCGCCCCGACCGGCCCGGCGGGACGCCGGAGCAGGTCCCGATCCGGGCAACGGGGCCGAGGTCACCGTCCGGATCCCGTCGCGGATCTCCAGCGTCGTCGCCGGCGGCAGCGCGCGCACCCCCTCGAAGGGCGTCTCGTCGGACAGGAAGTAGCCCTGCCGCGCCATCGACTGGAGGGCCGGCACATCCCACCTGACGGGCCGGCCGCCGCGCGCGATCAGGTGGACGAGCAGCGCTCGGGTCCCCACGACGTGCAGTTCCGGGGTCTCGGCATGGAAGATCCCGCACGCCCGCGTCATGTCGGTGACGGCCGTCATCTCCCCCGGCCCGACCCGAAGCGCCGCGAAACATCCTCGCGCCCGGTGGGCGGCGTCGCCCATCGGCGACGCGTCGAGGAGGTCGCGCGCCGTGCTCCAGTCGAGCAGGGTTCCGGTGACGCCGATCGCCCGGGCATCCGTCTCCATGATCAGGGGCGGACGTGTGCCGCTCTCTCCCTCGTTCCCCCAACCGAGCAACACGGCCCCCGGAAATCGCCGCCGCACGGCGGCGACGGTGTCCGGCGGCACCGGGAAGAACTGGTCGACCAGGCTCTCCGCGTGGCGGATCACCTGGTCGAGGAGTCCTGTCGGAGCCGTGACCTTGCTCACCACGGCGAGGAAAACGCGCACTTCCACCTCACGGAATCAGACCGGACGGTCGCCGGCGACGCGGCGGGCAGTGGAGCGGCGTCGTGACCGCTCCGCCCGGACCGCGCCGGGACCGGACCACAACGCGAGTTCCCTCACCACGCGACCGCGGCGGGACGGCGGCCCGCCACCGGATCCATGGCAGTACGGCGGCGCATGATCGGAATCCCACACCTGTACTTGTCCTTGGGCCGCCTACGCGTTCACGCCGCCGCCCGACGGCGGCGTCCGACGGCGGCGTCCGACGGCGGCGTCCGATCGGCTCGTACGCGGATTTCGCCGACCGGATCCCTTCGCGCCCGGCGGTGATCCCTGGATGCGCCGGGAAAGCCGGGCGTCCGCATCAGGGGCGATCTCCGCCCGATCACGGCGGATGGAGGCAGCCGCGCGGGTCGGAACCCGGCCCCCGCACCGGACGTCGGCGTGGCCGAGGACGGCGAGGCACCCGGTCGCAGCCCGGCCCCGCGCCGCCGTCCCGGGCCCTTGGGGTGGTGCCACGCCCGAGGACGATCCGGATGGTCGCCCGCGAGCGCCTGCCGGGCCGTCGTCGATGCCGCCGGACGCCGACGCGGGCACGCCGACGCGAGTACGCCGACGTAGGCATGCGGACGCGGGTGTGGCGCCGCGGGCGACGTCGAGTGGGACGCGCCCGCTCAGGCGGGGGCGGTGAACGACTTGAAGACGGCCTGCATCGTGGGCTCGTAGTGGTCCCAGTACTTCGTGCGTACCTGCCACTGGAGGTGGTAGACCGCGCCGGGCGTGGTGATCACCCGTATCACGGACCGGTAGTCCCCCTTCACCTCGACGGCCTCTCCGGAAGGGGTGGCCGTGAAGGCGGTGAACTCCAGGTCCGCGGCCTGTCCGGCCTTCAGTGACCTGGTCTCGAGATTGAGCCGGCGGTACTTCTTCGCGGCCTCCCCCTTCAGCGCCATCTCCAGCTTCCGGAGGATGCCCCCGGGGTCCCCGTCCCCGCTGTCGGCCTGGACGCTGAGGACCACGTTCCGCTTGGCGTCCGACCAGAACTGGACGTTCTCGGTGTGGTCGTTCTGCCACGCTTTGGGAACGCTCAGCGACCACCCCTCCGGGCCGGTGAAGGAAGCGAGAGCGAGCGACCTGGACTTGGCCGACGTACTCGTGCTGGAACGGCCGTCCCTGGCCGTCGTGCCCGGGTCGTCCGAGTCCGACAGCAGCAGCCACCAGCCGCCCGCCAGGACCACCGCGCCCACGAGCATGATCGCCACGACCAGCAGCGCCGTACGGCCCGGCGAGGTGTCCCCGTGCGACGGCGGCCGCGCCGGTCCCCCCATCGGGTGCGGCCCCGGTCCCGGGTGCGGTCGCTGCTGGTGTGCGGCGCCCTGCCAGCCCCCGTCGCGCCCCATCGGCGCCCCACCGGGGACGGGACCACCGGGCGCGGAGCCTCCCGGCAGGGGAAGCCCCGGTGCGGAGTTGCCCGGCCGGGGACCGCCCGGCAGGGGGAGTCTCGGCGCCGAGCCGCCGGAGAAACGATCGCCCGGCACGCCGCCGTGCGCTCCGTACCCGCCCGGCATGGGGCCACCGGGGCCGGGGCCTCCCGGCATGGGCAGCCCGGAGACGGAGCGGCCGGAAAGGCGGTCGCCCGGCATCGGCCCCCCGGGTACGGGACCACCCGGCAGAGGCATCCCGGACATGGAGCCGCCGGAGAGGCGGTCGCCAGGTCCGCCGCCGTACGGGGTGAACCCGCCGGCCGGGTGTGCGCCCGGCGCCGGGCCGCCCATGGGCCCGGCGGGCATGGGAGCGCCGGGTGCGCCCGGGTTCGCGACCGCGGCCAGCATCCGGTCCGCCTCGTCCGGCCCGATGCGGTGCGCCGGGTCCTTGACCAGCAGCCCGGCGAGGACGGGGCGGATCTCGGGCGGCACCTGGCCGAGGTCGGCCTGCTCGTTGCTGATGAGGGCCGCGAGCACCGCCATCCCGCTGTCCCGGTGGAAGGGCGACCTACCGGTCAGCAGCGCGTACAGCGTGGCGCCGAGCGACCAGAGGTCCGACGCGGGCCCGGCCTGCGCGCCGGTGACCCGTTCCGGAGCGATGAAGCTCGGCGATCCGGTGACCATCCCGGTCCGGGTGAGCGACGCGTCCTCCTCGAAGGTGGCGATGCCGAAGTCGGTGAGGACGATCCGGCCGTCCCGTCCGACCAGGATGTTGGCGGGCTTGACGTCGCGGTGGATGACGCCGGCCGCGTGGGCGCAGGTGAGCGCGGAGAGCACCTCGCGCCCGATCTCGGCGACCCGGGCGGCGGGCAGGGGGCCGTCCTCGGTGACGGTGTCGTCCAGCGACCGCGACGGGACGAGCTCCATGACGATCCACGGGCGGCCGTCGTGCTGGACGGCGTCGTAGATGGCGATGATGCCGCGGTGGTTGAGGCGCGCGGCCGTGCGCGCCTCGCGTGTGGCGCGCTCGATCAGCTCGGCCCGCTGCTCGTCGCCGACGCCGGGCGGGAGGATGACCTCCTTGACCGCGATCGGCCGGTCGAGCACGGTGTCGTGCCCCTCCCAGACCGTTCCCATCCCACCCTGACCAAGGGGACGGATCAGCCGATAACGGCCAACGATGACCGGAGGAGTGGCAGTCGTCACCGTGGCACCATCCATTGAAAAGCGTGTCGTCGATCGACGCTCGATCATGCCACAGCGACCAGGACCAACGTGGCATTCATCACTAAACGGGCAGGTCAGGGCGACGCCGGGTGCGCCCTCCTCTCGGGGCGTCACATCCGCCGCGAGGGACACCCGTCCGCCGCGTCTCCGCGTGCACACGCCGTCCCTCGGCGCCCTCGGGGGAAGCGAGCCCCGGCCACGACACCGCCCCTTGGCCCGGCACGGGCGTGCGCCGGATCAGGACACCGGCCGATAACGCGCGCGCAGCCGTACGAGCGGGCTCCTCGCGGTGTGGATGTAGTCGACCGCCAGCACGGACGCGATGAACAGCGTGTGGTCGCCGGCCGGGACGACCTGTGTGGTCTCCGCCTCCAGCGCGGCCACGCCGCCGTCCACGACCAGCGCCTCGCTGTACGGCCCGCGATGGTGCGGGGCGCCGGCGAGCAGCAGCCGCGCGCTCGGACGGCCCGGCGTGGCGAACCGCGACGCGATGGCCTGCTGGCCGTCGGCCAGCAGCGTGACGGCCCAGCGGTCCCGGCGCAGCAACATCTCGGTCAGGTAGCTCGCCGCGGCGATGCTGACCAGGACGAGGGGCGGATCGAGCGACACGGACATCAGCGTGGAGACCGTGGCCCCCACGTCGTCCCTGCCCTCCCGGACGGTGACCACCGAAACCCCGGCGGCCAGTTGCCCCATCGCCTCGACGAACTCGCCCACCACGCTCTCCTGTGATCACGTCCGCTCGTTGCGGTCAGAGCCTATGCCTCCGGCCGATCTCCCCCGCCGGGTGGCCGGGGAGATCGGCCGGGCGATCAGGTCAGGCCAGGCCGTTCTGGGAGAGCCAGTCCTTCGCGACCACGGGCGGGTCGTCCTTGTCGACGGAGACCCGCTTCATCAGCGTCACGAGGGTGGCGGTGTCGAGCTTGGCGGAGACGGCGTCGAGGGTGGAGGTGACCGTGTCGTTCACGCCCGGCTTGTACACGAGGGGCGCGATGTTGTCCGCGCCGAACGCGTTCTTGGTGTCCTGGAGCGAGACCAGGTCGTTCAGCAGGATCTTGGGGTCGGTGGTGAAGACGTTGCCCGCCTGGACGGTGCCGCTCTTGATCGCGTCGGCGGTCGTCTCGCCCGTGGGCTTCCACTCCTTGAACTCCAGGCCGTAAACGTCCTTGAAGTTCTGCTCCTGGCGGTCCTTGAACTCCGGCGGGCCGCCCACGACGAAGTCCTTGGACACCTTGGCCAGGTCCTCGATCGTGGTCAGGTTGTGCTTGGCGGCGGTCTCCTTGGTGACCGTCAGCGAGTTGTTGTCCTCGGCGGCGGCGGGCTGCAGCACCTCCAGCTCCGCGGGGAGGGTCGTCTTGAGCCCGGCGAGGATGTCGTCCTCGGTCTTGGCCGTGCTGCTCTTGTCCACGAACGCGAGCAGCGATCCCACGTATTCGGGCAGCACGGTCAGGCCGCCGCTCTTGATCTGGCCGTACACGATCTCACGG
Source organism: Microtetraspora niveoalba (assembly GCF_001570405.1). Lineage (GTDB taxonomy): Bacteria > Actinomycetota > Actinomycetes > Streptosporangiales > Streptosporangiaceae > Microtetraspora > Microtetraspora niveoalba. The sequence goes on along the minus strand of NZ_BBYM01000003.1, from coordinate 110,360 downwards.
CTGCCGATGTTGGGCTTCTCCTCGACGGTCACGCCCTTGGCCTGCAGCGCCTGGGCGTAGATCGACGCGAGGAGCACGCTCTCGGGGAAGTTGAAAGAGCCCACGACCACCTTCTTCGCCTCTCCGGGCGCCGCGGACACGGTGGCGGAGGAGAGGGGGTCGGACCCTCCGCCACCGCAGGCGGTCAAGGCGAGCGCCGCGGTCACGGCGACCGCGAACGTGCTGACAAGGCGTTTCATGATATTCCCTTCATATTTGGGGGGTAAAGTATAGATTACCGGGCGCGCCGTACGCCGGGCGATACCGCGACCCGCGAGAGCAACGTGAACCCGGCCTGCGCCGCCAGGGCGAGCACGACGACGAGGAAGGCGCCGCCGATCGTGATCGTGTAGTTCTTGGTCGCGAGGCCGTCCATGATGAAGCGGCCGAGCCCGCCCAGCCCCACGTACGCCGCGACCGTGGCCGTGGCCACGACCTGGATCGCCGCCAGGCGCAGGCCCAGGAGCATCAGCGGCAGCGCGACCGGGACCTTCACCCGGAAGAGCACCTGCGGTCCGCGCAGGCCCATGCCGTACGCCGCGTCACGCAGGTCGGGGTCCACGCCCCGCACACCCTCGTACGTGTTGACCAGGATGGGCGGCACCGCCAGCAGGACCAGCGGGATGAGCACCGGCCATGTGCTGCCGACCCCCACGATCAGCACGACCAGCACGAGGATGCCGAGGGTGGGCAGCGCCCTGGCGGCGTTCGCGCTGACCACGACGACGAGCGAGCCCCGGCCGGTGTGTCCGGCCCACAGCCCGAGGGGGATCGCGACGGCCGCCGCCATCAGCAGCGCCACCACGGAGAACTCCAGGTGTTCCAGCAGTCGTACGGGGATGCCGCCCGGGCCCGACCAGTTCGCCGGGTTCGAGAAGAAGTCGATCAGCCAGTTCACGCGCGCCTCCACGGGGTCAGCAGCCGCTGCGCGAGCACGAGCAGGCCGTCCGCGATCACCGCGAGGAGGACGGTCGCCACGACGCCGACCACGATGGGGGTGGTGAACTGCCGCTGCCACCCGTCGATGAACAGGTAGCCGAGCCCGCCCTGTCCGATGAGCGCGCCCACGCTCACCAGGCTGATGCTGGACACGGTGGCGACCCTCAGACCCGCCAGCACGACCGGCACCGCGAGGGGCAGCTCGACCCGCACGAGCCGGCGCAGCGGGGTGAAGCCCATGGCGACCGCCGACTTCCGCACGTGGTCGGGGATCGAGGTGAGCCCGTCCACCACGGCCGGGATGAGGATCGCCAGCGAATAGAACGTCAGCGGCACGATGACCGTCGCCTGCCCGAGGCCGGTGACCGCGAGCATCACAATGAAGACCGCGATCGACGGCAGCGAGTAGACGACGTTCATCACGCTCACCGTGGGCTGGTAGAGCCATCTCCAGCGGGCGCTCGCCAGGCCCAGCGGCAACGCGAGGAGCAGCCCGAACAGCACGGGCAGGAACGCCATGACGACATGCGACTCCAGCAGCGCGAGGATGCTGTCCGGCCGCCCGGTGTCCCAGTTGCGCCAGATCCAGTCCCATCGCACCAGCGGTTCGTCACCCACGCGGGTCCTCCCCCGTCGCAGGCAGCGGCCTCGTATGTCGGGCGGCGTACTGTCCGAGCACCTCGTCCAGCGCCTCCCGCGTGACCACGCCGATCACCCGGCCGTCCTCGTCGACAGCGACGGCCGTCCCGTTCGCCGCGAGCAGGGCCGCGTCCAGCGCGGCGCGCAGCGAGTCCCGCTCCGGATTGAACGTCCCGTACGGCAGGAGCCCGCCGTCGGCGCGCCAGCCGAGCGGGCGGCCCGCGGCGTCCGTCACGAGGTCGGCCGGGGCCGCCTCCAGCCTGACGTCCTTGGCCGGGATGAACGACAACCTGCGGATGCCCCGGTCGCGGCCGAGGAACTCGCGGACGAAGTCGTCCACCGGCTCGGTCAGCAGCGTCGCGGGACCCGCCATCTGGGCGAGACGGCCGCCCACCCGCAGCACGGCGACCGTGTCGCCCAGCTTGATCGCCTCGTCGATGTCGTGCGTGACGAACACGATGGTCTTCTGCAGGTCGGACTGCAGGCGGAGCAGCTCGTCCTGCAGGCTCGCCCGCACGATCGGATCGACGGCGCTGAACGGCTCGTCCATGAGCAACACGGGCGGGTCGGCGGCGAGGGCACGCGCCACGCCCACCCGCTGCTGCTGGCCGCCGGAGAGCTGGAAGGGATAGCGCCGGGCCAGACCGGCGTCCAGGCCGACCCGTTCGAGCAGCTCCATCGCACGGGCGCGGGCCCGCTTCCTGTCCCAGCCGAGCAGGTACGGCACGGTCGCGACGTTGTCCACGATCTTGCGATGCGGGAAGAGCCCCGCCTGCTGGATCACGTATCCGATGCCCCGCCGCAGCGTGGGCGGGTCGATCTCGCGCACATCCTGGCCGTCGAGGAGGACCCGGCCTTCCGTGGCGTCGATCATCCGGTTGATCATCCGCAAGGAGGTCGTCTTGCCGCATCCGGACGGGCCGACGAACACCGTGATCGCCCCTGTGGGCGCCTCAAGGCTGAGGTCGTCCACGGCGACCGTTCCGTCGTCGTAGCGCTTGGTGACACCTTCAAATGTGATCACAGGAACCTCGTCCTTCGAGAGTTTGCGATCACGTCAACAACCCCGAGGCCCCTACCGTTCCCCTGAGCTCTGCTCAGCCACATGATCCTCCTCAGCCAGCCTACGCGGGCCATCTCGCCCGTCGTGTCCCATCTCTGGAGGAAATGGAACGGATGAATGATCTCTTAAATTGCTTACTAAATGTCTATCAAAAGCGCTTGGAATAGTGCGGTGGCCGATGGCCGCTTGGCATGATTGACTACACTCTCTCCACTCGCACCAACCTCAGGGGAACCGGCCGTGACAACACCGCTCACCGGTCAGCGGTCTCGCAGTGAGCTGATCGCCGAGCTCTACGAGCGTCACGCCGCCGGGCTGTTCGCCTACTGCCACGACCAGCTCGGCGAGACCAGCTCCGCCGCCGACGCGGTGGTGTCCGTCTTCACGGCGGTGCCGGCCGATCCCGCCCCCGCCCGTGCCGCGCTGTACGCGCTGGCCCGGCGTGAGATCTACCGCCGGGACGTCAGCTACGCGCTGCCGGCCGTCGACTCCGTCGCCGACCCGGCCACCGCGCTCATCGAGCGGGTCTTCCGCGACATCCGGCCCCATCAGCGGGAAGTCCTCCTCCTGTCCGCCGTCTGCGGGCTGACGACCAGCGAGCTCTCCTGGGTGTTCGAGGTCGCCACCGACACCGCGGCCGAGCTCACGCTCAGCGCGCGCCGCCGGTTCTCCCAGACTCTCGTGACCGCGACGACCGCCGCCAGGTCGGCGCCGTACGTGCCGGTGCGGGTCGCCGAGGTCTACGACGCGATCGTCGTATCGCCGATCGAGGACGTGCTGGCCCGGCTGCCCTGGCGCCGCCCGGCCGCCGCCGTCCGCGCCCGGGTCCTCTCCTCCCTGCCCGTCGAGGAGGTCGGCGAGACCTCCGCCGTCCCGGCGACGCTGCCGACGAGGAAGCTGTGGCCCACCACCCCCGCCTGGCCGCTGCCGCTCACCGACCCCAACCAGGTCACCAACACCTGCGTACTGCCCCCCGAGGCCCTGGTCCCCCCGAAACCCGGCCGCAGGTCCAAGCACGAGGCGACCACCGAGCCGATGCCCCGGCTGCGGCCCTCGCTCCTGGCGGCGTTCACCGACCGCAGGCGCCGCGCCGCGTCGGCCACGACCTCCGACACCGCCACGGCCTCAAACACCGCCACGGCCTCAAACACCGCCACGGCCTCAAACACCTCCCGGGCCTCCGGCACCGACACGGCTTCGGGCTCCACTCCGGATTCCGGATCGGCATCCGCCCTGGCTCCGAGCCCGACTTGGGGTTCGGTTTCCGGTTCGGCGTCCGCTCCGGGTTCGAGCCCTGAGTCCCTTTCCGCGGGCCGCGCCTCCGATACCGGCACGGGCTCGGTCTGGGATTCGACGCCCACCGTGTCGGGCTCGGCCTGGGATTCGATGTCCGCCGCAGACCGCACCACCAGCTCAGCCTGGGGCTCGGCGCCCGCCGGAGATCGCACCACCGGCTCAGCCTGGGGCTCGGCTTCGGCCCCTGCCCAGCACGACGGGCAGGTCATGCCGTCGACGGCTTCCACCCCGGCCTCGCCCGCCGGGCCGGAATCGGCGCTCTCCGCGCCGGTCCAGGCCGCACTCCCGGCTCCCACGGAGTCCGCACTGCCCGAACGACCCGGGTCGGGGCTGCACGCTCTGCCCGAGCCCATGTTCCCGAGCCGGGACGAGCCAAGGCTGCGGGCACAGACCGAGCCGACGTTCCCGATGCGGGACGAGTCGAGGCTCCGGGCTCAGGTCGAGCCGATGTTCCCGGCTCGGGAGGAGCCGGTGCTCTCCGAGGCTGTTCCTCCGGCTTCCGGCCCGACGAGGTCCGTAATACTGGGCGAAACTGTCCAGTTCGACGCGTTCCGCCCCGCCGACGAGACCGCCGCCTCGGCGCTCCCGGCTCTGAGCGGTTCCCCGGCTCCTGCGACGAAGGCGATGCCTGCCATCGTCGGCGGCGCCGTGGAGGGGAAGCCCACACCGGCCCAACTCACCGAACCCGCCGAACCGACCTCGACCGCGACGACGACCGATGACGGCTTGACAGCCTCGGTCGGCAAGCGGGCCAAGAGGCGTGCGGCCACGGGCAGGAAAGCGGCCAATGCCAAGGCCGGCAAGCCCGAGGCCGGCGAGAACACGGCTGCCATGAAGACGGTCGAGGGGGCCACGGCCGAAGAGAGCACGGTCGACGCGAGCACTCTGGACCCGAACACTCCCGAGGCGAAGCCCACCTCTCCGTCGAAGGTCAAGCGCAGGGGCAGGGACAAGGCGAAGGCCAAGGCGGAAGCCAAGGTCAGGACGGACGGCACGGTCAAGGCGGAGGACGCGGCTTCGCCCTCGTCCGACACCGGAGCCGCCAGGCGGGGGAAGCCGAGCAAGGGTCGCGACCGCCACTACGACTGGGCCTGGGAGATCATCGGTTTCCTGATCTGCGTGGCGATCGCGCTGATCGTCTTCTTCTCGATGCCGACCTTCGTCACTCCCTGACCTTCGTCGCTGCCTGACCTCCGGACTCTCCGCGGGCTCACTGACACCGCCTGGCATCGGGATACTCTCTGGCCTCGGAACACTCGCTGACCTCCGGACGCGGCGCCCCGGGACCGCTCCCGTGCGCGGCCAGCGGAAGGTCCCCTGGACCGGGCACACCGAGGTGGCATGAGGAGCAGCAGCCTCTGACCGGCCGATCTTCTTCGGCTCCGCCACATACGAGAGGTTCGTCGCACCGGTAAACGACAGCGCCGTCGAGCGGCGAACAGGTTCTCGGCATGGGGCCCTCACACGAGCACCCCGAGAATCGGGGACGCCTGCCGGGAGCTCCGCAAACCGGTGAACGGGCTCGCGGCTGTGGCCCTCACCCGAGGGCCCCCGAGAGTTCGGGACTCTACGGGGGCTTCGGGAACCGGCAAACAGGTTCGCGACGTAGGGCCCTTACCCGACTGCACCCGAGAATCTAGGGACGCCTACCGAGAGCCCGGGAACGGTGAACAGGCTCGCGACCTGCGGCCCTCACCCGAGGGACCGGAGAGTTCGAGACTCTACGGGGCTTCGGGAGCCCTACGGGTGGTTGGGGAGCCGGGGGCTCTACCGGGGGGGCTTGGGGAGTTGGAGACCGAGCATGGCGATCAGCTCCCGTTGTACCTCGTTGACCCCGCCGCCGAACGTGAGAACGAGCGCCCCCTTGACTCCGCGGTCGACCCGCGCGATCAGATCGCATGTCTCCTCGTCGCCCGGGTCGCCGTACCGGGCCAGGGTGTCACCGACGATGCGGCCGACGTCCTGCATTCGCTCAGAGGAGTAGATCTTGGTGGCGGAGGCGTCGGGTGCGCCCAGCCACCCGAGGTCCATGTTGGCGGCCACCTGCCAGTTCAGCAGCTCGTTGGTCCGGAAGTACGCGTATACCTGGGCGATCGCCCGCCGTACCGCCGGATTCTCGTAGAGCGGCCTGCCGTCGCGGCCGGGCTTCTCCTTCGCCCAGCGGAGGAACCGGACATACGTGCGGCCGATGTTCCCCGCCGGGCCGAGTGTCACCCGCTCGTGGTTGAGCTGGTTGACGATCAGGTCCCAGCCCTTGTTCTCCTCGCCGACCACCATGTTCACGGGGACGCGGACGTCGCTGAAGTACGTCGCGTTCGTGTGGTGCCTGCCGTCCATCGTGATGATCGGCGTCCACGAGAAGCCGGGATCGGCGCAGTCGGCGATCATCATGGTGATCCCCCGGTGCTTTTTCGCGGCCGGGTCGGTACGGGCGGCGAGCCAGACGTACTGGGCGTGGTGCGCCCCCGAGGTGAAGACCTTCTGCCCGTTGACCACATAGTGGTCGCCGTCCCTGACGGCCGTGGTCCGCAGGGAGGCGAGGTCGGTGCCCGCCTCCGGCTCGCTGTAGCCGACCGCGAAATGGCACTCTCCCGCCAGGATGCGGGGCAGGAAGAACTCCTTCTGCTCGGCGGTGCCGTACTGCATGAGCGTCGGGCCGACCGTGCCGACCGTGATGATCGGGTACGGGACCTCGGCGCGGGCGATCTCGTTCGCGAATATCTGCTGCTCCAGCGGGCCGTACCCGCCTCCGCCGTACTCCTTGGGCCACCCGAGGCCCAGCTTGCCGTCCCGGCCGAGCCGCCGGCAGTGCTCCATGTACGTGGGACCGAACGGGTCCTCCGAGATCTTCTCGCGGTCCTCCGCGGTGATGCAGCCCGCGAAGTACTCGCGCAGCTCGTCGCGGATCCGGCGTTGCTCCCGCGTGAGTTCGATGAACATCAGACCAGGGCTCCGATCAGGTCGAGCTGGGCCTCCGCACCGCCGAGCAGGTGGGCGGCGTGCTTGCCCCAGGCGAAATAGCGATGGAGGGGATAGGTCACGTCCAGGCCCATGCCCCCGTGCAGGTGCTGGCAGGTGTAGAGGGCCTTCACCACGGCGTCCGACGCGGTGTACGCGGCGATCGCCAGGTCCTCCTCCGCGGGCAGCCCTTCGGCCAGCCGCCACGCGCCCGACCAGACCGCGACGTCGATCGCCCGCGCCGCGACATAGACATCGGCGATCTGCATGGTCACCGCCTGGAACTCGGCCAGGAACCGGTCGAACTGCCTGCGCGTCCTGATGTAGTCGGTGGTGAGTTTGAGCGCGCCCGCGAGGACGCCTGAGGCGGCCGCCGTGATCCCCGCGAGGGCGTGCAGCCGCAGCGCCTGATAGGCCTGGCCGTCCGCCGTCCCGACCGGTTCACCCGGCACGTCGTCCATCTCGATCACCGCGCCGGGCTCGCCGGTGGACAGCGGTATGTCCTGAACGGCCACCGTGGCGGGATCGACCAGGAACAGCCCGACACCGGCCCCCTCGACCTGGGCGGGCACGAGGATCCGCGACGCGACCGCGGCATGGGACACCATGCTCTTGCGTCCCGTGACGCGGCCGTTCCTGGCCGTCGTCGCCGGCGGCTCGGCGAGGCCCGCCCCGGGCTCGCGGAGGGCGACCGCCAGCACCGCCGTCCCCTCGCCCAGGGGCGCGAGGGCCTCTCTCTGGCCGGCCGTGCCGTACCGGCTGATCGTGAGCGCGGCGACCAGGCTGGACAGCACCGGCACCGGAGCGACACGGGCGCCGACCTCCCTGAGGATCACCGCCATCTCGATCGGGCCGAGTCCGGCCCCGCCCGCCTCCTCCGGCAGGCACGCGCCGAGCAGTCCCGCCTGGGCCATCGTCTTCCAGAGCCCCGAGTCGTACGGCAGGCCGGACCGCTCGTGCGCCTCGATGGCGGCAGGGGTGGCGGCGCGGCCGAGGACGTCCGCCGCCAGGGTGCGCAACTCTGTCTGCGTCTCGTCCAGGTTGAAGTCCATCGGATCTCCAGGGTCGTGGGATGGCGAACGCGTCAGCGATCCGGATCATCGTGGGGCTGTCCGAGCGCGGGTGTGTGGACCTCTTCGGCGGCGACCTCCTCCACAGGTCGCTCCCCATCCGCAAAGTAGAACAGGGTCTAATCTCTGTCCAGTGCATGCTCTCTCCGATCGGTCAGAAGATCCGACGGGAACAAGAAAGACGTGCAAGACAGAGCTTCCTTGTGACTGGTGAGTAACAATCCGGCTGGGGAAGAAGTCAGATAACGTGTTCTTATGCGTATCCCGCATGCCGTCATAGAGGCCGCGACGCCGGGCCCGGAAGGGGCAGCCAGCGTGGAGAACCAGCCGACCGCCGCGACCGCGCCCGGCGCCCGCACCCGAAGCCAGCTCCAGCGGCGCAAGCGCATCGTGCAGGCCGCCGCCGCGCTCGCGTCGCGCGGCGGCGTCGAGGCCATGCAGATGCGGACCGTCGCCGAGCGGGCGGGCGTCGCGCTCGGCACGCTCTACCGCTACTTCCCGTCCAAGATGGATCTCGTCGTAGCCGTCGTGGGCGAGGAGATCGACCTGCTGGAGTCCAGCATCCAGCGCCGCCCGCCGAGCGCGCCGACCGCTTCCGGACGTGCCGTCGACGTTCTGATGCGCGCCACCCGAGGGCTGATGCGCGAGCCGGAGCTCGCCGACGCGCTGCTCCGGTCGCTGATCATGACCGAGGTGGAGACGCCGTTCGGTGACCGCATGGCCAAGCTCCTGCTCCGCGTCGCCGGGGAAGGGCTCACCGTGGAGCTGGCCACCGAGGACCAGCTCACCCTCGCGAACTCGCTGGCCAGCGTGTGGGTACACGAGTTGCTCGAAATGCTCCGGGGACTGCGGACGTACGACCAGATCCAGCACCGGCTCGAGATCGTCTCCGCCCGGCTGCTGATGGACTTCTGACCCGCCCCCGACCTTCCACCGAAATATGGAACCAGTTACAGTCCGAAACTGGAACAAGGTTCTGAGACGGAGGAGGTCACCGTGGGCATGCCGGTGATTGTCGAGGCGGTACGCACTCCGATCGGGAAGCGGAACGGCTGGCTCGCCGGCCTGAAACCGCAGGCTGTCCTGGCGACCGCGCTCAAGGGGTTGGTCGCGAGATCCGGCATCGATCCGACGATCGTCGGCCAGGTCTTCGCCGGGTGCGTGACGCAGGCGGGCGAGCAGGGCGGGCACATCGGCCGGCACGCCTGGCTTTACGCCGGCCTGCCGTACCAGACCGGAGTGACGACGATCGACGCACAGTGCGGGTCGTCCCAGCAGGCGGTTCACCTGGTGGCCGCGATGATCCAGGCGGGTGTCATCGACGTGGGCATCGCCTGCGGCGTCGAGGTGATGAGCCGCCAGCCGCTGATGAGCAACGTCCAGCCCAAGCGGCCCCGGCCTGACGACTGGTCGCTGGACCTCCCCGACCAGTTCTCGGCGGCGGAACGGATCGCGCAGCGGCGCGGCCTCACCCGTGAACGGCTGGACGCCTTCGGCGCCCGGTCGCAGCGACTCGCCGCCAAGGCATGGGCCGACAACCGGTTCGAGCGCGAGACCATCCCGGTGACCGCGCCCGTGCTCGGGGAGGACGGGCAGCCGACCGGCGAGATGCGCACCGTCGTCCAGGACCAGGGGCTGCGCGAAACGACCGTCGAAGGGCTCGCCCGGCTCCGCCCGGTGCTGGGCGAGAACGGGTTGCACACCGCCGGCACGTCCTCGCAGATCTCCGACGGCGCGGCTGCCGTGCTGCTCATGAGCGAGGAGACCGCCGCTCGGAACGGCCTGCGTCCGCGCGCACGGATCCTGGCCCAGGCGCTGGTCGGCAGCGAGCCGTACTACCACCTCGACGGGCCCGTGGACGCGACCGCCAAGGTGTTCGCGCAGACGGGCATGACGGCGAACGACATCGACCTCTTCGAGGTGAACGAGGCGTTCGCGTCGGTCGTCCTGTCGTGGGCGTCCGTGCACGAGCCCGACATGGACCGCGTGAACGTCAACGGAGGCGCCATCGCGCTGGGCCACCCGGTGGGCGCCACCGGATCCCGCCTGATCACTACGGCGCTGCACGAGCTGGAGCGATCCGACTCGTCCACCGCACTCATCTCGATGTGCGCCGGAGGCGCGCTCGCCACCGCAACGATCATCGAGCGCCTCTGACATCCTGATCACCCTCCGTCCCCGCCCAGATCGACCCGCTCCCACTCGCCCGAGGGCCCCGCACCCCAGCCCCCCACCCGCGGCTCCACCGCCTCGCCGCCGTTCCCAGCCCCAGACCCACCCCGCACTCCCCCGCAGCACCACGAGCGTCCGGCCGACCGGCCCAACTCCCAGCCCCACCTCCCGATCCGCCCGCGGCTCACCGCGTTGTCCCCCGGCTCCCGTTTCCCGCGCTCCCAGCTTCCGCCCGTGGCTTCCGCCGGACTTCAGCCCGACCCGGCCCCGGTCGCGCTCCCAACCCCGCCGTCTCCGACTCCACGACTCCTGCGCCTCGCCTCTCCATCCCGGAAGGAGGCACCTCCTGAGAGAGGTTCTGACCCGGCGGCTGAGCCGGCTGCCGAAACGGCGGCCTTCGCCATGCGCCGGCCAGGGCGGCGGCCAGGATCGTGCGCCGCGGATCGCCCTGGCCGGCTGAGGCCGAAGCAGTGGGAGCCGCTGTGCGATCTCGGCCCTACACTTGGAGACATCGGATGTCTAGGAGCCCGAGCTGGGGCTCTGATGGGGTGCGTGGCGTGGCGGTCACCGACGCGGCGATTGACAAGATCAAAGAAATGATCATCTCGGGCGAGCTCGCCCCTGGTGACCGGCTCCCCAAGGAGGCTGACCTTGCGGAGCGGCTCGGCCTGTCGCGGAACTCCCTGCGTGAGGCGGTGCGCGCCCTCTCCCTCATCAACGTCCTGGACGTCCGGCAGGGGGACGGCACCTATGTCACCAGCCTCCAGCCGAACCTGCTGCTCGATGCCATGTCCTTCGTCGTGGACTTCCACCGAGACGACACGGTCCTGCAGTTCCTGGAGGTGCGGCGCATCCTGGAGCCGGCCGCGACAGCCATGGCGGCCACCAACATGTCCGAGGACGGTGTCAAGGAGCTTCGCGGGATCCTCGAGTCGCTTCCGGCGGATCCAAGCATCGAACAGCTCGTCGCCAACGACCTGGAGTTTCACCAGCACATCGCGGCCGGCGCCGGAAACGCCGTCCTGTGCTCTTTGATCGAAAGCCTCTCCGGGCCGACCACCCGGGCGCGGGTCTGGCGCGGCCTCACTCAGGAAGGCGCGCTCGGCAAGACACGTGAGCAGCACGTCGCGATCTACGAGGCGATCGCCGGCCGCCAGCCGGAGCTCGCCAGAGCCTGGGCGACCGTGCACGTGGCCGGCGTGGAGGAGTGGCTCCGCAAGGCGCTCTGACATCGCTCGCTCCCATTCACTTCAGCCGGGGCGGACCGCTCCGCGAAAGGTCGTCATGTAGTGACGGGAGTCGAGGACGTTCACCTTCTTGACGACGTCACCCGTCTTCGGAGCGTGGATCATCATGCGGTCCCCGGCGTACATCCCTACATGTGTGGGAGCACCCGCACCGCCGCCGAAGAACATGAGGTCTCCGGGACGCACATCACTGAGGGCGACCCTGCGCCCCTGACGGAACTGGGTGCCGGTGTAGTGGCCGAGCTCGACCCCGGCCCTCCCCCATGCCGCCATCACGAGGCCCGAGCAGTCGAACCCGACCCGCGCCGCTCCCCTGCCGACCCCTTTGCTCGGGCCGCCGGCCACTCCGCCGCCCCAGGTGTACGGCGTGCCGAGCCAGCTTTCCGCGGCCTTGAGCGCTACGTCGCCGCGCGTCTCCGTCAGCGACCCACTCTGGGCTTCTGTCCCCCTCGGTGGGATCTCACCGGGTTTCGAGGTGACCTCGCCCGGCGCCGCCGTCCCCGCCCCCGCTGCCTCACCGGTTGTCTCCGCCGTTTTGCCCGCCGGCTCGGCGGGGGTCTCCGGTGCCGGCTCGCCGGATGTCTCGTTCGCGCGGGTGTCTCCCCACATCTCGCCCGCGTGCGGCTCTCCCCATGTCTCACCTGGGTGGGGCTCTCGCTGTGTCTCAGCCGCATGGGTTCCTACCGGGCTCGCGATCTCGGCGTCATGTCGCCGGACACCTCCGATCCCCTCTCCCCCTGGAATCGATGTGTCCCGGGCTCGCGCCTCGGCGAGTTGCCCCACCGAGATCCGCACGCCGAGGTCGAGAGCACCCGCGGCTTGCGTGACGACACCCGGAATCTGCTCGAGACGCCTGCGCTCGCCTGCCACCCATACATCCGGAACGGGCGGATCCAGCAGCCGACCCTCCTGCCACCCAACGGTCGCGGTCGGCCGTCCGGACTCAGCCGTCGGCGTTCCAACGGCCCAGTCGGTCGAAGCGTGGTCCCCGGCGAGGAAGCAGACCTCGAAGGGGTCGAGGCGGGCCGGTATGCGCGCGTGCCAGGGGCCGGACACGGAGATCCGGGAAGATGCCGTGCGGATATAGGGCCGCAGGAGCCAGGAGCCGACCGGTAACGGCCTCGCCCACCGGCCGTGTGCCGCCGGGGCGCCGCTCCGTTCCGCTGGTGGCATCCATCGCTCCGGCCCGACCAGCCACCGCTCCACCCGCTCCACCCATCGGACGAAGCCTTCCTCACCCGCACCGGCGACCGGCGGTCCAGAGCGGCCGCCGAGCAGGCCGGCACCGCGTGAACGCCGGATGGTCGCCGGAGACCGTATGGCCGCTGCGCGGCCCGCCCGGCCACGTACGCCAGGCGAGCGGGCGGCCCCCTCGAATCGTCGGGGGTGGCGGCCGTCCGGCGACCGCTCGGCGGAGCCTTCCGGCCAGGACGTGGCGTCCGCGGGCCGGCCAGACGGCTCAGGCGGCGGGCAGGAACGCGGGGCCGCCCTGCCGTCTACGGAGGTCTCCGGGACTCCCGGCGCAGGGCCGGTGATCGTCACGCCGGCGATGGCCGCGGTGCCGAGCTTGACGGCGAGCATGACGGGGATCATGTGCTCCTCCTGGGTCCGATCGACATCGAGGCCCAGCATCCGATCCGGCGACCCGGCCCCAGGAGACCGAAAACGGTTCTGGGGATAAACCCGAGGCTGTGGATGAGCTCGCTGATCACCACGTCCCCGGCGGCCGGCTCGACGCCGTACGGATGCGGTACGTGGAAAGGCTCAGGGCCGTCAGACCCGCTGGTCTGACGGCCCTGTTCGCCCGGTTCATGGTCAGGCCTTGTTGAAGGTGCTCTTGGCCCAGAGGTAGGAGGCGGCGGCGATGGCGGCGCACCAGGCGGTGGCGATGGCCGCGCTGTTGCCGATCGGGGTGCCGAGGAGGAGGCCGCGGACGGTTTCCATGATCGGGGTGAGGGGCTGGTACTCGGCGAACCAGCGCAGGACGGTGGGCATGGAGTCGGTGGGGACGAAGCCGCTGCCGAGGAAGGGCAGGAAGACCAGGGGTATCGGGGCGTTGCTGGCGGCTTCGGGGGTCGGGGACTTCAGCCCGAGGGCGACCGCGAGCCAGGTGATGGCCACGACGAAGAAGGTGAGGAGGCCGGCGGCGGCGAGCCATTCGACGGGGGTGGCGTTGGGGCGGAAGCCGATCGCCAGGGCGATCCCGATGAGAACGGCCATGCCGAGGAGCTGCTGGATGACGCTGCCGACGACATGGCCGGTGAGGACCGACGCCCGGGAGATCCGCATGGTGCGGAAGCGGGCGATGATGCCCTCGGTCATGTCGGTGGCGACCATGACGGCGGTTCCGGTCGCGGCCGTGGCGGCCGCCATGAGCAGGATGCCGGGGACGACGTAGTTGACGTAGGCGTCGCGGCCGCCGGGTCCGCCGCCGAGGCCGTCGCCGAGGGTTCCGCCGAAGACGTAGACGAACAGGAGCAGGAGGATGACGGGCGTGACGACCAGTTGGACGGTCATGGAGGGGTAGCGGAGCAGGCGCCTGAGCTGGCGCCGGACCATGGTGGACGAGTCGCGCGCGGCGAGGGTGAGGGTGCTCATCGGAGGGACTCCTTCTGCTGCCGGCCGGTGAGGGTGAGGAAGACGTCGTCGAGGTCGGGGGTGTGGACGCGCATCTCGGCGACGTCGATCGAGCGTTCGTCCAGCAGGGCGAGCAGTTCGCGGACCGCACCGACGCTGCCGTCGCTCGGCACCTGCAGGGTGAGCGCCTCGGGGGCGGCGGCTCCGGCGCCGGTCCCCGCGCCGACGAGGTGGCGGGCCGCCTCGAGCAGGTGCGTGTCGGCGAAGGTGAGCTCGATGTGGCCGCCGGGGATGAGCCGCTTGAGCTCTTCGGCGGTGCCTTCGGCGATCAGCCGCCCGTGGTCGAGGAGGGCGATCCGGTCGGCGAGCTCGTCGGCCTCCTCCAGGTACTGAGTGGTCAGGAAGATCGTGACGCCGTTCTTGACGAGGTCACGGACGATGCCCCACATGGAGCGTCGGCTGCGCGGGTCGAGGCCGGTGGTGGGCTCGTCCAGGAAGATCAGGCGCGGGTCGCCGACCAGGGTCATCGCCAGGTCGAGCCGGCGCCGCATGCCGCCCGAGTAGGTGGCGGCGGGCTTCCCGCCCGCCTCGACCAGGTCGAACTTCTCAAGCAGCTCCTTGGCCCTCCGCTTGCCCTCGCGCTTCGGCAGGTGCTTCAGGTCGGCCATGAGGAGCAGGTTCTCCTCGCCGGTGAGCAGCTTGTCGACGGCCGAGTACTGCCCGGTCACCCCGATCGCGCCGCGCACATCGTCGGCCTGGCGGTTCAGGTCGTATCCCGCGACCTGAACCTGGCCGCCGTCCGCCCGGATCAGCGTGGACAGGATCTGCACGGTGGTGGTCTTTCCGGCGCCGTTGGGGCCGAGCAGGGAGAAGATCGTTCCTTCGGGGACGGCCAGGTCGACGCCGTCGAGCACGACCTTGTCTCCGTCCTTGTCGCGGTAGGACTTGCGCAGCCCGTTCGCGGCGATGGCCAGGTTCGTCATGGTGCTGCTCCTCAGAGGCTGCGGGCGGCGATGTCGCCGTGGGAGGTGGTGGCGTGGATGTCGAGCTCGGCGGCGCCGTCGTTCTTGAGTGCGTTGCTGATGCGGCCGTGTCCGGTGCCGGCATCCAGGGAGGCCGAGACTCCGGCGGCGGCGCTGACCGAAATGTCGCCGGACTGAGTGCGGAGCACGACCCTGCCGCGCACGGCCTCGGCGATCCGGATATCGCCCCTTGCAGTGCTGATCTTCGCGGGGCCGTTGAGCCGGCCGACCTCGACGTCGCCGTCGAGCGCGGTGAGGCGGACGCTCGCGGCCTCGTCCAGCTTGATCTCGCGGTACGCGCCGTCGAAGGCGACGTCGCCGAGGCGTCCGACGGCCCGGAATTCGGCGCCGGCCGTCTTCGCCTCGACCCGGGAACCGGCGGGCAGCCGGACCGTCACCTCGATGGATCCGGAGGGGCCGAGGTACTGGTTCTTCGCCGAAGTCTCGATCCGCAGAACTCCGTCGGCGTATTCGACCGTGGTCTGCTCCGCCGCCTTCACGTCGCGGCCCTTCGAGGCGTCCGCGGGCAGGACCTCGACCGTGGTGTCGGCCCGGTCCGCGGCGATGACCTGGACGCGCCCAGCGGGGATGTCCAGGACGGCGGAGATCGGGGCGGGGGTGACGAACTTCTGCATCGTGCTCTCCTTGCGGCTTGCGCGACTTGCGCGTCCCGTTGTTTCGAACATTGGAAACGCTACGTTGCTTTCCGAATCTCGACAACCAAATCTTTGCGTAGAGGCAGCCTTTATGCAGCTCACAACACAATAATCATTGCAACAGCCTCTCGTTTAACGCAACGACGAGAGGGTTAGCCGTTGCAATGCAGTGAAGGTGAACGCTATGGTTGGGGCGTCAGGGAACACCGAGCGGCGCCATGGAGCACCCGTGGGGCATGAAGGGGGTCGTGATGCCGGGAGGCAGGCTCACCCAGCAGGAGCGCCACCAGATCGCGGCAGGACTGGCCGACGGCCTCGCCTACGCCGAGATCGCCCGACGTCTCGACCGCCCGACCTCCACGATCACGCGTGAGGTGACGAGGAACGGCGGCCCCACCGGCTACCGCGCCGACCTGGCCCACCGCGCCACCCAGCAGCGCACGCACCGGCGCGGGCAGGCGACACCCCGGGGGCCGCAGGCACGCCCGCAGCCCCACGGACGCGACGCCGAGGCCGTGCGCGACTACCAGGAGACCCTCACCACCGTCTTCATGACCTCGGGCCTGCCCAAGATGATGGCCCGGGTGCTGGGCTGCCTCTACACCACCGACACCGGTAGCCTCACCGCCTCCGAACTCGCCCAGCGCCTCCAGGTCAGCCCGGCGTCCATCTCCAAAGCGATCACGTTCCTCGAAGGCCTGGACCTCGTCCGCCGGGAACGCGACGAACGCCGCCGCGAGCGCTACGTCGTCGACGACGACCTCTGGTACCAGTCGATGATCCGCAGCGCCCGGGACAACGCCCAGATGGTCGAGACCGCACGGCAGGGCGTCGACATCCTCGGCCGCGGCACCCCGGCCGCCACCCGCCTCGAGAACGTCGCCCGCTTCCTCGACTTCGTCAGCGAAGGGCTCATCCGCGCCGCGGAGCAGGCTCGCGATGTCCTCTACACCAAAACCGAAACGACCTCGGACGGCACTGCCGAGCCGAGTTCAGATCGGGGACGGACGGCCGGCCCGGCGGCCACGGCATGAGACGAAGCCGGCGTGTCGTCTTCACCTGCGCCGCCCTTGTGGATCGCCCGCCCCCTGCCGCGGCCGTCCGCAAAAGCGCCGAGGCGCTCGGCACAAGCCCGGCCATCCGTTGACGCGGTGGCGGACGCACGTTCTTCGGCGCTCCGTCGCCAGGTGGACCTCCGTACGGGCATCGTGGGAGGCGGTGCTTCCTTGACTGTCGGAGCGCCTCGTAATAGAACACGTTCCAGAAAAGAAATCTGCCAAGCGCTTGATCGGAAGAACGACACCGGCGGAGCGCGCGGCCGATCCACCCCCGATCCACCCCGCCGACCGCCGCCCCGCCGATCCACCCCTTCGATCCAGTTCGCCGGCCACCCCCCAGCCGCTTCACCCGGCCGGCCCCACCCCCGCTGACACGATGCCGATCTCCAGGCCACATCTCCCCAGTAGGTGACTCCTGTGCAAATCAATGTCGTCGACCAGGACTACTACGCGCGGCACGGTGTGCCACACGAGCAGCTCAAGTGGCTGCGGGACAACGCCCCGGTGTTCTGGCACGAGGGCGACGCCGAGCTCGGCTGGCCGGGCTTCTGGGCGGTGACCAAGCACGAGGACGTCGTGCACGTCTCCCGGCACTCCGACCTCTTCTCGTCCGCGCGCCGTCTGTCGCTCTTCAACGAGCTGCCGGAGGAGGAGCAGGAGCTCCAGCGGATGATGATGCTCAACCAGGACCCGCCGGAGCACACGCGCAGGCGCTCCCTCGTCAACCGCGGTTTCACGCCCCGCGTGATCTCCCTGCTCGAAGAGCACATCCGGGACATCTGCCACCGCCTGATCGACGAGGCCGAGGGCAAGCCCGACCTGGACTTCGTCACCGACATCTCCGCGCCGCTGCCGCTGTACGTGATCTGCGAGCTCCTCGGCGCGCCGGTCGAGGACCGGGACAAGATCTTCGAGTGGTCCAACCGGCTGATCGGGGCCGAGGACCCCGACTACGCGACCACGCCGGAGGAGGGCCAGGCGGCCGCGGCCGAGGTCTACGCGTACGCGGGGACGCTGGCGGCGGCCCGCAGGGAGGATCCGCGCGACGACATCGTCACCAGGCTCATCCAGCCGAACGACAGCGGCGAGGTGCTCACCGAGGACGAGTTCAACCTGTTCGTGCTGCTGCTGATCGTCGCGGGCAACGAGACCACCCGCAACGCGGCGACCGGCGGGATGCTCGCGTTCTTCCAGCATCCGGAGCAGTGGGCCCGCCTGGTGGCCGACCGCGCGCTCGCCAGGACCGCCGCCGACGAGATCGTGCGCTGGGTGTCCCCCGTGAACCTGTTCCGCCGTACGGCCACGGCGGACACGGAGATCCGCGGCCAGAAGATCGCCGAAGGGGACAAGGTGGTGATCTTCTACGCGTCGGCGAACCGGGACGCGGACGTCTTCGCCGACCCCGAGGTCTTCGACATCGGCCGGGACCCCAACCCGCAGATCGGGTTCGGCGGCGGCGGGGCGCACTTCTGCCTCGGCAACCACCTGGCCAAACTGGAGCTCCGGGTGCTCTTCGAGGTCCTGTCCGAGCGCTTCCCGAACATCGCCCAGGCGGGTGAGGCGTCCCGGCTCAGGTCCAACTTCATCAACGGCATCAAGTCACTGCCGGTCACCCTGCGCTGACATCCGGGACCCGGGCGCTCCACGAGCCGGTACGGCCGAGGAGCGCCCACCGGGGATCTCAGGGCCAGGAGGAGTCCTGGTGGGGGTCGCCGCCTCCGGCGAGGAGGTTGAGGTCGGCCTCCACCATCATCGCGACGAGCTCCTCGAACGTGACCGTGGGCTCCCAGCCGAGCTGCGTCCTCGCCTTCTTCGGGTCGGCGCAGAGCAGGTCCACCTCCGCCGGGCGGTGCAGGGCCTGGTCGCACACGACGTACCGCTCCCAGTCCAGGCCCGCCGCGCCGAAGGCCGCCTCGACCAGCTCCCGTACGGACTGCGTCCGGCCGGTGCCGATCACATAGTCCTCGGGCTCGGCGGCCTGGAGCATCATGTGCATGGCGCGGGCGTAGTCGCCGGCGAAGCCCCAGTCGCGGCGGGCCTCCAGGTTGCCGAGCCGCAGCTCGTCGGCCAGGCCCAGCTTGATCCGGGCGACGCCGAGGCTGACCTTGCGGGTGACGAACTCGGCCCCGCGCCTCGGGGACTCGTGGTTGAAGAGGATGCCCGACACCGCGTACATGCCGTACGACTCGCGGTAGTTCTGGGTGAGGAAGTGCCCGTACGTCTTGGCCACGCCGTACGGGGATCTGGGGTGGAACGGGGTGCGCTCGTTCTGCGGGGTCTCCCGCACCTGGCCGAACATCTCGGAGGACGAAGCCTGATAGAAGCGGATCTGGCCGGAACCGGCGCCGCGGGAGGCGGTGATCCCGGAGCAGACCCGGATCGCCTCCAGCATCCGGAGCACGCCCATCCCGGTGACCTCGGCGGTCAGTTCCGCCTGCTCCCACGACATGGGGACGAACGAGATGGCGCCCAGGTTGTACACCTCGTCGGGCTGGACCTTCTCCACGGCCGAGATCAGCGACCCCTGGTCCAGCAGGTCGCCCCGGACGAGCCGGACGTCCTGGAGCAGTTGGCGCACGCGCGAGACCCGGGGATTCGCCTGGCCGCGCACCAGCCCCCACACCTCGTATCCCTCGCGAAGCAGGTGTTCGGCGAGATACGAGCCGTCCTGGCCGGTGATGCCAGTGATCAGCGCACGCCTGGCCAAGGGATCCTCCTCGCATCGGGGGGCACCCGAATTCTCCGAAGTCCGCATGAGATAGCGGTGAAAGCAGCTATGAGAGGCGAATGTACCCCTCTGCCCCCATCTGAGCGCAGTCGCGACACGGCGATGAGACTAGAACGTGTTCCACCGAACCACATTCGGGTAAGCTAACTCCGCACTTCGCACCATGTGAAGGCAGGGGAAGAGACCAATTTCACCTCGGCATACCCCTCGGTAGCGTCCGCAGGTTAAGGTCATCTTTACGGCGCCCCAAGGGGGGCACAGCTTGGAGAGGGGTGCCCCTTGGCGGAGAGCCTGCGAGTCGCGCTGCTGTCCTATCGCAGCAAGCCCACCTGCGGCGGCCAGGGGGTGTACCTGCGCCACATCAGCCGCGAGCTGGTCGCGCTCGGGCACCACGTCGAGGTCTTCTCCGGCCAGCCGTACCCCGAGCTCGACGAGGGCGTCGTCCTCAACAAGGTCCCGAGCCTCGACCTCTACGACGACGCCGACCCGTTCCGGACGCCGAAACTCGCCGAGTACCGCGACTGGATCGACGCGCTCGAGGTCGCCACGATGTGGACCGCCGGCTTCCCCGAGCCGCTCACCTTCAGCCTGCGGGTGTACCGCGAGCTCAAGAAGCGCCAGGGCGACTTCGACGTCGTCCAGGACAACCAGACCCTCGGGTACGGCCTGCTGGGGATCCAGAAGCTCTTCCCCGTCGTCGGCACCATCCACCACCCGATCAGCGTGGACCGGCGCATCGAGCTGAAGGCCGCGAAAGGCTGGAAAAAGCTCTCCATGCGCCGCTGGTACGGATTCGTCCGGATGCAGAGCATCGTCGCCCCGCGGCTCAGCCCGATCCTCACCGTCAGCGAGTCGTCCCTCGCAGACATCCACCGCGACTTCAACGTGCCCCAGTCCAACATGCGGCTGATCCCGCTCGGCGTGGACACCCGGTTCTTCCACCCGCGCCCCCACCTGCCGAAGCGGCCCGGCTCCATCGTGGCCGTCGCCAGCGCGGACTCCCCCATGAAGGGCGTCTCGACCCTGCTGCGCGCGGTCGCCAAGCTCGCCACCGAGCGCGACGTCGACCTGACCGTGGTCAGCAAGCCCACCCCGGGCGGCCCGACCGAGAAGCTGGTCGCCGAGCTCTCCCTGCACGACCGGGTCCGGTTCCTGCACGGCATCTCGGACGAGGAGCTGGCCGAGCTGATCGCCACCTCCGAGGTCTCGGTCGTGCCCTCGCTGTACGAGGGCTTCTCGCTCCCGGCGGTGGAGCACATGGCGAGCGGCACCCCCCTCGTCGCGTCCAGGACGGGCGCCCTGCCCGAGGTGGTCGGGGACGCCGCCGTCCAGGTCGCGCCCGGCGACCCCGAGGAGCTGGCCGCCGTACTGCGCCGCCTGCTCGACTCGCCGGAGGAGCGCGCGGAGGTCGGCCGCAGGGGCTACGAGCGCGTGATGGAGCGCTACGCGTGGCCGGTGGTGGCGCAGCGCACCGTCGACGCCTACCGCGAGGCCATCGCGGCCCATACGGCCGCCGCCTCGTAGCACCGCGCCGCGCACGGCCCTCCCCCCGTACCCCGCGCGCCCGTCACGTAGCCGGACCGGATGCCCATGATCAGGAAAGGTAGGCAGGAGTGCTGACCGTCGACTTCGACCGGCTGCCCGTCGGGCCAGGCGACCGTGTTCTCGACCTCGGCGCCGGCGGCGGCCGGCACGCCTTCGAGGTGCTCCGCCGGGGCGCCGACGTGGTGGCGTTCGACATGGACGCGGCCGAGCTCGAAGGCGTCGCCGCGATGTTCGCCGCGATGGACAAGGAGGGGCAGATCCCTCCGGGCGCCTCCGGCGACACCGTGGTCGGCGACGCGCTCGCCATGCCGTTCCCCGACGCGTCCTTCGACCGGGTCATCGCGGCCGAGGTGCTGGAGCACATCCCCGACGACATGGCCGCGATGCGCGAGATCGTCCGCGTGCTCAAGCCGGGAGGGCGGGCCGCGATCACGGTGCCCAGCTTCCTCCCCGAACGCATCTGCTGGGCGTTGTCGGAGGACTACCACACCGCGCCCGGCGGGCACATCAGGATCTACACGCTGGCCGAGCTCCAGGCCAAGCTCAAGGCGTCCGGACTGGAGGTCGGCTCCCACCACCACGCGCACGGCCTGCACGCGCCGTACTGGTGGATCAAGTGCGCGGTGGGCGTGAACAACGACGACCATCCGCTCGCCAAGGCGTACCACGAGCTTCTCGTATGGGACATCATGAAGCGTCCCGCCGCCACCCGGATCGCGGAGGCCCTGCTCAACCCCCTGATCGGCAAGAGCGTGGTCGTCTACGTCCGGAAGCCCGTATGAGCGTCCCCGCCGTCCCGGGAGTGATAACGGCGGATCAGGTGGTGGCCACCGCGCGCAGCATCGCGGCGGTCCAGGACGGCGAGGGCGGCGTGCCGTGGCCCGAGGGCCACATCGACGCGTGGAACCACGTCGAATGCCTGATGGCACTGACCGTGGCCGGGCTCCGCGAGGAGGCCCGGCGCGGTTACGACTGGCTCTCCCGGCACCAGCGCGGGGACGGCTCGTGGCCGATGAAGGTCGCGGGCGGCGAGGCGGTCGAGAAGGGCGGCGAGTCCAACCACGCCGCGTACGTGGCCGTGGGGGTCTGGCACGACCTGCTCGTGACCGGCGACGAGGCGTTCGCGGCCTCGGTGTGGCCGATGGTGACCCGCGCCCTCGACTACGTGGTCGAGCTGCAGACGGCGCGCGGCGAGATCGTGTGGGAGCGCGACGCGCGGGGTGTCCCGGCGGCGTACGCGCTGCTCACCGGCTCGTCGTCCATCTATCAGGGGTTGCGCAGCGGCGTCCTGCTGGGCGAGCGGCTCGGCGACCCGCAGCCGGACTGGGAGTTGGCCGCCGACCGGCTGGGACACGTGCTCGCCGCGCACCCGGAGGCGTTCGCCGACAAGAGCCGCTTCTCGATGGACTGGTACTACCCGGTCCTCGGCGGAGCCGTACGCGGGGCGGCCGGCGACAAGCGCCTCGCCGAGGAGTGGGACACCTTCGTCGTTCCGGGGCTGGGCGTGCGCTGCGTCTCCGACCAGCCCTGGGTGACCGGGGCCGAGTCGTGCGAGCTGGTGCTGGCCCTGGACGCGACGGGCGACCAGGACCGGGCCCTGAGCGTCTTCGCCGACATGCAGCACCTGCGCCACGAGGACGGCTCGTACTGGACGGGCTGGCAGTTCGTGAACGAGAAGCACTTCCCGCACGAGCGCTCCGCCTACACCGCGGCGGCGGTGATCCTCGCGGCGGACGCGCTGTCCGGCGCCACGCCCGGCGCGGCGATCTTCCGCGACGCCGGCGAGCACGAGGTCCGCATCACCGGCGACTGCGGCTGCGAGCGCGCCCGCGCCTGAATCTCACACGCCCGGGGCGACGCGTTCGAGGACGCGCAGCGAGCCCGCGGCGCGGACCTCGGCGAACGCCCCGGAGGCGAGGGCGCGGAGATAGACGCGGTACGGCGCCTGCCCTCCGTCCGCCGGGTCGGGATAGATGTCGTGGAAGACCAGCGCGCCGCCCTCGATCACGTGCGGCGCCCATCCCTCGTAGTCCCTGGTCACGGGCTCCTCGGAATGGCCGCCGTCGATGAAGAGCAGGGCCAGCGGGGTGTTCCAGTGCCGGGCGACGGTCTCGGAGGCGCCCACGACGGCGATGACCTCGTCCTCCAGGCCCGCGGACGCGACGGTGCGGCGGAAGAACGGCAGCGAGTCCATCTTCCCGAAGCACGGGTCCATC
Source organism: Microtetraspora niveoalba (assembly GCF_001570405.1). GTDB lineage: Bacteria > Actinomycetota > Actinomycetes > Streptosporangiales > Streptosporangiaceae > Microtetraspora > Microtetraspora niveoalba. The sequence goes on along the minus strand of NZ_BBYM01000003.1, from coordinate 87,135 downwards.
AGCGTGGGATCGTGGTGGGCCCAGCCGGGCTGGATCTCCTCGGAGCCGCGGTGGTGGTCCACGGTGAACACGACGGATCCGGCCGCGCGGGCACCGGCCCCGAGATAGACCGCCGACTTGCCGCAATATGTCCCGATCTCGCAGATGGGGCCGCGCGTCCCGTACTGGTGGGCGAGCTCGAAGAGGACGAGGCCCTCCTCCGGCGGCATGAACCCCTTGGCCCGCTCGGCCGCGTATCGCAGATCCGCGGGCATCGTGACGGTGTTCACCGGTCGGTCACCTTCCGCATGGTCGTCCTTCTGGTACGGCTGTCGCCTGCAAGGGAGGGAGCCTAGCCCACAACGACCGGAACAAGGTTCGGGAGTCCCCTTGTCCGGGATGATGGAACATGTTCTACTTTGCAGCGTGAACCAGCGCTCCCAGATCGCGATGTCCGACGAGGAGATCGCGGGGCTTCTCGCCGACGCCCGCAAGCTCCAGCTCGGCACCATCAACCCCGACGGCACTCCGCACATGGTGACCATGTTCTACGGCCTGACCGACGGGAAGATCGCGTTCTGGACGTACGGCAAGGCCCAGAAGGCCCGCAACATCGAACGCGACCCGCGGGTGACCTGCCTGATCGAGGACGGCGACGACTACTCCGAGCTGCGCGGCGTCATGCTGTACGGCGTCGCGAAGCGGATCGACGACCCGGCGGGCGTCCTCGGCATCGGGATGGAGGTCACCCGGCGGATGACCCGGATGGACGACGTCGAGCCGCTGCGGGCGTACGTCGAGCAGACCGGGCGCAAGCGCGTCGGCTACGTCGTCGAGCCGGCCCGCGTGGTCTCCTGGGACCATCGAAAGCTCGCCGCCGCCCCCGGCCGAAGCTCCGGCTGATCCCTCCGCGCCGTCCGGGACGGCGGCCCCGACCCAAGGAGATCAACGTGAAGGTCAGAGTCGACGAGCTGGTGTGCGAGGCCAACGCGGTGTGCACCGGCCTGGCTCCGGAGGTCTTCGAACTCGACGACGACGACCGGCTGCGCGTCGTGCTGCCCGAGCCGCCCGCGGAGATGCTCGACCGCGTACGGCACGCGGTCCGTTCCTGCCCCAAAGCCGCCCTATCGCTCGAAGACGAGTAATCCCCCAGGAGGTCAAATGCGCGGAGCTCTGCTGCACGCGGTCGGCGACGACAAGCTCGACATCCGTGACGACTTCACGCTCACCCCGGTCGGCCCCACGGATGTCCGGGTGAAGATCAGGGCGACCGGCGTCTGCCACTCCGACCTGTCGGTGCTCTCCGGAGTGCTGCCGATGCCGCTGCCCGTGATCCCCGGCCACGAGGGCGCGGGCGAGGTCGTGGAGGTCGGCGACCACGTGACCTCGGTCCAGCCGGGCGACCACGTGATCATCAACTGGACGCCCGCCTGCGGCGACTGCCCCAGTTGCGTGGGCGGCCAGCCGCACCTCTGCATGACGTTCGTGATGAAGAGCTTCACGGACGCGCGCTTCCGCTACGGCGGCGACACCCCGGCGTTCGGCATGGCCGGCTGCGGCACCTGGGCCGAGGAGATCGTCGTCCCCTGGCAGGGAGCGATCAAGGTCGATCCGGAGGTGCCGTACGAGGCGGCCGCGCTGATCGGCTGCGGCATCACCACCGGCGTCGGCGCCGCGATCAACACGGCGAAGGTGCGGCCGGGCTCCACCGTCGCGGTCGTCGGCTGCGGCGGCGTGGGCCTCTCGGTGATCCAGGGCGCCCGGCTGTCGGGGGCGACCACGATCCTCGCGATCGACCCCCTCGAGTCCAAGCACGAGCTGGCGAAGAAGGTCGGCGCCACGCACGCGGTCACCCCCGACCAGCTCATGGACGCGATCGGCACGCTCACCGGCGGCCAGGGCTTCGACTACGGGTTCGAGGTGGTCGGCAAGTCTGCGGCGATCATGACGGCGTGGCAGGCCACCCGGCGCGGCGGCGACGTCGTCGTGGTCGGCGCGGGCGCCATGGACGACATGGTGCCGCTGACCGCGTTCAACCTGCTCTTCGAGGGCAAGAACATCCTCAGCTCGCTCTACGGCGGCACGGACGTGCGCCGCGACTTCCCGTTCTTCGCCGGCCTCTACAAGGCGGGCAAGCTCGACCTGGAGAGCATGATCAGCGCCAGGATCAAGCTGTCCGACCTCAACGACGCGGTCGCGGCGCTGAAGAGCGGCGAGGTGCTGCGCCAGATCGTGGTCATGGACTGAGCGCGGGTCCCGCGCGGAACGGCCCGTCCGAAGCCCCCGGGGATTCGGACGGGCCGCACCGTGTCGCCGGCTCGGATCGCCCCCGCGCCTGCCCGCCGCCCGAGTGAGACGACCAGGCCGACCTAGTCGGAGGAGAAGGCCGCGTCGAACGACGCCTCGGGCGGGGTGATGGCGTTCAACCTCCTGATGTACGCGAGGGACTCGGGGGCCCCGGCGAGCCGGTCCATGCCGGCGTCCTCCCATTCGATCGAGATCGGGCCGTCGTAGCCGATGGCGTTCAGCGCGCGGAAGCACTCCTCCCACGGCACGTCGCCCCGGCCCGTCGAGACGAAGTCCCAACCGCGCCGCAGGTCGGCCCACGGCAGGTGGGACGACAGGCGGCCGCGGCGGCCGTCGCCCACGCGCACCTTCGTGTCCTTGCAGTCGACGTGATAGATCCGGTCGGCGAAATCGAGGATGAACCCGGCCGGATCGACCTGCTGCCACACCATGTGCGACGGGTCCCAGTTCAGCCCGAACGCCGGACGGCGGCCCACGGCCTCCAGGGTCCGCACGGTCGTGTGGTAGTCGTACGCGATCTCGCTGGGGTGCACCTCGTGCGCGAACCGCACGCCCACCTCGTCGAAGACGTCCAGGATCGGGTTCCACCGGTCGGCGAAGTCCCGGTAGCCCGCCTCGATCATCGACGGCGGGACGGGCGGGAACATCGCCACGGTGTGCCAGATGGACGACCCGGTGAAGCCGACCACGGTCGAGACGCCGAGCCTCGCCGCGGCCCGCGCCGTGTCCTTCATCTCCTCGGCCGCGCGCCGCCGCACCTCCTCGGGGTCGCCCGACCCCCACACGCGCGCGGGCAGGATGGCCTTGTGCCGCTCGTCGATCGGGTGGTCGCAGACGGCCTGCCCGACGAGGTGGTTGGAGACGGCCCACACGCCGAGGTTGTGCTTGGCGAGGACCTCCCGCTTCCGGTCCACGTACGTGTCGTCGGAAAGGGCCTTGTCCACCTCGAAGTGGTCGCCCCAGCAGGCGATCTCCAGGCCGTCGTACCCCCATTCGGCGGCGAGCCGGCACACCTCCTTGAAGGGGAGGTCGGCCCATTGCCCGGTGAACAACGTGATCGGTCGCGTCATCTTCGTTCCTCCCGGTACAGGATTTTCAGGGGATGTCGGGAAATATTCGGAGGGGCGGCTACAGCGGCGTCCACCGGGAGCCGTTCGCCGCGCTCTCCTCGACCGCGGCCAGCACACGCTGCACGCGCAGGCCGTCCTCGAAGGAGGGCGACGGGTCGGTCCCGGCGGCGACGGCCGCGAGGAAGTCGCGCACCTCGTGCGTGAACGTGTGCTCGTAGCCCAGGCCGTGCCCCGGCGGCCACCACGCCTCCATGTACGGATGACCGGGCTCGGTGACGAGGATCCTCCGGAACCCCGCGTCGGCCTCGGTCTCGTCGTGGAACCACAGCTCGTTCATGGCCTCGAAGTCGAACGCCAGGCTGCCCAGCGAGCCGTTGACCTCCAGCCGGAGCGCGTTCTTGCGCCCGGTGGCGAACCGGGTCGCCTCGAACGACCCGAGCGCGCCGCCGTCGAACCTGCCCATGAACAGCGCCGCGTCGTCGACCGTGACCTCGCCCCGCCCGCCTGTACGGCTTCCGCCGGAGAGACCGCCGGCCTCCTCGGCGAGCGGGCGCTCCTTGACGAACGTCTCGGTGAGGGCGGAGACCCCGGTCAGCGCCTGGCCGGTGACGAACTGGGCGGTGTCCACGATGTGCGCGCCGATGTCCCCGAGCGCCCCCGAGCCGGCCCGCTCCTTCCGCAGCCGCCACACCAGGGGGAACTCGGGATCGACGATCCAGTCCTGGAGGTACTGGGCGCGGACGTGCCGGATCTCGCCCAGCCGCCCCTCGGCGACGTACCTCCTGGCCAGCGCGACGGCCGGCACCCTCCGGTAGTTGAAGGCGACCATGCTGCGCACGCCGCGCGCCGCCGCGCGGGACGCCGCCTCGGCCATGGCCTCGGCCTCGGCCACGGTGTTGGCGAGCGGCTTCTCGCAGATCACGTGCTTGCCCGCCTCCAGCGCGGCGACGGCGATCTCCGCGTGCAGGTCCCCGGGCGTGCAGATGTCCACGAGTTGCACGTCGTCGCGCCGGACCAGCTCCCGCCAGTCCGTCTCGACGGCGGCCCAGCCGAGCTCGGCCGCGGCGGCGGCGGCACGGTCGGGCGACCGGCCGGCGAGCGCCGCCATCGACGGCGTCACCGGCAGGTCGAAGAAAGCGGCGACGTTCCGCCAGGCCTGGGAGTGCACGCGTCCCATGAACGCGTGGCCCACCATGCCCACCCCGATCAGCGGCTTCACGATTCGAACCCCAGCGGCAGGTAGGTCGCGACGTTGTCCTTGGTGATGGTCTCGGAGGCGAGGGTGACCGACTGCGGCACCTGGTTCTCGGTGAGGTCGGACATGCCCTTGCCCTGGGCGATGAGCCGGGCCAGCTTGATCGCGGACGAGGCCATCGTCGGGCTGTAGGTCACCGTCGCCGCGAGCACGCCTGAGCCGGACTGGATCTCGCGCATGGCGTTCGCCGAGCCCGCGCCGCCGACCATGATGAACTCGTCGCGCCCCGCCTCCTTGATCGCGGCGAGGACGCCGATGCCCTGGTCGTCGTCGTGGTTCCAGATGGCGTCGATCTTCTTGTGCGCCTGCAGCAGGTTCGCCGTGACCTCGGTGCCGGACTCGACCGTGAACTGGGCGTCCTGCTTGGCCGTGACGCTGAAGCCGTAGCTCTTGAGCGCGTCGGCGAAGCCCTTGCTGCGGTCCTGCGTGAGCGGCAGCGTGGCGATGCCCTGGATCTCGACGATCACCGGATTCGTCACCCCCTTCTCCTTGAGCGCCTTGCCGATGTAATGCCCGGCGGCCACGCCCATGCCGTAGTTGTCGCCGCCGATCCAGGTCCGGTACGACAACTTGTCGGGGAAGACCCGGTCGAGGTTGACGACCGGGATGCCGGCGTCCATCGCCTGCCTGGCGACCTGGTTGAGCTGCTGGCCGTCGTTCGGCAGCAGCACCAGGACGTCGACCTTCGCCTGGATCAGCGACTCCACCGCGGAGATCTGCTGGTTGATGTCGTTGGTCGGCTCCACCGGCTTGAACACCACGTCGGAGTACTGCTTGGCCGCGGCCTCGGCGTTCTTGGCGATGGCGGCGATCCAGCCGTGGTCGGCCGCGGGCGCGGAGAACCCGATCGTCACCTGGGTGCCGGGCTGGTCGTTGCCGCCCGCGGCGGCCGCGGCGGTGGGCGCCGCGGCCGCCGCGCTGGGCTGCGCGGCCGGCTCGTTGCTGGTGCAGGCGGAGACGAGCGCTCCCGCGCCGATCACGGCGCCGCTGAGGAGGAATCCCCGGCGGTTGGGGGTCTTGGTCATGGAATCTCCTTGTTCGTGGAGCCCCGGGACGACCGGCCCCGGGGGAGGGGGGTGCGGAACTGCGTGAGGAGGAGGGGTCGGGGGCGTGCCGGGCCGGGGCCGGGAGCCGTCGCTCCCGGCCCTCTCACGACGTACGCGATGGGGTCGGATGGTGGAAGGGGCGGTGGAGTGGCCGATGGCCCGGGTTCAGGTGCCGGTGAGCGCGCCGCGCCGCTGCATCAGCACGGCGACGACGATGATCAGGCCCTTCGCGATGAGCTGGTCGCTGGTGTTGAGACCGTTCAGGATGAACAGGTTGGTGATCACGGTGAAGATCAGCAGGCCGAGGATCGAGCCGATGATCGTGCCCCGGCCGCCGCTGAGCAGCGTGCCGCCGATGATCACGGCGGCGATGGCGTCCAGCTCGTAGAGGTCGCCGTGCGTGGACGAGCCGGTGGTCGTCCTCGCCATGATGAGGACGGCCGCGATCCCGCAGCACAGGCCGGACAGCCCGTACAGCAGCATCGTGTGCCGCCGGACGTCGATGCCCGCCAGGCGGGCCGCCTCGGGGTTGCCGCCCACCGCGTACGTCCTGCGGCCGAACGTGGTCCGGTTGAGCAGGATCCAGCCGAGCACCACCACCAGGGCGAAGACGTAGACCAGCAGCGGCAACCCGAGCACCCGCGTGGTGGACAGCTCCACGATCGCGCTGTTGGCCTGCTGCACCAGCTGGGTCCGCTGGCCGGACATGCGCTGCGCCAGGCCGCGGGCCGCCACCAGCATGGCGAGGGTGGCGATGAACGGCACCATCCGCCCGTAGGAGACGAGGAAGCCGTTCACCAGACCGGCCCCCGTACCCACCAGGACCGCGCACAGGATCATGACCGCCGGGCCGTACGACTGGGTGGCGAGGGTGGTGGCCCAGACGGAGGACAGCGCCATGACCGCCCCGACCGACAGGTCGATGCCGCCCCCGATGATCACGAACGTCATGCCGACCGTGATCACGCCGATGGTCGAGGCGAGCGCGAGGATGCTCACCAGGTTGGAGGAGGTGGCGAAGTTCTCCGGCCGGGTCACCAGCCCGACGATCGCCAGGAGGACGAGCGCGGCGACGAGGCCGAGGTGCGGCACCTCCCCGATCCTCCCCAGGAAGGGTTTCCTCGCCACGTTTGTCGGGGTCGCCTCAGTCAACACGGGACTCCTCGTTCGTCGAAACCATGACCAGGTCGAGGACGCGGTGCTCGTCGAGGTCCACGGCGGGGGCCTCGTGCACGATCCGGCCCTCGCGGACGACCAGCACCCGGTCCGCGAGCCCGAGCACCTCGGGCACCTCGCTGGACACCAGCAGGACCGCCACGCCCTCGTCGGCCAGCCGCCGGATGACGGCGTACAGCTCGGCGCGGGCGCCCACGTCCACGCCGCGCGTCGGCTCGTCGAGCAGCAGCAGCCTGCGCCGCTCGACGAGCCAGCGGGCCAGCACGGCCTTCTGCTGGTTGCCGCCGGACAACGTCTTCACCGGCCGGCGCGGGTCGGGCGGCCGGATGTCGAGCGTCTCGACCAGCCGGGCCGCCTCGGCCGCCTCGCCGCGCCGGTCCATCCAGCCCGCGCGCGCGAACCGGGTCAGCCCGGCGAGCGTGATGTTGCGGGTGACGCTCTGGTCCAGCAGCAGGGCCTGCGCCTTGCGCTCCTCCGGGGCGAGGCCCATGCCGAGCCGTACGGCCCTGGTCGTGCTCCCGGGCGGTACGGCGCGGCCGTCGAGCAGGACCCGGCCGGACGCCCGGCGCGCGCCGTACACCGCCTCCAGGATCTCGGAACGCCCGGATCCGACCAGGCCGGCCAGCCCGACGATCTCGCCGGCGCGCACCGAGAAGGAGACGTCGGCGAAGACGCCGGGGACGGTCAGCCCCTCCACCCGCAGCACCTCGGGCCGGTCGCCGGACGGAGCCGGACGCGGGGGGAAGACGTACTCCACGTCGCGGCCGGTCATCAGCGAGACGACCCGCCCGGTGGGGGTCGTGGCGGGCAGCCCCACCGCGACCGTGCGGCCGTCCTTCAGGACGGTGACCCGGTCGCCGATCTCGCGGATCTCCTCCAGGCGGTGCGAGATGTAGACCACGGCGACGCCCTGGGCGGTGATCTCGCGGATGATCCGGAAGAGGTTCGCGACCTCGTCGTGCGCGAGCGCCGCCGACGGCTCGTCCATGACGATCAGGCGGGCGTCGTGCGAGAGCGCGCGGGCCATGCTGACGATCTGCTTGGCCGCGGGGGGCAGCCGGCCCACCTCGACGGTCGGCGGGATCTCGCCGTGCCCGAGCCGCCGGAGCAGGTCCGCGGCGACGCGGTTGCTCTCGCCGCGCCGGGTGAACCCGTACGTGGCCCGCTCGTGGCCGAGCAGGATGTTCTCGGCGACCGACAGCCCGTCCACCAGGTCGAGCTCCTGGTAGATGGTGGCGATGCCCTGCCGCATGGCCGCCGTCGGGGTGGCGAGGCGTACGGGCTCGCCGTCCAGCAGGACCTCGCCCTCGTCGGGCTGGTGCGCGCCGGAGAGGATCTTGATGAGCGTGGACTTGCCGGCGCCGTTCTGGCCGAGCAGGCAGTGCACCTCGCCCGCCCTGACCTCCAGGTCGACGCCGTCCAGGGCCCGCACGCCGGGGAACCGTTTGACGATTCCCCGCATGGCGAGCAGGGGTGCCGTGTCGGGGGGTGACGCCGGCATGGTGCCTCCAGTTGCTGCGGTGGGGCGTTGCGTGTACGCGATGCGCGTCCGTCGGGAGTCGGGAGTCGGGAGTGGGGTGGCGGGTGACGGGTGGTCGCGTGGCCGGCTAGGCGGCCGAGTAGACGTGATCGCTGATGAGCCGGGTCGCGCCGACGATCCCGGCGGCGTCGCCGAGCTCCGAGAGCACGATGGGCAGGTTGCCGGTCGCCAGCGGCAACGACCGGCGGTAGACGACGCTCCTGATCTCCGCGAGCAGCACGTGCCCCAGCCGGGCCACGCCTCCGGCGATGATGACGAGCCCCGGGTTGAAGAAGCTGACCAGGCTGGCCAGCACCTGGCCGACCCGCCGCCCGCCGTCGCGGACGATCTGGATCGCGGCGGCGTCTCCTTGCGCCGCCGCGGCGGCCACGTCCTCCGCCGTCAGCTCCCCGGCCGCCGCCAGCCGTTCCGCGAGGTACGGCGAGCCGCCCGACCTCGCGACGGCCGTCGCCTGCCGGGCGAGCGCGGCGCCCCCGAAGTACGCCTCCAGGCAGCCGGAGTTGCCGCAGGCGCAGATCGGGCCGTCGTCGTCGACCCGGATGTGGCCGATGTCGCCCGCGCTGCCGGAGACGCCGCGGTAGATCTTGCCGTCGACGACGATGCCGCAGCCGACGCCGGTGCCGATCTTGACGAGCAGGAAGTCGCCGACCTGCCTGGCCAGCCCGGCGTGGAGCTCGCCGAGCGCCATGATGTTGACGTCGTTGTCGACCATCGCGGGGCAGCCGAGTTCCTCGCTGACCGCCTCCCTCACCGGGTAGCGGTCCCACCCCGGCATGATCGGCGGCACGACCGGGACGCCCTCGGGAAAGCTCACCGGCCCGGGGACCCCGATGCCGGCACCGTGGAGCTGGGTGTACAGGCCCTGCTCGCGGAGCTTGCCGAGGAGCGTGACGGCGCGGTCGAGCACCGCGGCGGGACCCTCGCGGATGTCGCAGGGCTCGCTCAGGTGCCCGAGGACCCCCAGCTCGCCGTCGGTGACCGCGACGTCCACGGAGGTCGCGCCGATGTCGATCCCGGCGAACCGCGTCTGGCGCGACAGGCGCACCCTGCCGGACCGCCGGCCGCCGCGTGACTCGGCGAGCCCGTCCGGCTCGGCCAGCCCCAGCTCGATCAGCCGGTCGAGCTCGACGTTCAGCTTGGACCTGGACAGGTCCACCACGTCGCCCAGCTCGGCCCGGGACCGGCCGCCCTCTCGCAGGAGCCGCAACAGCATCGCCTGGTGCGCGTTCTCTGGCCGCATGCGCTTCACGAAGCCTCCGCATCGGAGTGAGATGGCGCGAACTTACCCCTCTTCTGCGGAACTGTGAAGACCTTTTCTATGTCATCGCACTAACTTTCGCTGAAATCCGCAAAAGTTCCGGGCGTGCGTGATCCTCCCGAACGCGCGAGAGCACGGCGTCACGGTCCCCCGTGCCCGGGTACGAGACCGGTCCCCGGACTCCGGCCGATCATCATTCGTACGGAAATCATGGGAACCGCGGATCCTCTCGGCGGTAATTACCGCTGTCACAGCAAACATCCGAGAGGCAAGAGATGCGAGACGAGAGCCGGACGGCCGCACCACCTCGGCTCGTGGCCGTGGAAACGGCCGACGACGCCGTGGTGATCGAACGATCCCGGCACGAGCCTGAGCGATTCGCCACACTGTTCACCCGCCACGCACCGGCGCTCAAGCGCTTCGTCATCCGGCGGCTGGGCCAGGAGTTCGCCGAAGACATCGTCGCCGAGACCTTCGCCCGCGCCTTTCAGCATCGGGAGACGTACGACCTGAGCCGCGGCGACGCGCGGCCGTGGCTGTACGGCATCGCCACCAACCTCATCGGACGGCACCGCCGCCAGGAGATCAATCTGTATCGGGCACTGAGCCGCACGGGGGTGGACCCGGTGATCGAGCCGTTCACGGATCGGATCGATCAGAGGGTGGCCGCGAACGGAGCGCGGCGGCGTCTCGCCGCGGCACTGGCGGGGCTCCCCAGGGGGCACCGGGACACGCTGCTGCTGGTGACGTGGGCTGAGCTCACGTACGAGCAGGCCGCACAGGCGCTCGGCGTGCCGGTGGGGACGGTGCGTTCGCGGGTCAACCGGGCTCGGAGCAAGCTGCGCCGGGCTCTCGGTGACATCGATCCGACCGCCTTGAACGAAGGAATGCCCAGATGAACGAGATCCAGCTCCTCAACATGCTGCGGGACGAGGTGCCGGCCCAGCCCGACCTGCGGGCCGAAGAGCACCGGCTGCTCGCCGAGATCCGGGCGGTCTCTTCCACGCCACGCCGGTCGGTACGACCCGCGCCGCGCCCGCGCTGGGGGCTCGCCCTGGCCGGAGCCGTCGCTCTCGCCGCCGCCGTGACCGTGACCCGGCTCGGAGGAGCCGACGGGCCGGGCGGCGGGCCGCCCGCGGTCCGGCCGCCCACCGCCGCGGCGGTGCTGGAGAAGGCCGCGCTCGTCGCCGCGAAGGGCGCGGCCGTCGAGATCCGCCCGGACCAGTGGTTCTACATGAAGGAGTCCCAGCATCTGGGGAACCTGCCGGCGTTCGAGCACTGGGTCCGGATGGACGGTCGCGGGGACGCCGTCCGCACGGACGGCGGCACGCTGAAGATCGGCGACGGCGAGAAGGGGCCGACGAACCCCGCCAGGACCCAACGGGAGGTGGAGAGCCTCCCCACCGATCCGGACGCGCTGCTGGAGCACTTCCGCGACCTCCCGCAGGGGCGGACGTCGCTGTCGATCTGCGCGCCCGCCTGCCCCGCCGAGAGCGAGAAGGACATCAAGGCCTTTGAAACGATCGGGTGGTACCTGAAGTTCGGGCCGATGATCTCTCCGGAGAAGACCGCGGCGATGTACCGGGCCCTGGCGAGGATCCCGCAGGTCACGATCGAGGAGAACGCCACGGACGGGGACGGACGCAAGGGCGTCGGCGTCGTCCTCGATCTGGGAGCGGCCGGCAAGGGCTACTACATCCTCGATCCCGGCGACTACCACTACCTCGGCGTGAAGGTGGTGAACGACGACCAGACCTTCGCCATGTCCGTGCTGGCTTCCGGCGTCGTCGACAAGCCCGGCCAGGTGCCCTGAACACGAATGATCGACGGGGAAGCGGCGCGGGACGCGGATGCCGGGACGGTCGGCCGGCGGCCGCCCCACCGTCCGCGCCGCCCCCGCCGTCGGCGACGAAAGCGACCATGCCGCCGAAGCCGGTCAGGAGATCCGGCGGGAGCCGGACTCAGAGCATCGCCTGCATCGAGGCGCCGGCCTGCTGCCCGAGGGTGGTGGGCTGGAGGTACGGCTGCTCGGCCATGATGGCGTCCCAGTTGTCGCGGACGGACTCGGCGGTGATGGCGTCGTCCCGCCAGCCCGGCCCCTCGGCGACGAAGACGCGGGCGACCCGTCCGCCGCCGACTGAGAACACCTCGCCGCTGGTCTCGCAGCTCTCGTGCGCGAGGTAGGCGACCAGGGCGCTGATCCGCTCCGGGGTGAACTTGGCCTCGAACTCGGCCGGGAGCAGCGTCTCGGTCATCCGCGTCCAGGCGATCGGCGCGATCGCGTTGGCCCTGATGCCGGCGCGGGCGCCCTCGATGCCGAGCGTCTTGGTCAGGCCGACCAGGCCCATCTTGGCGGTGGAGTAGTTGGCCTGGCCGAAGTTGCCGAACAGGCCCGCCGGCGACGAGGTGTTGACGATGCGGCCGTACCCCTGCTCCTTCATGTGGGGGAACGCGGCCCGGGTCACCAGGAACGCCCCGCGCACGTGTACGGCGATGACCGCGTCGAACTCCTCGACGGTCATCTTCCCGAAGGACTTGTCGCGCAGGATGCCGGCGTTGTTGACGAGGACGTCGACCCGGCCGAAGGCCTCCAGGGCGGCCCGCACGACGGCGTCGGCCCCCTCCGGCGTGGCGACGCTGTCGGCGTTCGCGATCGCCTCGCCGCCGTTCTTCGTGATCAGCTCGACGACCTCCGCGGCCGGGCCGGCGGAGGCGCCGCTGCCGTCGAGCGCGCCGCCGAGGTCGTTCACGACGACCTTCGCGCCCCGTTCGGCCAGCAGGAGCGCGTGCGAGCGGCCGAGCCCGTGCCCCGCTCCGGTGACGATCGCGACCTTGCCGTCGAACCTGAGATCGGACATCTCGTCCACCCTTCGAAAGAGAACAACATTCTGGTGCCCGCCCAAACAATAACTCCCCCTCACGTACGGGACACGAGACGACATTCCGTCATTGCAGATAGTGATCGAACGAGTAAATTTCTGCTATAGTCCTTGATCCCGTACGGGCATGGGTGAAAGCGACGGCACACCTGACTGGAGGCTCCCGATGCCCTCATCTCCGCCGCTGCGCGTGGTCCAGTGGGCCACCGGCGCAGTCGGGGGGTACGCGCTCCGCGATGTGATCAGCAGGCCCGACTTCGAGCTGGCCGGGGTCCTCGTCTACGACCCGGACAAGGTCGGGATCGACGCCGGGGAGCTGGTGGGCCTCGGCGCGACCGGGGTCAGGTGCACCGACGACGTGGACCGGGTGCTCGCGCTCGACGCCGACTGCGTGCTGCACATGCCGCTCCCCGCCGCCTACTTCGGCGGCGACCCGGCGACCGACGTGGAGGCCATCTGCGCCCTCCTGTCCTCCGGCAAGAACGTCATCACCACCACCGGCTTCGTCTATCCCCGCACGTACGGCCCGGGCCTGGTGGAACGGCTGGAGACGGCCTGCGCGCGCGGCGGGACGTCGCTGCACGGCACGGGCATCAACCCCGGCTTCATGAGCGACCTGCTGCCGCTCGCGCTGACCGGGCTGTCCGGCCGCCTCGACCACATCTACGTGCGCGAGTCGTCCGACTACCGGGGCCACCCGTCCCGCCAGATCGTCACCGACCTGATCGGCTTCACCCGCGAGCCCAAGGACTACGCGGGGACGGTCCGGCCGTTCCGCGCGTTCCAGCGGGCGTTGTTCTCCGAGAGTGTCCACCTCGTCGCGCACGCGCTGGGCGTCGAGCTGGACGAGGTCGAGGAGAGCGACGAGTACCACCTGGCCGCCGACGAGTTCGAGATCGCCGCCGGGGTGGTCCGGCCGGGCACGGTCTGCGCGTCCCGGTGGCGCTTCAGCGGCCTGGTCAGGGGGCGCCCCTTCATGACGGTCGAGTGCGTCTACAAGGCGGACGCCACGCGGGTGTCGCGCTGGGGCCCGCCCGGCTTCGCCGTCCACATCGAGGGCCGTCCCACGATGGCCGTCACGATCGACGAGGTGGAGCACGGCCTGGCCGGGGCGGCGGCGCACGCCGTCAACTCCATCGCCTCCGTCTGCGCCGCGCCGTCCGGCGTCCGCACGGTCCTCGACCTGCCGCTGGCCGTCGGGCGCGGCACCGTACGGCTCGCCTGACCGCGCCTGACCGCGACGGACCGGCGCGCTCCCCGGAGGCGGCTCAGTGCTCGAGGAAGCGGCCGAACCTGCCCTGGTGGTAGAGCAGCGGCCGGCCGGCCCCCTCGACGGAGGTCGCGGTGACCAGGCCGAGCACGAGGATGTGGTCGCCGACCTCGGCGGTGTGGTGGGTGCGGCAGACCAGGTGCGCGGAGACGTCGTCGAGCAGCGGCACGCCGTCCGGCCCCTCGGTCCAGCGTGTCGGGTGGGCGAACCGGTCCACGCCCTTCGCCGCGAAGCGGGCGGCCACCTCGGCCTGGTGGCTCGCGAGCACGTTCACCGCGAAGCCGGCGGCGAGCCGCAGCCGGGGCCAGGTCGTCGACGTCCGGGCGACGTAGAACGACACCAGCGGCGGGCTGAGGCTCACCGAGGAGAACGAGGTGGCGGTCATCCCGACCGGCTCCCCCTCGGGAAGCGCGGTCACCACCACGACCCCGGCCGCGTGCGCGGCCAGCGCCCGGCGGAACTCGTCGCCGCCGACGCCCTCGGCGGCCTCCCCGCCCTTGCCTCCCGCGTCCCGGACGACCGCTCGGCGGGCGCCTACGCCGTCGGCTCCGCCCTCGACGAGCCTGAGCCGGGAGCGTCCGCCCCCTCCGGGGATCTCGGGCGCGACGGTCACGCGGTCACCTCCTGGGGGAGTACGAGCTGCGGCGCCACCTGGTCCAGCCAGGCGGCGAGGACCTCGTCGAGATCGGGGATCCGCGACTCCAGCAGCGCGAGGCCGGGGGTGGGGACGATCGCGCCCAGCTCGACCAGGAGCGGGCGCAGGTGGACCTCGACGGCGAGCGAGTGCTTCGGGTCGCCCATCACCAGCAGCGGCAGGGCGAACGTCCCCTCCAGCGCCCGATGCGGCAGCCGGTCCAGGAACGCCTTGAGCAGCCCGGTGTAGGCGCCCTTGTACGTCGGCCCGGCCACCACGAGGACGTCGGCGTCGAGGACCAGTTCGAGCGCGATCTCCAGCGACGCCGACGGCTGGGGACCGAACAGGTGCGGCGCGAGGCCCGCGAGGTCCACGATCTCGGGCGGCTCGGCGGCCCCGATCCGCGCGGCCACGGCCTCGGAGGCCCGGACGGCCGCGTCGAGCGTCCGGGACCCCGCTCTCGGGTTGCCGACCAGCGTCACGATCGTCATCGCGTACTCCTTACCTCTACACGCGTCCCTTCACGGGACGTCCGGCGGTCGGTCGTCAGGAGGCGCGACGACACATGGCGCTCGCCACGTGGCCGAAGTCCACGTGGGCACGCCTGGTCAGATGAAGGCCCCGGCTCATGACCGTGACGCTAAACGCCACTCACCCTAAAGTCAATTTTCCCTACTAGCTTTGCAGGGAATGCCACATGTCGGGCTCGCCCGCGACCCGCCTCGCCCGTCCCCTGGCCTCCAGCCAGACCAGGTGGGCGAGGGTCTCGTTGGTCGCCGACCGGCGCATGAACAACGGGATCGTCTCCCACGGCCGCGACCAGGTGAGGCGGGTGGCCAGATCCCAGCACGTCATGCCGTCCGCCGCCGCCAGCACCGCCTCCACCTCGGCGAGCCGCTCCTCGTGATGGCCGATCACATAGTCCACGCGCTCCGACAACTCCAGGAAGCGGTACTCGTGGGCGGGCAGCACCTCGTCCACGTCCAGCTTGCCGATGTCGCGCAGCGAGTCGAGGTAGTCGGCCAGCGGGTTGTCCGCCGACTGCGGGTGGACCGCGACGTTCGGGGTGATCCGCGGCAGCACGTGGTCGCCGGAGAACAGCAGCCTGCGGTCGGCCTCGACGAAGCACAGGTGGCCCGGCGAGTGCCCCGGCGTCCACACGGCCTTCAGGTTCCAGCCGGGCAGGTCGAGCCGCTCGCCGTCCTCGATCAGCCGGTCGGGCGTGGCCATCGAGACGTAGTTGCGCATCATCATCGACGCGCCGGCCAGCTCCTGCGCGGTCAGGTCCGGCACACCGCAGCGGAGGAGCAGCTCCCGCCCCCGGTCCGCGAGCTCCTGGATGCCCGGCTCGTCGTAGCGGTCGCGCACCAGCCGCGCGTCCGCCGGGTGCAGCCCGATCCACGCGCCGGACGCCTCCCTGAGCCGTCCGGCGAGACCGTAGTGGTCGGGGTGGATGTGCGTGACCAGGACCGCCTTGATGTCGCCGATCGTGTATCCCGCGACCCCGAGTCCCGCGGAGAGCGCGTCGTACGCCTCGTCGGTGTTCCACCCCGCGTCGATGACCGCCACACCGTCCGGCAGCTCCATGGCGTACACCAGGACGTATCGCAGCGGGTTGATCGGGATCGGCACCGGGATCGACCAGAGGCCGGGCCGCACCCGCTCCACCTCGGGCAGCGTCCCTCCGGTCCACGCCGCACGCTGCCGCTCGTTCGCCGCCGTCACCATCGGCTTGCTCATCCGCTCGCCCCTTTCGCCGCAAAGATTCTGCCCCGGCTACCGAATCAAGTTCTACTCGGGGCCGGTTGGGGCGCCGTCCGGCGGGCGGGCAGCCGTACGAACAGGAGGGACGAGGCGAGGATCAGCACGGCCACCGCCCCCCAGGTGCCGCCGATGCCGAGGCCGGCGGTCAGCGGGCCGAGTCCGAGCGTGATCAGCATGCCGCCGAACTGGAGCTGGAGGGAGTCCACGGACATCACCGTGGCGCGCCGGGAGGACTCCACCCGCATGTGGACCAGCTCGCCGCGGACCAGTTCCACGACGGAGAGCGCCGCGAAGACGAGGAAGTACGCGACGCCCGCCGCGACCACCCCCGCCGCCCCGTCCAGCGCCACCGACGCCGCCAGCCCGGCCAGGGACGCGGCCGTCACGACGGTCGCGGCGACCGCGGCGCGGATGGACGTGCGGAGGAGCCGGGCCACCGACGGGGCGAGGGAGCTCCCAACCGCGTTCGCGGCGAAGCCGACCGCGGCCACGAACGCGTAGACCGTGCTCCCCGTCTCCAGCCGGCCGGTGAGCTGCGCCAGCCGCACCGGCGTCAGGGTCTCGATGGCGGACAACATCATCCCGCCGGCCGCCGAGACCAGCAGCAGCCGCGCCAGCCCCCGGTCGCGCACCGCCATATGGAAGCCGCCGCGGATCGTCAGCGGGACGTCCCTGAGGATCTCTCCGAGCCGTCCGGCCGCCCGCGAGCGCGCGGACGCGCCCGCCGAGACCGCCCGGGACCGCGGCGGCTCCGGCATCGCGACGACCACCGCGACGAGCGCGGCGACCGCCGCGACCGCGCCGCACCACACCGGGACGGCGAGCCGCTGCGCGTCGTCGCCGGGCAGCGCCAGCGGCACGAGGCCGCCCGCGAGCACTCCGCCGAGCAGGGCCGTCGAGCTCGCGGCGGCCCCGAGGGCGAGGCCGGGCTTGAGATCGGCGTCCGGCCCCTCGGTGGCGTGCAGCGCGTCGACGTACCAGGCCTGGGCCGGGCCGCTGGACAGCGCCCGCGCGACGCCCTTGAACAGCGACGCCAGGAAGAACAGCCAGACGGTGTCGGCCAGGGCCATGACGACGAGGCCCGTCGCGCTGAAGGCGGTGCCGATCGCGAGCACCGTACGGCGTCCCACCACGTCGGCCAGCCCGCCGGTCGGCAGCTCGAGCACCACGATGGTGACGGAGTACGCGGCCGACACCAGGCCGATCTGCCCCAGGTCGAGGCCCCTGGCGGACATCAGCAGCACCATCGGCGCCATCATGAGCCCCGGCGGCAGCCACACGAGGAACTGGACCAGGGCGTACCGCCGCCGCGCCCCGGTCGCGCTCACCCGGTCACCCCACATAGCCGCGCACCGGGTGGGCGCTGACGAACACGGACACCCGCTCGACGTCGGGAGCGTCCTTGTCGCGCTCCTCGAACTCCTTGAGCAGGGCGAAGAAGCGCTCGTAGAGCGCGGTGACCGACGCGGGCGTGAGCCGTACGATGTCGTCGGACGTGCCGGCCACGTCGATCCATTCCGGGCTCCAGGTCTCGCCGTCCCGCTCGAACGCCTCCACGGTGGACCTGAGCACCTCGAGTTGCCGGTGGCGCATGAAGGCGACCGCCTCGCGCCCCTCGGGCGTGCCGGCCAGCTCGGCGTTGCTCCACGACGTGAACGCGTGGGCCGCCCGCCAGCGGCGCTCCCGCCGGTCGCGCCGCTCGGCGTCCTCTTCGACGAAGCCGTACCTGGCGAGCTGACGGAGGTGGTAGCTGGTCGAGCCGGAGCTCTCGCCGAACCTGGCGGCCAGCTCCGTGGCCGTGGCCGGCCCTTCCATCCGCAGCGCGCCCAGGAGGCGGACGCGCAACGGGTGGGCCACGGCCTTGAGAGTGCGGGGATCGGTGACACGGAAGGCGTCGCTCATGCCTCGGTTCTAACATTGCAAAGATAACTTTGCAAATCTTTCTTTGCTGATTGAAACTTTCACGCCCCGGAGCCGCCCACCCTGCGATCTGCGAAGCGCGCCGGAGCCGGATCGTTGACGGCGCGGGAGGCCAGGGGCGACCATCGGGACGCTCCCTTTGGGAGCGCTCCCACACCTCCCCCAAGGATCCCTTGTGATCAGACGACTCTCCGTCCTCGCCGCGGCGGCCCTGGCCGCGACCTGCCTCACCGGCGTCCCGGCCCTGGCCGACGGCCCCGAGCAGATCCCCAACGGCACCTTCGACACCACCGCCGACCCCTGGTGGCACACCGGCAACCTCACGTTCGACCTGGACGGCGGGCGGCTCTGCGCCGACGTCCCCGGCGGCACCGTCAACCCCTGGGACGCGATCATCGGTCTCAACGACATCCCGCTGGTCAAGGACGAGACCTACGCCTTCGGCTTCTTCGCCTCGGCCACCCCCGGCAAGGTCGTCAGGGCGCTGGTCCAGCTCCCCGTCGACCCGTACACGCAGTACCTTTCCGCCGCGCCCGAGCTCAGCGTGTCGGGCAACGCCTACGCCTACACGTTCACCTCGCCCGTGGACCTCCCGAACGCGCAGGTCGCGTTCCAGATCGGCGGCAGCGCCGAGCCGTGGCGGTTCTGCCTCGACGACGTCTCACTCAGGGGCGGCGCCGAGCCCGAGGTCTACACCCCCGACACCGGGCCGCGCGTCCGGGTCAACCAGGTCGCCTACCTGCCCGAGGGCCCCAAGAACGCCACCCTCGTCACCGAGGCGACCGAGGCGCTCCCCTGGCGGCTCGAGGACGCGGACGGCGCGACCGTCGCCGAGGGCGTGACCACGCCGCGCGGCGTCGACGGCAGCTCCGGCCAGAACGTCCACACGATCGACTTCGGCGCGTACCGCACGGCGGGCGAGGGTTACACGCTCAGCGCCGACGGCGAGACCAGCCGCCCCTTCGACATCGGCGGCGGCGCGTACCGGGACCTCAAGCGCGACGCGCTGAAGTTCTACTACACCCAGCGCAGCGGCGTCCCGATCGACGACGCGCTGCGCCCCGGGTACGGCAGGCCCGCCGGGCACGCGGGCGCCGCCCCCAACCGGGGCGACACCGCGGTGCCGTGCCGGCCGGGCGTCTGCGACTACACGCTCGACGTCTCCGGCGGCTGGTACGACGCGGGCGACCACGGCAAGTACGTCGTGAACGGCGGCATCTCGGTCGCCCAGCTCATGAGCGAGTTCGAGCGCACGAAGAACGCGGCCACCGCCGAGCCCGTCGGCGGCCTCGACATCCCCGAGAGCGGCGACGCCGTGCCCGACATCCTCGACGAGGCCCGCTGGGAGCAGGAGTTCCTGCTCAAGATGCAGCGCGAGGACGGCATGGTCCACCACAAGATCCACGACGAGAACTGGACCGGTCTGCCGCTGCTGCCGCACCTCGACCCGCAGAAGCGGGAACTCCACCCGGTGTCCACCGCGGCCACGCTCAACCTCGCCGCCACCGCCGCGCAGGCCTCCCGGGTCTTCGCGCCGTACGACGCCGCGTTCGCGGCGCGCAGCCTGAGCGCGGCGAAGAAGGCGTGGGCCGCCGCCAAGGCCCACCCCCGCGTCCTCGCCTCCCCCGACGACGGCGTCGGCGGCGGCACCTACGACGACCCCGATGTCAGCGACGAGTTCTACTGGGCCGCGGCCGAGCTCTACATCACCACCGGCGAGAAGGAGTTCGCCGACTTCGTCCTCGCCTCGCCCCACCACACCGCCGACATCTGGGGCGAGCGCGGCTTCGACTGGGGCCACACCGCCCAGCTCGGCCGCCTCGACCTCGCGACCGTGCCCAACGCCCTGCCCGGCCGCGCCGACGTCCGCCGGTCCGTCGTCGCCGGCGCGGAGAAGTACCTCGCGACCCAGGCCGGGCACCCGTACGGTGTGCCCTACGACCCGCCCACCTACGACTGGGGGTCCAACGGGCTGGTCCTCAACAACATGATCGTCATCGCGACGGCGTACGACATCACCGGCGACGTCAAGTACCGCGACGGAGTGCTGCGGGGCATCGACTACATCCTCGGCCGCAACGCCCTGAACCAGTCGTACGTCACCGGCTACGGCGAGGTCGCGTCGAAGAACCAGCACAGCCGGTGGTACGCCCACGCGCTCGACACCGACCTGCCGAACCCGCCGCCCGGAACCCTGTCCGGAGGTCCCAACTCCTCCATCCAGGACCCGGTCGCGCAGGCGAAGCTGAAGGGCTGCGAACCGCAGTTCTGCTACATCGACGACATCGAGTCGTGGTCCACCAACGAGCTGACGATCAACTGGAACTCGCCGCTGTCGTGGATCTCGGCGTTCGTCGCCGACCAGGGCGACGGCGCCCCGCCGGGCCCGCCGACGTGCGCGGTCGACTACACGGTCCACGGGTCGTGGCCGCAGGGCTTCACCGCCCAGGTCACGATCAGGAACACCGGCTCCCGGACGATCGACGGCTGGTCGCTGAAGTGGTCGTTCCTCGGCGGCCAGAAGGTCGCCCACGAGTGGAACTCCGCCGTCTCCCAGCGGGGCGCGACCGTCACCGCGGCCGCCCTGTCCCACAACGAGAAGATCCGGCCCGGCCGGTCGGTGACGTTCGGCTTCAACGGCACGGGCGCCCCCGGCGCCAACCCCGTCCCCGACCTGTTCACCCTGAACGGCGCGGCCTGCGCCTGACCTCGCTCCTCCCGCCCGCCGCCCGCACCTCGGGGCGGCGGGCGGATCAGGACCGGCCGATCGGCTCGACCAGATCGGGAGCGGCCCCGGGGAACTTCCGGTCCGCGCTGAGCAGCGCCCTCGCCCCCGCCCCGCGCGCCGTCGCGATGATGAGAGCGTCCGGCATGCGCAGCGCGAGGTCTCCCGCTCTGAGGCGCGCCGCGGCGTCGCCGGGGTCGAGAAGGCTGGAGACGACGCTCGTGTCGAGCATCACGAGGGGCACGGCTTCAGCTCCAGGCGTCCCGTTCGGCCTCGACGTCCACGGCTTCGGTGAAGCCGGGGAGCGTGCCGACGACGCCGTCGAAACGGCTGCGGTGCCGCCGGATGACGATGTGGCCGTCGTCTTCCTCGATGTCGACGGGATCTCCGGGGTGGAGCCCGAGCCTGCGCAACACGGCGGCCGGCAGGGTCACCTGGTTCTTGCTGGAGATCCGCGCCGGCCCCGGACGCCTGGCCCGCGGCCGTCTCTCGTGCTCCATAACCTTTACCGTACCCGTCACGAGTAAAGGCCAAGAGGAGTCACTCTTCGCGCACAAGAGATTTCACCGCGCATCGAAAGCGTGGCCTGACGGGAATCAGGCCGAGCGCCGGAGGCGGGCCTCCGGGGTCAGAGGTCGCTGCCTCCGGTGGCGTCGATCGTGGCGCCGGTCACCCAGCGCGCGTCGTCGGAGGCGAGGAAGGCGACCACGTCCGCGACGTCGGACGGCTCGCCCACCCGGCCCAGCGCCGCACGAGCCGCCGACGCCCGCCACGCGTCGGCGTCCCCCCGCAGCCAGCCGGCGTTGATGTCGGTGTCGATGATCCCGGGCGCCACGTTGTTCACCGTGATGCCGCG
Source organism: Microtetraspora niveoalba (assembly GCF_001570405.1). Taxonomy (GTDB): domain Bacteria; phylum Actinomycetota; class Actinomycetes; order Streptosporangiales; family Streptosporangiaceae; genus Microtetraspora; species Microtetraspora niveoalba. The sequence goes on along the minus strand of NZ_BBYM01000003.1, from coordinate 65,456 downwards.
CGGGCCCAGGTGCTTGGCCAGCGCGAGCGTGAAGGAGTCGAGCGCCCCCTTGGTCATCGCGTAGGCGATCCCCTCGGGAAACGCGATCCTGGTCACACCAGAGGTGATCGTGACGATCCGCCCGCCGTCCGGCATGCGGGCCAGCGCGCGCCGCGTGACGAAGAAGGCGGCGCGGGTGTTGACCGCGAACCCGCGGTCGTACATCTCGGGAGTCACGTCTTCGATGACCGCGGAGACGTTGATGCCCGCGTTGTGCACCAGGACGTCGACCGGGGCGTCGGAACCCAGCTCCCGGTCCAGCGCGGCGAAGAGCGCGTCCACGTCGCCGGGCACCCCCAGCTCGGCCCGCACCGGGAAGGCCCGGCCCCCCTTCTTCGTGATGGCCGCGACCGTCTCCGCGGCCGCCGCCTCGTCCCGCGCGTAGTTGACCGCGACCAGCGCGCCGTCCGCGGCCAGCCGCTCGGCCACCGCCCGGCCGATCCCCCTGCTCGCGCCGGTCACCAGCGCCGTCTTCCCCTCCAGAGAAGCCATGACCCGTCCCCTTTCTTTAGCGATCACTACAGAATCGACCGTACCATATCTTTAGCGCTCGCTATAGAATTCCGGGCATGGGGAGAACACGGTCCTTCGACCGGGACGCCGCCCTGGAACGCGCCCTGGAGGAGTTCTGGCGGCACGGCTACGAGGCCACGTCGATCGCCGGACTGACCGCCGCGATGGGCATCAACCCGCCCAGCCTGTACGCCGCCTTCGGCGACAAGCGGAGGCTGTTCGCCGAAGCCGTCGAGCGCTACCAGGAGACGCACGGCGCGTTCAGCACCCGCGCCCTCACCGAGGAGGCGACGGCGAGGGACGCCGTCGAGCGGCTGCTCCGCGAGGCGGCCGACGTCTACACGAGCACCACGCACCCCCCGGGATGCATGATCATCTCGGCCGGGGTGAACACCACCGACCCCGGCGTCATCGCCGAGCTGCGCGGGCATCGCGAAGGGGCCAAGCGGGTGATCAGGGAGCGGATCGAGCACGACGTCCGGTCCGCCCGCCTCCCCGGGGACACCGACACCGCCGGGCTCGCCACCTACTACGCCGCCGTCATCCAGGGCATGTCCACCCAGGCGCGCGACGGCGCGAGCCGTACCGACCTGGAGCGCGTCGCCGCCCTCGCCATGCGCGCCTGGCCGGCCGAACTCCTCGACGGCGCGCCCGGACGGACGGCCTGAGGGAGCGCGCCCGCCGGAACGAGCAGCGGCCTCGACGGCCTAGGCTGTAGCGCATGATCGAGGCGATCCGGGTGGACGAGGCGGTCCGCGAGCTGCGGCCGGACTTCGCCGTTCTGGCCGTCACCGCGTACGGCCTGGGCAACGGGCCCAGCGACGACAGGTCGCGCGGCTGGCTGGCCGAGGCGGCGGAGACGGCCCCCTCTCTGGACGACGCGAAAATCGAGGCGTGGCGGGCGGCCTACCGCGCGTTCGGCGCCAAGCCGCAGCGCACCCGCCCCTCGGTGGACGCGCTGATCAGGCGGATGCCGCTCCCCGAGATCAACCTCGTGGTCGACGCCTACAACTCCGTCTCCGTACGGCACGGCCTGCCGATCGGCGGCGAGGACCTGGCCCGCTACCGGGGCGCGGCGCGCCTGGTCAGGGCCGCGGGCGACGAGCCGTCCGACGAGGTCCTCGGCGACCCCGGCATCGGCGAGGTGATCTGGCGCGACGACGACGGGGTCACCTGCCGGCGGTGGAACTGGCGGCAGTGCGTCCGCACCCGCATCACGGAGGGCACGGTGGACGCCCTGTTCCTGCTCGAACGGCTGGAGCCGCTCTCGACGGACGAGCTGTCGGCCGCCGGGGACGAGCTGACCACGCTGCTGCGGATGATCACTCCCGGTGTCCGGATCGAGTCCCGCCTGATCCGGTAACGCCTTTATGACCATGCGGTAAGCATGGGCATACCACCCAGATGGGCTACCCGGACGTGACCTGTTTGGTCAGTCCTGGGAGGATAGGCCGGGACCTGCGGCCGGACGGGCGCACCCCCTGTCCCAGGCGAGTAGCCTTGGACAAGTTCTCTATCATCAACGCCGATCTGCGGAAGAGGGCGATTTCCGCCGTGTCGTCTGAGTCGTCGCGGACAAACCCGCTGGCAAGCTTTGGGCAAAACGAATGGCTTGTCGACGAGTTGTACCAGAAGTACCTGCAGGATCCCGAGTCAGTGGACAAGGCATGGTGGCATTTCTTCGCTGACTACAACGGAACCGGGAAGGCCTCCGCGGCCTCCGGCGCCACCGCCGTTGCCGCTCCCCCCTCCCCGCCCCCCGCCCC
>NZ_BBYM01000003.1:0-62744 GCF_001570405.1 Microtetraspora niveoalba | reverse complement strand
GCCCCCGCCGCTCCGCCGGCCCCCGCTGCTCCGCCGGCCAAGGCCGAGAAGCCGGAGAAGAAGGCCCCGGCCCCCGCACCCGTCCCGGCCGGTGCGAGCGAGGAGAAGATGCGCGGCGCCGCGGCCCGCACGGCGCTCAACATGGAGGCGTCGCTCTCCATGCCGACGGCGACGAGCGTGCGCGCCGTCCCGGCGAAGCTGCTGATCGACAACCGCATCGTGATCAACAACCACCTCCAGCGCGGGCGTGGCGGCAAGATCTCCTTCACCCACCTGATCGGCTTCGCGGTCGTCCAGGCGCTGAAGGCGATGCCGGAGATGAACTACTCCTACACCGAGGTGGACGGCAAGCCGGCCCTCGTCAAGCCCGAGCACGTGGGTCTCGGCCTCGCCATCGACGTGCAGAAGGCCGACGGCACCCGCCAGCTCCTCGTCCCGTCGATCAAGGCGGCCGAGACGCTCGACTTCCGCCAGTTCTGGGTCGCGTACGAGGACGTGGTCCGCAAGGCGCGCGCCGGCAAGCTGGGCGTGGACGACTTCCAGGGCACCACGATCTCCCTGACGAACCCCGGCACGATCGGCACGGTCCACTCCGTGCCCCGTCTGATGCCCGGTCAGGGAACGATCATCGGCGTCGGCGCGATGGAGTACCCGGCGGAGTACCAGGGCGCGTCGGTCGACACGCTCTGCCGCCTCGCGATCAGCAAGGTGATGACGCTCACCTCGACGTACGACCACCGGATCATCCAGGGCGCGCAGTCGGGTGACTTCCTGCGCCGGATCCACCAGCTCCTGCTGGGCGAGGACGGCTTCTACGACGCCATCTTCGAGTCGCTGCAGATCCCGTACGAGCCGGTCCGCTGGGTGCAGGACATCTCCGCGACGCACGACGACGACGTCGCCAAGTCCGCCCGCGTCCTGGAGCTCATCCACGCGTACCGGGTGCGCGGCCACCTCATGGCGGCCACCGACCCGCTGGAGTACCGCCAGCGCAAGCACCCGGACCTCGACATCAAGTCGCACGGGCTGACCCTGTGGGACCTCGAGCGCGAGTTCGCCACCGGCGGCTTCGGCGGCAAGCCGCTGATGAAGCTGCGCGACATCCTCGGCGTGCTGCGCGACACCTACTGTCGCACCGTCGGCATCGAGTACATGCACATCCAGGACCCCGAGGAGCGGGCCTGGATCCAGGCGCGGATCGAGAAGCCGCACGCCAAGCCGAGCCGCGACGAGCAGCTCCACATCCTGCGCCGGCTCAACACCGCCGAGGCGTTCGAGACGTTCCTGCAGACCAAGTACGTCGGCCAGAAGCGCTTCTCGCTGGAGGGCGGCGAGTCGCTGATCCCGCTGCTCGACTCGGTGATCAGCGCCGCCTCGGCCGAGGACCTGGACGAGGTCGTCATCGGCATGGCGCACCGCGGCCGCCTCAACGTGCTGGCCAACATCGTGGGCAAGTCCTACGCCCAGGTGTTCGGCGAGTTCGAGGGCAACATCGACCCGCGCAGCGCGCACGGCTCCGGCGACGTGAAGTACCACCTCGGCGCGACCGGCGACTTCGTCGCCCCCGACGGCAGCAAGATCACCGCCTCCGTCGTGGCCAACCCGTCGCACCTGGAGGCCGTCGACCCGGTCCTCGAAGGCGTCGTCCGCGCCAAGCAGGACCTGCTGGAGCGCGGCGAGGAGGGCTTCACCGTCCTGCCGGTGCTCGTGCACGGCGACGCGGCGTTCGCGGGCCAGGGCGTGGTCGCCGAGACGCTGCACCTGTCGCAGCTCCGCGGCTACCGCACCGGCGGCACCGTCCACATCGTGGTCAACAACCAGGTCGGCTTCACCACCAGCCCGGCCAGCTCGCGGTCCTCGGTGTACGCCACGGACGTCGCGCGGATGATCCAGGCGCCGATCTTCCATGTCAACGGCGACGACCCCGAGGCCGTCGTCCGGGTCGGCCGGCTCGCGTACGAGTACCGCCAGGCGTTCCGCAAGGACGTCGTCATCGACATGGTCTGCTACCGGCGCCGCGGGCACAACGAGACGGACAACCCCTCGTTCACCCAGCCGCTCATGTACGACCTGATCGACGCCAAGCGGTCCACCCGTAAGCTCTACACCGAGGCCCTGATCGGCCGCGGCGACATCACGGTCGAGGAGGCCGAGCAGGCGCTGCGCGACTACCAGGACCAGTTGGAGCGGGCGTTCACCGAGACCCGCGAGGCGGCCAAGAAGCCGCTGGAGCCGGGTGCGGTCGTCAAGCCGCCGGCGGACGAGGTCATCCCGTGGTCGCACGAGGACACCGAGACCGCGATCTCCGAGGAGACGGTCAAGCGGGTCATCGAGACCCAGCTCAACCTGCCCGAGGGCTTCACGGTGCACCCGCGCCTGGCGCCGATCCTGCAGCGCCGCGGCACCATGGTCACCGACGACGCGGTCGACTGGGCGACCGGCGAGGCGCTCGCCTTCGGCGGCCTGCTGATCGACGGCCACCCCGTCCGCCTCGTCGGGCAGGACTCCCGCCGCGGCACGTTCGGCCAGCGGCACGCCGTCCTGGTCGACCGGGTCACCGGCGAGGACCACACCCCGCTGAAGGCGTTCAACCACGGCACGACGAAGTTCTACGTCTACGACTCGCTGCTGAGCGAGTTCGCCGCGATGGGCTTCGAGTACGGCTACAGCGTGGTGCGCCCCGACGCCCTGGTCGCCTGGGAGGCGCAGTTCGGCGACTTCGCCAACGGCGCCCAGTCGATCATCGACGAGTTCATCTCGTCCGGTGAGCAGAAGTGGGGCCAGCGGTCGTCGGTCGTGCTGCTGCTGCCGCACGGCTACGAGGGCCAGGGGCCGGACCACTCCTCGGCCCGCATCGAGCGCTACCTGCAGCTCTGCGCGATGGACAACATGACCGTCGCCCAGCCGACCACCTCGGCGAACTACTTCCACCTGCTGCGCTGGCAGGTCCTGTCCAACCGGCGCAGGCCGCTGGTCGTGTTCACGCCCAAGTCGCTGCTCCGTCACAAGGGCGCGGCCTCGGCGACGTCCGAGTTCACCTCCGGCTCGTTCCGGCCGGTCATCGGGGACACGACGGTGGACCCGGCCGCGGTCACCCGGGTGGTCCTGTGCTCCGGCAAGGTCTACTACGACCTGGTCAACGCGCGGGAGAAGTCGGGCAGGACCGACGTCGCGATCGTCCGCATCGAGCGGCTCTTCCCGTTCCCGGAGAACCCGCTGAAGGCGGAGCTCGCGCGCTACTCCGGTGACGCCGAGCTGATCTGGGCCCAGGACGAGCCGGTCAACATGGGCCCGTGGCCGTACCTCACGCTGAAGATGGCCGAGCGGCCCGAGCTGTTCGGCGAGCGGCGGCTGCGCCGGGTCTCCCGCCCGGCGAACTCGTCGCCGGCGACCGGCTCCCACTCGGCGCACGACGCCGAGCTGGAGGCGATCACCAAGGAGATCTTCGGCTGACCGGTCGGGTCCCCGGGCCCGAGGCACACCCAGAGAAGTCCCCCACGGCCGGTCCGCGGGGGACTTCCCCTTTATGGAGACGATCGCGAGGAGCAAGGCACATGTACTTCACGGACAGGGGCATCGAAGAGCTCACCGACCGGCGCGGCGACGAGGAGGTCAGCGTCGTCTGGCTGGCCGAGCGGCTGCGCGAGTTCGTCGATCTCAATCCGGAGTTCGAGATCCCGATCGAGCGCCTGGCCACCTGGCTCGCCCGCCTCGACGACGAGGACGAATAACGCGCGGAGCGCCGTCCGCCCGGTCCCGCCGCGGACCGGGCCGAAAGCGGTGAGGGAGGCGGGCGTGCCGCGCCGGGGTCTCGCGGGCGCGGGCGCGCTTGGGACTCACGGTCCAGGCCGGATTCCGCCTCCCAGCGCACCGGGCCCGGGCGGGCGGAATCCGGCGCGGACGAAGGCCCGGAGACGCGATACATCTTGACTTTCCACAGACACGACATATCGTGTCTTGTGAGGGTTGGTTCCGGACACACGGGAGCCGCCGAAGCGTCGCATCGAAAGGGCGAGCCATGTCCCAATGGACCATCGAGAAACCCGGTCAGCTCACATTCGGGCCCGTGTCGCTGCTGAGCGTACGCATCGTGGCCGGACGGCTGGCCGTGCTCGCCAGCGACGGTCCGGCCACCCTCGACGTCGCCGACGGTTGCAGCCCGCCGCTCGTGGTCACCCACGACGAGGACGGCCGGCTCACCGTGGCGTACAAGGACCTCACCTGGGACGGCATCCTCGGCTGGCTGCGTCCGGGCAACCGGGTGGTCACCGCCACCCTGACCGTTCCGAAGGACTGCCCGGTACAGGTCGGCGTGATCTCGGCGTCCGCCGTGGTGGCCGGCTTCGAGGGCCGCACCAGCGTCAAGAGCGTGTCCGGCGAGATCGTCCTGGACGGTGTGACCGGCGACGTGAGCGCCGAGACGGTATCGGGTTCGGTGGAGAGCCGCGGCCTCGCCGGCGACCTGTCCTTCACGAGTGTCTCCGGCGAGCTGACCGTGGCCGGAGGCGCGCCGCACCGGCTGCGGGCCAACACGGTCTCCGGCCGGATCACCGCCGATCTGGAGCTCGCCCCCACCGGCCACGTCACGCTGAACAGCGTGTCCGGCGACATCGTCGTACGGCTCCCGCGCACGGTCGACACCGACGTGTCGCTCCGCTCCGCCTCCGGCGACCTCCACGCGGCCTTCCCCGGCCTGGCGAGCAACAACCGGCCGGCCGCGAAGACGCTCACGGGTCGGATCGGCGGCGGCATGGCCTCGGTCACCGCCACCACGATCTCCGCCGACGTCACACTGCTCAGCAAGGAATCCGCGAACCATCGAAACGGAGAGTGGGCATGAGTCCCGTCTTCGGGCACGGCCGGCTTCGGCTGTACCTGCTCAAGCTGCTCGAAGAGAGCCCTCGGCACGGCTACGAGGTGATCCGGTTGCTCCAGGACCGGTTCCTCGGCGTGTACTCGCCGTCGCCGGGCACGATCTACCCCCGGCTCGCCCGGCTGGAGGAGGAGGGCCTCGTCACCCACGAGGTGGTGGACGGCAAGAAGGTCTTCACCCTCACCGACAAGGGCCGGGAGGAGCTGAACAACCGCCTGGACGAGCTGGCCGAGCTGGAGCAGGAGATCACCGCCTCGGTCCAGGACATCGCCCGTGAGGTCAAGGAGGACGTCCGGCAGACGGTGCGCTCACTGCGGCAGGAGCTCACCCAGATGGCCAAGGACATCAACCAGGCCGGCAAGCGGGAGAGCCGCGAGGCCCGGCAGGACCAGAAGGACGAGTGGAGGCGCCAGCGCCAGCAGCAGCGGGAGGAGTGGCGCCAGCAGAAGGAGGAGTGGAAGCGCCACAAGCAGCAGTGGCGGGTCGAGGCCGAACGCTGGCAGCGCGAATGGGACCGCATCTGGGCGGAGACCTGGGCACTGTCCGGTCCGCCCCCGTCCCACGGCCGGGCGGACGCCGAGTTCGGGCAGATGCTGGCCGATTTCGTCGCGCGGGTCCAGCGCGAGGCGGCCCAGCAGGGCGAGGTCACCGCGCACGCTCTGGAGGAATGCCGGTCCATCCTGGACGAGGCCGCCGCCCGCATCCGCGACACGCTCCGCCCCTGACGGCGCCATGTACGGCTGGCGCAACCCGTTCCTGCCCGCGCACCCCCCGGCGGGCGCGCTCAGCGCTCGGGCGAACGGCTCCGCTCCCGGCCGCCCGCCCGGCCCGCCGTACGCGACGGACCGGAGGCGGGGCGTTCCCGAGAGCGGAGGCGACCGAACCGACTCCGCCGCATCCCGTCCCCGGGAACGGCTCTCCTCGCCGGACGGCTCAGATCCGGGCGAACCACGGTCACCCCGGCCACACGTCAGCGCATCACAGCCGGGTGGGTCGCGCTCCCGCGAATCACAACCGGAGCGCTCTGGGACAGCGCGGCCGGACGGACCACGCGTCGACGGGCCGGAGAGATCACAACGTGAAGACGATCTTTCCGAAGACGCCGCCGTCGTGCATGGCGGCGAACCCCTCCTCCGCCTGGGTGAGCGGGAGCACCCGATCGATGACCGGACGGGCACCGGTCTGCTCCAGGAAGACGGCCAGCCTGGCGAGCTGCTCCCTGGTCCCCATGGTGGAGCCGACGATGGAGCGCTGCAGGAAGAACACCTGGGCGAGCTGCGTGGGGGCGACCATGCCGCTGGTCGCGCCGCAGACGACGATGCGGCCGCCGGGACGCAGCGAGCTCAGCGAATGGTCCCACGTCGCGGCGCCGACGCTCTCCATCACCGCGTCGACCCGCTCGGGCAACCGGGCCCCGCTTTCGAAGACCCGGTCCGCCCCGAGTTCGAGGGCCCGGGCCCGCTTCTCTTCCGACCGGCTCGTGGCCCAGACCCGGAAGCCGCCGGCCCGCCCCAGTGCGATGAGCGCGGTCGCCACGCCGCCGCCCGCGCCCTGGACCAGCACCGTCGATCCCGGCTGCAGCCCGGCCTTGTCGAACAGCATCCGATAGGCCGTCAGCCACGCGGTGGGCAGGCAGGCGGCCTCCTCGAAGGAGATCGCCGCCGGCTTGGGCACGAGGTTCCCCTTGGGGACGGTCACCTTCTCGGCGAAGGTGCCGTCGTGAACCTCTGAGAGCAGCGAACGCCGAGGATCGAGCGTCTCGTCTCCGTTCACGGGGGTGCCGATCACCGAGTGGACGATGACCTCGTTGCCGTTCTCGTCCAGGCCCGCGGCGTCGCAGCCGAGGATGATGGGCAGCCGGTCCTGACGGATGCCGACACCCTTGAGCGTCCACAGGTCGTGATGGTTGAGGGCTGCGGCCTTGACGGTGACCGTGGTCCAGCCGTCGGGAACCGTGGGATCAGGGCGCTCCCCGAGCGTCAGCCCCTTGAGAGGGTTGTCAGGATCGGTCTGAGTGGCGGTTACGGCGAACATGCCCGAACATTACTCCGCCCGCCCATCAAGATCACGTACGGCTCTCGCGGAGCGTCGCGAGGGCGCCGCCGCCGATGTCCGCACCGTCCCATGAAGGCCGCCGGATCCCGCCTCCCGCCGTACATGATCAGGGCCGGGGACCGGCCCTCACTTCAACGGATGCCGCCACCTCAGGCCGGGGAACTTCCCGAAGTCGCCGTCACAGGTGACGAACTCGCATCCATGCTCGATCGCCAACGCGGCCAGATAGGCATCGGGAACCAACTTGCCGACCGCCCCTGCGCCCTCACACAGCGCCGAGAAGATCTGCCAGTGCCTCTCACCCGGGGCCACGACGATGGCGTGGGGCTGGTTCCGAACGTGGTCGGCGAACTCCAGAGCCGTGTCAATCGGCGCGGGCTCCTTGTACGCGCGCGGATTCGTCACCACGCGGAGAAACCCGTTGATCACGAAATCCGCCACCGCGTACGCCTGGAAACCGTTGATGACGTCGTCCAGCCACGCTCGATATTCCTTGTGTCGATCGTTCTCGGACCGGAAGGCGTTGACGTACACATTCGTGTCAACGAGCATCATCGCGCCGGATCCCTTCCAGGGTCTCGAGTTGCTCCTCCAGCCAGAGATCGTCGACGGCCTCGTCGAAAGTGTGTCCCATGCCGAGGGCCACCTGCATCCGCGGCGCGTATCCCGGCTCACCGCCGAAGGCCGGAAGCTCCACGCGGGGCCTCTCCGCGATCCGCTCCGAACGGTTCATCAGTTGGCGCAAGGCCTCCTCCATCACCGAGTTGAGAGTCCTGCCGTTCCTGGCCGCGAACGCCTTCGCCTCGTTGAGAAGTGCCTCGTCGATGCGCACCGTGGTTCTCCGCATGACTCCAGCGTCCTCGGCCGACATTTAAATGTCAACACGGAAGGTAATCGTATCGTCACGAGATCTCAAGTGATTTCGAAAGCCTGTCCGAAACATGACGAATATCTGCCGGGACCATGTCGTTCAAAGAGACAGCGGGCAGGATCGACCACGGATGGGCGACGCCCGGCCCGACCCGATGATTGGAAGGGAACCCGAGAACCGGCCGAATCAGATGTTTTCCGGCACGGCAAAGGGGCCCGGCGGGCGGCGCCGGGCCCCTTTTCACGTACAGCGGCTCGCTCAGAAGGCGAAGATGGCACCTGTCATCGCGCGGAGCTGGCAGGCGTTGCCGTACGTGCGCTCGAACCTGATGTAGGCGTCGTCCCAGATTCCGGAGGCCGACACCGTGATCGGCTCGAAGAGCATCGGGCAGGCGACGGCCGGATCGGGCGTAAGCTTCGCGGGGTCCCCGCCGACCTTCTCCAGCATCGGACAGGCCTTGGTGGGCGCCGGATGCGTGCCCCGACCCGAGGAGCAGCTCAGCAGCGCGAAGCGCTGGGGCTGCGTCCCGGCATCGCCCTTGGCCACGGTCACCACCAGCGACCTGGTGCGCGCCTTCATAGGGTGGATCCTGGTGACCGGCACGTCGACGTTGACGTCCGGCTCCCACGGCGGCGGGACGGTGGCGGCGACGGCCGTGCCCGCCGGGCTGATCGCGATCGCCGTGAAGGCGAGAACTGCAAGAAGTGGCCTCATATCAATCCCCCGATTCGGCTGAAGACAGCCTGGCCGGGCGACCCCCTCCGATCAAGCGGCCACTCCGCGGCGTTGGGGAAATCTGACGTCTCCAAGGTCCCGGCGGTTCCACCAGTTTCATAACGAGCCGGTCACGAAGCTTCGCGTATTTCGAGTTGATCTGGAAAAATCACCCCTTACCACCCATGAAGGAAGGTAGACCGGTGCTTCGGCGACTCACACACGGCCTCGTCGGCGGCCTTGCCGCGGCGAGCGCGGTCGCCGTGCTCTCTGTTCCGCTGCCCGCCGCGCCGGCCGCGGCGGTGACCGCCGGCGTTCCCCCGAAGACCCTGAAGGGCGACGTCAGCTCCTACGCCCTGGCCGCGACGCAGGCGGACATGCGCAGGGTGGCGTCGTACTGGAGTCCCGATCGGCTGAAGCGGGCGAGCAGCTACGAGCCGAAGACCAAGCCCTCGCCCTCGACCTCGGCGACCACGTCGTCGGCCGAGATCGGGAGCGCGACGCTCCCCCTCGGCGCCTCGGCGAGCGCCCCCTCGCCCGACACGCCGCCCATGGTGGGCAAGGTCTTCTTCAAGGTCGACGACAAGGAGTACTGGTGCTCCGCCTCCGCGGTGCACTCGGCGCACAAGAACCTCGTCGCGACGGCCGGGCACTGCGCCTACTCTCTCGGCAGGGACAAGCCGGTCGAGAATTGGATCTTCATCCCGTCGTACGCGAACGGGGCCACGAGCGCGGGCATCTTCGTGGGGCACACGCTCTACATGCAGCAGGATTTCCAGGGACAGGGCGACTTCGACCGCGACTACGCGTTCGTCACGGTCTACCCGGGATTCACGTGGCAGCCGTACACCGACGCGGGCACGGTGAAGTACCGCTCGGTCAGCGTCGGGCTCCTCGAGGACCGGGTCGGCGCGTTCCACTTCGCCTGGAACAAGCCCACCGGGCGGAAGGTGCAGGTTTTCGGCTACCCCGCGGGCGCCCACCCTGACGGGAGCCGGCCGTACACCGGCCAGGACGTCAAGACCTGCTCGAACACGACCGAGAAGAAGACGGTCAGCGCGCCCACCTGGCAGCTCGAGCACGGCGTGCGGCTGGCCGGCTGCAACTTCACCTCGGGCGCGAGCGGCGGCCCGTGGGTGATCGGCTACGACAGCGTCAAGCGCACCGGCTGGATCAACGGCGTGACGAGCCTGACCTGGAACCTGAACGGCGACGGCCAGCTCGACGCGGTCTCGACGCCCTACTTCAACACGGTCACGCAGCGCGTCTACCTACAGGCCGCCCGCCAGGCCACCTCGTAGCTCGCGCGGAGGCACCGCCACCGCGGTACCGCGTCTGCGCGCGAGCCTCGCCAGGCCACCTCGTGGCCGCATCCGGCGCTCCAGAGATCGAAGGGGAGCCGGCCCTCGCGCGGGTCCCGGGAGTGTCCGTGGAAGCCCCCGCCAGACGGCGACAACCGCGGGCGCCCTTCTCGGCCCGCCCCGATCCCCCGAGTCGAGAGGACCGGAACCCGCCGGATAGAAATTCCTTCCTTTCCGGGCAAATTAGACGTGATCATGAACGGAACGGTGCCGCACGTGATGTGTGATTTGCATCACACTCGACGTCTACATGATCTTGCGGGAGGGGCCCGAACCTCGTGCCGTCACCACTCGATCACCTGCGGATACATCACGAAATGATCTCGTAAGTGACAGGAGTTGTGGAAAATCACGGAAATATCACGACGCCTCGGCGCGAGAAACCATCCCCGACACGGCCGGGAGCCGCAAGATCTCGGATGTAGTGTTTTGACCATCCCTTTACTGACAGATGTGACGTTCCCGCGTCTATCGACAGCGCAAGGAGCTCAATGAACACCCGAGTCAAGCGCCTGGTCCTCCCTCTCGGGGGTCTCGCCGCCGCCGGCCTCATCGGCAGCACGCTCGTGGCACCCGCTCAGGCCGCTGGTGACACGGCTACCGACCCGCTGGCCTCCAGCGGAATCGCCGCCAAGAACGTCGTCGCCTTCTGGCTGAACCAGAAGGCCGCCAACCTGGTCAACGCCTCGCCGTACGAGACGCAGGTGGTGGCGAAGCACATCTCCAAGGGCGGTCCGTCGGCCGACAGCCGACCCGGCACGGTCTCGCCGATCGGCAAGGGCGGATCCGGCACGTCCAAGAACGTCAACCTGCCCAAGACCACCGGCAAGGTGTTCTTCACCGGCTCCGACGGCAGGCCGCACTGGTGTACGGCCACGTCCCTCCAGGCGAAGTACCGCAACCTGGTCGCCACCGCCGGCCACTGCGTGTACGACACGGAGTCGAACAAGGCCACCCTCAACCGCTGGGTATTCATCCCCGGCTACTACCAGGGCAAGGCGCCCTGGGGCATCTACGTCGGCAAGCAGGCGTTCACGCACTACGACTTCGACGTGTACGAGGACGGCGACCGCGACTACGCGTTCGTGACCGTCTACAACGGCATCAAGGCCGGTTCGGGCACGAGCTGGTTCAACGCGGCGGAGTGGAACTGGCAGGAGGTCAACAAGGCCACCTACGACAAGTACAGCCCGTACATCCGCAAGTCGAAGGGCGGCAAGTACTACGTCGTCAAGTTCACCGACGTCGGCAGCCTCGGCAACAACGTCGGCGGCCAGGGCCTGGCCTACAACCAGAAGCTCGGCAAGAACGTCTACGTCTTCGGCTACCCCAGCGGGTCGCACCCGGACGGCAACTACGCGTTCTCCGGCAAGACCCTCAAGTGGAGCTACGGCAAGACGTTCGCCGCCAAGGCTCCCGAGGTGAAGGGCGAGGAGCTGATGGGCGTGAAGTCCTCGTTCACCGGCGAGGGCTCCTCGGGCTCGGCGTGGCTGCTCAACTACAGCAGCGCCCGTCGGATCGGCTACCTGAACGGTGTCACGAGCGGGGTCTCGGACACCGACGGCAACAACCGGATCGACACCAGCGTCTCGCCGTACTTCGACGGTGAGCTCTACGACATCTACAAGGCCGCCGCCAACGTCTGGTCCGGCAGCATCGCGTAACACCCGCCCGAGAGAAGGGCCCGGCTCCGAGCCGGGCCCTTTTTTCATTAAATTTATAGACTTGGCCGGTAAACCTCCGCCGTCCACAAAGCGTCGCTGTCCGATTAGGTCGATTCTGCGAATTTCGACGACAGGGGTACCGGCCCCGTCGCTCCACGCGCGCGCATGACAGATCGAAGTCAGGGGTCATGCGAAAACACGCAGGTAGAAGGCTTGACAGGGCTTCAAGGGAAGGTCAAAGGGAGCGGGCGCGAGAGCTCAACCTGAACACAACATGTGTGATTCGCGTCACATGTAACCCATGGCGGGGAACCAGAGGAATGGCAGATACGTCAGCGCGAAAGAAGGTCCCGTGATCGCCTAGCTGCGGCGATGGCCACCCCTTCACCCCCTTCGTCGCGACCAGGTTCACGCGCGGGGACTCAGCGTGCCGACAAATGACGACTTATGCCGGTTTTAAGGGGACTGCGGCGACTGTATGGTTCCTCCATCCCTTTACTGACGCATGGGACGCAAGATGCGTTCCACGACAGCCCAAGGAGTTCCCCATGAAGCGCACTCTCGCCTTCGGTGGCCTCGTCGCCACCGCCGGCCTGCTGGCGGCGGGCCTTTCCGCCCCGGCCCAGGCCACCGGCGACGTCGCCAGCAAGCCGCTGGCCGCCACCGGCATCAACGCCAAGAACATCGCCGCGCTGTGGTTCGCGGAGAACGCCGCCAACCTGATCAACGCCACGCCGTACAACGTGGAGACCAAGGTTGTCGCGAAGCACGTCTCCAAGGGCGGGCCCGCGGCCGACAGCAAGCCGGGCGTCGTGCCGGCGATCGGCGACGAGAAGAAGGCCGCCGCCAAGTCGAAGAACGTCAACCTGCCCAAGACCACGGGCAAGGTGTTCTTCGCCGACGGTTTCGAGTGGGTGAAGGGCCCCCGCGGTCACAAGTACCCCAAGGCCAAGAACCCGCACTGGTGCACCGCCACCTCGATCCAGTCGACCTACAAGAACCTGGTCGCCACCGCGGGTAGCTGCGTCTACGACACCGAGTCGAACAAGGCCACCCTCGAGAACTGGATCTTCGTCCCGGGTTACTACCAGGGCAAGACCCCGTGGGGCATCTACGTCGGCAAGCAGGCGTTCACGCACTACGACTACGACGTGTACGAGGACGCCGACCGCAACTACGCGTTCGTCACGGTCTACAACGGCCTGAAGATGCCGCACGACGGCTTCTCCGGCGTGTGGGACCTGATCGAGAACAAGAAGTGGGCCGAGCTCGAGCAGTACGTCGGCTTCCAGGAGGTCGACGAGGCCACCTTCAAGGCGTACCACGACGAGCACGTCCTTCCCCACTACGCCTACCAGAAGGACGGCAAGTGGGTCTACAAGGTCCTCAAGTTCGCTGACGCGGGTGCTCTGGGCGCCAACGTCGGTGGCCAGGGTCTGGCCTACAACCAGAAGGTCGGCAAGCCGGTCTTCGTGTTCGGCTACCCGAGCGGCCAGCACCCGGACGGCAACCAGGCGTTCTCCGGCAAGACCCTCAAGTGGACGTACGGCAAGACCTTTGCGGTCCAGGCCCCGGCCATCAAGGGCGAGGAGCTCGTCGGCACCAAGTCCTCCTTCACCGGTGAGGGCGCCCTCGGCTCCTCCTGGCTGGTGAACTACAACAACGGCCGCCGCCTCGGCTACCTCAACGGTGTCACCATCGGCGTCTCCGACACCGACAGCAACAACCGCTACGACACCAGCTTCTCCCCGTACTTCGACGGTGAGCTGTACGGCGTCTACTCCGCGGCCAAGAACCTCTGGTCCGGCTCGATCGCCTAGTCTCCGCTCGCGGAAACACGGTGATTCAATGAGAGCAGGGGTCCAAACCCTGCTCTCACCCTTGCTTCATCGAAGGGCCCGGCTCTCCAGCCGGGCCCTTTCACATTTCCGGGATGAGCCGCTTTCCCGGAGGGCCCGAAACGGCTCCTGTCACCGAACTCGGCCGGCCTGATCGAGTCAACACCCCTCCCCCGGGAACTGCGCTACCCGCCTCCTCCCGCTTATTTTCGCAAAAGTTTCCGGAGCCGGGAGTAAACCCGGCCCGGCGGTTGGGCGACGCCGTCCGATAACAGTCCTTTCCACTTATGGTCAACGACCCGACAATCCTGTGATCTGCCTCACAGGAAATGCTGACAAAACTCTGTTCGCGGAGACGACAAAGCCCGAAAGAAGGGCGTTCCAGGGGGACTAGCTGCGCGAATGCGTCACCCATCCGGCGCCGGAAGGACCACAGGGACTCTTTCCCCGTGTCAGCCGAAAAGAAAGGCGGCGGACCTCCCGGAGAAGGCCCTTTATCCCCTTCTTATGGGTGATCGACTGCGCTATCTTTCCTGCATCCCTTTCCTGACGCATGGGACGCAAGAGGCGTCCCACGACAGACCAAGGAGTTCCCCCATGAAGCGCATTGTGGCTTTCGGTGGCCTCGTCGCCACCGCCGGCCTGCTGGCCTCCGGCCTGGCGGCCCCGGCTCAGGCCGCCGGCGACGTCGCCAGCGACGCCCTCGCCACCAACGGCATGGCGGCCTGGAACACCGTCGGCTACTGGTTCGCCGAGCACCGCGCGAACCTGATCAACGCCACGCCGTACAACGTCGAGACCAAGGTCGTCGCCAAGCACGTCTCCAAGGGCGGCCCGGCGGCGGACAGCAAGCCCGGCGTCGTCCCGGCGATCGGCGACGAGAAGAAGACCGTTGCCAAGTCGAAGAACGTCAACCTGCCCAAGACCACCGGCAAGGTGTTCTTCCGGGCCGCTGACGGCAAGCCGCACTGGTGCACCGCCACCTCGGTGCAGTCCGCGTACAAGAACCTGGTCGCGACCGCGGGTCACTGCGTGTACGACACCGAGTCCAACGCCGCCACGATGAACAACTGGGTCTTCGTGCCCGGCTACTACCAGGGCAAGACCCCGTGGGGCATCTACGTCGGCAAGCAGGCGTTCACGCACTACGACTACGACGTGTACGAGGACGGCGACCGCGACTACGCGTTCGTCACGGTCTACAACGGCCTCAACATGCCGCACGACGGGATCAAGAAGTTCTCCGACGTGCCCGGCGCTTGGCAGGAGGTCTCCAAGGAGACCTACGACAACTTCCCGAAGTGGTTCAAGGGTTGGAACTACGAGGAGTTCCGTTACTGCCACGAGGGCAAGCGGTACTACGTCTGGAAGTTCCAGGACGCCGGTGCTCTGGGCGCCAACGTGGGTGGGCAGGGTCTCGCCTACAACCAGAAGGTCGGCAAGCCGGTCTTCGTGTTCGGTTACCCGAGCGGGCAGCACCCGGACGGCAACCAGGCGTTCTCGGGCCAGACCCTCAAGTGGACGTACGGCAAGACCTTCGCGGTCCAGGCCCCGGCCATCAAGGGCGAGGAGCTCGTCGGCACCAAGTCCTCCTTCACCGGTGAGGGCTCGCTGGGCTCGGCGTGGCTGGTGAACTACAACAACGGCCGCCGTCTCGGCTACCTGAACGGTGTCACCATCGGCGTCTCCGACACCGACGGCAACAACCGTTACGACACCAGCTTCTCGCCGTACTTCGACGGTGAGCTGTACGGCGTCTACTCCGCGGCCAAGAACCTCTGGTCCGGCTCGATCGCGACGCCGTTCGAGTCGCCGGCTCTGCCCCGCGCGACCGAGTCGCCCCGGCCCAGCTAGTTCATCGGCTGGCTCGTTCGTCGATTAGCTCGTTTCAGAAAGGCCCGGCTGCCAGCCGGGCCTTTTTGGCGTTTCAGAAGCCGGCATGGCGAAGCCCCGGCACGCCGCACACCGAATCCGTTCTGAACGGCTTCCGGAAATCGCAACCGACGCGGCCCGGCCCGGGCGGCATCCTCGGCCGCAAATCATCGCACTGAGTGATCATGTCGATTCGGAACGACAACGGACGGCCGACCGAAGCCGCGCTTAGACGCGGGTCGCACCGATACGGTGCCCTGGATTCATTGTGATCCGCACCACATTGTTGGGACGCCGCCGGAACACCTCCCTCCCGAGGCTTCGCCGAAGGAATCCGGGGACGGGGCCGGGAGCAGCGAAAACAAGGGAAGCAAACCCCTGACACGTCAGGTTTCACAGAGTCAGTTGGATAACGGGATGATCTCGTCGTTTCACCCTCCCAAAAAGGGTCGACTCAGAGGGCTTTCGAGCCAAGATCGCGCTGTATGTTTTGGCCATCCCTTTACTGACGTCTGGAGCGCAGGAAGTGCTCCACGACAGCCCAAGGAGTTTCCCCATGAAGCGCACCCTCGCCTTCGGTGGCCTCGTCGCCACCGCCGGCCTCCTGGCCGCCGGCCTGGCCGCCCCGGCCCAGGCCGCCGGCGACGTCGCCAGCGCCCCGCTGGCCGCCAACGGCATCGCCGGTCAGAACATCGCCGCCTTCTGGTACGCCGAGAACGCCGCGGCTCTGAAGGGCGCCACGCCGTACAACGTCGAGACCAAGGTCGTCGCCAAGCACGTCTCCAAGGGCGGGCCGGCTCCGGACAGCAAGCCCGGTGTCGTGCCGGCGATCGGCGACGAGAAGAAGGCCGCCGCCAAGTCGAAGAACGTCAACCTGCCCAAGACCACGGGCAAGGTGTTCTTCATCGGCGCCGACAAGCAGGCCCACTGGTGCACCGCCACCTCGGTCCAGGCCGCGTACAAGAACCTGGTCGCGACCGCGGGTAGCTGCGTCTACGACACCGAGTCCAACGCTCAGACCCTGGACAACTGGGTCTTCATCCCGGGTTACTACCAGGGCAAGACCCCGTGGGGCATCTACGTCGGCAAGCAGGCGTTCACGCACTACGACTACGACGTCTACGAGGACGCCGACCGCAACTACGCGTTCGTCACCGTCTACAACGGCATCAAGTTCCCGGCCAACGGCTGGTCGGACGTCTTCCGTCTGATCCAGGACCGCAAGTGGGAGGAGCTCGACAAGTTCGCGGGCTTCCGCGAGGTCGACAAGGCCACCTACGACGCCTACGACAAGGCCGGCAAGGTTCCGCACTACATCTCGCGCAGCGGGAAGTACAAGGTGTGGAAGTTCGAGGACGCGGGCGCTCTGGGCGCCAACGTCGGTGGCCAGGGTCTGGCCTACAACCAGAAGGTCGGCAAGCCGGTCTTCGTGTTCGGCTACCCGAGCGGCCAGCACCCGGACGGTAACCACGCGTTCTCCGGCCACACGCTCAAGTGGACCTACGGCAAGACCTTCGCGGTCCAGGCCCCGGCCATCAAGGGCGAGGAGCTCGTCGGCACCAAGTCCTCCTTCACCGGTGAGGGCTCCCTCGGCTCCTCCTGGCTGGTGAACTACAACAACGGCCGCCGCCTCGGCTACCTGAACGGTGTCACCATCGGCGTCTCCGACACCGACAGCAACAACCGCTACGACACCAGCTTCTCGCCGTACTTCGACGGTGAGCTGTACGGCGTCTACGCCGCGGCCAAGAACCTCTGGTCCGGCTCGATCGCCTAGTCTCCGCTCGCGGAAACACGGCGGTTCACGAGAGCAGGGGTCCAAACCCTGCTCTCACAGGGGTCCAAACCCTGACCTATGCCTGCTTCATCGAAAGGCCCGGCTGTCCCAGCCGGGCCTTTTCGTTTTCCCAGCCCCGCTTCACGTCTCAGCCCCGCTTCACGTCTCAGCCCCGCTTCACGTCTCAGCCCCGCTTCGCTTCCGGACGGGTTCGCTTCCGGGTGAGACGTCTCCGAGCCTTGCCCCGGCCCCTCCCCGGAAGCCGTGAACCACCCGGCCCGCCATCGCCCTGGTTCGCCGCTCCGTCTCCTGGCGGCTCCCGCTCACCGCTGCTGCCTCACCGCCGCCGCTCCCCCAGGAGCGCGCCCCCGGTGTAAGCGCCGCATCAGAGACGCCCCACCTTGCGTGCTCCCGGCGGCCGCCGGGCAGGGGCCGTACGCGGGCGCTTCGACACCGGCTGAACCGGAGCCGCCCGCGCCCCAGAGCCCGGCCTATTTCGGACACCGGCGGGCGGCGCGCCACACCGCCGAGGCGGACGGCCTCGATCGACGAGTCTCGCTGGCGTTTCGGCATACCCGAGGCCCGCCGCCCCTCACCTTTTTGGGCGGTTCCTAATACGCCACCTTCCGCGACCGCACTGCCTTCGGCCGGCCCCCTGACGGTACGGCGCAAGACGTGGCGACCGTGAACCGGCCCGTTCGAGAGGAGGCTCCGGCGCTCCCCGGCGGGGCGCCCCCGGGCCCGGGGGCGCGTTAGACGCGAGAGAGTCGCTATCGGTGCCATGACGGAAATGTGTTTTACCTCACACAGCCGTTTTTCAGGATCTTTCGGATGTAACAACTTCACCGCGACGATCTCACCGGCGATCGCGTGATTGATCTGCGGAGATGCGTCCCTCCTCGCCGCCTAGATCAGATTCGAACGTAAGGTCACGGAAAGATCTCTGCGGCGCCCGTCGCATCCTCGCGTCCTCGGACGGCTTTCCCCTCGCAAGATCGCGCCGGTATGTTTCCGGTCATCCCTTTACTGACGCATGGGGCGCAAGAGGCGTCCCACGACAGCGCAAGGAGTTCCCTCATGAAGCGCACCCTCGCCTTCGGTGGCCTCGTCGCCACCGCCGGCCTCCTGGCCGCCGGTCTGGCCGCCCCGGCCCAGGCCGCCGGCGACGTGGCCAGCACCCCGCTGGCCGCCAACAAGATCGCCGCGCAGAACATCGTGGCGTTCTGGGCGGCGGAGAACGCCGCCAACCTGGTTCAGGCCACGCCGTACAACGTCGAGACCCAGGTCTCGGCCAAGCACGTCTCGACTGGCGGCCCGGCTGCGGACAGCAAGCCCGGCGTCGTCCCGGCCATTGGCGACGAGAAGAAGACCGCTGCCAAGTCGAAGAACGTCAACCTCCCGAAGACCACCGGCAAGGTGTTCTTCGTCGGCGCCGACAAGAAGCCGCACTGGTGCTCCGCCACGTCGGTGCAGTCGGGCTACAAGAACCTGGTCGCGACCGCGGGTCACTGCGTGTACGACACGGTGTCCAACGCCGCCACGATGGACCGCTGGGTCTTCGTGCCGGGTTACTACCAGGGCAAGACCCCGTGGGGCATCTACGTGGGTAAGCAGGCCTTCACCCACTACGACTTCGACGTCTACGAGGACGGCGACCGCGACTACGCCTTCGTGACCGTCTACAACGGTCTGAAGTTCCCGGCCGGCGGCTTCAAGGACTTCAAGGGCATGTCCCGCGAGGAGCGGAAGCAGTACGCGGGCTTCCAGCAGGTCGACAAGGCGACGTACGACGCCTACGCCGCGGCCGACAAGGGCGGCCACCGCTGGGGCTACTACGAGGACAAGGACGAGAAGGGCAACCCGATCTACTTCGTCTGGAAGTACGCCGACGCCGGTCGCCTGGGCGACAACGTCGGTGGCCAGGGCCTGGCCTACAACCAGAAGATCGGCAAGCCGGTCTTCGTGTTCGGCTACCCGAGCGGCGCCCACCCGGACGGCAACCAGGCCTTCTCCGGCAAGACCCTCAAGTGGAGCTACGGCAAGACCTTCGCCGCTACCGCGCCGGCCATCAAGGGCGAGGAGCTGCAGGGTGTCAAGTCGTCCTTCACCGGCGAGGGCTCGCTCGGTTCGGCGTGGCTGCTCAACTACAGCAACGCCCGCCGGGTCGGCTACCTGAACGGTGTCACCATCGGCGTGGCCGACCGTGACGGCAACAAGCGGATCGACACCAGCCTCTCCCCGTACTTCGACGGTGAGACCTACGGTGTCTACAACGCGGCCAAGAACAACTGGTCCGGCTCGATCGCCTAGTTCCCGGCCTGTGGGAGCCAGGTGGTCACGGGTCAGGGGTCCAAACCCTGCCCCAACCGCTTGATCTGAACAGGGCCCGGCGTCCAGCCGGGCCCTGTGCCTTTTCTGGAGACTCCGGAGCGGAACGGTGGGCGCGCCACCCTCCCCCTCTGTATGCTCCAGACAACCGAAGGCCCCGGGGCGTCCACCCCGGGGCCTTCGCGCGTTCGGCGACCCTCTTAGACGTGACCATCCACCGATCCGGTGCCGTTCAATTGATGTGATTTAGGTCACATCATTCAAGATCTGCGGTCCGGCGGTCACATCAGCACCAAAGCCACCGCTTCACTCTTGATCTGCGCGTATGTCATCTGGCGGGCAAAGTACCGACTTCCCCGGAAAGATAACGGAATCGTCACGCCATCCGGGGGCCGAAACGACCCCGTCGAAGTCGCTTCCACGCCGGAAGATCGCGGCTGTATGTTTCCGCCATCCCTTTACTGACGCATGGGGCGCAAGAGGCGTCCCACGACAGCGCAAGGAGTTCCCCCCATGAAGCGCGCTCTCGCGTTCGGCGGCGTCATCGCCGCCACCGGTCTGCTGGCCTCCGGCCTGACCACCCCTGCCCAGGCGTCGGGTGACGTCGCCAGCAAGCCGCTCGCCTCCACCGGCATCGCGGCGAAGAACATCGTGGCCTACTGGTACGCCGAGGACTCGGCGAACCTGAAGGGCGCCACGCCGTACAACGTCGAGACCAAGGCCGTCGCCAAGCACGTCTCCAAGGGCGGGCCCGCGGCCGACAGCAAGCCGGGCGTCGTGCCGGCGATCGGCGACGAGAAGAAGACGACGTCCAAGTCGAAGAACGTCAACCTGCCCAAGACCACGGGCAAGGTGTTCTTCAAGGGCGCCGACGGCGAGAACCACTGGTGCACCGCCACCTCCGTGCAGTCCGCGTACAAGAACCTGGTCGCGACCGCGGGTAGCTGCGTGTACGACACGGTGTCCAACGCGCAGACGATGAACTACTGGGTCTTCGTGCCGGGTTACTACCAGGGCAAGACCCCGTGGGGCATCTACGTCGGCAAGCAGGCGTTCACCCACTACGACTTCGACGTCTACGAGGACGCCGACCGCGACTACGCGTTCGTCACGGTCTACAACGGCCTCAAGGCTCCCCACGACGGCGTGCCGCACGGCAACGACGTGCCGAAGTGGTCGGACAACGGCGGCGAGGGCTGGCAGAACATCGGTGGCTGGCAGGAGGTCACCAAGGACGTCTACGACCAGTACCGCGGCTGGGACACCTTCATCGGTGACACCGCCAGCGTGTACGGCCCGGACTACGACGACTTCGACAAGGACGGCGACCGCACCGAGAAGTTCCAGCACTACTTCGTCTTCAAGTTCGTCGACGCGGGCGCCCTGGGTGCGAACGTCGGCGGGCAGGGCCTGGCCTACAACCAGAAGGTCGGCAAGCCGGTCTTCGTGTTCGGCTACCCGAGCGGCTCCCACCCGGACGGCAACCACGCCTTCTCGGGCAAGACCCTGAAGTGGACGTACGGCAAGACCTTCGCGGTCCAGGTCCCGTCCATCAAGGGCGAGGAGCTCGTCGGCACCAAGTCGTCGTTCACCGGTGAGGGCGCCCTCGGCTCCTCCTGGCTGGTGAACTACAACAACGGCCGCCGCCTGGGCTACCTGAACGGTGTGACCATCGGTGTCTCCGACAGCGACGGCAACAACCGTTACGACACCAGCTTCTCGCCGTACTTCGACGGTGAGCTGTACGGCGTCTACTCCGCGGCCAAGAACAACTGGTCCGGCTCGATCGCCTAGTCTCCGCTCGCGGAAACACGGCGACCCCCGAGACAGGGGTCCAAACCCTGCCTCACAATCACGTCACCCACAGGGCCCGGCTCTCCAGCCGGGCCCTGTGCCATTTCCGCTCCGGCCACACCACAGAACTCCGGCCACACCACAGAACTCCGATCGCACCACAGAACTCGATCCGCACCACGGAACTCCGGAGGCATCGCGCGTGATCTCGGTCATATGACGAGAAATACAGCGCGGGCCCCGACTCCGCCCTCCTGCGAGCTTCGGTCGTCTTTTCCCCCTTTTCTCCCGGCACCCGTGCCGATCAGCCATCGGTCGCCGTTCCGGCGCGGTGACGAACCGCCTGAACATTCGCGGCACCGGAAAAGCACCCGAAAAGCACCGGAAACACCGCCGCATCCCCACGCCGACAAACGCTTTCGTGATCCGGCGCCGAGCGGAGACGCCGGACGGCATTCCCGGAACGCCTCCCGTCATCGGTCGGGTCCCGTTGCGCAACCACTTCGCCCGTGAGTCACCAACGGGCTCCAAGTGGACTCCAAGTGCTGCGACATAAGTTGCGTTTCATCCCTTCCCTGACGGATGGGACGCATGGGGCGTCCCACGACAGACCAAGGAACAACCCAAGATGAAGCGCACTCTTGCATTCGGTGGCGTCGTCGCCACCGCGGGTCTGCTGGCCGCCGGGCTGGCCACTCCGGCTTCGGCCGTGCCCAAGGACGAGGTTCCGACCGTCATCCTGGCCAACACCAACATGGCCGCCAAGCAGATCGCCACCTTCTGGTACGGCGAGGCCAAGGCCAACCTGATCGGCGCCACGCCGTACAACGTCGAGACCAAGGTCGTCGCCAAGCACGTCTCCAAGGGCGGCCCGTCGGCCGACAGCAAGCCCGGCGTCGTGCCCGCCATCGGCGACGAGAAGAAGTCGACCGCCAAGTCGAAGAACGTCAACCTGCCCAAGACCACGGGCAAGGTGTTCTTCATCGGCGCCGACCGCAAGCCGCACTGGTGCTCGGCCACCTCGGTCCAGGCGAACTACCGCAACCTGGTCGCCACCGCCGGCCACTGCGTCTACGACACCGAGTCCAACAAGGCCACCCTCGACAAGTGGGTCTTCATCCCGGGTTACTACCAGGGCAAGACCCCGTGGGGCATCTACGTCGGCAAGCAGGCCTTCACGCACTACGACTACGACGTCTACGAGGACGGCGACCGCAACTACGCGTTCGTCACCGTGTACAACGGCGTCCTGCCCACCGACGCCGGTCGGGACCGCTACGAGAAGACCTGGAAGACGGAGGCCCTGGCCAAGACCGACAAGGCCAGGATCGAGAACGACAAGACCACGGCGTACTCGCACATCGGGATCGAGGCGGTCCTCACCGGCGACGTCGTCGCGCCGGGCACCGCGGAGTCCAAGAAGGTCGAGAACATCAAGGTCGACGAGTTCAAGCGCCTCAACCCGGCCGTCAAGGACCTGACGGGCGACGGGCCGTGGACCACCGGCACCGGCGCCTCCACCCCCGTGGAGATCACGAAGGACGCCTACGGCCGCGACGTGGACTCCTACACCAGCGCCGACGGCGCGACCTTCCTCTTCCGCAAGGAGATCAAGGGCGGCGGCGGCGACAAGACCGTCTCGCAGGAGAAGATCAAGGAGCAGCCCACCAACCCCGGTGGTGGCGGCGGCGGTGGAAGCCACGGCGGCGGCAACGGCGGTGGAAGCCACGGTGGTGGCAACGGCGGCGGGAACCCCGGTGGCGGCAACGGCAACGGCGGCGGGAACGGCGGCGGCCAGCAGTCCAAGCAGTACAAGTACTTCAAGCGGACCTTCTGGGCGAACTACGACCTGGACTACAAGGTCACCGCGCGGTACTTCTCTGTCGCACTCAAGGACGTCGGCCGTCTCGGCGACAACGTCGGCGGTCAGGGCCTGGCCTACAACCAGAAGCTCGGCAGCCCGGTCTACGTCTTCGGCTACCCGAGCGGGTCGCACCCGGACGGCAACTACGCCTTCACCGGCAAGACCCTCAAGTGGGCCTACGGCAAGACCTTCGCGGTCCAGGCTCCGGCCGTCAAGGGCGAGGAGCTGCAGGGCATGAAGTCGTCCTTCACGGGCGAGGGCGCCATCGGCTCCTCCTGGCTGCTGAAGTACAACAACGGCCGCCGTCTCGGCTACCTGAACGGTGTCACCATCGGCGTCTCCGACACCGACGGCAACAACCGCTACGACACCAGCATCTCCCCGTACTTCGACGGTGAGACCTACGGCGTCTACAAGATCGCCGCCAACGTCTGGTCCGGCAAGATCGTCTGACCTGGTTCCGGCGCGGGACGCCGGCCCGGAAACGGGACAGGACCCTGAGGTAAAGGGATATTCCTCAGCAGGGAACATCATGCGTGGGGGCTCGGCGGCGGCGCCGGGCCCCCACGTCGTTTCCGGGCCCCATCCGGGACGCATGGCCCGGCTCGCACCGCTGCTGTCCCATGCCATGGCAAAACGACGGTAATCTTCCTCTTTACCAGGGCAAGGGGCGCTGCGGGCGTCCACGCAGAGAGCGCAAGGAGCGTCCGTGAAGCGCGTCGTCCTGGCCGCCAGGCGTACGGCGGCCATCGCCGGACTGCTCTGTCCGGCCGCGCTCGTCGTGTCCGGCCCGCTCTCCCCCGCGCACGCGTACGACATCACCGCCACCCGCCCCCTGGCCGGGGAGGCCCAGGTGCCCTCCGTGCTGGCGTACTGGCTCGGCGGAGACGGCCGCGCCCTCACCGCGGCGACCCCGTACACGCTGCGGACGAAGGTGACCGCCCGGCAGGCGGAGCGCGGCGGCGCGGCGGCGGACGGCAGGCCGGGAGGCGTACGGCCGGCCGACAGGAAGCCGGCCGAGGGAAAGCCCTCGGGCGACAGGCCGGAAGGCGGCGCGCCCGACACAGGCACGCCCGGCACACGCGCCCCCGACAAGAGCGGTGACGACAAGACCGGGCAGGACGGGAACGGGGCCGCCGTCTCCAAGAACATCAACCTGCCCGCGACCACGGGAAGGGTCTTCTTCCTCGCGTCCGACGGCAAGCCCCACTGGTGCTCGGGCACCTCGGTCCAGTCCCCGCACCGCAACCTCGTCGCCACCGCCGGGCACTGCGCCTTCGACGCCGAGAACGGCGACGCGCCGATGAAGAACTGGATCTTCGTCCCCGGTTACGCGCCGGACGCGCTCCCCTTCGGCGTCTACGTGGGCAAGCAGGCGTTCACGCACCACGACTTCGCCACGTACCGCGACCTCGACCGCGACTACGCGTTCGTCGCCGTGCACAACGGCCTCACGCCGCAGCCCTCGCGCGCCTCCGGACGGGTCAGGCTGGTCGACGGCGGTCGCCTGGCGGACGGCGTGGGCGGCCAGGGGCTCGCATACAACCAGGAGGTCGGCCGCAGGACCGTCGTGTTCGGGCCCTCCGGGCGTCCGGCGCGCGGCGCCACGTTCCGGCTCCAGGATCCGGCCCTCCGCGCGGACGACCTGCTCGGCCTGAAGTCGTCCCGTACGAACGACGGATCGTCCTGGCTGATCGGCTACCGCAAGGCCGGACGCCTGGGTTACCTGAACGGTGTCACGATCGCCACCTCCGGCGGCTCGGCGGTCTCGCCCTATTTCGACGGCGAGCTCTACAGCGTCTATGTCGCGGCCCGGAAGATCCGGTCCGGCGCGGTGCCCGCCGGCGCCTTCCGCGACGGCGCGAACGAGATCAACATTCTGTAACAAACCGCTCCGCATATTTCAGGACATAGGGGTTCCTGAATGGGTGCTGTAGTTTTTTACCATCCCTTTACTGACGATAGGGGCGCAGTAGCGGCCCTCATCAGCGCAAGGAGCGAACCCCTCATGCGGAAGCGTCTGCTTCTCCCCCTCGGCGGCCTCGCCGCCACCGGCCTCATGGCCGCCGCACTGGTCACCCCCGCCACTGCGGCGCCGACCGTGTCCAAGGCCAAGCTGGCCTCCCCGGCCAGCGCCGCGGACATCATGGACTTCTGGATCGCCGACGGCGGCGCCAACCTCAAGGCCGCCAAGGCGTACGGCGCCGAGCACAAGCGCGTGCCGAAGCACGTCTCCACCGGCGGACCCGCCGCGGACGGCAAGCCCGGCGTCGTGCCCGCGATCGGCTACGAGAAGACGTCCGCCGGCAAGTCCAAGAACGTCAACCTGCCCAAGACGGTGGGCCGCGCGTTCTTCGTCGTCGACAACGAGCTCTACGCCTGTTCCGCCTCGGCGATCCAGTCGCAGTACCGCAACCTGGTCGCCACCGCCGGCCACTGTGTCTACGACATCGACGGCAACCGCCAGACCGCGGACAAGTGGGTCTTCATCCCGGGCTACTACGACGGCAAGGCGCCCTGGGGCGTCTACATCGGCAAGCAGGCCTTCAGCCACTACGACTTCGACGTCTACGAGGACCTCGACCGCGACTACGCGTTCGTCACGGTCTACAACGGCATCGGGTACGACGCGAAGAAGGACGTCTTCGTCGACCTCGGCTCGCTCGGCTCCAACGCCGGCGGCCAGGGCTTCGCGTACAACCAGAAGGTCGGCCAGCCCGTCTACGCCTTCGGCTACCCGGCCGCGCCGCACGACGACGGCAACTACGTCTTCACCGGCGAGAAGATGAAGTGGTGCTACGGCAAGCCGGTCTACCCGATCGTCGAGAGCAGCGTGAAGGTTGAGGAGCAGATCGGCCTGAAGTGCTCGATGACCGGCGGCTCGTCCGGCGGCCCCTGGATCCTCAAGTACAACAGCAACCGTCGCCTCGGTTACATCAACGGCGTGACCAGCCTCGGCGGTGACACCGACGGCAACCACCGCAGCGACATGATCACCTCGGCGTACTTCGACGGCGAGACGTACGGCGTCTACCGCGCGGCCTTCCCCCTCTGGTCCGGCTCGCTGGTCAAGAAGGACGGCTCGATCGGCATCACCGAGACCAGGTGACGACCGGGCGATGACCGGGTGACACCCCCTTCGGGGCGTCCCCGTCGGAGAACGTCGCCCCCGCGGCGTCGCTTTCCTGTGGCCCTTTCCGAGGCCCGGCTCCGGCCGGGCCTCTTTTCATGCCCGGAGACCCGGACCCCGGCGACCCGGTCGACCGAGTCCGAGAAACCCCGACAAAACGGTCAAGCACCGAGGGACGCCCAGGACGAATGGAGCCCCAGCGGGATGTGACAGTTATCACATTCGAAAAATGCAACCTTTTCCGGACTTCGCGTACCGGATCCCGGCCAAATGCCGTCTCTACCTGCCTATCTGCGGAAACATCACTATTACGTACCAGCTTGCTGTGAGCCGAAAAATACCCGTTCGATAACGGCCGGATCACAGGAAGCTGTGAGCCGATGGCCGGTCCGAAGGGGCCTTCGAGGGTCGAGATCTTCGCTGTAGTGTCCCCGTCATCCCTTTACTGACGGATGGGACGCAGGCGCGTCCCACGACAGCGCGAGGAGCGAACCCCCATGAAGAAGCGTGTGCTTCTCCCCCTCGGCGGTGTCGCCGCGGCCGGGCTCCTGGGCTCCGCCATGGTCACCCCCGCCCACGCCTCCGGCGACGTCGCCGCCAAACCCCTGGCGAGCCAGACGCTCGCGTGGGAGATCGCGGCCTTCTGGTACGGCGAGGACAAGGCCAACCTGATCGGCGCCACGCCGTACGACGTGGAGACCAAGGTCGTCACCAAGCACGTCTCCAAGGGCGGCCCGGCCGCGGACACCAAGCCCGGCCTCGTGCCGGCGATCGGTGACGAGAAGAAGTCGACCGCCAAGTCGAAGAACGTGAACCTGCCCAAGACCACGGGCAAGGTGTTCTTCATCGGCGCCGACCGCGAGCCGCACTGGTGCTCGGCCACCTCGGTGCAGTCCGGCTACCGCAACCTGGTCGCCACCGCCGGCCACTGCGTGTACGACACCGAGTCCAACAGCCAGACGCTCGACAAGTGGGTCTTCATCCCCGGCTACTACCAGGCCAAGACCCCGTGGGGCATCTACGTCGGCAAGCAGGCCTTCACCCACTACGACTACGACGTGTACGAGGACGGCGACCGCGACTACGCGTTCGTCACCGTGTACAACGGCGTCCTGCCGGACAACAGCGGCGCCGAGGTCAGCGAGTCGGAGTACCGCAAGTACCCGCGCACGCCGGACCTGCGTCAGCCCGAGGTCCGGGTGTACGAGACCAAGGCCGAGGCCCTCGCCCACCGGGGCAAGGGCAAGATCGAGGAGATCGTCGACACCGACCACGTGGTGGCGCACGGCACCCCCGGCTCGTCCGACTGGATCGACGTCACCCGCGCCGAGTACCTCCGCCTCACCGGGGGCGCGGAGGAGCAGATCGCCGGCAAGGTCGAGCGGGAGGACACCAAGCTGACCGCCGACGACCCCGCCGTGAAGGGCAAGACGCTCCCCTACTCCAGCTCCGACGGCAAGAAGTACTACTGGAAGAAGGAGATCAAGCCCGCCGAGGGTGAGACTCCGGCCGAGTACGAGTACTACCGCAGCGAGTTCTGCGCGAACTACGACCTGGACTACAAGGTCACCCGGTACTTCGTGCGGACCTTCACCGACGTCGGCCGCCTCGGCGACAACGTCGGCGGTCAGGGCCTCGCGTACAACCAGAAGGTCGGCAAGCCGGTCCACGTCTTCGGTTACCCGAGCGGCTCCCACCCGGACGGCAACTACGCCTACACCGGCAAGACGCTCAAGTGGAGCTACGGCAAGACGTTCCCCGTCCAGGCCCCGGCCGTGAAGGGCGAGGAGCTCCTCGGCGTCAAGTCGTCCTTCACCGGTGAGGGCGCGATCGGCTCGTCCTGGCTGCTCAACTACAACAACGGCCGCCGCCTGGGCTACCTGAACGGTGTCACCATCGGCCTGGCCGACACCGACAAGAACGACCGCATCGACACCAGCGTCTCGCCGTACTTCGACGGCGAGCTGTACGGCGTCTACAAGGCCGCGGCCAACCTCTGGTCCGGCAGCATCGTGCCGAAGTACTGATCCGCGGCACGCTTCAAGGGGCATGAGGAAGGGGCCCGGCCGATCGGCCGGGCCCCTTCTGTTCTCGTCGTCAGCGCCGGGCGACGCCGTCCAGGCGGGCCTGCTCGGCCACCGCCGCGATCACGGCGGGCGCGACGCGGGCGTCGAACGGCGACGGGATCACGTAGTCCGCGGACAGGTCGTCCCCGACCACGGACGCCAGCGCGGAGGCCGCGGCCACCTTCATGTTCTCGGTGATGGTCCTGGCCCGGACGTCGAGCGCGCCGCGGAACACGCCCGGGAAGGCGAGCACGTTGTTGATCTGGTTGGGGAAGTCGGACCGGCCGGTCGCGACCACCCGCGCGTGCCGCCGGGCCACCTCGGGGTGGACCTCCGGGGTCGGGTTCGACAGCGCGAAGACGATGGAGTCCGGGGCCATCGACCTGATGGCCTCCTCGCTCACCGTCGAGCCCGACAGGCCGATGAACACGTCCGCGCCGCTGAGGGCGTCCTCGGTGGACCCCGTGAAGCCCGCCTTGTTGGTGTCCCTGGCCAGGGCTTCCTTGACGGGGTTGAGGCCGTCGCGCCCGGTGTAGATCACGCCCTTGGAGTCGGCCACCGCGACGTCCCCGATGCCCGCGCCCAGCAGGATGCGCGTCACCGCGACGCCGGAGGCCCCCGCGCCCGCGATCACCGCGCGCAGGTCGCCCAGCGAGCGCCCCGTCAGGCGGGCGGCGTTCTGCAGCGCCGCGAGGGCGACGATGGCGGTGCCGTGCTGGTCGTCGTGGAAGACCGGGATGTCGAGCAGCGAGCGGAGCCGGTCCTCGACCTCGAAGCAGCGCGGGGCGCTGATGTCCTCCAGATTGATGCCGCCGAACGACGGCGCGAGCCGGACCACCGTCTCGACGAGCGCGTCCACGTCGGTGCAGTCAAGGCAGATCGGCACGGCGTCGACGCCCGCGAACTCCTTGAACAGCAGCGCCTTGCCCTCCATGACGGGCATCGCGGCGGCCGGCCCGATGTCGCCGAGCCCGAGGACGGCGGTGCCGTCGGAGACCACCGCCACGACGTTCGAGACCCAGGTGTAGTCGTTGACCAGCTCGGGGTTGTCGGCGATGGCGGTGCACACCTTGGCCACCCCCGGCGTGTACGCCAGGGAGAGATCGTCCGCGTCGCGGACCGGGATGGTGGAGCGGACCTCCAGCTTGCCGCCGCGGTGCAGGGCGAAAGCCGGATCGACGTCGAGAGCGTCCAGAGAAGTGGAAGTAACAGTCACAGCGACCCCAGTGTCACGAGGAGTTCCTTCGGTAGACGCCGCGAGAGCGGACCGGCCCGGGCTTCGGTAGCCGCCCGGCGGCCGTCTCCGTTGACGGTCGTCTCTTTGGGGGGTACGGGGGTCACCCGTTGTTTGATTGTGCCACATGATGAGATGGCGGCCCGCGAGGCCCGCAGGTTAACAAAGTGTCAGACTTAATATGTATGCAATCTAACCTGCGGCATGTAATACTCGATGTCCGGTCTGATCACTTACAACCGTGGGTCGCACGTGGACTTCACCTCATATGCAAAGCTCGCCGTACTCCTTGTCAATGAGCACGACCGGCTGAGATCCCTCGATTCCCTGCGCGAGCTGCTCGCCGAAACCGGCCGCAAAGAGGCCGCCGCGCGCGCCACCCGCCGAGATCTCGACGCCATCTGCGAGCTGCGCGAGGAGCTGACCGGCGTCTTCGAGTCCGCCGCGAGAGGCGACGGCGTCGACGCGGTCGAGCGGCTGAACGGCCTCCTCGTACGGCATCCCGTGCATCCCCAGATCTCCGGGCACGACGGCCAGCCGTGGCACATGCACCTGACCGAGGGCGGCCGGGTGGCCGACACCCTCGCGGTGGGCTCGGTCATGGGCCTGGCGACCGTGGTCACCAGCCTGGGGATGGACCGCCTCGGCATCTGCCAGGCGCCGCTCTGCCGCAACGCCTACCTCGACACGTCGTCGAACCGCTCGCGCCGCTACTGCTCCGAGCGCTGCTCCAACCGCGTCAACGTCGCCAACTACCGGGCGCGCAGGCGCGGCGCCGCGAGGCGTAAGGCGACGCGCGGCCAGTAGCGCAGCACCACCCGCCCGACGATGTCGGACTCCGGCACCGCGCCGAAGTCCCAGCTGTCCCGCCGTCCCGGGGCGTTCTGGTTGTCGCTCTCCAGCCACCAGCCCTCCCCGGTACAGCGGAACGCGCGTTTGACGATCAGCCCGTGCGGGCGCCGGGCCACCACCAGGTCGCCTTCGCGCACGGCGGTGCCGCGCCGTACCAGCAGGCAGTCGCCGGGGCGCAGGACGGGCAGCATCGAGTCGCCGACGACGCGCACCGTGGTGAGCACATCCCCCTCCACACTTGGCTTTCCGAGACGAGTAAGGTCGGTCTTGGACAGTGCTGTCACAGCATTAAGGAAGGATTCCGATGCTCGCACGACTGCTGCGGCCCAAGCACGAGGCGTCCGCCCACTGCGACCTGCCGTGCGGTGTGTACGACCCCGCGCAGGCCCGCATCGAGGCCGAGTCGGTGAAGGCCATCATGGCCAAGTACGCCGACAACGACGACCCGGTGTTCCGCGCCCGCGCTCTCACCATCAAGGAGGAGCGCGCGGAGCTGGTCAAGCACCACCTCTGGGTGCTGTGGACCGACTACTTCAAGCCGCCGCACCTGGAGCAGTACCCGCAGCTCCACCAGCTCTTCTGGGACGCCACCAAGCTCGCGGGCGCGGCCGGCGCCAAGGGCACCGTCGATGTGGCAAAGGCCGACGACCTCCTGGCAAAGATCGACGAGATTGCGAAGATCTTCTGGGAGACCAAGGCCGCCTGAGCCGGAGATCGTCCTGACCCCGCCCGGTCCCCCGACCGCGCGGGGTCCGGTGTTTTCCCGGCCCGTCGGAACCGTGGAATTCCCCCGTAACCACCTCCAAGATCGCCACAATCGGCGCGTCCCAGCCGAGCAATCGCGGGCGAGTGGCGGTAGGTTGCAGTGAGCGGCAGTGCGCCGGCTCGATTTTGGGCGAGGAGGAACGTGACCGAGGAAACCGAGACGCCTGCGGTGGATCTGGCCGGGATCCGCGACGCTGTGAGTGTCCGGCTGCCCGCCGTGAGCGCCTATCTGTCAGTGCTGCGTACGGCTACCGCCGGGCTCGCGGCCCGGCTGGACTTCACCCTCGACCAGATCGAGGATCTCCGCATCGCGGTGGACGAGGCCTGCGCGATGCTCCTGCGGCAGGCGGTGCCCGGCACCGACCTGGTCGCCGAGTTCGAGCTCACCGGGCAGGAGATGACGGTCCGGGTCGAGGTCAACACGGTGGGCGTGACCGTTCCCAAGCGCGACGACTTCGCCTGGATGGTGCTCACCGCGCTGGCCGACGACGTGGACGCCACCTCCGACTCCCCGGACCACATGGCGATCGTGCTGCGTAAGCGTCGAGGCGCGGCGAGGCCGGCGTGACGGAAAGGACTCGTGCCATGGCCTCCGGCGACTCGGCCGTGCCCGACCGCGTGCGTGCCCGCGCGCTCTTCGGGGAGCTCGTGGAGCTGCCGGCCGACGACCCGAGGCGTCAGCGCATCCGCGACGAGCTCGTCGAGCTCCACCTCCCGCTGGTGGAGTACCTCGCCCGCCGGTTCCGCAACAGGGGCGAGTGGCTCGACGACCTCACCCAGGTCGCCACGATCGGCCTGATCAAGTCGATCGACCGCTTCGATCTGGCCCGCGGCGTCGAGTTCTCCACCTACGCGACCCCCACCATCGTCGGGGAGATCAAGCGGCACTTCCGCGACAAGGGCTGGGCGGTCCGGGTGCCGCGCCGGCTCCAGGAGCTCAAGCTCTCGCTCACCAAGGCGATCAGCGAGCTGTCACAGCGGGAGAGCCGCGCGCCCACGGTCGCCGAGCTGGCGGCCCACCTGCAGATGACCGAGGAAGAGGTCCTCGAGGGCCTCGAGTCGGCCAACGCCTACTCCACCGTCTCGCTCGACGCGCCCGACTCGGGAGACGACGACGCGCCCGCGGTGTCCGACTCGCTCGGCATCGTGGACGAGTCGCTGGAGGGCGTCGAGTACCGCGAGTCGCTCAAACCGCTGCTGGAGCGGCTTCCGCCGCGGGAGAAGCGCATCCTGCTGCTGCGTTTCTTCGGGAACATGACGCAGTCGCAGATCGCGACGGAGCTGGGCATCTCGCAGATGCACGTGTCCCGCCTCCTCGCCCGGACCCTCGCCCAGCTTCGCGAGGGCCTGACCGCGGACGACTAGCGGCTCACGGCCCGTGCGGCCCGTCCTCGCCCATCAGCGCCCTCGTGGACGGCGGGGCGAGGAGTGTCACCAGGGCGATCGCGGCGGCCACGACCAGCGGCACTCCGTAGGCGTACTGCTGGGACTGGATCAACGTGATCGCCACGGGCAGGGCGAAGATCTGGGTGACCACACCCGGTCCCCTGCTCCAGCGGAGCACCTGGAGAACCCCCCAGGCGACCCAGAGCAGGCCGGCGCCGACCAGGATCCCGAAAGCCGCGACGAAGATGGAGCTGACCAGGTCGCTCGGCTTGCCGATCAGCGTCTCGACGGCGACGTAACCGCCGAGGGCCAGGGCGGCGACGCCCTCCACGGCCACGACGACTGAGGCGACGGTCAGGGTCAGGGGTCGGCTGCTCACAGCGGCCAACACTAACAACATGGGCGGTAGGGCATGGTTCGTGCTCTACCCTTCAGGGCATGCGGGCTCTCCTTGTCGTCAACCCCAAGGCGACGTCGACCAACCATCGCACGCGTGACGTCCTGATGCGGGCGCTCGGTGCGGCGATGGACCTGACGGTGGAGGAGACCGGCTACCGGGGGCACGCGGCGATGATCGCCGAAACGGCGCACGCCAAAGGGTTCGACGCCGTCGCCGTGCTCGGCGGCGACGGCACCATCAACGAGGCGGTCAACGGCCTGCTGCGCGGGCAGCCGTCCGTGTCCGCGGTGGAGCGTCCCACGCTGATCGTGATCCCGGGAGGGAGCGCGAACGTGTTCGCGCGGGCGCTCGGGTTGCCGGGCAACCCGGTAGAGGCGACCGGGGCGGCGCTCGAGGCGCTGCGGGAGGGCCGGCGGCGCACGATCGGGCTCGGCGAAGCCGTATGGGACCACGATGTTTCACACGGCGATGCCGGGGCAGAGCCGCCCACAGGCCCGCAGGGGTCACGTTATTTCACATTCTGCGCTGGGCTCGGATACGACGCCGAGGTCGTCCGGGCCGTCGAGGGGTTGCGGAGCGCCGGCTGCAAGGCGACGCCCGCCCTGTACGTCAAGACGGCGATCAGCCACTACTTCCTGACCGATCGCCGCCGTCCGGCCATGGTGCTGGAGCGTCCGCGGCAGGCGTCGGAGAGCCGGATCTTCATGGCGATCGTCTCCAACACCGCGCCGTGGACCTATGCCGGGCCCCGCCCGATCAACCCGACGCCCTGGGCGGCGTTCGAGACCGGGCTGGACCTGCTGGCGCTGCGGAAGATGGGGCTGGGCGCGGTGCTCGGCCTGGTCCGGCAGATCATCGGGGAGCGATCGGGGCTGCCGGTGGGCCGGCACCTGGTCCAGGCCCATGACGAGGAGGAGTTGACCCTTTCCGCCTCCCGTCCGGTCGCCTTCCAGTTGGACGGTGACTACCTGGGAGAACGCGAACGGGTGCTTTTCCGGTCTATCCCGGACGCATTACAAGTCCTCGTCTAGTCCGTTACATGCGGTCATAGTGTGACGAATCCGACAGCCATAACCGGCAAAACCTTCTCCCAAACCTCTTGTGCGGTCTTGGCGTCCCTGAAAAGCTGAATGCGACGTCGGAACGTAGGACCTTTGCGGGGGCCACCGCCTCCCGGAGACCCCGGCGATCAACGGACCCAGCCCGGTACGACCCGTGTTCCGGGCGAAAGTTCGCAGCAGTTAGTGAAAGACTTCACAAAGTTGACGGTCAGGAGCCGCGGAAGGCTCCACTTACGAAGGAGTGGAACGCATGGACTGGCGCCACCGCGCTGCCTGCCGTGACGTGGATCCCGAGCTTTTCTTCCCGATCGGCAACACCGGCCCCGCGCTCATGCAGATCGAAGAGGCGAAGCAGGTATGCCGGCAGTGCTCCGTCATGGAGTCGTGCCTGAAGTGGGCACTGGAGTCCGGTCAGGACGCCGGCGTCTGGGGCGGCATGAGCGAGGATGAGCGGCGCGCGCTCAAGCGCCGTACGGCCCGCGCCCGCGCCCGCGCGAACGTCTGAATTCTTCCCCAAGAGATCCCGCATACCGCCAAATACAACGGCGCCACCTTTTCGCTGTTGTTTCGGTCACATGAAAGGCGAGGGTCGCGTCTCAAAGGACGCGGCCCTTACCCCGTTTGAACCGGAATGCTGATCGTCACTTCGGTCCCGCCGCCTTCACGCGGAGCGATCGACAATCGTCCGGACAGCTCGCCGACCACGAGCGTGCGGACGATCTGCAATCCGAGGCTGGTCGTCGCCTCCAGGTCGAAATCGGTGGGCAGCCCCTTCCCGTCGTCGGCCACCACCACATCCAGATGATCGACGTCCCGCGTCACGATCACCTGGATGCTCCCGCTCGCGTGTGAGAAGCCGTGCTCCACCGCGTTCTGCAGCAGCTCGGTGAGCACCATCGCGATCGGCGTGGCGACGGCCGCGGGCAGCACGCCGAAGCTGCCGATCCGCTTCGGCGTGACGTGCGCCACCGAGACCTCGGCGGTCATCGCGACGACCCGGTCGGCGATGTCGTCGAACTCGACCATCTCCTCGGGCATCTGGGCCAGGATCTCGTGCACGATCGCGATCGACCCGACCCGCCTGACCGCCTCCTCCAGCGCCTCGCGGCCCTCGGGGTTGCCGAGCCTGCGCGCCTGGAGCCGCAGCAGCGCCGCCACCGTCTGCAGGTTGTTCTTCACCCGGTGGTGGATCTCGCGGATCGTGGCGTCCTTGGTCAGCAGCTCGCGCTCGCGGCGGCGCAGCTCGGTCACGTCGCGGATGAGCACCAGCGCGCCGATCCGGCCGCCGCCGACCACGAGCGGGATCGCCCGCAGCAGCACGACGATGCCGCCGCGCTCCACCTCGGTCTCCCTCGGGGCGCGGCCGCTCGCCACGTGCATCAGGTCCTCGTTGATCGGCTCGTCCGAGTAGCAGAGGTCCGCCGTGGTACGGCCCAGCTCCGCGCCGACCAGGTCGGCCTGCAGCCCGAGCCGCCGGTACGCCGAGAGCGCGTTGGGGGAGGCGTACGTCACCCGGCCGGCCCGGTCGAGCCGGAGCAGGCCGTCGCCCACGCGCGGCGAGCGGACGAGGGTCGGCTCCTCCTCCGGGAACGGGAACCTGCCCTCGGCCACCATCTGGGCCATGTCAGAGGCGCTCTGCAGGTACGTCAGCTCCAGCCGGGACGGCGTACGCGCGGAGGACAGGTTGGTGGAACGCTGGATGACGCCGATGATCTCGCCGTCCAGGCCGCGCCGTACCGGGATGGTCTCCTCGCGGACCGGTACGCCGCTGGACCAGTCGGGGTCGCCCTCGCGGCAGATCCGGTGCTCGTTCCAGGCGGTGTCGATCAGCGGGCGCTCGCCCTCCGCCACGACCATGCCGACCACGTCGTCGTGGTAGACGGTGGGGCCGGTGGTCGGCCGCATCTGCGCGACGGCCACCCAACCGGACCCCTCCTTACGCGGGATCCACAGGATGAGGTCGGCGAACGACAGATCGGCCAGCAACTGCCAGTCTGAGACGAGAGAGCGCATCCACTCGATGCCCGCGACGTCGAGCGCGGTTTGGCGGGACACCAGGTCGCTGAGAGTCGGCACCACTGCATCATGCGTCCCGAACCGGCCCGAAAGCGAATCCACCCGTCCGACCTGCAAAGATGCACCCATGAGTAGGCCACTCGACAGACTGCGCGCGGCCGCCGCCGACAGGGAGGCGGCCGGTCTGCGGCGCACCCTGCGCCCGCGCACGCCCGACCACGACGGACTGATCGACCTGGCCTCCAACGACTATCTCGGCCTGTCCAGGGACGCCCGGCTGGCCGAGGCGGCCGTACGCGCCGTGGAGGAGTGGGGCACCGGCTCGACCGGCTCGCGGCTGGTGACGGGCTCGACATTGCTGCACGCGGAGCTGGAGGCCCGGCTCGCCGCCTTCACCGGGGCCGCGGGCGCCCTCGTGTTCTCCTCGGGCTACCTGGCGAACCTGGCCGCCGTCGCGGCGCTCGCCCGCGGCGGCCTGGTGGTGTCCGACGCGGGCAACCACGCGTCCATCGTCGACGCGTGCCGCCTGTCCCGCGCCCGGGTGGTGGTCACACCCCACGGCGACGTGGCGGCCATGGAGGCGGCGCTGCGCGAGCGCGACGAGGAGAACGCCGTCGTCGTCACCGACGCCGTCTTCTCCGTGGACGGCGATCTCGCGCCGCTTCCCGCCCTGCACGCGGCCGCCGTACGGCACGGCGCCCTCCTGGTGGTGGACGAGGCGCACTCCCTCGGTGTGGTCGGGGAGTCGGGCCGGGGCGCGGTGCACGCGGCCGGACTCGCGGGGGATCCTCATATTGTGAGAACCGTCACGCTTTCCAAGTCGCTCGCGTCTCAGGGCGGGGCGGTGCTCGGCGCCCCCGAGGTGGTCGGGACGCTGGTCGACACGGGGCGGTCGTTCATCTTCGACACCGGGCTCGCCCCCGCCAGCGCGGCCGCCGCGCTGCGGGCCGTCGAGCTCCTGGAGGAGCATCCTGAGCTGCCCGAACGCGCGTCGTCGATCGCGCGGGCGCTCGCCGGGACGGTACACGAGCTCGGCCTGGAGACGGCCGAGCCGGCCGCCGCCGTGGTCCCCGTCGTGCTCGGCCCGCCCGGGGCGGCGGTCTCGGCGGCGACCCTGTGTGCGGAACTCGGCGTGCGCGTGGGATGCTTCCGCCCACCATCGGTGCCCCATGGGAGGTCTTGTCTGAGGTTGACCGCTCGGGCCAATCTGGGGTCCGATGACCTCGCGGTGATCAGGCGGGCGCTCACCGCCGTGGCCGAAACGGAAGGTGGGCAAGTGAACCGGCGAACCATCGACGACGTCGTGAGGGAGGCATCGTGACCGAGCTGACCGAGGACGCGCCGAGAGTCCCCAAGTACTACGACGTCAAGCGGAGCCTGCTGGAGCTCACCAAGAGTCTGCCTCCCGGCAGCGCGCTGCCGCCCGAGCGTACGCTCGCCGTACGGTTCGTCACGTCCAGGACGACCGTGCGCCAGGCGCTGTCCGAGCTGGTGGTCGAGGGCCGCCTGCTGCGCATCCAGGGCAAGGGCACGTTCGTCGCGCAGCCCAAGGTCGCCCAGGTGCTCCAGCTCACGTCGTACACCGGGGACCTGCGGACCGTGGGCCTCGAACCCGACACCAAGATCCTGGACATCAGCTACATCACGGCGGACGAGCAGCTCGGCCGACGCCTGGCGATCAATCCGGGCGGGCGGGTGCTGCGCATCCACCGCCTGCGCCTGGCCAACGGCGAGCCGATGTCGATCGACACCACGCACCTGTCCGCCCGCAGGTTCCCGCGGCTGCGGCGGGAGCTCGAGGCCCACTCGTCGTTGTACGAGACGCTGCACAACGCCTACAACGTGCGGCTGACCGACGCCGAGGAGGTCATCGAGACCGTCCTCGCCACGCCGTACGACGCCCAGGTGCTCGGCGTGGACGTGGGGCTGCCGATGCTGCTGCTCACCCGGCACGCCTTCGACGCGGACGGCCATCCGGTGGAGTACGCCCAGTCGCTCTATCGCGGCGACCGCTACAAGTTCGTCACGCGTCTGCGCAGGCCCAGCCCCTAGGGTTGCCTGATGA
This sequence comes from Microtetraspora niveoalba, assembly GCF_001570405.1. Classification (GTDB taxonomy): domain Bacteria; phylum Actinomycetota; class Actinomycetes; order Streptosporangiales; family Streptosporangiaceae; genus Microtetraspora; species Microtetraspora niveoalba. Next base: position 24,758 of record NZ_BBYM01000003.1, on the reverse strand, counting down.
GCATCCTGCTTGTCACCGGCACCGACACCGGCGTGGGGAAGACGGTGGTCACCGCGGCGGTGGCCGCACTGGCGCGGGAGCGCGGGGCGGCGGTCGCGGTGGTGAAACCGGCGCAGACCGGCGTGGCCCCGGGCGAGCCGGGCGACCTCGACGAGGTCATCCGGCTCTCGGGCGTCACGACGACGTTCGAGTTCGCCCGCTTCCCCGCCGCGCTCTCCCCCGCCGCGGCGGCGCGCGACGCGGGCCTGCCGCCGGTCTCCCTGACCGAGTCGGCCGAGCGGATCCGCGAGATCGCCGAGTCGCACCGGCTGGTGATCGTGGAGGGCGCGGGCGGCCTGCTCGTCCGCTTCGACGAGGACGGCTCGACGCTGGCGGACCTGGCGCACCTGCTGCGCGCCCCGGTGCTCGTGGTCGCGCGCGCCGGGCTCGGGACGCTGAACCACACGGCGCTGACCCTGGAGGTGATGGCGGCGCGCGGCGTCGAGCCGGCCGGGGTGGTCGTCGGCTCCTGGCCCGCCGAGCCAGGGCTCGCCGAGCGCCACAATGTCGGCGACCTGGAGATGCTCGCCGCCCGGCCCCTCGCGGGCGCGCTGCCCGAGGGCGCGGGGTCGCTCGACCGTACGGCTTTCGCCCACGCGGCGAGGGCGGGGATCGGCCCCACGCTGGGCGGCGGCTTCGACCCGGCCCGGTTCCGATCGACCCTCGGACTCCCCCTCTGACGCACCGCCCGGATCACCGCGTCGAGGTGTAGATCCGCCGCTCCGCGGGCAGGGGCGACTCATCTATCCCCCTATGTGACTGGCTGGTAGGTTCCCGGCATGGAGTCAGCAGCGAAGCACGCGGGCGACATCGCGGTCGCCGTTTCCAAGGCCTATGGCGTCGAGACGATGTTCACGCTGTCCGGGGGGCACGTCTTCCCCCTGTACGACGGCGCGGTGCACGAGGGCATGCGCATCCTCGACGTCCGGCACGAGCAGAGCGCCGTCTTCGCGGCCGAGGCGACCGCGCGCCTCACCCGGGGCCCCGGCCTCGCGGTGCTGACCGCCGGGCCCGGCATCACCAACGGCGTCTCCGGCGTCGCCACGGCCCACTTCAACGGCTCCCCCGTCGTCGTGATGGGCGGCCGGGCTCCGCAGTCCCGCTGGGGCTCCGGCGCGCTCCAGGAGATGGACCACCCGCCGCTGTTCGAGTCCATCACCAAGCTCGCCTTCACCGGCTCCGGCGCGGAGACGATCGGCCAGGACGTCGAGATGGCCTTCCGCACGGCGCTCGCCCCGCACCGCGGCCCGGTCTTCGTCGACTTCTACATGGACCACCTGTTCGCGCCGTCGCCCGAGCGGGCCACCGAGACGCTCTCGCCGTCACCGCTCGAACCCGACACCGACGCGCTCGCGGACATCGCCAAGCTGATCGCCGCCGCCGAGCGGCCCGTCCTGGTGCTCGGTTCCGACGTGTGGATGGACCGCGCCGAGGAGGCCGCGCGGGACTTCGCCGAGGAGTACCGCCTGCCGGTCATCCCCAACGGCCAGGGCCGGGGCATCCTCCCCGCCGGGCACGAGCTGCTCGTCACCCGGGCCAGAGGGCTCGCGTTCAGCCAGGCCGACCTGGTCATCGTGGTCGGCACGCCGCTCGACTTCCGCCTCGGGTACGGCTGGTTCGGCGGTAAGGACGGCGCTCCGCTCGCCAAGGTCGTGCACATCGCCGACGCCGCCTCGCAGCTCGCCACGCACACGGGCCTCGCCGCCTCCGCCGCCGGCGACCTGTCCCTCACCTTCTGGGGCCTGACCGCCGCCTGCTCGACCGCCGGCGTCGCCCCGAAGGCGTACGCGCCGTGGGTGTCGAAGCTGGCCGAGGCGGCCGCCGCGGCGATCGCCGGGGACGCCGAGCTGCTCTCCTCCGACGCCGACCCGATCCACCCCATGCGCATCTACGGCGAGCTCGGCCGGATCCTCGCCGACGACGCCGTGGTCATCGGCGACGGCGGCGACTTCGTGTCCTACGCCGGCAAGTACGTCGAGCCGCGCAACCCGGGCAACTGGCTCGACCCCGGCCCGTACGGGTGCCTGGGGACGGGCCTCGGCTACTCGATCGCCGCCCGGCTCGCCCGGCCCTCCTCGCAGGTCGTGCTGCTCCTCGGCGACGGCGCCGCCGGATTCTCCCTGATGGACGTGGACACGCTGGTCAGGCACAAGCTGCCGGTCGTCATGATCTGCGGCAACAACGGCATGTGGGGCCTGGAGAAGCACCCCATGCAGCTCCTGTACGGCTATGACGTGGCCGCCGAGCTCCAGCCGCAGTGCCGGTACGACCAGGTCGTCACCGCGCTCGGCGGGGGCGGCGAGCTGGTGACGTCGCCGTCGGAGATCGGGCCGGCGCTGCGGCGGGCGTTCGACTCGGGCGTGCCGTACATGGTGAACATCGCCACCGACCCCGCGGTCGCCTACCCGCGCAACACGACCGGCGTCTAGTGCGGCGAGGGGCTGGGGTCCGGGGAGGGTGAGGGCGACGCGCTGGGCGACGGGCTCGGGCTCGGCTCCGCGCAAGCGATCTTGGCGACGACGATCTTGAGCGTGGCGCCCTCGGGCGCCTCCTCCCCGCCCTTCGGGTCCTGGGCGGTGACCTTGGTGCACATCCCGGTGCCTCCGGCGACGCTCACCTTGACCTTGAACCCGAGGCCCATCAGCTTGGCCTTCGCCTTCTCCTCGGTCAGCCCGATGACCGAGGGCACCTTCTCCATCGGTTCGTCGCTCTCGCTGGGGCTGGGCGAGGGGGTCGGCGACGGCGACGGCGACGGCGAGTGACGCGGCGGCCGGGTGGTGGCGCTCGGCTGCGGAGGCTGGGCGTTCGGTGTCGGGCTCGTGCGGATCCTGGTCCTGCTCGGCGACGGGCTGTGCTTCGGCGGCGGCGTCGTCACATCCAGGGAGGTGCTCGGGATGTTGCCGGACTGCTCGTCCCCGGAGGCCGCGAGGGCGTTGATGCCGAGCGCCGCGAGCCCGGCGAAGACGGCGAGTCCGGCCGCTCCCGCGGCGATCGGCGCCTTCCTGCCCTTCCTGCGGCGCGAGCCCCTCGGCCCCGGCGTGCTCGCCGCGGTGGCCGTCCCCGGGGTCGGCTGCCTGTCCTCCCACACCTCGGCGTCGTACGCGTGATCCGCCTGTGTGGGGTAGTCGGACGAGGCGTATCCTCCCGTCGGCGGCCCGTATCCCCCCGTCGGCGGCCCGTATCCGCCGGTGGCGGGGGCGTACCCGCCGGTCGCCGGCGCGTATCCCCCCGTCTGCGCGCCGAAGTCGGGGCCTGCTGGGGGCGCACCGGTGTCGGCGGGGTGCGGGAACTGCTGAGGCGCGGGCTGCCGCGACGCGGGCAGGACCGACCTGCGGGCGGCCTCGCTCATCGCCGCCGCGTCCGGCCAGCGCCGGGCCGGGTCCTTGAGCAGCGCCCGCTCCACCACCATGCGCACGGCCGGGGGCACGTCCGGCGGCAGCGGCGGCGGCTCGTCGCGGATGTGCTGGAGCGCGATCGCCACCGGAGACTCGCCGTCGAAGGGCCGCCGCCCCGCCAGGCACTCGTACGCCACGACCCCGAGGGCGTAGACGTCCACCGCGGGCGTGACGGGCTGCCCCTCGGCCTGCTCCGGAGCGCAGTACGCGGCGGTGCCGAGCACCATGCCCGCGTCGGTGAGGCGGCTCGCCGAGTCGGCGCGGGCGATGCCGAAGTCGGTGAGCACGAGCGTGCCGTCCGAGCGGACGAGGAGGTTGCCCGGCTTGACGTCCCGGTGGACGATGCCGCGCTCGTGTACGGCGTGCAGGGCGGCGGCGGCCTGGGCGATCAGCTCCATCGCCGGCTCGGGGCCGATCCGGCCGAGGCGGGTCAGCAGCCGGTCGAGCGGCTCGCCGTCCACGAACTTCATCACGAGGTACGCCGTCGGCCCGTCGCCGGGGACCTCGGTCACGCCGTAGTCGTACACGTCGACCACGCCGGGGTGGTTGACGGTCGCCATCGCCCGGGCCTCACCCTGGAAGCGGACGGCGAAGCCGGGGTCGTCGAGCCTGCCGGGGAGCAGCACCTTGACGGCGACGGTGCGCGCGAGAACCATGTCCTCACCGCGCCACACCTCGCCCATGCCGCCGGCGCCGAGCCGGGCGTCCAAGCGGTAGCGCCCCGCCAGCGTCATCCCCTGGGCCACCATGTGCCCAATACCCCCTCAAGTTCCCCGGAGTTGTCCAACAAAGCAGACGCGTGTCTCGGGAATGTCACGCCCTGATCACGGAAGCCCGCATGTCGGGCAGGAGCCTACGCGCCGGTGATCCCATGCTCAGCACAACGTTCGGACCACCCGCGCGGGTTCACCCGCACCGCCGCACCGAGCTCCGGCGGCGACGCGGACGGGGTGTCCCCCGCACCGGACGGCCCACCACAATGGTGGCAGAACACGCTCACGGCCTCCGAGCGTACGACTACTAGGCTGGAAAACATGACGCTAGCTCCTGGCCTGCGCGCCAACGTCCTCATCATGGTGGAGCGCGAGGACACCGCGATCAGGGTCGGCAGCGGGGACGTGCCCGTCCTGGGCACGCCGCGGCTGCTCTCCTTCGCCGAAGGGGTCACCGTCAAGGCCGTCCAGCGCTACCTGGAGCCGGGCCAGACGTCGGTGGGGACACGCGTCGAGCTCGAGCATCGGGCACCGAGCCCCGTCGGCATGCACGTCGAGATCTCCGCCGAGCTGACCGATGTGGACGGCAGGCGGCTGGGCTTCGCCATCACCGCGGTCGACAAGACCGGACGGGTGGTCGCCGTCGGGAGGATCGAGCGGGTGGTCGTCGACCGGGAGCGGTTCCTCGGGGCACTCTGACCGCCCGCGCCGCCCCTCTGCGCGACTCCTCACACCGTCCTGATCCGGCCGGCCCCGGCCCCGAGGCCCCGCGCCGGCTCCGCCGCGGGGGTCTACTCGATGACGGCGATCAGGTCGCCCTCCTGGATGACGTCGCCCTCGGCGACCTTGATCTGGGCAACGACGCCCGCGTCCTCGGCGACGACCGGGATCTCCATCTTCATCGACTCGAGGATGACGAGCGTGTCGCCCTCGTTGACGGTGTCGCCCTCACCGACGACGATCTTCCAGACGTTCGCCACCATCTCGGCGCGTACTTCGGCCACCACAACTCCTCTTCAGTCGTTCCACTCGGCGGTCCGCTCGCCGGCCCGCCGGGGCCGGCGTCGTCAGGCACGGCCAGACCCGCCGCGCCATGACCGCCGTGTCATGATCGCGTGCTCATGACCGCATACGGGACACCAGGCCGGTGTCGTAGTCCCCGCTCGCGAACTCGGGGTGGTCCAGCAGCTCCGCACAGAAGGGCAGGTTGTTCTTCGGCCCCTCGACCCGGAACGCCGCGACGGCCGCGCGGGCGCGCTCCAGCGCCTCGGCGCGGGTGGCGCCGTGGACGCAGAGCTTGGCCATCAGCGGATCGTAGAACGGAGTGACGGTGTTTGCCGCGACATATCCGGAATCGACCCGCACTCCTTCGCCGGACGGCTCCTCCCAGACTGCGATCTTCCCAGGTCCGGGGAAGAAGCGCTTGGGATCCTCGGCGTAGACCCGGAACTCGATCGCGTGCCCGCTCGGGGCGACCTCGACGGGGTAGACCTCGCCGGCCGCGATGCGGAGCTGGTGCTCGACCAGGTCGGCCCCGGTCACCAGCTCGGTCACCGGATGCTCCACCTGGAGCCGGGTGTTCATCTCCAGGAACACGAAGTCCTGCCGGTCCACGTCCACCAGGCACTCGACCGTGCCGGCGCCGCGATAGCCGACCGCCTCGCCCGCGCGCACGGCCGCCGCCAGCATGCGCTCGCGCAGCTCGGGCGTGATGCCGGGGGACGGGCTCTCCTCCACGACCTTCTGGTGCCGCCGCTGCACCGAGCAGTCGCGCTCGCCCAGCGCGACCACCGTGCCGTCGGCCAGGCCGAGGATCTGCACCTCGACGTGGCGGGCCCGCTGGATGTAGCGCTCCAGCAGGATCGCCGCGCCGCCTCCGAACCGGGCGGCCGCCCTGGACGCCTGCTCGAACGCCTTGGCCAGGGACTTCTCGTCGTACGCGACGCCCATGCCGATCCCGCCGCCGCCTCCCGCGGTCTTGACCATCAGCGGGTAGCCGATCTCGTCGGCCGCGCGTACGGCGTCCGCCAGGGTGCTCACCGGCTCGCGGGTGCCCGCGGCGACCGGGACACCGGCGTTCTCCATCAGGTTCCTGGCGTTGATCTTGTCGCCCATCTGGACGATCGCCTCGGGAGCCGGGCCGATCCACACCATGCCCGCCTCGATGACGGCACGGGCGAAGTCCGCGTTCTCCGAGAGGAAGCCGTAGCCGGGGTGGACGGCCGCCGCGCCCGACTTGCGGGCGGCGTCGAGGACCTTCTCCACGTCCAGATAGCTCTGCGCGGGACTCGCCGGGCCGAGCAGCACGGCCTCGTCCGCCTCCCGCACGAACGGGAGGTCCGCGTCGGCCTCCGAATGGACCGCGATCGCGCGCAGCCCCATCCGCCTGACCGTACGGATGACCCGCCGGGCGATTTCGCCTCGGTTGGCGACAAGAACTGACTCGAACACGCAGCCAACCCTACGGCGGCCCCCCGGTGATCCCCTGCGCTTGATTCCGACTGAACGCGCCCGGGGAATCTGTAGGGTCGGCACAAAAGCACCGTCCGTCGCACCGGGTCGCGGCCGCGCCGGTGCGACCTTCGCTACAAGCGATCGGCGGTCAGACACGCCCCAGGGCGACCCGGTCGACCACGCGGGCCATCGCCTCGACGACGGTGGGATCGTACTCGGTGCCGACGGCGAGCCTGAGCCGCTCCAGCGCCGAGGCCGCCCGGTCCCGGTCGGCCGATCCCCCCACCAGGTCGTCGTACGCGTTGGCGGCCTTGATGACGCGGCTGGCCATCGGCGGGGAGTGGTCGACGGTGTCGCACTGGCGGCGGACGATCTCGGCCACCGCGTGCAGCACGCCGGTCTTCCTGATCACCTCGGCGCCGAGCTCGGCGATCCGCTTCGCCTGCCGAGGGTCGGTGAGCACGGTGGCGCCGCCGGGGATGGGGTCGCTCAGGGAGAGCTGCCCGATGTCGTGCATGAGCGCGGCGTACTCGAGCTCGAGAAGCTGCGGTTCCGGCATGCCGAGCTCCCGGCCGACGGCGACCGAGAGCGTGCTCACCCGGCGGGAGTGGCCCGGCTCGACGTATCCCCCGACCTCGGTCACCCGGCTCAGCGCCCGGACCGTCTGCAGGTACGTCGCCCGGATGCCCGCGTACTTGCGGAACGCCACCTGGGTGACCAGCAGCGGCGCCGCGAACACCAGCAGCGCGGTCAGGTTCATGCTGTGCGCGGCGAGCGCGAGCAGCGTCCCCGAGGCCGCCACCGCCGCGCCGAGCGGCGCGGCCATCCGCAGCTCGTCGTGTACGGCGACACCGAAGGCGGTCCTGACCTGCTCGGCCCTGAGCATGGCGGCGATCACCACGTCGGCGGTCAGCATGAGCGCGACGAGGGCCGCCATCACGCCGAGCGCCGGCCACCAGTTGCCGGTGAGGGCGATCGAACGGAGCGGATCCGTGAGCGGGCGGTAGGCGAAGGCCAGCAGCGAGCCGGCGAGCAGCCTCCTGGCGATCGCGTCGAGGCGCGGCGGGCGGCCGACGGCCAGATGCGGCAGCGCGCCCGCGATCATCCCCACCGACATGACGGCGACGACCTGGAGCGCGGACTGGTGGGCCGGCCGCCCGCCCACGTCCAGCAGGAGCGCGTAGCCGATCGCCGCGGCGGTGGAGATGGGCGCCACCTCGCGGTTGCCCGGCATGGTGAGCCTGGCCAGCTCGCCCACCGCGATCAGGGCGCCGAACCCGATCGCGACCTGCGGATCGACGGGCCCGCCCGCCGCCGTGTGGGAGATCCCGGCCACGGTGAGCATCCCCGCGGCGCAGATCAGCAGCAACTGGCCCGAGTCGAGCCCGCGCATCGCCCTGGCGGCGGTCATGAGTCCTCGCCCTCAGCGTTCCGAGATGACCTGGATGGGCATGGTGGGGTCGTCGTGATCCTTCGACGCGGTCACCGCCGCCCCGGGCGGGGCGGGCACGGCGCGCGGCGGGTCCCAGCCGTGACGGTCGAGCGCCTCGATGAACCTGCTCACCATGGCGGGGTCGAACTGGGTGCCCGCGCCCTTGCGCAGCTCGGCCACCGCCTCCTCGATCGACTTCGCCTTGCGGTAGGCCCGGTCGGACGTCATCGAGTCGAAGGCGTCGGCCACCGCGATGATCCTGGCGAACTCGGGGATCTCGTCCCCCGCGAGGCCCATCGGATAGCCCTTGCCGTCCTGCCGTTCGTGGTGGTGCATGATCCCGGCGAACGCCTCGTCGAGGAAGTCGATGCCGTGCACGATCTCCAGCCCGCGCATGGGGTGGAGCTGGATCGCGGCGAACTCCTCCTCGGTCAGCTTGCCTTCCTTCTGCAGGACCTTGGTGGGGACGCCCAGCTTGCCGACGTCGTGCAGCATCCCGGCGTACCGGATCGCGCGCAGCCGTTCGGTGCCCATCCCGATCTCTTCGGCGATCATGGACGAGGCCCGCGAGACGCGGGTGCAGTGGCCGCGGGTGTAGTAGTCCTTCGTCTCGACCGCCTGGCACAGCGCCGCGATCGTCGCGTCGTACGAGCGCTGCTGGGCGTGGTAGTGCCCGAACGCCCAGCGGGCCACGAACAGCGGGATCAGCACCAGCACCGCCGAGATCGACTGCACGGTCGCCCACAGCCCGGCGATCAGCAGGCCGAAGGTCGCGTAGCCGAGATAGGACCCGAGGATCTGGACGGTGCCGCGGAGCGGCACCTCGTCCTTTCCGACGCCCTCGGCCAACAGCAGGATGACCGCGGTCAGCCCGAAGTTGATCAGCACGAACGCTGCCGTTGCCGCGCCGTACGGCACGATCACCCCGGGGAAGTCGTCCTCGCGGGGCAGGCCCACGGTGCCGCCGGCGTGCTGGAAGGCCACGCCCGCGGCGTATCCGCAAATCACGAACTGGGCGCCGTTGAAGAGGCGCTTCACCACCGGCAGGCCGGGCCGTACGCTCGCCACCGCCATGAGCCCGACCAGCGCCGCCCCCTGGGGCCCGACGAGCACGACGGCGGCCAGCGCCGCCGAGAAGCTCACCGAGATCGCCGCCTGCGGCACGTTGAGCACCGTGGGCACGGACTCGCACACCAGGAAGAGCAACGCCAGTACGACGAGCGTCGGCAGCTCGGCCTGGTCGAACCAGCCGGGAGTGACGGCGCTGTCGACCACCAGTGCGGCGGCGGCGGCGATCAGTACGACGAAGTAGACCTTTGCCCGCCACGGCAGTTCGCGCATGCGGCCACCTCGCGTCCTCAGGTCCAGGAGATCCCGGAGGTCACGCCGGTCTCGGCCACGTACACCACCACGGGGGTGAGCAGCATCAACGCCGCCAGGAACTTGGTGGCCACCCTGTTGAACATCGCTGCCTCCACATCGATTTCGCCCACAGGCTACAGAAGCCCGGGGGCCCGGTCAGAGAGGTCGGCGAACCGCAGCCAAACCGTGACCAACCAATCACGCTGTGCGCATTCGCCCTGGTTCGTCCGGTCGTTCGGCACGCCGGTGGGCCGGCGCATCCCCCGTGATCTCCGGAGCGGAACGCCTGCCCTCACCGGTCGGCGGTGACCGTCCGGAACTCGGTGACGTGCCCGTCACGCCGGTCTCCGAAACCCCACCGGCACCGGGCGGGCCGTTCAGGACCGGGACTGCGCCCAGGCGACGGTGGCCTTGAGGCCGGTGGCGAGATCGGTGCGCGGGCGCCAGCCGAGCCCCTCGCGGGCCGGCTCGGGGTCGACCGCCATCTCGGGCAGGTCGCCCAGGCGGGCCGGGGCCAGAGCGGGCTCGTCGGGCGCACCCGCAGCGGCCGCGACGAGCGTGTGCAGCTCGCGGTCGGTCGTCCGCAGGCCGGTGCCGAGGTTGAACCTGCGCCCGTTCCCCACGGGCCCGCAGGCGCGGGCGAAGCCGTCCACCACGTCCTCGACGAAGATGTAGTCCCTCGTCTGTGAGCCGTCGCCGTACAGGACCGTGGGGCGACCGGCGAGCAGCGCGTCGGTGAAGATCGCGACCACCCCGGCCTCGCCCTCCGGCGACTGGCGCGGGCCGTACACGTTGGACAGCACGAGCGTCGTGTACTCCAGCCCGTGCAGGGCGCTGTAGGCCGACAGGTAGATCTCGCCGCTCAGCTTCGACGCGGCGTACGGCGAGCGCGGGTCGGTGGGCGCGTCGCCGGGCACCGGGATCACGGCGGGCCTGCCGTAAACGGCGACCGAGGAGGCGTAGACGACCTTGCGGGCGCCGGACCGGCGGGCGGCCTCCAGGACGTTGAGGGTGCCCTCGACGTTCACCCTGGCGTCGTGCAGCGGATCGGCGACGCTCCTGCGGACGCTGATCTGGGCCGCCAGGTGGCAGACCACCTCGGGACGCCACGCCTCGGCCGCCTCGATGAGCGCGGGCTCGCGCACGTCGATCGCGTGCAGGGCGGCGTCGGGGTTGCGGACGCTGCCGGAGGACATGTCGTCCACGACCGCGACCTCGTGCCCGTCGGCCAACAGGCGGTCCACGAGGTTCGAGCCGATGAATCCCGCCCCGCCGGTGACCAGTACGCGCATGCCCGCCCCTTCGTCAGGTGTACGGGCCGATCCTAATCGGCGAGATCCGCCCGCACCTGCGCGATCCGGGCGAGGATCTTGTCGCGCAGGTCCTGGGGCACCGGATCGCAGCCGCAGTGCTTGGCGACGAGCTGCTTGACGACCTTCTCCAGGCCGTACTCCTCCAGGCAGGGACCGCACTCGTCCAGATGCTGGCGTATCTCGGCCCGCCTGCTGTCGTCCAGCTCGCCGTCGAGGTAGCTGTAGACCCGGTCAAGGACCTCGCCACAGTCGGTGTCGTGGTGGTCGCCGCAGCTCATCGCCCCTCCTCGTCCCGTACCAGGCCGCGAGCGCGCGCGTAGTCCTCGAGCTGCGTTCGCAGTTGTCTCCGGCCGCGATGCAGGCGCGACATCACGGTCCCGATGGGGGTCCCCATGATGTCGGCGATCTCCTTGTACGGGAAGCCCTCGACGTCGGCAAGGTACACCGCGATGCGGAAATCCTCGGGGAGCGCCGCGAGCGCGTCCTTCACGTCGCTGTCGGGCAGGTGCTCCAGCGCCTCGGCCTCAGCCGACTTCAGCCCGGTCGAGGTGTGCGACTCGGCCCTGGCGAGCTGCCAGTCCTCGATCTCCTCGGTCCCGGCCTGCTTGGGCTCGCGCTGCTTCTTCCGATAGCTGTTGATGAAGGTGTTCGTCAGGATGCGGTAGAGCCACGCCTTGAGGTTCGTGCCCTCCTGGAACTGGTGGAAGGAGGCGAACGCCCGGGCGAACGTCTCCTGCAGGAGGTCCTCGGCGTCTGCGGGATTCCGGGTCATCCGGAGCGCGGCGGAGTACAACTGGTCGAGATACGGCATTACGTCGCGCTCGAACCGCTCGCTGCGCTGCTCCAGAGTCTCCTCAGCTGTCTTGGAGACCGGACCCACCCCCTCTAGGACGCCGTACGTAGCCGAGAATACCGGCAGGGTAGCGGCGCCATTCTCCTGGGCGGGGGGCACGAGCAACGCGTTCATGCACAACTGCAACAGGGCGGGCGTAGAGTCTGTTCCCGGTACGTTTTCGCGGTACGAACACCGCTGTTTGGGGAAGGACCTACGTACCGGCTGGTAGCCCGGAAACCGATTTCCGCTATCTCATGTCGCCTTCTGAGGTAGCCATAGTCCAGGAGCCGCTCGTGCTGCCCATTCCGGCCAACGAACTCAACGGCCCGGGAGCCCTCGGGCCGTACTGGACCTTCTATCACGCGGTCGTCGCCGAACAACTTCGCCGGTGGCTGCCCGAGCGTCCCTCCCTGCTGCTCGACCTGTCCGGCGGCCGCGGCCGCTGGACGGCTCAGGCCGCACGGGCGGGGCACCGGGTCATCCAGGTGATGGACTTCCGGCGGCTGCCCGAGCCGTGGCTGCGCGACGCGTCCGGCCGCGTGCAGAAGGTCCGCGCCGACGACCTCGGCTTCCTTCCCGACGCCTGCGTGGACGCGGTGATCGCCGAGGAGCGCGCCCTCTCGGTCGAGATCATGGCCGAGTCCGTGATCGAGGACGTCGCCCGCGTGCTCAAGCCCGGCGGGCGCACCCTGGTCTGCGTCGACTCGCTGGTGCTCGGCATGGCGATCCTCGCCGAGCAGAACTACTGGGCCCACCTGTGCCAGACGGGCGAGGTCATGCTCGTGCCCTGGCCCGACGGCAGCATCACCCGCTGCTTCACCAGCGTCCAGTTGCGCGAGCTGATCACGGCCGCCGGGCTGGAGGTGGAGTGGGTGCGGCCGCGCACCGTGCTGTCCCCGTCCACGGTCGACCACGTGCTCGCCTCGGGCGGTCACTCGCTGACCCGCCTGGTCCGCACCGAGCTGGCGACCCGGCCCGGTGAGGAGGACACGGTCGGCATCCACCTGGTGGCCAGCGCGCGCAAGAGGGGCTGACCCGGCCCCGCTCGGCCTCGGAGTGCTCAGCGGCGGCGCTCGCGCCTCGACTGGCACTCGACGCAGCGGCCGCCTCCGGTCGGACCTCCGGTGGCACGGCCTTTACACTCCGCGTTCAGGAGAGCATGGCCCGGTCGCCGTCCTCCTCCAGCGGCTCGACGAGTTCGGGACCGTTGTGGCGGACGTTGTTGACCGCGGTGGAGACCGGATACGCCTCCAGCCGTCCGGCGAGCGCGGGGACCAGCAGCCGGCTCGCGTCGCTCACGCGCGGGTCGAGCCACTCGGCCCACCTGTCCCGCTCGACCATCATCGGCATGCGCTCGTGGATGTGGCCCACCCCGTCCTCGGCGTCGGTGGTGATCACCGTGCAGGTGCACAGCCACTTGAGGGGGTCGTCGTCGGGCCGCGAGGGGTCCTTCCAGAACTCGTACAGCCCCGCCATCGCCATGACGCCGCCGTCCTGGGGGTGGATGTAGTACGGCTGCTTCGCCTTCTTGGCCCCCTCGGAGGCCGCCTTCCACTCGTAGAAGCCGTCCGCCGGGAGCAGGCAGCGGCGCGAGGCGAACGCCCTGCGGAAGGCGGGCTTCTCCGCCACCGTCTCCACCCTGGCGTTGATCATCCGGGATCCGATCGAGGGGTCCTTGGCCCAGCTCGGCACGAACCCCCACCTGACCACCCTGAGCTGGCGCACCGGCCGCTCCGCGCCCTCGACCTTGGGCACGCGGCTCATCACCGCGTACACCTGCTTGGTGGGCGCCACGTTGTAGTCCGGGCCGATCTCCTCGCCCGTGTCGAGCTCGACCTCGAACTCCTCCATGAGCTCGTGCCGCTTGCGCGTCGACGCGTACCTTCCGCACATACCCCCCACCTTGCCATCCCCAGGCGGTCGAGCGGCGCCCCGACGGGGACCGGACCTGCCGGTAGGCTTTCAGCCATGCCGACCCAGCCCCTGTGGCCCGCTCCCGTGGCGACCGGGCCCGTCCACGCGACCGTCCGCCTGCCCGGCTCCAAGTCCGTGACCAACCGGGTGCTGCTCCTGGCCGCGCTGGCCGAGGCCCCCGGTTCCGTACGGCTCGCGCTGCGCAGCAGAGACGCCGACCTGATGGTCGCGGCGCTGCGCGCGCTCGGCGCCGGGATGACCCCGTCGAACGAGAGCGTGTCGAGCGTGGACTGGGCGATCACCCCCGGTCCGATCAGGGGCGGCGCCTCGATCGACGTCGGCCTCGCCGGCACCGTCATGCGGTTCGTGCCGCCGGTCGCGGCGCTCGCGGACGGCGAGGTCTCCTTCGACGGCGATCCGCACGCCCGCAAGCGGCCGATGGGCCCGATCCTGGGCGCGCTGCGCGCCCTCGGCGCGACCGTGAGCGCCGACGCTCTGCCGTTCACCGTACGGGGGCCGATCAGGGGCGGCGAGGTCGTGCTGGACGCCTCGGTCTCCTCCCAGATGGTGTCCGGCCTGCTGCTGGCCGCGCCCCGCTTCGAGAAGGGCCTCACCGTACGGCACAGCGGCCCGCCGGTCCCCTCCATGCCGCACATCGCGATGACGGTGCAGCTCCTGCGCGAGGCGGGGGTCGAGGTGGACGACTCCGAGCGCGACGTGTGGCGGGTCGAGCCGGGCCCGATCGCGGCGCGGGACGTCGTGGTCGAGCCCGACCTGTCGAACGCGGCGCCGTTCCTCGCGGCCGCGCTGGTCACCGGCGGCTCGGTGACCGTGCCGGACTGGCCCGAGGAGACCACGCAGGGCGGGGACCATCTCCGCGACCTGCTCGCCGCCATGGGCGCCGAGGTGACGCGTACGCCGGAGGGACTGCGGGTGACCGGCGCCGGCCGGGTGCGCGGCATCGAGGCGGATCTGCGCGAGGTCAGCGAGCTCACTCCGACGCTCGCCGCGCTCGCCGCGCTGGCCGACGGCCCGTCGCGGATCAGCGGTGTGGCGCACATCCGCGGGCACGAGACCGACCGCATCACCGCGCTGGCCACCGAGATCAACCGGCTCGGCGGCGACGCCCGCGAGACCGACGACGGCCTGGAGATCCGGCCGCGCCCGCTGACGGGCGGGGTCTTCCACAGCTACGAGGACCACCGGATGGCCACGGCGGGCGCGGTCATCGGCCTGGCGGTGCCGGGAGTCGAGGTGGAGAACATCGCGACCACGGGCAAGACCCTCCCGGACTTCGCCCGCATGTGGGCGGACATGCTGGCCGGTCCGGCGGGCAGGACCGAGAGGACGGACGCGACCGGGTGACCGGTACGCGTGGTTCCCGCGCGGGACGCGCGGGCGCACGAGAAGGACGGACAGGCTGAACAAGCGGCACTACGACGAGGACGACGTGAGGATCCGGCCGGGCAAGGGGTCCCGGCCCCGGACCCGGCTCCGTCCTGCGCACGAGAAGGCCGTCGAGGGTTTCGTGGTGGCGGTCGATCGCGGGCGCTACACGTGCCTGGTGGGTTCGGTCACGGTCGTCGCGATGAAGGCGCGCGAGCTGGGCCGCAAGGGCATCGTGGTCGGCGACCGGGTCGCCCTGGTCGGGGACGTGAGCGGCCGGCCGGACACCCTCGCCCGGGTGGTCCGGGTGGAGGACCGCCGCTCGATGCTCCGCCGCAGCGCCGACGACACCGACGACGTCGAGCGTCCCGTCGTGGCCAACGCCGACCAGCTCGTCATCGTCACCGCGCTGGCCGACCCTCCCCCGAGGCCCCGCATGATCGACCGGCTGCTGGTCGCCGCGTTCGACGCCGACATCGATCCGCTGCTCTGCCTGACCAAGGTGGATCTCGCGCCCGCCGACGAGCTGGTCGCGCTCTACGAGCCGCTGGGCGTGCCGTACGTGGTGGTGAGCAAGGGCGGGCCGCTGGACGAGCTGCGCGGCCACCTGGAGGATCGGATCAGCGTGCTCGTCGGCCATTCGGGGGTCGGAAAGTCGACGCTGGTCAACGCGCTCGTCCCGACGGCCGGGCGGGCGGTCTCGCACGTCAACGTGGTGACCGGCCGCGGCCGGCACACCTCGACCTCGGCGGTGGCGTTGGAGCTGCCCGAGGGCGGCTGGATCATCGACACGCCAGGGGTGCGCAGCTTCGGCCTCGCGCACGTGCACGTCGAGACCGTGCTGGCGTCCTTCCCGGATCTGAACGAGGCGACCGTCGAGTGCCCCAAGGGCTGCACCCACCTCGGCGACGGGTGCGCCCTCGACCGGTTCGTGGCCGAGGGGCACGCGGACCCGGCGCGCCTGGAGTCGCTGCGCCGGCTGCTCGTCAGCCGCGAGGGCGGCGACGACCTCCCCTGACCGTCCCGCGTCAGCGAGCGGGCGATTTGGTCCTATTTCACGAAAAGTTGAGGAATCTCCCGGTCGCGGGTGAGCGCATGACCTACTTTCGTCCCATGCGTATCACCTCGATCATGCTGGGTTCGGTGGCCACGGCCGCCCTGCTCGTCGCCGGCGGCACCGCTCTGGCCGGCACCTCGGCCGGCCGCGACACGCCGGCCAAGGTCTGCGGGCCCGGCTTCGCGGTACAGCGGTCGGTCGCATTCAAGGGCGCGGTCACGTACCTGCTCCACAACGCCGGCACCAGGAGCGCCTGCGCGGTCACGATCAAGACGACCGACCTGCGCAAGCGCACCAAGATCTGGGTGGCCCTGGATGTGAAGAACGCGGGCGTGGTGAAGAACGAGGAGCTCACCGTCGATCACACCGTTCCGATCTATCACTACGCGCCCGTGGGCACGCAGGTGAAGATCTCCGGCGGCATCGACGGCGGCGCCACGTCCGGCACGGACTACGCCCCGATCGAGTAGAGCCCGCCCGGGTCCGCGCGGTGGCAGGAGCCGGGCCGGCCGAGCGCGACGTGAAACGGCTGACGCCCGGTCCGCGGACCGCTACCGGTTGGGGCGCAGGGTCCAGGACACGGTCACCTCGGAGACGACCACGCCGTCGGCGTTCCTGATCTCGACGGCGATCGTGAACTCGGGCCGCTTCCCCTCGTCCAGCAGGGCCAGGACCTCGGCGCGGTCGGCCCGCAGCGTGGCGGTGGCGGTCACCTCGCCCTTGGCCAGCTTGAGATAGCGGATCTCGGCCGAGGTGGCGAGGGGGACGGCCCGGGAGAGCTGGTCGCCGAAGGCCGACAACATGGCCGCGCCCGAGGCGGACTCCGCCAGGGAGAACAGCGCGCCCGCGTGCGGGCCGCCGACGTGGTTGTGCAGGTCGGCCCGCTCGGGCAGGCGGGCGGTGGCCGTTCCCGCGCCGACCGTGTCGAAGGAGATCCCGAGCAACCGGGCGAAGGGCACGCTGTCCAGCATGAAAGCACCGATGTCCATGGCGAAATGTTACTGATGAGTACCATTCGGCGCGATACCTGATCTGATGTAGCCGGTGTCCGACGCGATAGCGTTGATCCTCGTGACGGGCTACAGCGACGACCTGCGTCTCGCGCACGTGATGGCGGACGCCGCCGACGACATCACCATGCGCCGTTTCAAGGCGGTCGACCTGAAGGTCGACACCAAACCCGACCTCTCCCCGGTCAGCGACGCCGACCGCGCCGTCGAGGAGGCCATCCGCGGCACGCTGCGCCGCGCCCGCCCCCGCGACGCCGTCGTGGGCGAGGAGTTCGGCAAGACCGGGTACGGCATGCGCTCGTGGGTCATCGACCCCATCGACGGCACGAAGAACTACGTGCGCGGCGTCCCCGTCTGGGCCACCCTCATCGCGTTGATGGAGGAGAGCAAGGTCGTCGTCGGCGTCGTCTCCGCCCCGGCGCTCGGCCGCCGCTGGTGGGCCGCGCGCGGCAGCGGCGCGTGGACCGGCCGCAACCTGACCAAGGCGACCCGCTGCGAGGTCTCCCGTGTGGGCGGCCTCGCCGACGCCTCCCTTTCGTACTCCAGCCTGACCGGCTGGGAGGAGCAGGGGCGGCTCGACAACATGCTTGATCTCATGCGCGGCGTCTGGCGCACCCGGGCGTACGGCGACTTCTGGTCGCACATGATGGTCGCCGAGGGCGCGGTCGACGTCTCCGCCGAGCCCGAGCTGTCGCCCTGGGACATGGCCGCGCTCACCGTGATCGTGGAGGAGGCGGGCGGCACCTGCACCGCCGTCGAGGGCGGCGACCCGCTCGAGGGCGGCAGCATGGTCTGCAGCAACGGTTTGCTGCACGACGAGGTGCTCAAGCGCCTCGCCCGCGGCTGACCCGAGTCACAGAGCGAGGGTCTGCGCCACCGCCGTCATCAGGCTGCCGCGGTACGCCTCGCCGTACAGGCAGACGTGCACGAGCAGCGGGTGGAGCTGGTGCGCCGGCACACGCTCGCGCCATCCGTCGGCGAGCGGCGCGGCCTCGCGGTACGCCGCGAGGATCGTGTTCAGATGCGGGGCCCCGAAGAGGGCGAGCATGGCGAGGTCCGTCTCCCGGTGCCCGCCGTGCGCGGCCGGGTCGATGAGCACGGCGCGCTCCGCGCCGGACCCGCCCGACGCCGCCGTCCAGAGCACGTTGCCACTCCAGAGGTCCCCGTGGATGCGGCTGGGCGGCTCGGCGGGGCCTCCGACAGCCGGGATGAGGTCGGCCGCCTCCTCGATCAGCTTCACGTCCGCCGCCGACAGCGCCCCGCCGTCCCGCGCGAGCCGTACGAACGGGAGGACGCGGCGCGCGACGTAGAAGGACGGCCAGTCCGGGGCGGGCGTGTTGTCCATCGGCAGTTCGGCGATGTGGCCGGGCCACGGCGCCCCGAACCCGGGCGCGCCCGCCCGGTGCAGCGCCGCCAGCTCGCGCCCGAACCGCTCGGCCGCGGCGGCGGTCGCGTTCGCGGGCTCGACCCACTCCAGGACCAGCGTGCCGTCTCCGGCCTCGATCACCTCGGGTACGGCGACCGCCCCCGGCTCGGCCAGCCAGCGCAGCCCGGCCGCCTCGGAGGTGAAGTCGGCGCCGCGCTTGACGAAGACGCGGCGTCCGTCGATCTCGCCCTCGTGCAGCGTCCAGGCGTGGCTGGAGCCCAGGTCCCTAGTGATCCGCAAGGTGCCTCGCCAGCCCTTCCGAGGCGGCCTCGACCATCCTGAGGACGTCGGCGAAACCCGAGCGGCCGCCGTAGTAGGGGTCGGGCACCTCCGCTCCCGCGGGAGAGCCGGGGTCGAAGGAGCGGAACAGCCGCACATCCGCCTCCGGCGGCGCGATCCGGCGTACGGCGCGCAGGTTCTCGGCGTCCATGACCAGGATCAGGTCGCGCTCGGCGAACCAGGACGGGTCGAACCGCCGCGCCCGGTGCGCAGAGCCGTCGTATCCGCCCTCGGTGAGCGTCGCCAGCGCCCGCTCGTCCATGGGATCGCCGACATGCCAGCCTCCGGTGCCCGCGCTGTCGACCTCGACGTCGAGGCCGTGCTTCTCCAGCGTGCGGCGGAGCACGACCTCCGCCATCGGCGACCGGCAGATGTTGCCCATGCAGACCAGGCAGATGCGCTTCATGTGTTCATGTTCCCAGCTCGCGGCGGCGCGGCGGAACCGGCACAAGAGCGACCAGGCCCGTTCACTGCCCGTTCACCTTTAACAGGGGATTAGGTCACCTTGGCTCCCTACTGTCCTGATCGTTGAAAGACGGAAGTGGGAGGACATAACCGTGAAGTATGCAGGCCGGCTCGCCGCGGCCGCCATCGCCGGCGTGCTTTCGCTCGCTGCGTGCGGCACTGATGACAACACCGGCGCCGACAGCGGTGCCACCGCCGCCGGCTCCTCCGCCGCAGCCGGCGGTCTGTCCGGAACCCTCAACGCGGCCGGCTCCTCCGCACAGGGCAACGCGATCGCGGAGTGGAAGAAGTCCTTCCAGTCCGCGAACCCCGGAGTGAGCATCAACTACCAGGGCAGCGGTTCCGGCGCGGGTGTCCAGGCGTTCATCCAGGGCACCGTCGCCTTCGCGGGCTCGGACTCCGCTCTGAAGGACGACAAGGGCGAGCCGGCGCAGGCCGACGCCCGTTGCAAGACCGGCAAGGCGATCAACCTTCCGATGGTCACCGGCCCGGTCGCGGTCGTCTACAACCTCCCGGGGGTCGACGGGTTGCAGCTCTCCCCGAAGACGATCGGCGGCATCTTCAACAGCCAGATCACCAAGTGGGACGACCCGGCGATCAAGGCCGACAACCCGGACGCGAAGCTTCCCTCGACCGCGATCCAGGCGTTCCACCGCTCGGACGAGTCGGGCACCAGCGACAACTTCACCAAGTTCCTCAAGACCACCGCCGACTGGCCGTACGAGCCGGCGAAGGCGTGGCCGGCCGAGGCCAAGGGGCAGGGCTCCAAGGGCAGCGACGGCATCGCCTCCTCGGTGAAGTCGACCGAGGGCGCGATCAGCTACGTCGAGCTGTCGTACGCGGAGAACTCGCAGCTCCAGAAGGCCAAGGTCGCCAACGGCTCCGGCGAGTTCGTCGAGCTCACCCCGGAGAGCGCGGGCAAGACCGTCGAGGCCGCCGAGATCACCGGCTCCGGCAACGACCTGAAGCTGTCGATCGACTACGCCACCAAGGCCGCCGGCGCGTACCCGATCGTCCTGGTGACCTACGAGATCACCTGCGAGAAGGGCCTGCCCGCCGAGGAGGCCAAGCTCGTCAAGTCCTTCCTGACCTACACGGCGAGCGACGAGGGCCAGCAGGCGCTCACCGGCCTCGGCTACGCGCCGCTGCCGGCCTCCCTGCTCGGCAAGGTCCGCACCGCCGTCGAGGCGATCTCCTAACCACATGGTCACGACACCACGTACACGTGAAGGCGGACCGGCCGTGCGCCGGTCCGCCTTCCGGCGCAGCCGCGGCGACGCGCCGTTCCGTCTCGCCTCGACGGGAGCGGGCGTCGTCCTTCTGGCGATCATGGCCGCGATCGGGGTCTTCCTCGTCGTCAAGGCCATCCCCGCCCTCCAGGCCAACACCTCGAACTTCCTGACGGAGAAGATCTGGAACCCGAACGCGGTGGAGCCGGCGTTCGGCATCGGCGCGCTCGCGTTCGGCACCGTGCTCAGCTCGTTCCTGGCGCTGGTCATCGCCACGCCGGTCGCCATCGGCGTGGCGCTGTTCATCTCCCACTACGCGCCGCGCCGCCTGGCCGCCGTCCTCGGCTACGTCGTCGACCTGCTGGCCGCGGTTCCCAGCGTCGTCTACGGCCTGTGGGGCGTCGTCTTCCTGGTGCCGTTCATGCGCGGCCCGTCGGAGTTCCTGAACACGTACTTCGCCTGGATCCCGATCTTCGGCGGCGACCAGGTCGTCGGCAAGTCGATGCTCACCGCGTCCATCGTGCTGGCCATCATGATCCTTCCGATCATCGCGGCCATCTCTCGCGAGGTGTTCCTCCAGGCGCCGAAGACGCAGGAGGAGGCCGCGCTCGCCCTCGGGGCCACCCGCTGGGAGATGATCAGGATGTCGGTGCTGCCGTTCGGCCGCCCCGGCGTCATCAGCGCGGCGATGCTCGGCCTCGGGCGGGCCATGGGCGAGACGATCGCCGTCGCCCTCATCCTCCCCGCGACCTTCGGGATCTCGTTCGAGATCCTCGGCCCGAACGGCAACAGCATCGCCGCCAACATCGCCAACGGCTTCGGCGAGGCCACCGCGGTCGGCCGCGGCGCGCTGATCGCGTCGGGCCTCGTCCTCTTCCTGATCACGCTGGTGGTGAACATGGCCGCCCGCCTCGTCATCGCTCGCCGTAAGGAGTTCGCGAGGGCCGCATGACCACTGTGCAAACGGGCATCCAGCCCATCTCGACCGGCCGCCGGGTGAAGGACCGCATCGTCCAGATGCTGGTCTATCTCGCTTTCGCCATCGCGGTCGTCCCCCTGCTTTCGGTGTTGTGGCTCGTCGTCAAGAACGGCATCGGGCGCTTCGACCTGGAGTTCCTCACCCACTCGATGCGCAACATCGGGGCCAGGGACGCCGGCGGCGGCGCGTACCACGCGATCATCGGAACCCTGGAACAGGTGCTCCTCGCCTCGCTCATCGCGGTGCCGATCGGCCTGCTCACCGCCGTCTATCTGGTGGAGTACGGCCCAGGCGGCCGGCTCGCCCGGTGGATCAGCTTCTTCGTGGACGTCATGACCGGCGTCCCATCAGTCGTTTCCGGCCTCTTCGTCCTGGCGTTCTGGGTCCTCGCCCTCGGCATGCCGTTCTCCGGCTTCGCCGGCGCCATGGCGCTGTCGATCCTGATGATGCCGGTGGTGGTCCGCTCGGCCGAGGAGATGCTGCGCCTCGTTCCGAACGACCTCCGCGAGGCCGCGTACGCGCTCGGCGTCCCGAAATGGCGGACGATCGTCAAGGTCGTGCTGCCGACCGCGTTCACCGGCATCCTGACCGGCGTCATGCTCGCCGTCGCCCGCGTGGCCGGCGAGACGGCCCCGCTGCTGCTCACCGTCTTCTTCACCGACTCCATCAACAACGACCCGTTCAACGGGCCGCAGATGGGCCTTCCCCTGTACGTCTTCGACCAGGCGGGACGGCCGACCGACACCGCGATCGACCGCGCGTGGACCGGAGCGCTCACCCTCATCCTGATCGTCATGCTGCTCAACCTGGTGGCGCGCCTCATCGCGTGGTGGCGCTCACCCGCGAAGAGAGGGTCTTAAGGACATGGCCAAGCAGATCGAGGTCTCCGGACTCGACGCCTACTACGGAGCGCACAAGGCCATCGAGGACATCACGATGACCATCGAGCCGCGGACCGTGACGGCGTTCATCGGGCCGTCCGGATGCGGCAAGTCCACCTTCCTGCGCACGCTCAACCGGATGCACGAGGTCATCCCCGGCGCCCGCGTCGAGGGCAAGGTCCGCCTGGAGGAGCAGGACCTCTACGGCCCCGACGTGGACCCGGTGTCCGTCCGCCGGACCATCGGCATGGTGTTCCAGCGGCCCAACCCGTTCCCGACGATGTCCATCTACGACAACGTCGCCGCCGGCCTCCGGCTCAACGGGCGGTTCTCCCGGTCGGAGCTGGACGGCATCGTCGAGTCCTCGCTCAAGGGCGCCAACCTGTGGAACGAGGTCAAGGACCGCCTGCACAAGCCCGGCTCCGGCCTCTCCGGCGGACAGCAGCAGCGTCTGTGCATCGCCCGGGCCATCGCCGTACGGCCGCAGGTCCTCCTCATGGACGAGCCCTGCTCGGCTCTCGACCCGATCTCCACGCTGGCGATCGAGGACCTCATCTCGTCCCTGAAGACGGACTACACGATCGTGATCGTGACGCACAACATGCAGCAGGCCGCCCGCGTCAGCGACAAGACGGCGTTCTTCAACCTGGCGGGCCAAGGCCAGCCCGGAAAGCTCATCGAGATGGACGACACGTCCAGGATCTTCACCAACCCCGGCATGAAGGCGACCGAGGACTACATCACCGGCCGCTTCGGCTGACCGGGGACCAGGGCGGACGCGAGATCCGGGACGAACGGAAGCGCGACACAAGCGGAAGGAAGTGGAGGGACCCGGGTGACGGTACCCGCAGTGGAGGGGGACACTCGGTCGGCGCCCATACTCCTGGTGGCCGATCCGGACAGCGACCTGATCCGGCAACTCGCCGCCGCCCTCCAGCCCGACGCCGTCCTGATCAGCGCCTCGCTCCCGATCATCGGGCCGCTCGACTTCGTCCGCGCCGTACGGCTCGCGCGGGCCGTACCCGTCCTGCTCGGCATCGACTTCGGCAGCGATGCCGAGCAGGCGGTGCACGCCCTCGCCGCGGGGGCCACCGCCTGCGTCGCCCGGCCGTACCGTGTGCCCGAGTTGCTCCCCCTCGTCCAGGCCGCCTTCCGCCGCCAGGAAGCCGACCGCGCCGTACTGACGATCGGCAACGTGGAGCTCGACGTCACCGCCTACCAGGTCAAGGTGGACGGGAAGATCGTGCATCTCCCGCTCAGAGAGTTCGAGCTGCTGCACTACCTGATGCGCAACGCCGACCGTACGGTCACCCGTGAGCAGATCATGCGCAACGTCTGGCACTCCGCCGACACCATGTCCACCAACACCATCGCCGTTCATGTGAAGCGCCTCCGCGCCCGGCTCGGCGACGTGGATGACAAGATGCTCCAAACAGTCCGCGGTGTGGGCTACCGCCTCGTCTCAACCACCTGAACGAGCCAGCCGGCCACACGCCTCACCGGACTTGAACAGATACTCGGCACGAGGGTAGGACAGCCGTCCCCGGCCGGTGGTGGACTCGATGTCGGCGCCCGCGGGCGCTCGGCGTCCAGAGGTGGGGGCGTGCCGGTCGGCCAGGAACACCCGGGCCGCTGGTACGGCGGGTCAACGGGCGGGGCAGCAGCCGGGCCGTCGGAGTGGGCAGTGCACGTACTCGATGGCGCCGCCTTTGGAGACGACGCGGGCGCGGCGGAACCTCAGGTCGAGGTCCTCGACATTCAGGGTGAGGATTTCCTCGGCCCGGGCGGCCGCGTCGTACAGGAGCGCCTCCAGAGCACGCGTTCTCGCAGCGCTGCGCGCCGTTGGTGAACCGCGTCTCCAGCCGGGCGCGCGGAATGGCGCGGTCGCCGTGGCGGGCAGGCTTCCGACGTCCGGGCCAGGCCCAGATACGTGGCCATCGCGATGAGCACAGCCAGCATGTTGCGCTTGGTCTCGGTCGCGATGAGCACGCCCAGCATGTTGCGCTTAGTCCCGGCCGCCTTGGTCAGCTTGCGCGCGCCGGCGTGGGTGAAGAAGCAGTCCAGGAAGTGCGTGCGCGCGTCCAGCTCGATCAGCAGCGAGGGCGATCGGCGCGAACGGCAGCCTCGCGGCCATCTCGTCCTTCAGCGCCTCGGCCTCGGCGGGCACGTCCTTCAGCGCCTCGGCCTCGGCGGGCACGTCCTCGGCGGCCACGTCCTCGGCGGCCACGTCCTCGGCGGCCACGTCCTCGGCCGACAGCGGCCGCCCCACCAGGTGCTCCCTGGGTGCGCAAGCCGATGAGTAACCAGCCCCCCGCGCTCGCGACCGACCCGACGACCCGACGACCCGACGAACCAACGACCAACGACCAACGACCAACGACCAACGACCAACGACCAGGCAACTCCCGGACCCCCAGCCGAGACCACAAGCCCCGCCCCACCACCGCGACCATCACCTCGACAGAAGCCGGCCTCCCCCGAACCCCCGGACACAAAAAAAGGGGGCCCGAAGACCCCCACAAAAACCAGAAAAAGAGGCCACCCCGACCAGGCAGGACAACCCCCACAAACACAACAACGAACACCCAG
>NZ_BBYM01000002.1:31401-323920 GCF_001570405.1 Microtetraspora niveoalba | reverse complement strand
AATGCTCGCCGCATCCTCTTGGGGTGGACGGTGACTCGGCGTTCGACGAACGCGCGCCGCAGTCGCGGGTGTTCGACGGCTTGCCTGACGAAGTGCCTGCGGAGTACGGGGCGCTGGACGAACGCGCGGCGTTCCACGAATGCTCGCCGCATCCTCTTGGGGTGGACGGTGACTCGGCGTTCGACGAATGTGCGCCGCAGTCGCGGCTTCTCGACGTAGACGCGCTCCTGGACGAGCACCTTGCGGGCCCGCTTCTCGTGATGACGCCGGGTCCCGCAGCTGTTTCCTGACCAGCAGGTGAGTGCGGAGTTCGAGATGTTCGCCGCGGCGATGGCGGAGGGGGCGACGGACGCGTTCGCGGGCTGGGAGGAGATGGTCATCGGGACGGAGAGGGCGGAAGCGACCATTACGCCGGTGGCGAGAGCTTGTTTGAGCATGAAGATCACTCCGTAGTGGTGGTGATGGTTCCACGCTCCCGCTCATGCGCGGGGCTGTGTCTCACGGGACACCGGACCTGCTGGATGCTCGGCCCGGTCTCGGTCACTACTGATAGACGGAGCGTCGAATCGGTCTTCCGGGAAGATGCCGAAACGGCATGTCGACCTGTCCTCACGGTAGAGGGCGCCAGGCCGAGCCGGACACCCGTAATAGGCAAAGGGCTAGATTGGGGCGGATTACCGCTTTTCCGAAACAGAATCCGGGACCGCGGCCCACGCCGTCCGCGAACGGTGCCGCCGCGGTCAGGCCGGACCGGCGGCTGCCAGGCCGCGGCGGCGGCGCAGCTCCGGCTTCCGGATCTTGCCCGATGCCGTTTTCGGCAGGTCGTCCACCATGTCGAAATAGCGGGGGATCTTGTACTTGGCCAACCGCCCGAGGAGGAAGTCGCGCAGCTCGTCGGCGGTGACGTGCGAGCCCGGACGGCGCACGACGAACGCGTGGCCGACCTCGCCCCACGTGGGGTCCGGCACCCCGATCACGGCGACCTCCGCCACGGCCGGGTGCTCGAACACCACGCCCTCGACCTCGGCCGGGTAGACGTTCTCGCCGCCCGAGATGTACATGTCCTTGACCCTGTCGACGATGTAGACGTACCCGTCCCCGTCCACGGTGGCGATGTCGCCGGAATGGAACCAGCCGCCCTCGGAGAAGGCCGCGGCCGTCGCCCCCGGGTTCCGCCAGTAGCCGGGGGTCACGTTGGGCCCCTGGACGAGCACCTCGCCGGGCTCGCCGACCGCCACGTCTGCGAGATCGGAGCGGACCACGCGTACGTTGGCGAAGAACACGGGGGCGCCGGCGGAGCCGACCTTGCGGGCGCTCTGGCTCGCCTCGAGGAAGGTCGCGCCCGGCGCGGTCTCGGTGAGCCCGTATCCCTGGCAGAAGACCAGGCCGCGCTCCTGGTAGGTGCGGATCAGCGAGGCCGGGATCGCCGCTCCGCCGGACATGAGGCTGCGCAGCGAGGACAGGTCGGCCGCGGCCCACCGCGGCGACCGGGCGAGGGCGGCGTACATCGTGGTGACTCCGAACATCCAGGTGACGCCGTGCCGCTCGATGAGGTCGTAGCACGCGTTCACGTCCCACGACGGCATGATCACCGAATGGCCGCCCTTGATGAACGTCGGCAGCAGCGTCTGGCCGAGGGCCCCGACATGGAAGAGGGGGGCGCTGATCAGCGTCACCTCGTCGCCCGTCACGTCGACGCCGACCATGAGATTGAAGGTGTTCCAGGTGAGGTTGCCGTGGGTGAGCGTCGCACCCTTGGGGCGCCCCGTCGTGCCCGACGTGTAGAGGATGAGGGCGACGTCGTCGAGCGACACCGGCACGTCGATCGGCGCGGCATCCCCCGCCGACAGCCATGTCTCGTACTCATGCTCGCCCGGCGCGGGAGAGGTGAGCGCCACGACCGCGGGCGGCGTCGAGGTGTCCGGGGCCGACGTGTTCGGGGCCGACGCGTCCGGGAGCGCGCGGACCGCCTCGGCGCACTCCGGCGCGTAGATCAGGACCGTCGCCTCCGAGTCGTTCAGCATGTACGCGATCTCGGGCGCCGCCAGCCTGAAGTTCAGCGGCACGAAGATCCCGCCGAGCACGTGCGTGGCGAACATGGTCTCCACGAACGCGGTGTGGTTGGGGCCGAGATAGGCGACCCGGTCCCCGGCCCGCACCCCGGCGTCGCGCAGCCGTGAGGCCAGCCTCGTCGTGCGCTGGTGAACCTCGGCGTAGGTGAGGGACCGGTCCCGGTAGGTGAACGCCGCGTGGTCCGGCGTCATCTGGGCCCGGCGAGCCGGCCACCCTCCCAGTCCAGCGTTCTGCATCGGTGTACGACCTCCGGTCAGGAAGAAGCGGTCTTCGTTCGCCATGGGGAAGAGCACGACCTCGCGGACCGCGAGCCGGGACGCCTCGTGGTCGTCCTCGTGGAACGCGCGTCGCATCGTGGGTCAGGCGTAGTGCCGGTAGACCGTGCGGGCGACGCAGGCGGGCTTGTCGGAGCCCTCGACCTCGACGGTGACGTCGAGCAGCATCTGCACGCCGTTCCCGGCCACCTCGGAGACCGACTCCACCGTGGCGGCGAGGCGCACCTTGGCGCCCACCCGGACCGGGCTGGGGAAGCGCACCTTCTCCAGGCCGTAGTTCACGCTCATCTTCACGCCCTGGATGTCGAGCAGCTCGTTGAAGAGCGGGATGACCAGCGACAGCGTCAGGTAGCCGTGCGCGATCGTGCCGCCGAACGGCCCGTCCTTCGCCTTCTCGGCGTCGACGTGGATCCACTGGTGGTCCCCGGTGGCGTCGGCGAAGGCGTTCACCCTCTGCTGGGTGATCTCCAGCCAGCCGCTGCGGCCCAGGTCCTTGCCGGCGAGCGCGGTGATCTCGTCGAGCCCGTTCACGGTGGTGGTCATGGCCTGCCTTCTCTCTCCTGGTCGTCCGGTCACTTCTGGTCGCCGAGCCCGAGCAGGCGTACGGCGTTGTCCTTGAGGATCCGGGGGCGGACCTCGGGCTTGATCTCCAACTTGTCGAAGTCGGCCAGCCAGCGGTCCGGGGTGATCACCGGGTAGTCGGAGCCGAAGAGCACCTTGTCCTTCAGCAGTGTGTTCGCGTACCGGACCAGCTGCGGCGGGAAGTACTTCGGCGACCATCCGGACAGGTCGATGTAGACGTACGGCTTGTGCGTGGCGACGGCGAGGGCCTCGTCCTGCCAGGGGAACGACGGGTGCGCCAGGATGATCCGCAGCTCGGGGAAGTCCACGGCGACGTCGTCGACCAGCATCGGGTTCCCGTACTTCAGCCGGATGCCGCCTCCGCCGGGGACACCCGCGCCGATGCCGGTCTGGCCGGTGTGGAACAGCGCCGGGACGCCGAGCTCCTCGATGGCCTCGTACAGCGGGTAGGCGGTGCGGTCGTTGGGCGCTATGCCCTGGATGCTCGGGTGGAACTTGAAGCCGCGCACCCCGTGCTCCTCGACCAGACGGCGCGCCTCGCGGGCGCCCGCCCGGCCCTTCCAGGGGTCCACGCTGGCGAACGGGATGAGCGCGTCGGCGTGCTCCGCGCAGCTCTCGGCCACCTCCTCGTTGGAGATGCGCGGGTGGCCGGTGGCGTGCTCGGCGTCGATGGTGAACACCACCGCGGCCATCTTCCGCTCGCGGTAGTACGCGGCCGTCTCCGCGATCGTCGGTTGCCGGTGGCCGTGCGCCTTGAAGTACTCCTCGGAGGCGCCGAACAGCTCCGGGCTCAGCGAGCCGTGCCCGTCCTTCGAGACCTCCGCGTGCGTGTGGACGTCGATCGCGACCAGGTCGGCGACGTTCATGAGCCGGTCGCCCATCTCACGCCTCCGGAACCCTGGGCGCGGGGATCCCGTACGTCTCCGGCTCGGCGCCGACGCCCTTCTCCCACGACGCCGCGATGGTGTCCGCCGTCCATCCGCCGTCGGCGAACGCGACGGCCTTCTCGCTCGGGTGGGACCAGAGGGCGAGCCGGTCGCCGCCGATGCCGATCGCCTGCCCGGTCACGCCCGCCGACGCGTCGGAGGCGAGGTAGACGATGAGTGCGGCGACGTCCTCGACCGTGCCGAGGCCCTCGTCCTTGCGCAGCCACTCCGGGAACGGCGTCCCGGTGCGCTCGGCCTCTTCGAGGATCGGGGCGAACGCGGGGATCGTCCTGGTCATCTCGGTCGCCGCCACCGGGACGACCGCGTTGACCGTGATGTCCGCGCGGGCGAGCTCCATCGCCCAGGTGCGGGCCATGGCGACGATGCCCGCCTTGGCGGCGGCGTAGTTGGTCTGGCCGAAGTTCCCGCGCTGACCGGCCGGGGACGAGATCAGGATCAGGCGGCCGCCGGTCCCCTGCTCGCGCATGCGGACCGCCGCGGCGCGGGCGCAGGTGAACGTGCCGCGCAAGTGCACGTCGACGACCGCGTCGAAGTCCTCGTCGGACATCTTCCACAGGACCCTGTCCCGCAGGATGCCCGCGTTGGTGACCAGCACGTCGAGCCGGCCGAACTCCTCGGCGGCGGCGACCAGCCGGTCGGCGAGCTCGGAGCCGCCGACCGCGCCCGCGACGACGGCGGCCCTGCCGCCGCTCGCCCGGATGGCGCCGGCGACCTCCGCGGCCGCCTCGGCGTTCACGTCGTTCACGACCACCGCGGCGCCGGCCGCGGCGAGCGCCTCGGCGTACGCGCGGCCGAGGCCACGGCCCGCGCCCGTGACGACGGCGACCTTGCCGGACAGATCCATGGACTTCACCTCTCGATGAGCGGAAGGACGACCCCGTCAACATAAGGCAGTATTGAAACGATCGTCAAAATTGTGCCCAATGTCGTTGCCCCGTCTACCCTCGTCCTGTGACGCTCAGCGAGGGAGACGACCAGGCGCACGCGCCGTCCGCGCGCCCGCAGTCGCTGATGTTCAGCTTTCTCGGCATCTACGTGCTCGGACGCGACACCGCCGTCTACTCGGGAAGCGTCATCGACGTGTTCGCCCGCCTGGGCCTGTCCGAGGAGGCGGTGCGCTCGACGCTGACCCGCATGGTCAAGCGGAACCTGCTGGCGCGGCACCGCCGGGGACGCAAGATGTACTTCGGGCTCACCGAGCACGCCGTGGGGGTGCTGGAGGACGGGCGCAGGCGGGTCTGGGAGACCGGCGCGGTCAACCGCGACTGGGACGGCACCTGGACCCTGGTGGGGTTCTCGCTTCCCGACAGCCGGCGCAGCACGCGGCACGACCTGCGCTCGCAGCTCGTCTGGGCCGGGTTCGGCCCGCTGCAGAGCGGTCTGTGGATCGCGCCCGGCATGAAGGACGTCACCGGCATGCTCGCCCCGCTCGACCTCGGCGACCACGTCACCGTGCTGACCGCCCGCGCGTCCACGCCGACCGAGTCGGCGGACCTCGTCAGGAAGGCCTTCGACATCGAGGAGATCGCCGGGCGGTACCGCGCCTTCCTGGACCGCTGGGACACCCCTCACCCGGTGCCCTCGGCCGCCGACGACCTCGCCCGGCAGCTGTTCCTGCACCACGACTGGCTGCAGCTCGTCCGCCGGGACCCGCACCTGCCGGCCGAGCAGCTGCCCGGCGACTGGCCGGCGATCCGGGCCGAGCAGGTGTTCCGTTCGCTGGCCCGGGCCTTCGAGCCGACCGCGGGGAAGCTGGCGGACGAGATCCTGGACGAGCTCTCCCTCCGCCCGTGACGCGAACGGCTCCACGGCCGGCCGCGGAGCCGTCCGGCGATCGGTCAGAAGGCCGGGTCGGTGTGGATGCGATCGCCTTCGACGTAGGTGGCCAGCACCGACGTCTCGCCGATCTCGGCGGCCGGGATCGAGTAGGGGTCGCGGTCGGTGACCACCAGGTCGGCGAGCTTGCCCTTCTCGATGGTGCCGGTCCGGGTGTCCAGGTGGTTCACCCGCGCCGAGCCGATCGTGTACGCGGCCAGGGCGGCCGTCAGGCTGAGGCGCTGCTCCGGCAGGAACGCCTCCGTGCCCTCGCCCCGGATCCATCGGTTGACGGCGACGTGGATGCCGAGGAGCGGATCGGGGCTGCTGACCGGCCAGTCGCTCCCGGCCGCGAGCGAGGCGCCGGCGCGGGCCAGGTCCCCGAACGGGTACTGCCGGCCCGCCCGTTCCGGGCCGAGGAACGGGATGGTCAGCTCGTCCATCTGCGGCTCGTGCGCCGCCCACAACGGCTGCATGTTGGCGGTGATGCCGAGGGCGGCGAACCGCGGCACGTCATCCGGGTGCACGACCTGCAGATGGGCGATGTGGTGGCGGTGGTCGTTCGTCCCGTTGGCCGCGCGCGCCGTCTCGAACGCGTCCAATGCCTCGCGGGCCGCCCGGTCGCCGACGGCGTGCACGTGGACCTGGAAGCCTTCGGCGTCCAGGCGGGTGACGTACCCGCGCAGCGCCTCCGGATCGACGAAGCTGATCCCCTGGTTGCCGGTACGGCACCCGCAGCCGTCGAGATAGGAGGAGGTCATCGCGGCGGTGAAGTTCTCCGCCACCCCGTCCTGCATGATCTTGACGCTGGTGGCGCGGAACCGGCCCGCCTCACTCCGGCGCTCGAGCAGCTCGGGGATCTGCTCCTCGCCCCTTTCGCGGTCCCACCAGAGCGCGCCGACCACCCGGGCGGTGAGCAGCCCGGACTCGGCCGCGGCCAGGTAGGCCCGTTGCACCTCGGGGTTGACCATCGCGTCCTGCCACGCGGTCACGCCGGCGGAGTGCAGCCGCCGCTGGCCGGCCCGGAGCGCGCGCAGCATCATGTCCGGGGTCGGCTCGGGGACGTGCCGGCCGACCAGGTGCGACGCGCCCTCGTGGAGCGTGCCCTGCGGGACGCCGTCGGCCTCCCGCTCGATGCGCCCGTCGACAGGGTCCGGGGTGCCGGCGTCGACGCCGCACAGTTCCAGGGCCCTGGTGTTGACCCAGGCCCCGTGGCCGTCCCGGTTGACGAGGTGGACGGGCCGGTCGGGGACCACCGCGTCCAGCAGGCTCCTGCTCGGCGTCCCGCCGGGGAACCACTCCATGGACCAGCCGCCGCCGCTGATCCATTCGGCGTCGGGGTTGGCCTCGGCGTAGGCGCGGATGGCGGCGACCGCCTCGTCCGCGTTCCCGGCCTCGTGCAGGTCGCACCGGATCATGGTGAGGCCGGCCAGGACGGGATGCACGTGGGCGTCCTGGAACCCGGGCAGCAGGGCCCGGCCGGCCAGGTCGACGACCTCGGTGCCGGCGCCGATCAGCGGCCGGA
The DNA here is from genome assembly GCF_001570405.1 of Microtetraspora niveoalba. Taxonomy (GTDB): domain Bacteria; phylum Actinomycetota; class Actinomycetes; order Streptosporangiales; family Streptosporangiaceae; genus Microtetraspora; species Microtetraspora niveoalba. Next base: position 316,703 of record NZ_BBYM01000002.1, on the reverse strand, counting down.
CGTCCTGCTCCTCGCCGACGGCGACGATCCGGCCGGCGCGGACGGCGGCCGCCGTGGCCCGGGAACGGGCCGGTCCGAGCGTGTGTACCGGACCGCCGAGGAAGACGAGATCGGCGGGGGTGGTCATGCGGGTTCTCCTTGGGACGGGATCAGGGGGATCACAGCGCTTCGGGGCGGAACGCCCACGGGCGGACGCGCTCGACGGCGGCGCCGACGTTGAAGACGGTCGCGTCGTCGTAGCTGCGGCCGACGATCTGCACGCCGGTCGGCACGCCGTTGGACGCCCGTCCGGACGGGACGTTGAGCACCGGGCAGCGGCTGGCGATGTTGAAGACCGGGGTCAGTGAGTACTCCAGGTAGTTGTCGAGTTCCACGCCGTTCACGCTGAACTTGGTGTCGACGTACTCCTCGCCCGCGCGCAGGCCGGGCGCGCCTGTGGTCGGGCAGATCAGCGCGTCGTAGCGGTCGAGCAGCTCGCCGATCGGCGCGTAGATCGCCGCCTCCATCTCCAGCCCGGTCAGGAAGGCGCCGGCCTCCTCCATCGCCCGCCCGGCATCGGCGGCGAAAGCGAGGGCGTAGGGGGTGAGCCGGTCGCCGTGCTCGGCCGCGACCCGGGTGACCATAGGGCCGAAGATGGCGCCGAAGTGGATGAACACGGCCTTGAAGACGTCGGCGCGCCGCAGGCAGATCTCGACCTCCTCCACGATCGCCCCGGCCTCGCGGAGCGCGTCGGCCACGGCCCGGGTGTTGGCCGCGATGTCCGGCTCGATCTCCCAGTCGCCCAGGTTCGGCGCGTACGCGATGCGCAGGCCGGTCACGTCGCCGAGATCCTCGGCGATGTGGACGGCCGGGCGGAGCGAGACCACGTCACGGGGGTGCGGGCCGACGATGGTGTTCTGCAGCAGCGCGCAGTCGGCGACCGTGCGGGCCATCGACCCGTCGTGGCAGTAGTGGTCGAGGTTGAACGGCGCCATGGCGGGCACCCGGCCGTAGGGCGGCTTGAAGCCGACCGTGCCGGTGTTGGCGGCGGGCAGCCGGATCGAGCCGCCGATGTCGGAGCCGGTGGCGAGGGTGGCCGTGCCGGAGGCGAGCGCCGCGCCCGAGCCGCCGGAGGAGCCGCCGGGCGAATAGTCGAGGTTCCACGGGTTGCGGGTGACCCCCCACAGCTTCGAGTGCGTGAAGCCCGCGCAGCAGAACTCGGGCGTCGTCGTACGGGCGTGCACGATGCCGCCGGCGGCGACGATGCGCTCGATGATCGGGTGGGTCACCTCGGCCACGTGGTCGGCGAAGGGGAGCGAGCCGTCCGAGGCGATCCGTCCGGCGATCGGCTGCTCGTCCTTCGTGGCGACGGGAAGCCCTTCCAACGGGCGCGCCGTGCCGTCGCGGTAGGCGTCCTCGGCCTGTTTCGCCTGGAGGAGGGCCTCCTCGAAGGTGCGTTCGCTGAGCGCGTTGACCCGCGGTTCGACGGCCTCGGCGCGCTCGACGACGGCGGTCATCAGCTCGACGGGGGACAGCTCCCGGGAGCGGAACATCCGCAGGGCCTCGGTCGCGGGGAGGTAGGGGAGGTCGGTCACTGGGCCGCACTCCTTTCCGTGGAGTTCGTTTCGGGGACGTGACGAAGGGGGTCGGCGGAGGCCGGGGAAGGCGGCGTCTCCTTCAGCGCGGCCGCGAGGGCGCGCCGGTCGGCCGCGATCCGGGCGGGGTCCCAGCCGGGCCGCGGCACGGAGTGCAGCAGCAGCCGGGTGTACGGATGCTCGGGGGCGGCCAGCACCTCCCGGGTCGGGCCCGTCTCGACCACGCGCCCCTGGTAGAGCACGAGGATGTCGTCGGCGACGTGCCGGACGAGCGCCAGGTTGTGCGTGACGAACAGATATCCGACGCCGGTGTCGCGGCGGATCTCCGCCAGCAGGTCGAGGATCTGGGCCTGGATGGACACGTCGAGCGCGGCGGTCGCCTCGTCCAGGATCAGCACCTTCGGCCGGGTCGCCAGCGCGCGGGCGATGGCGACCCGCTGCCGCTGGCCGCCGGACAGCCGTCTCGGGAGCGCGTCCGCCTCCCGCTCGCCGAGGCCGACCCGCGCCAGCAGCTCGTCGCGGCGGGCCCGGCGTTCCGCCGGGCTCATCGAGAAGTGCAGGCGCAGCGGCTCCTCGACGCAGGCGGCGACGGTGACCCTGGGGTCCAGCGAGAGGTAGGGGTCCTGGAAGACCATCTGGATCTCGCGGGCGCGGGCCAGCCGGGTCGCCCTGCCGCGGGCGACGTGCGAGCGGTCCCGCCCGCCGACGCGGATCCGGCCGGCGTCCGGTCGCTCCAGGCCGACGAGCATCCGCGCGGTGGTCGTCTTCCCCGATCCCGACTCGCCCACGATGGCCAGGGAGCCGCCGGGAGGCAGCGAGAAGGAGACGCCGTCGACGGCGACGTGGTCGCCGAACGTCTTGCGCAGGCCCTCGACCTCCAGCGCGTGCTCAGTCATGGATCAGCTCCTCCGCGCGCAGGCAGGCCACCTGGGCGCCGTCGATCTCCCGGTGGACGGGCTCGCGCTCGGTGCAGCCGGGCCGGACGTGGGCGCAGCGGGCCGCGAAGGCGCATCCGTCCGGAGCCTCGGCGAGAGAGACCGGGCGCCCGGGGACACCGTGCGGCGGCTCGTCCGACTCCAGCCGCGGGGTCGCGGCCAGCAGCCCCGAGGTGTACGGATGGCGAGGCCGGCCGAAGAGCCCTTCGGCGGACTGCGCCTCCACGATCCGTCCCGCGTACATCACGTAGATGCGGTCGCAGATCGCCGCGGCCAGCTCCAGGTCATGGGTGACGAAGAGCATCCCCATGTCACGCTCGGCCCGCAGCCGGGTGAGGATCGAGACGACCTCGGCCTGGGTGGTGACGTCCAGCGCCGTGGTCGGCTCGTCGGCCAGCAGCAGCCGGGGCCCTCCGGCGAGCGCGCCGGCGATCATCACGCGCTGCAGCATGCCGCCGGAGAACTCGTGCGGGTACCTGTGCAGAGCCGGGCCCGGCTCACGGATGCCGACCGACTCCAGCAGTTCCTCGGCCCGCTTGAGAGCGTCCTTCTGCGGCACGCCGCCGGCCCGCATCCCTTCGGTGACGAAGTCGCCGATCCGGCGCATCGGGTTGATGGAGGCCCGAGGGTCCTGGAAGATCATGGAGACGTCGCGGCGACGCAGTTCGCGAAGCCGGGTGGAGGACATCGTGAGGATGTCCTCTCCGTTCACCCGCAGGCTCCCCGAGGCCGACGCACCCTCGGGGAGCAGCCCCAGCACCGAACGGCAGGTGACGGACTTGCCAGATCCGGACTCGCCGACCAGCCCCACGGCCTCGCCTCGCTCGACGTGCAACGACACACCGCCGAGGATGGGGCGGGCGGCCTTGCCGGCCGCGAGCCGCACGGTCAGCTTCTCGATCTCCAGTAGCCGGCCGGTCATCACTGCTCCCGCCGTGCGACGCGGTCGGCGATGGATTCGCCGACGATGCCGAACGCGACAACCGTGATCACGATGGCGACGCCGGGGGCGAGGGCGGGCAGCATCGCGCCCTGGAGCAGGGACGAGGAGCCCTCGTTGATCATCGCACCCCAGTCGGCGGTGGGCGGCTGCACACCGAAGCCGAGGAAGGAGAGCGCCGCGAGGTCCATGAGCGCGTACCCGAAGTTGATCGCGGACTGGGCGAGGATCAGCGGAGCGATGTTGGGCAGCAGGTGCTTCACGCAGATCACCCAGCCGGACCAGCCCTGCACCCTGTACGCCTGGATATAGGGGCGGGCCTTCTCCCGCAGGGCCACGCTGCGGGCCAACCGGCCGACGTACGGGGCGTAGGCGACACTCATCGCGATCACCGGCGCGGTCAGTCCGACGCCGAAGACCGCCACCAGGATGATCGCCAGCAGCAGGGCGGGGAAGGAGAAGACGAGCTCCATGGCACGCGACAGCACGGCGTCGACCACCCCGCCGTGCCAGGCGGCCGTCACCCCGATCAGCATGCCGAGCACCGTCGAGACGATCACGACCACCAGCGGGCCGAGCAGTCCCGTCCGGGCGCCGAAGATCAGCCGGGACAGGACGTCGCGGCCGGACTGGTCCGCGCCCAGCAGGTGCTCGGGGGTGGAGCCGCTCAACGTCGCGGACAGGTCCACGGCGTCGGGGTCGTGCGGTGCGATCCACGGGGCGAGGACCGCCGCCACGATCAGCAGGGCCAGCAGGGCGAGGGCGGCCGTGACGAGCTTGTCGCCTCCCGCGACGCGGGCCAGCGGCGCGAAGAACCTGCGCCGGTGGACGGGCACGGCGGTCATGCCCTGCCTCCCTTCGCATGGGACAGACGGGGGTCGATGAGCGGCTGGACCAGGTCGACGACGAGGTTGGCGGTGACGAAGGCCAGCACCACCAGCAGGCTGACGGCCTGCACGACCGGGAAGTCCTTGACGGTGACGGAGCTGACGAGCAACTGGCCGACCCCGGACAGGCCGAAGGCGGTCTCCACGATCGAGGTGGCGACCAGCAGGCCGGCCACGACCGTCCCGGTCACGGTGGTGATCGGGCCGAGGGCGTTGCGCAGCACGTGCCGCCGTACCACCTCCGAGCCGGGCACCCCGCGTGAGCGGGCCACCTCGACGTGCTCGCGTCCCAGCTCCTCCAGCATCGACGTCCGGGTGACCCGGGCCACCAGGCCGACGAAGGTCAGGGCGAGCGCCGCCGCCGGGAGCGTCAGATGGTAGACCCGGTCACCGAAACCGCCCCCGTCGCCGAAGGCGGGAAACCAGGCCAGTTGGACGGCGAACAGCGAGATCAGCCCGATCGCGGCGACGAACGAGGGGGTGGCCGTGGCGATGCCCGTGCCGATGAGGACCGCCCGGTCGACGACGCCCCGCCGAAGCGCGGCCAGCGCTCCGGACGCCAGCCCGCCGACCAGGATGAGCAGGCCCGCGTAGCCGATCAGCAGCAGCGTCGTCGGCAGCCGGGCGGCGATCAGGCCGCCCACGTCCTGCCGGAACGTCGCGGACTTGCCGAAGTCGCCGGTGACGACGCCGCCGACCCACTTCGTGTACTGGACCAGGAACGGGTCGTTCAGGTGGTACTGCTCCTTGATGGCCGCGACGGCGGCCGGTGACGCCGATCGCCCTCCCAGGAGGAAGGACGCCGGATCACCGGGGGCGAGATGGACCGAACCGAAGACCAGGAACGACGCGACGAGCAACGTCACGGCGATCCCCCCGATCCGGCGGAGGAGGAAGCCTGCCATGGTCGGACTCAACCGGCCGAACCCAGACGGGCGGCCCATGGGTAGACGAGCTGGGAGATGCCGGTCGGGGCGCCGGTGAGCCGCTTGTTCAGGAACATGTTGTGCGGCGGCTCGTACAGCGGGATCCAGACCATGTCACGGACGGCGATCTCCTGCAGCTTGGCGACCGTAGCGGCGCGTGCGGCCGGATCGGCCTGGGCGTTGGCCTCGTCGACCAGGGCGTCGTACTCGGGGTTGGAGTAGCCGCCGTAGTTGGCGAAGTCGCCGGTGCGCAGGATCCCGTAGAACTCCAGCGGGTCGGGGGTGGAGTCGTACCAGATCGTCATGACCAGGTCGACGCCCTCGCGGGCCTTCGGATCGGAGAACAGCGCCGTGTAGGCCTCGGGGGCGACCGCCTTCAGTTCGACGTTCAGGCCGATGGCCTGCCCGGCCGACTGCACCGCGTTGGCGATGACGCCGATGTCGGGGGAGAGCGTGCTGGTCGCCATCACGACCTTCTTGCCGGAGGCTCCGGCCTCCTGGATCAGCTTCTTCGCCCCCTCGACGTCTCGGGTGAGGGCCGGAAGCTTGTCGTGGTGCCCCTTGCCCGCCTCAGGGGCGATTCCCCAGGCGCCGAGAGCGCCCGGCGCCTTCGCCGGCGCGCCGGCTCCGCCCGCGGCGGCCTTGATGATGCCGTCGCGGTCGAGCGCCATGGACAGCGCCCTGCGGACCTTGACGTCACCGAGCGTGCCCTTGAGGTCGGTGGGGATCAGGTTCACGGCCGTCGTGTTGGGGCCGAAGTAGAGCGTGCCGCTGCCGGCGGTGCGGAGCTTGGCGAACCCGGGGGGCGGCAGGAGGTAGCCGCCGTCGACCTCCCCGGCGAGCATCGCGTTGACGCGGGCCGCGGGGTCCGGGATGAACACCATCTTGAGCGTGTTCACCTTGGGTTCGAGCGCCTTGTCCCAGTAGTCGGCGAACTTCTTGAAAGTGATCGACTGGCCCTTCTGCCACGACTCGAACGAGAAGGGGCCGGTGCAGTCGACTCCGACGTCCGGGGTGCCGTAGCCCTCCTCGGCCAGCGAATCGGCACTCTCGATGGTTCCGGCGGAGGTGCCCATCTCCTCGTTGAAGAGCTGGTCGGGCCGCTTCAGGTGAACCGTGACCTCCATCGGCCCGGTCTTCTCGATCTTGTCGACGTTCTGGTAGACGGAGACCCAGTACGAGCCGACCTTGGGGTCCATGTGGCGGCGCATGCTGGCGACGACGTCGTCGGCGGTGAGCGTGGAGCCGTCGTGGAACTTCACGCCGTCGCGGATCGTGTAGACCCAGCGCCTGGGGTCGGGGTTGGCCGCGGCGGCGGCCAGGCCGGGCTCCACCTTCAGCTCGGGGGTGATCCGCATGAGCTGTTCGCACACGTTGGCGAGCACGGTGTTGGGGTGGTAGTCGAAGGCGTACGCGTAGTCCAGGGACTGCGGCTCGGCGTAGAGCGACCAGGTCACCGTGTCCACGGCGCCCTTGGCCGGCGCTGTGTCCTTCGTGATCTCGAACGCGGAGGAGTCGCCGCCCTTGACGGCGGATGAGGCGCCGCCGCAGGCGGCGACCGCGAGCGCGAGCAGCGCCATCGCGGCGGCGAAACGGGTGGTGCGCATCAGACCACCTCTTTCTGAACGGGCCGCAACGATCAGATGTGCGGCAGAGGTGGCTGCGAGTATTCGTGAAGGAACGTTCCTGCACAAGAGTTCAGCGGAACGATTCTGCAATGCGTACGGGCGAGTGGCGGAGGGTCCGCCCGGATGACAGGATCGCGCTCATGAGCCAGTCAGACCGCACACCGCGGGTCCGTCTCGTGGACGTGGCCCGCGCCGCCGGGGTGTCCAAGACGACGGTGTCCGACGCGCTGAACGGAGCAGGCCGGCTCCCCGCCGCCACCCGTGAGCACGTGCAGAAGGTGGCGCGTTCTCTCGGCTACCGCCCGAACGCCGCGGCACGGCTGCTGCGCGCCGGGCACACCCGGCTGCTCGGCGTCGCGGCACGCGAGTACGTCGAGACGCCATGGGTCTACGCCGACCTGGCCTACTTCTCCCAGATCGTGACCGCGACGACCCAGGCGGCCCTCGCCCACGGATACGGCGTCGTCCTGCTGCCCACCTACGGGCCGGACGACTGCTGGCTGGACATCCCGCTGGACGGCGTGTTCGTCATCGACCCGGTCGAGGGCGACCCGATGGTCCGGGACTTCCTCGCCGCGGGCGTCCCCGTGGTCTCCGACCGCCGGGCCCTGGCCGAGGTCGCGGGCGAGGCGCGGGCGGCGGGCGGCTGGGTCGACTTCGACTACGACGCCGCCGTACGCCAGGTCCTCGATCACCTGGAGGAGGCGGGCGCCGAACGGATCGCCGTCGTCGCCGGCGCGACCACGGCCTGCTACCACCAGCAGTCCGTCCGCGCCTACCACGACTGGTGCGCCGAGCGAGGACACGACCCCCGGATCGTCTGCCTGCCCGCCCCCGGCGTCGAGCAGACGCTCCAGGCCGTCACCGAGCTGCTCGCCGCCCCGGTCCCGCCGGACGCGTTGTTCACCCTGGTCGAGCTCAGCACGCCGCTGTTGCTGGACACGATCCGCAGGCTCGGCCGCTCCGTCCCCGGCGATTTGCTGCTGGTCTGCGCCACGGAGGACCCGGCGGCCCCCTACACCGACCCGCCGATCAGCACGCTCGGCTTCCTGCCCGGCGAGACCGCCCAGGCGGCGGTGGACCTGCTCGTCGACCGCCTCGAAGGCCGCGACGGCGACCCCGGCCGCCTGTTCTCGGCCGGCTTCCAGGTCCGGGCGTCCTCGGCCCCGAAGAGCTCGCTGAAGCGGCCGGGGCACTGAGCGGCGGGTGACGGGAGGGTACGACCGCCGCAACCGGGGTACGTGCGCCTCATATCGGGACGGGCTCGCCGCGGCGTTCCGCCGGGCGGTCGTACCGGTTGCCCGATACGCGGTAGCGAGGCGGTCATGACCGGATCGCGCTGCCTTCCGTATGTGTCCATGACCGGGTGGCGCGGCCTTCCGCGCGGTCCGCCGCCGCTCGAAGCGCGCACCGCTCGCGTACAGGAGGCCCGATGCGAGTCGTCGTCGATCTCACCCGATGCCAGGGATACGGGCAATGCGTCTTCGCGGCGCCCGACGTCTTCACGATGCACGGGCAGGAGGCCCTGCTCTACGACCCCGATCCGAGCGACGAGCAGCGTGCGCGGGTGCTGCGGGCGAAGGCGGCCTGCCCGGTCCAGGCGATCCATATCGACCGGTTCGCCGCCCGTGCCGCCGGACGCGGCCCCCAGGTATATCCGGACGCCGGAGACGGCTTCAAACGCAACGGGCGCATCGTCATCGTGGGAGCCTCGCTGGCCGGCCTGCGGGCCGCGATGGTGCTGCGCAGGGAGGGCTTCGCCGGTTCGCTGACCCTGATCGGCGACGAGACGCACGAGCCGTACGACCGGCCGCCGCTGTCCAAGCAGGTGCTGGCCGGTCAGGTGCCCGTCGAGCACACCATGCTGCCCCGGCTCGCGGAACTGGACGCCGAATGGCTGCTGGGGCAGCGGGCGACCGGCCTGGACCTGACCGGCAAGCGGGTGCGCCTCGCCGACGGCCGGGAGATCGGGTTCGACCGCCTGCTGATCGCCACCGGCGTCCGCGCCCGGCCGTGGCCGAACGAGGCGGAGGCCGCCCTCGACGGCGTGTACGTGCTCCGTACGATCGAGGACGCCATCCGGCTGCGGGCGCGGCTCGCCGCCGGGACCGGGCGGGTGCTGGTCATCGGCGGCGGCTTCGCCGGATCGGAGGTCGCCTCCGTCTGCCGGGAGCTGGACCGGCCGGTCACGGTCGCCGAGCGGGGACCGGTCCCGCTGTTCGGGGCGCTGGGCAGGGTGATCGGCGCGATCGCGGGGGAGATGCAGCGCGAGCACGGCGTGGACCTGCGCTGCGACACCACCGTCACGGCGCTCGAAGGAGACGCCGAGGGGCGGCTGCGCGCCGCGCGCCTGTCCGACGGCGCCACCCTCGAGGTGGACATGGCGGTGGTCGCGCTCGGCGCGGTCCGCAACGTCGACTGGCTGGAGGGCGCGGGGCTGGCCGCCGGCGTCTGGGGTGTGGGCTGCGACGCGGGCTGCCGCGTCTTCGACATCAACGGCGTGGTCACCGACGACATCTTCGCCGCCGGGGACATCGCCCGATTTCCGCACCCGTCGTACGAATACCAGTTCCTGGCTCTGGAGCACTGGGGCAACGCGGTCGCCCAGGCCGAGATCGCGGCGCACAACATGGTCAGCGACCAGACCCGGCGGTGGGCGCATCTGGCCCTGCCGGTGTTCTGGTCCAGCCAGTTCGGCGTCAACATCAAATCCGTCGGCGTTCCGACGTTCGCGGACGGGGTCGTGATCACTCAGGGGTCGGTCGCCGAGCGCCGCTTCGTCGCCGCCTACGGGTACCGGGGGCGCATCACCGCCGCCGTCACCTTCGACCAGGCCATGTGGCTGGAGTTCTACCAGCGGCTGATCGAGCAGGCCGCGCCGTTCCCGCCGGACTTCGCCATGGTGGGCAGGCCGGCCGTCATGGAACCGGTCCCGGCGGAGGTGCCGCCGCGCGTCGCGGTCGCCCAGGGCGCCACAGTGGTGGTGACCGGCCATGACCCGGGCGAGCGGCGGGCCATCCTGGTGCGCCGTCCCGAGTGATCCCGCGCCCGCCCCCGACCCCAGCCGGAGAAGTCCCGAAGCCGAGGAGCGTCGTCATGGCCGAGACCTGCGTCTTCGACCGGATCCTGGATCACGCGAACCGCGCCGACCCCTACCCGCTGTACGCCGAGCTGCGCGAGACGCCGGTCATGCGGCGGAAGGACGGCGGCTACGTGGTGAGCACCTACCGGGAGATCGTCGCGCTGCTGCACGATCCCCGGATCAGCTCGATCCGGCCGGAGCCGCCGGAGGGCGGCTCGCCGCCGGGCGACGAGAGCCTGCCCGGCCTGCCGCCCGCCTTCATCCGGCGTGACCCGCCCGAGCACGACCGGCTCCGGCGGCTGGCGATGCGGCACTTCGGACCGCCCCACTCGCCGGGCCGGGTCGAGGGCATGCGGCGCCAGGTCGGTGAGACCGTCACCCGTCTGATCGACGCCTTCGCCGGCCGGGACCGCGTCGACGTCGTCGACGCCTTCGCCTACCCGCTGCCGGTCATCGTGATCTGCAGGCTGCTGGGCGTGCCCACCGAGGACGAACCGCGCTTCCGCGCGTGGTCCGAGGCATTGGTCGAGACGCTCGACCCGAGAGCCGGGGAAGCGGTGGAGCGGCGGCGTGTCGCCGCCGGCACGGAGCTGCGCGCGTATCTGGACGAGCTGGCCGACGCGCGCCTGCGGCAGCCGTCCGACGACCTGCTGTCCGCGCTGGTCACCGACGACGCCGAAGGGCGCATGTCGCGGGAGGAACTGCTGAGCACCGCCGCGTTGCTGCTCGTCGCCGGGCACGAGACCACCGTCAACCTGATCGCCAACGGGATGCTGACCCTGCTGCGCCACCCTGCCGAGCTCGACAGGCTGCGCCGCGAACCCGATCGTGTCGACGCCGTCATCGAGGAGCTGCTGCGTTACGAGCCGCCGGTGCACATGCCGCCCGTGCGCACCGCTCTGGACGACATCGAGATCGCCGGCACCACCATCCCCAAGGGCGCCCGCATCACGCTGGCGCTCGCCGCCGCGGACCGCGACCCCGGCCGCTTCCCCGACCCCGACCGGTTCGATCCGGACCGGGAGGACAAGGAGCACCTCGGCTTCGGCGGCGGCGTGCACTTCTGCTTCGGCGCCCCGCTGGCCCGGCTGGAGACCCAGCTCGCGCTGTCCGAGCTCGCGCGCCGCTTGGAGAACCCCCGGCTGGTCGCCGATCCGCCACCGTACCGGCAGAACGCGGCGCTGCGCGGACCTCGCCACCTCCACATCGAGTTCGACGGCGTCGCCCCCGCGACGACGGTGGGCGTCGCCATCGCCGATGGCAGCTGACGCCGGGTCCCGTGGACGGGCTGCGCGGGCGCTCCTCCTCGCCCCTGAGCGGCCGGTCCCGAGCGGCGTCATCCGCTACCCGGCGGCGTTCGGCGTCTGACCTCCGCTCCTTGGGTGTCAGGTGCAAGCGTCGCGGTGATGCGTTGCCAGGTGCCGTCGCGAGTCCATCGTCGATACCGGCCATAGATCGTGCGCCAGTGCCCATAGCGGGCAGGTATCTGCCGCCAGGAGATCCCGGTGCGTTCGTGGAACCGGATCCCGTCGATAACGGCGCGATGGTCCACCCAGTGCGGGCCCCGGCCGCTATTGGCCGGCAGCTGCGGGGCGACGCGCTCCCACTCCATGTCCGACAGGTCGTGCTCGCCCGGCGCCTCGGCCGTCGAGGACTGTTTCATGAAACAGTCCCTTTGTGGGTTTGCGCTCAGGCGAGCCCGCGTGTGGCGGACGAGATCGTCGAACAGGTCGTCGTCGTGGTAGGCGTCCATCCGGGCGGCGATGCGGGCCCAGCGGCCCGACGCGCCCGGCACGGCGTCCGCGAGCGCCTCCGCGACGTCGTGACCCGCGTTCGCGAGCGGGGACTTGGCCTCCAGCAGCACCACCCCCACGGTCGTACGGGCGATCCAGACGAACGTGTCCGCCCGTGCGGTGTCGTCCAAGGGGCCGCGTTCCAGCGCGGCCAGGAGTCGGTCGAGCGCTGCGGCCCATGCGGGTGAGAGGCGCGCGTGCGAGGCGAACAGCTGAGCGATCCAGGGGTGGTGGACCATGCAGCGTCGCACGTCCCGCATCCAGAGCACGACGCTCTCGTCCCACGGCATCTCGGCTGACCCGGTGTTTCCCACCTCCTCCAGGACCAGGCCGGACACTCCGGCGAGCAGCGCGTCCCTGTCCTTGACGTGGCGGTAAATCGCCATCGGCGTCACTCCGAGCCGCTTGGCCGTCGCGGCCATGGTCAAGGCCTCCAGGCCGCCCTCGTCGAGGATGCTCCGGGCGGCGAACAAGACGTCCCGTACGGTCCGGCGGGCGCGTCGAACGACCGGGGAGGAACTCGTTGCCTGTGTCATGTGACCGATGTTACGGTCTACGGCATACACAATGAAGGGAGATCGGGATGGTTGTCATCGACCCGAGGAAGTCGTGGGCGGCGCTGGAGGAGCGGCTTGCGCGGGAGACCGACCCGATACTGCACAGGAACCTGGAGATCGTCATCACCCATTCCAAGGCCGAAGCCCGGGGAGATCTCGACGCCCTGATGGCAACGCTCAGCGACAGCCCCGCCTATCGCCTCGGCGCGCCGGACATGCCGGGGATGCGCCCGCGTGGCCACGCCGAGATCCGCGCCTACTACAGCGACTTCATCGCCTCGGGCGCCACCCAGCTCCAGTACGACGTCGACCGGCTCGCGGTCGACCGTGACTGCGTGGTCACCGACGGGCTGATGCGGATGGCCTACCCCGGACGCACGCTGCTCGCCATGGGCATCGAGGTCGACGATCCGGACGCGTACTACCTGTACGAGAGCCGGATGGCGATCGTGTGGCCCATCGACGAGCACGGCCGCATCATCGGCGAGGAGAGCTACAGCGACCGCAACGGTTTCGCCGGCATCGCGGACCGCAAGCTCGGCTCCGGCGACATCGCCTCCCTCGACGGCTAGGTCCTGTTTCTCGGATCACGTGCGGAGCCGGGTCACCAGAGCTGCCACGGTCGCGGTGCCGAGACAGATGTAAGCGCGCTTGTCACAGCGGGCGGTCACGGCCGGAAGTTCTTCGGCCGGTCGATCGCCCGCTCGACGACGTTGCGCCTCGTGTAGTGCTCCTTGTCGAGCCCGATCGGGCGTCCACCGGCCGAGCCACGCCCGCGGCGGTTGTCTCGCTGGGCACGAGGCTTCCAGCTCGCCGGCTCCGTCCAACAGTCAGCGGACGTCGAGCAGGGGCGGCAGCAACAGCAGCCAGAAGAGGGCCACGGCGGACCACCTGAGCCCGGCGAGGAGAGCGGGCCGGGCGGCGCGCCGCCGATGCCCCGCAGGGTGGGGCGCCGCCGGCGAACGTCCGTCGCGGCGCCCCCGGATCGACCCGCCCACGGGCGTGGTCATCCCTGCTCGCGCGCGGAGCCGAGGCGTTGCTCCAGCCTCTCGATGCGTTCGATGAGCGGCCGCACCTGCTGGTGCACCGCGGCGGCCAGCGCCTGCGCCGGATCGGCGGCGGTCTGGGCGCGCAGGTGCACGTAGCCGGCCAGGGCCGCCGTCACGGCCCGGCGCACCAGCCGGGGCTCGGCGCCGAGTGCCCGCAGCACCTGACCGGCGGTGCCGTCGGGCTCGGTGATCAGGCCCAGGAGCAGATGCTCGCAGCCGACGTAGTTGTGGCCGAGACCTGTCGCCTCGACGACCGTCAGTTCGAGCGCGCCGGCGGCCGGGGCGCTGAAGTGAACGGACGAGTTCCCCTCGGCGCCGCCGTCTTCGCTGCCCGCGTGCCGTTCCAGGTCGCGCTGGACCTGGGCGGGATCGATCTCGACCGCTCGGAGCACGTGCAACGCCAGGTTCTTTCCCTCCGCCAGCATTCCGGCGAGCAGGTGCCCGGTCCCGACGTTCGGTGCGGCGTCGGCTCGTGCCCGGTCGATCGCGAGCTTCACGACCGTGCGGGCCGGTGCGGTGAATCGCGGCAGCCGTTCGTCCAGATCGTCGGCTTCGAGTTCGCCCAGGGCGGTCTGCCGGATGGCGGCGATCCGACGCACCGCCTGTTCCAGCGCGCGCTGGCAGATCGCCGACACCGGTACGCCGGTGTCCTTGACCGCCTCCGCGAGTTCGTCGGGCAGGTAGACGTTGATCTTCGGCACGGCCCCGTCCCTTCGCACGTGGGGTTATTGCGGGGTTACTCTATATGTATACCCCCAATGGGGTTAGGTTCGCCACGACGATCGCCGCTACGTGCTCGGCCGTTGGGCAGCAGGTGGATCAGCAGCGTCGCCACGATCGCGGTGACGAGCGCGCAGACCTGAGGGCCGGCCACGGACGCGCTCGCCTCCTGAGAGGGGACGGCGCGCCACGCGAGGCCGCGCGCTCCGGCCCCGCGCGAGGGGCCGGCCATGCCACAGCGCGGGCATCGAGACGGAACGGCGTAGGCCGTGGCGCCGGCCCCCAGAGTGGTCGGCGCCACGGTCAGGCGCGCAGCGCGGCGAGCACCTCCTGGGCGGCGCGCGCGCCCTCGGTCGCCCCGCCGTTCATGTAGCCCTGGAAGTCGTAGGACGTGTGCTCCCCGGCGAGGTGCACGTTGCCTTGGGCGGTGCCCTCGTAGCCCGCGTACCTGTGCAGGTAGCCGACCGGCCAGTACGAGTAGGCGCCCAGCGAGTAGGGGTTCTTGTGCCAGGCCGACAGCTGGGCGCGTCCGGTCCACACGGCTCCGGTGCCCGGGTAGACCTGGTTGATCTGCGTGAGTGTCGAGGTCACCAGCGAGCGCACGTAGCGGTCGTCGGCGGTCGGGAACGGCGTCGACGGGTTGAGCGCGCGGGCCAGGCCGCCCCCGCCGTACTGGATGAGGATGCCGGAGGATCCTGGCTGGCCCTTGGTGGTGTCCCAGCACTGCTGGAAGGACATGTCGGTGAAGCAGTCCCCGGACGACACGCCGGGCCAGGGGCCGGTGCCGACCCACGGCCGGCTGGAGAACTGCATGTTGAGCTTCGTGCAGTAGCCCATGCGCGCGTCGCGCAGCAGGGCCGTCATCCGGCTGTCGAAGCCGGCCCGGGACAGGTCCAGGCCCTGCAGGATCGGCAGTGGCACGGTGATGATCGTGTGGTCGGCCGTGACTGTCTTGGTGGTGCCGCCGTTGTCGAACGTCAGGGTCTGGGTGCCGTCGGAGTTGGCCCGCACCGCCAGGAGCTTCCATCCCATCTGGATGGACCCGGAGGGCAACGCGGCCGCGATGGCGTTGGGCAACTGGTCGTTGCCGCCGACGATGTGGTAGCGCTCGTCCGACAGGCCCCATACGTTGAAGTGGCCCGGATTGGGCTGGTAGCCCATCAGCAGGACGAGGGCGAGCGACGACTGGTCCACGGTGTCGGCGCCGTACTCCACGTTGTAGGCGACGTCGAGGAACCGGCCCAGGACGGAGGAGTGCCCGCCCGGCACTCGGGACTCGATCCATTCGTACAGGGACATGTTGTCGAGCGCGGTGCCCGCCGCCGTGCTGCTGTTCCACTTCACCTCGCCGGCCGCGATGAGGTCGCTGTGGAGGGCCTGGTAGATCACCTTGAAATCCGCGTCGGCCTGGGTACGCGGATAGTAGCCGCCGGCGAAGTGCAGGATCTCCTCGGCGCCGTTGGGCCCGGACCCGGCGAAGTCGACCGTGGTCAGGCCGAAGCGCCGGCACAGTTCGAGCATCTTCTTGTGCTCCTGGTCGATCAGCTCGCCGCCGATCTCTGAGGTCTGGCCCCCGGTCCACAGCGATCGCTGTGAGTACATGCGGCCGCCGACCCGGGTCGGGTTGGCCTCGTAGACGATGGGCGTCGCTCCGGCGTCGCGCAGGGTCAGCGCGGCGGTCAGGCCGGCGATACCCGCCCCGATCACGGCGACCCTGGCCGGCCGGGGCGGCTTGGCGGCCGTGGTGAGGACGTCGTCGGCACGGGCCGGTCGCGGCAGCGCGGCGAGCGCGGTAACGCCGAGACCCACGGCGGCGGCCCGCCGGAGCAGCTCGCGCCGGGCGATGCCGCGCGGCTCGGCCGCGGCCGCGGCGCGCAGGCCGCGCAGCTCGTCGACGGGGATGCCGAGACGGCGGGAGTCGGCGTGTTCGGAGGCCAGCCGCTTGAGCGCACGCAGAGAAGAGGTTCGGGCCATGGGGGGTGTCCCTCCTGATCGTGTTGCCGCCCAGCCTGAAGATCGAGAGCCGCCGGGAGAAGTTGGCAACCTGTAGCTGACCACTGCCATCAATTGACATGACGCCCGCGTCTCTTCCGGGCGGCGATGTGATAGATCGCGCGTGACGGGGCCGGAGGGCATCCGACCGGATACATGTCCGGCACCCCGGCGGCGCAGTGCTGCACTTCTTACGACATGTCAACATTGCGGCGGTGATCACGCTGGTATGTCGGCTCCGTCCGCTGTAATCATCGCGCCCACCCCAGCTCGCGCTGACTCCAGAAGGGCGCACCGTATTGAGCATCATCGAGAAGCCGGCCGTCGACGAAGGGGTTCATCGCCTTCGCAGGAACGCCGTCGGCCTGGTGGGCGTCGTCTTCATGGCGGTCGCCACCGCCGCTCCCATCACCGCCATGACCGGCAACGTCCCCATCGTCATCGGCTTCGGCAACGGCCTCGGCGTGCCGGCGGGCTACCTGGTCGCCACGGCGGTCCTCACGGTCTTCTCCGTCGGCTACGTCGCCATGGCCCGGCACATCACCTCCGCCGGCGCCTTCTACGGCTACATCTCCCACGGGCTCGGGCAGATCGCCGGCATGGTCGCGGGTCTGCTGGCGACCATGGCGTACGTCGTGTTCGAGGCGTCCATCATCGGGTTCTTCGCCTACTCCGCCCACGACACGTTCCTGAGCCTGGCCGGGGTGGACGTGCACTGGCTCTGGTTCGCCGCGCTCGGCCTGGCGCTCAACGCGATCCTGACCTACTTCGACATCAACCTCACCGCCAAGGTGCTCGGCGTCTTCCTGGTCACCGAGATCCTGATGCTCGGCCTGGGCGCCACCGCCACGCTCCTGCACGGCGGCGGCCCCGACGGGCTCATGGCCGGAACGCTCAACCCCGTCCGGGCCTTCCAGGTGACCGGCCTGGAGGGAGGCGCGGTCGGTCTCGGCCTGTTCATGTGCTTCTGGTCCTGGGTCGGCTTCGAGTCCACCGCGATGTACGGCGAGGAGTCGCGCGACCCGAAGAGGATCATCCCCAAGGCCACCATCATCTCGGTGGTCGGCGTTGGCCTCTTCTACACCTTCGTGTCGTGGATGACGGTCGCCGCCAACGGTGTCACGGCCCCCGAGAAGGCGGCCAAGGAGTTCGCCGGGATCTTCTTCACCCCCACGCAGGAGATGCTGGGCGCCTGGGCCGTGGACCTGTTCAAGATCCTCATCCTGACCGGATCCTTCGCCTGCTCGATGGCCTTCCACAACTGCGCGTCCCGCTACCTGTACGCCATCGGACGCGAGAACCTCATCCCCGGGACGCGCTCCACGCTGGGCCGCACCCACCCCAGACACGGGTCCCCGTACATCGCGGGATTCCTGCAGACCGCGATCTCGGTCGTCATCGTGCTGGCCTTCTTCCTGGCCGGCATGGACCCCTACATCCACATGTACACGCTGCTCGCCGTACTCGGCACGCTTGCCATCCTGATCGTGCAGACGCTCTGCTCGTTCTCGGTGATCGGCTACTTCCACGTCAAGAGGAAGCACCCCGAGACCGCCTCCTGGTGGCGCACCCTGCTCTTTCCGCTGGCCGGGGGGCTCTCCATGGCGTACGTGGTGTTGCTCCTCTTCCAGAACCAGGAGGCCGCGGCCGGCGACGCGTCCAAGACGCTGTTCTTCTCCCTCATCCCGTGGATCACGCTCGGCTTCGCCGCGCTGGGCGCCGGGCTGGCGATCTACCTCAAGATCCGCAAACCGGCGACGTTCGCCATCATCGGCCGCATCGTCCTGGAGGACACGGTCGAGCGCAACTGACATCCACAGGAGCACCGGACCCCCACGGCCCGCGCCGCGGGCCCCTGCCCGGGGACGGCGCCGAGCAGCTTCACCAGCGCCGCGCGGGGGTCGCCGCCCTGACCCTTCATGGCGTCGAATCTCCGCATGAAGCTGAGGAAGGCGAGCTTCTGGTTCGCCGCCGGGTCGAAGTCGAGCCGGGCGTAGCCGATCGCCTCGGCGGGAAGAACCTCCTGCGGTTGAACACCGCTCCCGCTCAACGCGGTCATCGCGTACACGCCGGTCGCGGCCACCAGAGACAGGATCACGCCGGCCGCTACGGGCAGCTGCCACCCGCGGCGCCGGGACTTCAACCTCCCGGAATCGGGCACCGGCAGGCCTGACTCTTCCGCAGCCGGGGATCTTTCCGCGTCAGTCACGGGCAGTCAACCTACGACGCATCGGTCACGATCGCGTAGCGGCATCAGCACGGTCATGGCCACGCCACGGGCCTGCTGAACCGCGAACCTCTGCCCGCGAAGGGGGTGCAGACCGGCCCGAGCCCTGTCGCCCGAGGCAGATCAGGCAGCAAGCACTACCTGATCACCCACGCCACCGGCATCCCTCTCGCCGTCATCGTGACCCGCGGCAACCGCAACGACGTCACCCCGCTGGTGCAGCCGCTGGAGGCCATCCCCCGTGCGGAGCAAGCGCGGCTCATTCGACGGGTTCGTCTCGGGTCGGAGATGTGCAGGATCTCAGGCTGTCTCGCGTTGCTTGAGGCGGAGTGCCTCTTTGCGGGTCTCGGCCTGGATGGACCGCTCGCGCTCCAGCCACGGCGGGTTCTCCGCTTTCAGCGCGTCGATCTCGGCGGTGGTGAGCGGGCCGGTGATCCCGCCTCTGGTCAGGCCGGAAATGGAGACCCTGAGCTTCGCGGCGATGACCTGCTTGGGGTGCGGGCCGTTGCGGCGCAGATCAGTGAGCCAGGCGGGTGGCCTCGACTGCAATTCGTTCAGCTCGTCCCTGGAGACGACACCTGCCTGGAACTCGGCGGGAGTGGCCGAGAGGAGGACACCCAGCTTCTTGGCCGCGGTCGCGGGCTTCATCGTCTGGATGGTCTTCGGTTTGGGCGAGGTCATGCGCCAAGAGTAGTCAGTCGGAACGGGTTTCCCTGACATCGGTACCCTGAGGAAGTGACTGATGGGGAGACCGGCAGGGTGTTCCGGCTGGCGTACGTGCCCGGGGTGACACCCGCGAAATGGGTCAACGTCTGGACCGAGAGGATGCCGGGCGTGCCGATCACCCTGGTCGCGGTTTCCGCCGCCGAGGTGGTGGGACTCCTGCGGGATGGCGGCGCCGACGCCGGATTCGTACGGCTGCCGGTCGACCGGGACGGGCTCAGCGTGATTCCCCTCTACGTGGAGACCACGGTGGTCGTGGTGCCCAAGGACCACGCGGTGGCCGCCGCCGACGAGGTGACCACCACCGACCTGACCGACGACGAGGTGTTCCATCCTCTGGACGACACCATCGAGTGGGCGGTCCGACCCGGGCTGCCCGCGTTCACCCGCCCGGCCACAACGGCGGGCGCGGTCGAGCTGGTAGCGGCCGGCGCCGGACTTCTCCTGGTTCCGCAGTCGCTGGCACGCCTCCACCATCGCAGGGATCTCACTTACCGGCCGATGCTGGACGCGCCGCAGTCTCAGGTCGCGCTGGCCTGGCCCACGGACGCGACCACCGATCTGGTGGAAGATTTCATCGGCATCGTCCGTGGCCGGACAGTGAACAGCTCGCGGGGCCGTACCCCCGCCTCCCCTGCCGAGAAACCGGTACGGCGGCAGGCGCAAAAACCCGCACAGAACGGCTCCGGCCGCCGGGCCGCGCCGGCCCGCCGTAGAGGGAAGGGTTTCCGGCCTCGGTGACCTGAGGCTCCGAACCTCCGGTTCGGCGGGGACATCCTCGAACTGTGGGGCCCCGCCGAGGAGTTGGCGGAGTTCAACGCCCATATCGCCGGGCTGATCGAAGTCGTGCACGAGTTCCGGCGCAACGACGAAGGTGCATCACCGGTAACCGGTTGCCGCCTGCGTCCGGGGGATGACCGGGTCGTCCTGATGGTCAGGAATGGTCAGGACGAAATACATGGTGGTACGGGGAATGCCTCGTCGACGTCGATGGAGAGCTGTCACCCGCTGCGGGCGGGGGCACGGAAGACCTGGCGCCGATGCCATTCGATGTGCGCGGCGTCGACAGGGGCGAGCCCCGGTTGTGGGGGGCGCGCGGGGCGTTCGGCCAGGGCGAGGACCACATCCTTGGCCGCCGACGTTCGGCCGACGAATTTCGCGGAGACACTGATCGTCCGGTCGGGGGTGAGACCGAGGACGCCTTTGTCGAAGAGTTTGTGGTGGATCGCGCACAGGCACAGGCCGTTGGCGACGTCGTCGGGCCCGTCGAATGCCCACCAGCGGACGTGGGCGGCGTCGAGGCCGACGACCGTACCGTCCAGCCATCCGTCGTACTCGCAGAACGCGCAGCAGTACTCGTAAGCCATGAGCACGTTCTCGCGGAAGGCGGGGTCCCGCCGGATCGTCGAACGCGCCCGGATGTTCTGCCCGACGTGGCGTTGGAAGCGGCCGAGGGCGTAGAGCAGCAGGAGGGGCTTGTGCGGAGCGCGTTCGCCGCCCCGCGTCCAGCGCCGGATGTCGGCGACCCGCTCGACTCAGTCCATGTCCGTCACCTTACGGTGATCTTCATCCTGCGTACCAGGGCTCGCCCGCCTTACCGCCGTTGCCGGAGCATGCCCCTACCCACAGACCTGGGTGCCTGGTCGCCAGCCAGAACCTCCCGCGTGAGCGGACCGACGAGGTGACCAGTTCGTCCACGGCCTCGAACAGGCGGGCGGGATGCAGCGGGCGGACACGATGCCACACCACGGTCGTGATCTCGTCGTCCTCGGCCTCGCATGGAAGCTGGGCGGTCGCGGGATCGACGCGTTCCGCCAGCTCCGCGGTGCACAGGGCGGTGCCGGTGAGGTCGGGGAGCCCGTCGATCGGGTGGACCGGCGTTACGGGGGCGAGGTGGGAGAGCACCGCCCGGGAGAGTTCGGCGTCCTCCTCGTCGCCGCCGTGCAGGACCAGCCCTGTGGCGTACTCCAGTAGTGCTCGTTCAACAGTCGGTCGACGGTCGCCGTGCGGGCCGAGGCGTGCAGGCCCGCGACGAGGACGACGGGGGTGGACACTGATCCTCCAGTTGCGGGAATGAAAACCGTTGTCGTTATCATTACACAACCTGGCGACCAGAAAGGATCCGACTGGGCCAGAAACGAACTCCGACCGGTGATCAAGCTCCGCTCGACCGCCGGGACCGGCTACACGTACGTGACCACCAAAAACCGGCCAAACGCCCCGGACCGGCTCACGCTCCGCAAGTACGACCCGATCGTCCGACAGCACGTCACCTTCCGGGAGGAACGATGAAGAAGGCCATCCACCCCCACTACCACCCAGTCGTCTTCCGTGACCCGAGCGCGGACGTCGCTTTCCTCACCCGCTCCACGATCACCAGCGACAAGACCATCGAGTGGACCGACGGCAGGACGTATCCGGTGGTGGACGTCGACGTCTCCTCCGCGAGCCACCCCTTCTACACCGGCCGCGGCCGCGTCCTGGACACCGCCGGCCGCGTCGAGCGGTTCAACCAGCGCTACGGGAGGAGCTGATGCCCGCTCACTGCCAGCTCACCGGCCTCAGGCCGGTCTTCGGCAACAACGTCTCCCACTCCCACCGCCGCACCCGGCGGCGGTGGAACCCCAACATCCAGAACCGCCGCTACTGGCTGCCGAGCGAGGGCCGCTTCGTGCGGCTCACGCTCAGCGCCCGGGCGATCAAGACCATCGACAGGATCGGCATCGAGAAGGCCGTCGCCCAGATCCGAGCCCGAGGGGAGAGGATCTGATGGCCAAGAAGAGCAAGATCGCGGCCAACGAGCGGCGCAAGGCCGTCGTGGCCCGCTACGCCGAGCGGCGTGCCCGGTTGAAGGAGGTCATCCGCACCGGCACGCCGGAACAGCGGGCGGACGCCGTGCGGGACCTGAGCCGGCAGCCGCGTGACGCCGGCGCGACCCGCGTGCGCAACCGCGACTCCGTCGACGGGCGGCCTCGAGGCCACCTGACCAAGTTCGGGCTCTCCCGGATCCGTTTCCGGCAGATGGCCCACCGGGGCGAGCTCCCCGGCGTCACGAAGGCGAGCTGGTAGCCGTGGCCGTGCCCAAGCGCAGGACTTCGCGCAGCAACACGCGGCATCGCCGTAGTCGGTGGAAGGCGGTCGTGCCCGACCTCGTCCCGATCACTGTGAACGGGCAGGACCTGCTGGGTCCCCGGCGTCTTGTCCGCGCGTACCGGCGGCCTCCCGGGTGGTGCGGAGGTGGTCCGGTTCGAGCCTGGTTCGCCGCGGTGGTCCCGACGGAAGCACCGGCGACGGACCGCTCGGCGGCTACGGCATGAACCCCGAGCGCCGGGCGACGATCACGGTCTCCATCCGGCTGTGGGTGCCGAGCTTGCGCATGATGGTGCGCAGATAGCTCTTGACCGTCTCGGGGAGGATGCCGAGGCGGCGCCCCGTCTCGGCGTTGCCGCACCCCACCGCGACCAGGGCCAGCACGTCCAGCTCTCGCGGCGACAGCGGGTTCTCACGAAGGGGCCCGCTGTTGGAGCGCGCCAGCCGGTCGCAGGCGTCCTGGAGGCGCAGACGGAGTGCGGGATCGGCGATCTCCTGCGCGATCGACCGCAGCTGGGCGTGCACCTGGCGGACTTCCTCCCACTCCGGGGCGGTCGGCGCCTCACGCGCGGCGCGGATGATCGCGGCCGTCTCCAGGTCGACCATCCGGCGCTCGACCTCGCGCCGTACGGTCAGCTCGATGCTCATGCGGAGGGCGACCTGCGTCATCGCGTCCAGCAGGCGGGTGCTGAGCGACAGCGACTCGCGGGTCCCGCCGTACAGGACCCCGAACACCGAGCCGTCGATCGTGACCGGCACAGCCGCGATCGCCCGCAGCCCCTCGGCGATCACGGGTTGGTCGTACTCATGGCTGATCCGCACGTCGGTGGCGTAGTCGTCGACGCTGCCGGGGCGCGCGGTGACGAGCACCCGGCCGCCGAGTCCGTTGCCGGCGCCGATGACCAGGCCCCGCAGG
This sequence comes from Microtetraspora niveoalba, assembly GCF_001570405.1. Taxonomy (GTDB): domain Bacteria; phylum Actinomycetota; class Actinomycetes; order Streptosporangiales; family Streptosporangiaceae; genus Microtetraspora; species Microtetraspora niveoalba. The sequence continues at coordinate 293,664 of NZ_BBYM01000002.1, read as the reverse complement.
GCGCCGGTCAGCGTCCCGGTGAACTCCGTGAGCCGTACGTCCCGCCGCCCGGCTGACACCGCACCGCCGAACGCGACGGGAAGTCCCGTCACTCGGCGCATCCTCGCCAGGGCGACGTGCAGCGCCTCGCGTTCGTGTTCCGGGTTGCTGACCGGTGCGTGTGTTACGGCCATAGCACGGGAATGTAATGAGATTTGCTGGTTGGAGCCATCCCCCGAACGGGGGTAGTAGGCCATCGCGTCCGTGCCGATGCTGCCTCCATGGGCGACTTACTTCTCTCGTACTCCTCCGGCACTTCGGACGTCCCTCTGCTCGGGGAGACGATCGGGGAGAACCTCGAACGCACTGTGGCGCGCTTCGGTGATCGCGAGGCGCTGGTGGACGTGGCGACCGGGCGCCGCTGGACGTACGCCGAGTTCGACGCCGCGGTGAACGAGGTCGCGCTCGGACTGATGGCCCGCGGCGTCGCCAAGGGCGACCGGGTCGGCATCTGGGCGCCCAACTGCGCCGAATGGGTGCTCGTGCAGTACGCCACCGCGAAGATCGGCGCGATCCTCGTCAACGTCAACCCGGCGTACCGCAGCCATGAGCTCGCCTACGTGGTACGACAGTCCGGGATGCGGCTGCTGGTCAGCGCGGTCGCGCACCGGAGCAGCGACTACCGGGCGATGATCGCCGAGATCGGGTTCTCGGACGTCGTGTTCATCGGCGAGCGCGGATGGGACGACCTGGTCGAGAGCGGCAGGCGGAGCGACCCTGCCGTCCTGCGGCAACGGGCGGCGACGCTGGCCTTCGACGACCCGATCAACATCCAGTACACCTCGGGCACCACCGGCTTCCCCAAGGGAGCCACGCTGTCGCACCACAACATCCTTAACAACGGCTACTTCGTGGGCGAGCTGGTCGGCTACACCGAGGCCGACCGGGTCTGCCTGCCGGTCCCGCTGTATCACTGCTTCGGGATGGTCATGGGCAACCTGGGCGCGACCTCGCACGGCTCGTGCATCGTGCTTCCCGCACCCGGCTTCGACCCCGAGCTCACGCTGCGCGCCGTCGAGCAGGAGCGCTGCACCTCCCTGTACGGCGTGCCCACCATGTTCATCGCCGAGCTCGGTCACCCGGATTTCGCCGCCTTCGACCTGTCCACCCTGCGTACGGGGATCATGGCCGGTTCGCCCTGCCCGGTCGAGGTGATGAAGCGCGTCGTCGCCGAGATGAACATGAGCGAGGTGGCGATCTGCTACGGCATGACGGAGACCTCGCCGGTGTCGACGATGACGCGGCGCGACGACGGGCTGGCCCGCCGTACCGAGACGGTCGGCCGTGCCATGCCGCACATCGAGGTCAAGGTCGTCGACCCCGTGTCGGGCCTGACGCTGCCGTGCGGCGAGACCGGGGAGCTGTGCACCCGGGGGTACTCGGTCATGCTCGGATACTGGGAGCAGCCGGACGCCACGGCCGAGGCGATCGACACCGCCCGCTGGATGCACACCGGCGATCTGGCCGTCATGGACGCCGAGGGGTACGTCAACATCGTGGGCCGGATCAAGGACATGGTGATCCGCGGCGGCGAGAACATCTACCCGCGCGAGATCGAGGAGTTCCTCTACACCCATCCCGACATCGCCGACGTCCAGGTGATCGGTGTTCCGGACGAGAAGTACGGTGAGGAGCTCATGGCCTGGATCGTCATGCGGCCGGGAACCGAGCCGCTCACCGGCGCACACGTCAAGGAGTTCTGCGCGGGGCGGCTCACCCACTACAAGGTCCCGCGCTACGTCCATGTCGTGGACGCGTTCCCCATGACGGTCACGGGAAAGATCCGCAAGGTGGAGATGCGCGAGCGCGCCGTCGAGATCCTCGACCTGCACGACGCGGCCCGCATCCGCAACGCCTGACCGTTCCGGCGGCCCATCCGTCACCCGGCGGATCGTGGGCCGCCGCACCTTCAGCCGGCACGCGCCGTCGGAGTGGCAGAAGGCAGGCGTCCGGCAGCACCCGCACGAGGTCCTGCTCGACCGCCCGCGCGTTGCCGGGGCTCCTGTCAGAAAGGGGCGGAATCTAGCCTCGGGGGAATTCCGAGCAGTGGAACGATTCGGTCCGGCCGCCTTCCCCCTGCCGGAAGACGACGGTGACCGCGTCGGGGTCGATGTTCTCACGCGCGGCGACCGCGCCCGCGGCGGTGCAGGTGAGCTGGCCCTTCGACAGGTCAGGGCGGGTGTCGTCGGTGGGGAAGAGCTCCGGTGCCCGCGTCGGAGTCGGCTGGGGCGGCGGGAGCGTGATCAGGACCCTCGCGCGGCCCGCGCTGAGCTTCAGCGGCCCGTGTACGCCGGTGATCAGGTCGGTGCGCAGCCCCCGTTCGCGCTCGTCGGCGCTCGGCCCGTCCAGCAGCAGGTCGAGGGTCTCCTTCAGGGTGAGCGACGGGATGGGGCGGGTCACGGCCCGAAGCCGCGCTCCCGACACGAAGTACAGCCGGACGCTCGGGCGGAACCCGACCGCGGGCTCGCCTCCGTCCCTGACGCCGGTCGGGGCGATGCCGCAGCCGGCCGCCGTCGACGCCACGGCGACCACCGCGAGGGCCGCCGCCGCGCGGCGGGTACGGGAGATCACGGCTCGCGCCTCCCGACCGGAGAGGCGTCGTCGGGATCGGTCTGGGGCGGCCGCGGATGGCGGGGCAGCGTGAGGGTGAACGCGGCCCCGCCTTCCGGCGGGTTGGCGACCTCGATCGTGCCGCCGTGCAGGCGGGCGTTCTCGCGGGCGATGGCGAGCCCGAGGCCGCTTCCGTCCGACCTGGTCCGCGCCTCGTCGGCCTTGGAGAAACGGTCGAAGACGTGCGGAAGGATCCGCGGGTCCACCCCGTCGCCCGCGTCCCGCACCTCGATGACGACGGTCTCGGCCTCGGCGCGGAGCCGTACGGTGACCGGGGGCGCGCCGTGGCGGAGGGCGTTGCCCACGAGGTTCGCCACGATGACATCGAATCGGCGCGGATCCATCCGGATCCGCACGCCGGCGGGCAGGTCGAGGCCCACCCGGCCGGTCCAGCCCCGGGTCCGCAGGCAGGCGCGGATCGCGTCCGCCGTGTCGACGTCGTCCAGGACCAGCTTCGCCGCGCCGGCGTCGAACCGGGAGATCTCCATGAGGTCCTCGACGAGCCGGACCAGCCTGCCGACTTCGAGGTTCATCAGGCGGGCCGCCTTCTCCAGGTCGCCTTCCAGGTGGCCGGCCTCCTCCTCGAACATGTCGGCCATCGCGAGGATGGACGCCAGCGGGGTGCGCAGCTCGTGCGACACGTCGGCGACGAACCGGCGGGCCTGGACCTCCATGCTGCGCAGTTCGGAGACGTTCGCCTCCAGGGCGGCGGCCGTGGCGTTGAAGGTGTTGACCAGCCGCGCCAGCTCGTCGCCGCCGGTCGCCTTCAGGCGTGTGTCCAGCTCGCCCGCGCCGAGCCTGCGCGCCGCCCGGTCGAGGTCGCGGACCGGACGCAGGACGCCGCGCGCCGCCACGAGGGCGAGCGCCACGGCGAGCAGCACGACGGGGATCGCGCCGTTCCTCGCGGCCGTGACCAGGAGCTCCTCCTCTCGCTGCTCCTTGGCGAGGGAGACGACGAGGTACACCTCGACGCCCGAGGAGGTGGCCTGCTTGCCGAGCATCACCGGCGTGCCGACCACCAGGTACGGCGTGCCGGACCTGACGACGCGCTGGTGGAAGAGGCGGTCGCGGTCGAGGACGGTACGGCGCAGCTCGGGAGTGATCGCGCCCGTGTCGTCGCCCGAGGCGACCAGCCCCCCGCCCCGGTAGGCGGCGGCCCCGGTCGCCTCCAGGAACGAGGGCGCGACGCCGTTGGCCAGCCGTTGCAGCGCCGGCCGGTCCGGCGGGTGCTGCATGTTCTCGGTGAGCGTCGCGACGCGCAGCCGGAACTCGTTGACGAGCGACCATTCCGTACGGGCCAGCATGAGGTCGCGCGCCTGGCGGTACACCAGCCCGGCGGCGGTCACGGCGCTGAGCACCGCGAGGAGCACGCAGACGATCATCAGCCGGGGGCGCAGCCCGCGCACCCAGCCGGAGAGCCGGCCGGAGAGCCGGGCGTCCCCGCGATCTCGCCTCACAGGGGACCGAACCGGTACCCGAACCCGCGCACCGTCTGGATGTACCGGGGCTTGGAGGGAACGTCCTCGATCTTCGCGCGCAGCCGCTGCACGCACGCGTCCACCAGCCGGGAGTCGCCCAGGAAGTCGAGCTCCCAGACCGACTCCAGGAGCTGCTGGCGGCTGAACACCTGGCTGTGGGCCGCCGACAGCTCCAGCAGCAGCCGCAGCTCCATCGGCGGCAGGGCGATCGTGGCTCCGGCCTTGGACACGGTGAGGGAGCCCCGGTCGATGGCCAGGTCGCCGTGGGTCTCCGGGCCGGCCGAGGCGGAGGCCGCCGCCGCGGCGGGCCCTCCGCGCCGCAGCACCGCGCGGATCCGCGCCTCCAGCACGCGCGGACGTACCGGCTTCACCACGTAGTCGTCGGCGCCCGCCTCCAGGCCGCTGACCACGTCGAGGTCGTCGCCGCGGGCGGTGAGCATGACGATCGGCGTGGAACCCCCGGCGCGGATGCGGCGGCACACCTCGAATCCGTCGAGCCCGGGAAGCATCAGATCGAGCACCACGATGTCGGCGGGGGCGGCCGACAGGCGTCGGAGTCCTTCCTCGCCGGTCCGCGCGACCTCGACGTCGTGCCCGTTCCGGCCCAATGACAGACGCAGGCTCTCCCGTACGGAATGGTCGTCCTCGATCAGCATCACTCGGGCCACCCGTCAAGTATCCGGTACGCCGCCTCTTCTTCCTGCGAATGCCGACATCCATTACATGCTCATGACATTCCGGTCATGGCCGGCGGACATTCCCCTGCCAGCATCGACGCCGTTCCTGATCAACGGTCTGCGTGCGCGTCGTGGGGATCCTTCCGCCACGCCGCCGCGCAAGGAGGAAGCATGCGACTCATCCGTACCGCGCTGGCCGCCTCGGCGCTCGGCGTCGCCGTCCTGGCCGCGCCCGTGGCCCCCGCCATGGCGGACACCCGGCCGTCGGCCGCCGAACCCTCGCTCTTCCCCTCGCCCGTGCCGTCGGCCGAGCCGGCGTCCCCGGACGCGGAGAAGCCCGCCCCGACCTCGCAGCCTCGCCTCGTGCCGAGAGGCGCCCCGGAGACCGGCGGCGGCCCCTCGGACACGTCGACCGTGCTGGTTCCGGCGGGCGCCGTCCTTCTCGCCGCGGGGGCCGGGATGGGTGTGCTGGCGCTGCGCCGCAGGTCGCGCGCCGGTGCCTGACATGCCGGACGAGAGGACCGGCGGCGGCCGTCGCGCCCTGGGCGTGGCGGCCGCCGCCGTCGTCGTGGCCGGCGCCGTGTTCGTGGGCTGCGGGGTCCTGCCGGCGGGCGGTCCTCCGGCCCCGCCGCCCGTGACCGCCCAGACCGCGGCGACCGCCGAGGGAACGGCCGCCGCGGGGGAGCGGGTCTCCTCCACCGCGGCTCCCGTGCTCGGGCCGTCCGAGCCGCGCCGCCTGGACATCCCGAAGATCGGCGTCCACGTCGCGCTCGGACGGCTCGGGCTCAACCCCGACGGCACGGTGGAGATCCCGCCCGTGGAGCACCCGGAGGAGGCCGGCTGGTACGCGCACGGGGCGACCCCCGGCGAGCGCGGGGCGGCGGTCATCCTCGGCCATGTCGACGGCGGAGGCCGCAAGGGCGTCTTCTACGACCTCGGCCGCATGCGGACCGGGGACACCGTCGAGGTCGGCCGCGCCGACGGCTCGGTGGCCACGTTCGTGGTCGAGTCGGTGGAGATGACGCCGAAGAGCCGCTTCCCCACCCGCCGCGTGTACGGCCCGCTGGACCACGCGGGCCTGCGCCTGGTGACCTGCGGCGGCGTGTTCGACCGCCGGCGCGGCCACTACACCGACAACGTCATCCTCTACGCCCGTCTCGCGACCCGGTGACGGGCAGGTCGCCGCGGTTCGGCGGCCGCTCGCGCCGATGGGACCTTCCCCTCTGGGACGGCAGGGGTGTCAGTCGCCCGAGCGCCGGCCGACCTCCGGCCTGCGTGAGGGGATCACGGTGAGCATACGGACGCCGAAGGCCCGCCCGTGTGGCCGCGGTCGCCATCGGGCGAGACCCGCCGGCTCAGCCGGAGACGTCGTCCTCCGTCCATCCCAGTTCGTCGACGACGTCCATGACGCCGTTGACCCGCTCGGTCATCCGCACCAGGACGCGCGCGTCGCTGCGTCGTTCCATCCGGCCGCGAAGGGTCACCACGCCGTTGGACACCAGCACGTGGACGGCGGACGTGTCCGCCCACAGGGCGCCTTCGACGATCTCTTCGCGCACTTCGCGGGCGATGTCGTCGTCGCCGCGTACGAAGACTTTGAGGAGGTCGTGCCGGCTGACGATCCCCTCGAGCCGTCCGTCGTCGTCGACGACGGGCAGCCGCTTCACGCCCTTCTGGCCCATCAACCGGGCGGCGCCCACGATGCTCGTGTACGGCCTGACCGTGACGGCGGGAGCGGTCATCAGCTCCGCCGCGGTGTGCCCGCGGGCCTTGTCCGCCGTGTCCTGCCCGCCGAGGCGTTCGCGGAGTCGCACGCGGAGCGGCGGCTGGTAGGCCTCCTGGTAGTACTGCTCCCTGAACTCCTCCTTACGGAGAAGATCGGCCTCCGAGATCACGCCGATGACGTGGCCTTCGCCGTCGACGACCGGGACGGCGCTCACTCCGTGCGCCATCAGCACCTCGGCGACGTCGCGGAAAGGGGTGCTGCCGTTGACGGACGCGACCTCCCGGGTCATGACGTCCCGTACCTTCTTGTGCATCATCGACTCCTCCCGGTCGAGCCGAGCCGCTGTCCCCGAGGGCTCGACCGGCGCGGCCGGAGGGGAACGCCCCGTCGTCGGCAGCAGGGGAGACGGCGAGGTCGCCGAGCGGGAGCTTCCTGCGCGGCGCCGGTCACGGCTCGGCCGAACCGCGGCGCGGCTCTAGGACGCCCAGGTCTCCAGTGCGAGCAGATCGCGCATCGACACCATGCCGACCATGCGTCCGTCCTGCTCCACAGGCAGGTGGCGGATGCCCGCGTCCAGCATCCTGCGGGCGACCTCGCGCGAGTCCTCCTCCGCGCCCGCGGTCTTCACCTCGGTCGAGGCGCACGCGGCGGCGCTCGTCGAGGCCGGGTCGGCGGATCCGGCCATCGCCGCCACCAGATCCCGCTCCGTGATTATCCCGGTGACCTGGTCGCCTTCGAGCACGGCCAGAGCGCCGACCTTCTTCTCCACCATCCGCCGTGCCACCTCGGACAGCCGTTCGTCCGCCCGACAGCCGAAGACCACTGGACGATAGACATTGCCGATACGCATATCTCCCCCGTCTGAGCGTCCACTCGATCGCCTTGTGGCCGGCGGCCTGGCCAGGTCGTGTCCGAAGAACCATGCCCTGCCGGGCGCCGGACGGCGCCTCGCCGCCCCGTTCCGCGGCCAGCCTGGTCATCGACGAGAAGGTGCGTGCTGGATTCGACTTCGAGTCTACGACGTGGAGGGGGAGCGCATCCTCGTCGACCGCCCTGATGACCTCCATGCCGCCGGGATCACACGTGGACGTGCTTCCGGCATGGCTCCGGGCCCGGCCGCGCCTGATCGGCGGGCCGGGCCCCGAGCCCCCTGCCGCGCTCGCGCCGATCAGCCGCCGGTCACGATCCGCACGCCGGTCACGGTGAGCAGCCGCCCGTCGCCGGACCGCTCGGTCGCGGCGAGCTGCCCCGCGACGGCCGCGGCCACCCGGCCGGTGTCCCGCGGGTCCACGGTGAAGGCGGCGTACGAGGCGAGATCGGGGTGGCGCTCCCGCTGCTCGGCGGCCAGCCCGCCCGCCACGGGCACCAGCCGGAGCACGTGCACGTCACCGGCCAGCTCTCCGTCCTTGATCGCCAGGTCCCGCTTCGGCGAGTAGACCATGGCGTACCCGCCGGTGCCGAGCGGCTTGACGTCCCAGGCCAGGGTGGTGCCATCGATCCAGTGGGCCTTGCTGACGGAGAGGTCGGCGTCCAGGCCGCGCCCTCCGGTCTGCGGCAGCACGTACCCCGGCGTGGCGGCCTGGATCCAGACCTCGTTGCCGTACGCGGGGAACTCCAGCACCTGGTCGTCGGGCAGGTCCTTCTCGCCGCCCTTGTGCAGGATGTAACTGACGCTCGACGCGCCGGCCGTCAGCGGCACCGTGAAGTACACGCCGAAGCCGTCGCGGCCCGCCGGGGCCAGCGGTGCGTCCCACTCGGTCGGCCGGGCCGCGCCGCTCCCAAAGACGTGCGCGCCCCACCCCTCGTAGTCGCCGTCCGGCCGGTTGTAGTGCAGGATCGCCACGTTGTCGGCGGCCGCCCTGGTCGGATGCACCGCCGCGACGCCTGAGTCGACCCAGCCGTCCGGCTGCGCGGACGGCAGCAGCGACTGATCACCACCCGGATCCTTCTGGTCGCCCTTGTGGACGATGAAGCCGACCGGCGCGTCGACGTCCCTGACCGGGACCTTCCAGTAGACGCCGTATTCGTCCCGGCCATCGGCGGGACGCGGCGCGTTCCACTCTGTCGCGGTCCCGTCGGCGAGCCCGCCGCCCCACAGGTGCAGGCCCCAGCCGTCGTACGTCTTGTCCGGCCGCCGGTAGTGGACGGTCGCGTATCCGCGCGCCTCCGCCAGGGACGTGGCCGCGTCCTCCTCGCCCTGGGTCAGCCAGATCTCGGCACTCCGGGCCGGATCGACGGTGCGCGCCGCGCCGTCCCGCTGATCGCCGTTCCGCACGGACAAGGTGACGGCGCCGGCACCGGGCTTGAGCCTGATCCAGGCGAACCGTCCGTAGGCGTCCTCTCCGGAGAACGGCACCGGCGCGTCCGAGGTGGAGGGCCGGGCGACGTCGCCGTCGGCCTGCAGGCCCCAGCCGTCATAGTCGCCGCCGGGCCGCTGGTAGTGCACCACCAGCCAGTCGCGCCGCTGCTCACCCGGCTCCTCGGCCGGGGGCCGCGCGGCCACCGTCGCCGAGGCCCCCGCCGACGCGATCCGGCCCGCCGAGTCGCGGACCACGGCCTTGTACGTCACGGACGTCCCGGCGGCGAGGCCGCCGACGTCGTGGAACACCCGGAACGGCCGGGCGTCGTCGGTGCCCAGCACCGTCCACGGGCCGGCGCCGGCCTTCGCGGCGAACGTGACCTGGTCGAAGCCCCCGCCGGGCACGTCGGCGGTGATCTCGGCGCGGCCGGTGAGCCCGTCGTCCGGCAGGGTGACGGTGATCTCGGGCGCCGCCGCAGGCCGGGAGATCGGCTTCCCGGCCTGGTAGACCACCGCGGACAGGGCCGGGACGGTCACGTCCAGCGTCCGGTCGGCTCCGGTCGTCACCGGGGCGCCGGCGTTCGGATAGATCGGCGTGAACGCGGCCCGCTCCGAGTAGGTGGGGATCTTCACCCGCCGCGCGGCGGAGCCGTTGTTGAGAGCCACCACGTACTCGATCCGCCGGTCGGCGTCGATCCTGGAGAAGGCGTAGACGCCGCCGTCGCTGAGCCGTTCGATCTGGGCGCCGTCCCGCAGCGCCGGATGCCGGTCGGTCAGCGTGGCCAGCGCCGAGATGCCCCGGTACAGCGGGTGCCGGGCGACGAAGTTGTCCTGGGCGTGCGTGGCGGTGGTGCCGATCAGGTCGTCCGACAGGTAGGCGGCCGTCCGCGACGCGAACATCGGGGCGCGGGCCGCCTTGTCCCCGCCCTGACCGGTGAAGCCCTGCTCGTCGCCGTAGTAGACGACCGGTTGGCCCCGGGTGAGGTACATCAGCTCGTGCGCGAGCAGGTCGCGGCGCAGCAGCTCCGCGTCGCCCGCCCGCGGGTTGTCCCGCTTGAGGAAGTAGCCGAACCTGCCCATGTCGTGGTTTCCGAGGAAGGTGGGCAGCGAGTACGCGTTGGAGTCGGCGTCGGTGTAGTAGTCGTCGGCCCGGTAGAGCGCGCTGAGCACCGCCGCCCCGGCGCCCTGCGAGGCGTACGCCCGGGCGGCCGCCTGGAACGGGAAGTCGAGCGTCGCGCTCATCCCCCCGGTGGTCGAATAGAGCGAGGTGGTCGTCGGATCGTCGGTGAAGACCTCGCCGAACATGAAGAAGTCCTTGTTCCCCAGCCGCCTGGCGTAGCCCTTGACGTCCGGGGCGAAGCGCCGCCAGAACTCCATGTTCACGTGCTTGGCGGTGTCGATCCTGAACCCGTCGATGCCGGTCTCCCGGACCCAGGTGGTGTAGATGTCGGTCATGCCCCTGACGACCTCGGGCCGTTCGGTCCACAGGTCGTCCAGGCCGACGAAGTCGCCGTACTGCGAGCTCTCCCCGGCGAAGGTGGAGTCGCCGCGGTTGTGGTACATCGTCGGGTCGTTCAGCCAGGCCGGTGACTTGGTGACCCCGGGCACCGGGACCGGGGTGTAGGGGAACGAGGCCGAGCCGACCTTCGGGAAGGGCTTCGTGCCGTCGGCGTGGTCCCGGTCGTCGAACGGCCTGCCGTCGGCGTCCAGATACGGGTAGGCGTTCTTTCCGCGGTAGCCGTACTGCTTCTCGGCATAGTCGATGCCGTCGGCCGTGTGGTTGGTGATGATGTCGAAGAAGACCTTCATGCCACGCCGGTGGGCCTCCTGCACCAGCTTCTTCATGTCCGCGTTGTTTCCCAGGTGGGGGTCGACGCGGGTGAAGTCGGTGATCCAGTAGCCGTGGTACCCGGCGGAGGCGTTCGCCCCGGTTCCCTGCACCGGCCGGTTCCGGAACGCCGGGGTGAGCCAGATGGCCGTGGTGCCGAGACCCTTGATGTAGTCGAGCCGCCGGAGGATCCCGGCGAGGTCGCCGCCCTGGTAGAAACCGGAGTCGGTGGGGTCGAAGCCGGTGGTGAGGCGGTCGCCGGTCAATCCGCCGCGGTCGTTGGCCGTGGAACCGTTGGCGAACCTGTCCGTCATCAGGAAGTAGAAGCGCTCCCGGCTGAGCGCGGGACGTTCGCCGCTGCGGGCGAGCTGCCGGTCGCCCGGCTCGCCGGCACGGCTCGGCCCGCTCCTCACCGGATGCGCGGGCTCTCCATGTCGCAGGCCGTACGCGGAGGCCGGGGGGACGGGCAGGAGGGGGAGCGCGGCGAGGGTCGCGGCGAGCACCGGACCGAGCAGCCGGAACGCTCCCGGTCGTCGCCGCCGTTGTGGGGGGTGCAGGGGCACGGAGCCTCCCAGGACATATTCAGATTTCGTACGGATTTCCCGGAAACTACAGCGATTCTGCAAGAGCTGCAAGGATTTGCAAAGCATGAAATGCGCGGCTGGCTCCTTCCTGCCGGACGGGATGGGGCTCCGGGCCGGCGGGTCTCAGATCCCGCGTCCGACCGGGGGCATCGCCTATTCGTGCGGCCGAGGCATCGCTCCCTGTGCGGCTGGGGCATCGCTCCCCGGGCGGGCCGAGGCATCGCTCCGTGTGCGGCTGGGGCAGCGCGCCGAAACCGGATGCGTCCAGGTCTGCAAGCAGTGAAAGAATCGACAGCACATCGGTGTCCCGGCGGGCATTGACGCGGCCCGCGCTGCACGCACCGCAATAACGTCCACAAGGCGAGCTGCGACCTGGTGCAAGAAAGGTAAGTTACCGACCATGACAATGAGACTCGCCGACGTCGCCGCCCACGCGGGTGTGAGTGAAGCGACCGTCAGCCGGGTGCTCAACGGCAAGCCGGGCGTGGCCGCCGCGACACGGCAGGCGGTCCTCACCGCCCTCGACGTCCTCGGCTACGAACGCCCCGCCAAACTCCGCCAGCAACAGGCCGGCCTCATCGGCCTGATCGTCCCGGAGCTCACGAACCCGATCTTCCCCGCCTTCGCCCAGGTCATAGAGAGCGCGCTCGTCCAGTCCGGCTACACCGCCGTGTTGTGCACCCAGACTCCCGGCGGCATCACCGAGGACGACTACACCGACCTCCTGCTCGAACGCGGCGTCTCCGGCATCGTCTTCGTCAACGGCCTGCACGCCGACTCCCGCTCCGACCGCGCCCGCTACCGCCGCCTGATCGGGCTCGGCCTGCCCATGGTCCTCATCAACGGCTATCGGCCCGACATCGACGCGCCCTTCGTCTCCAACGACGACGCCGCCGCCCTGGACATGGCCGTCAGCCACCTGGTCTCGCTCGGCCACCGGAGAATCGGCCTGGCCGTCGGCCAGGAACGCTTCGTGCCCTCCATCCGGAAGATCGCCGGATTCCGCCGGGCCATGGCCGAACACGCCGGCGTCAGCGACACCGACGACCTCGTCGTGCCCTCGCTGTTCACCATCGAGGGAGGTCAGTCCGCCGCGCAGCAACTGCTCGACCGCGGCTGCACCGCCATCTGCTGCGGCAGCGACATAATGGCGATCGGCGCCATCCGCGGCGTCCGCCAGCGCGACCTGCGCGTCCCCGAGGACGTCTCGGTCGTCGGGTTCGACGACTCCCCGATGACCGCCTACCTCGACCCGCCGCTCACCACCCTGCGCCAGCCGGTCCGCGACATGGGCCTCGCCGCGGTGGAGAACCTGCTGGAGGAGATCGGAGGCGTCAGGGCGCCGCGGACCGAGCTGCTGTACCGGCCCGAGCTGGTGGTCCGCCGCTCCACCGGCCCGGTCCCCGCCAAGACGGGGGACCAGGACGGCTGAGGCGGCGTGGGGCGTCAGGGAGCCCGTGGCTGTATGGAACGTGGGCGCGGATCCGGTTCGGCGTGGGCAACGCCCACGTGACGATGGGCGACCATGGTGCGGCTGGCCAGATCGCTGCTCACGACCGGTTGAGCGGTTCGTCGGCTCCGATCAGCGGATGCGTCCGGATATTAGTGACCTACAAGTGGACGGGGCCACACTGCCCCCATGCACACTAGGACGATCGCCCGATCCGGGGCTCTGCTCGCCCTGACCACGTTTCTCGCTGTTTCCGCCGGCGACCTGATCGGCGGAGACGCCGCCCATGCTGCCACCGCGACGCTGACGGGCAACCCCACTCCGAGCGCCACGCCGTCGTCGGGTAATCCGAGTCCGACGCCGACGCGGGGTAACCCGAGCCCGACGCCGTCGGTGAACCCCACGCCGAGCGCCACGCCGACGTCAGGTAACCCGAGTCCGACTCCGAGTGCGACGCCGACGGTGAACCCGAGCCCGAGTCCGACGCCGAGTGCGACGCCGACGGTGAACCCGAGCCCGAGTCCGACGCCGAGTGCGACGCCGACGTCGGGTAACCCGAGTCCGACGCCGACGGTGAATCCGACGCCGAACGCCGCACCGTCGGCCGGTCCGGAGCCGGTCGTGACCTTCGATCCCAAGCCGACAGAAGAGCCCTAAATCAGGCCCCTACATCATCGACGTCGACGGCGAGCTGCCACACCGTGGCGTGGCTCGCCCTCATCGACGGCCGGATCTACTACGAGTGCGCACCGGGCCGCGACACGAGATCCACCAGCACAGCGACGGCTGCGGCGTCCCCGATATCGCCGCATGTCAGAGGTGTCAGACCTTCGGCGAATCCCGCGTAGCCCTCTGGGCTGTACCGCCCGGTCGGCGTGCCCCGGTTGCGGCAGGTGTTGCCCGTCGGCTCCTCGGTGGACCACAGGTCGCCGTTGTACGGGTGCCCCTTGGCCATCGTGTTCTGCGCGGGAGTCTCCCCGCGGACCACATGATCGACCGCTGGCTCTCCAGCTCGAAACAGCGCTGCGCTGGTGAGACCGCCGCCGAGTCGCTGCCGTTGAACGTCCGGTCGTGGACCTGCCCGTGCGGGGCGGTCCACGACCGGGACGTGAACGCGGCGAAGAACATCCTGGCCGCCAGGCGGGCGGACGGGCTGAACGCCTGTGGAGCGCGAGTAAGACCAGGCTCCGGCCTGGCACAGCGCGAGGAAGCAGGAAGCCTCAGAGGCGCCGCGTGAGCATCGCGGCACGGGCTGAGTCTCTGGCCTTGAGGCCGGGGAGCGCATCAGTTCCACAGATAGTCGTAGCGTGGTGGGGCTGGGCCGATGACCACCTCGCCGTCGCGCACTTGCCATTCGGCTTGGCCTTCTACCTCGTGAAAGGCGAAGAACAGTCCGCAGACGCGATCGTTGTCTTCGTCGGTACCGGGGAGCGCGGCGATCTGTCGGATCTGGTCGAGTACTTCGTCGACTTCGTGCTCGCGGACCGCGCGGGCGTAGCAGGCGGCGTCCAGCCAGCCGCCTTTGGGGAAGGTCCAGCCTTCGGCGCCCTCGCCGATGATGCGTTCGGCTTCTCGTCGCTGTCCGTAGAACTCCAGCCAGCCGCGTATGTAGATCCACGTGCCCATGACTCGATTGTGGTGGCAACGTGGCGGCTGCCCTTCGGGGCTTCGTCGTAGAGGCGACGGGCTCCCCGAGGTAATCGGCGTGGGAGTCGGTAGTGCGCGGTGCGGTGACCCGACTTCTGTAATGACAATTCGGCAATGAATGTACTGGAGCACGCTTGAGAAGATCGGCGTGCCGAGGTGCTCAATATGGAATCCTCAGCGTCCACCCCTCCGGGGACCCCTCCTTTCCCGAATGCGTCGCCCGCAACATCCTGGGCACCCGGCGCCCCGCCATCATCGAAACCGCATCGCGTTGACGGTCATGGAGTCTGATCGGCGGGGCGGGACCGCTCGTTCCGCTGTTTCCGCCTGTACGGCGGTGCCGCACTAAGATCGCGTCCCGTGCTTTCGGGTAGTTTCTGGCGGATTATCAGGGTTGGATTAGTCGGTCTGGTTCTTGTGGCCGCGGTCGCGGGCCTGATGCTCGGCGACGCCTGGCTCTGGGTGGCCGTCGAATGGTCGCCGCCGGCCTATGCGGAGTTCTACGCGCGCGGCGGGTTCGACACCCCGACGGCCGTGGCGCTGCTCGTGGCCGCCCTGGTGAAGGCCGCGCTCCTGTGGCTGATCCTGCGTGCCCCCGCACCCGGACCGCTGGACCGCCGTGCGAAGGCGTTGCGCCGACTGCTGTATCTGGCGGTGGCGTACACCCTCGTGCTCTGGTATCCGATCGCGCTGCTCCCCGACGCGGTCGATGCGGCATCCCAGCTCGCGTTGTGGACCGCGATCGACGTCCTCTACCTGCTCGTTATCCGCTGGCGGTCCCGCATGCTGCGCGCGGCGGCCGGAGCGATGTTCGCGGTCGAGCTGGTCGGGATGGCCAACGAACTGCTCGACGAACTCGACCTCCCAGAGCTTGGATCCGGCGGCATCGTCGATCTGGGCTTGATGGTGGGCGGAGTGGCGGCGACCATCATCACGGTCGTCGGGCAGCGGCGCGACGGCCGGTGGAGCCGCGGCACGCAGGCAGCCGGGTGGTTGTCGGTGGGCGTCTACGCGCTGGTGGTCCCGCTCAACGTTCTCTTCGTAAGGAGCCCCAGCGGCAATCTGGCGATGCTGGTCATGATGGACGCGGTGGGGCTCATCAGCACCGTGTGGATCGCGGCGACCGCCCGTGAAATGCCCGCTGAGGGCGAGGGCCAACCGGCGGACCTTCCGCCCGCGCGGCGGCGCGTGATCCGCGTCGCGGTGGCGGCCGTGGCCGTACTGCCGATCATCGCGCTGATCCACCCGGAGCAGGCCCCGCACCTCACCTACACCGGCTGGTCGATGGACTGCTATGACCAGCCCAGCTTCGGCGACCTGAAACCTGCGGAACGCGACGGCACATTCCTGTGCCGGGCGCGGAGCACAGAGGGCGGAGTCCCGCCCATGTTCCCGGACAGCCTGTCGGACCAGGAGATCCTCGCGTATGGGCGGGCGCTGTGCCGAACGAAGGACCGTGACGAGCAGGAGGCGATTCTGGCGCGGGCGGGGAGCGCGCGGCCCGCCTGGGGCGCGGACCCATGGGAACTCGTCTACGTCTGCCCGGAGATCGTCGGCGCAACTTATCCCGATCTGCTGCGGTCGACCGCGGAGAGGGAGGCGGCGTACGCGGCCTACATCGCCGAGGGGAACGCGAAGTGCCGCGACCCGTGGCCCCGGACGAAGGGTGTCGTCCAGGCCACGGCCAAGTACTTCCTGTTCGTCGACGGCGATCCCGGCTATCTGGTCCACGATCCCGAAGACGAAGCGGCCGCCGAGGTGGCGGAGCAGGCGATGGACAAGGTCTACGACGACAGCAGCCGCATCGGGGTGGCCGACAGCGCGGTGCTCATCGGGCATGTCGAAGACGTCACTGACCTGTGCCTTACCGTTAAGGCCTTCCGCACCCCGCCGCCACCGCGGACGGCCGGGTGGGATCAGGTCAACGAGGTGTCGATCGTCAGCCGCAGCGGCCGGCTCGCCGTGCCGGAGATGGGCGAGGGCGGAGAGGTGGGCGCGGGTGCCCCGATGCCGAACCTGGCGATCGCGGGGAAGGGCCGCTACCGGCTCCGTGTCTACGTGCGGGTCGACGATGGAGAGGAGCAGCACCTGGTCGTCGTGTTCCCGGGTGCGTCGAGGAAGAGGCTCGAGCTGAAGCCATGAGCGGTGGCGCGGCGCACACTCTCCTCTGTCTGCGGGCGACCGGAGATGCGCACCGAGTCCGGCGAAGCCTCCTCAGGCTCGACCGTCTCGAAGATCTGGAAGGAGGCGCGCGGCTACGCCTTCCTCCTCCGGATGTCGTCGCCTCGCCGTTGGCGGCCCGGCCGTACGACCTGGTCGGCCGGGCAGCCTGTCACCCGGACAACCGTCGGTGGAGGCGGCGAGCCTCCTCGACCAGCCGGCTACGCCCGTGCCGTGTCGCGACCTCGGTGAGTTCCGGGATGTCGGCGCGTGCTCCGGTCAGGGCGGCCGCTCGGGCGCCGACCGCGAGGAGGTCCCCGAGCCCGGCCCTGGGCCTTTCCCCCGCGGGGGGCAGCAGCGCGGGGAGCGCCTCCGCGAGGATCGACCAC
This sequence comes from Microtetraspora niveoalba, assembly GCF_001570405.1. Classification (GTDB taxonomy): domain Bacteria; phylum Actinomycetota; class Actinomycetes; order Streptosporangiales; family Streptosporangiaceae; genus Microtetraspora; species Microtetraspora niveoalba. Next base: position 276,777 of record NZ_BBYM01000002.1, on the reverse strand, counting down.
ACTGAGGCGTGCGCGCCCGCGTGCACGGCGTCGTCCAGGACGGTCACCGCCCGGTTGAGCTTCAGCCTGCCCGCAACGGCCATTTCCACCAGCAAGCGCCCGATCTCCGCCGCGGGAACTTCGTCCCGCGCAGCCAGCGTGACGAGGGCGTCGGTCGCCGCCGCCCGCCGTGCCGGCCGCGCGTGGGCCATGACGCAGACGATCGCCCCGGCCACCGCCACGCCGACCGGGCCGTCCCCGTGGACGAGCCTCCGGAGTGCCTCCATCTGGCCGTCGTCGCCGTGGGGCAGCCACGGAGCGGATTCCAGGAGGTGCGCGGCTACGACGTCGCGATGGGACGGCATCATCGTCGGCCACCACACCGTCTCATACGAATGGGCCCCCGACACCTCGTCGGTCTCCACGGTCCACACCTTCCGGATCTCCTCGGGGACGCCTGGGGGCGGCGTCACCCGTGGACGCATCCTCTGGATGACCATCTCGCCGCCGTACATGGCGCTTCTGTACCGGCGGCTCTCGACACCGCTTGTCACCGTGGGGTCGGGGAGCCCGCCATCGCGTAGCAGTGCTGCCAGCCGCCGTCCCGCCTGCGAGGTCAGTCGTTCCGCCCGTACGGCCGTCGCCGGGTCGATCGTCCTGGGCAGCCGGAGCAGCGCCTGGTGGAAGTCGGCGGGCAGAGGTTCGGCGCCCTCGAGCCGTTCCATCCGGTCGATCAAGATGTCTGGGGCGACATGCCCGGTCGTGGTGGTCGGCGTCGCGAGCAGCAGCGGCATCGAGTGTCCGGCTTCCAGCATGAAGAGCACCTCGCGCAGCCGGCGCTGGACGAGCACCTGGAGGCTCCGGTCGTACGGCGGGTATTCACGCTGGTGGTCGGCCAGCAGGCTGGTGAGCTCCTTGCTCTCCTCCGGAGACACCACCGCCAACGCGGCGCGGGACAGCAGGGAGCGGATGTCCCGGTCGTAGCCGCTGATGCCGTACACGTAGATACGGGCGTCGAACGGGTCGGGCCAGGTACGCCGCCGCCAGGGGGTGAGCGCCGCGGCCACAGCCGTGCGGTCACGGTGGGTGAGTTCGACCAGCGCCGCCAGGATGCGCTCGAACACGGCGGGCTCCTCTGGCCAGAGGGGACGGGCCAATTCGACCGCCAGTTCCTTCGGCGAGGTGATGGGCGGCAGGGGTCCGGGCAGCGGCGCCACGATCAGGGCCGCGGCTGTGGGCGGATCTTGCGGCTCCTCGGCCGGCACCTCGCCGAAGGCGGCGGCGATCCGCTCCCGGAGTTCCGGTGCGAGCCCACCCGCCGCCGTTCGGACCTCCTCCGACGCCGACGGGTCCGCCTGCGCGGCGAGCGCGACCGCGAGCTTCACCGCCCGGCCCTGGAGGGTGGCAACCTCGTGACCGAAGATCATCGCCAGCGCAGCCAGCGCGCCGCCGGCCCGCCCGGCAGCGCTGTCGCCGGTCGCCGACCGCGCGATCCACCGCAGGGCGGCGGTGACGAACTTCTTCTCCGGCCGGAAGGCGAGGGCATGGACCGCCTCAGCGAACAGCTCGTCGTCGAGCAGGCCCTCGTCGTCGGCCCGGCCCAGCGCGTCGAGCGCCATCTGTACGAACGGCGACGCGGCCGACGGCAGCAGCCGGACGAAGTCGAGCAGCGGGATCTCCGCCGACGACGGCCGCAGCTCCGTCCACAACGTCACGAACGGCCGGAGCTCCGCCGCGTCGCCCCCCGCGAGGAAACGCGCGGCGCAACCGTCGATCAGCTCCTGGCGCTTCAGCCGACCGGAGCCGCCGAGGGCGGCGAGCGCCGAGACCAGCGACGTCTCCGGAGCCCATCGGAGGTCCGCGACCAGCGCGGCGGCGACCCCCTCCGCACGGAACAGCCGCGGGACCATCACGTCGAGCAGCGGATCGTCCCCGATAGCGGCGCGCCCGCCGTTCATACGGCGCGTCGCGCTCGCCTGGCGGACCCAGCCCTCGACGAACACGTCCGCCTCCGGTGGCTCGCTGCCGGTCTCCACCAGCAGCCCGGCGGCCAGCTCCCACCCCGGCGGACCGCCGGGACGACGCCACCTGTCCGCCGGGCGCCGCAACCGCCGTACCAGCCGCACCGCGAGATCCGCACGCCACTCCTGCGGCCGGTCCCTCACCAGCGTCCGGATGCGCTCGGCGTCCAGACGCGAGTCGCGCACCTCGCGCAGCTCGCGCCGACTGAGCCAGGTCGCCACCTGCGCGGAGCGCGTGAAGCAGGCCGCGCCCGCGAGGCGGAATCCCGAGGCCTGGTCCTCAACGTTCCATCGTGCCTCCCATCCCTCGGCGAGGCGCTCGGCCAGATAACGGGGAAGCCGCGCGGCCACCACCTGCCGCCCCAGCTCGCTCAGGGAAACGAGGACGTCCATCAGGTCGTCGTCGTGGCGCCCTTCGATGCACTCGACGACCTCCTGCCACGGGTTCACATCGGCACCGTGCCGTACGAGGTGGACGGACCCGGATGGCCCGACCGCGGGTCGGGCGGGGAAGAGCGAACGTATGAGCACGTCGGCACCGCATCAGCCATGGCCGGCACCATACTGATCACCACTGACACTTCCGCCGCACATCGCTCGTCTCCGCGGAACCTGGGCGCTACGAGGTCGCCACGACAAGCGGATCCAGCCGGCGCCCGGTCCCGCCGACCGTCGCCCCGCCCCGACGGTCCAGCGGTCTGGCGTACAACTCGGCGATACCTTCTCCCGGCGCTCGGGATCGGTCCAGAACACGCCGTGCCGACCCACGTCCGGGGGTGTACACCGCATTTGGGATGAATTTATACTCGCGGATGATTCTCTCGGATGAGTGGCCAGGTAACCGATTGTGCGGAACGACCGCGGGGCGGACCTGGGAGGTGGCGTGCTCGTCAGCGACGTCATGACGGCGTTCCCGGCCCACATACGGCTCGGCGCGACCATCCGGCGGGCGGCCGAGCTGGTCAGCGTGTCGGAGGTCGGCCAACTGATGGTCCTGGACCACGACGGCCGGTTCGTCGGGTCACTGTCCGAGGAGGACCTGGTGCGGGCCATGCTGCCCGGGTTCGACGACGTGACCGCCGCCGGCGGCACGCTCGCCGACGCGTTCCGGATCTTCCTGGAGCGGGGCCGCGCCTTCGCCGACCGCGTCATCGATCCCCTCGTCGTGCGCGACGCGGTGACGGTCCGATCGGCCGACGAGCTCGCCCGGGCGGCGATCGTGATGATCGACCGCGGGATCCGAAGGCTTCCCGTGGTCGACGACGGGACCCTCGTGGGCACGCTGTCCCGCGCTGATCTGTGCCGGGCGGTGATCTACCATTCCTGAGCTCCGGCTGATCCTCACCGATCGGCACACCCGCGAGACCAGCGAGCGGGTGTGCGCGCTGCCGGCCACTCTCGGCCGGGACAGCGGTGCGGCCGCGGTGGTGCTGGACGACGGCACCGTATCCCGGCGCCACGCGCGGCTGGAGATCGCCGGCGACCGCCTGGTGCTCACCGACCTCGGCAGCTCCAACGGAACCTACGTGAACGACACGCGGGTGACGCGCCAGGTGCTCGTCCCCGGGGACCGGATGCGCATCGGCCGATTCGAGCTGACGTGGACGTTCCTCGATCCGGAGGCGACGGCGCTCGTCGATCCGGACCAGATGACCGTGCTGCGGCCGGTCGGGCCGCCGCGTGTCGCCGCACGCCGCGTGGTGGAGGCCGCCGAGGCGCACAACCTGCGGGTCGGCCACGAGATCGACGGTTTCCTGTCGCTCGCGCACGGATTCCTGCCGGTCGAGCCGCCGCTGCAGGCCTTCCCGGAGTCGCACCGAGCCTGGGACGAGATGACCGACCGGCTCCCCGAGCTGTTCCGCCGGCTGTCGCTGCGCCGGGCGTTCGACGCGATGCCGGTGCTCGACGCCCGGCCCGCCGCGTTGCCCGACCGGTACCTGCTGCGCGCCTCGACCCTGCTCGGCGTTTTCGCCCACGCCTACCAGTACATGGCGATCGATCCGCCGGCCGCCCTGCCCGAGTCGCTGCTGCGGCCGTGGACCACGGTCTCGCGCCGGCTGGGCAAGGAGATTCCGGCCGTCTCCTACATCGACCTGTTCTTCTACAACTGGCGGCTGCGCGACCCCGCCGGGCCGCGGGCGCTGGACAACATGGACCTGCTCGTGCCGACCTGGAACAACTCGGCGGAGCGGGTGTTCTACCTGGTCACCACCGAATTCGCGATGGCGCTCACACCCGTGCTGGGCGCCATGCTGGATGCCCAGGAAGCCGTCGTCGCGGACGACCCGGCCGCCCTGGAGAGCGCGCTCCTGGTGATCCTCGACCGGCTGCGGCACGTCACCCAGGCCGTCTATCCGCAGATCGACCCCAACCCCCGCGCCCGGCATCCGCTCGACCAGGTGTTGTGGGCCAAGACGGTCGGCACCGCGGGCGTTCCGATCTTCGACGGCGCGCCCAGCCCGAGCGGCACCGCGCAACCGCAGATCCACGCGCTGGACGCGTTTCTCGAGCGCCGGGACTACGGCTCGGTGGTCGGCCGGCAGAGCACCTACCTCTCCGGATTCTTCCCGCGGCACTGGCAGGAGCTGGTGGCCGCGTTGCGCGAGGTGTCGGTGCGCCAGTACGTCGAGGACACCCGCAACAAGACCTTGCGCGGCATCTACAACGCCGTGCTCGACGCCTATGTGGGCGACCGCGGCTGGATGGGCCTGCACCGCGTCAAGACGTACGGCTTTCTGGAGGTGGCGTTCAAGGTCGGCCGTCAGGTGACGACCGGCGCCCGGTTCACCGGACTGTTCAAGGACCGGACCTGGGACAAGGTGGACGACCAGCTCGCCATCGCCCGCGACGAGCGCCGCCCGCCGGTGGGTCCGCCGGTGGTGTTCGGGACCGCCCGCCGGGGCCGTGTCGTCAGCGGAGAGTCCGGCGCCTGGACCTGTCATCTGGAGCTCGACGTCACCGGCCAGGGCGTGCACCACTTGCCCGGCGACCGGGTCGGCGTGCTGGCCGAGAACGACGACGAGCTGGTGCGCCGCACGGTCGCCGCCCTGCAGGCGACCGGCGACGAGCTGGTGCGGCTCACCCCGGAGTGGCGGGCGGCGGTGGCCTGCCGGGCGGGCTACGACGAGGTCGACGTGCTGCCGCTGCGGACGTTGCTGCGCTTCGCCCGGCTCCGGCCGATCGGGCGGGAGGTGGCGAAACGGCTGGTGAGACTGACAGCCGTGGGCTCCTGGCAGCGAGTGGTGGACGCCCGCATGGAGGACCAGTGGGAGCTGTGGGACGTCCTGAACCTGCTGTACGCGGGCGGATATGACGTCACCCGGCTGTGGAAGGCCGATCCCCGCGAGGACGACGCGTTCTGCGCGGTGATCCCGCCCGAGCCGTTCCGGCTGTACTCGATCGCCTCGGCGCCGCCGCCCGGCGAACCGGCCACCACGCTGAAGCTGGTGGTCGCCGGCCTCGGCTACACCTCCGCCGGGACGCCGTGGTCGTACCCGCGGGAACGGCACGGCACGGCGTCGCATTTCCTGCGCCGCGCGAGCGTCGAGGGGCGGCGACGGTTGTCGCTGCAGATCGTCCCCACGCCCCGGTTCCGGCTGCCGGCCGATCCCGCCCGGCCCGTCGTCATGTTCGCGGCCGGTTCCGGGATCGCCCCGTTCCTGGGGTTCGTCGCCGCGCGTACCGGGCCGGGCGAGAACCGCCTCTACCTGGGGATCCGGACGCCGGAGGAGTTCGCCGAGCACACGGACCTGGACGCGGCGGCGGCCGCGGGCCGGCTGAGACTCTCCGTCGCGTTCTCCCGCGCCGACGCCGCGATCGCGTTCGACGGCCGGCGCCACGTCGTGCAAGCCGGACAGCGGCGCCGGGTGGACGACGTGGTCCGCGCCGAGGCGGAAGCGCTCTGGGAGCTGTTGCGGTCCACCGACGACGGCGGCCGCGGCGCGTACGTCTACGTGTGCGGCAGCGCACGGTTCGCCGTCTCGGTGCTCCAGGCGTTGACCGACGTCGTTCCCGGCGACGGCCGTGAATTCCTCCGCCGACTGGTGGCCGAGGGACGTCTGGGCCAGGACGTCTTCACCACCTATCTGGGCCACGCGCAGCAGGGGCCCCGCTTCGAGGTGTCGGATCTGGCGCGGCGCAACACCGCCGACGCGGGCTACTGGATGGCGATCGGCGGCGCGGTGTTCGACGTCGGAGAGTTCCTGCACCTGCACATCGGCGGGCCGCACATCATCCGCAATCACGTCGGGCTCGACGCGACCGCGGCGTATCGGAAGGTGTTGCACCACGCGCACGCCGAGATCGACGCCGAGCTCGCGATGTACCAGATCGGCCATCTGCGCCGGCTGCGGTTCGGCGCCCGGTGGGGCGTGGTGCTCACCGAGGGCGGTCTGCGCGCGCTGCCGCTGGAAGAGCTGTTCCGGACCTGGGTACGGTTCGTGTACCTGCTGGTCGGCATGGAGAACGCGCTGGCCGCCGACTACGGATTCACCGCGTCGGTCACGACCTCGGGCGAAGATCCCGGGGAGCTGACGCCCTTCAAGGCGCAGTACGTCCTCGAGGCGCACCGGCGGTTCCTGGTCAGCTATCTGGACGGGCTGGTGCGCGAGGACCTGCGCACCCTGTGGCAGCTCACCGTCGGCTTCTGCGACCCGCACCTGGACATCCGGTCCTTCGACACCGATCTCGCCGCCATGTCCGCGCGGCCGGATGTCGGGCTGGTCCGGCATTCCGTGTCCGCCGTAAAGGAGCTGCTGCTCGCCGGGGACGACTTCCGGCGGGTCGCGGGGTTGTGCCGCGTCTACGCGCACGTCGACGTCCGACTGCTGCGCGACCTGAAAACCGCCGTGCTGGAAGGGATCCGGGCGTTCGAGATCCACGAGGCCGACGTCGTCGAGCAGGCGGGGGCCACGCTGCTGAACGCGGCACGCGAGGCGCTCGCCGCGGTCTCGGGCTACTACCAGCGCCTCGCCGAGCAGACCCGCGGCCAGGGCTTCACGGACGAGGGGGCGGTCGAGGAGACGATCTCGGACGACCGGGGCCTGCCCGGCCACGGCGGTCCACTGCCGCTTCCCGGCTGACGCCCGGTCGCGACGGGTCAGTCCCGGTCGCGTACGCGGGCCGGGAGGTAGTGGGAGATGCGGAAGGGGCGATCCACCAGGGAGCGCGCTTCCTGCTCCACGATCCGGTCCGCGCCCGTGAGCCGCCCGCCGTGCTGCCGCAGGTGTTCGTCCCACGAGGCCAGCATGAACATCTCCAGGTACACCTCGGGGCGTGCCCCATCCTGGAAGAGGTTCCAGCGCAGGGCGCCGGTGCGCAGCCGGGAGCGCCCGACCGCCGCCATGGCCTCCACGAAGGCGTCCGCACGCTCAGGCGGCACGTGGTACTCCACCGTGACCAGCACCGGTCCCTCCCTCGCCGCGGGCTCCAGCACCATGACGGGCGCGGACCAGTGCATCGAGGGTGATCGGTCCAGAAGGCTGTCCGGAACGGCGAAGCGCGACCCGATCAGGGATCCGGCGGCAAGCGCGCCCGCCGCCACCGCCAGGGCGCCCGCCACGCCGAGCCCCTCGGCGATCGCGCCCCATACGGCCGAACCGATCGCCATCCCGCCCTGGAAGATCGTCAGATAGACGGCCAGTGCTCGGCTCCGCACCCAGTCGGGCGCCGTGACCTGCATCTGGGAGTTGAACGTCGACAGCACGCCCACCCAGGCCACTCCGGACAGCACGAGGATCGCCATGGCGAGCCACGGGACGCGCACCACCGCCAGCACGGCCATGGTCAGCGCGAACAGGACACCACCGCCCGCGAGGGCGCCGTTGCTCGACCAGCGGCCGCGGACCCGTGGCAGCAGCGCCGCCCCGAGCACCGCGCCCACCCCGATCGCCCCGAGAAGGAGGCCGTACCCGTCCGCTCCCAGCCCCAGCCGCTGCCGGGCGGCGACCGGCAGCAGCGCCCACAGGGCGGAGGCGGCGGGCACGAACAACAACGACCGCCCCAGCACCCGGCGGATCCGCGGCCCGTGGCGCACGTATCGATAGCCGGCCCACAGGGCCGGCAACACCGACTCCGCTCCCATCGGGTCGCGGGTGGCCGTCCGGCGCCAGGCCGCCAGCGCGGCCATCGTGACCAGGAAGGACAGCGCGTTGAGGGCGAACGTCGCGGCGGCGCCCGCCAGGGCCACGACCAGCCCCCCGAGGGCCGGGCCGACGGCTCGCGCGAGGTTGACGTTCACGCCGCCGAGGGTCGCGGCGTTGCGGATCTGGTCACGCGGCACGAGCTCGGGCTGGACGGCCTGCCAGGCCGGGCCCATGAGAGCGGTGCCGCAGCCGAGCAGAAACGTCAGCATCAGGACGCCGTAAGAGGTGACGCGTCCCAGCGCGGTCAGGATCGCGAGCGCGCCCGTGACGACGAACATCAGGGCCTGGGCCGCCAGGAGCAGCCGCCGGCGGTCGACGATGTCGGCCAGCACACCCGAGGGGATGCCCAGCAGCAGCACCGGCAGGCTGATCGCCGTCTGCACCAGGGCGACCAGACCCGCGGACCCCGAATCGCGGCTGATCAGCCACTGGGCGCCGACCGTCTGCATCCAGCTCCCGATGTTGGACACGAGCTGGGCCAGCCACAAGATCCGGAACGCGCGCAGGGCCAGCGGTCGCCAGGCCGATCCGGCCTCGGCGCGCGGCGCGGCCGGCTCGCCGTCGTCCCCGGGTCGTCGCTTCATCGGCTATCGCCCCCGTACGGATGCGGGCCGGGGCCGGAGAGGCGACCGCACCCGCCCGAGGTCGCGTTCCCGTCCGGCGCCGTCCACGGAGGACTCAGTGCCCGGAGGGGTCGCGGATCATCGTGTGCGCGTAGCGGATGCCGAGACCGTACGCGCCGGCGTGCTCCTCGAAGACCTTCACAACGGCGTCATAGGTCTCGGTGCGCCCCCAGTCGCGTTGCCATTCGAGCACGGTGGTCAGCCAGGTCGTCGGCACGATGCCGTGCCCGGTCATCCGGCGGACCGCGTTCTCATGGGCCTCCACCGACACGCCTCCGCAGGCGTCCGTGGGCACGTACACCTCGTAGCCCTGATCGACCGCGGACAGGGCGGCCAGGGAGATGCACACCTCGGTCCACAGGCCCGCCATCACGATCCGGGGGCGGCCGGTCGCCGTGACCGCGTCGACCACCCGAGGATCCTCCCAGCAGTTCATCGTGGTCCGGTCGATCGGCTGGACGCCGGGGAAGAGGTCCGCGAGCGGGGCTATGAGCGGACCGGCGAAGGTCGCGGCCGCGGCCGTGGTCAGGATGACCGGCACGCCGAAGACCTTCGCGCCCTTCGCGAGCCCCACCGCGGCGTTGGCGATCTCCGCCCGGTCGGCGCTGGTGGTGGCGAAGAACATCTGCGGCTGGTGGTCCACCATCACGACCACGCTGTCCTGCGGGCTGAGCAGCGACCGCGCGGGCGCCGGCTCGGCGTTCGCGATATCACCCATGGCTCTCTCCTCTGGCTCATCTGTCCGACCGGCCGGTCACAGAACGAAACAGGAGTCGAAGATCTCCGACACGGGGGCGTGGTCTTCGGCGAATCCCCGGTTGAGACGCCACTGGCGGTGCTCCTCCGACTCCGCGACCGCGTCGACCAGCGCCCGGGCCTGGCGGACCCCGGTCGGAGGGGTGGGCCACATCGTCCGGTGGAATCCCCCGAAGTAGGCGACCGGACTCCATGACGGCCGCATGGCGGGCAGCGGCGCGGCCAGGCCCTCGAACTCGCCCGCGGCGTACACGATCCGCCCGCCGACGACGGTGAGCAGCGACTCGATGTGGGAGATGTCCTCCTCGGGCACCGCGAAGAAGTCCTCGGAGAGCACCGCGAAGTCGGCGTAGTAGCCCTCCTTCAGCAGGCCCTTGACGTGGTCCTCGCCTGTGAGCCGGGCGCCGGCCGCCGTGTAGAGGCGCAGCGCCGTCTCACGGTCGAGCCGGTTCTCCGCGGACGCCAGCGGGCGGCCGCCGATGCTGCGCCCGCGCACCAGCCATTCCAGGGACAGCCACGGGTTGTAGCTGGACACGCGGGTGGCGTCGGTGCCGGCGGCGACCAGCAGGCCCCGGTCCAGCATCCGGCGCAGTGGCGGTGCGTCGGCGGCGCGGGCCTCCCCGTACCGGTCGCGGAAGGCGCCGCCCTGGAACATCATCCGGTTCTGGACGGACAGGGCGCCGCCCATCGCGGCGATCCGGTCGAGGCTGGCCTCGGACACCGTCTCGGCGTGGTCGAAGAACCACGGCACTCCGCGCGGGAAGCCGCCGTCCGCTCCCACCCGCTCGAACACGTCGAGGTCGGCGCGGATCGTCTCCTCGTAGGTGGCGTGCAGGCGGAAGCCCCAGCCGTTGTCGAGCAGCAGGCGCACCGCGGCCTCGAGTTCGCGGTCGGCCCGCTCCGGCCGCAGCGGCCTGGGCTCGGTGAAGTTCTCGAAATCCGCGGGCGACCACGCGAGGTTCTCCCCGGCGCCGTTCAGCCGCAGCCATTCGTCGCCGTCACCCGGCCGTACCGACCCGATCCACCGTCGCAGGTCGTCCAGCTCCTGACCGGCGGTCTGCGGGAACAGGTGATAGGCGATGCGCATGGTCAGCAGGCCCTGCTCGGCGAGCCTCGTCACCGCCGCGTAGTTCTCGGGGAAGTTCTGGAAGCCGCCCCCGGCGTCGATCGCGCTGGTCAGACCAAGCCGGTTCAGCTCGTACAGGAAGTGCCGCGTGGAGCCGACCTGTTCCTCATCCGTCAGCGTGGGGCCCTTGGCGAGCGTGGAGTACAGGAGGCCGGCCGCGGGCGTGGCCAGCAGCATGCCGGTGGGCTCGCCCGCGTGGTTCCGGACGATCTGGCCGCCCGGCGGCGCCACGCTGTCCCCGGTGAGCCCGACGGCGAGTACGGCCGCGTGGTTGAGGATGGCCGACTGGTAGAGGTGCAGGACGAACACGGGAGTGTCCGGAGCGGCGGCGTTCAACTCCGAGACGGTGGGAAGGCGCCGTTCGGCGAACTGCTCGCCGGTCCATCCGCCCACCACGCGGACCCACTGGCCGGCGGGGGTGCGTGCGGCCTGCTCGCGCAGCATCCACAGGGCGGTGCGCAGCGAGGGGACCCCGTCCCAGCGGAGTTCCAGCAGGTAGTTCAGGCCGCCGCGGATGACGTGCAGGTGGGAGTCGTTGAGGCCGGGGATGATCCGCCGGTTGAGCGCGTCGACGACGCGGGTGCCGGGGCCGACGAAGGAGGCGATGTCCCGGTCGTCTCCGAGAGCGACGATGCGGCCTCCGCGGACGGCGAGGGCCGTGGCGGCGGGACGGGCGGCCACCCCTGTGTGCACACGGCCGTTGCGGACGACCAGGTCGGCGGGCTCGCGGACGGCGGGATCGGGGTTGACGCCGTCGACCGGCATTACGTTGATCATGTGGTTTCTCCCTCACCCAGGGATCGGAGCGGAGACCGCCGGGCCGGCGCGCCGGGCCGGGCCCGCTTTCCCGATCAGGTGCTGCAGGTGCCGGCCGACGGGCCGGTCTTGCCGAAAGGCGCGCCGCCGCGCCGGTCGATCGTGGCGGACGCGTCCTTCACCGCCGGGCCCACCTTGGCCACGACGCCGGAGTAGAAGGCGGCGCCGGCCTCGTAGTACCAGCGTTTGAGCGCGAAGCAGTCCTGCAGGCCCTGGCGCTGCAACCGGGCATCCGTGTCGTACGCGAGCAGGGCGCCCTGGACGACCTCGGCGGAGACCTGCCCGGTTTCCAGCCGGGAGAAGCCCTGGTCCCGCAGGGTGGGCGCGAAGGAGACCGTGGCGGACCGGGTCCGTACGGCCTCGCGGGCGGCCACCGCGCCCACCTTGTTCATCAGGTCCAGCGACGCCCGGCGGGCGTCGCCCAGGCCGATGATGAGCAGCCGCCGCGCGGCGATGGCCCCCGGCGGCGGCGTGATCAGCAGCGTCTCCAGCGCGTTCGCCTGGAACTGACCGCTGTTCCGCACGGCGCTGAGGGTGCCCCCGAGCCTCTTGTCCAGCTCGACCATCGAGCCGGCGAACGCCTGGCCGGAAGCCTTGTCGAACAGGGTGATGACCTGCAGGTCGGCCGGCTGCGCACTGGGACCGATCTCCTTGACGGTGATCGACAACCCGTGCGGCGCCGAGAAGGTCCGCTCGGGGATCACCGAAGGGCTGGGCTCGCCCGGCACTTCGTGGGAGGGCGCCGCGGTCGCGGGTGGGTGCGCCCCGGTGGCCGCTGCCAGAGTGAAGACGCTCCCGGCGAGCACAGTTGCACGGCGCCGTGGATGTGATCGAGCCATTGGTGCTCCGGTGGACGGAGGAATTCCGGCATTTCCTCCCATGTCCCCGCATCCCGTGCATCCCCACCTCGGGGGGTGATTGCGGTGGCTTCCGTGACGGAACCTTGCACCCTTCATGCCCGTGCACCGAGCGATCGCACTCCCTTTGGAGGTCCCCCGACCTCCGCCGGGCCTGTTCCGGCGACCGGCCGCCCAGAGTGGCCGTCTTCCCCGACCGGGCCGCGACCGTCCGTCTCGTCGGCACCGTGCTGGACGAGCGGACCGACGAGTAAGCCGCGGCGGCGCCGATTTTGCCGAAGCCGATGGAATCAGGGGCGGGGATCGCCCCTGCCTTTGCCGCGCGTCAATAAGCTTCACCTAATGCGCCGAATCGGTTGAATGCCGTCGCATGTCAATCAAGTAGCCGATTTCCCGGCACCGCCATCCATAGGGGGAGTGGTCGACGTGACGGCCATATGGAGTGACAACGATGCTCTCGCCGACGCTCGTGAACGCCTCCTCGCAGGTAGACCGGTCGGCGTGGGGGTGCGGGCGTCGGTGCTGACCTCGTGGCAGCGCTGTCAAACCCTGGGCATTCCGGCCGACCACATCGATATTCCGTACCACCGGGATCTGGATCTGGAAAGCGATCTCGTCCGCGCCGCCGACCCCGTGCTCGACCGGTTGAATTCCGCGCTCTGCGGGATGCGGATGAGCATTCTGGTCTGCGACGAGCAGGGGCGGATAGTCGGGCGGCGCGTGGACGATCCGTCGTTCCGTGGGGTTCTCGACGCGCGCGGGCTCGCCCCCGGATTCGGGTACGCCGAGGAGTTCGCCGGCACCAACGGCATCGGCACCGCGCTGGTCGAGCGGGGGCCCGCCTTCGTCCACGGGCGCGAGCACTTCGTCGAGGCCCTGCAGGTGTTCACCTGCTCGGCCGTCCCCATCCGCGACCCGCTGAGCGGCCGGAGCCGCGGCCTGCTCAACCTGACCTGCCTGTGCGAGAACGCCGACCCTTCGATGGCGACCCTCGTCCGCCAGGCGGCCCGCGACATCGAGCGGCGCCTGCTGGAGCAGACCGCGGAGCGCGAGCGGGCGCTGCTCCAGACGTTCGTCCAGGCCCGCCTCGCGGCGGGCGGCTCTCGGGGAGCCGCCCTCCTCCTGCCGGACGCGGCCGAGCCCGCCGGACCGGGAGCGCCGGGCGGCGACCCGCTGGGCCGCGGCGACCGGCTCATCCTGGAGGAGAAGGCCGCGGAGCTGATCTCCTCGGGGCACGCGGCCGTCGTCGAGGTGGCGCTCCCGCGCGGCCGGGCGGCCACGCTCCTGAGCCGGCCGGTGACGGGCTCCTCGGGGGAGACCGGCATCGCCGTCGAGGCGGTCCTGCCCGGCGGCGCGCTGCGCCGCCTCGCCACCGCTCGCTCCGGGGCGCCGTACGAACGGGCCTCGAACGCGGTCGCCCTGCCGCCGCGCGCGACCGCCCCCTCCGCCCGGACCGCCGTCGCCGAGCCGGCCGGCGTCACGGACGAGTGGCTGATCGCCGTGGGCGAGCCGGGAGTCGGCCGGCTCGCCCTGCTGGCGCGGCAACGCCTGGAGCTGCTCACCGAAGCCGGCGTCCGCATCGGCACCACCCTCGACGTGACCCGGACCGCCGAGGAACTGACCGAGGTCGCGATCCCGCGGCTCGCGGACTTCGTCACCGTCGATCTGCCGGACGTCGTGCTGACGGGGGAGGAGCCGGCCGGCGTGAACGGCGCCGCGATGCGCCGGGTGGCGCTCGGCGCCGTCAACGGGGAGTCGCACCTGTACCCGGTGGGCCGGCTGGTCACGTTCGTCCCGGCGACGCCGCAGGCACGGTGTCTGGCGATCGGGCAGTCCGTGCTCGCACCGCTGCCGACCCCCGCGTCCGCGTGGCTGCCCGAGGATCCCGCGCACGCCCAGAAGGTTCGCGCGTCGGGCATCCACTCCGCCATCGCGGTCCCCCTGCTCGCCCGGGGCGTCGTCCTGGGCGTGGCGACCTTCTACCGGCTGGAGCACCGGGGCCCCTTCGAAGACGACGACCTGTCCCTCGCCGAGGAGCTGGCCGGCCGCGCCGCCGTGTGCGTCGACAACGCCCGCCGGTTCACCCTCGAACGCACGACCGCCCTGGCCCTGCAACGGAGCCTGCTCCCGCACGGCCTGCCCGAGCAGAACGCCGTCGAGGCCGCGCACCGCTACCTGCCCGCGCAGGCCGGTGTGGGCGGGGACTGGTTCGACATCCTCCCGCTCTCGGGCGCCCGGGTGGCGCTGGTCGTCGGCGACGTCGTCGGCCACGGCCTGCACGCCTGCGCCACGATGGGCCGGCTGCGCACCGCCGTCCAGAACTTCTCCCACCTCGACCTGCCCGTGGACGAGGTGCTCGCCCACCTCGACGACCTCGTCGGGCGTCTCGACCTGGACGAGGACCCGGACGGCACGGCCGGAACCGGGATCATCGGCGCCACCTGCCTGTACGCGGTGTACGACCCGGTCTCGCAACGCTGCACCATGGGCCGCGCGGGCCACCCCGCGCCGGCGCTGGTCCTTCCCGACGGCACGGTCGAGTTTCCCGAGGTGCCCGCGGGCCCGCCCCTCGGCCTTGGCTGCGTGCCGTTCGAGACCGTCGACATCGCGATGCCCGAGGGAAGCCGGCTCATCCTCTACACGGACGGGCTCATCGAGCACCGCGACCGCGACATCGACGTCGCACTCGACCGGTTGCGGAACGTCCTCACCCACCCCCTCCGCTCACCGGAGGAGACCTGCGACGCGCTGCTCGAGGCGCTGCTCCCCGCCCAGCCGAGCGACGACGTCGCCCTGCTCGTCGCCCGTACCCACGCGTTGAACGCCCGCCAGGTCGCCCAGTGGGACGTGCCCGGCGATCCGGCGGCCGTCTCCGGCATACGTACGGAAGTCACCCGGCAACTGGCGGAGTGGGACCTGGAGGAGCTGGCGTTCTCCACCGAACTGGTGATCAGCGAGCTGGTCACCAACGCCATCCGGTACGCGGGCGGCCCCATCCAGGTGCGCCTCCTGCGCGATCGCACGCTGATCTGCGAGGTCTCCGACGGCAGCAGCACCTCACCACGACTGCGGCGCTCCGCCACGACGGACGAAGGGGGACGCGGACTGTTCCTCGTCGCCCAGCTCGCCCAACGCTGGGGCACCCGGCACACCGCCGACGGCAAGGTCATCTGGACCGAACAGCCCCTGCCCTCCGCCGCCCCGGCTCTTTGACCCGCGCTCGGGACGACCCCGCCGGATGCGCTCGGGGCGCCGCGCGGTCACGGTGCCCGCCGGCTCAGCGGAGGAGGTCGCGCCGGATCAGTGTGCTGCCGAGCGCGGCCGCCGCCGCGCGCACCGCCGTCACGTGTCCCTCGGGCCGGAACCTGTGGCCGGGGCCGGCCACGCTGATCGCGGCGAGCGGCTCGTCGCCGCGCCCCAGCACCGGCGCGGCGACGCACACGAGCCCGACGGCCGACTCCTCCCGCTCGAACGCGACGCCGGTCTCGGTGACGCGCTGCAACTGGCGCCGGAGGATGCCCGGCGCGACGACGGTGTGCGGCGTGCGCCGCTCGAGCGGCCCGGCCAGCACCTCACGCCGCAGGTCGGGGCCGGCGTGCGCGAGCAGCGCCTTGCCGATCGCGGTGCAGTGCAGCGGCATCCGCCCGCCCGGGCGCGAGGGCGCCCTGGCCTGGCGGTGGCCGCCGATCTTGGCGACGTAGACGACGTCGTGACCCTCCCGCACCCCGAGGTGGACGGTCTCGTGGGTGCGTTCGTAGAGGTCCTGGAGGAACGGCATCGCCACCTCGAGCAGGCTGCGCTCCAGCGAGGCGAGCATCCCGAGCTCGAAGAGGCCGCCACTGAGCCGGTAGCCGCCGTCGGTGCGGTCGAGCAGGCGGTTGGCGACCAGACCGCCGGCCAGCCGGTGCACGGTCGCCTTGTGGAGGCCGGTGCGCCGCACCAGCTCGGCGAGGCCGACGACCCGGTCATCGGGCCGGAAGGCGCGCAGGATGGCCACCGCCTTGCCCAGCACGGTGTCGAGGCCGGTCGTCTCCGTCACCCCCGCAGCGTATCGCTGAACGAGACGAACTGCTGGTCAGGGGCCCGAGCCCGTCCGCACAGTGGGGGGCGTGACCGAAACCACCGGGCTCGCCGCCACGAGCCAGTCCGACATCGCCGCCGCGGTCGAGCGGCTCGCCGGGGCGTCCGCGTCCGGCGTGCCCTGCGCCCCCGTGCGGGACCTGATCGGCCGGGACGACCTGGCCGCCGCGTACGCCGTCCAGGCGGCGCTCACCGGGCGCCGCCTCGCCGCCGGCGCCCGGATCGTCGGCCGCAAGATCGGCCTGACCTCGGACGCCGTGCAACGACAGCTCGGCGTCGACCAGCCCGACCTCGGCGTCCTCTTCGACGACATGGCGTACGCCGACGGGGACACGATCCCGGTCGGGCGGGTCCTCCAGCCTCGGGTCGAGGCGGAGATCGCGTTCGTGCTCCGCTCCGACCTGGCCGACGGCCCCCTTGACGCCCCGCAGGTCCGGGACGCGATCGAGTACGGCGTCGCCGCGCTCGAGATCTGCGGCAGCCGGATCGCCGGGTGGGACATCGCCTTCGGCGACACGGTCGCCGACAACGCGTCCTCCGGCGCCTACGTCCTCGGGACGGAGCGCCGCACCCTCGACGAGTTCGAGCCGGTGGACGTCGTGATGTCGATGAGCGTCGACGGTGAGGAGGTCTCCACCGGGACCGGCGCGGCCTGCCTGGGCGACCCGGTCGAGGCGGTCGTGTGGCTGGCCCGCATGGCCCGCGACCTCGGCGAGCCGCTGCGGGCCGGGCAGGTCGTCCTCTCCGGCGCGCTCGGCCCGATGCGGCCGGTCGCCGCCGGCGACACCGTCACCGCCACCCTGTCCGGCCTCGGCACGGTGACGGTCCGCTTCACCGAAGGAGCAGCATCATGAGCAGGACGAAGGTCGCGATCATCGGATCGGGCAACATCGGCACCGATTTGATGATCAAGGTGTTGCGCGGGGCGCACCACCTCGAGATGGGCGCCATGGTCGGCATCGACCCCGACTCGGACGGCCTGGCCCGCGCCGCCCGGCTCGGCGTCCGGACGACGCACGAGGGCGTCGACGGGCTGATCGCACTGCCGGACTTCGACGAGATCGGGATCGTCTTCGACGCGACCTCGGCCAAGGCGCACGAGGTGAACGCCGCGAAGCTGATCCCGCTCGGGAAGCGGCTGATCGACCTGACCCCGGCGGCGATCGGGCCCTACGTCATCCCCGCCGTCAACCTCGACGAGCACCTCGACGCGCCCGACGTCAACATGGTCACCTGCGGCGGCCAGGCCACGATCCCGATCGTCGCCGCCGTCAGCCGGGTGGTGCCGGTCGAGTTCGCCGAGATCGTCGCGTCGATCGCGTCGAAGTCGGCCGGTCCGGGCACCCGCGCCAACATCGACGAGTTCACCGAGACCACCTCGGCCGCCATCGAGCGGGTCGGCGGGGCGCGCCGCGGCAAGGCGATCATCATCCTCAACCCCGCAGAGCCGCCGATGATCATGCGGGACACGGTCTTCTGCCTCGTCGCGGCCCCGGACCCGACCGTACGCGAGGAGATCCGGCGGTCGGTCGAGAAGATGGTCGCCGACGTCGCCGCCTACGTCCCCGGCTACCGGCTCAAGCAGCAGGTGCAGATCACCGAGATCCCCGCCGACCAGCCGGTCGGGACGCTCCTCGCCGACGGCGCCTCCCGGCCCACGCACCAGGTGTCGGTCTTCCTCGAAGTCGAGGGCGCCGCGCACTACCTCCCGGCCTACGCCGGCAACCTCGACATCATGACCTCCGCCGGCCTGCGGGTCGCGGAGCGCATCGCGGCAGGGAAGGCGGGCCTCTGATGGGCACTCCGATCTTCGTCCAGGACGTCACGCTGCGCGACGGCATGCACGCCATTCGTCACCGGATCACCCCGGACGACGTCAAGCGCATCGTCACCGCGCTCGACCGGGCCGGCGTCGACGCGATCGAGGTCGCGCACGGCGACGGCCTCGCCGGAGGGTCGCTCAACTACGGTCCCGGGTCGCACACCGACTGGGAGTGGATCGAAGCCGCGGCGTCGGTGCTGGTGAACGCCCGTCTCACCACGCTGCTGCTGCCGGGCGTCGGCACCGTCCACGAGCTGAAGCGCGCCCATGACCTCGGTGTGCGCTCCGTCCGCGTCGCCACCCACTGCACCGAGGCCGACATCTCCGCGCAGCACATCGCCGCGGCGCGTGAACTCGGCATGGACGTGTCCGGCTTCCTGATGCTCTCCCACATGGCTCCGCCGGAGGAACTGGCCCGGCAGGCGAAGCTGATGGAGTCCTACGGCGCGCACTGCGTCTACGTCACCGACTCCGGCGGCCGGCTCACGATGAACGACGTGGCCGCGCGGGTCCGCGCGTACCGCGACGTCCTCGACGCCGGGACCGAGATCGGCATCCACGCCCACGAGAACCTCTCGTTGTCGGTCGCCAACTCCGTCGTCGCGGTCGAGAACGGCGTCTACCGGGTCGACGCGTCGCTGGCCGGTCACGGCGCGGGCGCGGGCAACTGCCCGCTGGAGGCGTTCATCGCGGTCGCGGACCTCTCGGACTTCGAGCACCGATGCGACCTGTTCCAGCTCCAGGACGCCGCGGACGACATCGTCCGCCCGCTGCAGGACCGTCCGGTGCGTGTCGACCGGGAGACCCTCACCCTCGGGTACGCCGGCGTCTACTCGTCGTTCCTCCGCCACGCGGAGACCGCCGCCGCGCGGTACGGCGTCGACGTCCGCGACATCCTCATGGAGTGCGGCCGCCGCCGCCTCGTGGGCGGCCAGGAGGACATGATCGTCGACATCGCGCTCACGATCGCCGCCGAGCGCGAGAAGCGGCCCGCCTGACCGTCGCGCCGGCCCGGGGCCCCGCCTCAGCGGCCGGCGATCACCGCCTCGCCGACCGCCACCATGGCGTCGGCGAGCTGGTCCATGAACTCCGAGATCGGCTTGCCGTCCTCCGACTGGAGCGAGACGAACGCGCCGTCGAACCCGGCCATGCCGAAGTGGGCGAGGGCGTCCGCGACCGCGTTCGCGGCGTCCTCGCCCTCGCTCACGAACGACGAGCGGATCATGTGCCGCATGTGATCGCGGCCCTCGTCGCGGACCGCGATCACGGTCCGCATCGCCTCCGGCGCCTCCGCCGCCTCGTTGCTCATCACCAGCACCAGCAGCAGGCGGAGGAACTCCTCCCGGTCCACGAAGACCTCGCCCGTCTTCTGCAGGTACCACCCCAGACGTTCGCGCGGCGTGCCGCCCGCCGGCGGGTTCCGCTGGGCCGCGCGCATGGCGTCGAAGAAGCCCTGCGCCCCCTGGGCCATGACGGCCGAGAGCAGCCCCGCCTTCGACTCGAAGTGGTGGTAGAAGGCGCTCTTCGGCAGGCCCGTCTCCTTCACGAGCGTCGAGATCGACGTACCGGCGTAGCCGCGCACGGACATCACCCGGGCGGCCGCGTCGAGGATCTCCTGCCGCGACCGGCGGCCGCGGCGGTTTCCGGTTTGCGCCTCAGGCGCGGGCTTCTCCACCCGCGGAAGTCTAGGGACCCGGCGATGGCGGCTCGTCGCGCGGCCCGGCCGCTGAGTATCTCCGTTCGCGATGGCCCTTGACATGGGGCCGCGGCTCATTGTTAGTCTCCTCACGCTTGGACCGAACGTTCGGTCCAAAAGTGCCGCATGGAGCACGTGCGGCCGAGAACGGAGTCAGCGCATGACCGAGAGCTACGACGCGGACGTCGCGATCGTCGGGTACGGCCCGACCGGCGTGATCGCCGCACTGACCCTCGCCAGGTACGGCGTCTCCGCCGTCGCCCTCGAGCGGGACAAGGACATCTATCCCCGGGCCCGGGCCGTGACCGTCAACGACTGGACGATGCGGATCTTCCAGGACCTCGGCGTCGACGAGCGGATCGAGAAGAAGATCGACCCCCAGCGGGCCCTGCGCTGGGTGACCTACGACGGCACGGAGATCATGCGGGTCGAGCACCCGCCCTCGACGCTGGGCCGCAAGCCGCGCTTCTACAACATCTACCAGCCGACCATGGAGGTCGAGCTGCGCGCGGCCGCGCAGGAGTACGGCGACCGCATCGCCGTCCACTACGGCGCCGAGGTCACGGGGATCGACCAGGACGCGGACGGCGTCACCGTCACCTCGACGGACACCGCGACCGGCGAGACCCGCACCGTCCGCGCCCGATACGCGATCGGCGCCGACGGCGGCAGCAGCACGATCCGGGGCGAGGCGGGCTGCCGCCTGCTGGGCGACACCAACGACGTCACATGGGTGGTCATCGACTGCCGCGTCAAACGGTGGTGGCCCGACCGGGACTTCCTGACCTTCTGGTCCGACAAGGAGCGGCCGGTCGTCGACATCGCGCTCTCCGCCGGCAACCACCGCTGGGAGATCCCGCTCAAACCCGACGAGTCCCCTGAGGACTACCCGACCAGCGCCGAGGTCTGGCCGCTGCTCACGGCGCTCGGCGTCACCGAGGAGGACGTCGAGATCCACCAGCACGCCTTCTACAAGCACCACGTCCGGATGGCCGACACCTGGCGCAACGGCCGGGTGTTCCTGGCGGGGGACGCGGCCCACCTGATGCCGCCGTGGGCCGGCGCCGGGATGCAGACCGGAATGCGCGACGCGCACAACCTGGGCTGGAAGCTCGCCCGCGTGATCAGGGGCGAGCTGCCCGAGAGCTGGCTGGACACCTACGAGGCGGAGCGGCGCCCGAACGCGGCCTTCTACACCGGGCTCGCGGTCCAGCTCGGGCGGGTCATCAAGCAGGAGCTGTCCGAGGAGGAGCAGGCCGCGATGAACGCGGTTCCTCAGGACACGGTCACCCCGTTCGAGCCGCCGCTCATCGCCCCGCCGGTGCTCGAGGGCGGATGGATCAGGGGGCCGCTGGGCGACGCCAGCATCGTCGGCCGGATGGTCCCGCAGCCGATCGCCGGCGACGCCGTCGGCCGGATGGCGCGCCTGGACGACCTCCTCGGCGACGGCTTCGTGCTGCTCGGCGACGACGTCGACCCCGCGACCCTGCTGACGGCGGAGGAGAAGGCGGGCTGGGACGCGCTCGGCGCCCGCTACGTCGCGGTGCGCCCGAAGACGGCGTACACGCAGGGCCCGGACGAGCTGGTCGACCTCGACGAGGTCCTCCTGCCGTGGCTGCGCAGGTACGGCGCCCGCGCCGTGGCGCTCCGCCCCGACAGGTTCGTCGCCGCGGCGGACGCCGGCGGCCTCGCCGTACCCGCCTGAGATCGGTCACCCGAGAAGGAGAAGAGAGATGTCCGGAGTCAAGGAGCTCGGCTACGTCGTCTACGAGGTCGGCGACCTCGCCGACTGGGAGCACTTCGCCGTCGAACTGCTGGGCATGCAGTTCGGGGAGAGGACCGACGGCGGCTTCACGCTGCGCACCGACGAGAAGGCCCACCGCTGGATCGTCACCGGGGGGCCGGCCGACGACCTGGTGGCCACCGGCTACGAGGTCTCGGACGCCGCCACGCTCGACGCGCTGGTCGAGAGGGTCCGTGCGGCCGGGGTCGAGGTCACCGAAGGCGACGCCGCCCTCGCCGCGGCCCGCAAGGTGGAGCGGATCTTCGTCACCGCGGACCCCATGGGCAACCGGGTCGAACTGGTCACCGGCCTGGCCGACGCCGCCACGCCGTTCGAGTCGGCGAAGCTGCTCGGCGGGTTCGTGACGGGCGCCGGCGGCGCGGGCCACCAGGTCCTCCTCGCGCACGGAGTCTCGCGGGAGACCTACCTGCACTTCTACATCGACCTGCTCGGCTTCAGGATCAGCGACGTCATCGTCGAGGAGCTGGCCCCGGGCGTGGTCGCCGACCTGATCTTCCTGCACTGCAACGGCCGCCACCACACCGTGGCCTTCGGCGACCTGCCGTCGCCGAAGAAGACCCATCACTTCATGGTCGAGGTGACCGACATCCGCGACGTCGGCCTGGCCTACGACCGGTGCATGGACGACAGGCGGCCGTTCGAGATGACGCTCGGGATGCATCCGAACGACCACATGTTCAGCTTCTACGTCTTCACCCCCTCGGGCTTCAGCATCGAGTACGGCTGGGGCGGGCTGATCATCGACGACGAGACGTGGGAGGTGAGGACGCTCGACAGGCTGCACAGCTGGGGCCACCGCCCCTCGGGCGTCGTCGCCGAGCTGCTGGCCGCCGCGGCGGCGCCGAACCTGGAGGACAACCGATGACTCTCAACGCCAAGGACATCGCGCGCACCGTCCGGACCGAGGACTGGAAGCTCCGCTACTACGAGGCGGGCTCCGGCCATCCGGTCGTGCTGCTGCACGGCAGCGGACCGGGCGCGACGGGGTGGAGCAACTTCGCCGGCAACATCGAGGCGCTGGCCGAGCACTTCCACGTGTACGCCGTCGACATGCCCGGCTGGGGAGAGTCGGACCCCGCGACCGTCGACCGGCTCGACCACGTGAAGGCGGCGATCCAGTTCCTGGACGCCCTCGGCATCGACAGGGCGGCGTTCGTCGGCAACTCGATGGGCGGCCAGACCTCGCTGCGGCTGGCCACGGAGCACCCCGGCCGTATCTCGCACCTGGTCACCATGGGGCCGCCGGTCGGCCGGATGCCCACGCTCTTCGGCGCCGGCGACGGACCGTCCGAGGGCCTGAAGGTGCTGATCGAGGCCTACCGCGACGCGAGCCCGGAGAACATGCGCCGGCTCGTCGAGATCATGGTCTACGACAAGGCCCGGTTCGCCACCCCCGAGCTGTGCCGGGCGCGTTCGGACGCCGCGCTCGCCCGTCCGGACCACCTGCGCAACTACGTGGACGGCCTGCCGAAGGGCGCCCCGCTGCCGACGTGGGTCAAGCCGGAGCTGCTGCCGACGATCCAGGTGCCGACCCTGCTCATCCACGGTCGCGACGACCGCGTCGTCCCGTTCGAGACCTCGCTGTACCTGCTGGCGAACATCCCGGACAGCCGGCTGGTGCTGCTCAACCGATGCGGGCACTGGGCGATGATCGAGCACGCCGACGAGTTCAACCGGCTGGTCGCCGACTTCATCGCGAACAACTGACCCGGCGGGCTGGAGGTCCATCCGGCCGCGAGCACGGCGGAGAGGGCGACGCCCACTCCGCCGTGCTCGCGTTTCACGGCCGGACGGCCGCGGTCGACCCCCGGACGACGAGTTCGACCGGCAACTGCACGGTCTCTCCGCGGCGCGGCAGCCCGTCTCTGATCTGCTTGAGGAGCAGACGCGCGGCCGTGCGCCCCATCTCGTGATGGGGGACGTGCACCGAGGTCAGCGGTGGACGCAGCTTGTCGATGAACGGCATGTCGTTGAACCCGATCACCGAGATGTCTCCCGGGCAGCTCAGCCCGTTGCGTTCCAGGGCGTCGTAGCAGCCGAGCGCGATCAGGTCGTTGGAGGCCAGCACGGCGGTGAACCGGCGTTCGCCGGCGATCAGGCGGCTGAGCGCCGCGTCTCCGGCGGCCTCGGAGTACGCCTCGCAGCGTTCGATCAGCCTGCCGTCGACCGCGACGCCGAGCTCGGCGGCGGCCCGTTTGAAGGTGTTCAGCCGCAGCAGAGCGGTGGACAGGTTGCTCGGGCCGGCCAGGAAGGCGATGTCGCGATGGCCCAGGTCGATCAGGTGCCGTACGGCGGCGGTGACCCCCGCGGTGTCATCGGCGACCACCGAGGTGAAACCGCCGCGCTCGATCGTACGGTTCACCAGCACGAGCGGGATCTTCTCCTGCCGTACCCGGCGGAGCAGCGGATGGTCGCGCCGGGCGGTCGCCACGATGAAACCGTCCACGTGGTGCTGGCGGAGCCGGGTGAACTGCGCCTCCTCCTGGTCGGGCGCGTTGTCGGTGTTGGCGATGAGCGCGGTGTACCCCTCGGGGAGCAGCACCTCCTCGATGCCCCGCACGATCGGGGGGAAGAGCGGGTTGGTGATGTCGGGCAGCAGCACGCCCACCGTGGTGGAACGGGCGGTGCGCAGCCCCCGTGCGAGCGCGTTCGGCCGGTAGCCGAGATCCCGCGCGATGGAGATGATCCTGGCCGCCGTCTCCGCGTTGACCTGGTGTCTGGTCTCCGGGTTGAGCGCGCGCGACACGGTGGCCACGTGGACGCCGGCGTGCACGGCGACATCGCGGAGAGTTGGGACCGCCGACATGGGCACAGAGTAGCCACCCACGGCGCCACCCGTCGATTCACGCATCAAGTGCTAAACGGATCGCAAAGTACACTATTGACACCGCCAAGCGGCCGCTCGTAGATTGCCGCTACCGCAAACGTTTGCGGTAACCATCAGGGCCCTGCCAGGCATTTGTCACCATTGACATGGCCGAGGTCGCGACTGTGAAGGATCAGAGATGACGCGAAGGCTCCTACGAGCCGTCGCGGCGAGCTGCCTGGTGGCAGGCTTCGTCACGGCGTGCTCAGGTTCGGATGCTGACACCTCGGGCGGCACGGAGGTCGCCTCCGGCGACGCACACGGCACGCTGCGGTTCGGCACCAACCAGAAGCTTGAGGACTGGGAGCCGCTCACCAAGGCCAACGAGACCTACGTCAGTCTGGTCTATGAGGGCCTGGTCGCGCTCGCGCCCGACGGCGTGACGTTCCAACCACGACTCGCGGAGAGCTGGACTCAGGACAACAGCAAGATCGAGTTCACCCTGCGCCAGGGGGTGACCTTCCACGACGGCACCCCGTTCAACGCCGAGGCCGTAGTGACGAACCTGAAGCGGATCAAGGACACTCCCAGCGAGTGGCAGACCATGATGGACACGGTCAAGGACATCACCGCCGTGGACGACCATCACGTGCGGATCACGCTGAACAGGGCCGCGCCCAGTTTCCTGCGCAACGCCGCGCAGAGAGGCGCCGTGATGATCTCGCCGAAGGCCCTGGCCGACGGCACCTGGAAGACCCAGCCGAGCGGCACCGGGCCGTGGAAGTTCCAGGGGGATCAGTCCGTTCCCGGCTTCAAGACCGTGGTGACGTACAACGACAAGTACTACGCGCCGCAGGAGGTCGGCCCGCACCGGATCGAGCTGTCCTACATCAACGACCCGGACTCCCTGTACAACTCGCTGCGCAGCGGCCAGATGGACATCGTGTGGACCAACGCCACGCTGGCCAAGCGGGCCAAGGCCGACGGCTTCGCGACCGGCTCCTTCCCCTCGGTCATGTGGCACCTGCTGATGTTGGACACCGACAAGACCTTCAAGGAGCCCAAGCTCCGGCAGGCCATCTGCTCGGCGATCAACCCGCAGGACTTCATCGACGCCCAGCTCGGCGGCGAGGGCGAGGTCCACTACCAGCGCCTCCGTCAGGGCGAGGAGGGCTACAACCCCGACGTCAAGGGCTACCCGTACGACCCGGCCAAGGCCAAGGCGCTGATGGCGGAGCTGGGCAACCCCAAGGTGCAGTTCTCGTTCGCCTCGTTCGACAGCCAGCGGCCCGTCGCCGAGCTGTTCCGCAGCCAGATGGCGCAGATCGGCATCGACGTCAAGGTCGACCTGATGACGTTCGCGCAGTTCTACAGCACCTTCAATTCCGGCAAGTACCCGGCCGCGATCCTGAGCGACTCCGCCGACACCGGGGTGTACGACTACTACCGCTACCGCTACCTCAAGGACGGCGCGGGCAACCCGTTCCACACCGCGCACCCCGACCTCGACGCCACGGTCGAGAAGGCGCTCGACGCCACGGACAGGGAGGCCGAGAGCGCGGAGTGGCGCACGCTGGTCAAGCAGATCGACGACCAGGCGCTGGACTGCGGCTTCTTCGACTACACGGGCTTCTGGGCGTACGACCCGAAGAAGATCGAGAACGTGGTGAGCACGGTCGGCAACGTCGCGACCTTCCGTTACAGAGAAGCCAAGGTCCGCGGCTGATCCCGGCGGCTCCGCTACCTCACCGGCAGAAGGAATCATGAGACATCCGGATGTAATTCTGGTCAACGGGCTCGTCACCACCATGAGCGAGTCTCCCGAAGTGCCTGCCGAGGTCCAGGCCGTCGCGGTCAGCGGCGACCGGATCACCGCGGTCGGCGACACGGCCGAGATCGAGGCGCTCGCCGGTCCCGGCACGGTTCGCGTCGACGTCGGGGGCCGGCGGGTGATCCCCGGCCTGAACGACTCCCACGTCCATGTGGTGCGCGCCGGTCGCACATGGAACGACGAGGTGCGCTGGGAGGACGAGAAGACGCTCGCCTCCGCGTTGGAGGCGATCCGCGGGCGGGCCGCCGAGCGGCCGGCCGGCACCTGGATCCGGGTGATCGGCGGATGGGACCCGCGGCAGTTCCCCGAGGGGCGCGGTCCCGTCCAGGCGGAGCTGGACGCGGTCGCCCCCGACCACCCGGTCTACGTCCAGTACCTCTACAACTGGGCGGTGCTGAACTCCCGAGCCGTGGCGGCCATGGGGATCGACGAGGCCGTGATCGCCGAACTGGGCGCCGACCACTTCGAACACACCGCGGACGGCGTGCTCACCGGCCGGGTGTACGGCATGCCGCTGATGAAGTGGTGCTACCGGCACATGACCGCCCCCACCTTCGAGGAGCAGGTCGCCTCCACCGCGGCGATGTGCCGGGAACTGAACCGGCTCGGCGTGACCGGCGCGCTCGACGGCGGCGGCGTCAACACCGGCCCCGAGGCGTACCAGCCGATGTACGAGGCGTGGCGGCGTGGGCAGCTCACGGTCCGGACCCGGCTGGTCGTGCACGCCTCCGAGGCCGGCCGCGAGCACGAGGAACTGGCCGGGTTCCGCCGGTTCACCCCGCTCGACCTGGGTGACGACATGCTCCGCGTGATCGGCGCCGGCGAGATCATCCTGTACCGGTCGCACGACCGGATCTCCGGAGTCGCCGACGTCTCGCCGAGCGCCCGCGAGGAGATGCGCGAGCTGTTCCTCGGACTGGCGCGTTCCCGGTGGACCGTGCACATGCACGCACACCAGCGCGAGACCATCGAGGCGGTGCTGGACGCCTGGGAGTCGGTACACGCCGAGGTAGGCATCGACGGGCTGCGCTGGGCGCTCGTGCACGGTGAGCCGCTGCTGCCCGAGGACCTGCCGCGACTGCGCGAGATGGGCGCCGGCCTGCTCACCCAGGCGCTCTACCGGTTCCAGGGCGACGACGCCTTCCAGGCGTGGGGCCGCGACCGGGTGGCAGAATCGCCGCCGTTCCGCCGCCTGCTGGACGCCGGGGTGCCGGTCGGCCTCGGCTCCGACGCGATGCGGGTGGCCACATACAACCCGTTCACCAACCTCGCCTGGTACATCACCGGCAAGACCATCGACGGCAAGGACACCCTCGCTCCGCACAACCTGCTCAGCCGGGAGGAGGCGCTGCGCGGCTACACCGCGACCGGCGCGTGGTTCAGCTTCGAGGAGAACGTCCGCGGCCGGATCGAGCCGGGGTTGCAGGCGGACATCGCCGTGCTCAGCGAGGACTACTTCACCGTCCCGGTCGAGCGCGTCCCGGATCTGGAGTCGGTGCTCACCCTGGTCGGGGGCAAGGTCGTGCACGCGGCCCCATCACTCAAGGGTGACCGGATCGAGGTCGCCCCCACCATCGCACCTGTAGGAGTGTCCCGTGTCTGAAGGACGAGCCGCCGCCGGACGGATCCTGATCAAGGGCGGCACGGTCGTCACCATGGATCCCGCTCACGGCGACTTGGACCGCGGTGACGTATTGGTCGAGAACGGCCGGATCGCCCAGGTCGGCGCCGACCTCGAGGCGCCCGGCGCCGAGGTGGTCGACGCCTCCGGCAAGCTGGTCATCCCCGGCCTGATCGACACCCATCTGCACATGTGGCAGCACCCGCTGGCGGGCCTCGGCGCCGACCTGTGGAGCGACGAGGACTACGGGATCAAGGTGTTCCCGGTCCGGGAACGCTTCACCGCCCGGGACATGTACGAGTCGACCTACACCTGTGCGGTCGAGGCCCTTTCACGGGGCACCACCACGGTGCTGAACTTCTGCCACAACGTGCTGTCCGAGGAGCACGCCGAGGAGTCGCTGCGCGCGCACCGCGCGCTCGGGCAGCGCGTGCTGTTCGCGTACGGCATGCTCGGCCACATGGATCGGCTGGCCGCCGAGCACGGCAGCCGGCTGGCCCACCTGGACCGGATCCGCGGCGAGCTGGCCGGGGATCGGGACGGCCTGATCCGGCTCGGCATCGGCGTCACCTCGCTGGAGTACGGCGGGATGGAGCTGGTCCGCAAGGAGATCGAGTACGGCCGCGAGCACGGCCTGATGATGACCATCCACCAGAACCCGCCCGGCCAGATCCTGGAAATGCACCAGAACGGTCTGCTCGGAGCGGACCTGGTGCCGGTTCACGCCAATGTGGCGACCGACCACGAGCTGGGCCTGCTCGGCGCGTGCGGCTGCTGCGTCTCCTTCACCACTGAGGGCGAGTTCGGCGGCGGCCGGTCGATGGGCGTCATCGCCAGGGCCGACCGGGCCGGCGTCCGGCCCACTCTCGGCGTGGACGTCCCGTCCGCCGTGGCGGTGGACATGTTCTCCCAGCTCCGCATCACGCTGAACATCATGCGCGCGGTCGAGGCGCAGGTGGAGCGCGAGGCCGGCCGCTGGCCGCTGTCCCGGCACCCCGGCTCGCCGCTGGTCTCCGCGAGGCGGGTGCTGGAGTACGCCACGGTGAACGCCGCCCGGGCGGTGGGCCTGGCCGACGAGATCGGCAGCATCACGCCGGGCAAGCAGGCGGATCTGGTGCTGCTGAACACCGGCCCGTTCGGGATCGGCGTCGGTGACCCGGCCAACCACATCGTGCTGCAGAGCACCGCGGCGGACGTCGACACTGTGCTGGTCGCCGGCCGGTTCCAGAAGCGCGCCGGTGAGCTGATCGGCGTCGACATGGAGGCACTGCCTCGTCTGTTCCAGGGCGTTCGCGGCCGGGTGCTGGGCGTGTCATGAAGAAGCTGGTCGTCTCCAGGCTGATCTCCAGCGTGCCGCTCCTGGTGCTGCTCTCGCTTTTCGTGTTCGGGCTGATCAACCTCACCCCGACCGATCCGGCCGCCCAGATCCTCGGAGTCGGCGCCGGTGAAGACGCCAAGGCGGCGTACCGGCACCAGCTCGGCCTGGACCGGCCGCTCCACGAGCAGTTCGGCCAGTGGGTGCTCGGCGCGCTGCGCGGGGACCTCGGGAAGTCCTGGTTCACCGCGCAGCCGGTCACCCAGATGATCGGTGACCGGCTCGGCGTGACGCTGTCCCTGGCCCTGCTGGCCCTGGTGCTGGCGCTCCTGGCCGGAGTCCCGCTCGGGATCCTGGGCGCACTGCGCCCAGGATCCGTCCCGGACCGGATTCTGACCCTGGCGGTCTCGCTCGGGCTGGCCGTGCCCGGCTTCTGGCTCGCCCTGCTGCTCGCCCTGCTGTTCGCGCTGACTCTGCGCTGGTTCCCCGTGGTCGGCTACACGCCGTTCACCGAGGACCCCGGGGAGTGGGCCAGGTCGCTGGTGCTGCCCGCGACGGCGATGGCGGTGCACACGGCCGCGGTCATCGCCAGGCAGACGCGCGGCGCGCTGGTCGACACGCTCAACGCGCCCTACGTGCAGGCGCTGCGCTCCCGGGGCATCCCGTTCCGGCGCATCCTGCTGCGTTACGCCATGAAGAACGCGATGATCCCGGTGCTCGCGGTCATCGCGGTGCAGATGTCGGTCCTGGTGGGCGTCACCTTCGTGGTCGAGCGCATCTTCGCGCTTCCCGGCATCGGCACGCTGCTCATGGACGGTGTGGTCCAGGCCGACATGCCCGTGCTGCAGGGCACGGTGGTCGTGGTCGGCGCGCTGGTGCTGCTCATCAATCTGATCACCGACATCGCCTACGGCGTCGTCAACCCGAAGGTGCGTCCCCGATGACGACTTCAGCGGACATCACCCCGCCCGAGGAGCAGCAGCGGCACGGCGCCGCCCGCCGTCCCGTCAGGGCGAGCAGGCTGCGCCGCCCGGCCGTGCTCTGGTGCGCCGTCTTCCTCGGCGTCCTGGTGCTCGTCGCGCTGGCCGCCCCATTGCTCGCGCCGTACGACCCGCTCGCGCTGGACATCAAGAACAAGCTGGCCTCGCCGAGCGTGGCGCACTGGCTGGGCACCGACGACCTGGGTAGGGACGTGCTGTCCCGGCTGATCTACGGCGCGCGGACCTCGGTGGTCGCCTCGGCCGAGGTGGTCGCGGTGGCGCTGCTGCTCGGGGTCAGCGTCGGCCTGCTGGTCGGCTACCTGGGCGGCCTCTGGGACCGGGTGACCATGCAGGTCGTGGACGCGCTGCAGGCGGTGCCCGCGCTGCTGCTGGCCCTGGCCATGGTGGCCGTGGTGGGCAACGGGCTGGTCAAGGCGATGTTCGCGGTCGGCCTGGTGTTCGCGGTCAGTTTCATGCGGGTCACGCGCGCGGTGGTGCTGGCCGAGCGGGAACAGCTCTACGTGGACGCGGCCCGGGTCACCGGGCTCGGCCGGGCGCACATCGTCTTCCGGCAGATCCTGCCCAACGTGGCCGCGCCGCTGATCGTGCAGGCGTCGATCGCCGCGGGCACCGCGTTGCTGATCGAGGCGAGCCTGAGCTTCCTCGGCGTCGGCATCGACACCACCCAGGTGAGCTGGGGCGGCATGCTGGAGACCGCGCGGCAGTTCCAGAGCGAGCAGCCGTTGCTGCCGATCTTCCCGGGCGTGGCGATCGCCGTCTGCGTGCTGCTTTACAACCTGCTCGGCGACGGACTGCGGGACGCCGTCGGCGTGCGCGACCCGGCCGCGGGGGCCCCGGCGCGATCGGCCAGGACTCGGACGCGGCTCAGTGTGGTCGAGCGGCGCCCCGCCGAGGCGGCGCCGGCGTCGGCCCCGGCGGACGGCACGCTGCTGTCGGTCCGCGGACTGACCGTCGCCGCCGGCGATACCGAACTGGTCAGCGACGTCTCCTTCGACGTGCGCAAGGGGGAGACGTTCGGCCTGGTCGGCGAGTCCGGCTGCGGCAAGTCGGTCACCGCGACCGCGGTGATGGGCCTGCTGCCCGGCGCGGTCCGGGTCACCGGGGGATCGGTGCTCCTTGACGGCCGGGACCTGGTCAGGCTGGGCGAACGCGAGCTGCAGCGGATCCGTGGCGAGCGGATCGGCATGGTGTTCCAGGATCCGGTCGCCGCGCTGTCGCCCAGTCATACAGTCGGCCACCAGCTCGGCGAGGCCCTCATGGTGCACAAGGGCATGACCAGGAAGCAGGCCGCGGCACGCTCCGCGGAACTGCTCTCACTGGTGGGCGTGCCGGACGCGCGGCGGAGGCTGGCGGACTACCCGCACCAGTTCTCCGGCGGTATGGCACAGCGCGTGGTGATCGCCGCCGCGCTGGCCTGCGAACCCGAGCTGCTGATCGCGGATGAGCCGACCACCGCGCTGGACGTGACGATCCAGGCCCAGGTGCTCGACCTGCTCGACGACCTGAAACGGCAACTGTCCATGTCCGTCCTGCTGATCACGCACGACCTGGGCGTCGTCGCGGACGTCTGCGACCGGGTCGCGGTGATGTACGCCGGGCAGGTCGTGGAGGTCGGCAGTACGGAGGACCTGCTCCTCTCCCCGAGACATCCGTACTCGGAGGCGCTGCTCGCCGCGATGCCGCACGGCGCCCCGGTCGAGCGGCTGGCCACGATCCCGGGACGGGTGCCGCCCGCCTGGGACTGGCCGTCCGGATGCCGGTTCCACCCGCGCTGCCCGTACGCGGTGGAGCGGTGCGGCGAGGGCCGACCGGAGATCGCCGACGGCGCCCGTTGCGTCCGCGCCGCCGAGCTGACCCTGAAGGGAGTGCGATGAACGACGAACCCCTGCTCAGGGTGGACCGGCTGAGCGTCGCCTACCGCCTCGGCACCGGAATGCTCGGGGGGAGGCGAAAGGTGGCCGCGGTACAGGACGTCAGCTTCGAGATCCCGAAGGGCGCCACGTTCGGGCTGGTCGGCGAGTCGGGGTCGGGCAAGAGCACGACCGGCCGGGCCATCCTGCGGCTGCTCCAGCCGTCCGGCGGCCGGATCGTCTTCGACGGCCGGGACGTGACCGCGTTCGGCCGCAGGACGCCGCTGTCCTACCGGCGCGACGTGCAGGTCGTCTTCCAGGACCCGCTTTCCTCGCTGAACCCCAAGCAGACCGTGCGCACCACCATCGGGCAGACCATCCGGCGTCACCGAAAGCTGGGCGGGCGGGAGCTGCGCCGCGAGGTCGACGAGACGCTCGACATGGTCGGGCTGTCCTCTTTCCACGGCGACCGGCTGCCGCACGAGTTGTCCGGCGGCCAGCGCCAGCGGGTCGCCATCGCCCGGGCCGTCGCGGTGCGGCCGAAGTTGATCGTCTGCGACGAGCCGGTGAGCGCGCTGGACGTGAGCACACAGGGCCAGGTCATCAACCTGCTGACCGACCTGCAGCGGACCCTGGGCGTCAGCTACCTGTTCATCGCGCACGATCTGGACGTCGTCAGGCATGTGAGCACCACCATCGGGGTGATGTACCTGGGCAGGCTGGTGGAGACCGGCCCGGCCGACGAGGTCTGCACCGCACCGGTGCACCCGTACACCCGGATGCTGCTGGACTCCGCTCTGGTGCCCGACCCGGTCGAGCAGGCGGAGCGCCGGGCGCGCAGGCGGGCGCTGGGGCGGGGCGGTGAGCCGCCGAGCCCGCTCGCGCCGCCGCCGGGCTGCGCGTTCCACACCCGCTGCCGGTGGGCGAGCGAGGTGTGCGGTGCGGAGGTGCCCCAGATGACGAGCACCGGCCCGGCACGCCGGGCCGCGTGCCATCACGCCGGTGACCCGGCGATGACCGGCTGATCCCCCCGCGCGGGTTCCCTCCCGGTGAGGGAACCCGCTGCCGGGGAGACCCGGCCGCTCTCCGCGGCGGGCGACTACGACGATGAACACGACGGGCGGAGGACCACTCCGGCCCTTGGTTGCAAACGATTGCAGAAACGATCGGGAAGGATCGAGATGGAGAAGACGAGAGTCGGCTGGATCGGGCTGGGCCGGATGGGCGCCTCGATGGCCGGCCAGTTGCTGCGCGCGGGCTACGAGGTCCATGTGTGGAATCGGACCAGGTCCAAGGCCGAGCCGCTGGAGCGGCAGGGCGCCAAGGTCGTCGACCAGATCACCGACCTGGCCGACCTGGACGTGGTGTTCACCATGGTCTCCACGCCCGCCGTTCTGGAGCAGGTGATGCTCGGCGACGGCGGCCTGCTCACGGGCGAGCGGGTGCCGCGAGTCGTGGTGGACGGCTCCACCGTGGACGCGGGCACCTCCGAGCGGCTGCGAGAGGCGGCCGAGGCCAAGGGGGCGGCGCTGATCGCCGCCCCGGTCAGCGGCAACGGCAAGGTCGCGGCGAAGGGCCTGCTGTCCATCGTCGCCTCCGGCCCGCGGGACGCCTTCGAGTCCGTCAGGGAACCGCTGGAGGTGATCGGCAGGGCGGTGACCTACGTCGGCGAGGGGGAGCGCGCCCGGCTCGTCAAGATCGCGCACAACCTGTTCCTGGGCATCGTCACGCAGGCGATGGCCGAGGTCACCGTGCTCGCGGAGAAGGGCGGCATCAGCCGTACCGACTTCCTGACCTTCCTGAACGACTCGGTGATGGGGTCGGTGTTCACCCGGTACAAGACGCCGGCGTTCGTCAATCTGGACATGACGCCGACGTTCACCCCGGTGCTGCTGCAGAAGGACTTCGACCTGGGGCTGGAGGCCGCGCGGTCGCTGCAGGTGCCGGTTCCGGTGACCGGGCTGGTCGCGCAGATCATCGGCGGAGCCGTCGGCGAGGGACGCGTGGAGGAGGACTTCGCGGTCCTGCTGCCGCTCGTGGCCCGGTCCGCGGGCATGGCGCTGACTCCCGACGGATCCGACGTGAGCGACGGCCTGTCGTGAGCGGCGGCGTGCGCACCAGCGGGTCATGGCCACCGCCGACGGCCCCCGCGTGCTCACCCTCTCGCCGGCCGAGGCGCTCTTCGTGCGCAACCCCTACTGACGGAAGGATGTGACATGTCCCTGCCGAACTCGGTTCCGGCGGAGCTGTACATCGGCGGGCGGTGGCGTCCCGCCGACGATGGAGGCCGCCTGGCCGTCGCCGATCCCGCGACCGAGGACATCATCGCCGATGTGGCCGCCGCCACGGTGGACGACGGCATCGCCGCGGTCGGTGCGGCGTACGACGCGCTGGGCGGCTGGGCGGCGACGCCGCCGAGGGAGCGCGGCGAGGTCCTGCGCCGGGCCTTCGAACTCACGCACCGGTGTTTCGACGACCTGGCGCGGCTCATCGTCAGGGAGAACGGCAAAACCCTGACCGACGCACGCGCCGAAGTAGCGTACGCGGCGGAGTTCTTCCGCTGGTACGCGGAGGAGGCGGTGCGGCTCGAAGGCGGGGTGCTGACCGCGCCGTCCGGTGCCAACCGCATCCTCGTCCCGCTGCAGCCGATCGGCGTCTCCGTGCTGGTGACCCCCTGGAACTTCCCCGCGGCCATGGCCACCAGGAAGATCGGGCCGGCGCTGGCGGCCGGATGTTCCGTGGTGCTCAAACCGGCGCGGGAGACGCCGCTCACCGCGCTCGCCATCGCCGCGATCCTCGAAGAGGCGGGCGTGCCCGCCGGAGTGGTCAACGTCGTGCCCAGTTCGCGGTCCGGGGCGATCGTGTCCGCCATGCTGCACGATCCACGGGTGCGCAAGCTGTCCTTCACCGGGTCCACCGAGGTCGGGCGGATCCTGCTGCGCGAGGCGGCCGACCAGATCGTGTCCTGCTCCATGGAACTCGGCGGGAACGCGCCGTTCCTGGTGTTCGGAGACGCGGACGTCGAGGAGGCGATCGCGGGCGCGATGGTGGCCAAGATGCGCAACGGTGGGGAGGCGTGCACCGCGGCCAACCGGTTCTACGTGCATCGCTCGGTCGCGGAGGAGTTCACCGACCGGCTCACCGCGGCCATGGCCGCGCTGCGCGTGGGATCCGGTCTGGAGGAGGGGACGGACGTCGGGCCGATGATCAACGCCGCTTCCCGGGACAAGATCGCGGCTCTCGTCGACGCGAGCGTCGCGGCGGGAGCGACGGTCCGCACCGGCGGCGCCGTGCCCGATGGGCGGGGGTTCTTCTACCCGCCCACCGTCTTGGCGGACGTACCGCAGGACGCGGCGGTGCTCCAGGAGGAGATCTTCGGGCCGGTCGCGCCGGTGGTCGTCTTCGATCACGAGGACGAGGCCGTCGCACTCGCCAACGCCACCGAGTACGGCCTGGCGGCGTACGTGTACACCGGCGATCTGGCCAGAGGCCTTCGGGTGAGCGAGCGGTTGGAGTCGGGCATGGTCGCGCTCAACCGGGGCCTGGTCTCCGACCCCGCCGCGCCGTTCGGCGGCGTCAAGCAGAGCGGTCTCGGCCGCGAGGGCGGCCACGGCGGAGTGCTGGAGTACATCGAGCAGAAGTACATCGCGTTGAGTTGGTGATCGCGGAGTGGGAGGCGGCCATCGGATCGCCGGTGGCCGCCTTCGCGCTTGGGACCGGGGGCTGGACCGGCGCTTCGCGCGGGCCGGGGCGCGGCGGCGTGCCGATGGCGGCGCCCATCGGCCCCGGCCGCCGGGGCCGTACGGACGGCAGGCGCTCCGGTCGAGGTCAGGGCGTCTCCTCGTCGAAGACGTCCGGATGCCGGGAGAGTTCGACGCGGGTCCGGCGGATGTGCCCCTCCAGGAGGCGTTCGGCGTCGACCCGATCCCGCCGCTCGATGGCGTCCAGCAGCAGCCGGTGCTCGGCGTTGACCACCCACCGCCTGCCGGCCCCGCCCAGACGCATGAACACGCGGCGATGGTGCTGGGTGGAGTTCCACAGCCGGACGACGATCGAGGAGAGCTGGTCGATCCGGCAGCCGGAGTAGCTCCGCAGGTGGAACTCCCGGTCGAGCGCGAGGAACTCCAGGATGTCCTCGGTCGCCTCTATCCGCCGCTGGATCTCGTCCAGCGCGCGTACGTCGTCCTCTGTCAGGTGGGGGAGGCTTTCGCCCAGGGCGAGCGGCTCCAACCGCTCGCGCATGCGGTAGACGACGTCCACCTCGTGCCTGCCGAGCCTGGGCACCCGGGCGCCCCTGTGCGTGCGATGTTCGGTCAGTCCCTCGGCTTCCAGCATGCGCAGGGCCTCGCGCACGGGCAGCCGGCTGGCGCCGAACCGCTCGGCGATCTTCTCCTGCCCGATCCGCTCCCCGGGCGCGATCTCGCCGTTCAGTATCGCCTCACGCAGATGGTCCGCGATCCGGCGGCTCACCGCCTCGGCCGGTCCGTCTCCGGCGCCCTCGTTCCGCTGTCGTGGCACGGGTCCGGACCCTACCGCGCCGCGTTCCGCCGGTCGAAGGCCTTGCCGCCGGGGTACGACACGAGTTCGAACTGCATGCCCCAGGGAGCGAGGAAGTACACCCAGCGCTGGCCTTCGCTCGGCCCGCTGCTGGCCGTCGGCTCGCCGAGGACGCGGACCCCCCGGCCTTTCAGGTGGTCGACCGCCGCGTCCAGATCGTCGACGTACAGGGCGACGTGATGGCCGCCGATGTCGCTGTTCTTCGGCATGGTCGTGCCCTGGTCGGGCGCGGAGTACTCGAAGACCTCGAAGACGGCCTGGCCGCCGCACCGGAAGAAGTGCAACCTCCGCATGATCGCGCGGGGATGGACGTTGAGACGCTCGGACATCCAGTCCCCGTCGTCGTGGTGGAACGGGCCCAGCGAGTACATGTACTCGCAGCCGAGCACGTCTACCAGGAACGCTCTGGCCTCCTCGAGGTCCGGCACCGTGAACCCGATGTGGTCGACGCCGGCCAGGCCGGGTAGTCCGCGCTTCATCGCACTCCTTAGGGGCGGGTTGGATCCAAAGATCCTAGGCATATCCGGTAAATCAGGTCCAGCAGGTCCTTGGGGCTGGATTCGGGATCCAATCATGTGCAAAGCTGAGGCGATCTGCAAACGATTGCACGGAGATAGCCCATGCCTCAGCTGAACCGGCTCGAACCCGCGGCGCCGTGGGTCGAGGTGGTCGCCACGGGAACCGACTGGGACGAGGCCGACCCCGCCCTGCTCACGTCCATGCTCAGTCAGCTCGTCCTCATCCGCGCCTTCGAGGAGTACGTCCTCGACCTCTCGAAAGCCGGCCTGATCCACGGCCCCGCGCACTCCAGCATCGGGCAGGAGGCCGCCGCCGTCGGTTCCGTCCTCTGCCTCACCAGCGCGGACACGGTCAACGGATCACACCGGGGCCACCATCAGTTCCTCGCGAAGGCGCTCGCCCACATCGAGCCGGAGGGCATCGATCCCACCCGCGAGTTCACCGACGAGGTGCGCGCGGTGCTGCTGCGGACCCTGGCCGAGATCTGCGGCCTCGACCGCGGCTTCAGCCACGGCCGCGGCGGATCCATGCACCTGCAGTGGAAGGAAGCGGGCGCCATCGGCACGAACGCCATCGTCGGGGGAGGGGTCCCGCTCGCCGCCGGCTCCGCCTGGGCGCATCGGCAGGCCGGGACGGACGCGGTGTCGGTGACCTACTTCGGCGACGGCGCGATCAACATCGGCTCCACGCTCGAGACGCTCAACCTGGCGGCCGCCTGGCGTCTGCCTCTCTGCTTCTTCATCGAGAACAACCGGTACGCCGTGTCCACCAGCGTCACCGAGGCCACCGGCGAACCCCGGCTCTCCGCGCGCGGCCCCGGCTTCGGGATCCCGAGCTGGAAGGTCGACGGCATGGATCCGCTCGCCGTCCACCTCGCCATGCGGCAGGCGCTCGCGCACCTGCGCGCGGGCGGCGGTCCCGCGGTCATCGAGGCGGACGTCTATCGCTACTTCCACCAGAACGGCCCCTTCCCCGGCAGCGCCTTCGGCTACCGGACCAAGAAGGAGGAGAAGGAATGGCGGGACCGGGACCCGATCAAGCAGATCTCCGGTCACCTGGTACGGCGCCGCATCCTGCGCCGCTCCGACATCGACCTGCTGACCGAGCGGGCACGGAGTCTGATGGCCGATCTCGGCGACGTGCTCCTCGAACCACTTCCGGGCGGCAAACCGGGACAGCGTCGGATCAAGCCCGCCGAATGGCCCGATCCGGCGTTCGCCGACGTGGGGATCCGAGGTGACCTCCGCGAGTTCGCCGACGCCCGGCTCGCGGACCGCGACACCTTCACGGGCGCGCTGCGCGAGCAGAAGTTCATCGACGCGGTCGCGGGCGTGATGGCCCGGCGAATGGAGACCGACGGGACGATCGTCGTGATGGGGGAGGACGTCCACCGCCTCAACGGCGGCACCAACGGCGCGACCCGCGGCCTCAAGGAGTCCTTTCCGGACCGGGTCCTCGGCACGCCCATCAGCGAGAACGCCTTCACCGGGCTCGGCGGGGGCATCGCCCTGGACGGGCGCTACAAACCGGTCGTCGAGTTCATGTACGCCGACTTCATGTGGGTCGCCGCGGACCAGCTCTTCAACCAGATCGGCAAGGCCAGGCACATGTTCGGCGGCGACGACGACGTGCCGTTCGTCCTGAGGAGCAAGGTCGCCACCGGGACCGGATACGGCTCCCAGCACTCGATGGACCCCGCCGGGATCTTCGCGACCGCGCCGGGCTGGCGCATCGTCGCCCCCTCCACTCCGTTCGACTATGTGGGGCTCATGAACAGCGCCCTGCGCTGCAAGGACCCGGTGGTCGTCCTGGAACATGTCGACCTCTACATCTCGACGGGAGAAGGGCCCGTAGACGACCTGGACTACTGCATCCCGGTCGGCAAGGCCGCCGTCCGCCGTACCGGATCCCAGATCACCGTGATCTCCTATCTGGCGATGACCGGCCACGTCCTGGAGGCCGTCGAGTCGCTGGGCGTCGTCGACGCCGAGGTCATCGACCTGCGCTGGCTCGACCGCGCGAGCATCGACTGGGACACGATCGAGGCGAGCGTCAAGAAGACCAACAACGTCCTCATCGCGGAACAGGGCGCTCGCGGCACGTCCTACGGCGGCTGGCTGGCCGACGAGATCCAGCGCCGCTTCTTCGACTGGCTCGACCAGCCGGTCCAGCGCCTGACCGGCGGTGAGGCGTCACCCAGCATCAGCAAGGTCCTTGAGCGCGCGGCCGTCGCCAAGAGCGAGGAAGTCGCCGCCGAACTCACCGAGATCACGGGGTACTGACGTGGCCGGCCTCATGAACATGCCCGAAGTGGCCGCCAACACCACGGAGGCCGTCCTCCAGGCATGGGAGATCCGAGAGAACACCCCCTTCGCCGCCGGAGACGTGCTCGCGACCGTGGAGACGGACAAGGCCGTGGTCGACATCACGGCCGAGACGGACGGGGTCATCCTGAGGACACTCGTGTCCGAGGGGGATCGCGTCGAGGTGGGCAGCCCGGTGGCGCTCATCGGCGAGCCGGGGGAGCGGGTGGACGATCCCGAGGTGATCCTCGCCCGGCTCGGCGTGGCACCCTCGCGGGGCACGGCGGCCCCTCCGGCCGGCGACGTCTCCGGCCGGGCGGCCACGGCCGCGGCCGCCGCGGCGGAGTCCCCCCTCGCATCTCCGGCGCCGACCACGTCGCCAGGGACAGGCGCCGGGGAGATGGCATCGGCCGCAGGGCCCGCGCCGGTCGAGACCAGTGATTCACCGGAGAGGGTCTTCGCCAGCCCGCTCGCCCGACGGCTGGCGCGAGAGGCCGGCATCCCGGTCGGGAGCATCACCGGGACGGGGCCGGGTGGGCGGATCGTCCGCCGCGACGTGGAAGCGGCGGCCGCACGTCTGGCCGCGACGCCGTCGAGCGCGGGTGCGCCCGTCCGTCCCGCCGAGCCGGAGGTCACCCCCGCCCGGCGGCCGGAGAACGTCGCGCCCCCGGCGAGCACGGCATCGCAGGGAAGCACAGTGTCCCCGGGAAGCGCACTGTCCCCGGGAAGCACGGCATCGCAGGGAAGCACGACCGGCCAGGGGTTCACCGACGAGCCGCACTCGCGAATCCGCAAGGCCGTCGCCACGCGGTTGAGCGAGAGCAAGCAGACGGTCCCGCACTTCTACCTCCGTGCCACCGTCCGGGTGGACAGGCTGCTGGAACTGCGCCGGCAGCTCAACGAGTCCGGCCCGGCGCGCGTCTCCCTCAACGACCTGGTGATCAAGGCCGCGGCCCAGGCGCATGTGCGCGTTCCGGCCATGAACGTCATCTGGACGCCGCAGGCGACCAGATCGTTCTCCTCGGTGGACGTGGCGGTGGCGATCGCCACCGAGCGGGGCCTGGTGACTCCGGTGCTGCGGTCCGTGGAGCGGACGACCGTCTCCTCCGTCGCCGCGGCGGTCAAGGACTTCGCCGAGCGGGCCAAGGCCGGGAGGCTGCGCCAGGACGAACTGGAGGGCGGCTCGCTCACGGTGACCAACCTGGGCATGTTCGGCACGGAGGAGTTCATGGCGATCATCAACCCTCCGCAGTCGGCGATCCTCGCCGTCGGCGCGGCCCGGCAGGAGCCGGTCGTGGACGACGGCGCGCTGACGGTCGGCACGGTGATGCGCGTGACCCTCTCCGTGGACCACCGGCCGATCGACGGGGTGATCGCCGCCGAGTGGATGAGCGCGTTCGTCTCGCTGGTCGAGAACCCGGTGCGGATCCTGGCCTGAGCTCGGCGCCCGCGGATGCGGTGGCCCGGGCCAACGGCGTCCCGGGCCACCTGTCGTCGTCCGACGCCTGGCGCGAGCAGGGCCCCCTTGCCGGCCGGAGGCTCCGGTCGCCTCACCGATCACAACGGCGGGGGGCCGCGCCGTCATGCCGGCGCCCCCCTCGGGGGAATGTTGAAGTTGATCCGGAAAACGTTGCCGGGGTCGTAGATGGCTTTGAGCTCGGTCAGAGCGAACGGCTCCATTCGGCGTAGGCGTGCAAGACGTCGCCGGTGGCGTCCACGGGGAAGTAGAGGCCGCCGCCGTACAGCCGCGACACCGGGAACAGCTCGATCTCCATGCCGACGGCGACGCCGAAGTTGTCCTTGCCGCCGCGCACCGCCCAGAACAGATCGGGGTCGCTGCCAGGGCCGACCTCGCGCAGACGG
This sequence comes from Microtetraspora niveoalba, assembly GCF_001570405.1. Classification (GTDB taxonomy): domain Bacteria; phylum Actinomycetota; class Actinomycetes; order Streptosporangiales; family Streptosporangiaceae; genus Microtetraspora; species Microtetraspora niveoalba. The sequence continues at coordinate 235,388 of NZ_BBYM01000002.1, read as the reverse complement.
CCGTCGGCGGTGACCACACGCAGCCGCCGTACGTGATCGGCGGCGAAACCGAAACGGCGGCCGAGGAGGCCCGCGCCCCCGCCGGTCGTGTACCCGACCGCGCCCACGTTCGGACTGGAACCGTTGAGCGGAGCCAGGCCGTGCGGGCCGGCCCGCTCCACGACCTGCCGCCACCGCGTCCCCGCCTCCACCCAGGCGGACCTGGTCCGCGGGTTCACCTCGACACCGTTCATCCGCCCGGTGTTGATCAGCACGGCGCCGTCCGCCGCCACCGACGGGCTGTGGCCGCTGGCCATCACGCCGACGGGCCTGCCCTGCGCCACCGCCATCCGCACGGCGGCGACCACGTCGTGCTCGCCGGCTGCGCCGACCACGCAGGCCGGACGCGACTCAACAGCCCGGTTGAGTCCCATCCGCTCGTCGTCATACCTATGCTCACCAGGTCGAAAGAGCTGGCTTGGCGATACGTTCATGCGAGGCAACGTATCCACGCACCTGGGTGGCGGTCTTGTAGGAATCGGACGTCGCCGCAAGCGCCGCGCAAACCGCGTGCAAGCGGGCACCGGTAGCGTCCGGATCATGTCGATACGATGGCTCGCGGGCGCGGCCGCGACGATGGCCGCGGCCGCGCTGTTGCTCCCCTCGCCCGCCTCCGCGTCCGCGTCCGCCTCCGGGACGGGGTCAGGTGGCCACGCCGCTCCGAGCGCTCCGGCCGCGCCGACGACGGTGGCCAAGCGGCTTTTCGGCGCCTGGCTGCGCGGCGACCGCGCGGCGGCGGCCCAGGTCGCCTCGCCGTCCGCGGTGAACACGTTGTTCGCCTACGTCTACCGCGCGCCAGACGGCTTCACCGGGTGCACCGGGAACCGGTGCCGGTTCACGCACACCAGCGTCCGGGTGCCGGGCGGCCTGAACGGGATCCTGATGATCGTCTCGGGGAGGAAGGTGACACGGGTCTACGAGTCCCGCCACCTCACCCGCCCGTCGGCGGCGGCGGCGTACCTGTTCTCCGCGTGGCAGAAGGGTGATCGCGACCGCGGGCTGGAGGTCGCCTCGACGGCGGCCGTCTCCTCCCTGTTCCGCACGAAGTACGACCCGGCCGGCGTGACGTACTACCCCCAGGGGTGTACTGCCGAGCCGAAGGGCTTCAGCTGCGCCTACTCTTACGAGGGCGGGGCCATGCTGATGCACGTCACCGGGTCGCGCTCCTCCGGGTACGAGGTGCGCTCGATCAGCTACATCGCGGACTGACCGGAAGCGCTGCGCCCGGCATCGCCCGGAGACCGGTCGACGACTACGCCCACGCGCGGTAGGAGCACGTGCTCGTCATCGCTGACGAGGTGGGGCAGCAGGGCGAGTACCGGCAGGACCTGCGGACGTATCAGACGGTCGGTATGGTGGCGCGTCCGCAGGTTGGACCGCATCGTGGGACACGCTGCACTTCGCGCCGTCGCACGTCTCCCGGCTGCTGCAGGCTGCTGACCTGCTGGCGTTCCTGCATCACCGGATCACCTCAGAGGCTTATCACCGTCACCTCATTGCCTGCGGTCCTGCACCACTCAGGCACGGGCGACCGCCCGCAGGTCATGGCGAGGAAAGGGCGCTGGGCCCGTGGCCGGACGCGCCTGCCGGACCGTGCGCGAGGCGAGTTGTCGGTGCGGCTTGCCACCATGGCTCTCAGAGGGCGTTTCGCAGCTTATACCCGTAACTGCCAGGTCTTCCTCGACTCCCAGGCCCAGCCCCCCGTGAGGAGCATGACGATAGTGATCACGATCAACGGGATCACCCAGATTCTGTCGCCATGCTTGGTGTCCATCATCGCCAGAAGAACGGCGATGCCGTCAAAGGCGAAATACACGGCGCCGACACCGGCGAGAAACCCGACGGCACCTCCGATGATGGCCACGGTCTTGCCGGCGATCGGCGCTATGAAGCGGGCGACCTGGGCGCACAATAAGCCGGCCAGACCGATGTCGGCGATGAGGACGACTCCCAGGGCAACGTCCCAGACATCGTCGAAGCCCCAAGCCTGGTGTTCCACCACTATTCCACGGAGGTAATTCCAGGGATCACCGACGTCCGTGAGCCCGAGGATACCCAGGTCGTTCATGAGGCCGAGGAAACCGAGTGTGAAGACAATCGCCATCATCACCGCGACGCCTTTGCGCTGCCACCCCTGCACGGGGACTTCCCCGGGTGGGAGGATCTTGGTGCGGTCCTGGACATGGGCCCGGCTCGGCTGCCGCTCACCGAGCATGGCCAGCGCCTGCTCAACAGTCGGCCTGCTGTGCGGGTCCTTGTCGAGCAGCCGGGTGATGAGCGGTGCGAGCCGGCCTGCTTTGCCCGGTGGTGGGGGCTCTTCCAGCAGGACCGCGGTCAGCGCCGCCGGTTGGGTGTTGCGGCGGAACGGCGAGACGCCCTCGACGGCGTGGTAGAGGGTCACGCCGAGGGAGAACAGGTCACTGGCGGGGAGCCCGTCAATGCCGCGCAGCCGTTCAGGGGCCATGTACTCGGGCGAGCCGATGAGCATCCCTGTGGTCGTCAAAGTGGTGTCGGTGGTGTGGACCGCGATCCCGAAGTCGGTGAGCAGGATCTTTCCGTCCCTGGCGAGCATGACGTTGGCTGGTTTGACGTCGCGGTGCACGATGCCGGCCTGGTGCGCCGCGCCCAGCGCTGCCAGCAGCCCCGCGGCGAGCTGCGCGGCCCGCTCCACCGGCAACGGCCCCTGCGTGTCGAGGTGCTCGTGCAGTGATTGGCCGTCGATCAGCTCCATCACGATCCAGGGCAGGCCGTCGGTGACGATGTCGTGGATGGCCGCGACGTTCTCGTGTGCCCGCAACTGGACGGCGTTGCGGGCTTCACGTGTGGTGCGCTCCAGCCGCTTGTCCTGCTCCGCCTCCGACATCCCGGGCAGCAGTTGCAGTTCCTTGATCGCCACGTCGACGTCCAAGACCTGGTCATGGGCGTGCCAGACCCGCCCGAACCCGCCGGACCCCAGTATGGCGATCAACCGGTAACGTCCGCCGACCATGTAACCAGGCTGTGCCGATGTCATGACCATCCGCCCTCTTGCCCTGAATGACGGTGATCAGAATAATCACCGCCATGGGCGTCGTGATCCATAATGCGATCCCGAGCAGCCGGCGCTAGGTACCACGCGTACTTACATCCCGCACTGCGAGGACGCTCAGAGTTGACCCATTTCGCCGCAAACCCAGATCGCCGCTCTGGAACCGGTCTGTAGTGCGCCGGCTCTGCCAGGTCGCGCCAGCGAATTGTTCCATCCGGATGCTCCACTCGCGAATGACGCAGGGTGGACCGTGCGATGGTGGCTCCTCGAAGTTAAGCGAGGTCGAGACATCCGCTGCTTTCGTCGGGTGGTGGCGCAGCGGGTGCGTAGACGCTGGTTTTCTGGATTGCGGAAGCCGTACGCATCGCGGGAAACCGTCTTGAGCACGCGGTCGGTCCCTTCGGAGCCCGCGTTGGTAGTGCCGGTCTGGATGAACACGGGGATTTCCGGCCACCGGTCTCGACCGTGCTCACCAACGCGCGCCCTTGAAAAGGAGAGGGCGGGCCGGCATCCGGGAGGATGTGGAGGCCGGCCCGCCCTCTCCTGCTCGCGGCCGCGCGTTACGCGCGGCCGATGGCGGTCAGCACCCGCTGCCGGACTTCGCGGTTCATCGCCCGCACCTCCCGCGGGTCGACGTCCACCAGCCGGCCGTCGCGCTTCTTCACCACGCCGTCGATGACCACGGCCTCGACCTCGTGCTTGCCGGGTGTGGAGAGCACCGCGTACGCGACCGGGTCGGCCAGGGTCACGTCCGGGTCGTGCGGGCGGACCACGATGACGTCGGCCAGCTTGCCCGTCTCGATCGTGCCGAGCCGGTCGCCGAGGCCCAGCGCCTTCGCGCCCTTGACCGTGGCGGTGGCGAAGACGTCGTCGAGAGACGCCGTCGGCGGGTCGAGCTTGAGGTCGATCGGGAACCGGCCGCCCTCACGCGCGGCCTGGTTGTCGAGCAGCGTCAGGTAGGTGAACAGCGACCTCATCTGCGCGAACAGGTTGAGCGGCATGATCGACGGGGGAGTGTCGATGCCGATCGCGATGTCGACGCCCGCCCGCATGGCCCGGTTGACGACGGCCAGCGACTTGCCGGACGAGGTCTCGGTCTGCGGGGAGATCGACAGCACCACGCCGGTCTCGGCCAGGAACCCCAGCTCCCGGTCGGACGCCCGGTTGCCGTGCGAGGGCACGATGTCCGGCCCGAGCAGCCCGCGCTCGTGCATCGCCATGAACTCGCCGATCTCGTTCGCGTGGAACGACATCTGGGCCCCCAGCGAACGCGCCCGGGTCAGCTCCTCGACGAAACCCTCGAAGAACTTCGGCCGCGGCGTGGCAAGGGCGAGGCCGATCTGCAGGGGGGCGTCCTGGTCCGGGTGCTCGGCGCGCAGCCGGACGAAGTCCTCCAGCCGCTCCCGCCGCGCCTTCTCGAACAGGGCGTCGTCCTCGATGTTGTACGCCGCGGTCATCCCGTAGGCGAGGAGGACCCGCTGGCCGGACCGCTGGTGCGCCTCGGCGGCGGCGTCGGCGTGCTCGCTGGTGGAGTTCGCGCCGTGGAAGAAGTCGAGCACGCCGGTGACGCCGTGGTCGATCATCTCGAGGCCGCAGCCGAGCGTGGACTCGTAGGTGTCCTTCGGCGTGAACGCGGGGCGGATCGGCCAGAAGATGTCCTCGTACGAGGGGCCGCCGAGCTTGCGCACCAGCAGACCGCGCCAGGCGTGCTCCCACATGTGCATGTGGGTGTCGATCAGGCCCGGCATCACGATGGCCTCGGTCGCGTCGATGACCTCCGCGCCGTCGGCCGCCAGGTCCGCGCCGATGGCCGCGATCCGGCCGTCCTCGATGAGGACGTCGTGGCCGCGCAGCACGGTCGCGTCGGCGTCCGCCGTGATGACGTGGCCGTTCTTGATCAGGATCTTGCTCATGCCCCTTCTTTCTCTCGCTGCTCGTGCCACCGACCTCGCCGGATCACTTGGCGGCGATGTCGATGCCGGTCGGGACGACCCCGCCCGTCGCCCGGTACGTGAGCCCGGTGAGCTTGCCGTTGTAGGCGATGATGTTGGTCGGCCTGACCAGGTAGATGGACGCCGTGGCGTCGGTGATGATCTTGTGGATCTGGTCGTAGAGCTTGGTCCGCTTGCCCGTGTCGGCCTCCGAGCGGGCCTCGGTCAGCAGGTCGTCGAGCCCGTCGGCGACGAACTTGCCGACGTTCGTGGGTGTGTCGCTCTCGTAGAACCGGGCCACGTTCATGTCCGGGTCCGCCGAGCCGGTGAAGGAGTTGAGGTAGACCTGGAACTTGCCCTGCTGGGTCGCCTCGGCCGAGGTGGTCGACTCCTGGATGTTGAGGGTGACCTCGAAGCCGGCCTCCTTGGCCATCTGCTGGATCATCTCGCCGACCCGGCGGTACTCCGGCATCTGGTTCATCAGGATCTCGATGTGGAACGGCAGGCCGACCCCGGTGGACTTCAGCAGTTCCTTGGCCGCGGCCGGGTCGTAGCCCGGGCAGCTCTGGCTCTCCTTGGTCGAGAACTCACTCGTCGGGGCCATGAACCCGCAGGCCGTCTCGTACTTGCCGCCGAATACCACCTTGTTGATCGCGTCGCGGTCGATGGCCAGCTCCAGCGCCCGGCGCACGTCGGCGTTCTTGGCGATCGGGTCGTCCAGCAGCTTCGCCGGCTTGGCCGCGCCGTCGGAGTTGCCGATGTTGAAGATCAGGTTCACGTGGCCGAGGCTCGGGAACGTCTCGATCTTCAGCCGGTCGGACGCCTCGATCGTCGGCACGTCGGTGGGCGAGACCCGGTCGATGATGTCCAGGTCGCCCGAGCGCAGGTTCGCGATCCGCACCGCCGAGTCGGGGATCACCCGGTAGACGACCTTGTCCAGGTGGACGTTGGCCGCGTCGAAGTAGTTGGGGTCCTTGACCAGCGTGACGTTGTCCTGCGCGACCCGGCCGGCGAACTTGAACGGGCCCGAGCAGACCGGGGCCGCGGCGAAGCCCTCGTCGCCGAGCTTCTTGACCGCGGTCGGGGACATGATCGTCCCGCCGCGGCTCGCCAGGTTGGACTTCAGCACGCCGGGAGCGATCGGGTAGTTGAACGTCAGCTCGACGGTGTGGTCGTCCACGACCGTGACGTCCTTCACCGCGTCGAGCTCGTTCACGCGCTGCGAGCCGGGCAGCGTCTTGTGCCGTTCGAGGGAGAAGCGGACCGCCTCGGCGTTCACCGGGGTGCCGTCGGCGAACTTGGCGTCCTCGCGCAGCGTGACGCGGGCGCTCTTCATGTCCTTGCTGAACTCGGGGTCCTTGGTCGCCAGCACCGGCACGGTGCCTTCGCGCATCTCGTTGTAGAGCATCTGGCAGAACGCGGGATAGAGCGCCGACGACGAGAGCGAGTTCGACAGGGTCGGGTCGAGGTTGCCCGGCTCTCCGGCCAGGCCGATGGCCACCTTTCTGCCGTCGGCGGCCGTTCGCTCCGACGACCCACCGGACGCGCACGCCGTGAGCCCAAGAGCGACCATGGCGGTGACGGCGACTGATCGCGCCGGAATGCGAACCTTTGTTTGATAATTCTTCTGGGACGCCATCGAGCATCTCCGATCGCGATGTTCCTGGGGGAGGAGGTGCGCCGAACCCGGTGGTTCAGGGCGGTGTCGGCGCGAGGGCGGACATCCGCTGGGGGTCCAGTTGCCGCCCGATGAATACAAACGATTGCAGTCCGCCCTGTCAAGAGCGGCGCGATTCGCGGCGGGACTCGCGTTTCCCCTGGAGGCGACCGCCGGAACGGCCTGTTGATCAGCACGTCTCGGGAAACGGCAACCAAACCGTTAACCGCGGCCCCGGTCTTGACAGCGGGCGGTTCGGCCAGGATGCTGCCTCGCTATAGCAATCGTTTGCAGAGGAGTCGCATCGACGTGAATGCGCAGGCTGATCTCATTCTCGTGAACGGCAAGATCACCACGATGTCGGACAGCGCGGACGTCCCGTCCGAGGTGCCGGCCATCGCGGTGGGCTGCGGCAAGGTCCTCGCCGTCGGTGACGACGCCGCGGTCCGGGCCAGGGCCGGCGAGAACACGCACGTCATCGACCTGGAGGGCGCTCGCGTCATTCCCGGCCTGATCGACTCGCACGTGCACTTCGTCCGGGCGGGCCGTACCTGGAACGACGAGCTGCGGTGGGAGAACGTCTACTCGCTGGCCGACGCGCTCGATCTGGTCGCGGCCCGCGCCGCGTCGTTGCCCGACGGCGTGTGGATCCGGGTGATCGGCGGCTGGGACGAGCGTCAGTTCGCCGAGGGCCGTGGCCCGACCCGCGAGGAACTGGACCGGGTCGCTCCGGCCAATCCGGTGTATGTGCAGATGCAGTACACCTACGCGGTGTTCAACACGGTCGGCATGGAGGCGCTCGGCCTGGACGAGGCCGGAGTGGCCGCCTCCCCGGACCCGGCAGGGTTCCAGCGGGACGCCTCCGGCGGGCTGACCGGCCGCGGCGACGGCATGAAGCTGATGACCTGGTTCTACCGCCAGCTTCCCGCGCCCTCACAGGAGGAGCAGGTCGCCTCGACCATCGCGCTCTCCAGGGAGTTCGCCCGGCTCGGCATGACCGGCGCCATCGACGGCGGCGGCGTCAACACCGGCCCCGAGGCGTACGGGGCGATCTACGAGGCGTGGCGCCGCGGCGAGCTGAAGACCCGGGTCCGGCTGTTCAAGCACGCCACCCGCCAGGGCACCGAGCCGGAGGACTTCGCCGGCTACCTGCGGTTCGAGTCGCCCCGGTTCGGCGACGACATCCTCCGCATGTCCGGCATCGGCGAGGTGCTGATGTACCGCACCCACGACCGGGTCGCCGAGCCGGCCGACTACGGCGAGGAGGCGATGGCCGAGACCAAGGCGCTGCTCACCGACCTGGCCGCCAAGCGGTGGACCGTGCAGATCCACGTGCACCAGCGCGAGTTCTTCCTCAAGCTGCTGGACACGATGGAGGAGATCGACAAGGTTCACCCGATCATCGACCTTCGCTGGGGCTTCGTCCACGCCGAGTCCACCTACCGGGAGGACATCGAGCGGCTGCGCGCGCTCGGCGCCGGACTGCTCTTCCAGAGCCTCTTCCGCTACAACGGCGAGTCGGCCATCGCCGCCTGGGGTGAGGAGCGGGTCACCCACTCGCCCGAGCTGCGTGACCTGACCGATGCGGGCATCCCGATCGGCTTCGGCTCGGACGCCATGCGGGTGGCCTCCTACAACCCGTTCCACAGCATGCAGTGGTTCCTCACCGGCCTGACCGTCTCCGGCACGCCGACGCTGCGCGCCCCGCACCTGCTCAGCCGGGAGGAGATCCTGCGCGGGTACACCGCCGGCGGCGCGTGGTTCACCTACGAGGACGGCCACCGCGGCCGGCTCGTCCCCGGCCAGCTCGCCGACCTGGCGGTGCTGAACCGCGACTACTTCGCGGTGCCGGTCGAGGAGATCCATCTGCTGGAGTCGGACCTCACGCTGCTGGGCGGCGAGGTCGTGTGGGACTCGGGTCGGTACAGTGCCCGCCTGGCCTGACACCACACGCGCCCGCCACGGGGAGCGGCGATGATCACCGCCGTCCTGGTGCGCGTCGCCCGCGCCGTGCTCACCCTGTTCCTGGCGGTGATCGTGGTGTTCCTGGGCATCCGTATGCTGCCCGGCGACATCGCCGTGGCCATGCTGGGCCAGGAGGGCAACCCCGACAATCTCGCGCAGATCCGTGCGGCGTACGGGCTCGACGACCCGATCTGGGTCCAGTTCGGGCACTATCTGGGCCAGGTCGTCCAGGGGAACCTCGGCCGATCCTCCTCCACCGGGCTCCCGGTGGCCGAGGTCATCGGCCGGGCTCTCCCGGTCACCCTGGAGCTGGCGGTGCTGGCGATGATCGTGGCGATCGTGATCGGCGTGCTGTTCGGGGTGGCCGCCGCCACCAACCAGGGCCGCCCGGCGGACTGGGCGGTCAGTTCCACCGCCCTGTTCTGGTTGTCGGTCCCCAGCTTCTGGCTCGGCATGATGGGGATCCTGCTGCTGTCGATCGTGTGGCCGATCCTGCCCGCCTCGGGGTTCATCCCGTTCTTCGAGAGCCCGGCGGACAACCTGCGGCACCTGGTGATGCCCGCGGCGGTGCTCGGCACCGGCTTCGCGGCGATCATCATGCGGCAGACCCGCTCGTCCATGCTGGACGCGCTGAGCGGCGACTACATCCGCACCGCCAAGGCCAAAGGGCTCAGCCGGAGCAAAGTGGTCTTCAAGCACGCGCTGCGCAACAGCCTGATCGTGGTGATCACCGTGGTCGGCCTGCAACTCGGCGCGCTGATCTCCGGGGCGGTGATCACCGAGCAGGTGTTCGTCATCCCCGGGATCGGCAAGCTCACCATCGACGCGATCTTCATGCGTGACTACCCGATGATCCAGGGGGTGGTGATCGTGGTCGCCGGGGCGTACATCCTGATCAACCTGCTCACCGACCTGCTGTACACCCTGGTGGATCCGCGCATCCGGCTGGGCGGAGGTGCGGCATCATGACCGTCACGACAGCGGGGACCGCCCGGCCGGCCAGGTCGCGCGCCCGCTCGACCGGCGCGCTCGCGGTCTTCCGCCGCGCGCTGCGTTCCCCCGCCGGACTGGCCGGGTTCGTCATCGCGGTCGTCGTGGTGGCGGCCGGGCTGCTGGCCCCGTGGCTCTCCCCGATGGCGCCGGAGGCGACCGACTACGCCAATCCGTTGTCCGGGCCCTCCGGCCTCCACCTGCTCGGCACCGACGAGCTGGGCCGTGACCAGCTCTCCCGGGTGCTGTACGGCATCAACGCCTCGGTGCTGGTCGGGCTCGCCTCGGTGGTGCTCGCCGCACTCGTCGGTGTGCCGCTCGGGCTGGTGGCCGGATACTTCCCCAAGGTGGACCGGGTCATCTCGCAGCTGGTCGACGTCATGCTGGCCTTCCCGAACCTGATCCTGGCCGTCGGCCTGGCCGCGATCCTCGGCCCGAGCGCGATGAACGCGGCGATCGCGCTGGCGGTCGGCGCGGTCCCCGGATTCGTCCGGCTGATCCGCGGCGAGGTGCTGCGGCTGCGCGGCCTGGACTTCGTCTCCTCGGCGATCGCGGCGGGCAACACGCACACGCGGATCCTGTGGCGCCACATCCTGCCGAACGCGACCAGCACGTTGCTGGTCCAGATCAGCGTCGCGATCCCGCACGCGATCCTCGGCGAGGCGATGTTGTCCTTCCTCGGCCTGGGCATCCGGCCGCCGACACCATCGCTGGGGATCATGCTGGCCGGCGCCCAGCAGTACATCGAGACGGCTTGGTGGCTGGCGGTCTTCCCCGGCCTCGCGATCGTGGCGCTCACCCTGGCGTTCAACCTGTTCGGTGACGCGCTGCGCGACGCACTCGACCCGAAGGGACGACGCCGGTGAACGTTCTCGACGTCCGCGACCTCTCGGTGGAGATCCCCACCGAGACCGGTCACGTGCTGGCGGTGGACGGCCTGTCCTACTCCGTCGGGGAGAGCGAGATCCTCGCCATCGTCGGCGAGTCGGGCTGTGGCAAGAGCGTGGGCGTGTTGTCCCTGCTCGGGCTCGGCCCGGAGCACGCCCGGGTGACCGGGGAGGTGAACTACGCGGGCCAGAACCTGCTCACCCGGAAGCCGGACGCGCTGCGCCGGGTTCGCGGACAGGACATCGCCTACATCTTCCAGGACCCGATGACAGCGCTGAACCCGCTGATGCCGGTCGGTAAGCAGGTCGAGGAGGTGCTGGCGCAGCACGCCTCGATGTCCCGCGCGGAGCGCCGGGCCCGGGTGGTCGAGCTGTTCGAGCTGGTCGGGATCCCCGCCGCCGCCGAACGGGCGCGGGCCTATCCGCACCAGCTCTCCGGCGGGATGCGGCAGAGGGTCATGATCTCGATGGCGATCGCGTGCGGCCCACGCGTGCTGATCGCGGACGAGCCGACCACCGCACTGGACGTGACCGTGCAGGCCGCCATTCTGGAGATCCTCAAGGACCTCCGCGACAAGCTCGGCATGGCGATCGTCCTCATCACCCACGACATGGGCGTGGTCGCGGACATCGCGGACCGTGTCGTGGTGATGTACGCGGGCCGGGCGATCGAGGAGGGCGGCATCGAGCAGGTCTTCCGCCGTCCGGCGCACCCGTACACCCGCGGCCTGCTCTCCGCGGTGCCGGTTCCCGGGCAACGCGCGGCGCGCGCCCGGCTGCGCGGCATCCCGGGGACCGTGCCGGTCATCGCCGAGTCCGTGGACGCCTGCACCTTCGCGGACCGGTGCGGGCGGGCGGACGAGGCGTGCCGGTCCGGCCGGCCGCCGCTGGCGGAGGCGGCCGGTGGCACCCGGGTGGCGTGCCGGCACCCCGAGACGAAGGAGTCGAACGGTGAGTGAGCCGAACACCGCCGTGGCGGGCGGCACCGGGAACGGGTCGGCCGACGTTCCGGCTCTGCACCTGAAGAACCTGGTGAAGCACTACGCCACCAGGCGCGGCACGGTCCGTAGCGTGGACGGCGTGGATCTCACCATCAGGAAGGGTGAGATCCTCGGGCTGGTGGGCGAGTCCGGCAGTGGCAAGTCCACCCTGGGCAAGCTGGCGGTGGCGCTGGCCGAGCCGACCTCGGGCAGCGTGGTCATCGACGGCACCGACGTCTCCCGGCTCTCCGGCCGGGAGTTGCGCCGCAGGCGGAAGTCGTTCAACATCGTCTTCCAGGACCCGGGCTCGTCGCTCAATCCCCGGATGACGGTCGGCGAGGCCGTCGCGGAGCCGCTGCGGATCCACCGGATCGTCGAGCGGCGGGGCGAGGCGCGTAAGGTGGCCGAGATCCTCGACACGGTCGGGCTGCGCCCGGAGATCGCCGACCGTTACGTGCACATGTTGTCCGGCGGGCAGCGCCAGCGGGTCAGCCTGGCCCGCGCGCTCGCGCCCGAGCCCACCCTGCTGGTGGCCGACGAGCCGACCTCGGCGCTGGACGTCTCGGTGCAGGCGTCGGTGCTCAACCTGATCGCCGACCTCCAGCACGATCTCGGGTTCGCCTGCCTGTTCATCAGTCACGACCTTGCCGCGGTGGAGTACCTCGCCGACCGGGTGGCGGTGATGTACCTGGGCCGGGTCGTCGAGGTCGCGGACGCCGAGAGCCTGTTCACCAGGCCACTGCACCCGTACTCGGAGATCCTGCTCAAGGCCGCGCCGCTGCCCGATCCCGACGCCCAGCGCACCCGGGAGCGGATCGTGCTGGGCGGCGACCTCCCCAGTCCGCTGAATCCGCCGGCGGGCTGCCGGTTCCACCCGCGATGCCCGATCGCGGTGGACCGGTGCCGGACCGAGGAGCCGGAGCTGCGCGAGATCGTCCGGCCAGGCGGCGCCACGTCGTCGTTCGCCTGCCACCTGGTCGACGACCAGGGGGTACGGCCGCCGCTCATCGCGGACATGCCCTCGGGCTGACCGCTCCAACGACCATGTTCTCCCGGCCGCGTGGGGCGGCCGGGACCGCATCTAGCAAACGATTGCATCGTGCGATCGGGAAGGACCAAGGTGACCCCCAAGACCGGGCCGCGTATCGGCTGGATCGGTGTCGGCCGGATGGGCTACCAGCTCGTCACGCGGCTGCTGGACGCAGGCTATGAGGTGTCCGTCTACAACAGGACCCGTTCGAAGGCCGAGCCGCTCGCCGAGAAGGGAGCGACCATCGTCGACCGGCCGGTCGAGCTCGCCTCCCTGGACCTCGTCATCAGCATGGTGGCGGCGTCGAAGGATCTCGAGGCCGTGATGCTCGGTGAGGGCGGCCTGCTCACCGACCCCGCGGCGTCGCCCCGCGCGATCGCGGACTCCTCCACGGTCTCGATCGAGGCGAGCGAGCGGGTCCGCCGCGCGGCCGAGGAGCGGGGCACCGCCCTGCTGGCCACGCCGGTCAGCGGCAACCCCTCCGTGATCGCGGCGGGCAAGCTCACCGTGGCGGTGTCCGGTCCGCGCGAGGCGTTCGAGGAGTTCGAGCCGGTGCTGCTCGCCTTCGGGCGCGGCGTCACCTATGTCGGCGAGGGCGAGCTGGCCCGCCTGGTGAAGATCGCGCACAACGTCTTCCTCGGCGTCGTGACGCAGTCGCTGGCGGAGATCACCGTACTGGCCGAGAAGGGCGGCGTGAGCCGCGAGGCGTTCCTCGCCTTCCTGAACGACTCGGTCATGGGCTCGGTCTTCAGCCGGTACAAGACCCCGGCCTTCGTGAACCTCGACTTCACCCCGACGTTCACCATGCCGCTGCTGCAGAAGGATTTCGACCTCGGCCTGGCCGCGGCCGACAAGTTGAAGTCGCCGATGCCCATCGCCTCGGCCGCCCGGCAGATCGTCGCCCAGGCGGTGGGCGGCGGGAACACCGAGCTCGACTTCGCCACCCTCATCCTGGATGTGGCCCGAGGGGCGGGGCTGGAGATCACCTCGGAGAAGGCCGACGTCTCCGACGGGCTGAGCGACCGATGAGCGGAACTCCGATCCTGGCCGCGCCCGGCCACATGGCCGTCGACTACGAGGAGCGGGTCGACTTCGACCGGCTGCGCGGGTATCGGCTGGCCCGTGCCAAGGAGGCGCTGGAGGCGAGCGGCTGCGGCGCTTTCCTGCTCTTCGACTTCTACAACATCCGCTACACCACGCAGACGTGGATCGGCGGCGCGCTCGGCGACAAGATGATCCGCTACGCGCTGCTGACCAGGGACGGCGCTCCGATGTTGTGGGACTTCGGTTCCGCGGTGCGGCACCACAAGCTGTACTCCAACTGGCTGCCCGACGAGAACTGCCGCCCGGGCTTCCTCGGCTTCCGCGGCGCGGTCTCCCCGGGCGCCGGGCTGATGCGCGACGCGGTCACCGAGATCAAGGCGCTGCTGACCGAGGCCGGCGTCGCGGACGCACCGGTGGGCGTGGACATCGTCGAACCGCCGTTCCTGTTCGAGATGCAGCGGCAGGGGCTGACCGTCGTGGACGCCCAGCAGTTCATGCTCGACGCCCGCGTGATCAAGTCCCGCGACGAGATCATGCTGCTCAACCAGGCCGCCGCCATGGTGGACGGCGTCTACCAGGACATCTCCGAGGCGCTCAAGCCGGGCGTGCGGGAGAACGAGATCGTCGCGCTGGCCAACCGGCGGCTGTACGAACTCGGCTCGGACCAGGTCGAGGCGGTGAACGCCATCTCCGGTGACCGCTGCAACCCGCATCCGCACAACTTCACCGACCGCATCATCCGGCCGGGTGACCAGGCGTTCTTCGACATCATCCACTCCTACAACGGCTACCGGACCTGCTACTACCGCACGTTCGGGGTCGGCTGGGCCACGCCTCAGCAGTACGACGCGTACAAGCAGGCCAGGGAGTGGATGGACCGCGCCATCAGCGCCATCCGCCCGGGCGTGGGAACCGACGAGGTGGCCCGAGTCCTGCCCAAGGCCACGGACTTCGGGTTCGAGAACGAGCTGGCCGCGTTCGGGCTGCAGTTCGCGCACGGGCTCGGCCTCGGCCTGCACGAGCGGCCGATCATCTCTCGGCTCAACTCGTTCGCCGAGCCGATCGAGTTGCGGCCCGGCATGGTCTTCGCGATGGAGACCTACTGCCCGGCCGCGGACGGCGCCTCGGCTGCCCGGATCGAGGAGGAGGTCGTGCTCACCGAGCAGGGCCCGGTGATCCTCACGAAGTTCCCCGCCCAGGAGCTCTTCGTCGCGAACAAGTACTGACGAACGACGAGGAGTACCACCCGACCGCCGGGGGCGTCCGTTCCGGGTGCCCCCGGCGCCACCCCCAGACCGAACGGGAAACGGATCCGCACATGCCCCGCTCATCCATCGTCATCCGCAACGGCACGATCGTCACCATGTCCGGAGACCACACGGTGCTCCGCGGGCACGACCTGCGCATCGACGGCGAGCGCATCCAGACGATCGGCCCGGACCTCGACACCACCGGCGCGGAGGTGATCGACGCCACCGACGCCATCGTCATGCCCGGTTTGATCGACACCCACATGCACGCCTGGCAGTACGCCTGGCGTGGCCTGGCCGCACGGATGTGGAGTTCGAGCGCCTACCGCGACCTGTTCTGGTTCCTGCGCGAGACCTACACCCCGGAGGACACGTACGAGTCCACCCTCGGCTGCGGCCACGAGATGATCGAGCACGGCGTCACCGGGGTGCTCGACTTCTTCCACGGCGCGAACGCCACCACCGAGCACGCGGACGCCGCGTTCGAGGCGCACCTTGCCACGGGCCAGCGGGTCCAGCTCGCCTACGGCTCGATCGTCGCCGACCCGGCCGACCGTGACCGGTTCGCCCGCGCCCACCGGCAGCGGCTGGCCGGCGCCGACGCGCTGCGGGCCAGGGCGGAGGCCGAGGCGCGGGGCCTGATCGACGTCGGGCTGGGTCTCGTCACCCCGGCGCGCGAGGTGATGGGCCTGTTCCTCGACGAGGTCGGGCACGCCCGTGCCGCCGGAATGCGGATGACCTTCCACCAGAACGCCCCCGGCGAGATCCGGGCGATCCACGAGGCCGGTGGACTCGGGCCGGACCTGGTCCCGGTCCACGCCAACACCGTGTCGGACCGGGAGCTGGCCTGGATGGCCGAGGCCGGGATGGCGATCTCCGCCACTCCTCAGGCCGAGGTGGCCGCCACCCGCTCCGTCTCCGTGCTGCGCCGCGCCATCGCCCACGGGGTGACGCTCAGCGTCGGCGTGGACACCCCGGCGGTGCTGCCGATCGACCTGCTCGGCCAGATCCGGCTCGCCTACATCCTGCTCCAGCACACCGACGCCCAGGCCATGCACGAGGCCGGCCGCATCGCGGTGGACGACGTGCTCGACCCGAGGTCGGCGACGTTCGAGGACGTGCTCGCCATGGGGATCCGGGGCGGGGCCGCCGCGATCGGTCTCGGCCGGGAGCTCGGCGTGCTTCGCGAGGGCGCGCTCGCCGACGTCGTGGTGCTCCGGCCGCGTGACGTGGACGCGGCCATGAGCGACCCGGTGGCCCACGTCGTGCTCACCGCCGCCTCCGCGCACGATGTGGACACCGTGGTGATCGGCGGCGTCGTCCGGAAACGGGGCGGGGCGCTGGTCGGTGTTGACGCGGCGGAGCTCGAACGACGAAACGGCGCGGTCCGCAGGCGGGTGCTCGACCGCCTGTCCCGCTGAGAAGCCCCCTGACCTATGGCAGAAGGCCGGGCTGGTCGATCACCCACAACCAGGTGCCGTCATCCTGGCGGCGGGCCACCTCGACGGTGAAACCGCCGTCGGGCAGGCGCACCGAGGTGAGCGCCAGGTCGCCGTTACGCAGCGTCGGCTGCTGCCGCCCGGGAGTGAAGGTGGGCTTGCCGGTGACCAGATGCTCGTACGCCCGGCGGATCTCCTGGCTGCCCGTGGCGACCTGGCCGTCCGGCAACGCCAGCACCGCGTCCGGTTCGTACAGCGCCACCAGCCCTTCGACGTCGCCCGCGTTCAGCCGCTCCACGACGAACCGGCTGAGATCCTCCGGCTGGACGGCACGCTCTCGGACATCCTCACTCGTCATCGTCTGCAACTCCCATCGGACCCGGTCTAGCTGTCTCGGACATCAGGCGATCATGTCAGGCGGGTACGACAAAACCGGTACCGCCGCGGAGCAGGCCGAGGTTCGCGGCCTGAGGGCCGCGGCGCGGTTCATCGACGAGGGGATGCCTTGGCGCCTGATCACCTGAGTCCCGCGGCTGGGGGAGCGGCGAGCCGGGCCGGGGAGCGTGTCAACGCCTGCGCCTCGTCCAGAGGGTGTCGAGGGCGAGCGTCCCGCCCCCGCTGAAGCCGATCACCAGGGCCGCCGCCGCCAGGGCGAGGACGAACTCGTAACCGCCCTTGTCCACGGTGAAGCCGTTGCCGCCGTGGACGAAGGCGATCGCGCCGAGCATGTCGAGCGCGAGCAGGGTCCCGGCGACGGGCAGCGCGACGCCGAGGATGAGGGCCGCGCCGCCGAGCAGTTCCAGTGCGGTGACCGCCGGCGCGGCCAGCCCGGGCAGCGGGATCCCGATCTGCTCGAAGAACGCCGTGGTGCCGGACAGCCCGTTGGTCGCGAGCTTCTGCCAGCCGTGGACGAGGAAGACGACCCCGATGCCGACCCGGCCGATGAGCAGGGCGATGGGGCGAAGCCGTGCGTGCATGAATGACCCTTTCGTTCGAATTTGAACGAAACCTAGCGCATGGTTCAAATTTGAACAAACCGTACACTTGGCGATGTGACGGAACCCCCTTGGCTCAGTGAGCGGGAGCTGGACGCCTGGCTGGCCTATCTCACCGCTTCGCACCTGCTGGAACGCCGCATCGAGGAACAGCTCAAGGCCGACGCGGGCCTGACGCACCCGCAGTACGAGATCCTCACCCGGCTCTCGTCCGCCCCCGGCCAGAGGATGCGGATGACCGAGCTGGCCCGCCTGGTGGTCGTGTCCAAGAGCGGACTCACCTACCAGATCGGCCAGCTCGAGAAGGCCGGGCTCGTGGAGCGGGCCGCCTGCCCCTCGGACGAGCGGGGCATCATGGCGGTCCTCACCGGCGAGGGGATGCGCTGCCTGGAGCGGACCGCGCCCGGTCACCTGGCCGTCGTCCGCGCCTTCCTGATCGACCATTTCGGGCCCGACGAGCTGACGTCCATGACGCGGATCATGAGGAAGGCCGCGGCGGCGATGGGGGCCGCCGTGCCACCGCCCGCGGGCGAGGCGGGCCCCCACACGCCGGGTCCGCGTACGTAGTCCCGTGCGCTCAGGCGGTGGGAGCTCCGGCCACCCGCCGCTCGCCGCCGTTGCGCTCCTGCCACAGGCGGTAGACGTCGACGGCCGCCTCGCGCGGCTCGTACCGCATCGGCAGCCGCCGCTCGTCCCAGCTCTTGCCGAACTCGGCGTAGAAGGTGTCGAGCTCGAAATACTTGCGGTCGTCCACGTAGTGGGGCTCGTAGGCCTCGCGCGTGGTGAGGAAGACGACCTCGTCCGGTGAGCAGTAGTACAGCGCTCCCAGGCACATCGGGCAGGGGTGCGCCAGGACGTAGACGGTGGTGCCGACCAGGTGTTCGGTGCCCAGTCTCACGCACGCCTCGCGGATGGCGAGGATCTCCGCGTGCGCGGTCGGGTCGGAGGTCTGGGCCACCTTGTTCGCGCTCTCGGCCAGGATCTCGCCGTTCTTGACGATGACGGTCGCGAACGGGCGGCCGCCCTCGGTGACGTTCTGGCGGGCGATGTCGACGGTGCGCTGTGCGAAGTCCATGAGAGGTCCTCCGAGAAAGAAACGGGTCCCCGCGGCGAGCGGGCCGGCGGGGGGCGGGCCGGGTGCGGTGGAGGGGAGCCGCCCGGCCTGCCCCGGTGCCGCGTGCGGATCGGGTTCGGATCGGGTTCGGATCAGAAGGGCTTGGTGGGCAGGTACTTGCCGTCGAGGGTGATGACGGCGCGCTCGCCGCCCTCGGGGTCGGCGACCTTCCGCACGTCGAGCCTGAAGTTGATCGCACTGATGATGCCGTCGCCGAACTGCTCGTGGACGAGGGCCTTGAGCGTGGTGCCGTACACCTGGAGTATCTCGTAGAAGCGGTAGATGGTCGGGTCGGTGGGGACGGCGCCGGCGATGGAGCCGCGGGTCGGGATGGTGGTCAGCAGCGTCGCGGCGTCGTCGTCCAGGCCGAGCAGCTCGGCGACCGCCCTGGCCGAGGCCTCGGGCAGGGCGTGCTGGCCGAGTACGGCGGCGGTGACGAAGGCGACCGACAGGCCGGCCGCGTCGGCGATCTGCTGCCAGGTCAGGTCCCTGCGGGTCTTGGCCTCGACGGCGGCGGCGGCCAGGGTCTGGCGGGCCGTGGGGTCGAACTGGGCGTGTGCCATGAGAGTGCTTCCTTTTCGTGCGTCTGTTGTGCGATGGGTCCCGCGGCGTCGGTCTCGACGCAGGAGATCTCGGACCGTCGTGGACGGGGGCCGCGCCGGCGGAACACGGCAGGTTCCGGTGATGTGCGCCGATCCCGGGACGGACGGCGGCGCGTCAGGCGTCGGCTTCGTCGTCAGACCGCGAGCGCGGAGGGGCGGCCGGTGGCGTCGAGTTCCGCCACGCTGCCGGTGCCGATGTCGTAGACCCAGCCGTGCAGGGTGACCGTCCCGGCGGCCAGGGCGTGCGCCACCGAGGGGTGGGTGGCCAGGTTCGCCGTCTGCGCGAGCACGTTCTGACGTACCAGCGCGGCCACCTCGCCCGCGTCCGACTCCGCGATCGTGACGCGGGCCCGGGAGGCGTCCGCGTGGCGCAGCCATCCGGCGAGCGCGGGCAGCGCTGCCGGGTCGAGGCCGTCGGCCACGGCGGTCATCGCGCCGCAGCCGGAGTGCCCGCACACCACGATGTCGGAGACGCCCAGCACGGCCACGGCGTACTCGATGCCGGCGGCGACGCCGTCGGCGGAGCCGGGCGCATAGGTGGGCACGAGGTTGCCGGCGGTGCGGATGACGAACAGCTCGCCCGGCTCGCTCTGGGTGATCAGCTCGGGCACCACGCGGGCGTCGGAGCAACTGATGAACAGCGTCGCGGGCCGGTGAGTGGTCGCCAGGCGGGTGAAGAGCTCCGTCTTGGCCGGGAAGACGTCTCGTCGGAAACGCGCGACTCCCCGTTCGAGGTCCTGCATGGTCACTCCCTTCGGTTGGGGCCGGCCTCGTGGGCTGACGTCATCCACCATGCATGACGTGCGGCCATAGTGTCCAAGACGAAGTAGCCATCGCTTCTATAGATGTGGCCTATAGTTGGGAGAATGGCCCCGGAGCTCCGTCATCTGCGCTATCTGATCGCCGTCGCCGAGCACGGCAATTTCACCCGCGCCGCCGAGGAATTGCGGATCTCCCAGCCCACCCTCTCGCAGCAGATCAAGCAGCTTGAGCGCGCGGTGGGCGCGCAACTGCTGGACCGCAGCGGCCGCAGCGTACGGCTCACCGACGCGGGCGAGGCTTACGTCCACTACGCCCGGCGTGCCCTGCGGGACCTGGGCGCCGCCGAACGCGCGGTCCTCGATGTGGCGGACCTCTCGCGCGGCAGCCTGCGGCTGGCGGTGACCCCGACGTTCAGCGCCTATCTCGTCGGGCCGCTGATCGCCGAGATGCACGCCCGCCACCCCGGCATCACCCTGGACGTCAAGGAGATGACGCAGGACCGCATCGAGTCGGGGCTGCTCGCCGACGAGCTCGACCTCGGGATCGCGTTCCACGGCGACCACCTGCCCGGCATCAGCGGCACGGCGCTGTTCACCGAGACGCTCAGCCTCGTGGTCGGCGTCCACCACTCAGGCGGCGAGCGGTCCGGGCCGATGCCCGCCCGGGATCTCGCCGAGCGCCGGCTCGCGCTCCTCAGCGGCGAGTTCGCCACGCGAGAGCACATCGACGCCTACTTCAGGCGACAGCGTGTCAGTCCGCGCATCGTGGTGGAGGCCAACTCCATCCAGGCCGTCATCGAGATCGTCCAGCGCGGGTCCGTCGCCACCGTTCTCCCCGACGCCGTCACCCACGACCACCCGGGCCTGAGTCCGGTCCCGCTCGCGCCCGCCCTGCCCGCCCGTACCGTCACCCTGCTGCGGCGGGAAAGCGCCTACCGGAGCGCCGCCGCCCGCGCCTTCGGTGTCGCCCTGGCCGACCACGTTCGCGCCCGCGGCTACACCCCCGCCTGAGCCGGCGGCCGAAGGCCGACGCCCCACTGTCCTTCCGTGGCCCATATCCGGTGGCGGAGGAAGCCCGTACCGTGACGTGTACGAGGTGAAGATCGGCGTCGACCAGTTCCTGAGGATCGACACCGGTCTCCGAACAGGTGTCGAACGTGCGGGATACTGGTATACCGCAAGCGTTTCGAGAGGAGACCGCGGTGACGAACCCCACTGCCGATTCCGAGGCCCGCGCCACCGTCTTCCGTGACGTGCGCCCGTTCGGCGGCCCCGTCGTCGATCTGGTCGCCGTGGACGGCGTGCTGGTGGACACGATCCCGGCCGGCGCCTCGGTCGAGTACGTCGAGGGGGAGGGGCGGCTGGCCCTGCCCACCCTGGTCGACGCGCACATCCATCCCGACAAGACGGCCTGGGGCGAGCCCTGGCACAGCCGCCGGCCCGCCCACGGCATCCGCGGGTACGTGGCGGGGGATGTGGAACTGCACCGCGCCCTGCCCACTCCGCTCGCCGAGCGCGCGCTGCGGCTGATGGCGCACGCGGCCGCCCAAGGTACGCGTGCGATGCGCGCCCACGCCGACGTGGCGCCCGCGTACGGGCTGGAGGGCGTCGAAGGCGTGGCCGCGGCTCGCGAGAAGCTGCGGGGCGTCCTCGACGTGCAACTGGTGGCGTTCCCGCAGCACGGAGTGGTGCGGACGCCCGGCACCGCCGAACTGCTCGAGGAGGCGGCCGCGGGCGGGCTGGTCGACGCGGTGGGCGGGATCGACCCCGCGGGCTTCGACCGCCTACGGGGCGACGGCGACTCCGCGGGGAAGCGGCAACTGGACGTCGTCTTCGGGATCGCCGAGCGGCACGGGCTGGCGCTCGACATCCATCTGCACGACGTGGGGGAGCGGGGGCTCGGCCCGTTGCGCGAGATCGCCGCACGGACCGAGGCTCTCGGCCTGCGGGGGAAGGTCACGGTGAGCCACGCCTTCGCGGTCGCCGCCCTGTCCGGACCGGAGCTGGACGCGACGGCGGATCTGCTGGCCTCGGCGGACATCGCGCTCACCACGGTGGCGCTGTCGGCGAGCACCGTGCTGCCCTTCCGGCGTCTGGCCGAGCGCGGCGTACGGGTCGGCCTCGGCTCCGACGGCGTGCGCGACAACTGGAGCCCGTACGGCGACGCGGACATGCTGCACCGTGCCTGGCTGCTGGGCTGGGCCCTCGACCTGCGCCTCGACGAGGAGCTGGAGGCGGCCTTCCGGCTGGCGGCCGACGGCGGCGCCGAGCTGCTCGGGCTGCCGAAGGCGGATCTGCGGCCGGGGTCGCCCGCCGACTTCATGCTGGTGGAGGGCGAGTGCCTGCCGCAGATCGTGATCGATCTGCCGCGCCGCGACGTGGTGGTGCGGGCGGGGCGGGTCGTGGCACGCGACGGCCGTCTCGTCTGAGATCGCGCACCGGTCGGGAATCGAGAAGAGCGGGTCACGGAGCCGCACCTGGGGATCGCGATTCACAAAGTGCGCCGCCCCAGGACGAGCCGCGGGGGCCGGAGGCGAGGTGTCACGGAAGCTCGCGGCGCATGGACGCGAGCACGGCCTCCTTCGCCCAGGTCGCGTCATGACCCGGCATGCCGAGCAGGACGTCGTTGCTCAGGCCGTCCATGAGGCGGCAGTGCCTGACCGCGAAGTCCTCGGCCGCCTCCGCGCCGAGGCCCGCCAGCCGCCGCACGACGGTCGCGAGCGCGGCCGCCCAGGAACGGAAGAAGCCGTCGAGCCGGAGCAGCGTCTCCTCGTCGTCGGGCGGCCGGGCGACGACCTGTGCCCACAACCGCCAGCGCACGTCCTGCGCGCTCTTGGGCAGATAGAGCTCGACCAGGCGCTCCAGCGCCGCGTGGTCGTCCAGCCCGGCCAGCTCGACGCGGCGGCGCTCGTCGAGGTCGGCCTCGCTCATCAGCAGCGTGGAGACGAGGATCCGGTCGCGGCTGCCGAAGTAGTAGAGCACGTGGCCGGTGCTCATCCCGGCCCGATCGGCGATGTCCCTGATCCGCAGACGGGTGAATCCGACCTCCTCGATCGCCAGCAGCGCGGCCTTGAGCACATGTGCGCGCATGTCGGGCCGTTCAAGAGCGATCTTCGACTCCGGTGGCATGCCACAACCGTAGTGCTTCATGGCTTGATTTCTGCTCAAATCTAGATCTGCGCTCAAAACTTGAGTAGCATTCAAATTCCCATCGTGTCCTTGGCCGGGCGGGCAGGCGAGGCCGCCGGCCGGCGCGATCGGGGAAGGGCCCGGCCGCGACCGGCCCCGTTCGGCGTCCCGATGGTCGCGCCGCCCTGCTCGCCTGATCCGGAGGAAGACGTGAGACTCACCCCCACAGAGCGGGATCGGCTGCTGCTGTTCACCGCGGCCGAGCTGGCCCGCACCCGGCGGGCCAGGGGCCTGCGGCTCAACGTGCCCGAGGCGACCGCGCTGATCGCGGACGCCGTCTGCGAGGCGGCCCGCGACGGCGCGCGGCTGGCCGACGCGATCGAAGCGGGCCGGAGCCTGCTGGGCCCGCACGACGTGCTGCCCGGCGTGCCGGACGTCGTGACCGAGATCCAGGTGGAGGCCGTCTTCGACGACGGCACCCGGCTCGCGGTGGTCACCGACCCGTTCGGCGGCGGCTCGCTCGGCGCGGACGCCCCGGGCGCGGTCCTGTCCGCCGAACCCGCGCCCGGTGAGGAGGGGCCGGTGGAGAGCGTCGAGATCGAGGTCGTCAACACCGCGACGGTGCCGATCAGCGTGACCTCGCACTTCCACTTCTTCGAGGTCAACCCGCTGCTGCGGTTCGACCGCGCCGCCGCCTACGGCCGGCGTCTGGCCGTGCCGGCCGGGTCGACGGTCCGGTTCGATCCCGGCGCCCGGCGCAGGGTGTCGCTGGTCGCCATCGGCGGGGCGCGGGTGGCGATCGGCTTCGCGGGGCTGGTGGACGGGCCGCTGGACGCGCCCGGCGCGTTCGAGTCGGCGATGGAGCGGGCGCGGGCCTGCGGATATCTGGGGGCGTGATGAGTCTGTACGGCTACCGGCAGGGTGACCGGGTCCGGCTGGGTGACTCCGGTCTGGTCGTCGAGGTCGAGCACGACTCGCAGAAGCGGGGCGAGGAGTTCCTGGCCGGGTTCGGCAAGACGGCCAGGGACGGGCTGCACCTGAAGGCCGCCTCCGTCCGTGACACCTGCGATCTGGTGATCAGTAATGTGCTGATCCTGGATCCGATCCTGGGCGTGCGTAGTGCGTCGATCGGGGTGCGGGAGGGGCGCATCCATGCGATCGGCCGGGCCGGGAACCCGGACACGCTGGACGGTGTGGACGTGGTGGTGGGCACGGGCACCACGATCGTGTCCGGGGAGGGTCTGATCGCGACGGCCGGGGCGATCGACACCCACGTGCATCTGCTCTCGCCGCGGATCATGGAGGCGTCGCTGGCCTCCGGGGTGACGACGATCATCGGTCAGGAGTTCGGCCCGGTGTGGGGTGTGGGGGTGAACTCGCCGTGGGCGTTGCGGCACGCGTTCAACGCCTTCGACGCCTGGCCGGTCAATATCGGTTTCCTCGCGCGTGGCTCGTCCTCCCATCCGGCGCCGCTGGTGGAGGCGCTGGTGGAGGGGGGCGCGTCGGGTTTCAAGGTGCACGAGGACATGGGCGCGCACACCCGCGCCCTGGACACCGCCTTGACCGTCGCCGAGGAGTACGACGTGCAGGTGGCGTTGCACACCGACGGGCTGAACGAGTGCCTGTCGGTGGAGGACACCCTCGCGGTGTTGTCGGGCAGGACGATCCACGCCTTCCACATCGAGGGCTGCGGCGGCGGGCACGTGCCCAACGTGCTCAAGCTGGCGGGGGTGGCGAACGTGATCGGCTCCTCGACCAACCCGACGCTGCCGTTCGGCCGTGACGCTCTCGCCGAGCACCACGGGATGATCGTCTCGGTGCACGACCTCAAGCTCGACCTGCCCGGTGACGCCGCGTTGGCCAGGGACCGGATCAGGGCGGGGACCATGGGCGCCGAGGACGTCCTGCACGACCTCGGTGTCATCGGGATCACCTCCTCCGACGCGCAGGGCATGGGCCGGGCGGGGGAGACCGTCCGGCGCACGTTCGCCATGGCGGGCAAGATGAAGGCCGAGCGCGGCGCCCCCGACCGGCACGACAACGAGCGTGTGCTGCGCTACCTGGCCAAGTTGACGGTCAACCCCGCGATCGCGCACGGCCTGTCGCATGAGGTCGGCTCGCTGGAGGTGGGCAAGCTCGCCGACATCGTGTTGTGGCAGCCGGCCTACTTCGGCGCGAAGCCGCAGCTTGTGCTGAAGGCGGGCTTCCCCGCGTACGGCGTGACCGGGGACCCCAACGCCTCCACGGACGTCTGCGAGCCGCTGGTGCTCGGCCCGCAGTTCGGCGCGCACGGCGCGACCGCCGCTGATCTGTCGGTCGCTTTCGTGGCGCAGGCGGCGGCGTCCGGTGATCGTTTGCCGACCCGCAGGCGCCGGGTCGGTGTGCGTGGCACTCGGGGTATCGGTCCTGCCTCGATGGTGCGCAACGCGCGTCTGGGCCGTGTGGACGTCGATCCGCGGGGCCGGGTCTCGCTGGACGGCGAGCCGGTCGAGTCCGGGGCCGCGGACTCGGTCTCCCTGAACCGCCTCTACTTCCTCTGAGGAGTGATCCCCTTGTTCATGCCGCCGGAGTGGCACCCGCACTGTCGCACGTGGATGTCGTGGCCGGTCGGCTACGCCCTGGACCGAGCGGAGGAGTCCTATCGGGCGTGGTCGTCCGTGGCCAACACGATCGTGAGGTACGAGCCGGTCACGATGC
Source organism: Microtetraspora niveoalba (assembly GCF_001570405.1). Taxonomy (GTDB): domain Bacteria; phylum Actinomycetota; class Actinomycetes; order Streptosporangiales; family Streptosporangiaceae; genus Microtetraspora; species Microtetraspora niveoalba. The sequence continues at coordinate 209,850 of NZ_BBYM01000002.1, read as the reverse complement.
TGGTCGACCCGTCGGAGCGGGAGTCCGCGGCCAAATGGCTCGACCCGCGCGTGGAGATCGCCGAGCAGCCGCTCGACGACTGCTGGATGCGCGACAGCGGCCCCACCTTCGTGTTCGACGGGGGCCGGCTCAGGGGGGTCGACTGGACCTTCAACGGCTGGGGCTGGGGACCGCACGAGAAGGACGATCTGGTCGCCGCGTCCGTCCTCGACCGGGCGGGCGTGCCCGGCCACCGCACCGCGATGGTCGGCGAGGGGGGCGGCATCCACGTCGACGGCGAGGGCACGGTCATCGTCACCGAGACCGTCCAGCTCGACCCGCGCCGCAACCCCGGCTGGACGAAGGCCGACGCCGAGGCCGAGCTGCGCGCCCTGCTGGGTGTGGAGAAGGTCGTCTGGCTGCCCCGGGGCCTGACCGCCGACTACGGCGGCTACGGCACGAACGGCCACGTCGATCTGCTGGCCTCGTTCGTCCGGCCCGGCCTGGTGCTCTGCCACGTGCAGCCCGACCCGGCGCACCCCGATCACGAGGTCACCCGGGAGAACCTCGCGATCCTGCGCGCCGCGACCGACGCCAGAGGCCGCCCGCTGGAGGTCGTCGAACTGCCCGCCCCCACCGTCCAGGAGGCGAACGGCGAGCTGGTCGACTACTCCTACATCAACCATTACCTCGCCAACGGCCTGGCGCTGCTCTGCTCCTTCGACGACCCCCGCGACGCCGAGACCGCCGACCTCTTCGCCCGGCTCTTCCCCGGCCGCGCGATCCAGTCGGTCGACGCCCGCGACATCTTCGCGCTCGGCGGCGGCATCCACTGCATCACCCAGCAGCAGCCCGCGCTCTGACCGGGCCACGCCGTCACCCGGCCCAGCTTTGCATGGCCATGCGCATGTATGCATATACTTGTTCTCGTGTCCAAGGTCCTCACCTCTCTGCCTGTCAGCGAACGTGTCGGCATCGCCTTCTCCGGCGGTCTCGACACCTCGGTAGCGGTCGCGTGGATGCGGGAGAAGGGTGCAGTGCCGTGCACCTACACCGCCGACATCGGCCAGTACGACGAACCCGACATCGCCTCGGTGCCCGGGCGCGCCATGGCGTACGGCGCCGAGGTCGCCCGGCTGGTCGACTGCCGCGCGGCCCTCGTGGAGGAGGGGCTCGCCGCCCTCGCCTGCGGAGCGTTCCACATCCGGTCCGGCGGCCGCACCTACTTCAACACCACCCCGCTCGGCCGGGCGGTCACGGGCAGCCTGCTGGTGCGGGCGATGCTCGAGGACGACGTGCAGATCTGGGGGGACGGCTCCACCTTCAAGGGCAACGACATCGAGCGGTTCTACCGTTACGGCCTGCTCGCCAACCCCTCCCTGCGCATCTACAAGCCGTGGCTGGACGCGGACTTCGTCAGCGAGCTCGGCGGCCGCAAGGAGATGTCCGAGTGGCTGCTCGCGCACGACCTTCCCTATCGGGACAGCACGGAGAAGGCGTACTCCACCGACGCGAACATCTGGGGCGCGACCCACGAGGCCAAGTCGCTCGAACACCTCGACACGGGCATCGAGATCGTCGAACCGATCATGGGCGTGCGGTTCTGGGACCCCGCCGTCGAGATCGCCACCGAGGACGTCACGATCGGCTTCGAGCAGGGACGGCCGGTGACGATCAACGGCAAGGAGTTCGCCTCCGCTGTCGATCTGGTGATGGAGGCCAACGCGATCGGCGGCCGGCACGGCCTGGGCATGTCCGACCAGATCGAGAACAGGATCATCGAGGCCAAGAGCCGGGGCATCTACGAGGCGCCGGGAATGGCGTTGCTGCACGCGGCGTACGAGCGGCTGGTCAACGCGATCCACAACGAGGACACCCTCGCCAGCTACCACAACGAGGGACGCCGGCTGGGCAGGCTGATGTACGAAGGCCGCTGGCTGGACCCGCAGGCGCTGATGCTGCGCGAGTCGCTGCAGCGCTGGGTCGGGACGGCGGTCACCGGCGAGGTGACCCTGCGACTGCGCCGCGGTGAGGACTACTCCATCCTGGACACGTCCGGACCGGCGTTCAGCTACCACCCGGACAAGCTCTCCATGGAGCGGACCGAGGACTCCGCCTTCGGCCCGGTCGACCGGATCGGTCAGCTGACCATGCGCAACCTCGACATCGCCGACTCCCGCGCCAAGCTCGAGCAGTACGCCAGGATCGGCATGGTGGGCAGCCCCCATCCGGTGCTGATCGGTGCCGCGCAGGCGGCCTCGACCGGGCTGATCGGCGCGATGCCCGAGGGCGGAGCCGAGGCGATCGCCTCCCGCGGAGAGGTCCCCGGCGACGACGAGCTGCTCGATCACGCCGCGATGGAGTTCGGCACCGACTGATCGGCCACGACGGGGTCGGGGCCGCCTGACCCGTCCGCTGACGGGTCCGGCCTCCAAGGCCGAACCCGAAACGCCCCCACCCTCATTCGAGGGTGGGGGTTCGTGCTTTCCCGGCCGTCCGCTGCACCGTTTCCCGTGCGACCTCGCTGTCCAACGCCGACAGCGGCGCTCTGGGGCGGATACGACCTGCGTTTCCAGGTCAGGGTGCTCGACGCGAGGGTGATGCTCCCCACCATCCCCGGATCGCCGAAACGACAGGGGCGATCAGTCAGGCAGGCCCGGGCTCCTGCTCACCGGCTCTCGGCGGGGACAGCATGGCGCGTCTTTGGTATACCAGTAAGTGCGCAGGCGTTCCCGCCCCGCGCGCCCGGACCACCCATCCTCACGCCCTCGGAGAGCCCGTATGCAGAGCAGCCGTTCCCACCCTTCGGTGCTGGCCGACGTCACGCTGCCGGACGGCAGGCGGGCCGACGTCTTCCTCCGCGACGGTCTCGTCGCGTCCGTCCAGGAGCGCGCTCCGTACGGCGGGACGCCTGACGAGACCGCCGCCGGGGACGGCCGCGTGGACCTGGGCGGCGCGCTGCTGCTCCCGGCGTTCGTGGACGGGCACTCCCACCTGGACAAGACGTTCCTCGGAGCCGCCTGGCAGCCGCATGCGGAGGGCGGCACGATCCGCGAGCGGGTCGGCGCGGAGCTCCGGGCCCGGCGCCGGCTCACCGTCCCGGTCACCGAACGCGCCCTGCGGCTGGTCCACCGCATGGTGGAGCACGGCACCGGCCACACCCGGTCCCACGTGGACATCGATCCCGAGGCCGGTCTGGACAACCTGCACGCGGTGCTCGACGTGCGCGAGCGCGTCCGCGACCTGATGACCGTGCAGATCGTCGCGTTCCCGCAAAGCGGGGTGGTCACCGCGCCCGGTGTGCCCGACCTGCTGGACGCGGCGCTGCGTGAAGGCGCCGACCTCGTCGGCGGCCTCGACCCGCACGGCTTCGACGGCGACGTGGCCGGGCAGCTCGACGTCGTCTTCGGGCTCGCCGAGCGGCACGGCGCCGGCGTCGACATCCACCTGCACGACCCGGGCGAGATCGGAGCGGAGCAACTGCGGGACATCGCCGCCCGCACCGCCGCGCTCGGCCTCGACGGCCGGGTGACGGTGAGCCACGCCTACTGCCTCGGCGAGGTCGCCGACGCCACGCTCGCCCGTACGGCGTCGGCGCTCGCCGCGGCGGGGGTGTCCATCCTCACCAACGGGCCCGCCGGATCGATGCCGCCCGTGCTGCGGCTGCGCGAGGCGGGCGTCCGCGTCTTCGCCGGCTCCGACAACATCCGCGACGCCTGGTGGCCGTACGGCACGGGGGACATGCTGGAGCGGGCGACGATCATCGGCCTGCGTTCGGAGTTGATGACCGACGACGAGCTGCGTGTCGCGGCATCGCTCGTCACCACGGAGGCCGCCGGCGCCTTGGGCCTGGAACGTTACGGGCTGGAGCCGGGCAGCCGCGCCGACCTCGTCGCCGTCGCGGCGGCGAGTGTCGCCGAGGCGGTGGCCGCGCATCCCCGGCGCCTGCTGGTGATGCGGGCCGGCCGGGTCCTGGTGACCGACGGCTGCCCGGTGGCGGGCCTGCCCGCACCCGAGCCGGGCGTCCAACGGGCCTGGTAGCGCGCGATGCCCGGCCTGTCAGCCGAGCGAGCCGGCGACCGCCTTGAGGCCCGCCTGGGCGATGGCCTCGTCGATGTCGCCGCTCGGCGCCCCGCCGACGCCGATGCCCGCGATGGGGGCGCCGCCGGAGGCGACGGGAACGCCGCCGCCGAGGAAGAGCGTGCCGGGGATGTCGGCGATGGTCGGGCCCCCGCCGGTCACGCCCTTGCCCAGCTCGCCGGTCGTCCTGCCGAAGGACACCGCGGTGAACGCCTTGCGCCTGGCCGACTCCTCGGTCTGCGGGCCAGCGCCGTCGCCCTTCAGCACCAGCCGGGTCGCGCCGGACCGGTCGACGATCACCACCGTGACGCGCTGCTTCCGCTTGCCGGCCTCCTTCATCGCGGCATCGGCGATCTTCAGGGCCGCGTCGGCGGAGAGGACGCCGGTCTGCACGACCGCCTGCGCGGCGCGCGCGTTCGCGGCGGGAGCGGCCTGGGCGGGAGAGGTGACGGCGGTGGTGACGCCGAGGGTGCCGGCCAGGATGGCCAGCCCGGTGAGAGAGCCGGCGGCCAGGCGGGCGCGAGCGGAGCCAGTCATTGTTTCTCCAGTTCAGTGTGGTGGGAGCTTGCGTACTCAAGGGTCGCGGTGGCGTCGCCCCATGCCATCGGGAGCATGGGCGATCCCCGGGCGCCGAGTGGTTGAGGCGGCGGTCAACCGATCGGTTGACGCGCGGCGATGCCGGCGGGGCGCATCATCGGTGGGCGACGGCGACGGCGACGGCGACGGCGACGGCGCCGGAGCGGAACGGACGGGGAGGGCGATGAGGGAGCGCGTCTGGCTCAACTGGGCCATGCACGCGGGCTTCCACCTGCTGCTCGCGGCCTCCGCCCTGCGGCTGGTGTCCCGGCACGGCATGGGACCGCGTACCGTCGCCGCGCTGGCCGTCTGCGGCCTCCTCGCCCTGGCCTACACGGCCGGCGTCGCCTTCTGGAACCGCCTCGGACGGCGGCGCCTCGCCTGGCTGGGAGGCGTGGCGGCGGTCTGGCTCGTGCTGGTGGTCCTCGCGCCGTCGTTCAACTGGTGCGCGGTCCCCCTGCTCTTCCTGTGTCTGCGGTCGCTGAACGCGCGGGGGTTCGCGGTGGCCGCCGCGGTCCTCAGCGGCGTCGTGATCGCGGCCCAGCTCACGATCGCGCAGGAGGTCGACCTCAGCCTGATCCTCGCGCCGGTCGGCGTCGCCGCCATGACAGCGGTGGTCTTCTGGGAGCTCCAGCGCGAGAGCGCCTCCCGGCAGCTCCTCATCGACGACCTGATCAGCACCCGGGGGACGCTGGCCGACTCCCGGCACCGCACCGGTGTCCTGGAGGAGCGCGAGCGGCTGGCCCGGGAGATCCACGACACCCTCGCCCAGGGGCTCACCAGCATGGGCATCCTCCTCCAGGCCGCCGACCGCATGTGGGAGACCGATCCCGAGCCGGCCCGCGCCCACGTACGGCGGGCCGCCGCGGCCGCCGCCGAGAACCTCGACGAGGCCCGGCGGTTCGTCCGCGACCTCCGGCCCCCGGGGCTGGTGGACGTCTCGCTGCCCGAGGCGCTCGCCCGGCTCTGCGAGAGCGCCGACGGCTCCGCGGGTCCGCGGGTCCGCTTCCGGCAGGAGGGCGAGCGGTACCCGCTGGACCCGGGCGTACAGGTGGCGCTGCTGCGGGTGGCCCAGGGCGCGCTGGCCAACGTCCGCGAGCACTCGGGCGCGGGAACGGCCACGGTGACCCTGTCGTACCTCGACGGCGAGGTCACGCTGGACGTCTTCGACGACGGCGCCGGGTTCGCCGAACCGGCCCCCGCCCCCGGCCGGGGATACGGGCTGCGGGCGATGCGCGACCGGCTGGCGGAGGTGGACGGCGTCCTGGTCGTCGAGAGCGCACCGGGTGAGGGCACGGCGGTCGCGGCCGCGGTCCCCACGGGACGGCCGCACCGAGCGCCTGATGACCCGGCGGGGACACGGACGGACGACGGCGACGGCACGAGCGGCCGGGTGGGCGGGCGATGAGACTCTTCCTGGTGGACGACCACCCGGTGGTCCGGGCGGGGCTGGTGGCGCTGCTCGGCGGCGAGGACGACATGGAGATCGTCGGCGAGGCGGCCGGCGGGAGCGAGGCGCTGCGGGAGATCGCCGCGCGGAAGCCGGACGTCGTGCTCATGGATCTGCAGCTCGGCGACGGCATCGACGGAGTGGAGGTCACCCGGCGGATCCTGGAGCTGCCCTCGCCGCCGCGGGTCCTGGTGCTGACGACGTACGAGACCGACGCCGACATCATGCGGGCCGTCGACGCCGGGGCCACCGGGTACCTGCTCAAGGCCTGCCCGCCCGAGGAGCTGTTCCAGGGCATCCGGGCCGCGGCCGAGGGCGAGACGGTGCTGTCCGCCAAGGTCGCCACCCGGATGATGAAGCGGATGCGGGAACCCGCCCCGGCGTTGAGCGCCCGTGAGGTCGAGATCCTGGAGCTGCTGGCGAGCGGCGCGGGCAACCGGGAGATCGCCAGGAGGCTCTTCGTCACCGAGGCGACGGTCAAGACCCATCTGGTGCACATCTACGGCAAGCTCGGCGTGGACACGCGTACCGCCGCCGTCACCGCCGCCGTCGAACGGCGACTCATCCGGCTCCCCTGAACGTTCACCGGCGGGAGGGCCGCTTCGCCCCGTCGGCCTGTACGAACGCCTCCACGCCGCGGGCGGCGCCCCGGCACCGCGGGCCCGCCCCCGGCGGCATCGAGTGGACCGCGAGCTCGACGTGGTCCGGCCGGTGGGCACCGGCCGGACCGATCGGGAATGTCACCGCCTGCCGAGCAGCCTCCGGTACTGCTTGTAGACGGACCGTACGGCCTCGAACGCCTGTACCGGCCGGTCGTCGAGGTAGTGGTCGACCGTGGGAGGAACTCCCGGCCGCTCGCGCTCAGCGCCCAGGCGTCCCCGGACTCGAAGCCGGGATCGGCGACCGGACTACGGCCTGTGGGGTGGCGCGCTGACGATCTACGACTACACCACCCGCGAGCACACCGTGATCCGCGCCCGCATCGCCGATCAGGGCGTGATCTCCCTCCTGGTCCGCGGTGACACCCTGTGGGGCGGCACGACCGTCAACGGCGGAGGCGGCACCACCCCCAAGGCCAAAGAAGCGAAGCTCTTCACCTACGACCTCAGCACCGGCACGAAGACGTCCGAGCTCACCCCGGTGCCGGGAGCCGGCTCGATCACCTCGATCGTCCAGGGCCCGGGCGGCATGCTCTGGGGGCTGGCCGACGGCGTCCTGTTCGTCCTCGACCCCGCCACCTCCGAGGTGACGCACCGGATCAAGCTCCCCGCGGCCTACAGCGGCGTCCAGGACGAGCTCCACGTCAACCCCGACGAGCACGTCTACGCCTCGCTCGACGGCTACCTGCTGCCGTCGATCCCCTCTCGAAGGCCGTCACGGTGCTGCGTGACTCCGGCACCTACCGGTCCACCCAGGACAGTGCGGGCAACCTGTGGTTCCGAAGCGGCACCAAGGCCGCGAACAACGCCGTCCTGGCGGGCACGCGCCTCCTGCGCTACACCCCGCCCGCCGACGCCTGCCCCGGATCCGACCTGACACCCCACGTGGTCATCAAGGGAACCGACAGAGGAACCGGGCAGGGCGGCTCCGGACAGGGCGGCTCCGGACAGGGCGGCTCCGGACCGTCCCGTCCCGGTGCGGTCCTAACCCAGCCGCAACGCCAGGAAGAAATCCACCCGGTCTTCCAGGCGGGAAAGGTCCCGGCCGGTCAGATCCTGGATCCGCCGGATCCGGTAGCGAAGGGTGTTGACGTGGATGTGGAGGATCTCGGCGCACTTCCGCCAGGCCCCCGAGTTGAGCAGGAACACCTCCAGCGTGCGGACCAGATCGGCCCGGTGCACCCGGTCGTAGCCGCGAAGCGGGTCCAGCAGGCGGACCCGGAAGACGTCCCGCACGTCGTCGGGGACGGAGGCGAGCAGCAGCACGTGGGTGGCCAGTTCGTCGTGGCCCACGACCGCGCCGGGTCCGGCCCGGCCCTCGGCTATCCGGCGGGCGTACCGGGCCTCCTCGACCGCGCCGCGCAGCCCTTCCATCGGGACCGTCCCGCTGACCCCGATGGTGAGGCGGCTCGCGCCGAGTCCGGGAGCCAGCGTGCCCACCGCCTCGCGGACCTCGGCGGTGACATCCGACCGGGATGCGGGGAGGAGCGCGATGACCTCTTCTCCGGCCACGCCGACGGCCGGCGACGCGCACGACCTGTTGAGTATCTCCTTGACCACCACCCGCAGCTCCCCGGGACGCAGCCCGTTGTGCGAGGCCGCGGCCACGGCGACGAATCCGTGCTCGGAGACCAGACCGGTGACGTCGAGCCGCGGCAGGATGTCGCTGGGCCTGCCGTCGGCGAGGACGAACCGGATGAGCTCCTGGGCGATGCGGCCCTCCGGTCTCATACGATCGTCCAGGCGGGCGCGCTCCAGCGCCACCACCGCGGCCAGTTCGCCGGCCAACGCCAGCCGTTCCTCGGGCCAGTCCTCGCAGACGCCCTCGAAGGCCAGGAACCAGTCGGCGACTCTCGCCGTCTTCTGCTCGTCCACGGGGAAGACGGAGTAACGCTCCGCGCCCCGGACCGTGCACGGCATCCGCCTGGCGGTCAGGAAGCCCCGGGCCAGCAGCGGGGCGGTCTCCTCCGGCAGCCGGTGCGAGCCGGCGACCACGCGTCCGGCCGGAGTGAGCACCCAGCAGGGCATGCCCAGGTCGTGGCCGAGCATGTGGAGCACGGGGTTCAGCCCCGAGCCCGGGGTGACGCCGGAGACGAGCCGGCGGTGCCGGTCCAGTACGGCGGTCATGTCGGCGGCTCTGTCCTTGGACAGGCGTCGCGCGATCTGCTCGGTGACATCGGCGAACGACAGGACGTCGGGCACGTGGAACAGCGGCATCCCGTATTTGCGGCACGCCTCCACGAGGTCGGCGGGGAGCTCGGCCCGGCGGGGGTCGCCCGCGGCCAGCGCGGAGACCCTGGCGTGGGCGAGTCCCCGGACGAACCGGTCGCTGTCCTCGGGGCACTGCCGCCAGATCAGCCCGGTGAGCACCAGCTCGCCGCCGGTCAGGTACCGGCCGGGATCGAGCAGGTCGGTGGTGACGACCCACCGGATCCTCCGCTCCAGCTCGTCGCGGCCCGTCACCAGCGAAAGGCCCAGCTCGGACATCTCCAAGAGCGCGTTCAGGCGTATCGCGGGTCTCCCTTCCCTCGGTGAGGAGGCCGATCGAGAGGTCGATCCCCTACAACCCTCGGTAGTGACGAGGAAAAAACCAATTGGAGCATGACACGAAAAGTCGCGATAAAGAGGAACTTCACTTCAGATTCCGTGCTGCTGGACCATCCGGCGCCCCGATCTGTGTACTGCTTGCAACCGAACGCGCAACCGAACGCAACCGAAACGCGGAACGTCCCCGCCGGCGGGGAGGCCGGCCCGCGTCGACATACGGCGTCGCGGAGGCGGGGCGCCGGCCCCACCCCGGCGCCCGCGCAAGAGCACGTGCCGCAGCCGCTCGCCCGCCACACAGAAGGAGCGAACATGCCCGTTGTCCTCGGCGCCAACCGTTACGGCAAGGCGGAGACCCGCGTCCTCCGCGTCGTCAGAGACGACGGCGTCCACCACATCAAGGACATCAACGTCAGCTCCGCGCTCTCCGGCGACATGGACGAGGTGCACCTGAGCGGCGACAACGCGGCGGTCCTGCCGACGGACACGCAGAAGAACACCGCCTACGCCTTCGCCGAGAGGCACGGCGTACACGAGATCGAGGATTTCGCGCTCCTCCTCGCCCGCCACTACGTGGACTCCCAGCCGTCCATCCACCACGCCCGGGTCGAGATCGAGGAGTACTTCTGGGACCGCATCCCCCTCCGCGGGGAGGCCGCGGGACGGTACTCGTTCGTGCGCTCCGGCGGTGAGGTGCGCACCTGCGTCGTCCACCACGACCGGGACGGCACGACGACCGTGGTCTCCGGCCTGAAGAACCTGGTGGTGCTCAACTCCACCGGCTCGGAGTTCCACGGCTTCATCGAGGACGAGTACACCACCCTGCGGCCGACCCGCGACCGCGTCCTCGCCACCGAGGTGTCGGCCAGGTGGCGGCACCTCTCCGACGGCTCCCCCTTCGGCGCCTCCTACCGGGAGGTGCGCCGATGCCTGCTGGAGGCCTTCGCCACGACCCACAGCCTGTCGTTGCAGCAGACCCTCTACGCGATGGGCCGGCAGGTGCTCGAGGAACGCGACGAGGTCTGCGAGGTGCGCCTGGCGATGCCGAACAAACACCACTTCCTGGTGGATCTGAGCCCGTTCGCGCTGGACAACCCCGGGGAGGTCTTCCACGCCGCCGACCGCCCCTACGGGCTCATCGAGGGCGCCGTGCTCGACGAGAACGCCCCCGACGCCGGCTTCGCCTGGGAGTGACCGTGGAATTCCTGCGACCCGCCACGTGGGCGGAGGCACTGGCCGCCAAGGCCGACCTGCCGGAGGCGGCGCCCATCCAGGGCGGCACCGACATGATGGTGGAACTCAACTTCGACGTCCACCGGCCCGCAGCGCTGCTCGACCTGAACCGGGTCGCCGAGCTCACCCGCTGGACCGCCGAGGCGGACGGGCGGCTGCGGATCGGCGCGGGCGTGCCGTACGCGCGGCTGATCGCCGAGCTCGGCGACCGGCTGCCCGGCCTGGCCCAGGCGGCCCGTACGGTCGGCTCGCCGCAGATCCGCAACCGCGGCACCGTGGGAGGCAACCTGGGCGCGGCCTCGCCCGCCGGGGACAGCCACCCGGCGCTGCTGGCCGGGGACGCGGTCATCGAGGTCGAGTCGGCCGCCCGCGGCGTGCGGATGATCCCGGCCGACGAGTTCTACCTCGGGGTCAAGCGGAACACGCTGCTGCCCGACGAGCTGATCCGCGCGTTCTGGATGAGCCCGGCGAGCGGCCCGCAGTACTTCTCCAAGGTCGGCACCCGCAACGCCATGGTGATCGCGGTCTGCTCGTTCGCGATCGCGCTCCATCCCGGCGAGCGGCGGGTCGGCGCCGCGATCGGCTCGGCCGCCCCGACCCCGCGCCGGGCCCGCGCCGCCGAGGAGTTCCTCGCCGCCGAGCTGGACTGGGACGCACCACTCGAACCCGCGGTGCTCAGGCGCTTCGGCGAGCTGGCCACGGAGGCCGCCTCGCCGATCGACGACGTACGCGGCACCGCCGGCTATCGCAGGCACGCCATCGGCGTGATGGCGCGCCGCACCCTGACCTGGGCCTGGAACGACCTCCGGGCCGGACGTACGGAGAGGAGGGCCGGGTGATGCGCGTCGGCTTCACCGTCAACGGCCGCGAGGAGACCGCCGACGACGTCTGGGAGGGCGAGAGCCTGCTCTACGTCCTGCGGGAGCGCATGGGCCTGCCCGGCTCCAAGAACGCCTGCGAGCAGGGCGAGTGCGGATCCTGCACGGTCCTCCTCGACGGGGTGCCCGTCTGCTCCTGCCTGGTCGCGGCCGGCCAGGCGGAGGGGCGGCGGGTCAGGACGGTCGAGGGACTCGCCGAGGGCGACCGGCAGGCCCCGATCCAGGAGGCGTTCGTCGAGTGCGGCGCCGTCCAGTGCGGCTTCTGCACCCCCGGCCTCCTGGTCCAGGCCCACGACCTGATCGAGCGGGTTCCCCGGCCGTCGGACGCCGACATCCGCGAGGCCCTCGCGGGCAACCTGTGCCGGTGCACCGGCTACGAGAAGATCCTGGCCGCCGTACGGCTCGCCGCGAACCGCAGGGCGGAGAACCCGTGAGCGGGCGGGCCGAGGACGCGGGCGCGCGTCGCCGCGACCGGTCGATGGAGGAGACCGCATGAATTCCATGGTGATCGAGAACGTCCACATCGCCCCGGTCGTGGGCGCGGAGATCCCCTCCGGCCACATCCACGTCGAAGGCGACAGGATCGCGGCGCTCGGCCCCGGCCCCGCCCCGGCGGTCCCGGGCGCCACCAGGGTCGACGGCACGGGCTGCCTGGCCACGCCCGGCCTGGTGAACACCCACCACCACCTCTACCAGTGGGCCTCGCAGGGGCTGGCCCAGGACGGCACGCTGTTCGAGTGGCTGGTGGCGCTCTACCCGCTGTGGGCGGCGATGGACGCCGAGGTCGTCAAGGGGGCGGCCGGAGCGGGCCTGGGCTACCTGGCCCTGTCCGGCTGCACCACGTCCAGCGACCACCACTACATCTTCCCGAAGGGCCGCGGCGACCTGCTCGCGGCGGAGGTCGAGGCGGCGCAGGAGCTGGGCATCCGCTTCCACCCCGTCAGGGGATCGATGGACAGGGGCGCCTCCCAGGGCGGCCTGCCGCCGGACGTCCTCGTCGAGAAGCTCGACGAGATCCTCGACGCGACGGCCGACGCGGTCGACACCTACCACGACCCCTCCTTCTCCTCGAAGCTGCGCGTGGCGGTCGGCCCCTGCTCGCCGTTCACGGTCAGCGCCGACCTGATGACCGAGGCGGCCTCGCTGGCCAGGTCCAAGAACGTGCGGCTGCACACCCATCTCGCCGAGTCCCTCGACGAGGAGGAGCACTGCCTGGCCCAGCTCGGGATGCGTCCCCTGGAGTACATGGAGAAGCTCGGCTGGCTCGGCCCGGACGTGTGGTTCGCCCACGCCGTCCACCTCAGCGACTCCGACATCGGGACGTTCGCCCGTACGCGGACCGGCACGGCGCACTGCCCCAGCTCCAACGGCCGCCTCGGCGCCGGCGTCGCCCGCGTGACCGAGCTGCTCCGCCGCGGCGCGAACGTCGGCCTCGGCGTGGACGGCAGCGCCTCCTCGGAGCTGACCTCGCTGTTCGGGGAGATGCGCCAGGCGCTGCTGTTCCAGCGGGCCAGGTACGGCCCGGCCGCCGTCACCGCGCGGCAGGCCCTGGAGATGGCCACCATCGGCGGGGCCGGGAACCTGGGCCGCCAGGAGGAGATCGGCTCGCTGGAGGCGGGCAAGCTCGCCGACATCGCCCTGTGGCGGCTCGACGGCTTCGCCGAGGCGGTCGCCGACCCGGTGTGCGCCCTGGTCTTCGGCGGCCGGCAGCCGCCGCTCGCCCTCCTCCTGGTGGGCGGCGAGACGATCGTCGAGGACGGCGAGCTGCGCACGGTCGCCCAGGACGAGCTGGCCCGCGCGGGCGGCGCGGCCCGTCGCCGTCTCGCCCGGCTCGCGGAGGAACAGGGCTTCGCCGCCGCCAAGGAGGTTCACGCATGAGCGTCGCACCGGCGCGGGCACCGCGCGACATCGCGGCCCCGGGCGGCGGGGGAGTGGGCGACAGCGCGCTCCGCCCCGACGGGGTGCTGAAGGTCAGAGGCGAGTTCGCCTACTCCTCCGACCTGTGGATCGACGGGATGTTGTGGGGCGCCACGCTGCGCAGCCCGCACCCCCGCGCGAAGATCCTGTCCATCGACACCTCCGAGGCGCTCGCCCACCCCGGCGTGTGGACCGTCCTCACCCACGAGGACGTCCCGGGGCGCAAGCACTTCGGCGTGGACCACACGTGGGACCAGCCGGTCCTCGCGTTCGACGAGGTACGCCACCAGGGCGAGCCGATCGCGCTCGTCGCGGCCGACCACCCGGAGACCGCGCGCCGGGCCCTGGAGAAGATCCGGATCGAGTACGAGGTCCTCGAACCGCTCACCGACGCCCGCCGGGCCGCGTTCGACCCGGCGTACCCGCGGGTCCAGCCGCGCGGCAACGTCGCCCGCCACCAGCCCGTACGGGTCGGGGACGTGGACGCGGCCAGGGAGCTGGCCGAGGTGGTGGTCTCCGGCGAGTTCCAGGTGGGGATGCAGGACCAGGCGTTCCTCGGCCCGGAGTCCGGCCTCGCCATCCCGGCCGAGGACGGCGGGGTGGACCTCTACGTCGCCACCCAGTGGATGCACAACGACCTCGAGCAGATCGGCCCCTGCCTCGGCCTGGCCGAGGACAAGATCCGCATGACGCTGTCCGGCGTCGGCGGCGCCTTCGGCGGCCGCGAGGACCTGTCGATGCAGATCCACGCCGCGATGCTCGCGCTCCGCACCGGCAAACCCGTCAAGATCGTCTACAACCGGTACGAGTCGTTCTTCGGCCACGTCCACCGCCACCCCGCCCAGATGCGCTACGAGTACGGCGCGACGAAGGACGGCCGCATCGTCTACGCCGACGTGGAGATCATCCTCGACGGCGGCGCGTACACGTCCTCGACGAAGAACGTGGTCGGCAACGCGGCGTCCCTCGCCGTGGGACCGTACGTGATCCCGAACGTCAGGATCGACGCCTACGGCGTCTACACCAACAACCCGCCCTGCGGCGCGATGCGCGGCTTCGGCGCGGTCCAGGCCTGCTTCGCGTTCGAGTCGATGATGGACAGGCTCGCCGACGCCTGCGGGCTCGACCCGGTCACGGTCCGCCAGGTCAACGCCGCCGCCGAGGGCAGCGCGCTGGCCACCGGCCAGATCATCTGGGCGCCGCTGCCGATGGCCGAGATGCTCCAGACGGCCCGCGAGCTGCCCATGCCCGCCCCGGCGGACACCGGCGACCTCCGCGACCTGCCGGGCGGCGTGTCGCAGACCACCCACGGCGAGGGGGTGCGGCGCGGCGTCGGATACGGCGTGGGCCTGAAGAACATCTGCTTCTCCGAAGGCTACGACGACTACTCCACCGCGCGCGTCCGGCTGGAGGTCATCGGCGGGGAGCCGGTCGCGATGGTCCACACGGCGGCCGCCGAGGTCGGCCAGGGACTGGTGACGCTGGAGGCCCAGATCGCCCGCACCGAACTGGGCGTGCGGCGGGTCGTCATCCAGCCGGCCGACAACCGGGTCGGCGACGCCGGGTCGAGCTCCGCGTCGCGCCAGTCCTACATGACCGGCGGCGCGGTCATGACCGCCTGCCAGGCCGTGCGTGAGGGCATGGCCGCCCTGGCCGCCGCCCGGTTCGGCCACGCCCGCGACGACCTGTCGTTCACCGGCGACAAGGTCGTCTCCGAGAGCGCCGGCGTCCTCGGGACCATCGCGGAGCTCCTCGGGGACGCCGTCATCGAGGAGACCCGCGAGTACCACCACCGGCCGACCACGGGCATGGACCCCGTGACCGGGAGAGGCGACTCGCACGCCCAGCTCGCCCTGTGCGTCCACCGGGCCGTGGTGGACGTCGACGTCGATCTGGGCCTGGTGAAGGTCGTCGAGCTGGCCGCCGTCCAGGACGTGGGAAGGATCCTCAACCGTGTCGCGTTGGAAGGGCAGATCCACGGTGGCAGCGCGCAGGGCCTCGGCCTCGCCGTGATGGAGGAGATCGTGGTGGAGAACGGCAGGGTGCGCAACCCCTCGTTCACCGACTACCTGATCCCCACGATCCTCGACATGCCTCCGATGCGCCTGGAGATCCTCGAGAACGCCGATCCGCGTGCCCCGTACGGGCTGCGCGGAGCGGGTGAGCCGTCCACGCTCTCCTCGACCCCCGCGATCGTCGCGGCCATCCGCGACGCCACGGGTCTCGCACTCACCCGAGTGCCGGTTCGTCCGGAACACATCACCGGAAGCAGTTGACCGACGGGGCATCGCCCCCGCCGCCCCCGCCCCCGCCCGTGGACGGGACGGACCCCACAACCGCACCCCCCTTCGAACCGCGCGGACCGCCGGGATCCGGCATCCGGCCGTCCGCAGGTCGACGACGCCCTTGGGAGGGCCCGACCATGACCCAGTTGCAGACCAGGCCGTCCGGCGAGGCCCCCGGGGCCTCCCGGAACCTGCTCGACCGCCTGTTCGACCTCACCGGCCGGGGAACGACGATCGCCAGGGAGGTCCGCGGCGGCGTCACCACGTTCGTGGCCGTCGCCTACATCGTCCTGCTCATCCCCATCATGCTCAGCGACGCCAAGGACGTGACCGGCGCGTCGCTCACGATCCCGCAGCTCACCACGGCGGTCGCCCTCTCTGCGGCGCTCACCACGATCCTGATGGGCGTGGTGGGGAACGCCCCCTTCGCCCTCGCCTCGGGGCTCGCCGTCGCCCCCGTGGTGGCGTTCCAGGCCGCCCCCTACATGACGTGGAACCAGGCCATGGGCCTGGTCGTGCTCGAAGGCGTGCTGATCGTGATCCTCGCGCTCACCGGCGTCCGGCAGCTCATCATGGACGCCATCCCCACGCCGCTCAAGCACGCCATCGGCGTCGGCATCGGCATGTTCATCGCGCTGATCGGCCTGGCGAAGGCCGGGTTCGTCACCCGCGGCGAGGGGACGCCGCTGACCATGGGGGACGGGGGGCACCTCAGCGGATGGCCCGTCGCCGTGTTCTGCGCCGGCCTCCTGCTGATGTTCGCGCTCTTCTCGCGGCGGATCCCCGGCGCGATCCTGATCAGCATCGTGGCGGCCACCGTGATCGCCGTGGCGATCAACGCGGTGGCGGTGATCGACCCCCAGGCGTGGGGCCTGATCGTCCCGAAGGTGCCCGACCAGATCGTGGCGGCGCCCGACTTCGGCCTGCTGTTCAAGGTGGACCTGTTCGGCGGCTTCGGCGCGGCCGGGGCGCTCACCGCGACCGCCGTGCTCTTCACCCTCGTGCTCTCCGGGTTCTTCGACGCCATGGGCACGATCCTCGGCGTCGGCGAGGAGGCCGGGCTCGCCAAGGACGGCAAGATCCGTGGGCTCGGCAAGATCCTCACGATCGACGGCCTCGGCGCCGTCATCGGAGGCGGCACGGGCGCCTCGGCGAACACGGTGGTGGTGGAGTCGGCGGCCGGCGTCGGGGAGGGCGCGCGCACCGGGCTCGCCTCCGTCGTGACGGGCGTGCTCTTCGCCGCCGCGATGTTCCTCACCCCGCTCGCCGCGGTGGTGCCCGCCCAGGCGGCGTCGGCCGCGCTGGTCCTCGTCGGAGCGCTGATGATGGCCGCCGTACGCAAGATCGCCTGGGACGACATGGACCTGGCGATCCCGGCGTTCCTCACCATCGCCCTGATGCCGTTCACCTACTCCATCACCAACGGCGTCGGCGCCGGCGTCATCGCGTACACGCTGATCAAGGCCGTGCGCGGCAGGTTCAGCGAGATCCACTGGCTGCTCTGGGTGATCAGCCTGGTGTTCGTCGGCTACTTCGGCATCGGCGCCATCGAGCAGCTCCTCGGCTGACCCCACCCCGTCACCCCGGCCGTACGCGCCGGGAACCCACACGAGGTACCGCGCCGCCGCCACGGCGGAACCACGGGCCCACCCGACCGGATCGACCCTGACCCTGGGAGGAGCCTGCCCATGGCCCTGATGTTCCTCAACGGCGGCGCGATGCGGGGCGGCCCGCTGCACCACCTGCTCGACGGCGCCCCGCTGGTGGCCGAGACCGTCACCGCTCCCAAGTACCGCTTCTACTCCGTGGCCGACCGGTGCCCCGGGCTCGCGCCGGTGTCGCACGGAGGCGCCGCCATCGGGGGCGAGCTCTACGACGTCCCGATGGACGTCCTGCGCGACCGGCTGATCCCCGCCGAACCCCCGGAACTGGAACTCGGCGTGATCGAGCTCGCCGACGGCACCTCCTCGTTCGCGATGCTCCTGCGCCGGGCTCCCAGCTCCCACGCCGAGCTGTACGACATCACCGAGTTCGGGAGCTGGAAGACCTACAAGGAGAAGAAGGCATGACGAGATTCGACGTCAACGGCTCGATCCTCTTCACCGGCCTGCCGCTGCTGGAGCGCCCGGCCGCGGTGAAGGCGGCCGGGTTCGACGGGGTCGAGTTCTGGTGGCCGTTCGCCGAGGCGGTGCCGGCGGACACGGAGGTGGACGCCTTCGTCCGCGCGATCAGGGACGCGGGCGTCCACCTCGCCGGCCTCAACTTCGCCGACGACATCGCGGCCGGAGGCCGCGGCCTCCTCTCCCGCCCCGCCGACAGCGCGCGCTTCCGCGACAACGTCGACGTCGCCGTGGGCATCGCCGGGGAGCTCGGCTGCACGGCCCTGAACGCGCTGTACGGCAACCGCGTGTACGGCCTGGACCCGGCGGAGCAGGACGAACTGGCCGCGGAGAACCTCGCGATCGCCGCGCGGGCCGCCGCCCGGATCGGCGCGGTGGTCCTCGTGGAGGCGCTCAACGTCCACGAGTCGCCCTCCTATCCGCTTGTCTCGGCCAAGGCCGCCGCCGAGGTCGCCGACCGGACAGGCGAGCCGAACGTGAAGATCCTGTGCGACCTGTACCACCTCGCCCGGATGGGGGAGGACCTGGACGCCGTGATCGGCGAGTACGCGACCAGGATCGGCCACGTGCAGATCGCCGACGTCCCCGGCCGCGGCCGTCCGGGCACGGGGACGCTCGATTTCGGCCATCTTTTCTCCGTCCTGGACCGGCACGGTTACGACGGCTGGATCGGCCTGGAGTACAAGGACGCCCTGCTGGACTTCGGCTGGATCGGGCGCCTGCCCGATCCGGGCGTACGACCCGGCGGGCCCGACGGCGACCGCACCCGCGAGTCCTAGGAGAGGAGAACGCGTGAGCACGATCGGTTTCATCGGGCTCGGCATCATGGGATCCCCCATGGCCGGGCACCTCGTCGGAGCAGGACACGACGTGACCGGCTTCGACCTCAGCGAGGACGCCCTCGCCCGGCTCCGGGCCGCCGGAGGGAACACCGCGGGCGGCGTCGCCGAGGCCGTCGCGGGCGCCGAGGTCGTCGCCACGATGCTCCCGGCCGACCCGCAGGTCGAGGCGGTCATGTTCGGCGAGGACGGCGTGCTCGCCAATGCCGAGCCGGGCGTTCTCGTGATCGACTTCTCCACGATCACGCCGCAGACCTCGCGGAAGGTCGCCCGCGAGGGGGCGGCCAGGGGCCTGCGCGTGCTGGACGCCCCGGTCTCCGGCGGCGAGAAGGGCGCGGTCGACGCGGTCCTGTCCATCATGGTGGGCGGCTCGCGGGAGGACTTCGACGCCGCCGCCCCGGTCTTCGCGGCCGTCGGCAAGACGTACGAGCTGGTCGGCCCCGCCGGGGCGGGGCAGGTCGTCAAGGCGGCCAACCAGCTCGTCGTCGGCGGCACGTACGCCCTCGTCGCCGAGGCCATCGTGCTGATGGAGGCGGCGGGAGTGGACGCCGCGGCGGGGCTCGACGTGCTCGCCGGGGGCCTGGCGGCCAGCCGCGTCCTCGACATCAAGCGCGCGTCGATGCTGGCCCGCGACTTCCGCCCGGGATTCCGCGTCGACCTGCACCACAAGGACATGGGCATCGTCCTCGACGCCGCCCGCGGCGCCGGCGTGGCCGTCCCCATGGGCGCCCTCGTCGCCCAGCTCATCGCCTCCGCCCGCGCCCAGGGCCACGGCGGCCTCGACCATTCCGCGCTGCTCAAGGTCGCGGAGAACCTCTCCGGGAGGGACCGCTGATGCCCAGGATCCCCGCGATGAACGCGGTCGTCGAAGTGCTGAAGTCCGAGGGCGTCGACGTCGCGTTCGGCTGCCCCGGCGCCGCGATCCTCCCGCTGTACAAGGCGATGGAGGAGGTCGGCGGCATCGAGCACCTGGTCGTCCGCCACGAGGAGGGCGCCACCCACATGGCCGACGGCTGGGCGCGCACCAACGG
Organism: Microtetraspora niveoalba; assembly: GCF_001570405.1. Classification (GTDB taxonomy): domain Bacteria; phylum Actinomycetota; class Actinomycetes; order Streptosporangiales; family Streptosporangiaceae; genus Microtetraspora; species Microtetraspora niveoalba. Next base: position 190,259 of record NZ_BBYM01000002.1, on the reverse strand, counting down.
CAGGGTCGGCGTCGCGATCGGCACCTCCGGCCCGGCCGGCACCAACATGATCACCGGCCTGTACACCGCGCACGCGGACTCGATCCCGATCGTCTGCGTCACCGGCCAGGCGGCCACCGCGCTGCTCGACAAGGAGGGCTTCCAGGCGGTCGACATCGTCGCGATCGCCGAGCCTGTCACCAAGTGGGCGGTGCAGATCAAGGAGGCGGCCACGGCTCCGTGGATCTTCCGCGAGGCGTTCCGCGTCGCGCGCTCCGGGCGACCGGGGCCCGTCCTGATCGACATCCCGGTGGACGTGGCCCAGGAACTCATCGACTACGACCCGGCGCTCGACGCCCCGTTGCCGGTCGCGCCGGTCGAGCCGCACCCGCCGCGTGTGGAGAGGGCCCTGGACCTCCTGCTCGCCGCCGAGAGGCCGCTGATCCTCGCCGGCGGCGGCGTGATCATCGCCGAGGCGGCCGCCGAGCTGCGCGAACTCGCCGAGTATCTGAACATCCCGGTCCAGGTCACCCTCATGGGCAAGGGCGCGATCGACGAAACCCACGAGCTGTTCTGCGGCATCACCGGCGTGCAGACCTCGCAGCGCTACGGCAACGCCTCCTTCCTGGAGTCCGACCTGGTGCTGGCCGTCGGCGCCCGCTTCGGCGACCGGCACACCGGCCGGCTCGACGTCTACCGAGGTGAGCGCGCCTTCATCCACGTGGACGTGGAGCCGACCCAGATCGGCAGGGTCTTCGAGCCCGACCTGGGCGTCGTCTCCGACGCCAGGCTCTTCCTGCGCGCCATGATCGAGATGGCCCGGGAACGCGGCGCGGGCCGCGAGGCGGGCGCGTGGGTCGCCAGGATCCGGGAGCTCAAGGCGAGCCTGGGACGCCGCGAGGACTTCGACACGGTCCCCATCAAGGCCCCGCGCGTCTACAAGGAGATCAACGAGGTCTTCGGCGAGGACACCTACTTCGTCACCGCCATCGGCCTGTACCAGATCTGGGGCGGCCAGCACCAGAAGGCGTACAAGCCGCGGCACTACCAGATCTGCGGCCAGGCCGGCCCGCTGGGCTGGGAGATCCCGGCCGCGATCGGTGTCAGGAAGGCCCTCGAAAGCAGCGAGCCCGACGCCGAGGTCGTGGGCATCGTCGGCGACTACGGCTTCCAGTACATGGTGGAGGAGCTCGCCGTCGGCGCGCAGTACAACGTTCCGCTCATCCTGATCATGATCAACAACGAGTACCTGGGGCTCATCCGCCAGGCGTCGATCCCGTACGAGATGAACTACCAGGTCGACATCCACTACGACGAGTACGGCACCGACAACGTCAAGATCATGGAGGCGTACGGCTGCTCCGGCCGCCGGGTCGTCAGCCCGGGGGACATCCGCGAGGCGCTCGAATGGGCCAGGAAGGAGGCGCGGTCGACCGGCCGCCCGGTCCTCGTCGAGATCATGATCGAGCGGGAGGCGAACACCCCGCACGGCCCGGCCATCGACGCCGTCAAGGAGTTCGAGCCCCTCCCCGACGGGGCGTGACGATGGCCGCCCACGCTCCCCGGCGCCTCCCGGCAGGACCGGACCTCAGCACCCACGAGAAAGGCCGTCCCGTGCGCGAATTCACCGCTCTGCCCGACCTGGCCCTGCGCACCTTCGGCGGTGCGGTCATCGCGGCCAGCGACGAGTCCTTCGCCGAGCGGGAGAACCTGATCCGGCCCGGAGCCCCCGCCTTCCGGGCGCACACCTTCGGCCCCAAGGGGCAGGTCTACGACGGGTGGGAGACCCGGCGGCGGCGCGAGCCCGGCCACGACTGGGCCCTGATCCGGCTGGGCCTGCCCGGTGTGATCCGCGGCGTCGTGATCGACACCGCCTGGTTCACGGGCAACTACCCGCCCCACGCCTCCGTCGAGGCGACCGCCGTCGACGGCCATCCCACGATCGGCGAACTGGAGGCCGCGGACTGGGTGGAGATCGTCCCGAAGCAGGCACTCAAGGGAGACGCCGAGCACTTCTTCGAGGTGGCCGACGAGCGGCGCCGCACCCACGTCCGGCTGAACATGTTCCCCGACGGGGGGATCGCCCGGCTGCGCGTGCACGGCGAGGTCGAACCCGACCTGACCCCGTACGACGGTCTCAGCCTGGACCTGGCCGCGCTGGCGAACGGCGCGCTGGTCGTCGGCTGCTCCGACGAGTTCTACTCCTCGCCCAACAACGCCATCGCCCCCGGCCTCGCCCGGCACCAGGCCGAGGGCTGGGAGACCGCTCGCCGCCGCGACGGCGGGAACGACTGGCTGCTGATCCGCCTGGCGGGCGCCGGAGTCGTCGAGCTCGCCGAGATCGACACGACCAACCTCGTGCACAACGCCCCCGGCGCGGTCTCGATCAGCGGCACGGCGGACGGGGAGACCTGGTTCGAGCTGCTGCCCAGGACCCGGCTGCTGCCCGACACGCCGCACCGTTTCCGCATCGCCGGCGCGCCCGTGGCCACGCACGTCCGGATCGACGTCCATCCCGACGGCGGCCTCGCCCGCGTCCGCCTCCTCGGCCACCTCGCCGCGGACTGACCGCCGGCCCCGGGCCGTGCGTGGACCTCGCCGACGCGGCCCTCATCGGCCCCGGGGCGGCGTTCGCCCACAAGCCGGGGCAGTTCCTCACCGTCCGGATGCCGAGCGCCCACCTCCGCGGGATCGGCGTGCCGAGGCGCCGCCCGCCCTCGCGTCACGGGGCGTCCGAGGCGCCGGCGTCCGGCGTGGCCCGGGGCATCATGACGACCTCGCCGGCCGTCCAACCGCCGTCGACGGCCAGCTCCGCACCCGTCACGTAGGACGAGTCGTCCGAGATGAGGAAGGAGATCGCCTCGGCGATCTCCTCCGGTACGCCGACGCGGCCCAGCGCGGACAGCGGGAACATGCCCTCACCGAGGTGGGCGACGTCGTTCTTGGTGGTCATCGGGGTGTAGGTCATGCCGGGATGGACCGAGTTGACCCGGATGCGGTGGCGGCCGAGCTCGACCGACGCGATCTTCGTGAGCCCGCGCACACCCCACTTGGACGCGCCGTAGCCGGACGTGAAGGGCAGGGCCGTCAGACCGGCCGCCGACGAGATGTTGACGATCGAGCCGCCCCCGGCGGCCCGCATCGGGCCGACGACGGCCTTCAGCCCGAGGAAGACGCCGGTCAGGTTGACCTTGAGCACTCGCTCGAAGTGTTCGAGGCTCTCGTCCTCGATCAGTTGGTTGGAGGAGATCCCCGCGTTGTTGACCAGGCCGTCGATCCTGCCGTACGTCCGGGTCGCGGTGTCGACGACCGACGCCCAGCCGGCCTCGCTCGTCACGTCGTGCGGGACGAACAGCCCGCCGAGGGACTCGGCGGTCCCGCGGCCGTCCTCCTCCAGCACATCGGTGATCACCACCTTCGCGCCGTCCCGCGCCATGCGGGTGGCGGCGGCGGCTCCGATGCCGCGCGCGCCGCCGGTCACGATGACTACCTTGTCCTGCAGACCGGACATGTCTTCTCCTTGTTGTCAGGGGGGCTTATAGGCTGGTCGGCATGCAGCGATCCGACACGGAACCCGACACGGAATCCGGCACGGAACCCGGTGCGGTACGGCTGCCCGCGACCGCGTGGGCCGTGCTCGGTATCCTGTCCTTCGAGGGGGAGCTGACGGGCTACGAGATCCGTAAGTGGACGGGGTATCTGCTGCGGTTCTTCTACTGGAGCCCGGCGATGAGCCAGATCTACCAGGAGCTCAAGCGGCTGGAGCGGGTCGGCTACGCGACGTCCCGGCAGGTCACCGGTGGGGACGGCAGGGACAAGCGCGTGTACGTCATCAGCGAAGCGGGGACGCGGGCGCTCACGGACTGGGCCGAGAACGTTCCGGTCGAGCCCCCGGTGGTCAAGCACGGGACGGCGCTGCGGGTATGGCTCGGGCACCTCGCCACACCGGAACGGCTGCGGGAGGTGGTCGAGGCGCATCGCGACGACGCGGGCCGCATGCTCGACGAGGCCGAGTTCTCCCGCCGGACCGTGGCGGACGTGCCCGGGTGGGCGTACCAGGAGCTGGCCGCCCGCTGGGCCGTCCGCCACTACGCCAGCGAGCGCGATCTGGCCGAGCGGATGCTGGCCGACCTGGAAACGCTGGCCGCGCGGCGCCGCTGAGCGATCACGTCGGCGCGCGCACCGAACACCGCCGCGCCCGGCGCGGCTCCTTATGCTCTTTCATGGTGATCGAATCGGTCTCCTCGTTCACTCGGCGATCCTTCCGCTCGCGTCGCGCGGCGGCGCCTCGATGACGTGCGAGCGCGGGTCCTCCTCGTCCGCGCGGCCGGTCACTTCCCGCGCGTCAGCTCGTCGATGTCGTCGAGCATCTGCTGGGCGAGATCACGCTCGGCCGCGTAGTAACGCTCCGACCAGCGCAGCACCAGCTCGGGGTAGGCCCACAGGGGTTCCGTCGCCGCGCCGCCCGCGTCGGCCTCGGCCTGCGCGCGCATCTTCTCGGCGTAGTCGCGGTGCCGCCGGAGCACGTCGCGCAACCGGTCGGGCGCCACGAGGTGGCCCAGCCAGACCCGCAGCATCACGCCGTGCTTGAGGATCGGCGGCTCGACCGGCGCCTCCTCCACCCAGCGGGCCGCCGCGGCGCGCCCGGCCTCGGTGATCGCGTAGACCCGCTTGCCCCGGGTGGTGCCGGTCGCCTCCACCCGGGAGACCACGTAGCCGGCCTTCTCCAAGCGCTTGAGCTCGCCGTAGATCTGGCTGTAGGAGGGGCTCCAGTAGAAGAACCTGAGGCTCCAGTCGGCCCACTTCTTCAGGTCGTAGCCCGAGAGCTCCTGGTCGAAGGAGAGCATGCCGAGCACCGCCCAGCTCGTCGCCGGCAGGTTCGGCAGCGCCTCCCCGTCTTCGCTCACCGGGTCAGGATAGCCACGCCGCCCGGCTACGGTCGCTCCACGTCATCCGGTCCCCAGAGGGCCTCCATGCGCGCGATCTTGCCGTGCTCGTCGAACGTCATGACGTCGATCACCCGGATCCGCATGGGCCCGGCCTCCGTCGTGAGCTCGACGGTGAACGCCATCGCGGCGCGGTCGCCGTGCGACCCGCGGATCGGGGCGTCCAGCGTGAGCCTGGCCCCGGTCTTGACGCCGTCCTCGTAGAACGCGCGGATCGCCTCCCGGCCCTCGCGCGGGGGCGTGCCGTACGGGTCGGCGACGATCGCGTCGTCGGCGAAGAGCGCGACGATCGCCGCCGCGTCCCCGGCGTTCCAGGCGGTGACGTACTCCTGGAGCGCTTCCTTCGGGGTGGCCATGTCCGGTTCCTCCTCGGTCTTCATGGGGCAGGCCGGTGCCGGCGGCCTCGCGGTGCGAGTACGGCGGCCCGCCGTCGATGTCGGTGACGCCGTACCCCATGGCCGGCTCGGCCATCACGAACGAGTGGCGCCGCGCGCGGGGAGGCCCGGGGAGGCGGGAACCGGGCGAGCCGCCGTTCGAGGCCGTCGAGCGATGCGGTCATGGGGCGAGGCTATGACGGGACAATGTGGGGCGACTTCCGCCTTCCCGGTCATCGGGAGGATTTCGGACGGTCGCGACGATCAGCGAGTTCAACGGGTCAGCAGGTTCTTGCGGAGCTGAGCGAGAGTCCCGCCCTTGACGCCGAGGCCGACCCGCACGTACGCCGTGAGGCTGCCGTAGTCGCGGCGGACCTGGTCGAGCGCGGCGTCCAGGTAGTCGTCGCGCACCTCCTGGATCGGGATCATCAGGTCGGGGTCCTCCATCATGCCGGAGGCCTTGAGGCCCGCCCTGGTCTTCGCGTCGGCCTCGCGGCGGTAGTCGTTCGACAGGAGGAAGTCCCGCCTGGCCGTCCCCTCCGGCACGCCCAGCTCGATCAGCAGCAGGTAGCTCAGCCAGCCGGTGCGGTCCTTGCCGCTGGTGCAGTGGAACAGCAGCGGGGCCGCCGGCCGCTCGGCCAGATCGCGCAGGGTCGCGGCGAACTGCGCGCGCGACTTCGGATCGGTGACGAACGAGCGGTAGACCGTGCGCATCAGCTCCTCGGCGCGCCCGCCGCCGAGGAGCTCCTGCTGGCGCCGCGGGTCCCCGGTGGCGATCGCGCCTCGCGTCGCGGCGTTCAGGCCGGCGTCGTCGACCGGCCGGGACGTGACGGGGAGCCCGGCCGGCAGCCGGTCCGCGCCGTCCGTCTCCACCTCCAGGGGCGTGCGGAAATCGATCACTCGGGAGACGCCGAGCCCGGCGACGGCGGTCAGGTCGGCGTCGGTGAGCTTCTGCAGCGAGTCGGCCCGGTAGACCAGGCCCGGCCGTACCTTCTCGCCCGACCGGGTCCGGTGGCCGCCGAGGTCGCGGACGTTGACGGCGCCCTGGAGCAGGCTGAGCGGCCGCGTGGCCTGCTGTGCGTCCTGCGTGGCGGCGGCCGCCTGGACGGGGGCCGCCGGGGAGACGGGGGTGAGGGGGAGGACGGCGAGGGCGAGCAGGCACGACGCGGTACGCGCCGAAAGACGGCTGTACATGGGCTCTCCCGGATCTGGGGATGGGGGGAGGCCCGACTGTAAGACAGGTCACGTCGCGTCAGGGTCACGCTTCCCGGCTATCGGGAAATCCGGCTCACACGGCCTGGACCGAGGCATGCGCGCTCATGGCGCGGCGCCGCCGGGGCGGAGAGGAGAACAGGGTCTGCCAGACGGCTCGCACCGTCGTGAGCAGCGGCGGAATCAGCCGTTGCGTGTTCATCGCGCCGGGGGCGCCGCTGAGGGAGATCGCCGCGACCGGGCGTCCCGTGGTGTCGCGCAAGGGGGCGGCGACGCAGAAGATGCCGCGGTAGTTCTCCTCGCGGTCGAAGGCCACCCCGCGATCCCTGACACGTGCCAGTTCCTGCCGCAGGAGTTGCGGACGGGTGATGGTGTTCGCCGTACGGGGCGGCATCCCCTCCGCGATCACCTGGGCCACCGTGCCCTCGCAGGAGAAGGCGAGCAGCGCCTTGCCCGCGCCCGTGCAGTAGGCGGGCTGCCGTCCGCCCAGCCGGGACGGGATCCGCCCGTTCGACGCGCCGCCGAGCCGCTCCAGGTAGACGATCTCGTGCCCGTCCAGGATGGCCAGGTGCACCATCGCGCCGGTGCTCTCGTGCAGGGCGTCCAGATGCGGCCGGCAGACCTCGCGCAGCCGGTTCTGGTGCGCGGCGAGCCCGCCGAGCTCGATCAGGCCGAGACCCAGCCGGTAGCGGGACCCCGCCCGCTCCAGCGCGCGGAGCTGTACGAGCTGGTCGAGGATGCGGTGCACGGACGACCGGGGCAGACCCGTACGCCGCACGACGTCGGTCAGCGACAGCTCCGGGTCGAGGCCGCTGAACGAGTAGAGGATGCGGGCCGCTCTGGCCAGCATGGAGGATTCCAGCTCCGGTGAGGTGGCCGAGGCCGGTGCGCCCATGGATCTTCCTCCTGGTGACGGTAGAGGCGGCGGCTGGGGACGTCGCGACGTGGGAGAACGCGCGTGGTTTCCCGTTCATCGGGAAACCACTATTTCGAATTGGAACACCTCGCATAGCGTGCTCGCAACCCCGCCGTATGAGGATGATCACGGGGCGTAGCGACAAGGGAGCGAGAATGACCGAGCTGGAGGTTCTCGAGGCCGTGCGCGGCCTCGTCCCCGCGATCAGGGAGCGGGCCGGCGAGGCGGAGGAGGCCCGCCGGATCCCGGACTCCACGATGAAGGAGCTGGCGGAGACCGGCTTCTTCCGGCTCCTCCAGCCGAAGCGGTACGGCGGCTTCGAAGCCGACCCCGTGACGTTCTACACGGCGGTGATGGAGATCGCCGCCGCCTGCGGATCCACCGGATGGGTCGCGTCGGTCGTCGGCGTGCACCCGTGGCAGCTCGGGCTGTTCCCCGTCCAGGCGCAGGACGACGTCTGGGGCGCGGACCCGCACGCGCGGATCTCCTCCTCCTACGCCCCCACCGGCACGATCACGCCCGTCGAGGGCGGCTTCCGGGTCAGCGGCAGGTGGAGCTTCTCCTCCGGCTGCGACCACGCCGGCTGGGTGTTCCTCGGCGGCCTGATCCCGGGACCGGACGGCGTCCCGGTCGGCATGCGGACCTTCCTGCTGCCCCGGTCCGACTACCGCATCGTGGACGTGTGGAACGTCATCGGCCTGAGCGGCACCGGAAGCAACGACATCGTGGTCGAGGACGCCTTCGTGCCGGAGCACCGCACCCTCAGCTTCGCCGACACATCCGCCTGCCACTGCCCGGGTAACGAGGTCAACACCGCACCGCTGTACCGGCTGCCGTTCGCCGCGGTCTTCAGCACCACCATCAGCGCGCCCGTCGTGGGCATCGCCCAGGGCACGCTGGACGCGTACCTGAAGGTCACCAGGGATCGCGTCCGCGTCTCCTACGGCGGGCAGAAGGTGGCCGAGGACCCGCACGCCCAGGTCCGCATCGCCACCGCGGCGAGCGAGATCGACGCCGCCTGGGCGCTCATGGAGCGCAACATCGGCGAGATGCTCCGGACCGTCGAGAGCGGGCGGGAACTCCCCGTCGACCTGCGGCTGCGCACCCGCCGTGACCAGGTCCTGGCGACCCAGCGGGCGATCAAGGCCGTGGACCTGCTGTTCGAGAACGCCGGCGGGCGCGCCCTCGCGCACGGGAACGTGGTCCAGCGCGGCTGGAGGGACGCCCACGCGGGCCGCGTCCACGCCGTCAACGACCCGGAGCGCGCACTGACCATGTACGGCCAGGGCGCACTCGGCCTCGAGGTCACCGACGTGATGATGTGACGGCCTCCGTCACGTCGAAGGAACTTCACCCCCACCTGGAGCAAATGTCATGATCCACTCCCTTGGTTACCTGCGCTTCGAGACGGCGAAGCTCGACGAGTGGCGGACCTTCGGCACCGAGGTGCTCGGCCTCGTCGCCACCACCGGTCCGCGCGACGACGCACTCTACCTGCGGATGGACGAGCACGCCGCCCGCTTCGCGTTCCTGCCCGGCGAGACCGACCGGCTGCTCGCGGCCGGCTGGGAGCTGCCCAACCGGGCCGCCTTCCGCGAGCTCGTCGCGAGGATCGAGGCCGCGGGCCACGCGGTCAAGCCCGGCACGCCCGAGGAGGCCGCGGACCGCCGGGTCGAGGAGCTGGCCCACGTGGACGACCCGAACGGCAACCACCTGGAGCTCTACTACGGCCCGGCGCTGGACCACAGCCCGGTGGTCACCCCGCACGCGCAGCGGTTCGTCACCGGAAACCTCGGGCTCGGCCACGTCGTGCTGTCCGCCGCCGACATCGAGGCGTCCTACGCCTTCTACACCGAGGTGCTCGGCTTCCGGCACCGCGACTCGCTCCGCTTCCCCGCCGCGACGTTCGGCGGCCCGGAGGGGCAGATGAACTGGGTCCGCTTCCTCGGCTGCAACCCCCGCCACCACAGCGTCGCGCTGTGCGAGGCCCCGATGCCGGCCGCGATCTTCCACTTCATGCTGGAGCTGGAGACCCTCGACGACGTCGGCCGCGGCCTGGACCGGTTCAACGCGCGGCAGATCCCCGTGGCCCAGTCGCTGGGCCGGCACACCAACGACAAGATGGTCTCCTTCTACGCGGCCACCCCCGGCGGGTTCCAGGTGGAGTACGGCACCGACGCGATCCTGGTCGACGACGCCACCTGGTCGGTCAAGGAGATCACGGAGGACGCCTACTGGGGCCACGCGTGGAACGGCTGACCGCCCGCTTCAAGGATGTACTCGGCCGGTTCGCCTCCGGCGTCACGGTGATCACCTCGATCGACGGCGAGGGGCCGGCCGGCTTCTCCTGCCAGTCGTTCTCCTCGCTCTCGCTGGACCCGCCGCTGGTGCTGTTCTGCGTGTCGAAGAGCTCGACGAGCTGGCCCAGGATCGCGGCGACCGGCCGGTTCGCCGTCAACATCCTCGCCGCCGACCAGCAGGACGTGTGCCGGGCGTTCGCCGTCAGCGGCGCGGACAAGTTCGCCGCGGTCGACTGGACGCGCTCGCCGTACGGGACAGCCCACCTGGAGGGGGCGCTGGCCACCGTCGACTGCCACGTCGCCGACGTCCACGACGCCGGCGACCACCTGATCGTGATCGGCGCGGTGCGCGAGCTGCGCGACGGCCGCGACCATCCGCCTCTCCTCTTCTTCCGCGGCGCGTACGCGCAGGCGGCCGTCCGATAGTCAACAGCGGAGAACCCCATGGCATGGGATCACGAGTACGACGTGGTGGTGGTGGGCTCCGGCGCCGGAGGTCTCACCGCCGCCCTCACCGCCCGCCTGCACGGGTTGTCGGCCCTGGTCATCGAGAAGACCGGCAGGTTCGGCGGATCGACCGCCCTGTCCGGCGGGGCCATCTGGGTGCCGAACAACCTCTACCTGGAGCAGGCGGGCGAGCGGGACACCGTCGAGAACGCCCGCGCCTACCTCGACGCCACGGTCGGCGACCGGGTGCCGGCCGTACGCAAGGACGCCTACCTGCGGCGCGGCCCCGAGATGTTGCGGTTCCTGCACGACCGGACCCGGTGGGTGCGCTTCGAGTACACCCCCGGCTACTCCGACTACTACCCGGAGTACCCCGGAGGCCGGTCGCAGGGCCGGTCGGTGGAGCCGAGCATCGTGGACGGCCGGCTGCTGGGCCCGGAGTTCGCGCGCATGCGCCGGGCCGGTCTGCCGACCTACGGCATGACCATGACCTCGGCCGACTTCGGCAAGATCAACATGATGACGCGGACCTGGGTGGGCAAGCGCACCTCGATGAAGGTGGCCATGCGCGGGGTCAAGGCGCTGCTGACCGGGCAGCGGCTCCTGTCGCTCGGGGAGGCCCTGGTGGCCAGGCTCCGCCTGGCGCTGGCCGAGGCGGGCGGCGAGTTGTGGTTGTCCACCCCGTTCCGCGATCTGGTCGTCGAGGACGGCCGCGTCACCGGGGTGCGCGCGCTCCGCGAAGGCCGGGAGATCGCCATCAGGGCCCGGCACGGCGTCGTGTTCGCGGCCGGCGGCTTCTCCCACGACCAGTCACTGCGGGAGAAGTACCTGCCGTCGCCCACCAGCACCGAATGGACCCACGCCGCCGAGGGCCAGACCGGTGACACGCTGCGCGCCGGGCTGGAGGCGGGCGCGGCGGTCGACCTCATGGACAAGGTGTGGGGCGCCCCCTCGGTGCCGCGTCCGGACGGGACGCTGTTCTTCCTGGTCAACGACAGGGCGATCCCTTCGATGATCATCGTGGACGGCGACGGGGAGCGCTACGTCAGGGAGTCCCTGCCGTACCACGAGTTCGTGGACAAGATGTACGAGCACGGCGAGCCGGCGACGAACTCCTGGATGATCATCGACAGCCGGACCCGCTCGCGCTACATCTTCGTCGGGCTCTTCCCCGGCCAGCCGTTCCCCAGGTCCTGGCGGGAGAGCGGCCTGCTGAAATCCGGCCGCACACCGGGCGAGCTGGCCGAGCGCATCGGCGTGCCCCGCGAACGGCTCGAGGCGACCTTCGAGCGCTTCAACCGCTTCGCGCGGGCCGGCAAGGACGAGGACTTCGGCCGCGGCGACAGCGCGTACGACAACTACTACGGCGACCCCACGCTGCCCAACCCCAACCTGGCGCCGCTGGAGAAGGGCCCGTTCTACGCCCTTCCGGTCCTCCCCGGCGACATCGGCACCAAGGGCGGCCTGGTCACGGACGCCGACGCCCGGGTGCTGCGCGAGGACGGCACCGCCATCGAGGGCCTGTACGCCACCGGCAACTGCTCGGCGGCGGTCACCGGCGAAACCTACCCGGGGCCCGGTGCCACCATCGGTCCCGCCATGACCTTCGGTTACGTCGCGGCCACGCACATGGCGGGCCGTGAAACGACTCCGACCCGAGGAGACAAGTGATGGACGCACGCGTCATCGAGGCGGCCCCGCCGCCGGCACGTTTCGCTCGAGGCTGGCACTGCCTGGGCCTGGCCGACTCCTTCAAGGACGGCAGGCCGCACGCCGTCGAGGCGTTCGGCACCAAGCTCGTGGTCTTCCAGGGGGAGGACGGCGCGCTGAACGTCCTCGACGCGTACTGCCGGCACATGGGTGGCGACCTGTCCCAGGGCACCGTCAAGGGCGACGCCGTCGCCTGCCCGTTCCACGACTGGCGCTGGGCCGGGGACGGCAGGTGCGCGGGCATCCCGTACGCCAAGCGGGTGCCGCGCGCCGCGCGGACCAGGGCCTGGCGCGCGATGGAGCAGAACCGGCAGCTCTTCGTCTGGAACGACCCGCAGGGCAACCCGCCGCCGCCCGACGTCGTCATCCCGCGCATCGAGGGCGCCTACAGCGACGAGTGGAGCGCCTGGACCTGGGACGGCATCCTCGTCGAGGGCTCGCACTGCCGTGAGATCGTCGACAACGTCGTGGACATGGCGCATTTCTTCTACATCCACTACGCGCTGCCCACGTACTTCAAGAACGTCTTCGAGGGGCACGTCGCCACCCAGTACTTCGACGGCATCTCCCGGGACGACGCCCACCTGGGCTTCGTGCCCGGCGCCCCGACCCGGATCACGCAGAAGTCCGAGGCGGCCTACTACGGCCCCTCGTACATGATCGACTACCTGTGGAACATCGCCGAGGGCGTGCAGACCGAGACGGTGCTCATCAACTGCCACTACCCGGTCACCCGCGACAGCTTCATGCTCCAGTGGGGGGTGATCGTCAAGAAGTTCCCCGGCATGGACGACGCGGCGGCCGACGCGATGGCCCGGCAGGTCGGCGACGCCGTCAAGTTGGGCTTCATGCAGGACGTGGAGATCTGGCGGAACAAGGCCCCCATCGACAACCCGCTGCTGTGCGACCAGGACGGCCCCGTCTACCAGCTCCGCCGCTGGTACGAGCAGTTCTACGTGGACGTCGAGGACGTCACCCCCGAGATGACCAACCGGTTCGAGTTCGAGATCGACACCGCGCGGGCGGTCGAGACCTGGAAGAAGGAGGTCGAGGAGAACGTCGCCAATGGCGTCTCCTACTCCGTGCTCCCGGCCTCCATGCGGAGCTGACGATGATGCGACCGGTCGACTGCCGGGTGTGCGGGACGCGGGTCCTGGTCGAGAAGAACAGCCTTCCGCACACCTCCGTCCAGTGGACGACCGACGCCGGAGCCACCTGCGGGGAGTTCGCCCCGCGGGTGGCCTCCGGGGAGTACGGCGCGCTGATCACCCACTGCGGGGCACTGCGCGACGCGATCGACGAGGCGGTACGGGACGGCCGGATCGAGGTTCCCCCCGACGACGGCCCGGCCCGATCAACCGAATGAGAGGCGTACATGGGAAGGCTTGACGACAAGGTCGCGCTCATCACCGGCGGGGCCAGGGGCATCGGCGAGGCGCACGTGCGGCGCTTCCGCCAGGAGGGCGCCCAGGTGGTCTTCGGCGACCTGCTGGAGGACCGGGGCGAGGCGCTGGCCGAGGAGACCGGCGCGACGTTCGTCCACATGGACGTGACCAGCGAGGACGACTGGGCCCGCGCCGTACGGACCGCGGTCGAGAGGTACGGCCGGCTCGACGTGCTGGTCAACAACGCGGGCATCCTGCGCCACCGGCTGATCGGCGACATGACGCTGGAGGAGCTGCGCCGCGTCCTCGACGTCAACCTCGTCGGCCCGTGGCTCGGCATGAAGGCGGTGATCGAACCGATGAAGGCCGCCGGCGGCGGCTCGATCATCAACACCTCGTCCATCGAGGGGTACGCCGCGGCGGCCGGCCTGTCGGCGTACTCCGCCAGCAAGTTCGGCGTGCGCGGCATCACCAAGGCGGGCGCCCAGGAACTGGGCAGGCACGGCATCCGCGTGAACTCCATCCACCCGGGCGGCATCGCCACCGAGCTCGCCCTGGACCCCGAGGTCGCCGAGGGGGTCGCCGTCGACGGCGACGCCTTCTTCAAGGCGCTGCCGATCCCGCGCTGGGGCGTGCCGGACGACGTGGCGGGCGCCGCCGTCTACCTCGCCTCGGACGAGGCGGCGTACTGCTCGGGCACCGAGATCCTCGTGGACGGCGGCCTGCTGTCCGGCCCCGGATACTGATCGATTCCAATGCCGGGGTATTCACCGTGAACACCCCGTCGCCGACGAGGCCGGCCCCAGGAACAACCGGGGCATCGAGGGCCTCGCCTTCGCGATACGTAGGAGGGCAGGGTGCTCGACACAGAGGTGTCGGAACTCTTGAGGGTGCTGGACCAGGGGTTCCCGCCGGTCCACCGGATGACGGGAGCGGAGGCGCGGGCGGCGGTGGCGGCCCGGCGGCCGCCCGTCGACAACCTCGACGACGTCCGCGCCGCGGAGGACCGCACCATCGACACCGATGACGGTCCGCTGCGCGTACGGGTCTACCACCCGCACGACCACGGTGGCGACACGCCGCCACCGCTGATCGTCTTCTTCCACGGCGGCGGGTTCGTCTTCTGCGACATCGAGAGCCACGACGGGTTCTGCCGCCGGATGGCGAAGGGGGCCCGGGCGGTCGTCGTCTCGGTCGACTACCGGCTGGCCCCCGAGCACCCGGCGCCCGCCGCCGCTCGCGACGCGTACTCCGCGGTGAAGTGGGCGGCGGAGAACGCGGCCGGCCTCGGCGCCGATCCGGACCGCATCGTGACGGCCGGCGACAGCGCGGGCGGCAACCTGGCGGCGGTCGCCTGCCTCATGGCCCGGGACCTCGGCGGCCCGCCGATCGCGGCCCAGGTCCTCGTCTATCCGGTCATCGAGCCGTCGTTCGACTCCGGCAGCTACCAGCGGTACGCCACCGATCACTTCAACACCAGGGCCGCGATGCGGTGGTACTGGCGGCAGTACCTCGGAGGCGAGGCGGTGCCGGAGCCCGCGCACCACGTCGCGCCGCTGCGGGCGCCCGACCACACGACCCTGCCGCCGGCCATCGTGGTCACCGCCGGGCTGGACCCGCTGTGCGACGAGGGGCACGACTACGCGGCGGCGCTCGCCCGCTCCGGCGTCCCGGTCGTCCACCGCCACTATCCCGGTCTGTTCCACGGCTTCCTGACGATCGCCGCCCTCGGGCCGGCCGTCGCCGCCCGGGACATCCTCTGGGCCGACCTCGCCTCGGTCCTCGCCGGTACGACCCCTAGGAAGGACCCCGCATGAAGAACGGCACCACCGTCGTCCCGTCCGGGACGTACGACGTCCTCGTCGTCGGAGCCGGGTTCGCCGGCCTGTACGCGGTGCACCGGGCGCTCGGCGCGGGCTTCAGGGCGATCGGCGTGGAGGCGGCTCCCGGCGTCGGCGGCACCTGGTACTGGAACCGCTACCCGGGCGCCCGCTGCGACGTGGAGAGCATCGACTACTCGTACTCCTTCGACGAGGAACTGCAGGACTCCTGGGTCTGGAGCGAGCGCTACGCGACCCAGCCGGAGATCCTGGCCTACCTCGAGCACGTCGCCGACCGGTTCGGGCTGCGACCCCACTTCCGGTTCGACCGGCGCGTGGAGAGCGCGCGGTTCGACGAGGGCGACGCCACCTGGACGGTGACCACCGACGCCGGCGAGGCGTACCGGGCGAGGTTCGTGGTGCTCGCCACCGGAAGCCTGTCGGCGCCGAACAAACCGCCCATCCCCGGCGCCGACCGCTTCGCGGGCGAGGTGCTGTTCACCGCGCAGTGGCCGCGGGAGAAGGTCTCGTTCGCGGGCAAGCGCGTCGGCATCATCGGGACGGGATCGTCGGGCATCCAGTCCATCCCGATCATCGCCGAGGAGGCCGCCTCGCTCACGGTCTTCCAGCGGTCGCCCAACTACAGCGTGCCCGCGTTCAACCGCCCGCTGACCGAGGACGAACAGGTGCGCGTCCGCGCGGAGTATCCCGAGCGGCGCAGGAGGTCCGCCTACAGCGGCGCGGGAACCCCGCACGAGACCTATCCCAAAACGGTGTTCGAGATCGACGAGGCCGAGCGCCTGGCCGCGTTCGAGGCGCGGTGGAAGGAGGGCGGCGTCCTCTTCGGGAAGACCTTCCCGGACCAGACCGTCGACGAGGCCGTCAACAAGATGGCGCGCGACTTCGCCGAGGCCAAGATCCGGGCGATCGTCGCCGACCAGCGGACCGCCGACGACCTGATCCCCGTCGACCACCCGATCGGCACCAAGCGGATCTGCACCGACAGCGGCTACTACGCGACCTTCAACCGCGAGAACGTGACGCTGGTGAACCTGCGCCGCGAGCCCATCGTCTCGATCACGGAAAGGGGGATCGAGACCGGCGGCTCGTCGTACGAGCTCGACACGCTCATCTACGCCACCGGGTTCGACGCGATGACCGGCGCGGTCACGCGGATCGACATCCGGGGCGCCCGCGGGGCCCGCATCGGGGACGCGTGGGGGGAGGGCCCGGTCACGTACCTCGGGATGGCGATCCCCGGGTTCCCGAACCTGTTCACCGTCAACGGGCCCGGCAGCCCTTCGGTGCTCGCCAACATGGTCCTCACGGCCGAACAGCAGGTCGACTGGGTGGTCGACCTGCTCGCCGACTGCCGGAGCCGGGGCGTCACCGAGGTCGAGGCGCGGGCCGACTCCGCCGCCAAATGGACCGGGCACGTGGACGAGGTGGCGCACAGGACGCTGTTCCCCAAGGCCGACTCCTGGTACGTGGGCGCGAACATCGAGGGCAAGCGCCGGGTCTTCATGCCGTACATCGGCGGGTTCGGCGCCTACCGCAGGACCTGCGAACAGGTGCGGGCCGGCGGCTACGAAGGCTTCGTGCTCACCGCGCGGAGCGGAGAGGGAGCGTCCCGATGACCGACCGGACCAGGACCGATCAGCCCGTCGTCACCCTGACCGGGAAGGTCGCGCTCATCACCGGGGCCGCCCGCGGGCAGGGAGCGGCCGAGGCGTCCCTGTTCGTACGGCTCGGCGCGACGGTCGTGCTGACCGACATGAACGAGGCGGAGGGCGTGGCACTCGCCCGCGAACTGGGCCCGGCCGCCTCGTTCGCGCCGCTGGACGTCACCGACGGCGCCGCCTGGTCGAGGGTCGTGGCGGAGGCCGTTGCCGCCCACGGGCGGATCGACGTCCTGGTCAACAACGCGGGCGTGTACCGCAAGGCCCCGCTGGAGGAGTGGACCGAGGAGGAGCTGCGCGGCCTGTTCGACGTCAACCTGCTCGGCCCGATCCTCGGCATGCGGGCCGTCGCGCCGGCGATGCCCGCGACCGGGGGCTCCATCGTCAACGTGTCGTCGATCTCCGGCATGCGCGGCCACGGCGGGGCGCTGCCGTACGCCTCGTCGAAGTGGGGCCTGCGGGGCGCGAGCCGGTCGGCCGCCAGGGAGTACGCCCCGCGCAACATCCGCGTCAACTGCGTCTGCCCCGGCGCCGTGGACACCCCCATGATCGACGCCGCCACCCTTGACCTGTCACATCTGCCGATGCCGCGCGCCGGGACCGTCGACGAGATCGCCGCCATGGTCGCGTTCCTCGCCAGCGACGCCGGCGCGTACTGCACGGGGGCCGACTTCGTCGTCGACGGCGGCGCCACCGCCTGACGCGCACACCATCCCCGCCGCCACCTGACCCTCGAAGGCGAGTGGCACGGCGTCCCGGACGAGTTGCCGGCCCCCGCGCTGACCGATTTCTTCGGCGGTTGAGAGGACGGCGGCAGGCGGCAGGGACATCCTCGAACTGTGGGTCCCCGCCGAGGAGTTGGCAGAGTTCAACGCGCACATCGTCGGGCTGATCGAAGTCGTGCGCGAGTTCCGGCGTGACGGCGCCGGACGATGACGGGCGACGGTCTCGTCCCGGTGTGGACGGGGGCGCTGCCGCGCGGCGCGACCGGAGTTTGGCACGCGTCGGACCCAGCTGATCGCGATGATATGGACCGTGGCTTCACAGCGGACGGTGAATCCGTCGCACTCGGTGGCCACGGCGTGAAGCGGCGGCACTTTCAACCACGGGGTTGACGACGGGTGGCCTGCGGTCTACCGTCCTTTCAACCATCGAGTTGAAACTGAGGGATGAGGATGATCACGGACGGGCTGTCCCGAGTCTTCGCCGCCCTCGCGGATCCGACCCGGCTCGATATGGTCGCCCGGCTCTCGGAGGGCGACGCGACCGTGAGCCAGTTGGCCGAGCCGTACCGGATGACGCTGCAGGCCGTCTACAAGCACTTGCGGGTGCTCGAGGACGCCGGGCTCGTCAGCCGACCGCGAGGGCCGCAGCCCCGGTCGGTGCGTCTGGAGGTCCACGCCTTCGACCTGATGGACACCTGGATCGAGCGCCACCGGGGGCGCGTCGAGCGGCGCTACGGTCGCCTTGACGCCGTCCTGGCGGAGATGGAGGGAGACGAGCATGAAAAGGATCACGGAGACGGTCATCGAAGCCGACCCGAGGCTGCCGGTGATCCGGATGGCTCGTGACTTCGCGGCGACGCCCGAGCGGCTGTTCCGCGCCCACACCGATCCCGTGTTGTTCGCCCGATGGGTGGGGCCCGACGCCACGACCACCAGGATCGAGCACTGGGACGCGCGTACCGGCGGCAGTTGGCGGTACGTCTCGGCGCACGACGGCACGGAGTACGGGTTCCACGGCTGCTTCCACGAGGTACGGCCGGACCGCATCGTGCAGATCTTCACGTTCGAGGGCGATCCCGACGGAGTCGCGCTGGAGACGTTGTGGTTCGACGACCTGGGCGACGGCCGTACGCGGCTGCGGACGCAGTCGCTGGTCGACAGCTTCGAAAGCCGTGACGCGTGGCTGCGCAGCGGCATGGAGGTCGGTGTCGACGAGGGTTACGCGAAGCTGGAGAGGATGCTCACCGATGGCGCTGCCTGACCGCCCGGCCGAGCGGCACCGGCAGGTCGCCGGGCTGTTCACCGACCGGGTCCGCGGCACCCGGTCCTGGGACGCGCCGTCCCCGGTCGCCGGCTGGGCCGCCCGCGACGTCGTGCGTCACCTGACCGAATGGTTTCCCGGGTTTCTCGCCTCCGGCGCCGGCATCGAGCTGTCCCGCGGGCCGTCGGCGGACGAGGACCCGGTCGCCGCGTGGCAGGTTCACTGCGAGGGTGTGCAGGCGGTGCTGGACGATCCGGAGACGGCGCACCGGGAGCTCACCAACCCGCACACCGGCAGCCTGCCCCTGGAAGCCGCGATCGACCGGTTCTATACCGCCGACGTGTTCATGCACACCTGGGATCTCTCCAGGGCCACCGGCCAGGACGACCGGCTGGATCCCGACTTCTGTGCTCGGCTCCTCGCGGAGATGGAGCGGATCGAGCCGGTTCTCCGCTCCTCCGGCCAGTTCGGCGTTCGGGTCGAGGTGCCCGGCGGCGCGGATGTCCAGGCCAAGCTGCTCGGTTTCATCGGCCGGGACCCGTTCTGGCCGGGGCGCTGAGCCGGAGTCAGCCGGCGTCGTCGCCGGGTTCACCGTCCGCGTCGTCGAGGCGGCCGAGGATCCGGGTGGCCAGCCGTTCGAGCAGTGCGACCTCCTCGCGGCTCAGCCCGTCGAAGAAGAAGCGCCGCACCACGCCGACGTGGCCGGGCGCGGCGGCGGTGATGGCCTGGCGCCCCTTCTCGGTGAGCACCACGAACGCGCCCCGCCCGTCATCGGAGCACTCCTCGCGCTCGACCAGGCCGCGGCGCCGCATCCGGGTCAGGTGGTGCGACAGGCGGCTCTGCTCCCACTGCAACGCCCATTGCAGCTCGTACGGCCGCAGCCGCGCCTCGGGGGTGTCGGTGAGGTGGACGAGCACCTCGTAGTCGGCGAGCGACAGGCCCGACTCGATCTGGAGCTGCCGGTTGAGCGTCGCCGCCAGCCGGCCCTGCATGCGCAGGTAGGCCCGCCAGGCACGCTGCTCGTCGGCGTCCAGCCAGGGGGCGTCGTGCCCGGGGACCGCCCGCTCGGAGGGGCCGGGCCGGGAGGGACGTTCCATGCGTCCACTCTAGCCAGGCGGATGACACGTCATGCGGTTGTGAAATAAATGACGCGTCATGTATGTTGCGGGCGGATGTAGATGACGGATCATCTACAGTGCCGGACCCGCATCCGGCACTTCGGGCGATACTCCGGAAGGGGATCCCATGACCAGGATCGCGCCGACCCCGCGAGTGGACGTCCGCCGCGCGAACGAGCGGTTCACCACCGCCACCACGTGGCTGGACTCCCAGCACTCCTTCTCCTTCGGCCGCCAGTACGACCCGGGCAACACCCACCACGGCGTGCTGCTGGTCAACAACGACGACCGCGTCCTCCCCGGCACCGGGTTCGACACCCACCCCCACCAGGACATGGAGATCGTCACCTGGGTCATGGAGGGTTCCCTGGTCCACCAGGACTCGACCGGCCACTCCGGTGTGATCTATCCCGGCCTGGCGCAGCGGATGAGCGCGGGCACCGGCATCCTGCACTCGGAGAAGAACGACTCCTGGCGGCTGCGCGGCGGCGCCGCGCACGACGAGCCGGTGCACTTCGTCCAGATGTGGGTCGTCCCCGACGAGCCCGGGATCACACCCGGGTACGAGCAGCTCGAAATCGAGAACGAGCTGCTGTCCGGCGGCCTGGTGCCGGTGGCGTCCGGGATGGACAAGCACGACGGCGCCTCCGCCATTCGGATCAAGAACCGGTACGCCGCGCTCTACGCGGCCCGGCTGCGGCCCGATCAGAGCGTCGAGCTGCCCGAGGCCCCGTTCCTGCACCTGTTCGTGCCGCGCGGCACGGTCACCCTCGAAGGCGCGGGCACGCTCGGCCCCGGCGACGCCGTGCGGTTCACCGCCACCGGCGGGCAGCGCGTCACCGCCGTCGAGCCCGCCGAGATCCTGGTGTGGGAGATGCACGCCAGGATCGCCGCCTGATCCACCCGCCCCGCAGAAGTCGATTCCGCACCGCCCGGGCTATCGTTGGGCGGTCCGGGCGTCCGCCGAAGGAGCCGAGCACACATGGAGCACACCGAACCACGGGTCGCCGACAACCCCGAAGCCGGCCGGTTCGAGATCACGGTGGAGGGGAAGCTCGCGGGCTTCGCCGAATACCGGCGCCGCGGGTCGCGGATCTCGTTCACCCACACCGAGGTCGACCCGGCGTACGGCGGGCGCGGTCTCGGCTCGGCACTCGTCCGGGGCGCGCTGGACGCGTCCCGGGACGCCGGGCTGTCGGTCCTGCCGTACTGCCCGTTCGTCCGCGACTACATCGCCCGGCACCCCGGCTATCTCGACCTGGTGCCGGCCGAGCGGCGGGACGGCTTCTCCCTGCCCGCCGGGGACGCCGACGCCGGGGAGCCCGCATGACCGCCGAGCGCACGCCCGAGACGTACGAGTGCGCGGCGGCGACGGGGACCGAGCCGGAGAGCGTGCTCCTGCCCGGCCACGACGTCCCGCTCGGCCGCTACACCACGGTGCGCAGGCTGCTGCCGCAGTGGCCGCGCCGCATGGTGGGCGCCTGGTGCTTCGTCGACCACTTCGGGCCGGACGACGTACGCGGGCGACCGGGGATGCAGGTGCCGCCGCACCCGCACACGGGGCTGCAGACCGTCACCTGGCTGGTCGAAGGCGAGATCCTGCACCGCGACAGCCTGGGCAACGCGCAGACGATCGTGCCCGGACAGCTCAACCTGATGACGGCGGGCCACGGCATCGCGCACTCCGAGCAGTCCCCGCCGGAGCATCCGGCGGTCATGCACGGCCTGCAGCTCTGGGTGGCGCTGCCCGAGGAGGCCAGGCACGGCGAGCCCCGGTTCGAGCATCACGCCGCGCTGCCGTCGCTGCGCGACGGCGACGTCACGGTCACCGTCGTGGTGGGGGAACTCGGGCCGGCGCGCTCACCCGCCCTGGTCCACACGCCCCTGCTGGGCGCCGAAGTGGTGTTCCACGGCCCCGGCCGGCACCGGCTGCCGGTCGATCCGGCGTTCGAGACCGCCGTGCTCGTCATGTCCGGCGCGGCGCGCGTCGCGGACGTGCCGCTGTCCCCGGGCGCCCTGCTGTATCTCGGGCAGGGCCGCTCCGACCTGGTGCTGGAGGCCGACGCGCCCGCGCGGCTGTTCCTGCTCGGCGGCGAGCCGTTCGAGGAGCCGCTGGTCATGTGGTGGAACTTCGTCGGGCGCTCGCACGAGGAGATCGTGCGGGCGCGCGCCGACTGGATGCGGGACGCCGGTTTCGACGCGGACGGCGGCCACCCCACCCGCTTCGGCACGGTCGGCTCCTGCGACGAGGGCCCCCTTCCCGCGCCCGAGATGCCCACCGTACGGCTGAAGGCCCGCGACCGGCACGGCCGCGTCCACACCTGACCCGGCGGGGCGGCGGCGCGCTCAATCCGCGGCTGGTCGAGCCGGACCCCGTGAGACACGGACGCGTCAAACTCGGCGCGGTTCGACCAGGCCGGACTCGTAGGCGAGGACCACGAGGTGGGCGCGGTCACGGGCATGGAGTTTGACCATGGCCCGGTTGACGTGGGTCTTCGCGGTCAACGGGCTGATCACCATGCGGTCGGCGATCTGGTCGTTGGACAGGCCGTGTGCGACCAGGACGACGGCTTCGCGTTCGCGGTTGGTCAGCTCCTTCAGCGCCGCGCCGGCGCCCGGGTGGGGCGGCTGGGTGACGTAGCGGTTGATCAGCTTGCGAGTGATCGACGGCGCGAGCAGGGCGTCGCCGCGTGCGGCGACCCGGACGGCGTGGAGGAGGTCCTCCGGCAGGATGTCCTTGACGAGGAACCCGGCGGCGCCGGCACGCAGCGCGTTGAAGACGTACTCGTCGAGGCCGTAGTTCGTCAGGATGACGACGTGCACCCGGTCCAGGGCCGGGTCCGCCGCGATGCGCCGGGTCGCCTCGATGCCGTCGACGACCGGCATCTGGATGTCGATGAGCACGATGTCGGGCAGGTGCCGCCTGGCGAGCGCCAGGCCCTCCGCGCCGTCGGCGGCCTCGGCCACCACCTCGATGTCGTCCTCGAGGTCGAGGAGCGCGCGGAACCCGCTGCGGATGAGCGGCTGATCGTCGACCAGCAGGACACGGATCACGGCGTTCGGTCCACGGGAAGCTCGGCCTGGACGGTGAAGCCACCCCCGTCGCGCGGTGCGGCGCGCAGGCGGCCGCCGAGCGCGGTGACGCGTTCGTGCATCCCGAGCAGTCCGATGCCGGGCGTCGGGGCGGTGCCCTGCGCCGCCTCGCCGTCGTCGTCGACGCGTACGGCGAGGGCGTCCGGACGGTAGTCGATCCGGACCGAGGCCCTGGTGGCGGCGGCGTGGCGGGCGACGTTGGTGAGCGACTCCTGAACGATGCGATAGGCGGTCCGGTCCACCGCGGCCGGCACGTCGCACCGTTCTCCTTCGATCGTCAGCATCGTGTCGAGTCCGCTCGTACGGGCCCGCTTCACCAGTTCCGGTACATGGTCGAGACCGGGCGGCGGGGCCGTGTCGTCGTCGCGCAGCGCCTCCAAGGTCGCCCGCAGCTCCCGCATCGCCTCCCGACCGGCCTCCTGGATCGCCAGCAGGGCCTCCGGCACCTGCTCGCCGCGCTTGCGGGCCACGTGGACGGCGACCTCGGCCTGCACCTTGATGACCGAGATCTGGTGGGTGAGCGAATCGTGCAGCTCCCGTGCGATGTGCAGCCGCTCCTCGTCGGCGCGGCGCCGCGCGGTCTCCTCCCGGGTGCGCTCGGCTTCGTCCGCCCGCCGCTCGGCCTGCCGCAGCGCTTCACCCGCGGCGCCGGCGGCGATCAGCCAGGCGATTTCGAGGGCGCCCCGGGCCTGCGCGAACGCCTCGCCCGTGTCGTGCAGGCCCGAGGCCATGGCCGCGAACGGGAGCGAGGCCAGCATGGCCGCGCTCCCCGCGACCGTGACGACGCGGTGTCCCGCCCGCACGGCCGCGTACACCGCGAACAGGTACGCGACGGCGGGCACGTCGAAACCGGCCGCCTGGTAACCCGCCGCGCACAGCCCGGTGACGGCCAGGACGGGAACCGGAGCCCGGCGGCGCGCGACCAGCGCCAGGCCGCCGACCGTCAGAAGCGCGTAGCCGAGCAGGTCGAGGGACGCGGCGGAGTGCGGCTTGGACAGCCCGGTGACCAGCAGCGTCGCTGCCACGCCGACGGCGATCGCCCAGTCGATGACGCCCGCCCGGACACCGGGCCGTCCTGTGCTCATGCGCGCACCTTAGCCGGATGTCCGCGCGGGCGACTCCTGCGCACGGACGATCGGCCGCTACCGCGTCCGCGGTACCTTCGCGGCTCCTGCGGCTTCCGCGGCAGTGCGAATTGTCCGCGTCCACAGGACGACCGGCGCCGGGTCCGGCGGACATGATCAGGTGACGTCCAGTCGTGGGAGAAGAAGGAGCACCTCATGTCCGTCCGTCACCTGCTCGCCGCCGCGGCCGCCCCGCTCGGAGGTTTCGGGCTCGCCACACCGGTGGTCGCGCAGGTCCTGGCGCCGTCGGCCGACGCCTACACCCTGACCTCCGGGCGTCTCTGGTCCTTGGTGGCCGCGCTGCTGGGGCTGGTCGGCGTGGTCGCCGGCGGGCTGGCTCTGGCCCGCTCCGCCGGTCGTATCGGCGCCGGCAGCGGGAGAAGGGGGGCCTTCGTGGCCCTGGTGGCGGGGCCGGTCAGCATGATCATCGGCGGGTGGGTCGTGGCCGCCGCCGAAGGCGGTCCCGGCACCGGCTACGGAATAGTCGGGGGCTGGGTCGATTTGGTCGTGGGGCTGGTCGCCACGGTCCTCGGCGGGCTCGCTCTGACCCGCTCCCGCCGCGCCGGCTGACCGCCGCGGATCACCGATCGGGACCGGCAGCCCGGGCCTTCCGGCACAGGTGCGGGGTCACGACCCGGCCGCGCCTCCTCCGGGGCACGCGCGCGGGTGCCGTGGACCGGCCCCGCTCCTGTACGACGACTTCCGTGATCGGGCGGGATCGTGGTAGATCGTTCAGGGCCCGTTCGCCGGGCCCGACCGAACATCCCGCGCCACGAGAGGGTTGACCACATGCAGCAACGACGCCTGCGGGACTTCGGGCACGTGGTCGGTCGTCTGGAACCGGGGCCGCTCAACGCCATCACCGACGTGGTGGGCATCCTCGTGGGACAGACCACCGTCATCGACGAGGACGAGGGCGTCTACTCCGGTGTCACCGCAATCGTGCCGACCGCTTTGACGGACGGCCGCGCCCGTGCCGTCCCCGCCGCGCTGCACGTGGGCAACGGCTACGGGAAGTTCGTGGGCGCCACGCAGGTCATGGAGCTCGGCGAGCTGGAGACGCCCATCCTGCTGACCGCCACCCTGTCCACGTTCCGGGTGGCCGACAGCCTGCTGACCTGGCTCATCGACCGCAGCCGCGAGCCGATCGTCTCGGTCAACCCGGTGGTCGGCGAGGTCAACAACGGCTGGCTGTCGACGGGAGACCCGCGCCCGGTCACCCCTGAGCACGTCTTCGCCGCCCTTGACGGGGCGTCCGGCGGGCCGGTGGCGATGGGCAACGTCGGCGGCGGCACCGGCGCCTGCGCGCTCGGCTTCAAGGCGGGCATCGGTACGGCGTCCCGCCGGGTGTCCCTGCGCGACCGCGAGGCGACGGCCGGCGTGCTGGTCCAGGCGAACATGGGCGGAGACCTGCGGCTCCTGGGCCGCACGGTCACTCCGGAGAGCCTGGGTCTGGGGCGAGCGGGGTCTTCCCGCGAGCGCGGCTCCTGCGTCGTCGTGGTCGCCCTCGACGTGCCGTGCGGCGCGCTGCAACTGTCCCGCATCGCGGCCAGGAGCGTCTTCGCCCTTGGCAGGGTCGGCGCCTCGTACAGCCACGGCAGCGGCGACTACGGGCTCGCCTTCTCCGCCGAGCCCTCCGACGCGCCCAGAACGCTGAGCCCGGCCGAACTGGACGCCGTCTTCGCCGCCGTCCTTGACGCGGTGGAGGAAGCGGTCGTCGACGCTCTGCTGGCCGCACGCACCGTCCGCGCGCCGAACGGCCGCGAAGCCGTCGCCCTCCCGCACCAGGTGGTCCGAACCTGAGCCATCTGGCGCCCCTCGGCGGCATCGGACCGCGTGCCACGGCCGGTGCCTCCCCGTGCCCGCCGGCTCTGCCGTCGAGTTCCTCGGTCAGCTCGGCGAACTGCTCGGCGAACTGCTCGGCGAACTTCGCGGCGCACTGAGGGCGCCGGGTTCGCCGGCGGACACCCAGCGGTTGCTCGCGAGGGCGTCGTCCGGCCGGGGGAGCGGACCGCGACCGTGGTGGCGGACGTCACGGCTCCGCCACCAGGACCGGCCGCCCCTCCGGCTCCAGCACGTCGAGCAGCGCGTCCACCACGGCGGTGGTCGAGTGCCGCCCGCCGACGTCCGGGGTGCCGATGTCGCGACGGCGGAGAGTCTCCAGGCCGTGCTCCACCATCCGCACCGCCCCGGCGCAGCCCCCGTGCCGCTCGGCGATCACCGCCGCCGCCCGTATGGTCGCCACCGGGTTGACCGCGTCCTTGCCCTCCAGGTCGTCGGCCGAGCCGTGCGCCGTCTGGTACTCGACCAGACCGGCCACCTCGAAGTGCAGGTAGACGTTCTCGGTACAGAGGTTCTCCCGGCGCTCGGCGCCGAAGCGGTCCAGCAGGACCGCGTGCATGATGTCGGCCCACTCGTCGCCCGCGATGATCACGGTGCGGGGGCGCGGGCCACGCTCGATCAGATCGCGGCTCACCGCGTCCGGCCGGCACAGGCGGATCTCGACCCCGTGCCGCGCGGCGCTCTCGGCCACCCACTCGTCCAGAGCGCCGTCGAGCAGATGGAACCTGTAGGCCATGACGATCTCGTCGATGTCGCCGTCCGGCCACTCCTGCCGCGCGCGCCGCACCGCGAACGCGACGACCTTCTCGGTGATCTCCCGGCTGAACGCCATGGTGCGGATGAGCGCGCCGGGAACGTGGGTGTTCTCCCCGGTGGAGAAGCCCTGGGCCTCGTCGCGGACCAGCAGCAGCGACGCGTCCGGGGCGCTGATGACGTCGACCTTCACCGCCTGCAGCCGCCGGCGCACCAGGGAGAGCGACTGGGCGTTGATCGCCGTACGGAATATGGCCGGGACGCCGAGAGCGGCCTGCCTGCGGCAGAACTCCGCGTAATGGTCGGCGTCCTCACGGGTGAGCTCGCGGATCCGCTCGATCCCCGCATCGGCCTTCAGCGACGAATACGAGTGGTAAACCCTTTCCGACCGGGTGATACCGATTTGGACTGAATGAACGTCGGCGATCCGGTGCAATACACGCTCGAAGATGGCCGCGAGTTCGGGGCCCGTCCCCCGGCCGACGGCGAGTCCGATGACTGGTTCCACCTGTGCTCCTTTGTCGAAGGCCGATGCCTCGGGGCGGCGTCCGCGATCAGCTCCGGGCCGGGACCGGGTGGTCGCCCGGGAGTCCCGCCTTCTCCGGGCCGTAGTGGTCCTTGACGCCCGCGGCCCGGACCGAGACCTCGAGACCGCCGGTGCCGCCGGCGTCGAGCAGGGTGAAGACGAGCTTTACTCGATCGAGGGCCGCCTGCTGCATCTCGTGTCGCCTTTCTTTGGGCGCGGCAGAAAGGGAATCCGCAATCAAGATTCCGAGGGGAAACTACCATGCCGGAAAATTACTCGCGCGTTCGTGGCGTTATCGGCGTTCGGGGCGGATGAATACGACCAATGGGGCGAACGGAATCGCTGCCGTAAAGCCTGGATATTTCCGTGATTCGTGGCCCCTCCGGCTGCCCCCCGAAAGGCGATGCGAAATGCGGCGAATTTCGTGATTTACGAATTGTCTCGCCGGTCGTGTGAGCACCGGCCGACCTGCGGCCGCCGGACGACGAACCCACCCTCCGGGGCCGCTTCCGGGAGACGCCCTCGCGTCATGGGAGGTCTGCCGCAGGACCGTCGTCGCTCCGCGGCCGGATCAGACCCCCGTGTTCCAGGCGGCGCGGAGGGCGTGGATGTCGTCGGGGGTGCTCTCCCTGGCGATGTAGGGGATGTCCAGCGCGTACCGGCTCTGCGGAAGCCGATCGCGGACGACGGCGGCGTCCTTGAGGATCTGGCCGTACAGCGCGGCGCCGTCCATGCAGAAGACGTCGATGAGGACGACCCGGCCGTCCAGCGCGCGCCGGACGTTGCCCGCGTTCAGGTCGATGCCGTCCCACCAGGGGACGGTCTCCCGCCATTCGGCGTCGATCTCGGCCGCGGTGCGCCGCACCTCCGCCAGGGCCGCGTCGCCGTCGTCCTGCCGCCACTGCCGCACGACCTCGGCCGCCGTGCCCAGCGGGGCGAGGAACTCCAGCACGACCAGCGTTCCCCCGCCGTCGAGCGCGACCTCGACGGCGACCCGGGGGAGGTACGGGTTGCCCGGGCAGCGGCGGCACAGCTCCAGGAAGGCCGCGTAAGCAGGGTCGAACGGGCAGACCCGCGCGGCGAGGTGTCCGCTGGGAGAGCGCAGTCCCACAGCCCAGTCCCCGACGCCGCAGGGCGTCCAGCCCAGCAGCACCAACTCGGCCAGCGCCCGCCGGTGGCAGAGCGCCGCCCAGGGGCGGTCGCGCAGCGGCGTCAGGTCATCGTGATCGACCGTCATGCCCGCACCCTAGACGATCGATCCCCGATCGACCGGTTCGTACGGCTCGGTCCACGGGCGTGCACCCTCCCCATCCTGAAGTCGCCGTTGCCGTCGCATTGCGGCCGGTACGCGCCGACGACGGGGTGCTCGTAGGAGGCCGCCAGCTGGGTCAGGCATGTGCCGCATGAGGGCCGGCCCTGCCCGGGCGGCACCTCTGGTTCCCCCGATCTTCGTTCCGGTCACCGGGTTCACGCACCAGCTGTAGCCGGTGGAGCCGTGGTGCTGGATCACCGCGTAACAGCCCTTGCCGGTGCATTGCGTACGTACGCCCCGGGAGGAGCGGGCTGGCCCGCGCAACGACGTGCCGCCGGCCCGGGGGGCTCGCCGTCGGGCCGGCGGCGGCTCCGTCAGCCGCTCGTGCGGTTATGGCGCATGTGGCTCACGCGGAAGCGCCTCCGTCGATGACCAGGTCGTGTCCGACGGTGAAACCCGCTTCCGGTGAGGCGAGCCAGATCACCGCGGAGGCCGCTTCGGCGAGTGTGCCGACCCTGCCGATCGGCACTGCGTCCTTCATCCGTTCCGCGCGGGCGTCCTCGGTCTCTCCCGGGCGCAGGGACATGGCGGTGTCGACGGGGCCCGGGCTGATCGCGTTGACGCGGATGCCCTGTCCGATGCACTCCCGCGCCGCCGCTCGGCTCAGCGCGCTCACGGCCGCCTTCGACGCCGCGTAGGCGCCGAGGTACGGCAGCCGCATGTGCGCGCCCAAGTTGGAGGCCGTGTTGATGATGACGCCGCCGCCGTTGTCGCGCATGTGCGCGATCTGGTGCTTCATGCTGAGGAAGACGCCGGTCAGGTTCACCGAGATCAGGCGGTCCCAGGCCGCCTCGTCCATGTCCGCCAGCGGTCCGGTTTCCAGGACTCCCGCGTTGTTGAAGGCGATGTGCAGGCCGCCGTGCCGCTCCACGGTGGTCGCGACGAGCCGGGCGACGTCCGGGGAGGAGGAGACGTCCGCGGTGACCGCGTCGGCTCGGCCCCCTTCGGCCTCGATCAACTTCACGGTCTCCGCCAGGGGTTCGGCGTTGCGTCCGGCGACCACCACGGTCGCGCCTTCCCCGGCGAAGGCGAGCGCGGCGGCCCTGCCGATGCCGGAACCTCCACCGGTGATCAGGACTACCTTGCCGGTGAAACGTGCGGTCATTCCGATTCTCCTTCTCTCATCTTGTGGCGGCGCATGGACGCCGCGAACAGGGCGGTGACGAGCAGAGCGGCCGCCGCGACACGGAGCGCGAACGCATAGCCGCTCGACGGCTGATGGGAGTGGGCGCCGGCGAGGAAGACCAGCGCCGCGAGGCCGAGCGGAGGGCCGATCTCCATCGCGGTGTTCAGCAGTCCGCCGGCCAGGCCCGCCTGGTCCTCTCGCACGTCCCGCAGCACGGCTACGGTGGCGGCCGAGAACGTCAGGCCGGCTCCGAGGGGAAAGACGACCAGCCCGGCGTAGGGCGCGTCGAGGACGCTGAGCAGCGACAGGCCGACGGCCGCCGTCGCCAATCCGGTGGCCAGCACGCGCCGGATCGCCAGAGGGGCGATGAGCCATCCGGCCAGGGAGCCCGAAGCCAGAACTGCCGGGGCGGGCAGCAGGAAGGCGGCCGACGTCTGCAGCGTCGACAGGCCGCGCACCTCCTGCAGATAAAGGGAGAGCAGGTAGAACCCCGAGGCCATCGCCCCCGCGCACGCCGTCACGGCGATCAGGGGCAGGACGCGCCCGCTCAGGAAGGACAACGGCATCAACGGGGCCGGGGAGCGCCGCTCGACCGATCCGAACACGATGAGCAGCACGACGCCGCCGAAGGCCGTCCAGGCGGAGCGCTGCAGCCCGTAGATCAACATGGCCAGGCCGGCGGTCGTCAGCACCGCGCCGAGCCAGTCGATCCGACCCCGGACCGGCGGGTGGTCGGCGGGGAAGAGCCGGGCGGCCACGGACGCCGCGACGGCCGACACCGCCACGGGGACCAGGAACACCCAGCGCCACGGCACCCACGTGATCACCACGCCGGACAGCACGGTTCCCGCCGTCGCCCCGGCGCTGCTCAGCACGCCCCAGATCGCCATAGCCCGTCCTCGGCGATGCGGGTCGGGGAACACGACGGCCACCAGTGCCATCGCCGCCGGCGCCGTCAACGCCGCGCCGACTCCTTGGGCGAACCGGGCGACGAGCAGCGTCCCCGCCCACGGGGCCAGGCCGGCCGCCGCCGAGGCGAGGCCGAAGACGACCACGCCGGTGACGAACATCCTTCTCCGCCCGCGCGAGTCCGCCAGCCGTCCGCCGAGCAACAGCAGCCCGCCGAACGCCAGGCCGTAGGCGGAGGTCACGAGCACCATCCCCGCGTCGTCCAGACGCAGATCCCGCTGTACGGCGGGCAACGCCACGGTGATGACCGTGATCGCCGCGATGAGCGTGACCTGCACGGTCCCGAGCAGGGCGAAGGCCGTCAGCCCGGCACGCCTATCCAGAACGATCGTTCTGTTATCGGGGCCCACTGGACCGCTTCTCGTCAATCATGAGTACTTCCTCACTCCGGACGGCTGGAGTCTGTGCGGCGGCGTCGGGCGGACTTCCGCGCTCGGGACGCATGTGCCCGAGAACGCGCACACCTCGCTCCGGACGAGCTCGCAGGCCCGCCTCCGGGACAGCTTCGAGGCCGTCCGTGGAAGCGTGTCCGGATCGAACCGCTTTGTCCTTGCCGCGCCCCGAACCCTAGTGCTATCTAGATCGAACGGTCAAATATCGGCGACGACCTGACCGCCGTCTCAATCGGGCGCGCGACCGTCTGGCGGCGGCGAGGGCGATCACGATGCGCTCATGCCGTCCGAGGCGGCCGGTCCGGGCCGATGTGAGGGGGCCGGCGGCCAATCCTCGACGCGCTCGACACGGCGCTTTCCGACGCGGTCTAGGGGGGCGTATCGGGTTGTGATCAATCTGCGGGACTCGCCCTTGCCGGAGCCGCCCAAGGAACGGCTCCAGCCGCTCGGTCTCACCGTATGAGAACGCTTCGGTCGTGCTTCGCCGACAGAGGCGAGCCGCGTCTCACGTGGCGGTGTCGGGGCTCTGATTCCGGCGGGCTTCGAGCGCATCCAGGATGAGGTCCAGGCCGTAGCCGAACTCGCTCATGTGGTCGTAGCCCGGTCGCAGGGCGTGGTCGACGATCATCTCTGTGAGGTACGGGAACTCGCCCGCCGGCAGGTGCGCGAGGATGCCGCCGGCCACTTCCCCGACGTCGTCCGGCGTCGTCACCGGCAGGTTCGCCTCCTGGAGGACGAACCCGCCGATGTAGCTGTCGATGAGCGAGACGGCGTGCGCGGCCATCGGCAGCGTGAACCCCGCCTCCCGGAGGACCCCGAGGACGGCGTCGTGGTGGCGCAGCGTCGCCGGCCCCGGGTCGCGACGGGAGTCCATGAGGCCGAGAGCCCAGCTGTGCCGCGACAGGACCGCACGCGCGGAGGAAGCGCGCGCACGGATCGCGTCGCGCCAATCGTCGCAGTCGGCGCCGGGGAGCTCGATCGCCGCGAACACCATGTCGACCACGCCGTCGAGGATCGCGTCCTTGTTCGGTACGTGGTGGTACAGCGACATCGCCTCCACGCCCAGTTCCTGCGCCACCCGTCGCATCGTGATCGCCTCCACGCCGCCGCGGTCCGCGACCCGGATCGCGGCTTCCAGCACGCGGTCTCTGCTGAGCGGTTGCCGTGGCGTCGGCGATGGCGAGGGTGATGGCGAGGGTGACACGACGGCTCCAGGGTGCGGGCGGGTTGACAATCTTACATACGTAAGCCAGCCTTACGCTCGTAAGTCACCTTACGAGCGTAAGTCGTCCCGGAGTCGGCCGGGAGCTCGGCGAACGTCCGGCCCGCGACGCGCGCCCCGCCGGGGCGAGACAAGGAGATCCCGATGCCGATGCCCAGGTGGTGGGGGCACGTGAACAAGCGGGTGTTCAACCCCCGCGCCGTCGCGAGCGGGACGTGGCCGGTGCTGACGCACGTCGGGCGTGTTTCCGGAACGACGTACCGCACGCCGCTCGATGCGCATCCTGTCGACGGCGGCTACCTGTTCGTCCTGGTGTACGGATCGCGCTCGGACTGGGTGCGGAACGTCCTGGCGGCCGGCGGGGCGCGGCTCCGGGTCGACGGGAGGGAGGTGGAGCTCACCGCCCCACGCCTCATCGGGGAAGACGAGGCGTTCCGGGCTCTCGCCGACGAGGTGCCGCGCCCACCGCGGCTGCTCCGCATCACCGAGTTCCTCCGCATGGACCTGGCCGCAGGCTGACGATCGGCTGCCTCCCTGACGGCCGGTAGCGCACGAGACGGTCAGTCATCCACAAAATGTCCGGTGGGCCATGGTGCTGGGGCGGCTCGGACGCGGCAAAAGCGCGCTTACTCCACAACGAGCGCGGCAAACTCGCCATACGACGGCGCTCGGCCCCGATCGGCGACGGTCGGCGGGCCGTCCCACGGGCAGGCGTCGCACGAGGACCGCTGTCGGCTCCGGGCGTGAGGAGGGCGATGAGCGCATAGACCGGCGACGGCCCCGCATCCGGGGTCCCCGCGGGGACCCCTGGCCGGTGCGCCGCGGAATCCCGGGGTTATCCATAGGGGGACGAAGTGGCACGTGTACGGAGTAACCGATCCGCTGCCGTATACGCGGCGACGACTCTGCTGGCAGTCGTGCTGCTCGTCGGCTGCGGCGGCAGGAGCACCTCTCTCGCTTCCGAAGACGCGGTCGTCGCCAAGGCGACGGCGGCCGCCACGCCGCCGGGGGGCAACGAGCGCGAGTACACCTCCGCATGCCCGGCGGGCGGAAACGCCAAGCGGTTCGCCAAGACCCGCTTCGCGTTGCACGCGGGCCTCGCGTTGGGCGCCTTCCATCGCTATATCTACAAACCCCTGCGCAGCGGCGGCTTCCAGGCCGGAGCGGAGAAGCGGAAGCGCACCTTCGTCAAGGCGGCGGTGGCAGGCGCGTTCGCCCTGCATGAACTGAGGGTCGCCAAGGGCTTCGCCGTGGCCAATCCGACGCTGTGCAAGGCCGTCGAGTCCGTCAGCGGCCGGTTCGCCGGTCTCACCGACAAGCTGAAGAGCGGCACCGCCACACCAGCCGACCTCGACGCGGGCAAGGCCTCCATGGACGGCCTGCAGCGTGACGCCACGGAGACCGGCTACCCGTTCAAGGAGCAGAACGTCACCGTCCCCGGCACCGGCTGACCGGCCGCATCGCGCCCCGCGGCTCCCCGGGACGCGGCCCTTCGTACGGAGCGGTCGGTGTGGAGCAGCGTGCCTGTGATCACCCTCGTGCCCGGTGACGCCGGCACGCCTTGTCCCGGTTTCGGCAACCGAAGTTCCACCTCCGGTATCGCGGATGCGAAGGTCGCGCCGGAGGTGACGACCATGAAGAAACATCGCGATTCGATGATCACAGAGGAATCCGCCGCCGGTCCGAGCGCCGGGATCACCGCGGTCGGGGACCAGGTGGACGTGCCGGTGCTCGATGAGGGCGACCGGGAGCGGAACGGCGACGCGAGCAGCGGGCCCGTGGAGGAGATGTCCACCCATCAGGCGGCCCCGCGAGACACAGCCGACCCGGCGACGCGGTCATCCTCCGTCCTGCTCGCGGCGCTTGCTCGGCAGGCCCTGGTCGTCGTCCCGCTCGTCCTGCTCCTCGGGATCGCCGGTTTCGTCCTGAACCCGGGCATCTACGGGCGGGTGTTCACGATCGCCGCAGAGGCGCCGACGCTCGCCGGAGCCACGACGGTCTCCGCGTTCCAACTGGGCATCAGCATCGTCCCCGCGCTCGCGGGTGTCGCCCTCAACGCCGGCGCCGGCATCACCTCCGTCACGTGGATCGGCGCCGGACTGGCAGCGGTCACGGTGCCGGTCATCCTTCTCGATCGAGTGCTCTCACGTCAGCGCTCCTAAAGGCTGGGAGGGGCGCCTAACAAAAGTGGTGGACTTGACCTGGCCGGCGGTCGGTGTCGCGCACGAGGTCGCTTGCTAGCGGGACGCGGTCAGCCGCGCAATCGCACGCGACAAACCTGGTGACGTCGACGATCACCCCCGGGATACTGGTCGCCCATGGACGAGGTCAAAGTGGTCGTCGCCCATTCCGAGCGCGCGACCCTGCGCGTCGGCGACGTGTTCCTGAAGGTGGACGCCGATCAGGCGCGCATCGACGTCGAGGTCGAGGCGATGGCCCTGGCGCCGGTCCCGACCCCGAAGGTCCTGTGGCACAAGCCGCCGGTGCTCGCGATCGCCGCAGTACCGGGGACGGCGCTCGGCCGCCTCGGCGAGCCGTCGACCGCGTCCCCGGCGGCGTGGGCCGCGGCGGGCGCCGCCATCCGGAGGTTGCACGACGCGCCGTTGCCGCCCAGGCCCGGCCGGGCCGGCCGGGGCCTCGACGAGTTGGCGGCGGAACTCGACGGCGAGTGCGAGTGGCTCGTGACGAACGGCGTCCTGCCCGCCGACCTGGTCACCCGCAACCGCCAGGTCGCCGAGGCCGCGCTCCGGCCCTGGAGTCCGGCGTTCACGCACGGCGACCTGCAGATCGCTCACGTGTTCGTCGACGGCGACGAGGTCACGGGCATCATCGACTGGTCCGAGGCGGGCCAAGGTGACGCCCTGTTCGACCTCGCCATCTTGACGCTCGGACACGAGAAGCACCTCGGCGATGTCGTCGCCGGCTATGGCACCGACGTCGACCTCGACGTGATCCGCGCGTGGTGGTCGTTGCGAAGCCTGCTGGTGGTTCGCTGGCTGGTCGAGCACGGCTTCGACCCGTTCGCGCCGGGCTGTGAGATCGACGTGCTGAGATCCCGGCTGTGAGGCCGCGCGCGCCCGACTGCTATGAGAAAGTCCGAACGGAATGATCGATCCGTGCCCACAACTCATCCGGGATGCTCCACGGCGGCTGCTCGCCCTTCCTCACACAGGTGATCAACCTGTATATGATCACCGGAATTCTTAGATCATTTTGTTGGGGCTTCTAAGAGAGCCGGTCGTCGACATGACTGTCGGACGTGAAGCCCCTGAGAGGATCCTCCTCCCAGGGGCTTCGTGTTTCCGCCTCCTCATCCGGAGGCTCGCCGCAGGTCAGGCCGGCCGGGGGCCGGCCCATTGGTGCGTGGTCCCCTGGTGCACGGCCGCGTAGACCCGGTCGCGTATCGTGTTCGCCTCCTCGTCGGACAGGGTGCGGGCGGGGTCGCGCAGGACGATGCGCAGCAGCACGTTCTTCTGCCCGGGCAGTGCGCCGATGCGGCTGATCGCGGCCGGTGGCAGGTCCTCGACCGGTGTCTCGGAGACGACGCGGATCTCCTCGATCGCGTCGGTGCCGGGGCCGAGGGCGTCGCGCACCGCGCCGCCCAGGGTTTCGGCGTCGGTTTCGGCGTGGACGGCGACCGACAGGTCGCGGGAGATCGGCGGGTGCTTGGACACCGCCCGGTAGGGGGCGAGGTCGAGCATCTGCCCGGCGATGCGGGAGTCGGGCGCCGTCAGCAGGCGGATGTCGGGGATCTGTTTCCGCAGCATCAGCAGCCGGTCCAGCCCGAGCCCCATGGCGAGTCCGCTGACGGCGGGATCCAACCCGGCCCCGGCCAGGACGTGAGGGGCGGCGAGCCCGCACTCGCCGATCTCGATCCACTCCTCGCCGACCCGGACGTCCACCTGGCGCCCGTCCTCGGTGTACGGGTGCGACGCCGCGACGGTCCGGTACGGCGCCCCGGGGAGGGTCGAGCCCACGACGGCGGCGACCATCTCGTCGAGATCGCCGGTGCCCAGTCGCCGGCCCGTGGCGACGCGCCACAGGTCGAGTTGGTGCGGGGTGCCGGTGTGGATCCGGTCGACGACGTCACGCCGGTAGACCAGGCCGGGACAGGCGAGCAGGACGTCGCGCCAGCCGTAGCCGCCCTCGCCCGCGATCTCACCTGCCAGCTCGCGCAGCACGGGCGGGATCATGGCGCTGGTATGGCTGCGCAACATGCAGGTCTCGCTGGCGTAGCGGGTGTAGCGGGCGTCCCGGGTGACGGCGTCCGGCGGGTAGCCCAGCCGCTCGTAGTTGTCCTCGACGGGCACCAAGGGATGAGCCCGGACCAGCCGGACCTGGTTGTGCCAGCGGCTGTGGAGAGCCCGGACGAGGGTGTCGACGACGAGCTGGATGGCGTGCGGCCCCTGGCCCGGATCGCTGAGATCCCGGGTGGTCAACGCGCCCGCGAGTTCGCTCGCGTCGAGCACGTACGGCCGGGGCCGGGTGCGGTTCGGACGGGAGACGGCAGAGGACAAGGCAGAGGACATGGCGGTTCCGATCGGTTCGCGGTGGACAGGGGAGCTGCCCCCCGGCCGGCCCGCCGCCGGGAACCGATGCGGCCGCGTCAGGTCAGAGCACGCCGATTCGCCCCGGCGGCCGGCATCGCCGGCCGGGGGCGGATAAATCGCTGCACTCTCGACATGGCGGGGAGGTTAGCACTCGCCGCCACGCGACGGTCAACCGAAATTCCATCGGTCAGCCCGGCAAGGTGAGGAACGCGACGGCGTCGACGCCGTCCAACTTGGTGGGGTCCAGCGGGAAGTACCCCGGGCGGGCGGGGTCCGTACGGGCGTGCAGGCCCGTGCGGTCGGCGAGCGCGGCGGCCAGCGGGACCGCCGGGAAGAGCGCCAGGCCGGACGTGGCCCGCGCCAGGACGTGCTGCAGGCTGGACGCACCCCGTGTCCGCGGATCGGCGTCGCCGTCGAGGTCCGCGGCGTCGGCGAAGTCCGTCGCGACGAAGGCGTAGCGGTCCCCCAGGGCGGATGAGGCGGTGAGAGCGCCCGCGCTCCACCAGTGCAGGTCCAGTCCTGCCGCTTCCCAGTTCCAGGAGCTGCGGTGTCGGCTCGGGGTGCTCGTCATCTCGAGCGGGGCATCGAACCCGTCTTTTGAGACTTTTCGCCTGCGACATCGGTCAATGAACGGCAGAACCTTCAATCCGCGGAAATGGACAGAAAGAAGGCCGGGGCGGCGGCCGGTGTCGACCGCATCGGCGGACGGCGACAGTGGCCGTGACGGGCACACTCGTGCCGTCCGGCGCCGAAGTTCTGCACCCGGGGGTGTACGGCGTGTGCCGGCTGATCCTCCAGTAGCAGGCGACGATCCCCCGTTCGGACGGCGAGACGCCGAACGGTGATTCCTAGCATGCGAGCATGACCGGAAAGCGGGGACGACGATGGCCCCGGATCATCATGTGGGCCGCGATCGTGCTCGCGATCCTGGCGGGGACGGGCTTCGGGTACGAGACGATCGCGCGCGGCGGGGACGCGGACCGCTACCCGCCGCCGGGACGGCTGCTCGATGTCGGCGGCCATCGCCTGCACTTGTACTGCACCGGCTCCGGCGGCCCGACGGTCATCCTGGAGGCGGGCCTCGGGGAGTCCGGCGCGAGCTGGGCGGACGTCCAGTCGCGGGTCGCCGCGCACAACCGGGTGTGCGTCTACGACCGGGCCGGATACGCGTGGAGCGAGGAGGGGCCGGGGCCGCGAACCGCCGACCGCGCGGCGGGGGAGCTGCGCACGCTGCTCGCCGCCGCGGGGGAGGCCGGGCCGTACGTCCTGGTGGGGCACTCGTACGGCGCGGTCGTCGTGCGCATGTTCGCGCATCACTGGCCGGACCTGACCGCCGGCCTGGTGTTGGTCGACGCCATGGACGAGAGCGGCGCCGGGGAACTGCGGGTCGCGCGGCCCCTGCTCGCCGCCCAGTTCACGGCCTACGAGCTGGCCGGGCGGTTCGGGCTGCTCCGGCTGCTCGGCGGATCCGCCGTGGCCGCCCCGGGCGCACCCGAGATCACCGTCCGGGACGCGCCCGTCGTCTACGGCGCGGCCGGCATGGCCGCCGCACGTGCCGAGGGATTGTCGACCGTGGACAGCGCGGCGCAGGTCGCCGCGACGGTCCGCGCGGGCGTCTGGCGTGACCTGCCCGTCGTGGTGATCGTGGCGGGCGGCCAGTCCGCGGAGGCCGTCGAGCACCAGCGCCGCCTCGCCGCGCTGTCGACCCGTGGCCGTCTGGTGGTGGCCGCGACGTCCGAGCACTACGTGCAGTACGCCCAGCCGGACCTCGTCGCCGACGCCGTCCGCGCGGTCGCCGCCGGCCGTTGACCACGGGGCGGCGTCGCCCGGGATCCGCCGTCAGGGCGTACACCCTCCGCGGAGCCCGGGAGCGACGCGCCCGCCTGTGGGCCGCCACCGAAGGCTGAGCGCGACGTCCGAATACCGCCGGGGCCGGCGGCCGGTTCGGCGCTATACCTGGTGGAGAGCCGAAAGGACGGAACGTTGACCCTTCACACGAGCATGGACGGCCCGCTGGGCGAGCCACTGTGGATGGGAGAGGAGTCCACGAGCGGCCTCACCCAGACCTCGCCGGACTTTCCGGGGCAGAAGCGGCGTCCGGCGGGCTCGCCGCGCGAGCGCGTGGCGCATTGTGACTGGCCCGCCCTGGCGGCCGAGATGAACGAGTTCGGCTGCGCCCTGACCCGCCCGGTGCTGACCCCGGCCGAGTGCCGGGACATCGCCGACCTGTACGACGAAGCAGGGCTGTTCCGCTCGACCGTCGACATGGCCCGCTTCCGGTTCGGGTCCGGGCAGTACCGCTACTTCGACAACCCGTTCCCTGAGCTGGTGCAGCAGTTGAGGGAGGCGTTCTACCCGCGCCTGCTGCCGATCGCCCGGGACTGGGCGGCCAAGCTGGGGCGGCCCGCGCCGTGGCCGGACACGCTGGCCGAGTGGCTGCGGATGTGCCATGCGGCCGGGCAGACCAAACCGACCCCGATCCTGCTGCGCTACCAGCGGGGTGACTGGAACGCCCTGCACCGCGACCTGTACGGGGACCTCGTCTTCCCGCTGCAGGTCGTGATCGGCCTGGACGAGCCGGGTGGCGACTATTCCGGCGGAGAGTTCCTGCTGGTCGAACAACGGCCCCGCGCCCAGTCCCGGGGCACGGCGACCATGCTGGAGCAAGGCTGCGGGCTGATCTTCACCACACGGGACCGGCCGGTCCGCTCGGCGCGGGGCTGGTCGGCCTCCCCGGCACGGCACGGCGTCAGCACGGTGCGCTCCGGACGCCGGCACACCCTGGGCCTGGTCTTCCACGACGCCGCCTGAGACCCGAACGGGAGCGACCCGATGTACCGGCCGTGCGCGGTGTGCCCGCCGGACGAGCGCACCCGCTGGACGCTCGACGAACGACACGAAACGACAGGGGATGCCATGCCGGCTCCGACACGCTCACCGCTGATCGGCACCCGGCGGTTCCCCGTTGCCGCACCGGCCGGGCACACCGCCGCCGAAGTGGCCGCACTGGTCGACCTGCTCACCGGGCGGCGGCCCCGGACCGAGGTGGTCACGCTCGGCCACGGCCGCGACGCCGCCTCCACCGCGGCCGCCGAGGCGTTCGCTCGTGCCTGGCACGCCCGCGGCGGGCAGATCCTGGCGGTCGTCACCTGGCCGGAGGAGGCCGCCTCCTGGCTGCGCCCGGCCACCCGCTTCGTCGCGGGCGATCCCGATGCATGGGTGGTCGCGGGCGCCGCGCTGGGATGGGCGCAGATGAGCCGCCGCCTGCGGCACAGCACGGCCTGGGACCCGGCGCGGACCTTCGCGTTCGCCTCGATCGGCGGCATCGAGACCGTGCGGCTGGCCGGCCCCGGCACTCTGGACGGGCTGCGCGGCGCCCGCGCCGACGGCGGCACCTGGCGGATCGGCCGCCACTCCATCACCCACGTCGGGCCCGAAGCGTCATGACAACCGTGTCGACCCGACAGTGGCCGGTTTCATGAGGTCGGCTGTCGCCCACGAGAGCATGGTTCGTTCCGGTGGTGGTGGACAGCTGGCGTGATCGCGTGATTCCGTTCCGGGCTCTTCATGACGACGAGCGGTTCCAGGGGATGACGTTTCGACGCGTGCCGGGCGCAGCTAATCCGCATCCCCTGACGGAAGAACATTGGGCCGCCTTGATCTCCTATCTCTGATTCACAGCTGAGGACGGAAGCCGGATGGGGCCAGTGGCCTGCGCCCGCTTCCGTCGGGTCAGTTCGCTCCGAGCGGGTGGGCGAGGAGTCGAAGCGTGCGGTTGCGGGCGGCCGGTCGCCGCGCGGGCCGGCCGCACAGTTCGCCGGACGCAGCTTCACCGCCGCACCGGCCTACGCCGCCGTCGGCACCGGGACCGATCTCCGTGCTGACACGGATCACTCCCAGCCGCTCGCGAGCCACGCTAGGCGGTGAGAGGCCGTTGAAAGCGGGCCGCAAGGGGAGCGCGAGACAGTTCGTCATCCGTAATGAATCATCGGAAGGGCCACGAATGATCAACGTCAGGAAGACCCTCACAGCCGTCGCGGCGATCGTGCTCGTCTCGCTCACCGCGGCCTGCGGCAGCGGCGACGGCAGCGGCGGGAGCGGAGACGACAAGGCGGCCCGCGTCACCGAGGTCGCCGACGGCGGCGGCAGCGGCGGCGACGCCGCGGAAGGCGACTCGGGCGGCGGCGCGGGCGGCGGCGCGGACAACGCGGCGCTCTGCGCGGAGGCGGTCGCCGCGTCGGGCGACTTCATGACCAAGGTGATGGCGTCGGCCACCGACCCCACGGGCATCAACAAAGCGATCTCGGACCACGCCGGCACGCTCAAGAAGATCTCCGAGCGGGCCGACGGCGATCTGAAGACGGCCCTGACTGAGATGGTCGACGCGTTCTCCCAGCTCGACGTCGGCTCCGTCACGGCGGCCGATGTCGGCAAGAAGGCCGACGCGGCCAGCAAGAAGCTGCTCGCCGCCTGCTCCTGACGCCCTTCGGTACTCCGGGCCCCGCCTCGTCCGCGGCCGGCGCCGCTCCCAAGTGGCGGCGACGTGGTCGCGGACGGCGTCGGAGTCTCCGGCGGCACGGGGCGCAGGCGTGCATTTCGTACGATCAAGTGATGAAGGATCACGAGGCCGGGGGAGTCTCCACGCGCTGGCGAGTCGTGTCCGCCGGTGCAGTTCTGCTCGGGGACATGCTCCTTCTGCTGGTGGCGGGTTGGGCTCGAAACAGTGTTCACCTCCGGGGTGAGCTCTGCGACGGAGCCAGTGTGTGGTGCGACGGGCGGGGAGACCCGACTCCCGCCGAGTGGCTCGCGGAGATGAACTTCCGTTCCGCTGCCGCTTACACCTCATCGGCGGTCGTGGCCCTGATTCTGCTGGCGGCCGCCGTCGTCGCGTGGAGGCGTCGCCGACGGGACATCGCGTTGGTGCAGGTCTTACCACTCCTGCTGGTCGCCGCGTTCGTCGTCACCTGGACGCCGTACACGCCCGTGTGACGTCAGGCGAGACCAAGCACCGCGAGGTCTCCTCCGGTGGTGACCGCGAGAGGAGGCGGCGAGCGGGTACCCGTGCCGAAGTGCGGTGCGTGGCGGCGGGCACCCGGTCGCGGCGGCGGACGTTCTCCGCCCGGCGGTTCAGGTCGTGGCGAGGTGGGCGGCGAGGCCGTCCAGAAGGAAGTTGCTACCCTGTTCGGCCTGGTCGCGGTCCTGTGCGGTGTCGAAGTCCTGGGACAGGGTGATCTGGGTGCGATCGCCGTCGGCGGCGAACTCGGCGGTCATGAGGACGGGCTCGGCCTGGCCCGGGACGTTCATCCCCATCACCAGGCGCTTGCGGTCGACGACCTCGGCGTAGGTGCCGGACAGCGGGACGCGGGCGCCGCCGGGGATGACCATGACCGAGCTCCAGACGCCGCCGGTCCGCACGTCCAGGGCGACCTCTTCGGCGCTGGCCCACCGGCCGTAGATCTCGGGGGTGGTCCAGGCGGCCCAGACCTTGTCGATCGGGGCGTCGAGGGTGCGGGTGAGGGTGTAGGAAAAGCCGGCGTTGCTCATGACGCGTGCTCCTTCGCTCGCTCTTCCCCGCCGTGTGCGAGGTCGACTGCCTCCACGGTATAGTAACGATTAATGACCGTCAATGATCGTGACTAAATTTGGGGATGGGATGGCCGAGACACGGGAGCCGGACTTGGGAGTGCTGGTCGGGCAGCTGGGCCGCGCGCTGCAGGAGGAGTTGTTCGCCCGTCTGGCCGAGCAGGGGCATGAGCGGGTGGGACCGCGTCACGGGACGGTGCTCGCGGTGCTCCCGCCGGAGGGGGCGCGGGCGACCGAGCTGGCGTCGCGGTCGGGGCAGCACAAGCAGATCGTCGGCGTCATCGTGGACGAGCTGGAACGTCTGGGCTACGTCGCCCGGGTGCCGGACCCGCGGGATCGGCGTGCGAAACTCGTCGTCCCGACGCCGGCGGGACTGGACGAGGTCGCCAAGGCGCGGGCCATTCTCGCCGACATCGAGGAGCGTCACCGCCGGGAGCTGGGGGAGGACGCCTACCGCGCCTTCACGTCCGCGCTGCACCGGGTCGCCAAGGCGCAACGCGCATGGCGTGAGCACGTGTCCGAGGAGGACGCCGGCCCGCGGTGACCGGTCGCCCGCGCCGCCCGCACCGGCCTCGCCGGGCCCCGGCTTCCCGGTCTGCCGTCCCTGCGCGGAGAGGGCGGGTGTGCCCCACGTTCGCCTTCGGCGGGCGCCGGTGAGCCGGTGGGAGAACCCGGCTCGCCGGGCGCCGTCGCGACTCCCGTGGAGTCGGGAGCCGCGGGAGAGGATGCGGAGCTGTCCCTCGGGCGGTCAGCGACGCCGCAGCGACGGGTCGAGCAGTGCGGGCGGAGTGTCGAACTTCTCGTGTGGGGCGAGGTCGGTGCCGGGGGCGACGATCGTGTCGATCGCGTCGAGCACGTCGGCGGAGAGCACGGTGTCGGCGGCCGCGAGTTGCGAGTGCAGGTGGTCCAGCGTGCGGGGACCGATGATCGCGCTGGTCACGGCGGGGTGCGCGGTCACGAATCCGAGCGCGAGCTGGATCATCGTCAGGCCGGCCTCGTCGGCGACGCCGGCCAACCGCTCGACGGCGTCGAGCCTGGCCCGGTTGGACGGAACGGCGGTGTCGAAGCGCTCCGGCATGAACGTCGAGCGGTGGGTGGCGATCTCCCGGCCCTCACGGATCGCTCCCGA
Source organism: Microtetraspora niveoalba (assembly GCF_001570405.1). Taxonomy (GTDB): domain Bacteria; phylum Actinomycetota; class Actinomycetes; order Streptosporangiales; family Streptosporangiaceae; genus Microtetraspora; species Microtetraspora niveoalba. The sequence continues at coordinate 146,766 of NZ_BBYM01000002.1, read as the reverse complement.
CAGCCAGCCCGAGGCCAACGGGCTCCACACCAGCACGCCGAGCCCGTACTCCTCGGTCACGGGGAGCACGTGGCTCTCGATCCCGCGTTGCAGGATCGAGTAGCTGGGCTGCTCGGTGACGTACCGGCTCAGGTGATGCTCGCGGGCGGCCCACTGCGCCTGCACGATGCGGTACGCGGGGAAGGTCGAGGAGCCGAAGTAGCGGATCTTCCCCGCGCGCTGGAGGTCGGTCAGAGCCGACAACGTCTCCTCGTCGCCGGTGCTCGGGTCCCACCGGTGGATCTGGTAGAGATCGACGTGGTCCACGCCGAGGCGGCGCAGGCTGTCGTCCAGCGCGGTGACCAGCCAGCGGCGCGAGCTGCCCCGATGGTTGCGCTCGTCGCCCATGGGCATGGTCGCCTTCGTGGCCAGCACGATGTCGTCGCGGCGGCCGGCGATGGCTTTGCCGACCATCTCTTCCGACACACCGCCGCTGTACATGTCTGCGGTGTCGATGAGGTTGATCCCGCCATCGAGGGCGGCGTCGACGATGGCGGTGGCCTCGTCCTGGGTGGTGCGTCCGATCGCGCCGAAGTTCATCGCGCCGAGCGCGAGGGAGCTGACCTGCACACCGGTGCGGCCCAAGGTGCGGTACTGCATGACTGTCTCCTCCGTTGCGGGTGAAGTGCGGTGGCGACGCGTGGTTGGTCGCCGGTCCCCTGCTCTGGCATCATGGACAAACGGGACCGTGTCCCGTTTGAAGATACGGAACATTGTCCCGTTTAGCAATCTCGATGGTGGGGGGAAGGCGCGGTGAACGACGGCGACCGTGGCGCGGGGCATGCGGCCCGGCCCAAACGGGCGGACGCCCGGCGCAACAAGGAGACTCTGCTCGACGCGGCGGCCGCGATCTTCGTGACGTCGGGCGTGGACGCGCCGGTACGCGAAATCGCGGCCAAGGCCGGCGTCGGGACGGCCACGATCTACCGCCACTTCCCGACGCGGGCGGATCTCGTCATCGCGGTCTACCGGCACCAGGTCGAGGCCTGCGCCGAGGCCGGTCCGGCGCTGCTGGCGACCAGCGCGACTCCTTACGCCGCGCTGGGGCGATGGATCGACCTCTTCGTCGACTTCCTGGTCACCAAGCACGGACTCGCCGCCGCGCTGCGGTCCGACGACGCCGGCTTCGACGCGCTGCACGCCTACTTCCTCGACCGCCTCGTGCCCGTGTGCGCCGAGTTGCTCGACGCCGCGGCCGGTTCCGGCGAGATCCGGTCCGGCCTGGAGGCGTACGAGCTCATGCGCGGTGTCGGGAACCTCTGCATGGACAACGATTCCCGCTACGACGCGCGTCGACTGGTCGAGATCCTCATCGCGGGACTCCGCCGGCCGCACTGACGATCGCCGGGTACCGGATCGCGGCCGGGCACCCCGGCCGCGATCCGTACCCGGCGACGCGACCGGGTCATGGGCGGTGACGGCCCGGCGCCCCGTCAGCGTTTCCCGGGGGCATACCAGATCCTGCCGCGCAGGTCGGTTCCCCTGATCACCTGGACGCGCCACGGCTCCAGCCTCAGGAGGTGCAACTTCGGATCGCCGGGCCCGCCGCGCCAGAAGGCGCCCAGGTCGTACCCGGCCCCCTTCGGGCTCGTACGCCGGTAGAGCTCCCACACGTGGCGCTTGGCCTCGAGGTCGTCGACCCAGGTGGCGACGGCGTCGATGCTCACCGCGTTCTGGCGCGGCGTCCAGTAGGAGAACGTGGTGTGCGGGTTGCCCGCCAGATGAGCGGCCTTGACCGGTGTCCTGTAGGTGGCGAGCCAGCCGAGCGGGCCGTCGTCGAGGGTCTCCCAGACCGGGATCAACACTCGCGCGCGGGGCCGTCCCTTCGTGTCGACGGTGGTCATGGTGGCGTACACGATGTCGCCGATGTAGGTCTCGAACTGGCTCTTGATCTGCGTGAACGACGTCGCGTGAGCGGCCAACGTCCTCTCCTTCCGGTACAGGCTCCGCTCAGACGGCGGCCGGGGCGGACTCGGCCGGGGCGCCCTGCGCCGGCCCCGACGGCGCGCCGGAGGCGCGGAGGCCGAACGCGATGACGGCCGCACCCAGCGCCGCCGCCGCCACCGGGACGACGAGCGCGGTCCGCAGCGCGCCCAGCCCCGACCCGGCGGCGACGCTGACGGCGGTGACGGCCGACAGCCCGAGCGCCGTGCCGAACTGCATGGCCGTGTAGAGCAGGCCGCCCGCCAGGCCCTGCTCGTCCTCGTCGACGCCCTCGGTCGCGGCCATGGTCAGCGGACCGTAGGCCAGCGAGAAGGCCAGACCGAGCAGGAGAAGCGCCGGAAGCATGGCGGTGTAGGTCCAGTCCATCCCGACGGGCAGGAACAGCGCGTACGCGACCGCCGCGAGCACGACGCCGCCGAACAGCACCCGGGTGTTGCCGAAGCGGTTCACCAGGCGCGGCGTCAGCGTGGGCGCGAGCACCGTGTCGACGCCGATGACCAGCATGGCCAGGCCGGTCTGCATCGTGTTCCAACCGCGCAGCTCCTGGAAGTACAGGGTGGCCAAGAACTGGAAGCCCGCGAACGCGACCAGGAACAGCAGCGCCGCCACGTTGACGCGCACGAGCGGCGCCGCGCGCAGGACGCCCAGCCGCACGAGCGGCGACGACGACCGGGACTCGATCACGACGAGCAGCCCCAGCAGCGCCAGTCCCGCGACGAACACGCCGGCGGTCAGGCCGGGGCCGTCACCGGGGTGCTCCAGCCGGACCACTCCGTACGCCAGCAGCAGCATGGCCCCTGTGATGGCGAACGCCCCCGCCAGGTCGAAGTCGCCCGAGGTCCGCTCACCGCCCGTGTCGCGGACGAGGACCAGCGCGGCCGCCAGGATCAGCGCCGACAGGATGACCGGCGCGAAGAAGACCCACCGCCAGCCGAACGAGGCGAGCACGCCGCCCGCGACCAGGCCGAGCGAGAACCCGCCCGCCGCCGTCCCCGCGTACACGCCGAGCGCCTTCGTGCGCACCGGCCCCTCGGGGAAGTTGGACGTGACCAGCGCCAGCCCGGCGGGTGCCATGAACGCGGCCGCGACCCCCGTGACGAAGCGTGCGGCCAGCAGCATCCAGCCCTCGGTGGCGAAACCGCCGAGCCCGGAGAAGACCAGGAAGACGGCCAGCCACGACACGAACATCCGCCGATGCCCCAGCAGGTCGGCGGCGCGCCCGCCCAGCAGCATGAACCCGCCGTAGCCGAGCACGTAGGCGCTGACCACGCCGCTGAGCATTCCGGTGGACAGGTCCAGGTCGGCGCGGATCGACGGCAGCGCCACGTTCAGCATCGCCACGTCGATCCCCTCCAGGAAGATCGCGCCGCACAGGACCAGCAGCACGCCCCACGCGCGCCCTGTCATGCGGGCCGGGTGGCCGGCGGCGACGGATCCGCTGACGGAGTTGGACATCGGGATCTGACTCCCTCTCATCGGGGAACCGGTCCCGGGGCGGTTCCCCGAGTGCCTGCCGGTTCCCTCTTGTAACCGACAGCATCGTCAGGCACCATTGATCACCATGGAAGACGGCACTTTCGAGTCCCTCGGTTACTGCGGGGATACCGGCATCGACGACGACGTTCTCCAGTGGGACCAGCGCGCGGACTGCGAGGTGCGGCAGATCCTCGACCGCGTCGCCGACAAGTGGTCCCTCCTGGTGATCGCGCTGCTCGACAAGCGGAGCCTGCGCTTCACCGAGCTGCGCCGCGCGATCGACGGGGTCAGCCAGCGGATGCTGACCCGCACGCTGCGGCACCTGGAGCGCGACGGCCTGGTGAGCAGGACGGTGCATCCGACCGTCCCGCCGCGGGTGGACTACGAGCTGACGCCGATGGGCGTGACGCTGCACAGCACCATCCGCGCCCTGGTCGTCTGGACCGAGGAGCACCAGAACGCCATCGCCGCGGCGCGCGCCGCCTACGACAGGCGCGCGGCCGCCGAGCAGGAGGCCGCCGAACGGGACGAGGCCCAACGCCTGGCCGTCGCGCGCGCGGCCCTGCCGATCCGGAGCTGACCGCGACGGCCGCCCGCACCGCGCCCGCGCGGTGGAACCCGGGGGACGAAGTGGGGGCGGCGGCCGAAGCGGTCGCGATGACGGCCAGGCGGGTCCTGGCCGGGGCGAAGGGAGCGGGCCGATGACGACGATCGCCGAGGGGCCCGCAGGCCCATCCGGCGCTGGTCTGGGACGTGGCGATCGGGCGGTCCACCCTCGTCACCCACCACGTCAAGGCGAACCTGTTCTATCGCGGCCTCGCCTTCCGGCGGTTCCCCCTGATCGGCGACACTCTCCGTACGTCCCGGGCCGGCACTTCTCCGACGTCGCCGAGGGCGAGGCCTGGCGGGTGGGCGGGGGAGACGTGGTGTCCGCCGCCCCGGAGCTGGCCAGGCTCACCCTCAACATGGCGCAGGTGCATCACGACGCGGGTGCCGCCGGAGGCGCGCGGCTGGTGTACGGAGGGCACACCATCGGCCTCGCCCTGTCCCAGGCCGCCCGGGCCCTGCCCAATCTGGTCGCGGTCACGGCCTGGCACGGCTGCGCCCACGTGGGCCCGGTCCGCGAGGGCGACACGCTGGCCAGCGAGGTGGCGGTCGAGCGCCGCCGGGCGCTGCCCGGCGGCGGTGGGCTCGTCCATCTCCGCTCGCTGGTGAAGGCGGCGGACGGCGGCGAGCCGAGAGATGTGCTGGACTGGCGATTCGTCGCCGTCATGGCCTAGGGAGTGTCCGGCGTCTGCGAACCTTGGCCTGGATCCGCTCCCGGGGCTCCCGGGCGGAAGCCGTGGACCACCTGGTCACGTCGTGCGACAGGCCACCGGAAGCGCCTCCCGTACCCGGGGCGAGAGCGGCGCGCCGGTCAAAGGTCCAGCCCTCCTCTGCTGACGAGCTGGGACGCGATGACGTTGCGCTGGATCTCGTTGGTGCCCTCGCCGACGATCATGAGCGGGGCGTCGCGGAAGTAGCGTTCGACGTCGAACTCCGTCGAGTAGCCGTACCCGCCGTGGATCCGCACGGCGTTGAGCGCGATCTCCATCGCGGTCTCGGAGGCGAACAGCTTGGCCATCCCGGCCTCCATGTCGCAGCGCCGCCCGGTGTCGGCGCGTTCCGCCGCGTACAGCACGAGTTGCCGCGCGGCGGTGAGCTTGGTGGCCATGTCGGCGAGGTAGTTCCCGATCGACTGGTGCTTCCAGATCGGCTTGCCGAAGCTCTCACGCTCCTGGGCGTAGCGCAGCGCGTCCTCGAACGCGGCCCGGCCCACGCCCAGGGCGCGGGCGGCGACCTGGATGCGGCCGGTCTCCAGCCCCTTCATCATCTGCGCGAATCCCCGGCCCTCGACGCCGCCGAGGAGCGCGGAGGCGGGGGCGCGGTAGCCGTCGAAGGACAACTCGCAGCTCTCCACGCCCTTGTACCCGAGCTTGGGCAGGTCGCGGGAGACGGTGAGACCGGGCCCGTGCTCGACGAGCAGGATGCTCATGCCGGTGTGCGCCGGTTCGGCGGCCGGGTCGGTCTTGCAGAGCAGGGCGATGAGCCGGGAGCGGCGGGAGTTGGTGATCCAGGTCTTGGCTCCGTCGACGACGTACCGGTCGCCCTCGCGGCGGGCGACGGTGGTCATGGCCTGCAGGTCGGAGCCGCCGCCCGGCTCGGTGAGCGCCATCGTGGCGCGGATCTCGCCGGTGGCCATGCGGGGGAGATAGCGGCGCTTCTGCTCCTCGGTGCCGAAGGCCGCGATCAGCTTGGCGACCACGGTGTGCCCGCCCATCGCGCCCGCGAGGCTCATCCATCCCCGGGCGAGCTCCTCGGTGACCAGGACGTAGCAGGCCATGGAGACCCGCACGTCGCCGTACGGCTCGGGCACCGCGAGCCCGAAGACGCCGAGGCGCTTCATCTGCTCGATCAGCGCCTCGGGGTACTCGTCGGCGTGCTCCAGGTCGCGGGCCACGGGGCGGACCTCGCGGTCCACGAAGTCCCGGACCGTCGCCACGATCGCCCGCTCCTCCTCGCTCAGTGCTGCCACGTCGTCCTCCATCGGTGCCGCGAGGCCGCACGCCGCGGCCTTCCGTTCATTCCGGATGAGGACCGCCCCTCGGCGTCGGCGGCGCCTCCTCCGGTGGAGCGGTCCGGGGCGTGGTGTCCGGGGTGCCGGACACCACGCCCGCCATCATCGGTCTCGCGCGGGGTCGCCACTCGTCGATCCGCCCTCCGCGCATACGATCCCGGTGAATCGGCCGGCGAAAGGCAGAACCCGTGGACGATCTCACACAGGTACCGCCCGGGGTGGACCCCGGTATTCCCAGCGTCGCCCGCATGTACGACTACTACCTGGGCGGCACGGACAACTTCCCCGCCGAACGACGAGGTCGCCGCACAGATCGTCGCTCGGATTCGCGAGCGTCTGACTCCGGGCAGCCATCTCGTGCTCTCGCACATCTACCAGGGCGACGGCGACCAGGCGGCGGTCAGCGCCGGGCGGCGGGTCTACTCCACCACCACCTCCGGCGGCATCTCCGGTCGCGATCTTCCTCAGATCACCTCGTACTTCGCCGGGCTCGAGATCCTGGACCCCGGCATCGTCCCCGTACGGGCCTGGCGGCCCGAGGGGCGGAAGGACGGGCCCGTCGACCTCACCCGGCCCGGAATCCTCGGAGCCGTCGCCCGCATGGACTGACGGTCGGTGTGGTGCAGGCGCCGCCCGCGCCGCGCCACGGGAGGGTCCGCGGCCGCGGGCCGTCCAGACGGCGGATCTAGGCGGCGGGCCGGTCCGCGACCGGACGGCGTCGGCGGGCGGCGTCGGTGAGCACCGGCGGGCGCCAGGCGCCGTCCGGGCGGTAGACGTCGGTCCCCGGGGGCACGATCTCGTCGATCCGGTCGAGGACGGCGTCGTCGAGGGTGAGCGAGGCGCCCTTGAGCAGCGCGTCCAACTGGTCCATCGTCCGCGGCCCCGTGATCACCGAGGTGACGCCGGGATGCGCCACGGAGAAGGCCACGGCCAGCTCGGGCAGCGAGCAGCCGAGGCCGTCCGCGACCTCGACGAACTGCTCCACGATGTCCAGTTTGGTGGCGGTCAGGGGCAGCGAGGGGTCGAAGCGGGCCGGTGTCAGCGCCGCGCGGCCGGTGGTGAGGTCGACCGGCTGCCCCTTGCGATATCTGCCGGTCAGGAAGCCCGACGCCAGCGGGCCCCAGGTCAGCACCCCCATCCCCAGCCGCTGGCAGACCGGCAGCACGGACGTCTCGATGCCCCGGGCCAGCAGCGAGTACGGCGGCTGCTCGGTCCTGAAGCGCAGCAGACCGCGGCGCTCGGCGACGTGATGCGCCTCGACGATCTCCTCGGCCGGGAAGGTGGAGCAGCCGAAGGCGCGGATCTTGCCCTGGTGCACGAGGTCGCTCAGCGCGGAGAGCGTCTCCTCGATGTCGGTCGTGTGGTCGGGACGATGGACCTGGTAGAGGTCGATCCAGTCGGTCCGCAGGCGTCTGAGGCTCTCCTCGACCTCCCTGATGATCCAGCGCCGGGAGTTGCCGCCGCGGTTCGGGCCCTCGCCCATCGGGAAGTGCACCTTGGTGGCGAGCACGACGTCGTCACGGCGGCCGTGCAGCGCCTTTCCCACGATCTCCTCCGACTCGCCCGCCGAGTACATGTCGGCGGTGTCGACGAAGTTGATCCCCTGGTCGAGGGCGGCGTGGATGATGCGGACGCAGTCGTCGTGGTCGGGGTTGCCGACGGCGCCGAACATCATGGTCCCGAGGCAGTGGACGCTCACCTCGATGCCGGTGCCGCCGAGGACGCGGTAGCGCATGGTCATGCTCCCTTGGTGGTGGGGGTGATCACCCGGCGCACTCTAGGTTCTAGAGTCGGCTCTAGGGCAAGCCCCTATTCTGGAGTGCATGTCTGGGGCCGCGGAGGATCTGAGCATCGGACAGGTGGCCGAACGCACCGGTTTGAGCGTGCACACGCTGCGCTTCTACGAGCGTGAGGGCATCCTGGCCAACGCCGTACGGCGCGGGGCCGGCGGGCGCCGCCTCTACAGCGAGGACGACGTGGAGTGGCTGCGGCTCTGCGTCATCCTGCGTGCCTCCGGGATGCCGCTCCCCGCGATCCGTGCGTACACCGACCTCGTCAGGCAGGGGGCCGGCACCGAAAGGGAGCGGCTCGACCTGCTGCGCCGGCACCGGGAGGACGTGATCGCCCAGATCGACCGGCTGACCCGCTGCCTGGATCTGATCACCTTCAAGGTCGGCGTGTACGAAGACCACCTCGACCGCGGTCCCGCCGAGCACGTGTGCGGCGCGTCGTCCCCGCCGGAGCGGACGCCGCGGAATCAACGGGCGGCATCGGCCCAGTGAAGGCGGACCGCCGGCGGATCGGGAGCGGGAAGTGACTCCCCGGCCGGTGTGATCAGTACCAGCGCAGCGTCTCCCACACGCCGGGGGCGACGACGAAGACGATGGTCGGGATGAGTGACACGACCGCGCTGAACGGCCAGTAGCGCCGTGCCGGAAGCTTCGTGAGTCTCCGCACCGCGATGTTGACCGCCGCCCACAAGGCGAGGCACAGCCCGCCGATCCCGCCGAGGACGATCAGCCAGGGAAGGATGCCGTCGTTGTCGGTCGGTTCACGTTGTGTGAGCCCGACGGCGGCCAGCGGATAGTTGGCGAGGAAGATCCAGGTCAAGCTCAACGGGAGGGTCCCGAAGTATCCGAGCACCGTGTTGACGGCGAGTGGTGCCGCCCATGCCGTCCGAGAGGGACGCCCGTCGACGCCGTTCATGAGATGTCACACCCCCATGCCTCTGAGCAGGTTGGCGAGCCCTCCGTGGAACTCCTCATCGGCGTCGACGGCGCGGGCGTGCCGGGCGGTTTCGGCCATGTGGGGAAACTCGGCCGGCGGCAGGTCGGCGATGACGCCGGTGCCCTGGCCGGCCAGCGGTCCGAGGTGTTCGAGCTGGATCGCGCCGATGATGTAGGCGAGCAGGCCGCGCAGGGCGATGACCCGCTTCCGGCCGTCCAGGCCGGCTTCGGCGAGGATGCCGGCCACCGTCTCCGACCAGCGCAGCACGCTGACGGACCGATGCCGATGGGCGACGATCAGCGGGACGATCCACGGATGGGCGCCCACGATGTCGCGGACCCGGTCGACCATGGTCTCGATCCGCTCCTGCCAAGGCCGGTCCGCGGCGGGAGGCGTGGTGTCGACGGCGCCGAGGACGAGTTCGATGACGAGTTGTTCGAGTTCGCCCCGGTCGTCGACGTACCGGTAGAGCGCCATGGTGCTCATGCCGACCTGCTGGGCGACGGCGCGCATCGACAGCCCGGCGAGTCCGTCGCGGTCGATGACGGCGAGTGCGGCCGCGGCCAGTTGAGCGGGAGTGAGTGAACGCGGGCGAGGCATGACGGTTGACAGCGTACGGCATACACTTATGATCGTAGGCGTATGCCGTACACCTACGAATGAGGTTCCCGATGTGCGCGTTCCGAAGGGCGATGGAGCCCGGGTCGGCGGTCAGCGCCCGCCAGTTGACGGCGGTCTCCGGCGGGCCGGTCGCCATCCCGGACGATGAGCGGCTGATCCACCTGCAGTTCCGGCGGTTCGCGGGATGTCCGGTCTGCAACCTGCACCTGCGCTCCGTGGTGCGGCGGCACGACGAGATCGAGGCGGCGGGAGTCCGCGAGGTCGTGGTCTTCCACTCGTCCGCCGAAGAGCTGGCCGAGCACACCTCCGCCCTGCCGTTCGCCGTGATCGCCGATCCCGGCAAGCGGCTGTACGTCGAGTTCGGCGTGGAGTCGGCGCGCCGCTCGCTGCTCGACCCGCGCGTGTGGGGGCCGATCGTCGGCGCGGTCGCGCTGAGCGCGTGGGGGATCCTGCGCGGCCGGGAACGCGGCCCGGCGGCCAGGCCGCACGGCGGCCGGTTCGGGCTTCCCGCCGACTTCCTGATCGGCCGTGACGGGCGGGTGCTCGCCGCCAAGTACGGCGAGCACGCCTACGACCAGTGGAGCGTCGACGAACTGCTCGACCTGGCGTCCGGTTCGCCCTCGCGGCCCGGTCCTGCCAGGTCAGATGCCGCCAGATCCTCGGCGCCTGGATCGACAGGAAGTGCCGATATTTCGAATTCATAATTTATCCACGCAATAGATGCGGAATATGGATACTCGCGGCTTTACCCTCTCGGGTCATGCGTGTAATGCCCCGAGCGCTCGCGATCCTTGGGTGCGCCGGCGTGACCGCCGGCTCGATCGCCGCTCTGCCCCCGGCCCCCGCCCTCGCGGCGCAGGGCACCGTTGTCATCAGCCAGGTGTACGGCGGCGGCGGGAACTCCGGCGCCCCCCTCACCAACGACTACGTCGAACTCTTCAACCGCGGTGACGCCGCCGTCTCCCTGGAGGGCTGGTCGCTGCAGTACACCAGCGCCGCCGGGACCGGGAACTTCGCCGCCAACAAGACGTCCCTCACCGGAACCCTCGCCCCCGGCCAGTACCACCTGGTCCAACTCGCCGCGGGCACCACGCCCGGCGGCTCGCTGCCCCAGCCCGACGACGTCGGCACCAGCAACATGAGCGGCACGGCGGGCAAGGTGGCGCTGGTCCGCTCCGCCGACGGCCTGGCCTGCAACGGCTCCAGCGCCCCCTGCACCGACGACCAGATGGCGCTGCTCGCCGACCTCGTCGGCTACGGCTCGGCCAACTTCTACAAGGGCAGCCCCGCGCCCGCCCTCACCAACAGCACCGCCGCGATCCGCAAGAACGGCGGCTGCGCCGACACCGGCGACAACGGTGCCGACTTCGACGCCGCGGCCCCCGCCCCGCGCAACTCCGCCACGCCCCTGGCGCCGTGCGGGGGTGCCGAGCCGTCCCCGTCCGCTTCCCCCTCGGCTTCCCCGTCCGCGTCGCCCTCGGCTTCTCCGTCGGCGGAGCCGAGCCCCACGACGAGCCCCACGCCGGATGCCACCTGCGACACCCCGATCACGCACCGGATCGCGCAGGTGCAGGGGAGCGGCGACGTCAGCCCGGTCGCCGGTACGGACGTCCGGGTCGAGGGCATCGTCACCGGCGCCTACCAGGGGGCCGGCCAGTTCGACGGCTTCTACATCCAGGACTCCGAGCCGGACGGAGACCCGGCGACCTCCGAGGGCCTGTTCGTGTTCTCCACCTCACCGGTCACGGTGGGTGACCGGGTGCGGGTCTCCGGCAAGGCGATCGAGTTCAACGGCCTGACCGAGATCTCGCCGGCCACCGCCGTCAACGTCTGCGGGACCGGCGCCGTCAAGCCGACCGCGGTGAAGCTGCCGCTCAAGAAGGACATCACCCTCGAGCGCTACGAGGGCATGCTCGTCACCTTCAAGGGCGAACTGGCCGCGTCGGAGATCTACAACCTCGGCCGGTTCGGGGAGATCACCCTCGCGCAGGGCGGCCGGCTGTGGCAGCCGACCGACCGCAAGAACGTGGACACCGAGAAGGACGCGCGGCGGACGATCCTGCTCGACGACGGTTCCAACGTGCAGAACCCGCCGACCCTGCCGTACCACTCCCAGGGGTCGAACACGGTCCGGCTCGGCGACGAGGTCAAGAACCTGACCGGGGTGCTCACCTACGGCTTCGGGGCCTACCGGGTCCAGCCGACCCAGACCTTCGAGTTCCGGCCGGAGAACCCGCGCCCCGCCGGGCCGGAGAAGGTCGGCGGCGACGTCCGGGTGGCGAGCCTCAACACGCTCAACTGGTTCACCACGCTCAGGTCCCGGGGCGCGACCACGGCCGCCGAGCGCGACAGGCAGCTCGCCAAGCTGGTCGCCAACATCACGAGCCTGAACCCCGACGTGGCCGGGCTGATGGAGGTCGAGCGCAACTCCGACGTGGCGCTGAACGCCCTGGTGGACGCCCTCAACGCCAAGGTCGGCGCGGGCACCTACAAGGCGATCACCCACCCCAACCCGGGCACGGACGTGATCCAGACCGCGCTGATCTACAAGCCGGCCGCGGTCACCCCGGTCGGCGCGGCGCTGTCCTCCTCCGACCCGATCTTCAACCGGCCGCCGCTGGTCCAGACGTTCCGCAAGGCGAACGGGCGCGGCGAGAGCTTCACCGTGCTGGTCAACCACTTCAAGTCGAAGGGGTGCACCGACGTCGACGGTGACGCCACCGGTGCGGACGCCGACCAGGGCGACGGCCAGAGCTGCTACAACGCCAAGCGGGTCAAGCAGGCCCAGGCGCTGCTGGCCCTGATCGACGGCCACGGGCTGAAGAACACGCTCGTCGTCGGCGACATCAACGCGTACGGCGAGGAGGATCCGATCCACACGCTGGAGGCGGGCGGGCTGATCAGCCTGAGCAAGAAGTACGTCCCGGTGAAGGACCGCTACAGCTACGTCTTCGAGGGCCTCTCCGGCGAGCTCGACCACGCCCTGGCCGACAAGAAGCTGAGCAAACTCGTGACCGGCGCCACCATCTGGCACATCAACAGCGACGAGGGCCGGTTCATGGACTACAACACCGAGTTCAACCCGCCGTACCTGTACGCGCCGGACGCCTACCGCTCCTCCGACCACGACCCGCTGCTGATCGGGTTGGACCTCTGACGGAGCACTCCCCGGCATGAGGGCCGCGGGCCGTGGCACGGAAGCCCCGTGCCACGGCCCGTCCGCCTCACGGCCCATCCGCCTCATGGCCCGTCCGCCTCATGGCCCGTCCGCCTCACGGCCCGTCCGCCTCACGGCCCGTCCGCCTCACGGCCTGGCCGCCGGAGCGCACGCCCGCCGCGTCGCGCGGGCCGAGGGTGCGGGTCAGTCGCCCGTGACGAGCCAGCGCAGCATCGCCGGTGTGGCGGCGAAGTGCCCGGCGTGCCCGGCCTCGCCGTCCTCGATCAGGGTCGCCGCCGGGATGCGCGCGGCGAGCCAGCGGGCGTGGGAGACGGGGATGACGGTGTCCCGCGTGCCGTGCCATATCCGGACCGGCACGGTGATGCCGGCCGGATCGAACCCCCACGGCAGGCCGTACAGAGCGAGCTCGTCGTCGATCCAGCCGTCCGTGCCGGGCCGCACCGCCTCGGCGAACGCGGCGGCCAGCATCCGCTTGACCTCGGGCCGGGCGAGCACGGCCTGCTCGGCCGCGGGCATGAGCGTGGCGGGGCTCTCGGACTCCGCGTCCTCCTCGGCGAAATGCGCCACGAGCGCCTCGCGCCCGCGCAGGGCCGCCACCGACGTCTTGCGGTTGGCCTCCATCATCCCGGCCGTCCAGTCCAGGCCGCCGGCGTCGCACGGCGCGGGGCCGGCCAGGGTCGCCACCCGGGTGACCCGCTCGGGGAACCGGGCGGCGAACGCCAGCGCGTGCGGTCCCCCGCCGGACACGCCGAACAGCGGGAACCGGTCGATCCCCAGCTCGTCCGCGATCGTCGCGATGTCGTCGGCGGCGTCGTGGACGCGCCGCCCCGAGCGCGGACTGGACGCGCCGAACCCGGGCCGATCGTAGGTGACGAGCCGCACGCCCATCTCGGTGAACAGGGAGTCGTCGGGATATCGCGCCAACCGGCTCATCGGAGTGCCATGGGTATAAAGCACCGGAATCCCGTCCGGAACTCCCCATTCCTCCACAGCGAGCACACGACCGTCAGGCGTCTTCATTTCACGCATCCGCTCAAACTAGACAACCCGGCGGCACCCCGAGCAGCCATACGCCCCAGGCGTAACAGGGGCATCGGTGCGACGGCCGATCCTCGCGTTCCTCGACCGCCGTATATCGGCTATGTCGTAGAGATCGGTTTCCCAGTACCATTCCTGACGATCATCAGGGATAGACCGGTCCAATTCGGGTGAGGTCGTGTGTTCGGAATCATTCGCCCCTGCGGGGAGCACGGATGTCCGTCGCTGCGTGACGCGTGGCGGGCGCACCTGTGCGGGCTGTGCCTGACATTGCGCGACGGTCAGGGACACGGCGCCCGGCTGGCCACCAACTACGACACTCTGATCATCTCCGTGCTCACCGAGGCGCAGCTCCCGTCGGCCTCACCGCACCGGACCGCGCTCCCGTGCGCGCTGCGCGGGTTCCGCTCCGCCGACGTGGTCGACGCCCGGGCGCAGGGGGCGCGACTGGCGGCCGCGGTGTCGCTCGTGCTGGCCGCGGGCAGACTCCGCGACCAGGTGGCCGACGGCGACGGCGCCGCCGTGTCCGCTCCGGCCCGCAGGCGGCTCGCGGCCCGTTGGGAGGCGGGCGGGGCCCGGCTGGGGGCCGAGGTCGGGTTCGACACCGCCGTGCTGGCGTCGACCGTCGACCGGCAACTCGAAGCCGAGCGCCTGGCCTCCTGCCCGGCCGACGCCGGCGGGACCGCACGGCGGCCGGTCACGCTGCTCGACCTGACCCGCCCCGCGGAGGAGGCCGTCGCGGCGGCGTTCGCCCACACGGCGGTGCTCGCCGGACGGCCGGGCAACGTCGAGGCGCTGTCCGAGGCGGGCCGGTTCTTCGGCAGGATCGCCCACCTGCTGGACGCGGTCGAGGACCAGGACGAGGACGCCGCGCGCGGAGCGTTCAACCCGCTCACCGCCACGGGCACCGGCCTGGAGGAGACACGGCGGCTCTGCGACGACGCCGCGCACGGTCTCGCCCTGGCGCTGCGTGACATGGACCTCGCCGAGCGGCACCTGGCGCGGACGCTACTCGAAACCGAGGTACGGCGGGCGGTGGAGCGCACCTTCGACGGCCGCTCCGCCGCGGCCTCGTACGAACGGCCCGGCTGGATCCGCAAGTCGCTGGCCGGTGTGGGGACCTTCTTCACCTGCGGGACGTGGCGGCCCCGATGGAGCGTGAAGAGGGGCCGCCCGTGCGAGCAGCGCTGCTACCTGGGCGACGGGAACTGCTGTTCCGCCTGCGGCGACTGCTGCAGCGGCTGCGCCGACTGCTGCAGCTGCTGTGGCAGGTGCTCCGCGTGCTGCGACTGAGGCTCCCGCCTCTCCACGGCTGAGCGGCGACGCCCGGTCCGACCGGCTGCCCGGGCGACACCGATCTGCGCGGATCCCGACCGATTCACATATCGGTACAGGCCATCTATATTCAGGGCAACTTGATCGCATTCGGGGGCATCTACAGGGGGATCCCCACATGAATCGTTCTCGGGGCCGCGTCGTTTTCCGTGCCGCGTCCGCGCTTGTCCTCGCCCTCGCCGTGGGCGTGTGCGCCCGCCCGGCCGATGCCGTGGCGAGCGCGGACGCCGCCGGAAACGCCGGCATCCCGGCCGGGAAGATCAGGGTCGGCATCGCGTACGGCATCGGGGGCCGCGGCGACCAGGCGCTCAACGACAGCGCGGCGGCGGGCCTCGACCGAGCCGTGCGGAAGCTGGGGCTCGGCGCGAGCGGGGAACGGGAGGCGAGCGTCGGCGACAGCGAGGCGGACCTGGCGGCCCTCCTCCGCGAGCTCGCGCGCGGCGGTCACAACCCCGTCATCGCGGTCGGCTTCTCCTACGAGTCGGTGGTGGCGAAGGTCGCGGAGGAATATCCCCGTACGACCTTCGCGATCGTGGACGACGTGTCGCCGTCGCGGGCGAACGTCTCCAACCTGGTCTTCGCGGAGAACGAGGCCGCCTTCCTGGCCGGCGCGGCCGCCGCGCTGAAGTCGCAGACCCGCCACATCGGCTTCCTGGGCGGCGTCAAGGCGCCGCTGATCCAGAAGTATCAGGCGGGGTTCGAGGCGGGCGCCAGGGCGGTCGACCCGGACATCCGGGTGGACACGCGCTACATCTCCCAGCCTCCGGACTTCAGCGGCTTCAACAGCCCGGAGCGGGGCAGGGCGAAGGCGCGCGCCCTGTTCGAGGCGGGCGCCGACGTGGTGTTCCACGCCGCGGAGGGCTCGGGCCGCGGCGTCTTCACGGCCGCCAAGGCGGCGGGCGGCATGGCCATCGGGTGCGACTTCGACCAGGCCAGGAGCGCCGACGCCGGGGTGCGCGACGTCATCCTCACCTCGGTCGTGAAGAGGGCCGACGTCGCGGTCCACGACTTCCTCAAGCGGTTCCTCCGCAAGAAGACGAGGCCCGGCCTCACCGTGTACGGGTTGAAGGCCGGGGGCGTGGGCTACGTCACCACGGGCGGGCGGGTCGACGACATCAGGGCCACGCTCGACGCGTTCGCCAGGAAGATCGCGAAGGGCGAGATCAGGGTGCCGGCGAAGGTCTCCTGACCGTATCCGCCTCACGCGCCGGTGACGGGACGGAGCCGGCGCAACCGCCGCGGTGTTCGTGACGACGATCGGAGCATGGCCATGTCCAGCGAGTTCCAACGCAACAAGATCGCCAACGTGTCCGACGAGAACGGCGACGACCTGATCTCGGCCGAGGAGTACCACCGGCTCATCGAGGTGTGGAACGGGTTCCCGATCGACACCGGCGCGACCTTCTCGCTGCTCGACCTGGACGGCGACGGATACCTGACCAAGGAGGAGTTCACCCTGCTGTGGACGCAGTTCTGGGCGGGAGACGACCCGGACGACCCCGGCACCTGGAGGTCTCCCGTCAGGTCGGCGCGCAGCCGCGTGATCTCCTGGCGCATCAGTTCCGCCGCGTCAGTCGCGAGCCGGCTCGCGGGGTCTTCCTCGGCGCCCGGCGGTTTGTCATGGTTCGTCATGTTCGCCTCTCCCTTCGCCGGTGACCGCGGGGCGGCCGGGTCTCCGTGCCCTCGCACCCGGCATGCCAGCCCGGCTACCCGCGACGCGGCGCCCCTTTCGGCCGGTACGGCAAAGACTCAACAGCCTCCGCGGCATGGGCGTGACTCGGCACCGACGCCCGTGTCCGCTCGAAGGTCGCGTCGGGATCGCCGGTGCCGGAGACGGTCGCCGGGGGTCAGCGCTCGTCGACGACCTGGCCGTTCAGGGCGGTGCCGTCCTTGGTGAGGGCCATGGTCAGCGGCGCCTCCGGGAAGGTGGGGAGCGCGGCGAGCGCGGCGCCCATCTGCTCGCCGGTCTCCCAGTGCCAGCTGTCGGTGTAGGTGCCGTCCTCGAGCCGGACCAGCACGACGTGGGTGAGCCCGGGGTGCCCTTCGCGGACGGTCGCGATCAGCGAGGTCCGGCGGGCGAGGAACTCCTCCAGGTCGGCGTCGGCGACGGAGTAGCGGTGTGTGCGGACGGCGGACATGTCCGTGTCTCCTTCTGTGCGTGTTCTGTGCGCGGGGGCGGGGCCTACCAGCTGCCGGCGATCTGCCGGATCGGGGCGTTCAGGCGGTTGAAGAGGTTGGTGACTGCGGTCATCAGCAGGATGGAGGCGAGCTGCTGCTCGTCGAAGTGGTCGGCGGCGTTGTCCCAGATCTCGTCGGAGACGGCGTCGGCGCGGTCGGCCAGCCGGGTCGACGCCTCCGCCAGCTCCAGCGCGGCCCGCTCGGCGTCGGTGTAGTACGGGGTCTCGCGCCAGGCGGCGACCAGGCCGATGCGCTCGTCGCTCTCGCCGAGCTTGCGCAGGTTCTTCAGGCCGGTGTCGACGCAGAAGCTGCAGCCGTTGATCTGGCTGACCCGCAGGTGGATCATCTCCATGAGCTCCTGGGGGAGACCCTGCGACTGGGCGGCCTTCATCAGCTCCATGATCGGCTTCATGGCCGCGGGGATGAGCGTGGCGGGGTTCTTCATCCGGGCTTCCATCGTGTTCCCTTCGTCGTGGTTCGGGTGAGATCAGAGTGGCTGCCCGGATTGATACATTCGCTATGGGCGCACGATGCGATGGTGATGGGGGGACGATGCTGCGCTTCACGCTTCTCGGCCCCGTCCAGATGACCGTCGACGGCGCGCCCCTGGCGGGCGTCGCCCCACGTCACCGGGCTGTCCTGGCCTACCTCCTGCTCAACGCCGGCCGGGTGATCGGCATCGAGCGGCTGGTCGACGCGATGTGGGGCCATGACCGGCCCGACACCGCCCGCTCGCAGATCCATGCCTCGATCACCGCGATCCGCAAGGTGCTGCGCGCCGCGGGAGCCGTAGGGCTCCTCGAGACGCGTGCCGGCGGATACGTCGCGCGGCCGGAGCCCGGGCAGGTCGACGCGCAGGAGTTCACCGAGCTGGCAGCCGCCGGCGAGCTGCGCGAGGCCCTGGACCTGTGGAGCGGCGAGATGCTGGCGGACGTGCGCGCTCATTACGTCGCCGGCGTCCGGGAGCTCTGGAACGACCGGCGCCTGTCCGCCTACGAGCGCATGGTCGAGGGCGAGCTCGCCGCCGGGCGGCACGGCGACCTGCTCGACGAGCTCGCCGCCCAGGTGGCCGCCAACCCGCTCCGCGAGAAGCTCAACGGCCACCTCGTCCTGGCCCTGCACCGGGCGGGGCGGCAGGCCGACGCCCTGGCCGCGGCGCGTTCTTATCGAACGGCTCTCGCGGACGAACAGGGCCTCGACCCGGGACACGCCTTCACCGAGCTGGAGCGGGCGGTCCTGGCGGACGACCCGGCCCTGCGCCCGGCGGCCGACGCGGCACCGGCGTCCTCCGGCCCGCCACGCCGCTCCACCTTCCTGCCGTACGACATCCCCGATTTCTCCGGACGGACCGCCGAGCTGGAGCGGCTCGCGGGCGAGCACCACGGGGCGGCGGTCGTCACGATCGACGGCATGGCCGGGATCGGCAAGACCACGCTCGCCGTCCACGCGGCCCACCGGCTGGCCGCCCGCTATCCGGACGGACGGCTCTTCATCGACCTGCGGGCCCACACCGCGGGCCGGGAGCCGGTCGACGCCGCCGCCGCGCTGGAGGCCCTCCTCCGCCAGCTCGGGGTGCCCGCCGACCGCATCCCGGTCACACCGGTCGAGCGGAGCGCCCTCTGGCGCGCCGAGCTGGCCGATCGCCGCGTGCTCGTCGTGCTGGACAACGCCCTCGACGCCGGGCACGTGCGCCCCCTGCTGCCGGGGCGCTCCGACACCCTCGTCCTGGTCACCAGCAGGCGGCGGCTGGTCGACCTTGACGGCGCCCACGCGCTGTCGGTCGACGTGCTTGGCGAGGAGGACGCCGCCGAGCTGTTCGAGCGGATCGTGGGCGAACGCGCGCACCACGAGCCGGACGCCGTACGCGAGGTGCTGCGGCTGTGCGGGCGCCTCCCGCTCGCCATCCGGATCTCCGCCGCCCGCCTCCAGCACCGCCCGCGCTGGACCGTGTCCTATCTGGCGGGCCGGCTGCGGGACCATCGCCGGCTCCTGGACGAGGTGTCGGCGGCCTTCACCCTCTCCTACGAGCAACTCCACGAGGCGGAGCAGCGCATGTTCCGCCTGCTGGGGCTGGTGCCCGGGCGCGACATCGACGCGTGCGGCGCGGCCGCGCTGGCCGGGATCTCGGAGGACGAGGCGGAGGAGCTCCTGGAGAGCCTCCTCGACGCCCACATGCTCCTGCAGCTCGAACCGGGCCGGTACACCTTCCACGACCTGCTCCGCGAGCACGCGCGCTCGATCGCCGAGGACGACGGAGCCGTCATGCGGCTGCTCGCCTACTACCTGCACCGCTCCCGCGCGGCGATGGACCGGCTCTACCCGCACAGCGTCGGTCAGCGGGAGGGCATCCCCCAGCCGGCCGCCCCGATCGCGCCCATCCGCGACGCCGCGGAGGCGATCGCCTGGCTCGACGCCGAGCGCTCCAACATCATCGCGACCGCCGTCCACGGGCCCGAGATCTGCCTCGGCCTCCTCGCTCTGGCGATGCGCCCCTACCTGGACGGGCAGGCGCACCACGACGACGCGCTCACGCTGCACACCCTGGCGCTCCAGCGCAGCCGCAAGCTCGGCGATCGGGCCGTCCAGGCGCGAGCGCTCACCGACCTGGCGTGGACCTACTGGCGGCTCGGCGAGTACGAGCGAGCGGAGGAGCACGCGCACCGGGCCCTCGACGCGTGTGAGGAGGCCGGCGAGCGGGCGCGGGCACTGCTCACCCTGGGGAACGTGGCCCTGCGCCGCCGCCGGGACACCCAGGCGGAGCAGTACCTCAGGCAGGCGCTCGACCTCACCCGGATCGGCGCCGACACCTGGGGCGAGGCCCACGTGCTCGGCATCCTCGCCCTCGTCCTCGACCGGGCCGGCCGTCCGGAGGAGGCCCGGCGCCATCTCGACCTGGCGCTGGCGCTCCACCGGAAGGTGGGCAACCCGTCCGGAGAGGCGGTGATCCTCAACCACCTCGGCGTCGTCCTGCGGCACCAGGGCGAGCTCGCCCAGGCGCGTGTCCGCCACGAGCAGGCCGCGGCTCTCTACCGCGCGCTCGGCAACACCACCGACGAGGCGGCCGCGCTCAACGGGCTGGCCGAGGCGGCGGGCGACCCGGCTCGGGCGGTCGAGGAGCACACGGCCGCGCTCGCGCTCGCCGATCTGACGCGCAACCGGCCGGAGCGGGCGCGCGCGCACGACGGGCTGGCGCGCGCCCACCTCGCGCTCGGGCACTCAGAGCGGGCGTGTGAGCATGGGCGGCTGGCTCTCGGCCTTTACGGCGAGCTCGGCGTCCCGGAGGCCGAGGAGGTCCGCGCCTTCCTGGAACATGCCGGAGAGTCGGCATCGAGCCCGTGAGGCCATGGCCGTCCCGTCCCAAGACAGCTCCGGCCGCCTCGGCGGCAGTTCCGGCGCCCGTGTCGACCGCTCTGTCGTCGGCGAGGCCGTGATCGGACCACCGCCGGCCGTCACCCCAGGAACCGCCGCGCGCCACGCAGTTCGGTCCGGAGCCGCCGTTGAGTCATGGCGCAGTCCAGGCGCACATCGATCGGGCCGGGCAGGCCGCTGTCCGCTCGCCGGCCGGAAGGCAGGAGTCCGCCATCGAGACCGTCGCGCCGGGCGATGAGCAGCCCGAGCTCGTAGCGGCTCACGGCATCGGCTCCGGCGACGTGGTGGATGCCGCGATACTCGGACGCGGCGAGCTCCAGGAGCGCCGCGGCGAGATCGGCGACGTGGACGGGGCACCGCACATCGTCCGTGAACAGCGCTCCACTCGACCCGCCGGTGGCGAGTGAACGCACCAGGGCCTCCTGCGGGGAGTCCCCGTCGCCGATGATGAGCGATGTCCGGGCGACGACCGCAGCGGGCGAGATCGCGCCCACCGCCGTCTCGGCGGCCGCCTTGGCCGCGCCGTACGGCGTGATCGGGTCCGGGACGCAGGTCTCGTCATAGTGGACGGCGGCACCGGAGAAGACCGCGTCGCTCGACACATGCACCAGACGCCCGCCTGCCCGGGAGACGGCGAGAGCCACGTTGGCGGCGCCGACCGCCGTCGTCGTCCAATCGGCTTGGCGGTACGCGGCGTTGACGACCAGCTCCGGGCGCACCGCGTCGATCAACGCGTGAACGTCCTCTCGCCTGCGCAGATCGAGCGGCGACCAGGTGACGCCTGGAGTCTCGCCCGGGCGGGTCAGATAGGTCGCGGCGACCTCGTGTCCTCCCGCCCGGCATTGCCGGACGAGCTCCCTGCCGAGAAGGCCGCTGCCGCCGACGATGAGGGTCCTCACAACCGGTCACGCGACTCCGGCTCGCCGTCCCCGGCCGCCGTACGGCGTAGCGTGATCAGGATGTGGCCGGTCTCCTCTTCCGCTCCCCGTCCGATCTCTTCGAAGCCCATACGACTGTAGAAGCCGCGGCCTCGGCTGTTGCCCTCGTACACGTCCAGCGTCACCGTGCCGTGCAACGCCGCCGCGTGCTCCACCAGAGCACGGCCGATGCCCCGCCCCTGCGCCTCGGGAGCGACGAACAGGCCGCCGATCTCCGATCCGAGCAACCCGAGCAGGCCGACGACGCCTTGCGGCGCACCGGCGGCTTCTCCCTGACATTCGGCGACCCAGTTGTCCGCCTTGACCAGGTACTCCTCGCGCAGCCGCCGCGCCCGCTCGCCTTCCCCCTCGCCCTCGACGAACGGGTGCGCGATTTTCGCGGCGCGTGACCACAGATCGACGACCGCGGCCTCGTCGGTGGGCCGATAGCGACGGATGATCAACTTTTCGTCCATCCGGGTGATGCTAGGAAACGGAGCCGTCCTGGGCAATCGATTTCCGGGCCGGCTGCCTCGCTGTTCGGTGGGAGCGGTCCCGATCGAGCGTGCTCCGACCGGGACCGCCGCATCGAGGGACCTTCAACGTCCGATGAGGCCGAGGGCGGCGTCGACGATGGAGCCGGTGTCGATGCCGTGGAGCGCGTAGGCGTCGGGCAGGTCGCTCGACTGGCCGAACTCCGTCGGTCCGAGGCACCGGATCCGGTCGCCGCGCGCACCGGCGAGGAACGCCAGGGTGTGCGGGTGGCCGTCCAGGACGGTGACCAGGGGCGCGGGATACTCGGCGGGGAACAGGAGATCGACGATGCCGCTGCCGTCGCCCGAGGTGAGCCGGCCGCGGGCCTGCATGGAGCGGAAGACCAGGTCGGGGCTGGTGAGGCAGACGACGCCGGCCGTGATCCCCTGCTCGGCGAGCAACTCGGCGGCGCCCGCGACCTCGGGCATGATCGCCCCGACGCCGACGAGCGTGACCCGCTCGTCGGCCGGGTCGTGATCGGTGATCCGGTAGCCGCCCGCGATGGCCTGCCGGCGGCGGCGTTCGAGCAGCGGCCCGTCCGCGGGCACCCGCGCGAGATCCTGGTCCAGCGGCCGGGTCGAGAGGCGGAAGTAGGACGAGGTGCCGCCGGGCACCCCCACCTTCTTCATCGCCTCCAGCAGGCACCACTCCAGGTCCTGCCCGAACGCCGGCTCCCACGCGACGCAGCCGGGCTGCTCCAGCCCGATCGACGGCGTGGTGATCGACTGGTGCGCCCCGCCCTCGGGGGCCAGGGTCACCCCCGACGGAGTGCCCACGAGGATCGACTGGCCGCCGGCGTAGATGCCGTACGACCACGGTTCCAGCGCGCGCGAGACGAACGGGTCGTAGATCGTGCCGATCGGGATGAGCCGCTGACCCCAGCGGCTCCAGGTCGCGCCCAGCTCGCCCAGCAGCCCCACCAGGTTGACCTCGGCGATGCCGAGTTCGATGTGCTGCCCGTCGCTGACCTCGGACCACTTCAGCAGCCGTTCGGGATCGTCGGCGAACCAGTCCCGGCGCTCCCTGATCGACCAGACGCCGGTCTTGTTGATCCAGCCGCCGAGGTTGGTCGACGACGCGACGTCGGGGCTGCAGGTGACCACCCGGGCGGCGACCTCGGGCGCCTCGCGGGTGAGGTCGGCGAGCAGCCGGCCGAGGGTCGCCTGGGTCGAGGCGGGCGCCCGGTGCCTGCGGCCGAGCGAGGGCGGAACGCTCGCCGGTTCGCCGTACGCGACGGGGGAGCGTCTGAGCCGCTCGCCCCGGTGCGCGCACAGCTCGGCCGCCGCCGAGCCGGGCTCGAACGGACGCCACGGGTCGGCCGGGTCGGCGCCGCACGCCTGGGCCAGCGAGAGCATCTGCGCCTGGGTCAGCAGAGCCGAGTGGTTGTTCGGGTGGCCCTCGGTCGGCAGCCCGCGGCCCTTCACCGTGTACGCGAACACGACGGTGGGGCGGTCGGTGTCGACGCCGCGGTAGGTGTCCAGTAGCAGCCCGAGGTCGTGCCCGCCGAGGTCGCGGAGCGCCTCCGCCAGCCGCGGGGCGGGGATGCCCGCGACCAGATCGCGCAGCGCCCGCCCGGCCGAGTCGCCGAGGATCCGGCCGGGCACCTCGGAGACGTCCGCCCGCAGGAGCCGCTGGTACTCCTCGTTCGGCATGTCCTCAAGGCGTCGTCGCAGCTCGTCGCCGCCCGGACGGGAGAAGATCTCGGAGATCGTCCGGCCCCACTTGAGGACGACGACCTGCCAGCCGGCGGCCTCGAACATGCCCCGCAGGCGGTGGATCTGCACGTCGGGCACCACCCGGTCGAGCGACTGGCGGTTGAGGTCGACCACCCACAGCAGCTCGCCGAGCCCGGCGACCGACGGGTCCGCGACGGCTTCCCAGATCGCGCCCTCGTCGAGTTCGGCGTCGCCGATCAGGCTGATGAAGCGACCGGCCGGGGGCGTGGCGCCGAACCGCGAGCGCAGGTAGCGGTGGGAGAGCGCCGCCCACACCGGCGCGGTGGCGCCGATGCCCACCGAGCCGGTGGAGAAGTCGACGGTGCCGGGGTCCTTCAGCCGGCTCGGGTAGCTCTGCAGGCCGCCCTTCCGGCGCAGCGTCGGCAGGTACTTCGCGTCCAGGTCGCCGAGCAGGTAGTTGATCGCGTGCAGCACCGGGGACGCGTGCGGCTTCACCGACACGCGGTCGAGGGCGGTCAGCTCGTGGAACCACAGCGACACCATGATGTCGACCATCGACGCCGAGGAGGCCTGGTGCCCGCCGACCTTGATGCCGGTGTCGTTCGGCCGGCCCCGGTTGGCCGCGTCGACGATCGACGTGGCGAGCCAGAGGACGCGGCGCGAGATCTCGCGCAGGGTCGCGACGTCGTACGGCCGGCCGCCCCGGGCCGCGTGGCCGGGCCCGGACGAAACCGCCTCGGGGAAGGTTCTCGTGTTGTCGTACATGGGGGAGGAGACCTATCGGTGGTGGTGGCGCAGGGGGTGTGACACGCGAGGGGCGGCGAGGGCCCGGTCGAGGTCGGCCATCAGGTCCTCGTGGTCCTCCAGACCGATGGAGAGCCTGACCAGGCTGGAGGCGGGGCGGGCCTCGGAGGCGACGGGCCGGTGGGTCAGCGCCGCGGGGTGCTGGATCAGCGAGTCGACACCGCCCAGTGACACCGCGTGCGTGAACAGGCCGACCGACGAGGTGAGCCGCCTGGCCTGCTCGAAGCCGCCGCGGAGGTCGATCGAGATCATCGCCCCCGTTCCCTTCATCTGCCGGCCGAGCAGCCCGTGCGGATCCCCCGCGATGCCGGGGTAGTGGACGCGGGCGACGCTCGGATGGGTGCTCAGCCAGGCGGCGATGCGCTGGGCGTTCGCCTGTTGCGCGCGGACCCGGATCGGCAGCGTGGCGAGTCCACGGTGCAGGAGGTACGCGCCGAGCGGATGGAGGAGGGCGCCCGTGACGGCGCGCACCCGCCGCAGCGCGGCCGCCCGCTCCCGGTCGCAGGCGATGACGCCGGCGATGACGTCGCCGTGCCCCCCGAGGTACTTGGTCGCGCTGTGCAGGACCATCGCGGCGCCGAGGTCGGCGGGGTTCTGCAGGATCGGGGTGGCGAACGTGTTGTCGACGAGAACGGGCACGCCGCGGGCGGCCTCGACGACGGCGCGGATGTCGACCAGGTCGAGGGTCGGGTTGGCGGGCGTCTCCAGGATGATCAACGCGGTGTCCGGCCGGAGCGCCGCGGCGACGCCCTCGGCCGTGCAGAACCTCACCTCGGTGCCCAGCAGGCCCGAGGCCAGCAGGTGGTCGGTCCCGCCGTACAGGGGCCGGACCGCCAGGACGTGGTGGCGGCCGCTCTCCCTCGTCGTCGCGAGGATCGCCGCGGTCATCGCCGCCATGCCCGAGGAGAAGGCCACGGAGTCCTCGGTGTGCTCCATCCGCGCGAGCGCCGACTCGAAGCGCGCCACAGTCGGATTCCAGAGCCGCGCGTAGACGGCTCCGCCCTCCGGGTGCGGCGTGCCCCCACCGGCCATGGCCTCGTACGAGAGCCCGCCGGTCTCGATGTCCGGCAGCGGGTTGGTGGACGACAGATCGATGGGAAGCGCGTGGACACCGAGTTCCACCAGGTCCTCGCGTCCGGCGTGGACGGCGACGGAGTCGAGCTGCAGGAGGGGCGGAATCATGCCGCAACCATGGTCAAATCCGCAGCGTTTTGCAATGGTCATTGCGGAAACCCGCGCCATTCGCGAAGATCGACGCAGATTCCGCAGAAGGAGCGCCGATGTCCGACCTCCAGCCGAAGAAATCGCAACCCGGTCCGGCGGGTCTCGACGGCACCGACCTGGCCATCCTCGCCGCCCTCGTGGAGGACGGCCGGATGACCAACGCCGCGCTCGCGGCGCGGGTGGGCGTCGCCGAGTCCACGTGCGCGTACCGGGTGCGCGCGCTGAGACAGTCGGGTGTCATCGCTAGCGTCAACGCCCGGCTCGACCTCGGCGCGCTCGGGCGCCCCCTTCAGGCGATCATCAAAGTGCGGCTGGGGAGTCACAACCGCGAGCACGTCCGCGCCCTGTACGACAAGCTGGTCGCGGCGCCGGGGGTGCTGACGGTCTTCCACGTGGGCGGCGGTGACGACTTCCTCCTGCACGTGGCCGTGGCGAGCCCGGCGCGACTCCACGACCTCATCCTGGAACACGTGACCGTCTACCCCGTGGTGCGGCAGACGGAGACCCAGCTCGTGTTCGAGGTGCGCGAAGGCCGTGACGTGCTGCCCGGGTGAACACCCGCGCTCATCGGAGCCCGCCGCCGGTCCTGCATTCGCTCGGTGACCGCTCGGCCGTAACCGCGACCGCGGTGCGCCCGTTCCGGCCCGATCACCTCGACGCGAACGCCGGGATCCGGCACAGGCGCCCCGAGGTCACGCCGAAGCAGGGGGCGCGTACAGCCGCAGGACGCGGGCGAGGAAGCCGGTCATGGTCAGGCAGCCCACGACGTCGCGGCCGGTCATCTCACTCCAGTCCGAGTGACCTCGCCTTCTCGTGCGACGCGGGGACCGTCAGCGGGTGCGCCGTGAAGATCTCCAGCGCGACGGCGGTGCGCTCGTCGCCGAGCGTGGTGAGCGCCCAGCCGGCCTGGGCCGCGAGCAGCGCCGCCTGGTAGACGCGGGCCATGCTCCACGCCAGCTCGCGGGCCGCCGCGGGATCGGGCTCGCGTACGGCGACGTCCCGCGCGGCGGCCCGGATGACCCGCACGGCGGCCTCGGTGCGAGGGTGCGGGTGGGCGGCGAGCAGCGCTTCGACGTCCTCCCGGTACGCGGCGGCGACCTCGGGGTCGCCCAGCACGCGGACGACGTCGAGCGAGAGGACGTTCGTCGTGCCCTCCCAGATGGAGTGCACCTGCACGTCGCGCAGCACCTGCGGGATGCCGGTGTCCTCCAGGTAGCCGGCGCCGCCGAACGACTCCAGCAGCTCCGAGGAGGCGCGCACACCCTGGCGCGCGGTCACCAGCTTGGCCAGCGGCACGACGACCCGGGCCAGGCGCGCGTCGTCCCGGCCCCCGTCCTCCCCGGCCGCGGCTCCCGCCTCCTCCCGGCCGAGGAGCTGCGCGGCGCGCAGCGCCATCTGCACCATGGCCTCGTGCTCGGCGGCCAGCTCGGCGAGCCAGCCGTAGTGCAGGGGAGAGTCCGCGAGCGTGCCGCCCCGCACCCGGCGCCGGGCGGCGTAGTCGCGGGCGAGCTGGAGGAGGTGACCGGTCGCGCCCGGCCCGGCCTGCGCCGACGCCATGCGGGCGACGTGCAGCACGGCCGAGATCTTGGCGATGCCGCCGCCGATCCCGCCGACGGGGACCGCGACCGTGCCGTCCAGGTCGAGCTCGGCCGTGGGCAGGGCGCGGGTGCCGTACTTGTCCTTCATGCGGCGCACCCGCAGCCCGTTCCAGCCGCCGTCCGGCCCGCGCAGCTCCAGCGCGAACAGGGAGAGGCCGCGGCTGCCCGGCTCGGCGCCCTCCGGCCGGGCCAGCGCGACGGCGATGTCGGCGGTGGTGGCCGAGGTGAACCACTTGGTGCCGCGCAGCTCCCAGGTGCCGTCGCCGCGAGGCGTCGCGACGGTGGCGGAGCGCGACAGGTCGGAGCCGCCCTCCTTCTCGGTCATCCACTGCCCGGACGTCCAGCCGCCGACCCGCCTGGTCAGGAGAGGGACGTACCTGGCGGCGAGCTCCGCGTCGTGCCGCCGCAGGCAGGCCACCGCGCCGTCGCTCATGGCGAGCGGGCACAGCGCCGTCGCGTTCACGGCCTGCGCCATCTGGTAGAGCGCGGCCTGCACCACCCGGCCGTGGGCGCCGTACGTCCCCTCGTAGGGGATGGCCACCGCGCCGAGGCCCTGGAGGAGCCGCACCAGCTCGGTCCAGGCCGGGTCCAGCTCGATCCGGTCGATCCGCCGCCCCCACGCGTCGTACGGCAGGTGCCTGGGCGGGTTCGCCTCGGCCCTGGCAGCCAGCGGCGGCATCTCGGTCGCGCATCGTTCGGCGGCCTGGTCCAGGTCCCCGGCCGCCTTCTCGAAGGCGTCCGGGGGAAGGATCCGCTGGACCGCGTGGCGCAACGCCCGGTCGGCGCGCCAGCGGTTGGCGATCCGCGGCGCCTCCTGGACGAAGGGGTCGATCTCGTACCGCTCAGCCGACATCGGCCGTCACTCCTGTCAGGTTCAGCGCGAGCGCCGTCACGTTCGCGATCAGTGCTTCGCCGTCGGCGTGCTCGCGGTCCGGCGCGAGCGGGCCGACCAGGCACTCGGCCACCGCGCCCACCAGCGCGGCGCCGGTCAGCTCCGGATCCTGGGCGGGCAGTTCGCCGCAGGACACGCCCTCCCGGACGAGGCCGGCGAACAGGTCGCGGTAGCGCCGCCGGTACTCCAGCCTGGCCGCGTCGACCGAGGGGTCCACCGGCTCCGCGATCAGCGCGTAGGCGAGGCGGCGCCCGTCCAGCGCGCGGCGGGCGAACGTCGCGACGACCCGGGCGAGGCGGTCGCGCGCCCCGCCGTCCGACGCCGCCACGGAGGCCAGCACGTCCAGCTCGCGTCCGGAGGCGCGCCGGAAGACCTCGGTGAGGAGCGCGCCCCGCGAGGGGAAGTGCCGGTAGATGCCTCCCGCCGACAGCTCCGCCCGTTCGGCCACGGCGGCCACGGCGGCCGCCTCGAAGCCGCTCTCGGCGACCACGTCCCACGCCGCCGAGACGATCCGCTCCCGCACCTCGGCGAGCCGCTTCTCGGTCTTCTCCGTACGCCGGTAGGGCATACCAAGCAGTGAATCCGGATTCGCGGCTTCACGTCAAGAGGAAGTCCGGGACGCCCGCGCGGACCGGTGCGCCCCGCCCACGGGTGGGGCGCGCCGCCGGCGATCCGTCAGCCCCCCGCGGCCTCGACGAGCTTGCGGAGGTCCTCGTCGGTGACGGTGCTGCCGGGGAACCTCGCCATGCTCCGGATCGGCATCTGCTCCGCCATCTTGTACACCGGGCTCGACGGGTCGAGGCCGTGCTCCGCGAGCGCCTGGCGCACGATGCTCCCGACGACGGGGTGCGCGATCCACTCGCCCAGCGTGGAGTCCAGGCCGAACGGCAGGGCCGGTGGGTGCCCCTCGATCGAGACGGAGGCGACGTGCCGGATGTCTCGCGACGAGGCGCCGATCTCCACGGTGTAGTCGCCGTTCTCGACGACCCAGCGGCGTGCCGCCTCGCTGTAGTAGGCGAGGTCGTGGACGGGGAACTCCACCCTCGCCCGCACCGTCTCGCCGGCGGCGACGCTCACCTTGGCGAATCCGCGCAGCTCGCGCACGGCGCGGCCGATCGCCGACCCGCGGAGCCCGGTGTACACCTGGACGACCTCGCGCCCGTCGCGGTGTCCGGTGTTGGTCACGTCGACCTCCACCCGGACCACGTCGCCGTCGAGGGCGACGCCGGGGTTCGCGTAGTCGAACGTGGTGTAGCCGAGGCCGTGGCCGAACGGGAAGCTCACCGGCAGGGCGCGCCTGTCGTAGGAGCGGTAGCCGACGAAGACGCCCTCGCCGTACCGGACGTGGCCCTCATGACCGGGGAAGTCGCAGAAGTCCGGGGTGTCCTCGATGCGCAGGGGGATCGTCTCGGCCAGCCTGCCCGAGGGGTTGACCGCGCCGAACAGGACCCGCGCGGTCGCCGTGCCGCCGCCCTGGCCGAGCAGCCACGCCTCGACGACGGCGGGCACGCGGCCGGCCCATCCGGAGACGCGCACCGCGGACCCGTTCGAGAGGACCACGACGACGTTGGCGTTCACGCCGAGGATCTCGTCCAGCAGGGTGGTCTGCACGTCCGGCAGCTCGATGTGCTCGCGGTCGAACCCCTCGGACTCGTCCTGCGGCGGGAGGCCGAGGAAGAGCACCACCGTGTCGGCCGAGCGGGCCGCGTCCACCGCCTCGGAGACGAGCCGCTCGTCGGGCTCGTTGTCGAGCCGGAATCCGGCGGCGAACCGGACGGCGGCGCCCGTCGCGGCGTCGCGCAGGGCGTCGAGCGCGGAATCGAGCCGGGTGGGGGTGATCTGGGAGCTGCCCGCGCCCTGGTAGCGCGGGGTGCGCGCGAACTCGCCGATGACGGCGATGCTCCCGGACGAGGGGTCCAGAGGCAGGACGGCGCCGTCGTTCTTCAGGAGCACGATGCTCTCGGCGGCCACTCGGCGGGCGAGCTCGTGGTGCTCCTCGGCGTCGTAGGTCGCCTCGGGGTCGACGTTCGCGGCCGCGCGCCGGACGAAGGCGACCATCCGCCGCGTGGTGACGTCCAGGTCCTCCTCGCTGAGCCCGCCGTCCGCCACCGCCGCGACCACCTCGGCCGCCGAACGCCCGCCCGTCGAGGGCATCTCCAGGTCGAGGCCGGCCTTGACGGCCTCGACCCGGTCGTGGACGGCGCCCCAGTCCGAGACGACGATGCCCTCGAAACCCCACTCGCCGCGGAGGACCTCGGTCAGCAGCCAGCGGTTCTCGGCGGAGAAGACCCCGTTGATCGCGTTGTACGAGCACATCACCGTCCACGGCCGCTCCGTGGTCACGATGTGCTGGAACGCCCGGAGGTAGATCTCACGCAGCGATCGCATGTCGACCTCGGCGCTGATCCGCAGCCGGTCCGTCTCCTGGTTGTTGGCGGCGAAGTGCTTCAGCGAGGTGCCGACTCCCTGGGACTGGACGCCGCGAACCCACGCGGCTCCGAGGCGGCCGCTGAGGAAGGGGTCCTCCGAGAAGTACTCGAAGTTGCGCCCGCAGCGGATGGACCTCTTGATGTTGACGCCGGGCCCGAGCACCACGCTGACCCGCTCGGCCCTCGCCTCGGCGCCGATCGCCCGGCCGACCGCCTCGGCGAGGTCGAGGTCCCACGTGGACGCGAGCGCGACGGCGGGCGGGTAGCAGGTGGCCGGGACGCCGTCGAGAACGCCGAGGTGATCGCCGCCCCGCACCTGCTTGCGCAGGCCGTGCGGACCGTCGGCCACCATGATCGAGGGGAGGTCCGCGGACGTGATCGCCGCCGTGGTCCAGAAACCCGCTCCCGTGCTCAGCGCGGCCTTCTCCTCGACGCTGAGTGACGCCACGATGGCGTCCGTGGTTCCGCCTGACATGCCAGATCCCTTCCGGAAGAAAGTTCCAGGAGAAGTCAAGATCGCACAAGAAGCGGGATCCGTAAATGCGGCCGCCGCGGGGCCGGAGCGTTCCGCGTTGAGAATGATCCCTTTAGGCTCGGGGCGTGCCTCGTTACATCCAGCGGCCGACCGCCCGCGTCCTCCTCGCCGACGCCGACGACCGTCTCCTGCTCTTCAGCAGCACGGACGCCACCTGGATCACGCCCGGCGGCGGCATCGCCAAGGGGGAGCCGCTCAACGTGGCGGCGGCGCGGGAGCTGCGCGAGGAGACCGGCCACCGGGTCGCTCCGGAGGCGCTGGGCCCCGTCGTCGCCACCGCCTCCGGCCATTGGCGAGCGGCGTGGGACGGCCGGATCCGATTCTCCGTGGAGTCGTTCTTCTTTCTCCGCGTGCCCGCCTTCGAGTTGGACACGGCAGGTCTCGAACAGCACGAGCGGGCGTACCTCACCGGGCACCGATGGTGGCCGTTCGAGGAGATCCGGTCCACCTCGGAGAACGTGGTCCCCTGGGGGCTGGCCGGAGTGCTGGAGCGCCTTTACGCGGGCGAGATCCCGCCGGAACCGGTCCGGCTCCCCTGGCATCATCCCGAGTTCGCCCACCTCGCGCGGGCCGGGCGGTAGCCGCCGGGCGGTGTGCGGATCGCGTCGCAACCGGCGCGTTTTGCGGCGGTCGTCCGTGGAGGAGATCCGCGCCATCCGCTCCTCGGGGTTCCACTGGTAGACGACAGTGGACAGATGCGGGTGGCCTCTGCTTCCGACGCTCGCCAGCACTCAGAACCGCTGCTCACGCAACAGCCGGGACAGTTCATCCTGGATGAGGGCACAGGGCGCGGGTCCGGAGCCAGGCTTGTTCTTTTCCGTGTTCGCCGTCGTCTCGTTGTCGGTCGTGCTCATCGGTCGGCCTTTCCGCGGTCGTGGAGGAGGTCAGGCGGCGGTGAAGTGCGCCGGCGCCGGGTCCGCGGCCTCTGACTTCCGGGCGGGCCGGCGCAGTACGGCGAAGGCGACGAGGAAGGCGGCGACGAGCAGTCCGGCGCCGACGGTGAAGGCCAGACGGTAGCCGCCGGTCAGCGCGGCGGCCCGGCCCGCGCCGTCGGCGAGCAGGCCCTCGGTGCGGGAGGCCGCGAGCGTGGACAACACCGCGACGCCCACCGCCATGCCGATCTGCTGCGTGGTGTTGAACAGCCCGGACGCGAGCCCGGCGTCGTCGTCCGCCGCGCCGGACATGGCGAGCGTGGTCAGCGCCGGAAGGGCGAGCCCGAAGCCGGCGGCGAGGAGCATCACCGGCAGCAGGTCGGTGAGGTAGTTCGCGTGCACGGGGACGCGGGCGAGCAGCCCGAGGACGCCGATCAGCAGGACCAGCCCCGCCAGCAGGACGTTGCGCTCGCCGAAGCGGGCGTTCAGCCGGGCGGAGACGCCCAGCGACACCACGCCGATGACCGCCGCCGCCGGAAGCATGGCCAGCCCGGTGGCGGCCGCGCCGTACCCGAGCACGTTCTGCAGGTAGAGGGCGACGAGAACCTGGAACGAGAACAGCGCGGCGACCATCAGGACCTGGACCAGGTTGGCCCCGGAGACGCTGCGCGACCGGAAGATCCGCAGCGGCATGAGCGGGGACGCGGCGGTGGCCTGGCGGACGACGAACGCGACGAGAAGGGCGGCGGCGAGGGCGCCCGAGCCGAGCGTGGACCCCGAGGTCCAGCCGCGCTCCGCGACCCCGACGACGGTGGAGATGCCGAGCATCAGCCCGCCGGTGATCAGGACGGCGCCGAGGACGTCGGCTCCGGCGGTCAGACCGAGTCCCCGGTTCCCGGGCAGCACGGACACGCCGATCGCGAGCGACGCCAGCCCGATCGGCAGGTTGATGAAGAAGATCCAGTGCCAGTCGAGGGCGTCGGTGAGGACGCCGCCGAGCACCTGGCCGATCGAGGCTCCGGCGGCGCCGGTGAAACTGAACACGGCGATCGCCCTGGCACGCTCTCGCGGCTCGGTGAACAGCGTCACGAGGATGCCCAGGCCGACGGCGGAGGCCATCGCGCTGCCGACTCCTTGCAGGAAACGGGCGACGACCAGCACGGATGGCGTGGTCGCCGCCCCGGCGAGCAGGGAGGCCGCGGTGAACACCGCGGTGCCGGCCAGGAACATGCGCTTGCGGCCGATCAGGTCGCCGAGCCGCCCGGCCAGCAGGAGCAGGCTGCCGAAAGCGATCAGGTACGCGTTGACGACCCAGCTCAGGCCGGCGGGGGAGAAGCCGAGGTCGTCCTGGATGGCCGGCATCGCGACGGTCACGATGCTGCCGTCGAGGATGATCATCAGCGTGCCCGTGGCGATCACGCCGAGGGCGAGCCGCCGTGACCGGGTCGTGGACGGGGCCGGGGAGGTGGTGGGCATGGGTGGTCTCTCCTGTCGATCAGTGACAAGAAGGACCGTAGCAGATAGTTTCATTGCAGACTATCTTTTTCGGTTCTGCTTCCCCTGCCGCCGACCCGCGCCCCATCGGCCATGGGGGAGGTGGGTGCGGGTCGGGAGGCCGGGGGCGACGAACGTTCAGCCCGGCGCTCCTGCCACGCGCGCGATCACTTGACCTCCTTGCGGGACACACGCGCGACGCCGAGCAGCAGCGGGATCACGATCCACAGGGCCGCCGAGACGGCGATCCGGGAGAGGTCGGCATGCGCCCAGTCGCCGGTCGCGAGGGGGGCGGTGGTCCTGTTGAGGTCGAGCCACTCGGCGGCCGTCTCGCCGGCGGCGCCGAGCATGGCGACGGCGTTCCACACGCCGGTGCTCGCCAGGTAGACGACGATCGCGGCCGGGCCGTTGAGCAGGAGCGCGCCGAGGGCCACCCCCATCATGACGAAGAGCGTGTTGGTCGCCGTCCAGCCCGCCATGGCCGCGGGTGTGGCGTTCCAGTCGGCGGGCAGGTCCCGCAAGGCGCTGGTCAGCGCGGTCGCCGGGATCGCGACGAGCACCGCGAACAGGCTGGCCGCCACGGCGGTGACCGCCGGCGGGATCGTCTTGGCCGCCATCACCCGCCATCTGCGGGGCTCCAGCGCGAACGTCGTCAGCGCCGTGCGGTGGCTCCACTCGTTCGTCACCGTGAGGATGCCGAGCACGGGCAGGATGGTGGAGTAGCCGATGCCGGCCGTCCAGACCAGCCGCCGCATGTCGGGTCCGGCGTACAGGCCGCGCCCGGCGACGGCCGCGACGGTCACGCAGAGCAGGACCGCGGTCAGGATCGCGGCGCTGCGGGTGTCGAACAGCTTGCGGGTCTCGACGGCCAGCAGGCGGTGGAAGGGGATCGTCATCGGGCGCTCCGGTCGGCGTTCGCGGTCAACTCGAGGAAGGTCTGCTCCAGGCCGCCGCCGCGGTCGAGCTCGGCGACGGTGCCCTGGACGAGCACGCGGCCGCGGCCGATCACCACGATGTGGTCGGCCACCTGCTCCACCTCGTGCAGGAGGTGGGAGCTGAGCAGCACGGCGCAGCCCGCGTCCGCCAGGTCGCGCAGCAGCGTGCGCATCCACCGGATGCCCTGCGGGTCGAGGCCGTTGGCCGGCTCGTCGAGGACGAGCACGCGCGGCCCGCCGAGCAGCGCGTGCGCGATGCCGAGCCGCTGCCGCATGCCGAGGGAGTAGGAGCCGACGGCGCGCCGCGCCTCCTTGCGGGTCAGGCCGACCAGGTCGAGCACCTCGCCGACACGTGGTCCGGGCAGCCCCAGCGCGACCGCGCCGAGGGTCAGGGTCTCGCGCCCGCTGCGGCCCGGGTGGAGCGCCCCGGCGTCGAGCAGGGTGCCGACCTGGTGGGCGGGTCGCTCCAGCTCGTGGTACGGAACGCCGAGCACGGTGGCCGACCCTGAGGTGGCCCGGCAGAGCCCCACCAGGATGCGCAGCGCCGTGGACTTGCCCGCCCCGTTCGGGCCGACGAACCCGGTGACGCCGCCCGGCTCGATGGTGAAGGACACGTCGTCGAGGGCCTTCACGTCCTTGTAGGTCTTGCTGACATGGCTGAACTCGATCACGCGGCCAAGTCCATCGTGGAAGGGCCGGTCCGCTCATCGGAGCCGGGTCGACGATCGGATAGACCCAGGGTGGTACGGCGATCGACCCAGGTGGCTGGAAGCACGCCGCGGAATTCCTAGGCTTGGGCGCGTGAACGACCGCCCGGACCATCAACCTCCCCTCGACCGGTGGGGCAGCGTGCTGCGCTACCTCGCGGCGCTGGCGCCGATCCTCTTCTACGGCGCGGTCTGGGTCTGGGTCGTCCCCCAGGAGCCGGAGCGGCTGCCGCGCGCCCTGCTCGATGGGGGACTGAGCCTGCTGGGGCTGGTCCTCATGCGGTGGCGGCGCCGGTGGCCCTGGCAGATCGCCGCGGTCACCGCGCTGCTGACCGCCCTGTCCAGCATGGCGACCGGTCCCGCCCAGGTGGCGTACGTGTCCCTGTGCACGCACCGGCGCCTGCGGCAGATCCTCCCGGTCGCGATCCTGTTCTGGGTCTGCATGGGCGTGTACGCGGTCTCGGGCGGCATCACGCAGCAGGCCGTGGTCAGCCTGACCACCGGGACCGCGATCCTGGGCGGGCTGACCGTCCTCGGCCTCTACCTCCGCTCCACGCGGGACGCCGAGCTGGCCGCCCGGCGTGAGGAGCTGCGGCGCATCGAGCAGGCCAAGCTGGAGGAGCGTACGAAGATCGCCCAGGAGATGCACGACGCGCTGGCCCACCGCATGTCGCTGCTGGCGATGCTCGCCGGCGGCCTGGCGCACCGCGCCGACCTCGGTCCGGAGGAGACCCGGCGGACGGCGCGGGCCATCCACGAGAACGCCCACCGGTCGCTCAACGAGCTGCGCACCGTCCTCGGCACCCTCCGCTCCGACGGCGGCACCGCGGCCCCGCAACCGACCCTGGCCGACCTGCGGGAGCTGTTCCACGAGGTACGGGCCGCCGGGCAGAAGGTGGTGGTGGCCGACACCGTCGAGGAGCGCGACCGGCTCCCCACGCAGACCGGGCGCAACGCGTACCGGGTCGTTCAGGAGGCGCTCACCAACGCGCGCAAACACGCGCCCGGTAGCACCGTGACGGTGGAGTTGCGTGGGCGGCCGGTCGACGCGCTGCGCATCCGCGTGAGCAACTCGACGCTGTACGCGGCGTCCGCCGGTCCCGGCGCCAGGCTGGGCCTGGTCAGCCTGGGGGAACGGGTCCGGATGGCCGGCGGCACGATCACCCACGCAGACCGGGACGGGCGCTTCGTCCTCGATGTCCGGTTGCCGTGGGAGGCTTGACGCTGTGATCCGAGTGGTGGTCGTGGACGACGACCCGATGGTGCGCACGGGCGTGCGCCTCATCCTGGGCGGCGAGCCCGACCTGGAGATCGTCGGCGAGGCGGGCGACGGCCGCGAGGCGGTGGGCGTGGTCCGCGGGGCGCGGCCCGACGTCGTGCTGATGGACATCCGCATGCCGGGACAGGACGGCCTGGTCACGACCGAGACGCTGATGTCCTGGCCGGAGCCGCCGCGGATCCTGGTGCTGACCGCCTTCGACGCCGACGACATGGTGCTGCGGGCGCTCCGTCTCGGCGCCGCCGGGTTCCTGCTCAAGGACACCGCGCCGGCCAGGATGATCGAGGCGGTCCGCGCGGTGGCGGCCGGCGAGCCGGTGTTGTCGCCGAGCGTCACCCACCAGGTGATCGCCGCCGCGACCGGCGGTCACGACCCGGGCCGCGAGGAGGCCCGGCGGGAGCTGGCCAAGCTGACCGACCGGGAACGGGAGGTCGCCGTCGAGGTGGCCAGAGGCCGTTCCAACACCGAGATCGCCGAGCGTCTCTACATGAGCGTCGCCACGGTCAAGGCCAACGTCACCCGCATCTTCGCCAAGCTCGGCGCCGACAACCGGGTCCAGGTCGCCATGAAGGTCCGCGACGCCGGGCTGGCCGGGGGCGCCTCCCGCGCCCCCGGCGAGCCGGGGTGACCCCCGCCGAGGCCGGCCTCGCCGCGGGCCTCGTCAGCGGCTGCCGGCGATGTGGTTCGCCGCGATGTAGCCGAACGTCATGGCCGGGCCGATGGTGGAGCCGGCGCCGGCGTAACTGTGGCCCATGACGGCGGCGCCGGCGTTGCCGGCCGCGTAGAGACCGGGGATGACCGCGCCGGCCGGTGAGAGCACCCGGGCCGCGGCGTCGGTGACCATCCCGCCCTTCGTGCCCAGATCACCCGGGACGATCTTGAAGGCGTAGAACGGCGGCAGCCACAACGGGGCGAGACAGGAGTTGGGGATGACCGCCGGGTCCGTGTAGTAGTGGTCGTAGGCGCTGTCGCCGCGCTTGAAGTCGAGATCCTTGCCGGTGATGGCGAAGCCGTTGAAGCGGCTGACCGTGGCCTGCAGGTCGTGGGCGGGGACGCCCATCTTGGCGGCCAGGCCCGCGATCGTGCCCGACCTGACCAGGGCGCCGTTGCCGTACCACGAGTCCGGGAACGGCAGGGTCGGCGCGAGGTCCTTGAAGAGATACCGGTTCCGGTAGTTCTGGTCGATGACCATCCAGGCGGGGATGTCCGGCGCCGCGGCGTTCTTCTCGTACATGACGTGGACCACGTCGCTGTAGGGCGCGGCCTCGTTCACGAAGCGCTTCCCCTGCTGGTTGACGATGATGCTGCCCGGCAGCGTGCGCTCGGCCAGGCAGAAGTACGGCTCCTCGGGCAGCGGGATCACCGGCCCCCACCAGGAGTCGTCCATCAGCGCGACCTCGGCGCCGGCCGCGAGACCGGCTCTGATGCCGTCGCCGGTGTTGGACGAGGCGCCGACCGTCCAGTCGGTGCCGATCGGCTGCCGCTGGTAGCGGTCGCGCATCTCGGCGTTGTGCTCGAAGCCGCCCGAGGCGACGACGACCCCGTACTTCGCCCGGATGAGGGTCTGCACACCGTCGCGGGTCACCAGCACGCCGGTGACCCGGCCGGCGTCGACGCGCAGATCGACGAGCGGGGTGTTCAGCCAGACCGGCACCCCGGCCCGCAGCAGTCCCGCCCGCAGCGCCCCGGCCAGCGACTGGCCCATGGTGAGCGGCTTCACACCCTGCGCGGCGGCCTTGATCCAGCGGTCGTACGTCTTGAGGGCGATGGCGGTGCCCTTGGCGTTGACCAGGGCGAGGTTGAGCCATTTGTAGTCGGCGCTGAAGACCACCTGGCCGTTGGGAACCGGGATGTAGGCGGGGTTCAGGTTGGCCAGCTCCGGGCCGAGGAGGTTCCCGTCGAACATGTCCGGCTCGATCGACCGGCCGTTCGGCAGGCCGCCGGGCAGCTCGGGATAGTAGTCGGAGTACCCCTCCATGAAGCGGAAGCGCAGCGGGCTGTTCCGCGTCACGAAGGAGATCATCGCGGGGCCGTTGTCGAGGAACGCCGCCTGCCGGTCCGCGGGCACCTCGGCGCCGACGACCGCCGAGAGATAGGCCGCGGCCTTGGCCGGGGTGTCCGGCACGCCGGCGGCGAGGATGACCTCGTTGTTCGGGATCCAGATCCCCGCGCCGGACCGGGCCGCCGAGCCGCCGAACTTGGCCGCCTTCTCGACCACGAGCGTGTTCAACCCGCGTTTCGCCGCCGTCAGCGCGGCGGTCATTCCGGCCGCTCCGGCGCCGACGACCACGACGTCGTACTCCGGTGCGTTCGCGGTGTCGGCATGCGCGGCGACGGCGCCGAGCAGTTTCGAGCCGAACGCGATCCCGGCTCCGGCGGCGGCGCCGCGCAGAACCTGGCGGCGGGTCGGGTGAGAACTGTGAGCAGGCATTCGAAGACCCTTCGCGGAAGACAACGGCCTGACGGCAACTGGCGTACGGGACCTGCTGGGGTGGAACGTGTTCTAGTTAGCGCCCAATCATGCGCTTGGTTGGTTTGGCTGTCAACGACGCAGGTCGTGGATCCGCGGCCGGATCCGGACACCTGGGCGGAGACGGTCCCCATACGACGGAACGGGGCCCGGCCACGTCCCGGACCGGCGGATAACCGCCGAAGGGGCGTGGCCGGGCCCCGCGCGACTTCCCGGCCCGGGCCTGCGGTCAGCGGCGCAGCCGCAGCGTGACCAGCTCGAACGGCCGCAGCGACACGGCCACCTCGTTCCCCTCGTGCCCCCACTCCGCGAGGGGCCGCTCCAGCAGGTCCGTCGCCGTGACGCCGGTGAGCGGGAAGCCCGCGGTCAGCGTCGCCCTGGCCCGGCCCCCGTGCGCCTCGTGGAACCGCACGACCACGTCGCCGCTCCCGTCGTCGGCCAGCTTGACCGCGGTCACGACGACCGCGTCGTCGTCGATCGCGACCAGCGGGGCGACCTCGGCGCCGCCGCCCACGCGCCGGGCGGGCAGGTTGATGAAGTAGCCCTCCCGGACCGCGTCGCCGATCGTCGCGCCGGGCACGAGCGCGTGCCGGAAGCGGTGGACGCCCTGGTCGGTCTCGGGGTCGGGGAAGCGCGGCGCGCGCAGCAGGGAGACCCGGACCGTCGTCGTGGTGCCCGAGTCGGACGCGCGGACCGTGCGGGTGACGTCGTGGCCGTAGGTCGAGTCGTTGACCAGGGCCACACCCCAGCCGGGCTCCTCCAGGTGGACGAAGCGATGGTTGCACGCCTCGAACTTGGCGGCCTCCCAGCTCGTGTTGGTGTGAGTCGCGCGGAAGGAGTGGCCGTACTGGGTCTCCGAGGCGTACCGCTCGGCGC
Organism: Microtetraspora niveoalba; assembly: GCF_001570405.1. Lineage (GTDB taxonomy): Bacteria > Actinomycetota > Actinomycetes > Streptosporangiales > Streptosporangiaceae > Microtetraspora > Microtetraspora niveoalba. The sequence continues at coordinate 107,002 of NZ_BBYM01000002.1, read as the reverse complement.
GCACGTCCAGGGGGAAGGCGAGCTTGAGGAACTTCTCCGTCTCGTGCCAGTCGACCTCGGTCTCGATGTCGAGCCGCCTGGCGCCGGGCGCGAGGCTGAGGATCTGGGTCACGGTGGAGCGGCCGAACGAGCGGCTCACGCGGACGGACCCGGGCTCCTCGCCGGGCGTCACCTCGTCGGCGTCCACCAGGTCGGAGACCGTGTTGCGGTAGAACTCGTCCACGTCCCAGGCGTCCCACATGTTGGGGAAGTCGGCGTGGAGCTGCAACAGGTTCGCCGCCCGGCCGGGGGCGACGGCCTCCCGCCCGGAGGCGAGGTCGCACACGGACACGACGAGGCCGCGCCCGTCGATCTCGACCCTGAGCAGGCCGTTGTCGAGGACGTGGCCGCCTCCGTCGCGCGGGCGCAGACCGGTGGCGCCGCCGCCGAGCGGGACGGCGGCGCCGCCCGCGGGCACACCCTCCCGGGTGTGCGGCGCGGAGTTGAAGAGGAGCACGGCGCCCTCACGGCGACCGCTCGCGCCGGGGCCGCTCGCGCCTGCTCCCGGGGCGCCGGCGAGGGCGCGCTGCGCCGCCTCGACGATCTCCTCCAGCTCCTCCGCCACGGCCGCGTACGTCCGCTCCGCCTCGCGGTGCACCCAGGCGATCGACGAGCCGGGCAGGATGTCGTGGAACTGGTGGAGCAGCACCGTCTTCCAGATCCGGTCGAGCCGCTCGTACGGATAGGGGTGGCCGGCCCGCACGGCGGCGGTGGCGGACCACAGCTCGGCCTCCCGCAGCAGCGACTCGCTGCGCCGATTGCCCCGCTTGGTCTTGGCCTGGCTGGTGAGCGTGGCCCGGTGGAGTTCGAGGTAGAGCTCGCCGACCCAGACCGGCGGGTCGGCGTACTCGGCCTCGGCCTTGGCGAAGAACGCGGCGGGCGTCTCCCACGTGACGGTGGCCGACCCCTCCAGGTCGCGCATCCTGGCCGCCTTGGCGACCATCTCGCGGGTGGTGCCGCCGCCGCCGTCGCCCCATCCCGTCGGCGCGAGCGAGTGCCGCGCGACGCCCTTGTCCTTGAAGTTGCGCGCCGCGTGCGCGATCTCACCGCCCTTCATCGAGCAGTTGTACGTGTCCACCGGCGGGAAGTGGGTGAAGATCCGGGTGCCGTCGATGCCCTCCCAGAGGAAGGTGTGGTGCGGGAACGTGTTGGTCCGGCTCCACGAGATCTTCTGGGTGAGCAGCCACCTCGACCCGGCCGCCTTGATGATCTGGGGGAGTCCGGCGGCGAAGCCGAACGTGTCGGGCAGCCACACCTCCTCGTTCTCGACGCCGAACTCCTCCAGGAAGAACCGTTTGCCGTGCACGAACTGCCGGGCCATCGCCTCCGAGCCCGGCATGTTGGTGTCGGACTCCACCCACATGCCGCCGGCCGGGACGAACCGCCCGGCGCTCACCGCCTTGGTCACCTTGGTCCACACCTCGGGCCGGTGCTCCTTGATCCAGGCCCACTGCTGCGCCTGCGACATGGCGAAGACGAAGTCGGGCTCGTCGTCGAGCAGCGCGGTCATGTTGGACGTGGTCCTGGCGACCTTGCGCACGGTCTCGCGGAGCGGCCAGAGCCACGCCGAGTCGATGTGCGCGTGGCCGACGGCGCTGATCCGGTGCGCGGACGGCTCGGCGGGCGAGGAGAGGACGCCGGCCAGCCGCTCGCGGGCCGCGGCCGCCGTGCCGTTCACGTCCTGCAGGTCGAGGGCGTCGAGGGACCGCCCGACGGCGCGTAGGATCTCCCAGCGGCGGGCGCCCTCGGCCGGAAGCTCCCGCATGAGCTCGCCCAGCACCTCCAGGTCCATCACGAGCCGCCACACCGTCTCGTCGAAGACGGCCAGGTCCATCCGGGCCAGCCGGTACTGCGGCTCCGTCCCGGCGGTCTCCCTGTCGCCGAGTCGCGTCGGCAGGAAGGGGTGGTAGTCGAGGATGACCGGGTTGGAGGCGGCCTCGACGTGCAGCCGCACCTCCTCGCCGCCCTCCGCCGGCGACCCGACGCGTACCCACTGGTTGCGCGGGTTGAGCCCCTTCACCGGCGTGCCGTCCGGGCGGTAGACGAGCCCCTCGCACTGGAAGCCCGGCATGTTCTCGTCGAACCCGAGGTCGAGGATCGCCTCCACCGTCCGGCCCGCCCACGCGGCGGGCACCGTGCCGGTGACGGTGAACCAGCTCGTGCCCCACGGCGCGCCCCAGCGGTCGCCGACCGCGATCGGCTCCGGTACGGCCGCCAGGCCCTCGGCGACGGGGACCGGCTCCCCGGGCGCGTGCCAGACGCCGACGTCGAGCGGCACGGACTCGGGGTACACGGCCGGGCGGACACGCTCGTCGAGGACGCGCTTGAGCCGGGCTTCGACCAGGTCGCGGTCGTCGTGCATCAGGGCTCTCCTTGTGCGTGGAGGTGCATGGATACGATCAACCCTTGATCGCGCCTTCCTCGACGCCCCGGAAGAAGAACCGCTGGAGCGCCGCGAACACGATCACGATGGGCACGAAGGAGATCATCGTGCCGGCGGCGATGAGCCGCGGGTTGGCGATGAACGTGCCGTTGAGGTACTGCAGGCCGACGGTGAGCGTGTAGTTCGCCGGGTCGGTGAGGACGATCAACGGCCACAGGAAGTCGTCCCAGGCTCCGATGAACGCGAAGATCGTGATCACGCTGAGCATTCCCCGCACGTTGGGCAGGCCGATGTGGAGCAGGCGCTGCCAGACCGTCGCGCCGTCGATGACGGCGGCCTCGTCCATCTCCGGCGGGATCGCCTGGAACGCGGTGCGCATCAGGAGCACGTTGAGCATCCCGATGGCGCCGGGCAGGGCCACGCCGAGCAGCGTGTCGGCCAGGCCCAGGCCGCGCACGGTGACGTACTGGGACACGATCGTCACCTCCCCGGGCAGCACGAGCGTCGCCAGGAACAGCCCGAGGAGCAGCTTCGCGCCCCGGAACCGCAGCTTGGCGAGGGCATACCCCGCGACGGTCGCGCCCACGGCGTTCCCGGCCACCACGATGACGGCCACCACCAGCGAGTTGACGGCGTACGACCAGACGGGGATGGTGCGGGCCACCTCGGCGTAGTTGGCGAGCGTGGGATGCTCGGGCAGGAAGCTCGGCGTCCGCGAGTAGATGTCCTCGTCCAGGCTCTTGAGCGAGGTGGAGAGCTGCCACAGGAACGGCGAGACGGTGAGCGCGAGCACGAGCAGCAGCAGCGCGTAGCGCAGCGCCTTCTCGCCGGCGCCGATCCTGTTGAAGCCGCTCGGCCGCCCGGCCTTGGCGTGCGCCGCCACGTCAGGCCGCCTTCCTGTCGAGCCGCAGCAGCAGGAGCATCGGACCGATCGTGATGACGAGCAGCACGATGCTGAGCGCCGACGCGTAGCCGAGGTGGCCGGTGAAACCGCGGCTGTAGAGCTGGATGAGCATCACCACGGACATGTCCCGCCCGCCCGGTCCGCCGGTGCCGTTGGACAGCACGTACAGCTCGGAGAACACCCGCAGCGCGGACACGGCGACCAGCACGGAGACGAGCAGCATGGTGTTGCGCACGCCGGGAACGGTCACGCTCCAGAATCGGCGCACCGGGCCGGCGCCGTCCACCGCCGCGGCCTCGTGCAGCTCCCGGCGGACGTTCCCCAGCGCCGACAGATAGATGATCATGTAGTAGCCGAGCCCCTTCCAGATCGTCAGGCTGATCGCGCTGAACAGCAGCAGCCAGCGGTCGGTGAGGAACGGCACCGGTTCGGCGACGACGCCGAGCCACTGGGCGAAGCCGTTGATCAGGCCCCGGTCGTCCAGCACCCAGCCCCAGATCAGCGCCACCACCACGGCGGAGGCCACCACCGGGGTGTAGAAGGCGGTACGGAAGAACATGATGCCGGGCAGCTTCTTCTCCACCAGGATCGCCAGCAGCAGCGGCAGCATGACGAGCAGCGGCAGGCAGACCAGCATGAACACGACGCTGTTGAGCAGCGCGTCGGCGAGCTGGTCGTCGTCCAGCGCCCGAGTGAAGTTCTCCAGGCCGGTGAAGCGCCCGCCGCCCAGCGGCTTGGCGTTCGTGAACGCCAGGACCACCGTGTTGATCGAGGGCCAGATGTTGAACACGCACAACCAGAGCGCGGCGGGCGCCACCAGCAGCCAGGGCGTGAACCAGCGGCGATGGGTCATCAGTTCTTGAGCAGCTCGTCGCACTTGGCCACGGCGGCGTCGAGCGCCTGCTTGGACGAGATGTCACCGCTGATCGCGAGCGCGAACTGCTGCCGGACGAACTTGCTCATCGCGTCGGTCACGACGACCGGCTGGAGCATCTTGGCCTCCGCGAGCGAGGCGAACGCGATCACCTTGGCGTCGCCGGCGTTGGTGCCGTCGCTCTTGCTGAAGTACGGGTCGTTCGCGGACGCCTTGGTGCTCGGGAAGATGCTCACCAGGTGGGCGAAGGCCGCCTGGTTCTCGGCGCTGGTCACCCAGCGGGCGAGCGCGATCGCGGCCGGCGCGTTCTTGGTCCGCTTGGACACCGACAGGCCCTGCACGTACAGCGGCGGGACGCCCATGTCCTTGGACGGCACCACCTTGGGCGCCAGCGTGGGGTTGTCGGTCGCCAGGCTGGTGATGTAGTTGCCGCCTCCGGTGGTCCAGGCGGCCGTGCCCTCGTTGAAGAGCTGGGCGTTGCCCGAGTACGTGTCGGTCAGCACGTCGCGCGGCAGCAGGCCCTCCTTGAACGCGTCGCGGTACTTGTCGAGCAGCGCGGCGGCCTCCGGCGTGTTGAACGTGAACTTCGCGCCGTCGTCGGACATCAGCGGGATGCCCGCCTCGGCCAGGTCGCCGAGCTCGGGCCTGCGGCTCATCAGGTAGACCTTGCCGCCGGACTTCCCCTTGAGGGTCCTGGCCTGGGCGACGAGCTCGTCGAAGGTGGCCGGCGGCTTCTTCGGGTCCAGGCCGTACTTCGTCATCAGCTCGGAGTTCCAGTAGTTGACGTCCGTGTTGAGGTACCACGGGTAGCCGTAGACGCCCTGGAACCCGGCGTACGTGTAGGCGTCCAGCCCTCCGGCGACGTACTCGTCGGAGAGTTTCGGGTCGGCCTGCGAGACGTCGAGCAGCATGCCCTGCTTCACCAGCGGAAGCGCGAAGTCGGGCGGGAGGTTGGTCACGTCGGGCAGGGTGCCGCTCGCGGCCTGGCTCAGCACCTTGTCGGAGTAGCCGTCGCCGGGCTGGTCCAGCCACTCGACCTTCACCCCGGGGTACTTCTTCTCGAACGCGCTGATCACGCCCTGCATGTAGTCGGTGAACTTGGGCTTCAGCGCCCACGTCTGCAGGCTGACCCTGCCCTTCACCTCGCCCGCGAGGTTCGCGCTCGGCGCCGCCGCCGACCCCTGATCCGCCTCTCCCAGACCGCAACCCGCGACCGCCGTCGTGGCGGCCAGGGCAAGACCTGCCCAGTACCTTCGCATGGACATCTCCTTGGGGGGTGAACTAAACCGCTATAGTTGCCGGACTATCCACGGGCTAGACTCCCGTGTCAATAGGTGAGATCGATTTGTGAAGGAGCCGGTCGTGGGTCGACCGACGATCGCCGACATCGCGGAGCGGGTCGGCGTGTCCAAGGGCGCGGTGTCGTTCGCGCTCAACGGGCGTCCCGGGGTCGCCGAGGCGACGCGGGCCCGCATCCTGCAGGTGGCCAAGGAGATGAACTGGCGCCCGCACAGCGCGGCCAGGGCCCTGGGCGGGGCGCGCGCCGAGGCGGTCGGCCTGGTGATCGCCAGGCCGGCGAGCACGCTCGGCGTCGAGCCCTTCTTCGCGCAGCTCCTCTCGGGGTTGCAGGCCGGGCTCTCCGCGCAGTCGGTGGCGATGCACCTGATGATCGTCGAGGACGCCGAGGCCGAGATGGAGGTGTACCGCGACTGGGCCTCCGCCCATCGGGTGGACGGGTTCATCATGGTCGACCTCAAGGTCCGGGACCCGCGCGTCGAGGTGCTCGAGGAGCTCGGGGTGCCCGCCGTGGTGCTCGGAGGCCCCGGCCGCCACGGTTCGCTGTCCAGCGTCTGGGCCGACGACCGCGAGGCGATGTTGTCGGTCGTCGACTATCTCGCCGCGCTCGGCCACCGGCGGGTCGCGCACGTCGCCGGCCTGCCCGAGTTCCGGCACACCCAGCGGCGCATGAGGGCGCTGCGCGACTCCAGCCGCCGCCTCGGGCTCGTGGACGCGGTGTCGCTGACCACGGACTTCAGCGACGCCGAGGGCGCGGCCGCGACCAGGGCCCTGCTGTCGCGCCGCCTGCGGCCGACCGCGATCGTCTACGACAGCGACGTGATGGCGCTCGCCGGGCTCGGCGTGGCGGGCGAGATGGGCGTGCGGGTGCCGGACGAGCTGTCCGTCGTGGCCTTCGACGACTCGGTCCTGACCCGGATCGCGCACCCCTCCATCACCGCGCTCTCCCGCGACACCTTCGCGTACGGGCGCAAGCTGGCCGAGGTCATGCTGGAGGTCGTCGCCGACCCCGGGCGGCGGCGGGAGCTGAAGACCGAGACCCCTCGGCTCATCGTCAGGGAGAGCACCGCGCCGCCCGGGTCTTGGCAGGCTGACTAAAACGGTTTAGGGTCCCCGGGAGATCGACTCACCTCTCGGAGGACGCGTGCCCCTGCCCCACCCCATCCGCTTCGGCGCCAACTACGTGCCTTCGGCGGGCTGGTTCCACAGCTGGCTCGACCTCTCGCCCCACGCCGTACGCCGGGACTTCGAGGACCTCGCCGGCATCGGGCTCGACCACGTCCGGGTGTTCCCGATCTGGCCGTGGATCCAGCCCAACCGGACGCTGATCAGGCAGCGGGGGATCGACGCCCTGCTCGACGTGATCGACGTCGCCGCCGAGTTCGGCCTGTCCGTGGCCGTGGACCTGCTCCAGGGGCACCTGTCGAGCTTCGACTTCCTGCCGTCCTGGGTGCTCACCTGGCACCGGCGCAGCCTCTTCACCGACCCCGAGGTCCGCGACGGCGTCGCCGCGTACGCCGACCGGCTCACCCGGGCCGTCGCCGGCCGCGACAACGTGTTCGCGGTGACCCTCGGGAACGAGGTCGACAACCTCTACCCGGCCAACCCCACCACGCCGGAGGCGTCCACCCGCTGGGCGGCCGAGCTGATCGACGTCGTCCGCGCCGCCGCGCCGCGCCTGCTGGCGCTGCACTCGCTCTACGACGCGAGCTGGTACGACCCCGGCCACCCGTTCCACCCGGTGGACAGCGTGGACCTCGGCGACCTCACGACCGTCCACTCGTGGGTGTTCAACGGCGTCTCGGCGCTCGACGGGCCGCTCGGCCCCGCCACCCTCACCCACGCCGACTACCTCGTGGAGCTGGCCGCCGCCACCTCGCTCGACCCGGCCCGCCCCGTCTGGCTGCAGGAGGTCGGCGCGCCGCGCCCCGACGTCCCGGAGGCGGACGCGCCCGCGTTCGTCCGCCGGACGCTCGACGCGGTCACCGCCAACCCCGCGCTGTGGGGCGTCACCTGGTGGTGTTCCCACGACCTCGACCGCGCCATGGCCGACTTCCCCGACAGGGAGTACGACCTCGGCCTGTTCACGGTCGGCCACCGGGCCAAGCCCGCCGCGGCGGAGCTGGCGGCCGTCGTCCGGGAGCTCCGCCGTACCGGCGGGCGGCCCGCCGCCGGGGCCAGGGCCGCCCTGCTGTGCGACGTGGACCTGCGGACCGAGCCGGAGCGCCGGGCCGAGGTCGCGCCGGGCAGCGCCTTCCACTCGGAGTGGGTCCGGCTGCGCCAGGCCGGCCCGCTCGCCATCGTCACCGCCGGCCGCGCGACCGACGCCGGCCATCTCAGCGCTCGGGGGATCGACACCGTCCTGACCCCGGCATGAGCCCGGGGCGAAAGGAAGAGATCCGGATGCGACTCCGGCCCCGCGCCTCCGACCCCGCGCTGAAGGCGAACACGAACGCCCGTGCCGGCGAGGGCCGCGTCGCCTCGCTCGTGTCGTTCGCCCCCACCTCGGGCAACCCCTCCCAGGGGTCCCCGGACGCGAACTACTACGCCTTCACCTACTGGCAGTACGTCGACACGCTGGTCTTCTGGGGCGGCTCGGCCGGCGAGGGCCTGATCCTCGCGCCCAACGCCACGGTGATCGACGCTGCGCACCGCAACGGCGTCAAGGTCTACGGCACCGTCTTCTTCCCGCCCACCGCGTACGGCGGGCAGATCGGCTGGGTCCGCGACTTCGTCAAGAAGACCGGCTCGCCGCGTACCTCGACCGGCCGGTGTGTCCCGCGGTGAGAGCGCACCCCCCGGTGACGGGCCTGCGGCGGCTCACCGGAACCGTCCGCTCCTACGCCTGGGGCTCCCGCAGCGCGATCGCCTCGCTCCAGGGCCGCCCCGTGCCGACACCCGTTCCCGAGGCCGAGCTGTGGCTGGGCACGCACCCGGGCGCGCCGTCCCACCTGGGAGGCCGCCCGCTGCCCGACGTCGTCGCCGCCGACCCCCGGCGTGTCCTGGGGGCGGCGGTCGCCGACGAGTTCGGGCCGCGCCTGCCGTACCTGATGAAGCTGCTGGCCGCGGAGGAGCCGCTGTCGCTGCAGGCGCACCCGGACGCGGCGCACGCGCGCACCGCCTACGCGGCGGAGGAGGCGGCCGGGCTCCCTCCTGAGGAGCGCAACTATCGCGACGGGAACCACAAGCCCGAGCTGCTCGTCGCCGTCACGGAGTTCGAGGCGCTCTGCGGCTTCCGCCCGCCGGGGGAGGCGGCGGGCTCCCTCGCCCGGCTCGGCGTGCCCGGCCTGCGTCCCCTCGTCGACCGGCTGGGCGGGCCCGAACCGGCCCGGGCGCTGCGCGAGGCGGTGACGCTGGCGTTGACGCTGCCCGCGCGGGCCCGCGCCGATCTCGTGGGAGAGGTGGCCGCCGCCTGCGCCGGGCTCGGCGGCGCCGATCCGGCCTACGAGGTCGCCGCGCGGCTGGCCCGGCTCCACCCGGGCGACGCCGGCGTGGTCGTGTCGCTCCTGCTCAACCACGTACGGCTCGCGCCCGCCCAGGCGGTCTGGATGCCCGCGGGCAATCCGCACGCGTACCTGCGCGGGGTGGGCGTCGAGGTGATGGCCGCCGGCGACAACGTGCTGCGGGGCGGGCTGACCCGCAAGCGGGTGGACGTCCCCGAGCTGCTGCGGGTGCTGCGCTTCGAACCGCTGGAGAACCCCGTCATGGAGGGGACTCCGGTCTCGCCCGGAGTGGTCGGATGGGCGCCGCCCGTACGCGAGTTCGCGCTGACCCGAGCGGTCGTGGGAGACCGGGTCCCCGAGGCGGAGCTGACCGCGCCGGGCGCGCGCGTCCTGCTCTGCGTGTCCGGCCGGGTCACGCTGGCGGACGGCGCGGAGCGGCTGGACCTGACCCCGGGGACGGCGGCGTTCGCTCCGGCCGAGGTCCGCACGGTGACCGTCTCCGGCCACGGCGAGGTCTTCCAGGCGACCACCCCGTGAGCGGGAACACGCCCGCGAACCGAGCACGACACGTACAGCTGCCGACAGGTCAGTGGGAGGCGGATCCGATGAGGACGACGAGCGCGGTGACCAGCGCGGCCGAGGCCATGGCCAGGGCCATCGGCGATCTGAGCCGCCGCCCCTCGTGCGACGCCCTCCGGCGGGCGACCTTGAGTGCGACCCAGGCGCCCTGGGCGAGCACAGCGGCGACGAAGGCCAGCAGCAACGGCATGAGAGCCGCCGGGACGGGCAGCGCGTTCATGACGAAGCCGCCCGCGACCGGGCTCACGCAGGCCAGGGCGATCCACGGGGCCAGACGCCGGCGCGGACGCGCCCCCAGCAACGCGGCGAGCGCGAGGCCCTCGCCCGCCGCATGGACGAACAGCGCGGCGACCACGACGATCGAGGCGGTCAGCGCCAGGGTCGCCCCCTCCAGGAAGCGGTGCAGCGCGAGACCGGCCGCCGTGCCGATGCCGCCGGCGCGGCTCGGCTCACAGGGGCAGCCGACGCGCACCACCGCGTCCATCACGCACCAGGAGACGAGCACGGTCGCCGGTACGGCCCACGGCGGCACACCGGCCTCCCGCGCCTCCGCCCAGGCGTCGGGCAGCAGATCCAGGGCGGCGATGACGAGCAGGACACCCGAAGCTGCGGCGAGCGGCAGCGCGGACCGGCCGGAACCGCGCCGGGCCAGCCAGGCGCCCGCGACCGTCGCGACGGCGATGAGCGACACGGCCGCGAGCGTCTCGACCGAGGGCAGCGGCCACGTGGCGACCGGGCTGCCGGCGTGCGTCTCGCCGTGGAGAACGGAGAGCATGTTCCCTCCCCGCGAGGGAGACTCGCGCGTCCGCTGTGAGAAGAACGCCCTCCATCCACTATCGCACCGGCCGGGCAGGTCACCCGGACGTGGCGTCATCGTCGGTTCGTCTACCGAAGCGCACCGGAAGCGGCGTCGCCCCAGGTCCCGGTCGCTCCCGTACGCCGGCGGCGGGGCTAGCGTGGAAGGGAGGCGACGTCTCGACGGGGAGAGATCATGGCTCACACTCGCGAACTGTTCGACACGATGACCGCCAAGGCCGGGCTGAGCAGCGACCTGCTGGCCGACGCGGTGGACACCCTCCAGGAATGCGAGGAAGTGGTGACCGCCTGCGCGATGGGCATGCTGGGCGAACAGGACGCCCTGGACATGGCGTCGGCGATCAGCCGGGACCTGGACTGCGCGGACGTCGTCGGGACGACGCGCCGGGTCCTGACCCGGGGCAGCGGCCCCGACAACAGCCTGATCAGCGCGCAGATGGAAGCCAGCCTGCTGGCGTGCGAGCGCAGCCACGAGCTCTGCAGCCGGCACGCCGCCCACCACGCGCACTGCCGGATGTGCGCGGAGGCCACACGCCGCTGCGCCGACATGTGCGGGCGGATTCTCGAAGCACTGCACGGATAGCGCGGCCGCGCGCGGCCCCGCGACGCACCGCGCCGCCCTGCCCGCCCGCCGGCCGGGGCGCGGGAAGGGCGCCGGAAAGCAGGGCGCGGGAAGGTCAGGGCATCGGAAAGCAGGGCGCCGGAAAGTAGGGGCAGCCCTACCACCGAGAGGGTGGAACGCCTTCTCCCGCGGAAACCCGCCGGTCAATACGGTTGTCCGGACAATCGGCAATCGGGACTAAGCGGGGGATCCAGGTGGCATCACCTGTCATTCGCATGAATGCGGTGACGAAGACGTACACGCGGGGAGCGCACGAGGTGCACGCCCTGCGCGGGGTGACGGTCGGGCTGCCCAGAGGCGGGTTCACCGCCGTGATGGGCCCCTCCGGGTCGGGCAAGAGCACGTTCCTGCACTGCGCGGCCGGGCTGGACACGCCGACGTCGGGCACCGTCCACCTGGGTGAGGCGGAGCTGTCGCGGATGGACGAGACCCGCCTGACCGAGCTGCGGCGGGAGAAGGCGGGCTTCGTCTTCCAGGCGTTCAACCTGATCCCCTCGCTCAGCGTCGCGGACAACATCACGCTGCCGCTCCGGCTGGCCGGCGGGCGCGCGGACCGGGCCTGGCTGGAGGAGGTCGTCAGGCGCGTCGGCCTCGACGACCGCGTCGCGCACCGGCCGTCCCAGCTCTCGGGAGGCCAGCAGCAGCGGGTGGCCATCGCCCGCGCGCTGGTGACCAGGCCCGAGGTGGTCTTCGCCGACGAGCCGACCGGCGCCCTCGACACCACGACCGCCGGCGAGGTCCTCGCCCTGCTGCGCCAGGTGGTGGACGCCACCGGCCAGACCGTGGTGATGGTGACGCACGACCCGGTGGCCGCCGCCTACGCCGACGAGGTGCTGTTCCTCGCCGGGGGCGTCATCGTGGACACCGTCCGCTCCGCCACGGCCGACACCATCGCGCGGCGCATGTCCGCGCTCGGCCGGTCGACGGCGGCCGTGTGATGCTCGGCCTCGCCTTCGCCACCGTGCGCGGCCGCGTGCCGTCGCTCGCCGGCTCCTTCCTCGCCCTGCTGTTCACCGCCGTCCTGATCACCGCGTGCGGGATGCTCATGGAGAGCGGCCTGCGCGCCCAGGTGCCGCCCGAGAGGTACGCCGCCGCCCCCGTCGTGCTGGCCGGCCCGCAGCAGACCTCGATCGCCAAGAAGGAGGACGGCCCGGTCGAGGTGACCGAGAGCGTTCCTCTTGAGGAGCCCACGACGATCCCGGCCTCGCTGGCCGGCGAGATCCGGAAGGTGCCCGGGGTCCGCGACGTCGTGCCCGACCTGACCTTCCCCGTCGGGGTGCTGGACGGCCAGGGCCGGGCCGTCCACGGTCGCGCCCTCGGCCACGCGTGGGAGTCCGCGCGGCTCACGCCGTACACGCTGCGGGCGGGGCGCGCGCCCGCCTCGCCCGGCGAGATCGTCCTCGACGCCGCCCTGGCCGGGACGGCCCGGCTGAAGGTCGGCGCGAAGGCGCGCGTGCTGGGCCGGGACGGCGTGCGCGCCTACACGGTGGCCGGGATCGCCGCTCCCGGCCTCGCCCGGCAGCCGGCGGTCTTCTTCACGGCGCCGCGGGCCGCCGAGCTGTTCGGCCGTCCGGGCCGCGTGTCCGCGTTCGGGGTGTTCGGGTCCGGCGACCCCGCGCGCCTGAAGGACAGGATCGAGACGGCGCTCGGTACGTCGGAGGGCACGGCGGCGCGCGTCTCCGTGCGGCTGAAGGACGGCGCGCCCGCCGCCGCGGGTCCGGTCGCGTACACGGGCGACGAGCGCGGGCTCGCCGAGAACCCGGGGACCTCGGCGGCCAGGGAGACGCTCATCGCGCTCAGCGGCAGCCTCGGCGGCATCGCCGTCATGGTGGCGGCCTTCGTGGTCGCCGGCACGTTCGGGCTCGCCCTGCGCCAGCGCGGGCGGGAGATCGCGCTGCTGCGGGCGGTCGGCGCCGCCCCCGCCCAGATCCGGTCGATGATCGGCAAGGAGGCCCTGCTGATCGGTGTGGCGGCGAGCGTCGCCGGTGTGCCGGCGGGGGTCCTGACCGGCCGGTGGATGTTCGGCGAGCTCGTCTCCAAGGGGATGATCCCGGATGTCTTCCCGCTCGCCGCCGGGCCGGCGCCGATGCTGGCCGCGGTGGCGCTGGGGACGGCCACGGCATGGCTTTCGGCCAGAGGCGCCGTACGGCGGGCCACCCGGATCCGGCCGACCGAGGCGCTGGGCGAGGCGGCGGCCGAGCCGCGCGCGCTGGGCCGCGCCCGGGTGGTCACCGGGCTGGTCTTCCTGGCCCTGGGGGTGTCCGTGTGCGTCCTGTCGATGTTCGTGGCGGGCGAGACGGCGGCGATGAGCGCGGGCGGCATCGTGATCCTCCTCGCCGTGGCCGCCGCCCTGCTGGGGCCGTGGCTCGTCCGGATCGCCGTCGCGCTGGTGGGCGGGGCGCTCGGCCGGGCGTCGCGGGTGGGCGGCTACCTCGCGGTCGCGAACACCCGCACCGGGGCCAGGAGGCTGGCCGCCGTGGTCAGCCCGCTCACCCTGATGCTCGCGTTCGCCGGCACCACCATCTTCACCCAGTCGACCGTCGGGCACGCGAGCGCGCGGCAGGCCGCCGACGGCACGCGGGCCGGCTACGTGGTGACGTCGGCCGGGCCGGGGGTGCCGGCCGGCGTCGCCCGCGCCGCGCGGACGCTCCCGGGGGTCGCCGGGGTGACCGAGGTGATCGACACCCGGGTGGTCGGCGACCTCGAGGAGCTGGGCGACCGCGCGCTGCGCCCGTACGGCGCGCTCGGGCTGACCGTCCCGGCCCACGGGCTGGACCTGGACGTCCGGTCCGGCTCGCTGGACCGGCTGCGCGGCGCCGCCGGGGAGACGGTGGCCCTGAGCACGCTCGCCGCCGGATCCTTCGGCGCGTCGGTCGGCGACAGGGTGCGGCTGCGCCTCGGCGACGGCACGCCGATCACGCCGACGGTGGTGGCCGTCTACGGCCGGGGCCTCGGCTTCGGCGACGTCGCCCTGCCGTACGACCTGGTGCGCGCCCACACCGCCTCCGGCATGGCCGACCGGCTCCTCGTCGTGGCGGACGGGGCGGCGGCCGGCCGTCTCGCCGGGCTGAGCCCCGGGCTGGCGGTGCTGGACCGCGACGGCGTCCTCGCTGCGCGGGACGCGGCGCAGGAGGTGAACGACTGGGTCAACCTCATCGCGCTCGGCCTGATCATCGTGTTCATCGCCATCTCGGTGACCAACACGCTGATCATGGCGACCGCCGGCCGGGTGCGGGAGCTCGCGCTGCTGCGACTGGTCGGCGGCACCCGGCGCCAGGTGCTCGGCATGATCCGCTGGGAGGCGCTGCTCGTCGGCGGCGTCGCGCTGGCCGCCGGTACGGCGATCGCGGCGCCGACGCTGGCGGCGATCAGCTACGGGCTCACCGGATCCGCGGTCCCGCACGTACGGCCGGCCGCCCTGGCCGTGATGGTGGCCGTCACGCTGGGACTGGCGCTCGCCGGGACCCTGCTCCCCGCCCGCGCCGCCCTCGCGGGCCGCCCGGCCGAGCGGATCCGCGGCTGACCCACGGCTCACGGCTCGTACGGCGGAGCCGCGCGCTCCCGCGGAGGACACGGCTCCCGGGAGCGCACGGCCCACCCGAGTGACGACATCAGCGGGACGGCGGGGCGTCCCCGGTGCGGATCACGACGGAGATCGGCAGGTGGTCGGAGGCGACCGACTCGGCGACGCGATGACTTCCCGGCACGAGCTCCACCGCCCGGCCCGTGAGGATCCAGTCGATGCGCTCGCCGGTCTCGGGGAAGGTCGCCGGGCCCGCGTCCCCGGCGTCCCCGAGTCCCCCTCCCGTGAGCCGGGCGATCTCCGGGCTGCCGGGCGCCGCGTTGAGGTCGCCCACGACAAGGGTGGTGTCCCGTACGCGGGCGAGCAGGCCGTCGATCTCACGGAGCCGCGCGACGGAGCTCTCGTGGCTGAGGTGCGTGCCGGCGAGCGTGTACGTCCGGTTCGCGGCGCGGACGCTGATCTGGAGCACGGCGCGATCCTGAAGAGCGTCGGGGTGGTGGGGCAGCCGCGCGCCGCGCACGTCGACGACCGGGACGTCGGTGAGCACCGCCAGCCCGAAGGCGTTCTCCGCGGCCCGCGTGTACGCCATCCGCATGCCGAGCCGTTCCGCGAGCCAGGTCGCGAGGTCGGTGGTGCCCGAGGTCGGCCATCCGCGGCCGACCTCCTGGAGCAGGATGACGCTCGGCCCGTCGGCGAGCCGCTCCAGGGTGGCGGCGATCGCCTCGGGGTCGAGGCGGCCGGAGGGGGCGGTCCCCTCGTGGATGTTGTAGGAGATCACGCGCAGGCCGCCCGCCGGGACCGGCTCACCCGTGCCGGACAGCGTCCTGTCCGCGGGCATGGCGAGCAGCAGCACCGGCGCCGCGAGAAGGACCAGGCCGAGCGGCGGCCACGACGCCGCCCGCAGCGCCGCCCACGACGCCGGCCGAGACCCGCCGCGCTCGCGCACCCCGGCGAGAGCCGTCAGGGCCGGTACGGCTGCCGCCAGGGCGGCGAACGCGGATCCGGGCAGGCCGAGGGGGACGAGGTAGGACATCTGGTAGCCGAAGACGACCACGACGAGGGCCAGGAGCCCCACCCAGGCGGTGAGTGTCCCGGAGCCCGCGCCGCCGGGGCGCACGGCCAGGGCGAGCGCGATTCCCGCCAGCCAGCCGCCCAGGACGACCAGGGGAACGACGACCGGGCCGACCGCGCCGTCCGGGCCGGTGAGCGCCCAGCTCACGGCGGGGAGGCCGAGCAGGGACGCTCCCGCCGTGATCGCCCTCGGCGTCCCGGAGGGCAGGGCGCGGGCGGCGCGCATCGCCAGGAGGGTGGTCGCCTGCGCCGCCAGCAGGAGCAGGCCCGCGCTCCGCAGCGGCAGCCCTGCGGCGGCGGCCAGCGCCGCCGGATTGGTGAGGATCACGAGATGGAGGGCGAACCACGGGCCGACGGCGATCAGGCCGCGCGTCGCGGCGCCCGCGACCGCGACGGTGCGGTCGCGAGCGGCGGCGTCACCGGGCTCCGCGGTGCCGGGGACGGGACGGGCGAGCCGCGCCGCGGCGAGCGCGAGGACGAGCGGCACGGCGCCGGAGAACAGGAGCGCGGGAAGCGAGCGCTGCCCGATCGGATCCCAGGTGGTGAAGCAGAGCCGCACCACCAGATCGACGGCCGCCCCGGCCTGCAGGCCGTACGGCAGAGCCGCCGGAGGCGCCGCGGACAGCAGGCAGGCCGTGGTGAAGAGGGCGACCGCTCCGGCGGCCACCCCGAGGGGGACGGCGGGGCCGTGCACGAGGACGGCGAGTCGTACGGCGACCAGCGCCCCGGCACCGGTGAGCAGCACGACCGCCGGTCCGGCCAGCCGCCTGAGCGGCAGGACGAGCAGCGGGGCGAGGGCGAGGGCGGCGATCACACCGGCCAGCGGGACGTATCCGGCGGTGTCGGCGAGGTGGGCGAGGCTCGGGAAGGCGAATCTCAGCGTCTCGAACGCGGGGGCGGCGATCAACGCGATGAGGAGGAACCGCGGGGGGCGCATGTCCCAAGGCTAGGAGCGGTGCCCCCGAAAAACATGAGTAGTGCTCAAAGTGTGATCCCGGGCCGTCGCGGAGTGGGCGTATAGTGGTATACCAAACCGTGGCGCTTCGATCCGGCGGCCGGAACGCCGGCCCCGGGCGGAGAACCGCGTGACGTGCCGGCCGCCGCTCCCATGGCGGCTCCGCGTTCGACGGCGAGATCACGGAAGGGCGGTGCGGATGGAGCGCCGAGCGATCCTGGCCTCCGGGCTCGGCCTGCTGCTCGCCGCCTGCGGCGGACAACGGCCGCAGGCGGAGCGCGAGAGGAGAGGAGAAGGTGTGCTGAACGAGGAACTGCTGGCCCGCGCCGCGCGCGGTGACGCGGCGGGCGTCCGGGACGCGCTCGCGTCAGGGGCGGACGTCGAGGCCCGCGACGGGCGCCGCCGCACGGCCCTGCTGCTCGCCGCGGCGGCCGACCACGTCGAGGCGGCGGAGGTGCTGGTCGCGGCGGGCGCGGACCCGAACGCCCAGGACTCCGATCGGGACACGCCCTGGCTGGTCACCGGCGTCACCGGAAGCGTCGCGATGCTCAGGGTCCTCCTCCCGGCGGGGCCCGACCTGACCGTGCGCAACCGCTACGGAGGCGTGTCGCTCATCCCCGCCTGCGAGCGCGGGCACGTGGACTACGTCCGCGAGGTGCTGAAGACCGGCATCGACGTCGACCACGTCAACGACCTCGGCTGGACCGGCCTGCTGGAGGCCGTCATCCTCGGCGACGGCGGCCCCCGCCACCAGGAGATCGTCCGGCTGCTCATCGCCGCGGGCGCCGACGTCGACCTCGCCGACCGGGACGGCGTCACCCCGCTCGCCCACGCCGTCGCCAAGGGGCAGACGGCGGTCGCCGGGCTGCTCCGCGCCGCCGGGGCGCACTGACGCGTCGCCGCCGACGACCACCGCCGTGGTCACCCCCGTCCGGCACGGCGGATCGTGCCGGACCGCCCCCCTTGAGGAGAGATGTTGCGAACCCTGGTCATCGCCGCCCATCCCGACGAGCCCGAGATGTACGCGGGGGGAACGGCCGCGCTGCTGGCCCGCGCCGGGCACGCGGTGAAGTTCCTGACGCTCACCAACGGCGACGCCGGGCATCACGAGCTCGAACGTGTCCCGCTGGCCAGGCGCCGGGCCGAGGAGGCGCGGCGGGCGGCCGACGCGCTCGGCGTGGTCGACTACGAGATCTTCGACGTGCACGACGGCCATCTCGAGCCCACGGTCGAGACGCGCCTCCGGGTGCTCGCCGCGTTGCGTTCCTGGCGGCCCGACGTGGTCGTCGCCCTGCACGGCGACGGCGGCGGGCACCCGGACAACCGGGCCGCCGGGCTCCTGGTGGAGCACGCGGTGGCGTTCGCGACCACGCGGAACATCGAGGTGGGCGTGCCGAGGCTGGAGCGTCAGCCGCTCTGCCTGCTCATGGTCGACTACTCCACCACGACGCATCGGCACGACGTCGTCGTGGACGTGGACCCGGTGCTCGACGCCAAGCTCGACGCCTGCCTGGCGCACGCCTCGCAGTTCCTGGAGTACGCGCCCTGGCAGCGCGGCTTCCTCGATCGGGCGCCCGCCCCTGGTGACGTCCCGGCCGGCCGCGCCTTCGTCCGGGAGCACTGGGCGCGCTTCCTGCGGGCCGGGGAGGAGATGCGACCGGCGCTGGCGCGCCGCTACGGCGCCGCGGAGGTCGGCCACGCGGAGACCTTCCAGCTCGCCGGGTACGGCAGGCAGGTCGACGAGGATGAGCTGCGGCGCCTGCTCCCGATCTTCGGTGACCCCTCACCCGCGGCGTCCGGCGCTGGTCAGGGGTGAGGGCCGCGCCGCCTGGTCCGGGTGGCGGTGACCGGGTTGAAGTGCGGGTCGCTCCACTCCTGGGCCATCCGCATCGACAACTCGCGGCCGGCGGCGGCGTGGGCGCGGGCGAGCGCGCCGGCCTTCTCGGGATCGCGCGCGGCGATCGCCTGGTAGAGCCGGGCGTGCTCGGCGCACTGCTCGCCCGGGTCCCGGACCGCCGTCAGGCGGAAGAGCCAGCGCAGCTTGGTGGCGAGCGGATCCATGATCGACTGAAGCAGCGCGTTGCCGGAGGCGTCGACGACCTCGGTGTGGAAGGTGGCGTTGGCGAGGGCGAGGCCGCGCTCGTCCCCGCGCGCCCGCGCGTCCTCCGCGGCCCGGAGGGGTTCGCGCAGGCGGGACAGGACGCCCTCGTCGGCGCGTTCGGCGGCACGGCGCGCGGCCAGTTCTTCGAGGTGCTCGCGGATGTCGAACAGGTCGGAGACGTCCGCCGGGGTGAAGGGGCTGACCAGCGCTCCCTGGCGGGGGACGAGGATGACGAGGCCCTCGTCGTGCAGCCGCCGCAGCGCCTCGCGCAGGGGGATCCGCGAGATGCCGAGCTCGGCGGCCACGTCGCGTTCGACGATGCGCCGGCCGGGGTGCCAGACGCCTTCGACGATGCGCTCGCGCATCGCCTCGTAGGCGAGGTCGCGCAGCGAGCCGGGAGCGGGTGCGGGCTGGTTCATCTCCCGGCCGATTCTGCCCTCGCCGCAGGTACGCCGCAAGCTAGCGGTATACCGAAGTCGTCGTGCGTCGCCCGCGCCTGGCGGGAGCTCCCGCGCCGGCACCTCCGTATGCGCCCGATTCTCGGCCAGTTCCACGGCGACCCCGGAACGGCCTACGCCGCACGTGCCGCCAACCGGTAACCAGGCAGCCCGCGAATCTCGCGAGGTGCTGGGGCCGACGACTCCCACTCAGGCGAGCGCCTCGGCCAGGGCGACCACGTCTCCGACAGCCGGCCCCACCACCACGATCAACGGGCTGCCCTTGAGCGCCTCGACCGCGTGGAAGCCGAGGTCGCGGTATTCGGCCATGCCCTCGGCGCCCGGCAGCACTAACGGCTTGTGGCCGCCTTCCCGATCAGCAAGCCGGACATCCGCTCGGTGATGTAGGGCGCCGACTCGGGGCTTCGGCCCCGCCCGTTCGAAGATCCCCGGGGCGCGGCGACCCGTCGAGCGTGGCTCGGTGCGCCTCCTGTCCGGGAGCGCGCCTCTGGGCGCCGCCGCCCTTTGTCCCTCGCATGATGGCTGGAGGGGGTGCTCGCGGAGGGGCCGGGCAAGGTCACGTGGCGTCGTACGGTGCCGGTCGCGTGAGCGGTCCGGCGAACTTGCCGTGCCCGCGTTGTAGATCGCAATATCTGATGTTAACGTCAGATTCAGTTTTTGTGCCGCCGTCATGCCCCCTGCCCTGTGGGCTGCCTCGAACGATCGGTGCCAGGCAGAAAGAGGTGTCCGTACATGCTCGACGACGATCAGAAGGACCTCCCGCCCTCCGCGCGCGCCCGCGGCCCGCTGGCCGGGCTGCGGGTGGTCGAGACCGGCTCGCTCATAGCCGGGCCGTTCTGCGGGCAACTCCTCGGGGACTTCGGCGCCGAGGTGAT
This sequence comes from Microtetraspora niveoalba, assembly GCF_001570405.1. Taxonomy (GTDB): domain Bacteria; phylum Actinomycetota; class Actinomycetes; order Streptosporangiales; family Streptosporangiaceae; genus Microtetraspora; species Microtetraspora niveoalba. The sequence goes on along the minus strand of NZ_BBYM01000002.1, from coordinate 87,063 downwards.
CAAGGTCGAGGATCCGGGCGGCGGCGATCCGATGCGGCAGTGGGGGAGCCATCGCCCGCAGGGACTGTCGTTGTCGTGGCCGATCATCGCCCGCAACAAGAAGTCGATCACCTGCGACCTTCGGCAGGCCGAGGGGCAGCGGCTGCTGCGGGACCTGCTCGCCGACGCCGACGTGCTCATCGAGAACTTCCGCCCCGGCACCCTGGAGCGCTGGGGGCTGGGTCCCGAGGCGCTGGCCGAGCTGAACCCCCGGCTCGTGATCACCCGGATCACCGGTTACGGCCAGGACGGCCCCTACTCCAAGAGGGCCGGCTTCGGTTCGATCGGAGAGGCGATGGGCGGCCTGCGGTACGTCACCGGGGAACCGGATCGTGCCCCCAGCCGCGCGGGGATATCGATCGGCGACTCGCTGGCCGGCACGTTCGCCGCGCTCGGCACCGTCATGGCGCTGCTGTCCCGCGAGCGCACCGGCCGCGGCCAGGTGGTCGACTCCGCGATCTACGAGGCGGTGCTGGCGCTCATGGAGTCGATCCTTCCGGAGTGGGAGCTGGGCGGGGCGCGGCGGGAGCGCACGGGCTCCATCCTGCCCGGGGTCGCGCCCAGCAACGTCTATCCCACCCGCGACGGCTTGGCCGTGCTGATCGCGGCCAACCGCGACACCGTGTTCGACCGGCTGGCCGACCTCATGGGCCGGCCGGAGTGGCGGGCCGACGAGCGGTACCGAACGCACGGCGCGCGCGGTGAGAACCAGGAGGAGCTCGACAAGCTGGTGGCCGAGTGGACCCGGGAGCAGGACTCCGACGCGCTGCTGGAACGCCTGCACGAAGCCGGGGTGCCGGCCGGTCTCATCTACACGGCGCAGGACATGTTCGCCGATCCGCACTTCGCCGCGAGGAAGGCGATCGTACGGCTGACGCACGACAAGCTGGGCGCGTTCCCCATGCAGAACGTGGCTCCGCGCCTCTCCGAGACCCCGGGCGACGTCCGGACCCTGGGCCCGGAGCTGGGGCAGCACAACGACGAGATCTACGGCGGCGTCCTGGGACTGGACGCCGAGGCCCTGGCCGGGCTCCGGTCGCGGCGGGTCATCTGAGGACGGGCCGCGGGCCCGCGACGAACCGGGGAGAGTCATGACCGTCAGGATCTGCGAGGTGGGCCCGCGTGACGGCCTGCAGAACGAGCCGGAGCACCTGAGCCCGCGGCGGCGGGCCGAGCTCGTCGACCGGCTGTCCGTCACCGGGTTGACCGGCGTGGAGGTGGGCAGCTTCGTCAATCCCGCCCGTGTGCCGCAGATGAGCGGCGCGGAGGAGGTGCTCGCCCTCGCGAAGCCGGTGGAGGGTGTCGACCACGTCGCTCTCGTGCTCAACGAGCGGGGCTACACCCGCCTGGCGGCGACGCGCTGCGTGGAGGCCAGGCTGGCCTTCTGCGTCACCGAGACCTTCAACCGGCGCAACCAGGGGCGCGGCGTCGAGCGGTCGCTGGCCGAGGCCGCCCGGATCGTCGCCGCGGCGCACGCCGACGGGCGGCGCGCGAGCATCACGCTGGCCGCGTCCTTCGGTTGCCCCTTCGAAGGGGCGGTCGATCCGGGACACGTGCTGGCGATCGCGGAGCGGGCCGCCGCGACCGGCGCGGACGAGCTCATCTTCGCCGACACGATCGGGGTCGGCGTTCCCCGGCAGGTGACCCGCCTCCTCGCCGGCGCGGCCGGGTTCGGCGTCCCGCTCGGCCTGCACCTGCACAACACCCGCAACACGGGCTACGCCAACGCGATCGCCGGGCTCGACGCGGGGGTGGCGGTGCTCGACAGTTCCGTCGCGGGCATCGGCGGCTGCCCGTTCGCGCCGAACGCGACGGGCAACATCGCCACGGAGGACCTCGTCTACCTCCTGGAGGGGCAGGGCGTGGACACGGGCGTCGATCTCGACGCGCTGCTGTCGGTCTCCGCCTGGCTCACCGAGGTGCTCGGCAGGCCGTTGCCGGGCCAGTTGCTGAGGGCTGGAAGGTTCCCGTCCCCGGTCATGTGATCGACCCCGCGAGCACCCGCTCTTCCCTCCGACGAGTCCGCACCAGCGAAACTGAATTTACCTTCAGAATCCGTTGACGCGTCCCTCGCGGGCCAATTACTGTACCGATCGGTCGGTACGCGACACGAAAGGTCTCCCCCATGTCCGAAGCAGTGATCGTGGAAGCGGTGCGCACCCCGGCGGGCAGACGCCATGGCTCGTTGTCCGGGTGGCATCCCGCGGAACTCGCCGCCGAGACGTTGAACGCGCTGCGGGAGCGGACCGGCATCGACCCCGCCGTCGTCGACGACGTCATCATGGGATGCGTCACCCAGAACGGCGCGCAGAGCACGAACGTCGGGCGCACCGCCGTCCTGGCCGCGGGCTGGCCCGAGACCGTCCCCGCCACCACCGTCGACCGTCAGTGCGGCTCCTCCCAGCAGGCCGTCCACTTCGCCGCCCAGGCGATCATGGCGGGATCGTGCGACGTGGTGGTCGCCGCGGGCATCGAGTGCATGTCGACCGTGCCGATGTTCTCCAACGCGCCGGGCGGCGACATCCGCGCCGTCTACGGTCAGGCGGCGCAGAACCGGTACGCCGACCGCGAGGCGTACGGACACACGGGCCTGGTGCCGCAGGGCATCTCGGCCGAGCTCGTGGCGGACCGGTACGGCATCGCCCGGGAGGAACTGGACGCCTACGGCCTGCTCAGCCAGCGGCGGGCGGCCGCCGCCCGCGACGAGGGCCGGTTCGATCGCGAGATCGTCCCCGTGGCGCGCAGGCGGCGCGACCGGGAGACCGGCGAGGTCACCGTGCCGGGCGGGAACCTGGCCGCCGACGAATGCATCCGCGACACCTCGATGGAGGCGCTGGCCGCGCTCAAGCCGGCGTTCGTGCCGGAGGGCCGGATCACCGCCGGCAACTCCTCGCAGATCGTCGACGGAGCGGCCGCGCTCCTCATCATGAGCTCCGGCCGGGCGCGAGCCCTGGGCCTGCGCCCCCGCGCGGTGATCCGGCACATGGCGGTCGTCGGCGCCGACCCGGTCGAGATGCTGACCGCGCCCATCCCCGCCACCCGGCGCGTCCTGGACCGCGCCGGGATGAGCGCGGACGACATCGACCTGTTCGAGGTGAACGAGGCGTTCGCCTCGGTGGTCCTCGCCTGGCAGCGCGAGATCGGCGCCGACCCGGCCAAGGTCAACGTCAACGGCGGGGGAATCTCCCTCGGGCACCCGCTGGGCGCATCCGGCGCCAAGCTGATGGTCACCCTGCTCCACGAACTCGAACGCACCGGCGGCCGCTTCGGCCTGCAGACGATGTGCGAGGGCGGCGGCATGGCCAACGCCACCGTGATCGAGAGGGTGTCATGAACTCCGCCGAGCGGTTCACCGACCTCAGCGGGAAGGTCGCGGTCGTCACCGGGGCGTCGAGCGGGCTGGGACGGCGGTTCGCCCAGGTGCTCGCCCGTGCCGGGGCGACCGTGATCGCCGCCGCCCGCCGTACGGACCTGCTCGACGAACTGGCCGCCGAGCAGGACGGTGTGCTCGCCCACCGGTGCGACGTCACCGACGACGCCGACTGCGCGCGGCTGATCGCCCGCGCCGACGAGCTGGGCGGGATCGACATCCTGGTCAACAACGCCGGCTGGGCCGATCCGCTGCCCGCCTTCGACCAGCCGATCGAGTCCTTCCGCCGGACCCTCGACATCGACCTGACCGCGCTGTTCCAGCTCAGCGTGCTCGCCGGGAAGTCCATGGCGGCGCGCGGCGGCGGCTCCGTCGTCAACATCGCCTCCATCCTCGGCATGGTGGCCTCGGCCCCCGTCCCGCAGTCCGCGTACGGTGCGGCCAAGGGCGCGGTGATCAGCCTCACCCGGCATCTGGCCTGCGAATGGGCGCGCACGGGAGTGCGGGTCAACGCGATCGCGCCGGGCTGGTTCCCCAGCGAGCTGACCGAGCGCATGCTCGCCGACGACTCCGCGCGCCGGTGGATCGAGCGCAACACCCCGATGGGGCGCCCCGGCAGGCCCGAGGAGCTGGACGCGGTCCTGCTGCTGCTCGCCGGGCCCGGGTCGGCGTTCGTCACCGGGCAGACCATCGCCGTCGACGGCGGCTGGACCGCGCGATGAACCAGGAGGAGAGACGGCATGGCCGTACATCGTGACCTGTTCGACGACACCCACGAGGATTTCCGGAGCAGTTTCCGGGCGTTCGTGCGGAGCGAGATCGAGCCGCACCACGAGAAATGGGAGACGCGGGGACGCGTGGACAGAACCATGTTCCTCGCGGCCGGCGCGGCCGGTTTCCTGGGCATGGCGGTGCCGGAGGAGTACGGCGGCCTCGGCGAGCCGGACTTCCGGTACAACGTGATCATCTCCGAGGAGCTGCAACGGGCCAACGTCATCGGCTCGGGCATGTGCATCACCCTGCACAACGACATCGTGCTGCCCTACCTGCTGACCGCCACCACCCCGGAGCAGCGCGCCCGCTGGCTGCCCGGGACGGTCACCGGGGAGACGATGGGCGCGATCTCCATGACCGAGCCGGGAACCGGGTCGGACCTCGCGTCGATCCGCACCACCGCGGTCCGCGACGGCGACGACTACGTCCTCAACGGCTCGAAGACGTTCGTCACCAACGGGCTCAACGCCGACCTGGTCGTCGTGGCGGTCAAGACCGATCCGGAGCGGCGCCACCGCGGGATGAGCCTCATCGTGGTGGAGGAGGGCGCACCGGGGTTCACGCGGGGCCGCGCCCTCAAGAAGATCGGGCTGAAGAGCCAGGACACCGCGGAGCTGTTCTTCGACGACGCCCGCGTCCCGGCGGGGAACCTGCTCGGCGAGCCGGGGACCGGGTTCGGCACCCTGATGCGCAACCTCGCGCAGGAACGGGTCGCCCTGTCGGTGTCGGCGATCGCCGGGGCCCGTGCCGTACTGGAGTGGACGGTCGACTACTGCCGCGGGCGGACCGCGTTCGGCGAGCGCCTGTCCTCCTTCCAGAACACCAAGTTCGTGCTGGCCGAGCTCACCACGGCCACCGAGGTCGCCCAGGTGTACGTGGACTACCTCATCCGCCGGCACGTGGCGGGCGAGCTGACGGCCGAGGAGGCCGCCAAGGCCAAGTGGTGGACCACCGAGCTGCAGCAGGACGTGGTCAACCGCTGCCTGCAACTGCACGGCGGCTACGGATTCATGCAGGAGTACCCGGTCGCCCGGGCCTTTCTCGACGCGCGGGTGCAGACGATCTACGGCGGCACCAACGAGATCATGAAAGAGATCATCGGCCGGTCCCTCGACGCGCCCGGGGAGCGGGCGTGAGCGTCGACGGCGAGGTGCGGGACGGCGTCGCGACGATCACGCTCAACCGTCCCGGCAAGCTCAACGCGATGACCGACGCCATGTGGAGCACGCTGGACGCCATGCTCGCGGAGCTGTCCGCGGACCCGGAGGTCCGGGTCGTGGTGCTCACCGGGGCCGGCGGCGCGTTCTGTGGCGGATCGGATGTCGGCGGCCTGCTCGACGACCTCGACACCCTGCCGGACCGGATCAGGGTGTCCAACCGGTGCGTGCTGGCCGTGCACGAGGCGCCGGTCCCGACCGTCGCGATGGTCGACGGCATCGCGGCGGGTTCGGGCGCGAACCTCGCCCTCGCCTGCGACTTCGTCGTCGCCAGCGACCGGTCCCGCTTCCTGCAGCTGTTCATCAGGCGCGGGCTGTCGCTGGACAGCGGGGCGAGCTGGCTGCTGCCCCGGCTGGTGGGGGACCGGCGGGCGCGCCGGCTGGCGTTGCTCGGCGACTCCCTGGACGCGGCGACCGCGCTCGAATGGGGGATGGTCACCGCGGTCGTCCCGCAGGACCGGCTGCCCGCCGAGGTGGCCGCGCTGACCGACCGGCTCCGCGGCCTGGCGCCCGGGGCCCTCAGCGGTACCAAGTCATTGCTCAACGCCGCGTGGGAGACCGACCTCGCCGCCGCGCTCGAAGCGGAGATCGCCAACCAGGTGGACGTGATCTCCTCTCCCGAGGCGCGGGCGGCGATCGCCGACTTCCTCCGCAAGCACTGAGTCGTTCATCAAGCTGAAGGAGACACAGGTGGATCTGACTGGCAGCTCGGCCATCGTCACCGGCGGAGGGTCCGGACTGGGGGAGGCCACCGGCCGCCTCCTTGCGGCCAAGGGGCTGAAGGTCACCGTCATCGACCTCGACGCCGACAACGGGAAGCGGGTCGCCGCCGACATCGGCGGCGGGTTCGTCGCCGCGGACGTGACCGACACCGAACAGGTCATCGCCGCGATCGACGCCGCGGCGGCGCAGGCCCCGCTGCGGGCCGTCGTCAACTGCGCCGGGATCCCGAGCCTGTCCCGCACGATCGGCAAGGACGGCGAGTACGCTTCGGCGCACAGCCTGGAGGCGTTCCGCAAGGTGGTCGAGGTCAATCTGATCGGCACCTTCAACGTCGTGCGCCTCGCCGCGACCGCGATGTCCCGCAACGAACCCGACGCCGACGGCGCCCGCGGCGCCATCGTCAACACCACGTCGGTCGCCGCGTTCGAAGGCCAGATCGGGCAGGTCGCCTACAGCGCCTCCAAGGGAGGCGTGGTCGGCATCACCCTGCCGCTGTCGCGCGACCTCGGCGTCGTGGGGGTGCGGGTCAACACCATCGCCCCGGGGCTGATCGACACGCCGATCTACGACACGGTGCCGGACCCGGACGCGTTCAAGGCCAAGCTGGCCGAGGACGTGGTGTTCCCCCGCCGGCTCGGTCAGGCCGAGGAGTTCGCCAGCCTCGCCTGGGAGCTGCTGACCAACGGCTACATCAACGGCGAGGTCATCCGGATCGACGCCGGCGTCCGGCTCCCGCCCAAGTAGCCGCCCGGGATCGCGGGGCCGGGGGTGAGGACCCCGTATCGTACCGTCGGCGCCGGAGCTGACCGGTGATCCCCACCCTCGAGAGATCGGCAGGTTCATGGTCCGCGAGTCATCGCAGAAAGCTCGGATTCTGCGCGTCGCCGCCGAGTTGTTCGCCGAACACGGATACCACGGAACGGGAGTGGCGCAACTCGAAGCGGCCGTCGGCCTCCAGCGCGGCGCTCTTTACCATCACATCGGCAACAAGGAGGCGCTGCTGTTCGAGATCAGCACCGCCCAGTTGCGGGTGATGGTCGACGCGGCCCACGACATCGAGACGCGTGTGGCGGACCCCGAGGAACGATTCCGGGAACTGGCCCGGACGCTCATGGAGAACGTCGCGGACCACGTTCTCGAATGGACCGTCCACTATCGCGACTTCACCGCGCTCACCGGCCCGCGCAGGGAGACGATGCTCGATCTGCGCAAGCAGTACGAGCAGGTGTGGGGGCGTGCGCTCGACGCGGGGGTGGCCGAGGGGAAATTCCGGAAACTGCCCGACCCCGTGGTTCTGAAAGGAATCCTCGGGATGTTCAACTACTCCTACGTCTGGCTGAAGAGGGAGGCGGCGCTGCCGCCGAGGGCCGTCGCCGACGTCTTCTGCGACACGTTTCTCGCCGGTATCCGGCGGCCCGATCCGCACGAATCAGAAGAGTGAACGAGTAAGGGTGAATATGGGGAATCGAGAGGACGGCGACGGGACGAGGGAGGTCCTCGTCGAGCGCGTCGGCGGCGTGCAGGTCATCACCATCAACCGGCCGGCGGCGAAGAACGCGCTCAACCTCGCCGTCGCCCGGGGCATAGCCGACGCGGTCGACGAGCTGGACGCGTCCGACGAACTGCGGGTCGGCGTCCTGACCGGCGCCGGCGGGGTGTTCTCGGCCGGCATGGACCTCAAGGCGTTCCTGCGGGGGGAGAGTCCCACGATCGAGGGCCGGGGACTGGCCGGCATCGCCGTGACCCCGCCGCGGAAGCCGCTGATCGCCGCCGTCGAGGGCTGGGCGCTGGCCGGCGGGTTCGAGCTGCTGCTCGCGTGCGACCTGGTCGTCGCGGGCGAGACGGCCAGGTTCGGCGTTCCGGAGGTCAGCCGCTCGCTCGTCGCCGCCGCCGGAGGCGCGCTGACGCTGCCGCGCCGCGTCCCGTTCGCGTTCGCCATGGAGATGCTCCTCACCGGTGAGCCCGTCACCGCGCGGCGCGCGTTCGACGTGGGCCTCGTCAACCGGGTGGCGCCGGCGGGAGAGGCGCTCGCCGGCGCGCTGGAGCTGGCCGCGAAGATCGCCGCCAACGGCCCGCTCGGCGTCGCGGCCACCAAGAGGATCGCCCGCTCCGCCGCCGACTGGACGCTCGCCGAGGGATGGGAGCGGCAGGAGCGGATCATCGCGCCGGTCTTCGCGTCGGAGGACGCGAAGGAGGGCGCCGCCGCGTTCGCGGAGAAGCGCAGCCCGGTCTGGCGGGGCCGGTAAAGCCCTCGTAGCAGGGTGACGGGAGCGGTGAGGACCGTGTGGCGGTCCTCACCGCCCGGTCGCATGCGGTGACCGGTCAGGCCCGCGGGGCCTCGAAGTGGAGCGTCCGGTACCAGATCGCGCTCAGCGTCTCGATCGCGGTCTCGTCGTCGGGCGGCTCCACGTTCGCGTCGCCGCCCGCGGCCATCCACGTCCAGCAGAAGGACTCGAGCAGCGAGACGATCGCGGACGCGAGCGTGCTCTGATCGAGGCCGACCCGGTACCCGTCCTTCTCGGCGTGCTTGATCCCCGCGAGCACCGCCCGGATGCCGGCCGCCCGGTTCTCCCGCCAGCGATCGGCGAAGACCGGGTCGGTCATCGACATCTGGAAGACGCCCACCATCTCCGCGAGGTACTTGCGGTAGGTGGTCCAGTACGCCCGCACGGCCCCGCGTATCCCTTCGAGGGGGTCGTCGGTCTGGCTCTTCAGGGACTCCTCGAGAACCTCCGCCGAGAACTGCTCGAGGAGCGCTTCGAGCAGCTCCTCCTTGTTCTCGTAGTAGTTGTAGAAGGACCCTGGCGACTTGCCGGCAGCCTGCGCGATGTCCGAGATCTTCGCGTTGAAGTACCCCTTCTCGGCGAAGACCTGCCGGGCGGCTTCCAAGAACGCGGCCTCGGTGCGCCGTCCCTTCGGCGTGGCTGGCATGGCCCGCTTCCTCCGTCTCTCATCTACTGGCGAACCGTCTACTGCCGCGTGTCGGCGGACCCGAGTCTAGATGTTCATGCACCGGGTTCTGTTCTCCTCTCACAACCATTGACTAAAACTGAATTTAGCATCAGGATTCTGGTGGTGTGAGGGTGTGCACGAACCGAGGAGTTGCACGATGGCGATGATGACGGGTGGCGAGTATCTGGCCTCGCTCAACGACGGCAGGCGGATCTTCGCGGACGGGGAGGAGGTCAAGGACCTCGCGACCCACCCGCAGTTCGCCACGGCGCTCGACCTGGTGGCCGGGGGGTACGAGCGGCATCACCGCCCCGGAGACGACGCCCGCGGGCCGTACTTCATGATCCCCCGCAGCCGCGAGGAGCTGAAGGACCTGCTGGACCTGCTGCTGGGCTGGGACATGGTGACCGTGACCACCTCGCAGGGCCTGCTCGCGCTGCTCACCGCCGCCGCGCGGATCCGCCCGAAGAGCGAGGAGTACGCCCGGCGGATCGAGGACTACTTCGCGTACTGCCGGGACAACGACCTGCGCTGCGTGCAGGCGATCACCGACGCCAAGGGGGACCGCATGCGGCCCCCGGGCGGGCAGGACGACCCCGACAGCTACACGCGGATCGTCGAGCGGCGGCCGGACGGCATCGTCGTACGAGGGGCGAAGCTGCACATCTCCTCGGCGGCGGTGAGCCACGAGCTGGTGGTGATGCCGACCAAGAAGATGAAGCCGGGTGAGGAGGACTGGGCGGTCGCCTGCGCCATCCCGGTGAACACCCCGGGCGTCAAGATCGTGAACACGAACTACGCGCCTCGCGAGCGGGTGGCGGACTTCCCGGTCAGCTCCCGGCACAACATGCCCGAGGGCTTCGTCATCCTCGACGACGTCTTCGTCCCGAACGAGCGGGTGTTCCTCGCCGGTGAGACCGAGCACTCCGCGACGTTCGCGCACTCGCTCGGGCTCTGGGAGCGCCTGGGCGGGACCGCGCACCTGGCCGAGTACGGCGACACGCTGGTGGGCCTGGCGCAGCTCGTCGCCGAGGCGAACGGCACCGAGCGGGTCCCGCACATCCGCGAGAAGATCGCCGAAATGATCATCTACGCGACGCTCGTGCGGGCCGGCCTGGAGGCCGCCATCGCGAACGCCGAGGCGAGTCCGGAGGGCTGGTACTTCCCGAGCGAGCTGTTCACCAACGCGGCCAAGCACTACGGCGCGGCCGAGTTCAGCCTGATGGTCCGGCACCTGCACGACATCGGAGGCGGCTCCATCGTCACCGCCCCCTCGATCGCGGACGTCGAGCACGACGAGGTCGGGCCCTTCATCAAGAAGTACATGGCGGGCAAGGACACGGGCGACGGCGAGTACCGCACCCGCCTGTTCCACGCGATCCGCGACTTCACGGCCGACGCCTACGGTGGCTGGCAGCTGGTCACCATGATCCAGTCCGGGGGCGGCCTCTTCGCCCAGCGGCTCGTCGCGCGCAAGCACTACCCGATGGACGACGCCAAGGCGCTGGCCCTCAAGCTGGCCGGGATCTCGAAGGACTGAGGGGACCGCACCGTGAACAACCCGAGCGCTCCTCCCAGCCCGGAGGCGTTCCGCGAGGAGGCGGGCGCGTTCCTGCGATCGATCGCCGGCGAGTACGCCGCCGCGGACGCCCGAGCGGCCGACCGGCGCGAATCCGACCGCATCGCCGCGGTCGAGGAGCTGGGGGAGGGGCATGAGCTGCAGGTCGAGCAGGCCCGGCGACTGCAGGCCCGGCTGTTCGACGCCGGATACGCCTGGCCGAGCGGCCCGCCCGACTGCGGCGGGCGCGGCCTGACCCGGGAGCACGACCAGGTCGTCGACGATCTGCTGGCCGAGCTGGGACTCCCGTCCAGGGAGGTGCTGTTCGTCGGGCTGCGCATCGTGGCCCCCGCGATCGACCGGCACGGCTCCCCGTCGCTCCGGTCGCGGACGCTGCCCGCGCTCATGCGCGCGGACATCATCGGCTGCCAGCTCTTCTCCGAGCCGAGCGCCGGATCCGACCTGGCCGGCGTCGCCACGCGGGCCGTCCGGGACGGCGACGACTGGATCCTCACCGGCCAGAAGGTGTGGACCTCCATGGGGCACCTCGCCGACGTCGGCGAGGCCCTGGTCCGTACGGACCCCGACGTGCCCAAGCACGAGGGGCTGACCATGTTCCTGGTGGACATGCGCGCGCCGGGGGTGACCGTGCGGCCCATCCGCCAGATGACCGGCGGGGCCGCCTTCAACGAGGTCTTCCTCGACGGCGTGCGTGTTCCCGACGCGGACCGCATCGGAGCGGTGGGGGAGGGCTGGCGGGTCGCCGCCACCAGCCTGGGCAGCGAGCGCAACTCCATGAGCGGCGACGACGGCCCGGTCAGCCCGTACGTGCTGCGGCGGCTGGCCGCCCTGGTCACGCGGCTGGACGCGGTCGCCGACCCGGCGCACCGCCAGGAGATCGCGCGGACCGTGGCCTCGATCATCGCGATGCGGGCCGCGGCCGAGCTCCCGGACGCGTCCTGGAGCCACAGCCTGGGGCCCGTGTCGGGTTCCGTGCTCAAGCTGCTCATGACGAGGGCGGTCGACCGGATAGCCGGGCTCGCGGGCTCGGTCCTGGGCGAGCGCGCCTTCACCGACGACGGCGGGTGGGACACCTACGCGTGGTCGGAGTTCGTGCTCGGAGCGCCCGCCCTGCACATCGCGGGCGGCACGGACGAGATCCAGCTCAACATCATCGCCCAGCGCGGCCTCGGCCTGCCCCGTCCGCCCAGGCCCGCCGGCCGCGAAACGACACGGAAGTAGAGGACACTGCAGTGGAATCCTTCGTTCAACTGCGCAAGGGACGCACGCCGCGCCAGGTCCACCGCGATCTCGACGGGCTCAAGGACGACGAGATGGGCAGGTCCGGGTTCACCGGACGCACCGCCCACCTCTACCGTCGCAACGATCCGACCGCATACCGCGCCGAGGGCCCCCTGAGCCCGCTGGACGTCCAGACGTGCGACCTCGAGCCCGGCGACCTGCACGACCCGGAAGGCGGGCCGATGCCGCTGTTCGGCAACGAGGACTGCCGCGTCTCACTCAGCCGGCGGCGGGCGGCCGCGCCCTTCTACGAGCGCAACGTCGACGGGGACGAGCTCTGGTTCGTCCACCGGGGGCACGGGCACTTCGAGACGGAGTTCGGCCGCCTCCCCTACCGCCCCGGCGACTACGTCTACCTGCCCAAGTCCACGACGTACCGGCAGGTGCCGGAGGACGACGGGCACCTGCTCCTCATCGAGGCGACCGAGGAGTTCCGGGTCCCCCCGGCGGGCGTGCTCGGCAGGCACTTCCCCTACGACTCCTCGCTCGTCACGGTTCCCGAGGCGGAGGCGTTCGAGGAGCCGGTGCTCGATGAGTACGAGGTCCGCCTCCGCCACGCCGGCGGGCGGACGTCGCTGTTCTACCCGCATCACCCGCTCGACGCGGAGGGCTGGAAGGGCGACAACTTCCCGTTCACGTTCAACATCGAGGACTACGACGTGATCACGTCGGAGAGCGTCCACCTGCCGCCGACGGTCCACCTGTTCATGCAGGCCACCGGCGTGTACGTGATGCACTTCCTGCCCCGCCCGGCGGAGGCGGCCCGCGGCGCGGAGCGCATGCCCTGGTACCACCGCAACGTCGACTACGACGAGGTCGCCTTCTACCACGGCGGCAGCGTCTTCGGCGTGGACATGCCGTCGGGCCTGATCTCCCACGCCCCGCAGGGTGTGCACCACGGGGTGCCCGAACGCGCGCGCGAACGTTCGCGGAGACGGCACGACGTCGACACCCGGGTCGAGTGGAAGGTCATCTCGATCGACACCCGGCGCCGCATGGTGGCCAGCGAGGCGCTGCTGGCCGCCGCCCGGGCCGAGGTCTCCGCGGAGGCGCAGGCATGACCGCCGCCGCCCGCTTCGAGTACGAGCGCATCCCCTACCTGGTGTTGTTCCGCGACGAATCCGCCTACCGCGACACGTACGGCGGCGTCGGGGAGGACGTCGTCCTGGAGAGCTACCTGCTCCGGCCGAAGAACATCCCGTCCGACACCGTCATCCTCTTCATGCACCCGATCGGGGGCGGCGCCTACCTGCCGATGACCAACGCCCTGCCCAGGGCCGGGCACCACGTCATCTACTGCAACAGCCGATACCGCGGCGTGGACAGCGCGCTCATCATGGAGAAGGTGGTCCAGGACCTCGGCGCCTGCGTCCGCGACGCCCGCGAACGGCTCGGCTACCGCAACGTCATTCTCGCGGGCTGGAGCGGGGGCGGCTCCCTGTCCCTGTACTACCAGCAGCAGGCCCAGTCGCCCACCGTCACCCGCACCCCGGCGGGCGAGCCGCCGGACCTCACCGCGCTCGACCTCCAGCCCGCCGACGGGGTCATGCTGCTGGCGGCGCACGTCAGCCGGCACGGCACGCTCACCGAGTGGCTGGACGCGTCGATCCTGGACGAGAACGACCCCGGCAGGCGCGACCCCGAGCTCGACCTGTACGACCCGGCGAACCCGAACCGGCCGCCGTACACCCCGGAGTTCGTCGCCCGATACCGGGAGGCGCAGATCGCCAGGAACCGGCGGATCACCGCCTGGGTCAAGGACACGCTGGAGGACCTGCGCTCGTCCGGTCGCGGGCTGGAGGAGCGCGGCTTCGTCACCCACGGCACGATGGCCGACCCGCGCTGGCTGGACCCCACCCTGGACCCCAACGACCGGGTGCCGGGCACCTGCTACCTGGGCGACCCCAGGATCGTGAACATGGGCCCGGTCGGCCTGGCCCGCTTCAGCACGCTGCGGAGCTGGCTGTCGCAGTGGAGCTACGACGACGCGCACGCCGACGGCGTCCGCTGCGCGGCCGACCTGCGGGTGCCCACGCTGGTCATCGGCAACTCGGCCGACGACGCGTGCACGCCGAGCCACACCGATCGTCTGTACGACGCGGTCGGCCATCCGGACAAGACCCTCCACACGGTCCAGGGCGCCACGCACTACTACTCCGGTAGGAGCCAGCGCCCCCAGCTCGCCGAAGCGGTGGGCGTGATCACTGACTGGATGGCGGAGCGAGGCTGGGCGGGATCGTTGTGACGGAACACCAGAACTGGCCGGTACACACCATCGACATGGCCGTGCGCGAGCACGCCCGGACGCGCCCGGACGCGCTCGCGGTCGTGAGCCCGCGGCTGTCCCTGACCTGGCGCGAGCTCGACGAGGCCGCGGACCGCTGTGCCGGGCACCTGGCCGGTCACGGCGTCGGGCCGGGGGCGCGCGTCGGATGGCTGGGAGGCAACGACGCGGCCTTCCCGGCCGTACTCCTCGCCACCTGGCGCAGGCGCGCGTCCCTGGTGGGGCTGAACTGGCGGCTCCCCGACGCCGGCCAGCGCGCGGCGATCGAGGCCGTGGGGCTGACGCACCTGGTCTCCGGCCCCGGGCTCGCCGAGCGCGGAGCGGCGATCGCGTCCGGACTGGCCGCGCATTCGGCGGTCGGGGAGCGGCTGTGGCCGGACGACGCGCCGGGCGAGGTCCTCGAACCCGAGCCCGGCGACGAGGCCATCGTCTTCTTCACCTCGGGATCGACCGGCGTGCCCAAGGCGGTCCCGCTGACCCGGATCGCCAACGAGCTGGGCGTGGCCAACCGCACGGTGCACCGGTTCGGACCCGAGTCGCGACAGCTGATCGTGCCGCCGGTGTTCCACCTCGCCGGTGCGACCTGGGTCCAGTACGGGCTGCGGTACGGCACCACCCAGGTCTACATCGCCGAGGCCGGACCGGCGGCGATCACGGCCGCGTTCGCCGAGCACGGCATCACGCACGCGGTGCTCGTGCCCACCCTGATCCGGGCGGTCGTCGACCACCTGAAGGAGCACCCGAGGAAGCTCCCCGAGCTGCGGCACATCGCCTACGGCGCGGCCCCGATCACGATGAGCCTGCTGAAGGAGGCCATCGACGTGCTGGGCTGCGAGCTCTGCCAGATCTACGGCATGACCGAGGCGGGCAGCCCGGTCACCTGCCTTCCGCCGGAGGACCACCGGCCCGATCCGGAGCACGCCGGCCGGCTGTCGTCGGCGGGCCGGCTCACCGCCGGCGTCGAGGTGAGCGTGCGCGAGCCGGGCGGCGGCGCCGAGGTGCCGCCGGGAGCCTCCGGCGAGCTGCACTTCCGCTCCCCGTTCATGATGCGCGGCTACATCGGCGGGGGCGACGCGACCCGGGAGGTCCTGGTCGGCGGCTGGCTCAACACCCGCGACGTCGGGCACGTCGACGCGGACGGTTACGTGTACGTCGAGGGCCGGTCCGACCACATGATCGTGACCGGTGGGATGAACGTCCACCCGGGCGAGGTGGAGAACGTCATCGACCAGATGCCCGAGGTCCTGGAGTGCGCCGTGTACGGCGCGGCGGACGAGCTGTGGGGGCGGCGGGTGTGCGCCGTCGTGGTCTGCCGCGACGACGGCCTGACGGAGCAGGCCGTCAAGGACCACTGCAGGAGACACCTGCCCGGATACAAGGTGCCCAAGACCGTGAGATTCCTGTCCGCGCTGCCGAGGACGGCGACGGGAAAGGTCGTCCGGGCCAAGCTCGACGACGGCGCAGGGGAGGCGGGCGCGTGAGCGACGATCTGCTGAGTCCCGACGAGGTCAGGTCGGCGGTGCGGTCGTACTTCGCGGACCACCCGGGGCTGGACGAGGCCCGGTCGCTCCGCGACGGCGCCCCGGACGGCGATGAGCCGGGTTTCGACCGCGGGCGCTGGCGCACCCTCGCCGAAGAGGTCGGCCTGGTCGGCATGGCGGCCCCCGAGGAGGCCGACGGGCTGGGCCTCGGACTGGAGCACGTGGTCGCGGCGGCCGAGGAGGCGGCGGCCTGCCTGTACCCGGGGCCACTGCGCGCCTCGGTGCTCGCGGCCTGGGCGCTCGGCCTGGGCGGCCCGCTGAGCGAGGACCTGCTCGGCCACGCGGCGGGGCTGCTGTCCGGCGCGGTGGTCGTCGGCATGCCGCAGGCGTTCGCGTCGCAGGAGCCCGGGCCGGTGCTGGACCCGGAGGGCCGGGTGTCCGGCACGGTGCGGCACGTCACCCACGGCATGACCGCGGACGCGCTGCTCGCGGTCGCCGCCGGGCCGCGGGGTCCCGCCGTCGTCCTGGTGCCGCTCGCGCCGGACGCGGACGGACGCGCCCGGGTCACCCGCCGTCCGGTCAGGTCCGTCGACCTCACCGCGCGGCTGGGCGACCTCCACCTCGACGCGGCTCCGGCCGTGCCGATGACGGCGCCCGGCGACACCGCGGCGGTCGCCCGCCTCGGCGACGTCGCCCGGCTGCTGCTCGCCGCCGAGCAGGTCGGCGGTGCCCAGGGTTGTCTCGGCCACATGGTCGAGTACGCGAAGATCCGCAGCCAGTTCGGCCAGGTGATCGGCGCCTACCAGGCGATCCAGCACCGCTGCGCCGAGGTCGCCGTCGCCGTCACGGCGGCGCGGGCGCTCGTGCTCGCCGCCGCCGGGGCGACCGACGCGGGCGACCACGAGCAGGCGCACCGCATCGTCCTGCTGGCCAAGGCCGAGGCGTCCGAGGCGTTCGCCGCCGCGGCCGACACCCTCGTCCAGGTGCACGGGGGGGTCGGGTTCACCTGGGAGCACGACGCCCACCTGTACTTCCGGCGGGCGAGGGCGGCCGCGGCGCTCGACGGGCGGCCGGCGCGGTTGCGGGACGCCGCGGCGGCGGCCGGCTGCCTCTCGCTGCTCACCGGAGCGGCGGAATCCCGGCGGACGACCGAAGGAGGACAGTGAGAGTGTCGCGACCCTACCGGGTGGTGCAGTGGGCCACCGGCGCCATCGGCCGGGTCACCGGCCGCCACGTGATCGACCGGCCCGGCCTGGAACTGGTCGGCCTGCTGACCTACAGCGACGACAAGGCCGGCCGCGACGCCGGAGAGATCCTGAGGCGGCGGCCGATCGGCGTGACCGCGACCAAGGACATCGAGGACATCCTCGCCCTGGACGCCGACGTCGTCCTGCACACCCCGCTCAACGGGGAGTCGCCCGGCCAGCATGTGGACGACCTGGTCCGGCTGCTGCGCTCGGGCAAGAACGTCATCACGACGGTCGCCTTCACCTACCCGTGGCCGATCACTCCCGGCGGCACCGGCAAGGCGGAGCCGGAGCACACCGCCAGGCTGCGGCGGGCCGCCGTCGAAGGAGGCGCCACGCTGTTCGGCACCGGCGTGAACCCGGGACTGATCACCGAGCGCCTGGCGGTCGCCGCCACCACCATGTGCACCGACGTCAAGCACATCCACTTCCGCGAGGTCTACGACTGCTCGCCGGTCATCTCGCCGGGATTCATTTACGAGTTGTGCGGATTCGGGATGACCCCGGAGCGGTTCAAGGAGGCGACCGCGGGCCGCGCGGCGTTCTTCACCGAGCTCTTCGGCGAGATCACCGGGTACGTGTCGCACGCCCTGAACGTGGAGTTCACCTCGGTCGAGGAGGACCACGAGATCGCGGTGGCCAAGGAGGACGTGCGCATCGTCGTGGGCACGATCCCCAAAGGCACCGTCTCCTGCGCCCGCTGGCGCTGGCACGCCAACACGGAGGCCGGCCGGTTCCTGACCATCCAGATGGACTGGCGGGCCGACGACGACCAGCCGGACTTCCAGGGCGAGGACGGCTGGACGATCACGATCGACGGCGCGCCCAGGCTCAGGATCCAGGTCGGCCTGGACGATCCCGAGGGCTATCCGGACAAGTCCAAGGCGATGCAGTACGCGGTGGCCGGACCGGTCGTCCGGGCGATCGAGGAGGTGTGCGCGGCGGCCCCGGGGATCCTGGTGCTCCCCACGTTCGCGCCGTGGCGCCCCGCGCCCCTGCCGCGCTGACCGGCCCGCGGTCGGCCGGTGCTTTTCCGTTATCCGACGCCTGCCGTCAAAGCCTTGTCCGCCGCAAGAAGCTGAGGATAAAGTCAGTTTCAGAAATCTCCCTCACACTCTGTTTCCGGGACGTGTGTCCCGCGGAAGGGTGGGCTCCCACATGAAGAAGCAACTGGCGGTCATGGCCGCCGCTCTGGGATTGGGCCTGGTCTCGGCCTGCGGCGGCGGCTCGGGGGGCGGGGCCGCGACCACGGGGTCCGCCGCGGACGGCGTGCTGAAGTTCGGCGCCGTCCTGGCGGGCACGACCCTGGACCCGGACCTCATCCCCGTACGGCAGATGGTGGTCTACACCCAGCCGCTGTACGACTCGCTCACCTATCTCGCGCCGGATCACAGCATCCAGCCGATGCTCGCCACGAAGTGGGAGGCCGGTGAGGACGACAAGGGCCCGTACCTGGACATGACCCTGCGCGAGGGGCTGACCTTCCCCGACGGGACCCCGTTCACCACCAAGACGGTCATCGCCAACGTGCGCCGCTCGCAGACGCTCAAGCAGAGCACCAACGCCGCCGAGCTGGCCGGCGTGACCGTCGAGGAGTCCGGGCCGTCGACGGTGCGGTTCCGCCACGAGGCCGGCGTGGGGGACCTCCCGCGCACGCTCGCCGGACCCTCCGGGATGATGATCTCGGACAAGGCCGTCGCCGACGGCATGGACCTGACCCGGCAGTCCGCGGGCATCGGACCCTTCACCCTGCAGACCGTGCAGCCCAACCGGGTCGTCTACAAGAAGAACCCGGCGTACTGGGACCCCGAGGCCGCGGCCACCGAGACGTTGGAGCTCACCTACCTGACCGACGACGCGAAGCTGAACGCCATCCGCACCGGCGACCTGGACGTCACGGTCGTCCCGGAGCAGATGGCCAAGGCCGCGCAGGACGCCGGCTACAAGGTGGACCGCGCCTACGGCACGGAGAACTTCTCCTTCTCCTTCAACACGCGGACGAAACCGTTCGACGACCCCCGCGTCCGCGAAGCCGTCAACCTGGCGGTGGACCGCGAGGCGGTCTGCGCGGGGCTGTTCCAGGGGCAGTGCGAGCCGACCGGCCAGTTCTTCGCGGCCGGCACCACCCAGTACGACAAGGACCTCGGCCTCAATGCGGTGCCGTACGACCTGGAGAAGGCCAAGAAGCTGGTCCAGGAAGCCGGGGCGGCGGGCGCGAACGTGGAGATCGTCACGGTCGCAGGCAACCAGATCATGGAGCAGCTCGCGTCCGTGGTGCAGGAGCAGATGAACACCATCGGCCTGAAGGCCGCCGTCAGCCCGGTCGCGCCACCCCAGGTGGTCGGCAAGTTCACCGCCGAGAAGAGTGTCGCGATGGCGGTGGGCGCCAGCGGCAACACCTTCGATCCCTCCGCCACCGTCGCCCGCTACGTCCTGCCGGAGGGGCTGTACAACCCCGGCGGCTACACCAACGACGAGGTCGTGAAGCTGGCCGCGGAGGCCGTCCGGGAGACCGACCAGGCCAAGCGCGACGAGATCTACAAGAAGCTCTCGGCCGCCGTGATGGACGGATTCCAGATGGTGCCCGTCCTGAGCGTCAAGACCAGCTACGCGGTGTCGCCCGCGGTCACCGGATGGCGGAACCCCTGGTCCCAGGCCTTCCCGACGTTCCGCGGCGTCAAGGGCTGAGCGGATGCGCCGGATGCCCGGCGGGAGTCGTCCGGTCCGCCGGACGGCTCCCACCGATTCCCGAAGGTCCCCCCGATGCTCACACTGATCCTCCGGCAGGCCGCGCTGCGGGCCCTCGCCGCCGTCCCGACCCTCGTCGTCGTCACCGCCTGCACCTACGTCATGCTCTTCGCCATCGGCGATCCGGCCGCCGTGGTCGCCGGCGAGTCCGCCACCCCCCAGCAGGTGGCGCAGGTCCGCCACAGCCTGGGACTGGACCGGCCCGTCATCGCGCAGTACCTCGACTGGCTGGGGAACGCGGTCCGGGGCGACTTCGGAGCGTCCCTGCACAACAGGGGGACGGTACTGGACCTGATCGGCCAGTACCTGCCGCCGACGCTCCTGCTGTCCTTCCTCGCGCTGACGGCGGCGGTCCTCGCCTCCGTCCTGATGGGCAGCGCCGTCGGGTCGCGGCCCGGCGGGCCGGTGGACCGCGGCCTGGGCGCCGTCGCGGTGCTCGGCATCGCGGTCCCCAACTTCCTCGTCGGCTACGTGCTCATCCTGGTGTTCTCGCTGTGGTTCCGGTGGTTCCCCGCGGGCGGCTACCGGGATCCGGCCGAGGTGGGCTGGGCGACCGCGCTGCAGTTCCTGACACTGCCGGCCGCGTCGCTGGCGCTGGGCCTGATGTGCGTCCAGATGCGCACCTTCCGGGCCTCGCTCATCAAGGAGTACGAGGGCGACTACGTCCGCACCGCGCGCATGAAGGGCGTCTCACCGGGCGGCGTCTTCTTCCGGCACGTCGCCCGCAACGCCGCCGCGCCCTGGGTCACCGTCATCGGCCTGGAGGTCGGCGTGCTCATCACCGGCGCGCTGCTCGTGGAGTCGGTGTTCGCGATCCCGGGCATCGGCACCCTGACCCTGGAAGCCGTCCAGGGCCAGGACTTCCCCGTCGTGCAGGCGCTGGTCGCGTTGTGCGCCCTGGTCATCCTGGCGGCCAACCTGGTCACCGATCTCATCGCGCTCTGGCTCAATCCCGCATCGAGGGGGCTGTCATGACCGAGGTGGTGGCCACCGGACGGCCCCGCTCCACCGGGATACTCGCCGGCCTGGGCGTCACCCGGGCGCTCGCCCTCGGGTTCGTGCTCGTCTGCCTCGCCGTGGCCGTGGCGGTGCCGTTCCTCCCGCTCGGCGAGCCCAACCGGCAGCACCTCGGCGACACCCTGGCCTCGTACTCGGCCGAGCACCTGCTCGGCACCGACCAGTTGGGACGCGATCTGCTCGCGCGGCTGCTGTGGGGCACGCGCACGTCGCTGTTCGCCGCGCTGACGGCGATCGCCGTCGCCACCGCCGTCGGCCTTCCCTTCGGGATGCTGGCCGGGTACCGCCGGGGCTGGGTCGAGGCGGCCACCGGACGGGTCGCGGACGTGATCCTGACGGTCCCCGCGCTGGTGCTGCTGCTCACCGTGCACGCCGCGCTCCGGTCGGGGATCACCGGGCAGATGGTGACGCTGGGGGTGGTCTTCGCACCGCGGATCTACCGGGTGGTGCGCACGGAGACCGTCAAGGTCGCCACCCTGCCGTACCTGATGGCGGGCCGGATGTCGGGCTGCTCCCACACCCGGATCCTGCTGCGCTACCTGCTTCCCGGGATCAGGGCCCAGTCGCTCGTCCAGGTGAGCTACCTGCTGGGGCTCTCCCTCCTGATCGAGGCCGGCATCAGCTTCCTGGGAGTCGGCGTCGAGTCCCCGAACGCGAGCCTCGGCACCATGCTCTCGGGCGCGGCGGCCATGCTGGCCTCCGCCCCCCGGGTCGTGCTCATCCCGGCGGCCGTGCTGTCCCTGCTGATCCTCAGCCTGAACGTGATCGGTGACATCGAGAGCAAGGGGGAACGC
This sequence comes from Microtetraspora niveoalba, assembly GCF_001570405.1. Taxonomy (GTDB): domain Bacteria; phylum Actinomycetota; class Actinomycetes; order Streptosporangiales; family Streptosporangiaceae; genus Microtetraspora; species Microtetraspora niveoalba. The sequence continues at coordinate 65,557 of NZ_BBYM01000002.1, read as the reverse complement.
CGTGGCTGACGCGCAGGCCGTGCTCAGGGTGACCGGCCTCACCGTCGAGCTGGACCGCCAAGGGGGGAGCACGCCGCTCGTCACGGACGTCTCCTTCGCGATCGGGCGCGGCGAGATGGTGGGCATGGTCGGCGAGTCCGGCTCCGGCAAGAGCCTGACCGCATCCGCCGTCGCGGGGGTGCTGCCGCGCGGCGTACGGCCGGCCGGCGGCGCCATCGAGGTCGACGGCGCGGTCGACGGCGGGGCGACCGGCCCGGCCACGCGTCGCGCCGCGCGCCGCGGAGTGGCGATGGTCTTCCAGAACCCCATGACGAGCCTGAATCCCTCGATGCGGGTGGGGGACCAGGTGGCCGAGGCGATCCGGTTGCGCAGGCCCGGGACGTCCCGGCGCGAAGCCCGGCGCGCGGCGGTGGAGGCGCTGGACCGCGTCGAGATCACCCGGCCCGCCGAGCGGGCCCGCCAGTACCCGTTCGAGTTCTCCGGCGGCATGCGGCAGCGGGTGATGATCGCCATCGCGATCGCCGGCGAACCGTCCGTCCTCGTGGCGGACGAGCCCACCACCGCCCTGGACGTGACCGTGCAGCGCGGGGTGATGGACCTCCTCGACCGGCTCCGCCTCGATCTGGGGCTCGCCGTGCTGTTCGTGTCCCACGATCTCGCGCTGGTCGGCGAGCGCTGCGACCGGCTGCTGGTGATGTACGCCGGGGAACTGGTGGAGTCGGGCGTGACGGCGGACGTGCTGCGGCGGCCGTCCCACCCGTACGTGCGGGCGTTGCAGCAGTGCACCCCGGAGCACGCGCTGGCGGTCGGCGCGCTGCGTCCGCTGCCGGGGCGGGTGCCGCAGGCGGGTGAGGTGCGGTCGGGATGCCGGTTCACGCCGCGGTGCGCACTGCGCACCGAGGAGTGCGAGCGGGATCACCCGGCGCTGGAGACGCGGGGGAGCGGGCATCTCGTCCGTTGCCACCACGCGCGCGGATCGGAGGAGTAGGGGCGATGGCGGAGCTGCTCGTCGAGGTCGAGTCGGTGACCAAGACCTACCGGCTCGGGGGACGCCTGGCACGCAAGCCGCCGACCGTCGCGGTCGGCGGCGTCAGCGTGGCGATCGCCGCGGGTGAGTCCGTCGGCGTGGTCGGCGAGTCGGGATCGGGTAAGTCCACGCTCGCCGGCATCATCTGCGGGCTCGTGCGGCCGGATTCGGGATCGGTGCGGGTCGCCGGCCGGGAGGTGTACGCGCGCCGCGGGCTGGACCGGACCATCTGGAGGACGGTCCAGATGGTCTTCCAGGATCCGTACACCTCGTTGAACCCGGCGATGACCGTCGCGGAGATCGTGGCCGAGCCGTCGCGCCTGTGGCACGGCATGGACCGGAGGGAGGCGGACCGGCGCGCGCTGGAACTGCTGGACCGGGTGGGACTGTCGGCGGGAGCGGCGCAAAGCAGGCCGGACAGCCTGTCCGGCGGGCAGCGGCAGCGCGCCTCGATCGCCCGCGCGCTGGCCGTCTCCCCGTCCCTGGTCGTGCTGGACGAGTCGGTGTCGGCCCTCGACGTCTCCGTGCAGGCGCAGATCCTCCAGCTTCTGCTCGACCTCAGACGCGAGAACGACCTCGCGTACATGCTGATCAGCCACGACATCAGCGTCATCCGGCTCGTCTGCGACCGGATCCTCGTCATGAACGGGGGTGAGGTGGTGGAGGAGCTGCTGTCGGCCGGCCTGACGGAGGAGGCGGCCCGGCATCCCTACACGCGCCGCCTGCTGTCGGCCGTTCCCACGATGGCCGTCGACCGGCAGGGATGACGGAGCCGGGCACTCCCGCGCCAGTGCTCTCAGGGGGCTCCGGCCCCGCGTGGGGGAGGCTCGGTCGTGCGCCGTCCGGTCCGTGCGCCGTCCGGTCCGGCCGCTCATGCCCGGGGCCGGAACCCGCTCGGGCCCCGGGCATGAGGCCGGTCAGCCCATCGCCGTCGGGCGGAGCCGCGGTTCGCGCGCGGGGGCGAGACTCGCGTGGAGGTCGGCCACGAGTGCGGCGCGCACATCGGCCGCAGCCGGGTCGTCCCACCGGTTGACCCACTGGTGCGGGTCCTCCTCCAGGTTGTAGAGCTCACCCTCGCCGCCGTCGTAGACGATCTCCCGATCCGGCGGGACCATGCCGAAGCTCGCGTACCGCTCCGCCTTCGGCATGCCGTACTCGCGATCGGTGGGCTCGTACGCGGTGCACAGCCAGCCGTCCTTCACGATCGTCCTGAGCCGGTAACCGGTGTCGAGCTGGCTGTCCCACTCGATGACCGCCCGATCCCGGCCCGACCCCTTCTCGGTGGGCAGCGGGGCGCCCTGCATCCACTCCGGGACGGGGACGCCGGCGATCTCGCAGAACGTCGGCGCCAGGTCGACCTGCCCCACCGGATCGGGCACCACGGCGGCGGGTGTCCCCGCCGACCTGGCCGGGCGCCAGATCAGGGGCAGCCGCAGCAGTGCGTCGACGTGGTAGGGCCCCTTGAACAGCAGCCCCAGATCCCCTTGGAACTCGCCGTGATCGGTCGTGACGAGGACGTCCGTGTCGTCGCCCCATCCGCGCCGCTCGATCGTGTCGAGTACACGTCCGAACGCCTCGTCCAGCATCTCGTTCTTCGCGTGGATCACGGCGTTGATCTCGCGGATCTGGTCGTGGGTCAGCTTCGCCGGGACGAAGTCGCCGGGAGCGCCGTCGATGTTGGGGACCGACCCGTCGTACCAGGCGAGCCAGTGCTCCGGCCGACCGGCCAGGATCTCGCGGATGCGCTCGTCGGAGCCCGGGTGCCCGGCGGGAAGGTCCAGATCGCGCCAGTCCACCCGCCCGGCCTCCGAGGCCGGCAGGTCCCAGGGGTGGTGCGGGTCAGGGAAGCTCATCCAGCAGAACCAGTCGTCGTCGTCGGACAACGAGTCCAGCCACGCGATCACCCGGTCGGCCACCCAGTCGGTGTGGTAGTGCTCGCGGGGGATCGGGTTGGGCGCGACGGCCGGGGCGCCCGTCTCCCCGCCGGGGGCGCTCGCGAAGGTCCGGAGGAAGCCGCCGGTCTCGTCGGGGTGCTCGTTCCGCAGCCAGTTCGCGTAGTGCGAGGCGCCGAAGGTGCCGTGGCCGGCGAAATCCACGTACTCGAACCCGCGATAGGGCCCGTGCTCGTCGGCCAGGGCGAGCCGGTTCTGCTCGTAGCGGCCGGTGGGGTCGGCGATCGGCTCGAAGTGGACCTTGCCGATGAGCGCGGTGCGGTAGCCGGCGTCGTTCAGCACCCGGGCGACGCTGGGCGCGTCCTCCGGCAGCGGGACTCCGTTGGCGATCACGCCGTGCGTCCGCGGGTACTGTCCGGTGAGGATGCTGGACCGCGCGGGGCTGCACACCGCGTTCGCGCAGTAGGCCCGTTCGTACCGGACGCCCTCCGCGGCGAGTCCGTCGGTCACCGGAGTCCGGGCGATCCTCCCTCCGTTGCACCCGTACGCGTCGTAGCGCTGCTGGTCGGTCGTGATGAACAGAATCTTGCGACCCATACGTGCCGTCCTCCGGTCTACGCCGACGCGACCGCCCGCGGGCGTGCTCCGCGGAGGCGTGGGCGAAAACTGATCCTAATGTCAGAATCATAAACATCGCCTCCGGGCCATGACCAGCCGCTTCCGGCAGGGGGATCGGGAGCCGCGTCAGGACGTGTCCAGCCGGGCCGCGCGGGTCAGCAGGTAGCGGCGCTCGGGGAGACTGGTCGTGAGCCGGGCCGCGGTGCGGTACTCCGCGATCGCGCCCGCCGTCTCGCCGGCCTGCTCGAGCAGGTGGCCGCGCACCGCGTGCGGCCGGTGGTGGCCGGCCATCCGCCGGTCGCCGGCCACCGTCTCCAGCACGGCCAGCCCAGCCGCGGGGCCGCTCAGCATCGCCACCGCCACGGCGCGGTTCAACGTGACCACCGGGTTGTCGGCGAGCCGGTCGAGCACCTGGTACAGGGCGACGATCTGCGCCCAGTCGGTGTCCTCGAACCGCTCCGCCTCGGCGTGCACGGCGGCGATCGCGGCCTGCAACTGGTAGGGCCCCGGCCGCCTGCGCGGCAACGCGTCGGTCAGCAACGCGATCCCTTCGTCGATCAACGCCCGGTCCCACCGGCCGCGGTCCTGCTCCGCGAGCGGGACCAGTTCGCCGTCCGGGCCGGTGCGCGCCGGGCGGCGGGCGTCGGTGAGCAGCATCTCGGCGAGCAACCCGCTCACCTCGGGCACATCGGGCCGCAACCGGTGCACCATCCGGGCCAGGCGGATCGCCTCGGCGCACAACTCGCCCCGGTGCAGCGAATCACCCGCCGTGGCCGTGTGGCCCTCGGTGAAGATGAGGTACACCACGTGCAGGACGACGTCGAGGCGGCGTGCGAGGTCGCGCTCGTCGGGCATCCGGAACCGGCCGCCCGCTTCCAGAACGCGTTTCTTGGCGCGGCTGATCCGCTGCGCGAGCGTCGCCTCGGGCAGCAGGAGCGCGCGGGCGATCTCCGCGGTGGTCAGGCCGCCGACGGCCCGAAGGGTGAGCGCGACCTGCGCCGGCGGATTCAGCGCGGGGTGGCAGCACAGGAACAGCAGCAGCAGGGTGTCGTCGGCGTCCCCGGTCGGCGGCACGTCGGCCGCCGGGGACAGCAGGTCGGACGGCAGCGCGCGGAACGCCTCCTCCTGCTCTCGCCGGCGGCGGGCCTGTTCGCTGCGCAGCAGGTCGGTCATGCGTCGGGTGGCGACGGTGGTCAGCCAGCCCGGCGGGTTGTCCGGCAGGCCCTGGCCCGGCCACTGGGTCGCGGCCGCGAGCAGCGCCTCCTGAACGGCCTCCTCGGCGAGGTCGAAGTGGCCGTACCGGCGGGTGAGCGCGGCGAGGACCCGCGGCGCGAGCTCGCGCAGCAGGTCCTCCATCCGCCGGAGTCCGCTCACATCTCCCGGCCGGCGTCGTCCATGACCGGCCGCAGCTCCACCCGGCTCCGCACGATCGCGGCGAATCGCGCGGCCAGCTCGACCGCGCGGTCGTGCGAGGCCACGTCGATGATCCCGAACCCGGCGAGCACCTCCTTGGCCTCGGCATGCGGTCCGTCCGAGGCGACGGGCCGCCCGTCCCGGATCTCCACCGTCATGGTGTGCGAGGGGTCCGCCAGCCCGAAGCCGGTGACCATCTCGCCGGAGGCCGCGAGGTCGGCGTAGAACGCCGACATGGCGCGGAAGTGCTCGGCGACCTCCTCCTGGGACCAGGTCGCCTCCTCGGCGCCGAGGCCCAGCGTGTCCCACGCGGACGCGTCGCCGAAAGTCATGATCATGTACTTCATCGGGCCGGCTCCTCCACTCGCGTCATGTTCGACTCGTAGCCTCCGCCCGGCCACTGCCAGGCGCCGGTGTTGCGCACGCCGTCGGCGTCGAACCTGCCGACGAACCTGGCCGGGGAGTCGACGTCGCCGTACCAGATCGTCAGGGTGTCGCCGGCCAGCTCGTAAACGTACTCCAGGAGCTCGCCGTTGTCGCCGAAGTAGTGCGAGCGCAGCCGCCCGCTCTCGGCATGGAAGCCGATGTACTCGACGCCGCGGGTGGCCTCGCCGTCGTGGACGAGCTCGACGTGCTGCACCAGGAAGCCGCCGCCGTCCGTCCACGCGTAGCGGACCGTCCCCGAGAGACCGGGTCCGTCGATGGCCCAGGTGCCGATGAGCGGCTCGAGCGTGCGCAGGGTGTTCGTCGTCGTGCTCATGGTGTTCTCCCTCTGATGTGAAGACCGTCGCCGTGCTTTCACCTCCTCTGTCGGAGACGTACGGGCGGTCTCGACAACCGAGCCGAGATTTCTTTTCGCCGCGCGGCGACAGGGCCGGCGACACCCTAGGCGGCCGCGGCACGGTCGCCGGGCCCCGGCTCCTCGCCGGCGGGCGGACCGGGGGCGCCCCGCCTGCCGGGGAACCCGCGCCCGGGCGGGGCGAAAGCCGCGATCAGCGCGGTGAGCAGGGGCGATCCGGCGGCGAGGGCGGCGATCGACGGCCACGGGACGCCGAAGTCCGGGCGGGGGACGGGGTCCCAGTCGATCGAGGCGGTCATGGGCCAGACGAGCAACAGGCCGATCAGACATCCGGCGGCCACGCCCAGCACCGTGCCGCAGGCGGCGCGGAAGGCCGCGCGGGACGCGATGAGAGCGCGGACCGGCGAGCCGGCGCCGGCCCTCAGCAACACGCGGCGTGACCGCGAACCGGGCGGGGCCGGCCAGGCGGCGACCAGCGCGCCGCCGAGGGCGAGCGCGGCCGTCGCCGCGGCGAACGGGATCCATCCGGTCCGGGCCTGGAAACCCCGTTCGGCGTAGACGGCCGCGTCGTCACCGAGCCGATCGGAGAGCGGTCGCGGCAGCCGTCCGGCGTGCCGCTCGGCCGCCCGCAACAGCCATGGGACGAACGGGCCCAGTCCGAGAAGCAGCGTCAGGCCGCCCAGCACGCCCGCCAGGGAGGTCATGGCCGAGCCGAAGTCGTCATAGTGGACGTCCTCACGGGTGGCGAGCGCGGTGAGCGCCATCACCGCCGTTCCGGCGGCGCAGAGTCCCGCTCCCAGAGCCAGATGACGGAGGGAGACCGGCGACCGGCGGTCGCGAGGGGCTGAATTCGCCGCCCATGCCACCGAGCCGCACAGGAACCCCAGCGGGATGGCGAATATCACCGATAACGCCCAATCCACCTCGGTCATGCGCGTGATGGTAGGTCAGTTCGACACCGTCCGCCCGGGTTCCCGGAGAGGTTCTCAGGAGGAGTTCAAGTACGCGTCGATCGCGAGGGGCCCCGATCCCGCGAGCGTCGGCGGGGATCCGGTCGACGTGCAGGCTCTGGCGCCGGTGGAAGGATGGCGCCGACAAGCTGTCAGGCCACGCTCTCACATATCCACCGTTCAAGGCGATTCGGCAAGCCGCCAGCGCGACCGACTGTCGTAAGCGTTACCAGGACCTACGGAGTGCCCGCCCCGAACTCGGTCTGCCGCCCGCTGGAAGCGCGAAAGCAGTGGACGACGCGCTGACTGCCTGGGAACGGGCGCACCCGGACGATCTCGAAGGGGTGGAACTCGCCGCGGATACTCACTTCTTCGGGTTCGCCGGTCAAGCGAAGATGACGGGGCTCTTCGACTACGTGTTCGTCAGCGCCGACCTGCGCGCAGGGGAGGAGGGCCGCGACTCCAAGGGGTCCATCATCGGCCGCATCCTCGATCAAGCCATCAAACGTAGCCAGGCGGAGCCGAGATCGCCGACCTCCAGATGCTGGTCAACGCGAGCCGTGAGAGTGACCCAATACGGCGCGGAATTACCGATCGCCCACCACGCGGCTATCGGACCCGAACGGCGGACCCGATGGCTCCCGTCAGGCGGCGGGAGGGGGGAGCAGGCCGCGCACCAGCGCCCGTATCCCCTTGTCGTAGGTGTCGCGGGCCGTCAGCTCCTCCCACTGTGCGCCGAGCGCGGCCAGGCGCGGGAGCCGGGCGGCGTCGAGGTTTTCGAAGACCTCGCTCCGATGCGTCGGCCGGTCGTCCTCGCGCCGGCGCGCGGCGGCCGCCCGCGCGGTGATCTCGCCCGCCGTGTAGTGCCAGATGATCCGGTACACGTCCACGGCCTCCTCCGGAGTGAGGCCGGCGAGGACGGACGCGTCGATGATCTCCTCCGGGTACCACAGGGCGCGGACCGACATCAGGTCGTCGGCCCTGAGCACCTCGATGATCCAGGGCACCCCCATGAGCGCCCCGCGCATGGCGACGGCGGCGGCCACGACGCGCTCGCCCGGGGCCGCCCCGGCAGGCGGCTCCGGGCGCGGCACGCCGGCCGCGTAGTCGTCGAGGAGCATGAGGAGCAGCTCGTCCTTGTCGCGCACGTGGTGGTAGAGGGCCATCGGCGTCGTGCCCACCTCGCGGGCGAGCCTGCGCATGGTCAGGGCTTGCGTGCCCTCCGACCCGATGACGCGGTGCGCCGCGGCGAGGATGTCCGTCTTCGAGATTCTCGGGGGTCGTCCCGTACGCGTCGGCATCCTGCCATGCTACTTTCTATACATGTATAAAAAGTCTCCCTGGACAGCCGTGTGCGTGCTCGCGTTCGGCGTGGCCGTCGGCACCCTGCAGATGACGGCGGTGGTGCCGATGCTCCCCACGCTGCAACGTGAGCTCCACGCGCCGCTGACCTCCACCTCCTGGGCCCTGACCGCCTCATTGCTCTCCGGAGCGATCTCCATCCCCCTCCTGTCGCGCCTCGGCGACCTGTACGGGAGGCGGCCCATGGCCATGGCCTCCCTCGGTCTCCTGGTCGCGGGGTCGATCGCCGCCGCGCTGGCGACCACGCTCGCCGGAGTCATCGCCGGCCGGGTGCTCCAGGGAATGGCCGCGCCCCTGCTCCCCCTGGCCATGGGCATCGCCCGGCAGGAGGTGCCCCGTGACCGGCTGCCCACGGCGATCGGACTACTGAGCGCCATGATGGGCGTCGGCAGCGGGGGCGGCATGATCCTCGCGGGGCTGGCCGGAGGCGGCTACCAGGCGTTGTTCTGGATCCTGGCGGGGCTCGCGGTCCTGGGGCTGGCCCTCGTCGCCCTGTTCGTCCGCGAGCCCGTCCGCCCGCGGACCGGCGGGCGCCCCGACTTCGCGGGCGCGGCTCTGGTGTCCGCCTGGCTGATCTGCCTGCTCCTGGCCATCAGCAAGGGAACGGCCTGGGGCTGGACGTCGGCGCCCACCGTGGGGCTGCTGGCGGCGGGCGCCGTGCTGTTCGCGGCCTGGGTGGTGTCGGCCCGGCGCGCCGCGTCGCCGCTCATCGAGATCCCGATGCTGCTGCACCGGGGGACCGTCGGAGCGACCGTGGCCTCGCTGCTGCTGGGGTTCGCCCTGTTCGGCGCCATCACCACGCTGTCGTCCGTGGCCCAGGCCGCGCTCGGCGCCTCGGTGCTCCAGGTCGGCCTGTACCTGTCGCCGACAGCGCTGCTGATGCTCGCGGTCTCGCTGCTCGCGGGCCGGCTGATGCGCCGGTTCACCGCGTCGTCGCTTGTCGGCGTCGGATCGTCGGCGGTGGCCGTCGCGACGCTCTGGCTGGCCGTCTCGCACGGGTCGGCGGCCGATCTGTACGGTGCGGCGACCGTCCTGGGCCTGGGCGTCGGCCTCGGGTACGCGGCACTCGGCACGATGGCGGTCGAGCACGTCGAGCCGGCCAAGACGGCGGCGGCGGGAGGCGTGAACGCGCTGGTCAGGGTCGCCGGAAGCAGTGTGTCGGGCGCGGTGACGGCGGTGGTGCTGGCGAACGCGGGGGCGGGATGGAGTTTCGCCGCCTCGGCGATCGCGGCCCTGGTCTCGGCGGTCTTCGCCTTCGCGCACGGCGCGCTCGGCCGCACGCCGGTCTTCGTACAAGGGGAGACGGCGTGACCGGCGGCGGGAACACGCCCGATGAGCGCACCGTCGCCTGGGGCGACGAGCTCGTGAAGCTGCACGCCGCGTTCCGGCGCGACCTCGCTGAGCTGCGCGGCGGGTCGATGCGCGCTCCCGACCTGCGGGAGCACTGCCTGACGTTCTGCGAGGCCCTGCACGCCCACCACACCGGTGAGGACGACGTGCTCTTCCCGCATCTAGACGGCCTGCATCCCGAGCTGACCGCCGTCCTCGACCGGTTGAGGGAGGAGCACCGGGTGGTGGGCCGGCTACTGGCCCGGATCCGGGCCCTCGCCGGAGCGGGCGGGCGAACGGAGATCGGGGCCGAGCTGGACCGGCTCGCCGGCGAGCTTGAGGCACACCTCGACTACGAGGAGGAGCAGCTCGTGCCCCTTCTCAACGCGATGACCGACATGCCGGAGAACCTCTAGCGGCCTCGTCGTCCGGCCTTCCGCACGGAAGCGGGAGGCGGTCCGGAGGCGAATGAACGATCGGTGACACGGACCGCGCGGGTCACCCCCGCCCGGTTCGGCGTCCGCCGCGCCGGAGGCCACCCGGCCATGCCGTGCGTCACGTCGGCGCACGTCCGGCACGTGGTCAGTCGAGCCAGCCCAGCCGCGTGGCGCGTACCCCGGCCTGGAAGCGGCTGCCCGCTCCGAGCATCGCCGTGAGCTCGCCCACGAGACGGGTCACCGTACGCGTCGAGACGCCCAGGCTGCGAGCGATGGCGTCGTCCTTGGCGCCGGCGGCAAGCAGGCGCAGCACGGCCCGCTGCTGCACGGTGAGAGACGCGCCGTCCGCCGATCGCGGGACGTCGACCAGCTCGGACGCGTTCATCCAGCAGAACTCGTAAAGCGCCGCGAGGGACCTGACCACGTCACTTCCGCGGATCAGCACCGCGCCGCCGCCCAGATCCTCCGGGTCGGCCTGGACGATCGCGACCTGCCGGTCGTAGATGAGCATCCGCGTCGGGATCATCGGCGCGACCCGGACCTCCATGCCCCCGTCCCTGCGCGCCCGCAGCCGGTCGCGGACCAGCGGGTTGGACAGCATCACTTGGGCGTACAGACTGCGCACCCGCATGCCTTGGCCGATGCGGTGTTTGGTCCTGGCGTCGCCGGCGTCCAGCGTCTCCCGCGTCCAGTTCGCCGCCGGATGCATCGCCATGACCTCCGACCGGGCCAGGTCCGCCAGCTCGTCGATCCGGTTGTAGAGCGCCGCCACCCGCTCGCGCTCGTAGAACTCGACCCGGAGGTCGTCGTTCGCGTGGCGCGTGAACCCGAGGTAGTCCCGCGCCAGAGTCGCGACCATCACATGCTGCTCGACCAGCCGGTCCAGTACACGATGGTTGTTCTGCAGGCGGCGGGCCAACGCCGCGGCCGCGTCGACGGTGGTCTCCGTCTCGGTGTCCAGCAGGCCCAGACGCACCAGCTTGTCCCTGATACGAGTGATCTCCTCGGCCGCCAACCCGAGGTCCTCCGCGGCGTCCGCGAGCGACTCGCCCCGCTCGTGCATCCGCGCGTAGAGGGTCTGGGCGGCGTGCTCGTCCTCGGTGTGAGACCCGTCGGTCACCGGCGCCTGCCACTCCCGTTCAGTGTCTAGGAACGCGACAACGATGACAGGGAGCGCGTCTTCCACCAAATCCGGACGGGCGCCGCCGACTGGCTGATTCGCGACATGGCGTTCTTCGGCAACCTCGCCTGCCCCCGTTCGCCTCGGAACTGGGGCAGGCTCTTCAGCGGCGAACTCGATCGAGTCGCCTTCCCCTCCACATCTCGACCGAGGAGATCGGTGTGATCACCATTGCCTACAGTCTGGTCGCCTACCACGTCACGGGCCTGTCCTCCGCCACCTGCGGGCATTGTGTGGCCGCGCTCAAGGCCGACCTCATCCAGGTGCCCGGTGTCGTCGGCGTGGACGTGGATCCCGCCGCCGGGAAGGTCAGCGTGCTCACCAACCGGGCGGTGGAGGAGGAGCTCGTACGCGCGGCGATGGACCTGGCGGGCTGCGAGATCATCGGGGCCACGACGGAGGAGGGTCCGAGGGAGTGAGCTCCCCCCACGCCCTGCCGCGCGCGACCGTCAGCCGGCGACCATGTCGACCAGGCCGGCCAGGCCCTCGTCGCCGTGGCCGCCGGCGAGGCGGCGTTCCATCAGCGTCGTGAACGGGGTCAGCAACTCGGTGCTCACCCCCTGCGCGGCGGCCGTTCCCAGCAGGGTGGAGTTGCCCTGGACCATCATGGCCAGGTTCGAGGTCACCCCCTTGGTGTAGTCGCCGCTCTCCAGGTGCTCGGCCAGCCCGTACGCGTACCCGGCCATGGCCGTGAGCCATTCGGCCAGCAGGGGCGCGAGGTCCCCGGGCGCGACGTCCTCCTTGCGGACCAGCGCGAAAGCGTGCGTCACGCCGGCGAGCATCCCCGTCATGGCGCTCAGCAGCGCCACGTCGTGGAGAGCGGCGAAGCCGGGGTCCTCACCCACGTACCTGGTACCGGCCGGTACGGCCAGCGTGCCCTGGTGGGCGCCGAAAGCGGCCTGCGACCCGCTGTAGAAGACGTAGCCGCCCGACTCCGGGGAGCCGATCATCGGAGGGACCGCCATGATGCCGCCGTCGAGGTAGCGGGCGCCGCGCTTCTCCGCCCACTCCGCGCGGGCCCGGGCCTCGGCGGGCGTGCCGGTGGTCAGGTTGACCACGTCCTTGCCGGTCAGATCGACGCCGTCCAGCGTCTCGCCGACCGAGGCGTCGTCGAGCAGGCAGACCACCACGAGGTCGCTCGCGGCGACCGCCTCCGCGGCCGTACCGGCGACCTTCGCGCCCTCGGCGGCGAGCGGCTCCGCCCGGCCCGGCGTACGGTTCCACACGGTCAGCGGGTGCCCGGCGGCGAGCCAGGCGCGGGCGAGCGCCGCGCCCATGGCGCCGAGTCCGAGAAGGGTGAGACGAGCCTTGTCGAATTCCATGTCAGTCATGCCGATTAGGCTGGCGGCCGGCTCCCGGACGCTCAAGTACGCACTTCGAAGTGCGCGCTTACCCGGGGGTGAGTGAGCAGGCAGAGGGGGCGGGACATGGCGATCGGCCGGAGGCCGGGGGCGTACGTCTGCGGGATCGACGCGGCGATGGACGTGATCGGCGGCAAGTGGAAGGTGCTCATCCTGTGGGAGCTCGACGAGCGCCCGTGCCGCTTCGGGGAGCTGCGCCGGCTGCTTCCCGGGGTGACCGAGAAGGTGCTCGCCTCGCACCTGCGGGAGATGGAGGCGGACGGCATCGTGCACCGGGAGGTGTTCGACGAGGTGCCGCCCCACGTCGAATACTCGCTGACCCCGCTCGGCGCCTCGCTCAACGAGGCGCTGCGGCCCCTGGGCGCGTGGGGGAGGGAGAACGTCCTCGGCGCCGACCATGTCGCCGACGCCGCCGTCTAGCGGTCCCGGCGGTCGCCTCGGCGGTGCGCCCAGTCGTTGGAGCGGCACTGGCCACGGGAGGCGTCAGCCGGGAGGAGCGTGACATCTGGGTGGCCGAGCAGGCGTGGCGGGCCGGTCGAGACCGCATGTTCCTGGCCATGCCGATGTTCCTGGCCGCGGCCCGTCGTCGCTGAAGGGGCGGACCTGGCCGACGCGAACACGATTGCGGTAGCGGGTCAGCGATACGCGCATCTCGTGGGAGAAGACCCGGCTCAGCCGGTACGGCGAGACCTTCAGGAGCCCGGCCAGCGAGCACAGCCCCGCCGCCTCCGGCGCCCGCTCGATGACCGCCTCACGGGCCGCCGCGACCAGTGCCCGGTCGGAGGGCCTCGGCCGGCCGTCCGGAGGCCGTCGCGACGAGACGGAGCGACTCCTCCGTGAGCGCGTAGTCGATGTCGCCGCCGCCGGCGGGGGCGAGCAGACGACGGTGCGCCAGATCGACGCGCGCGTCCACGTACACCGTCATGCCGCCCGCGAGCCCCTCCCAGAGCCAGGGCTCGAAGCGCACCGAGGTGCAGACGTCGCCGCCGGTGGGATGCGCGAACCGCTCCTCCTTACCCGGGGCGCCCAGGTAGGCCACCGTCGAATCCGGATCGGTGTCGGCCCCGTCGGCCCACTGCCGGAACCTGCCGCGCCGTACGAGCACCATCCGGTGGTCGCCGCGCGCCTCCGGCTTGTCGCCGGCCCCCGTTCCCGAACGTGAGAAGTGCCTTTGACGGAGCGCTGACAGGACTTCGGCCCCGCTGCGCTTTCCGCTCAAAGGCACTTTCTTTCACGGTGTGTTCATCAGCAGCAGTGCGCCTGGTCGGCCGAGGCGGACGACGCGACGGCCACCCCGCCGGCCGTGGCGGACACGGCGAACAGCACGGCGGCCGCCAGGCGTATCAACGTGCGCTTCATGGGATCTCCTTCGTTGGCGACAGGCGGCCTCCTCGGTCCGGGCGGTGGATCCGTCGGCGACCGCATCCCGGTTCGTAGATGACGATGCGCGGCCGACCCTGGACAATCCTTGCGAACAACCTTGAAGCGGCAGATCGGAACCGTTCCCCACGGGTGATCGAGAGATGGGGGTGTGGCGTGCCGGTGGAGTTCCGACTTCTGGGTGACCTGGAGGTCCGCGTGGACGGCCGGTACGTCGAACTCGGGCATCACCGCCAGCGGTGCGTGCTCGCGGTACTGCTGGTCGAGGCCGGCAGGAGCGTGTCGGTCGATCAGCTCCTGGACCGGGTGTGGGGGCACCACCCGCCTCGGCATGGTCGCGACACGCTCTACAGCTATCTGTCCCGACTGAGGCGGATGCTGGCGGCGGTCGACGGCGCGCGGATCGCACGGCAGAACGGCGGTTATGTGATCGGCGTCGATCCCATGACAGTCGACTTGCACAGGTTCCAGCGCTGGGTCGGAGCAGCCCGAACCGCCGACGACGACGCCACCGTCCGGCATCTGCTGGAGCAGGCGCTCGCCCTGTGGCGTGGGGACGCCCTCGCCAACCTGGACACCCCCTGGCTGAACACGCTGCGCGAAGGGCTGGTCCAACAGCGGCATGCCGCCGAACTCGACCTCGCCGACGCCCACCTCCGTTCGGGGCGGCACGCCGAATTGGTGCCCGAGTTGACGGTACGGGCGGCACGCCACCCGCTGGACGAGCGACTGGCCGGTCAGCTCATGCTCGCCCTGTACCGCAGCGGCCGGCCGGCCGAGGCCCTGCGGCACTACCAGCGGATCCGGCTGCACCTCGTCGAGGAACTCGGCGCCGATCCCGGCCCGTCACTGCAGGACCTGCACCGCCGCATCCTGGCCGCCGACCCCACGACGACTCCGCCTGACCCCACGCCGGCCACAGGGGCCACAACGGCCACACTGTCCGGGCCGCCCGGCATCGTGCCGCGTCAGTTGCCGGCCCCGCCGGCCGGGTTCACCGGCCGAAGAGCCGAACTCGGGCAGCTCAGCAGAGCATCGGACGAATCCGGCCGGCCAGGGGGCACGGTGGTCATCTCCTCCGTCGGCGGGATCGGGGGCATCGGGAAGACGTGGCTGGCCCTGCGCTGGGCACACGAGAACATCGACCGCTTCCCCGACGGACAGTTGTTCGCCAATCTGCGGGGCTTCGATCCGATCGAGCAGCCGCTGTCCCCCGCCACCGCCGTACGCGGCTTCCTGGAGGCGCTCGGCGTCGATCCCCAGGGGATGCCCACAGACCTGGACGCGCAGGTGGGCCTCTACCGCAGTCTGGTGGCCGGACGGCGGATGCTGATCGTGCTGGACAACGTCCGCGACGCCGACCAGGCCGCGCCCCTGTTACCCGGCAGCCCCACCTGCACGGTCGTGGTGACCAGCCGCCATGACCTGGCCGGAATGACCGCGGCCGACGGCGCCCGGCCGGTGGCTCTGGACGCGCTCGACGACGCCGAGGCCCACCAGTTGCTCCTTCACCGGCTCGGCGCCGAGCGGTTGGCGGCGGAACCGGAGGCCGTGGCCTACCTGCTGGCCTGTTGCGCGGGTCTGCCGCTGGCTCTGGCCGTCCTCGCCGCCCGCGCCGTGCTCAGCCCGCGGTTGCCGCTGGCCGCACTCGCCGCCGAACTACGGGACACCACCGGCCGGCTGGACGCGTGGGACACCGGGGACCTGCGGACCAACCTGCGCGCCGTGTTCACCACCTCCTACCTCGGCCTCTCCACGCGAGCCTCAGAGGTGTTCGGGCTGCTGGGCCTGGCACCGGGCCCGGACATCGGCCTCGGCGCCGTCGCCGCCCTGACCGGCCTGCCTCCCGCCGGAGTACGCGGACCGCTGCGAGAACTGGAAGGGATGTCCCTGATCCACCAGCACACCCCGGGCCGGTGGCGCATGCACGACCTGGTCCGCCTCTACGCCGCCGGACAAGCCCGCGAGGACCAGCCCGAGACCGCTCGGCAGGCCGCGCTGCGGCGGTTGGTCGATTTCCACCTGCACACCGCCTACGCCGCCGAACGGCTTCTCGCGCCGCATCGCGCACCGATCACGCTCGGCGCCCCCGCTCCCGGATGGTGGCAGGGCCCGCCGGCCGACCACACCGCCGCCTGGAACTGGTTCGCCGACGAACACGCCTGTCTGCTGGCCGTCCGGCACCTCGCCGCGAAGCAGAACTGGCACGAGGCGGTATGGCGGCTCGCCTGGAGCCTGGACACCTTCCACTTCCGGCGCGGAACCGTACAGGACCAGTACGACGACTGGCTGGCGGGACTGGACGCCGCTCGCCGTCTCGACGATCCCGAGGCTCAGGGGCTGGCTCACCGGATCCTCGGCCACGCCTGCGCCCGGCTGGGCCGGCACGACCTGGCCATGGATCACTTCCAGCAGGCGCTCAGCCTCGCCCGGCGCACCGGGGACCTCGCCGCCCAGGCCCAGATCCATCAAGGTCTGGCGGTGTCCTGGGCGCAGCGGGAGGAGTTTCGGCAGGCTCTGGAGCACACCACCCATGCCCTGCACCGCTACCGAGCCCTCGCCGACCCTGTGCGGACCGCCGACGCGCTCAACGACTTGGGTTGGTACACGAGCCGGCTCGGACTGCACGCCGAAGGCCTCGCCCACTGCGAGGCCGCCCTGGCCCTGTTCCGCCGCCACCGGCACCGCGACGGAGAAGCCAACACGCTCGACAGCCTGGGATACATCGCCCACCAGACGGGTCGGTACGACCAGGCCCTGAGCTACTACGACGAAGCTCTCAGGCTGCTCCAGGAGATCGGCAACGCGTTCGACGAAGCCAACACCCTGGAACACCTCGGAGACGTCCACGCCGCGATCGGTGACCACCGACAGGCCCGCAGCGCCTGGGGGCAGGCGCTACGGCTCTACCAGGCCCAGAACCGCGCCGAGGACGCCGACCGCGTTCAGCGCCGGTCGCCGGCCGGCTGAGCGTCGACCCGAGTTCCAGCCGGCCGGCCGCCGCGTGACCGCGCGTCCGCTTCGGCCGGGCCGCTCACGGCGCAGGAGCGGCCGAGCCTCGTCTCCCGCCCCCGAACCGGGGCGTACGGCCCTCACGCTGGCACAGAACCCGAGATCAGGGCCTTGATCACGACCGCTCACTGGTGATCTACAAGTTGCCCGCCATCGCCTCCAAGCCCTTTCCAAGGTGCCCGGGAAATGGTGATCAAGCACGTCCGAAAAAGCGTGTTCGGAGCTGTCTCGATATCGGAGGGGCGGGGTGGCAGAGGCATTCAGCGGTGCGGTCGGGACACCGTCCGCGACGTCCTCGGAGGAGGACGGACCCGGCAGGGAGGACGCCGACCGGGCCGTGGTGGTTCTCGGCACGGAGACGGCGGGCCGGGACCTGGCCGGGGAGTTCGCCGGCCGGGGCTGGCGGGTGTGGACGGCCGGAGTCTCCGGCGACGCCGGCGTCGAGGAGATCACGGACTTCCTGGCGGCGCCGGAGAGCCCGGACCGCGCGGTGCTGCTCGGGCGCGGTGCGTCCGGTGCGGCGGCGGTTGAGGTCGCGGACCGCCATCCGGAGCGTGTGGTCGCGGTGGTCGTGGTCGGCGCCGACGCGCACGACGAGGGGCCGGGGTCCGGAGACGACGTCTCGGACGCGCCCTGCCCGGTGCTGGTGCTCCACACCGCCGACCCGCGGGATGTGGTCGCGGCGGCCGACGCCCTTCTGGCCGGACCTGACCGGGGGGCGGGCGTCCCGGAGCCGCCTCCGGCGCGGCTCCAGCCGCTCACCCCCACACGCCTGAACGACCCCGACGCGATAGGGCGACTGCGGGAAGCGGGATCGGTCCACCGGATCGACTCGGCGGGCGTGGCGGCGTCCTGGATCGTGACCGGGCACGCGGCGACCACCGCGCTGCTGTCGGACCACCGGTTGATCGGGGACGTGGAGATCACGGCGGGCTTCCGGCTCCAGTCGGACGATCCGGCCCTCGCGCACCGGGGCGAACTGGACCTGATCACGATCAGCGGGACGGAACACGCCCGCCTGCGCCGGCTGCTCCACGACCACCTCACGCCCGAACGGGTGGAGGCGCTGCGCCCGCGCATCGAGCGCGAGGTCGACGCGCTGCTGGACACGGTCCCCTCCCGCGAGGTGATCGATTTCCTGCCGGCGTTCGCCTACCCCGTCCCGGTCATCGTCCTGTGCGAGCTGCTCGGCGTGCCGGCGAAGGACCGCGACTACCTGTACGAGTGGATCGTGGAGCGGCTGGCCTCCCCGCCGCCCAAGGCGCACGGCGACATCGACGACTACCTGCGCGGCCTGATCGCCGCCAGGAGGGGACGCCCCACGGACGACCTGCTCGGCCGGGTCGTCGAAGCGGAGGGGGACCGGCTGTCCGAGGAGGACCTCGTCTCCGCCGCGAGGTTCCTGATGGTGAACGGGCACCGAGCGCCGACCACCGTGCTGGCGAGCGGGGTCGCGGCCCTGCTGCGGCGGCGCGACCGGTGGGAGCGGCTCGTGGCCGATCCCGCGCTGGTCCCCACGGCGGTCGAGGAACTGCTCCGGGTCGTCACGCCCTTCCCGGTGACCATCGCCCGGCACGTGGCGGCCCCGATCGAGGCGGGAGGCAGGCGGCTCCCGGAGGGGGACCTCCTCGTCGCGTCGCTCGTCGCCGCCAACCGGGACCCGTCGTTCTTCACCGACCCGGACGTGCTCGACATCGGGCGGGAGGACAACCCCCACCTGGCCTTCGGCCACGGACACCACCACTGCCTGGGGGCGGAGCTGGCCCGGGCCCAGCTCCAGGTCGCGCTCGGCACGCTCGTACGGCGCTTCCCCCGCATGGAGCTCGCCCGCGACTCCCGGAGTCTGCACTACCGGCAGAGCAGCGTGCGCTACCTCCTCGGGTTGCCGGTCGTCCTCGACCCGGACCCCGCCCGGCCCGCCCCGGCCGGCACGTGACGCGGGGAGACCGCCGCGTACGCATGATCCTCTTCACGCTCTCATCCAGGAGTCCGACCCGATGAAAGAGACGCTTCCCCAGCTGGTGGCCTACTGCCAGGCCGATCCGCTGTTCTTCGAACCGGTCTGGCGCATACCGGACGACGACAACCGGTTTCCCACGGCGCGACGTCCTCTCCCGAGCGGATGGCGCGTCGGTGAGAGCGAGCTGTGGGTCGTGATGCTCCCGCCCGGCGTCGCGCTCCCGGAGCAGGGCTGGAAGATCCACGTCTCGGCGACCGACGCCGACGCGGGCGCCGTCTGCGACCTCGTGGTGGACTTCTGCGTCAGCCGGAACATCGCCGTGAAGTTCCTCAGGAGCAAGATGGCGGTGCGGCTGCTCAACAACAAGTACGCCGACCGGGGGAGCAGCGGCAAGCTGCTCACGCTGTACCCGGTGGACGACGAGCAGCTCGGCGAGGTGCTGCCGGAGCTGGCCGACCTCCTGCGCGACTTCACCGGCCCCTACATCCTCAGCGACCTCCGCTACGAGGACTCACCCGTCTACGTGCGGTACGGCGCGTTCCAGCCGATCACCTACACCAAGTCGGACGGCAGCCTGGGGTACGCGATCCGGACCCCCGACGGGCGACTGGTGCCGGACCAGCGCACTCCCGCCTTCACCGTGCCGGAGTGGGTCACGCTCCCCGAGGTGCTGCGCGCCTCAGCGGAGAGACGCGGCTCGGGCGAGGGGGAGGAGTTCCCCTTCCAGATCGAGAGGGCGCTGCACTTCTCCAACGGCGGAGGGGTCTACCTCGCCCGCGACGGGGCGTCCGGAGGATACGTGGTGCTGCTGGAGGCCAGACCGCACGCCGGACTGGACACGGGCGGCACCGACGCGGTCGCCCGGCTGGAGCACGAACGCGACATGCTGGAGCGGCTGAGCGGCCTCGACTGCGTACCCCGCCTGCTCGGCCACCGGGTGATCTGGGAGCACCACTTCCTGGTCGAGGAGTACATCGAGGGCAAGACCCTGCTGGACGAGGTGTTCGAGCGCTATCCGCTGACCAGCCCCGACCCGAGCCCCGACACGCTGGCCGCGTACACCCGGTGGGCGACCGACGTCCTGGCCAGGGTCGACCACGCGCTCATGTCCGTGCACGCGAGAGGGGTGCGCCTGGCCGACCTGCACCCCGAGAACATCATCGTCCGCCCGGACGGGCGCGTCGTACTGATCGACTTCGAGATCTCGTCGGACCTGACCGACACGCGGCCCCCCGGGCTCGCCGCGGCGGGGTTCGCCGCGCCGCGCGACGTCTCCGGCCGTGACGCCGACAACTACGTCCTCGACTGCCTGAGGCAGTGGATGTTCCTCCCGATCAGCCCGCTTCAGGAGCGCGACCCCGTCAAGCTCGCCAGCCTCACCGACGTCGTCACCGAGCACTTCCCGCTTCCGCAGGGGTTCGCAAAGCGCCTGGTCCGGCGGTTCGAGAAGGTCAGAGGCCCACTCGGCGATGACGGACCGGCCCGGATGTTCGCCGCCGAGGAGTTCGACTGGCCGGCCGTACGCGACTCGATCGTGGCGGGGATCGCCGCGAGCGCGACACCCGACCGCGAGGACCGGCTCTACCCGGGCGACCCGCAGCAGTTCGCGACCGGCGGGTTCACGGTGGCCAACGGCGCGGCGGGAGTGCTCTGGGCGCTGCGGCAGGTCGGCGCCGAGGTGCCGCCCGGCCACGTGGACTGGCTCGTCGCGGCCGCCCGCCGCGCCGCCGACCCGCGCCCCGGCCTCCTGAACGGCCTGCACGGCGTGGCGGCGACCCTGGAGGCGCTCGGGCGCCGGGACGACGCCCTCGACACCCTCGACCGCGCCCGCAAGCTCCACGACGGCCTCGACGTGCCCGGGGTGCACGGCGGGCTGGCCGGAGCCGGCCTCAACCTCCTGCACTTCTTCGGGATCACCGGAGACGAGGAACTGCGCGCCGAGGCCGTCCGCATCGGCGAGAGGCTGGCCGCGGAGCTCGGCGACGGCGGGTCCGCGATGTTCCCGCCGGAGGGCAGGGTCGGTCTCCAGCACGGACTGACCGGGGTCGCGTCCTACTTCCTCGCGCTGCACGACGGCACCGGGGAGGAACGCTACCTCGACCTGGCCCGGACGGCGCTGGAGCGTGAGATCGCCCGGGGCCAGGTGCTGCCGGACGGCGGCTTCTGCCTGCTGGAGAGCAACCGCTACCTCGCCTACCTCGGCGGCGGCAGCGGCGGGCTGGCACTGGTCCTGTCCAAGTACCTGAGCCTGCGTGCCGAGCCGGGCTTCGCCGACGTCGTCGAGGGCGTCCGCCGTGCCTGGCGGGCGGTGTTCACCCGGCACCCGGCCCTGCTCATGGGACGGGCGGGCACCATCGCGGCCCTCCATCTCCTGGGCCTGCCGGAGGACCGGCCCCTGATCCGTGACCACACGCGCCGGCTCTCGTGGCACGCCCTCTCCTACCAGGGCCACCTGGCCTTCCCCGGCAACCAGCTCATGCGGCTCTCCATGGACCTGGAGACGGGGTCGGCCGGCGTCCTCGTCGCCCTCGGCGTCGCGTTCGGCCAGAACGCGTCGCTCCTCCCGGCTCTCGACCTGCGGACCCCGCGGGCGAGCTGACAGACCTCGACCCGCGGAACCTCCGCGGGCGAGCAACAGAAAGGAAACCGGAAATGGCACAGATCCTCCAGCTCCAGACGCTGAGCACCGCCGAGAGCAAGGCGCACCCCTGCTCCAGCCTGGTGACGTCGTACAACGGCACCGCCTGCTACATCTGCGTCTGATGACGCACCGCCGGGGACCGGCGACGGTCCCCGGCACCAGTCGGCCCCGGCCCGGCGTCCCCCTCTGCGCCCGGCCGGGGCCGCACTGCGGGGGAGGACAGGAGTCCCCGCAGTCCCCGCTCCCCGACATCCTTGTGAGGAACCCGTGGACACGCAGCGCGACCAGTTCGACGCCCCAGCGGTGGCGGCCGAGGCTCGCGTTCCCGGACCGGATCGGCCCGCTCCCGGCGAGGCGGCTCTCCGGGAAGCGGCCGGCCCCGCGCCCGCCTGGCGCGTCCTGCTGCGCTACATGCGCCCGTCCTGGCGGCGGCTCGCCCTCGGCGGACTGCTGAATCTGGCGGCCGGAGCGGTCGGCCTGGCGCTCCCTCTCGCGGCCAAGCGGCTGCTCGACGACCTCGGCGCCGACCGGCCCCTGTCCGGAACGCTGGCGCTGATGGGCGTCCTCGTCGTGGTCACCGCCGCGGTCGGGCCGCTGGGCGAGTACGTGCTGCGCCGCGCCGGCGAGACGATCGTGCTCACCGCCCGCCGCCGCCTGGTCTCCCACCTGCTGCGGCTGCGGATGTCCGCCGCCGACCACACCGAGCCCGGCGACCTGATGTCCCGGGTCACCTCCGACACCACCCTGCTCCGCCAGGTCACCACCGACTCGCTCGTCGGCGTGGTCACCGGCAGCGTCACGGTCCTGGCGACCGTGACGATGATGGGCCTGCTCGACCCGACGCTGCTTGCGGTGACGGCCGGCGTGCTGGTCCTGGCCGGGACGGTCGTCCGCGTGGCCATGCCGCGTCTCAACCGGGCGAGCAGGGACGCCCAGAAGGCGGTGGGGCGGATGAGCGCGGCTCTGGAGCGGACCCTGGGCGCGCTGCGCACCGTGAAGGCGTCCGGCGCCGAGCACCAAGAGGAGGCGGCCGTCAACCGGGCCGCCGAGGAGTCGTGGCGGGCCGGCGTGCGCGCCGGCAAGTGGCTGGCGGTCGCCGGGCACACCGCCGAGCTGGCCCTCCAGGTGGCCTTCTTCACCGTCCTCGCCGTGGGCGGCGCCAGGGTGACCTCGGGGACGATCGGCGTGGGCACGCTGGTCGCGTTCCTGATGTACGTGTACTACCTGGTGCCGCCGCTCCAGCAGCTCGTCGGCGCGGCCGGGCAGTACCAGATCGGAGCCGCGGCGGTCGCCCGGATCCGGGAGGCCGAGCGGCTCCCGGCCGAGCCGGCGGCGCCGCCCGCGGAGCTCCCCGCGCCGGGCGCCGCGCCCGCGCGGCTGGAGTTCCGCGACGTCCGCTTCCGCTACACGCCCGACCTGCCGCTCGTGCACCGCGGGGTGACCTTCACCGTCCCGCCGCGCGGCATGACCGCCTTCGTCGGACCCTCCGGCGCGGGCAAGACCACCCTCTTCTCCCTCATCGAGAGGTTCTACGACCCGACCTCGGGAAGCATCCTCCTCGACGGCCGCGACCTCGCGAGCTGGGACATCCCGACGTTGCGGTCGGCGATCGGGTACGTCGAGCAGGACGCCCCGATCCTGTCGGGCTCCCTCCGCGACAACCTCGTGCTCGGCGCCCCCGGCGCCACCGAGCACGACCTGCGGCGTGTCCTGAGCGTCGCCCGTCTCGACGACCTCGTGGCCCGGCTGCCCCGGGGCCTGGACACCCCGGTCGGCCATCGCGGCACCAAGCTCTCCGGCGGCGAGCGCCAGCGGGTGGCCATCGCCAGGGCGCTCCTGCGCCGCCCCCGGCTCCTGCTGCTGGACGAGGCCACCTCGCAGCTCGACGCCGTGAACGAGGCGGCGTTGCGGGACACGGTCGTCGACGTCGCCGGGACGACGACGGTGCTCGTCGTGGCGCACCGGCTGTCGACGGTCACCCTGGCCGACCGCATCGTCGTCCTGGACGCGGGCACGGTCCAGGCCGTCGGCACCCACGCCGAGCTGGTCGCCTCGGACCCGCTCTACGCCGAGCTCGCCGCCACCCAGTTCCTCACCGTCGCCCCCTGACGCGCCCGGGGCCGCCCCCGGCAGGAGGGCGGCCCGCGGCGCGCCGGGGAGGCCGCCGGGAGTTCCCCCGTCCGCAGGGCCGATCGGGCCCGTACCGCCTCAGGAGCGCAGCCATGGAAATACCCGACCGCCCACTCGAGATCATCTGGGATGTCACCTACGCCTGCCCGCTCCGGTGCTCCCACTGCTATTCGGAGTCCGGGCGCCGCCCGTCCCGGCAGCTCGACCGCGAGCGCATGCTCCGCGTCGCCGACGCCATCGTCGCGATGGAACCGTACGGCGTCTCCATCGCGGGCGGCGAGCCCCTTCTGGTGCGCGGCATCGTCGAGGTCGCCGAGCGGATGACCGCGGCCGGGACGAAGGTCGCGCTCTTCACGAGCGGCTGGACGTTGCGCCCCGAGATGGTCGACGACATCGCGCGGGCCTTCTCCAGCGTCAGCGTGAGCCTCGACGGCGCCACGGCCGAGGTGCACGACCGGATCCGCGGGCGGCGCGGGTCGTTCGAACGGGCGCTGCGGGCGTTGGAGCTCCTGGACGAGGCCGCACGGGAGCGGCGTCTGGGCGGGCGGGAACGCCTGTCCTTCGGGATCGACTGCGTCGTGGTCCGCGGCAACTTCCACCAGGTCGAGGACGTCTGCACCGCGATCGCGCCCAGGTTCCCGGACCTCGGGTCGCTCTCGTTCGGGGCGGTGGTGCCGGAGGGGCTCGCCAGCCGCGCCGGGTTCGCGGAGCACGAACTGCTCTCCGACGACCAGGCCGCGCTGCTGGGAAGCGGAGAGTACGGCGCGCGGCTGCGCTCCCTGGCCCCGCCGTTCGTGCGGGTGAGCGCCACGGACAACCTGGCGCTGCAGATGCACCCGGACCGTGTCCGCGAGGGGATCTTCTTCCCCGTGTTGCAGATCGAGCCGGACGGAGCCGTACGGGCGATGGCGGCCTACGAGGGGACGGTCGGCAACGTGCTGACCGACTCCCCGGCGGAGCTCTGGCGGCGCGCCGTCGAACGCTGGCACGATCCCTTCGTGGTCGGCACGCTGGCCCCCGTGCGGACGATGCGGGAGTGGGCGGAGGCCACCCGGGCGATCGACCACCGGTTCGGGTCCGAGGCCGACCGCGCGCGCATGGACCGCCGGCCGGAGTTCCGCCCCACCGCCGCGCCGGACATGGGGTGACCCGGGTACGGCGCGATTCACGCTGATCTCCATCCTCGTTCCCGAGGAGGACCGCGCCAAGGCGACGGGGATATCACAGGCGACCTGATCCTCGACCCGGCCCCCGCTCGATCCGCGCCCCCCTCGATCCGAGCCCCCGCGCGGTGTGCTCCGGCCCGTGAATCCCTCCTCAACCGTGGCACAAGTCACTACGCTTTCGGAAGTTTCGTCTGTTGCCCCAGTTGGAGAACTCCATGTCTTTCGCCGGCCCCTCGGCCCGCTCGGAGGCGACCGCGGATGTCGCCCTCGCCCGCAGGCAGTCCCTCGCCGACCTGCTGCGCCGCTCCGCCAGACGCCACCCCGGCCGGCTCGCCGTCTCGGACGGCAGGACCGCCCGCACCTTCGCCGAGCTGGACGAGGACGCCTCCCGGGTGGCCGGAGCGCTGATCGCGCGAGGCGTGCGGCCGGGGGAGCGGGTCGCGGTGCTCGCGCGCAACAGCGTGGAGTACGTGCAGACGATCTTCGGGGTCGCCCGCGCAGGAGCGGTCCTCGTGCCGATCAACTTCATGCTCGGGGCCGACGAGGTCGGCTACGTGCTCGCGCACTCCTCCGCCGTCGCGCTGATCGCGCAGGACACGCTCCTTCCGGTGGCCCGGGACGCGGTCAAGGCCGCCGAATCCCTCAGGATCCGCGTCGTGTACGGCGACGCCGACGAGTGGGAGCCGTTCGCCGCGCTGCTCGCCCACGAGGACGCCGAGGACCCCGCCGTCCTCATCGGCGCCGACGACCCCGCCCAGGTCCTCTACACCTCCGGCACGGAGTCGCGCCCGAAGGGCGCGGTGCTCTCCCACTCCGCGCTGATCGCGCAGTACAGCAGTTGCGTCATCGACGGCGGCATGGACCGCCACGACGTCGAGCTGCACGCCATGCCGCTGTTCCACTGCGCGCAGCAGCACTGCTTCCTGGTGCCGGACATCCAGCTCGGCGCGGTCAGCCACATCCTTCCCGGCCCCGACCCCGCCGCCGTGCTGGAGGCGATGGAGCGCCACCGGGTGACGAAGTTCTTCGCGCCGCCGACCGTGTGGATCTCCCTCCTGCGCCACCCGGACTTCGACCGGCGCGACCTCTCCTCCCTCCGGAAGGGCTACTACGGCGCGGCGATCATGCCGGTCGAGGTGCTCAGGGAGATCGGCGAGCGGCTGCCCGGCGTGCGCCTCTGGAACTTCTACGGGCAGACCGAGATGGCCCCGGTCGCGGTCATGCTCCAGCCGGAGGACCAGATCCGCAAGGCGGGGTCGGCGGGCCAGGCCGCCCTGAACGTCGAGACGCGGGTCGTGGACGCCGACGGCCGCGACGTGCCACCGGGGGAGATCGGGGAGATCGTCCACCGCAGCCCGCACGCCGTCCTCGGATACCTGGACGACCCGGAGAAGACGGCCGAGGCCTTCCGCGGCGGCTGGTTCCACTCCGGCGACCTGGGCGTGATGGACGAGGAGGGCTATCTCACGGTCGTCGACCGGATCAAGGACATGATCAAGACCGGCGGTGAGAACGTCGCCAGCCGGGAGGTCGAGGAGGTCGTCTACGAGCACCCGGCCGTCGCCGAGGTCGCGGTGGTCGGGGTCAGGCACCCGAGCTGGATCGAGGCGGTCGTCGCGATCGTGGTGACCAAGCCGGGCGCGACCGTAACCGAGGAGGAACTGCGGGCCCACACGCGGTCGCGGCTGGCCGCGTTCAAGGTGCCCAAGGCGATCGCCTTCGCCGACGCGCTGCCGAAGAACCCGAGCGGCAAGATCCTGAAGCGCGAGCTGCGGGACCTGCACGCCGGTCTCGCCGACCGCATCCCGGGCGCCGGCCGCTGACCCCGGCCCGCCCGCGCCGGGCGGAAAACCGTTTGAACGAGTGAGTACTCGCTCATTACGCTCGTCCCCATGACGAAAAGGCGACGGGTGCCGGCCATGGCGCCGGAAGACCGCCGTGCCGCGCTCATCGCGGCCACGCTCCCCCTGCTGCGCGAGCACGGTACGGCGGTGAGCACCCGTCAGATCGCCGAGGCCGCGGGTGTGGCCGAGGGCACGATCTTCGGCGTCTTCCCCGACAAGGCCTCGCTGCTGCGGGCCGCGCTGATGAGCGCGTTCGACCCGCGGCCGGCCGAGGAGGCCCTCGCGGCCATCGGCACGCGGGCCGAGCTGCGCGCCCGGCTGCGCGCGGTGGTCACGACGCTTCGGGCGGGGATGCGCGCCAACGCCAACCTCGTCGCCGCGCCCAGGGAAATGGCCGCCGACGACGCCGAGTTCCGCGAGCGGATGATGGACGGCCGGTGCCGGATACTGGCCGGGATCGCCGCCCTGGTCGAGCCCGACCGCGACCGGCTGCGCCGTTCCCCGCAGGCCACGGCGCAGTTGCTGCTCATGCTGATCGCGGTGAGCGTGCACCGCGGCTTCGGCCATGGCGGCGAGTTCGAAGACATGGACGACGAGGAGATCGTCTCCGTTCTGCTCGACGGGCTGCTCGTGCGGCCCTCCCCCACCCCTTCGACAGGAAGCGCTTCTTGATGCTGCTCCGTCTCCTGCGGGTCCAGCTCAGGCCGTACGGGAAAGAGATCGCGCTCGTCGTCCTCTTCCAGTTCGTGCAGACGCTGGCCACGCTCTACCTCCCAACACTCAACGCCGACATCATCGACAACGGCGTCGTCACCGGCGACACCGGCTACATCGGACGCATCGGGCTGGTGATGCTCGGTGTGACGCTCGTCCAGATGATCTGCTCGATCGTGGCCGTGTACTACGGCGCGCGGACCTCGATGGCCCTGGGCCGGGACCTGCGGGCCGCGATCTTCCACCGGGTGCAGGGCTTCTCCGCCACGGAGGTCAACAGGTTCGGCGCGCCGTCCCTGATCACCCGGACCACCAACGACGTGCAGCAGATCCAGCTGCTCGTGCTGATGACGTTCACGATGATGGTGGCCGCGCCGATCATGTGCGTCGGCGGCATCGTGCTGGCGCTGCGCCAGGACGCGGCGCTGTCGTCGCTGCTGCTCGTCGTGCTGCCCGTGATGATCGTCATCGTGAGCCTGATCGTGATGCGGATGCGCCCGCTCTTCCGCACGATGCAGGAGCGCGTCGACCGGATCAACCAGGTGCTGCGCGAGCAGATCACCGGCATCCGGGTCATCAGGGCCTTCGTCCGCGACAGGCACGAGCACGAGCGCTTCGGCGTGGCCAACGACGAGCTGACCGACGTGTCGCTGCGGGTCGGACGGCTGATGGCGCTGATGTTCCCCACGGTCATGCTGGTGGTGAACCTGTCCAGCGTCGCCGTGGTGTGGTTCGGCGGCCACCGCATCGCCGACGGGACCATGCAGGTGGGCGCGCTGACCGCGGTCATCTCCTACCTGATGCAGATCCTCATGTCGGTGATGATGGCGATGTTCATGTTCATGATGATCCCGCGGGCCGAGGTCTGCGCCGAGCGCATCGAGGAGGTGCTCGACACCGAGCCGGCCGTCCACCCGCCGGCGAGCCCCGTCACCCCGGAAAGACGCCTCGGCGAGCTGGAGCTGCGGTCCGTGGACTTCCGCTACCCGGGCGCCGAGGAGCCGGTGCTGTCCGGCGTGAGCTTCACGGCGCGGCCGGGCCGCACCACCGCGATCATCGGCAGCACGGGCAGCGGCAAGACGACGCTGCTGAACCTCGTCCCCCGCCTGTTCGACGCGACCGGCGGCGAGGTGCTGGTGGACGGTGTCGACGTGCGCGACCTCGACCCGGACGCGCTCTCCCGCGCGGTCGGCCTGGTCCCGCAGTCGCCGTACCTCTTCTCCGGCACCGTCGCCTCCAACCTGAGGTACGGCAAGCCGGACGCGACCGACGAGGAGTTGTGGCGGGCACTGGAGGTGGCCCAGGCGCGCGAGTTCGTCGAGGCGATGCCCGGCGGCCTGGACGAGCCGATCTCCCAGGGCGGCACGAACGTCTCCGGCGGCCAGCGCCAGCGCCTCGCCATCGCCAGGACACTGGTGCACCGGCCCGAGATCTACCTGTTCGACGACTCCTTCTCCGCACTCGACTACGCCACCGACGCCCGCCTGCGCGCCGCGCTGGCCGAGGAGATCGAGGACGCCACGATCGTCATCGTGGCCCAGCGGGTGAGCACGATCCGCGACGCCGACCGCATCCTCGTGCTGGACGACGGCCGGGTGGTCGGCAGCGGCGGGCACGCCGAGCTCATGGACACCTGCCCGACGTACCGGGAGATCGTGCTGTCCCAGCTCACCGAACAGGAGGCCGCGGCATGACCGGGCCTGTCGAGGTCGCAGACACGCGCAGTGCCTCGGTCACGGGACCGGGGAAGGAGGGGTCATGACCACCCAGGCGCCCGCGCGCCGCCCGCAGCCCGCTTTCGGCCCGGGCAGGATGATGTCCGGGCCCGCCGAGAAGGCCATGGACTTCGGCGGCTCGCTCCGCCGCCTGCTGCGGCTGCTGCGTCCCGAACGCGCGATGCTGGCCGTCGTCCTGGCCCTCGGCGCCGGCAGCGTCGCGCTGACCGTGACCGGCCCCAAGATCCTCGGCCACGCCACGGACCTGATCTTCTCCGGCATCATCGGGGCCCGGCTGCCCGCCGGCGTCACCAAGGAGCAGGCCGTGGCCGGGCTGCGTGCCGAGGGCCAGGGCACGTTCGCCGACATGGTGTCGTCGATGAGCGTGGTGCCCGGCCACGGCATCGACTTCACCGCGCTGGCCCAGGTGCTGGGCTGGGTGCTGGCGATCTACCTGGTGGCGGCGCTGCTCGGGATCTTCCAGTTCCGCCTGACCACGATCGTCGTGCAGCGGGCGGCGTTCCGGCTGCGCGAGCGGATCGAGGCCAAGCTGGCGCGGCTGCCGCTGAGCTACTTCGACGGCCGGCCGCGCGGCGAGATCCTCAGCCGCGCCACCAACGACACCGACAACATCGCGCAGACGCTGCAGCAGACGATGAGCCAGCTCATCACGTCGGTGCTGACGGTCCTGGCGGTGCTGGTGATGATGTTCTGGATCTCGCCGATCCTGGCGCTCATCGCGCTGGTCACGGTGCCGCTGTCGGTCTACGTCACCGCGGTCATCGGCAAGCGGTCGCAGCCGCAGTTCATCAAGCAGTGGTCCTCGACCGGCAAGCTCAACGGCCACATCGAGGAGATGTACGGCGGGCACACGCTGGTCAAGGTGTTCGGCAGGCAGCAGGAGGCCGCCGAGACGTTCGCCGAGCACAACCAGGCCCTGTTCACCTCCAGCTTCCGCGCCCAGTTCATCTCCGGGATCATGCAGCCGGCGATGATGTTCATCGGCAACCTCAACTACGTGCTCGTCGCCGTGGTGGGCGGGTTCAAGGTGGCCTCGGGCTCGATCTCCCTGGGCGACGTGCAGGCCTTCATCCAGTACTCGCGGCAGTTCAGCCAGCCGCTGGCGCAGGTGGCCGGCATGGCGAACCTGGTGCAATCGGGCGTCGCGTCGGCCGAGCGGGTCTTCGAACTGCTGGAGGCCGAGGAGCAGTCCCAGGAGCCCGCCGAGCCCGCGCGTCCCGCGCGCGTCAGGGGCCGCGTGGCGTTCGAGAACGTGTCCTTCCGCTACGCGCCGGACCGGCCGCTGATCGAGGACCTGTCCCTCACGGTGGAGCCCGGCCAGACCGTGGCCATCGTGGGTCCGACGGGAGCGGGCAAGACGACGCTGGTCAACCTCGTCATGCGCTTCTACGAGGTGACCGGCGGCCGCATCACGCTCGACGGCGTCGACATCGCCGAGATGTCCAGGGAGGAGCTGCGCGCCAACATCGGCATGGTGCTGCAGGACACCTGGCTGTTCGGCGGCACGATCGCGGAGAACATCGGCTACGGGGCGGAAGGCGCCACGCGCGAACGGATCGAGGCCGCCGCGGAGGCCGCCCACGTGGACCGGGTCGCGCACACCCTGCCCGACGGCTACGACACGATGATCGACGAGGAGGGCGCGACGGTCAGCGCGGGCGAGAAGCAGCTCATCACGATCGCACGGGCGTTCCTGTCCGAGCCGGCGATCCTGATCCTGGATGAGGCGACCAGCTCGGTCGACACCCGGACCGAGGTGCTCATCCAGCGGGCGATGAGCTCGCTGCGCGAGGGGCGCACCAGCTTCGTGATCGCCCACCGGCTGTCCACCATCCGCGACGCCAGTCTGATCCTGGTCATGGAGAACGGGCGGATCGTCGAGCAGGGCACGCACGAGTCGCTGCTGGCCGCGGGCGGCGCCTACGCCCGGCTGTACTCGGCCCAGTTCGCCCAGGCCGTCGTGGAGGTGGACTAGAACCGGGACCCGGTCACCCGGACCGGCCGGTCGGGACCGGGCGCGGACAGGCGGGTCGGGCGGGGGCGGGTCAGCGGGGCGCCGCGCCGCCCGCGGGTGGTCCGCCGCCCGGCTCCGGGGGGCCTCGCTTCGCCGCCAGGATCGCCTCCTGCAGGAGGGGTTCGACGACGAAGGCGTTCCGCAACCCGGCGATCGTCAGGATGCGCTCCAGCCGGGAGGGCAGACCGGTGAGGACGAGGGCCGTGCCCCGTTTCCGGCTCTGCCGGAGCAGCGACACCAGCACGCTGACGCACCCGGAGTCGCAGAAGCTCAGCCCGCTGAAGTCGAGGACCAGCGGCGCGGAACGCCTGGCGGACCAGGCCTCCGTGACCTTCCGGTGGAAGAACTCGGCGGACTGGTAGTCCAGCTCCCCGGCGGCGCGCGCGACAACGCAGTCGTCGTTCAGCCCGATGGACATCCTCAACCGCTCGGGCGGGCCGGTCTGTCCAGACATGAATTCCCTGCCGTCGGAAGCCCTGGGACGAAACGCCGTCCCGTAACACCAGCGTCTCATCTGCTCGCCGGACCGGCCGGTCGGGCTCTTCCCGAACTCAGAAGATGTCCGCAAACATTCTGACAACTTCTGACATCTCATGATGCATGGGATTTCATACGGCTCTCGCGACACTTTTTCTGACCGTCCCGACGGTGACCGGCCCCACGCTGACCGGTCCACCGCCGGCCGGTCCGATGCTGACCGTCCCGACTGCGACCGGCGCGGCCGCCGCGCCCGCCACGATCGCGTACGCGCAGCGGACACAGGCGTGGGAGCTGGTGCTGACCAACGGAGACGTGGTGGAGGTGCCGGAGGCGCTCGCCAAGGCTCCGGCTGACGCGGTCAACGCGGGCTCGCGGGCGCCCTTCCTGGTCAGTGGCGATGGGCGGCATTTCTTCTATTTCAGGAAGTCGGATACGCGGTTCGTCGAGCGGACTCTGAACGGCAAGGAACGGGTGGTGTCACGGCAGTACACGGCGCACACGATCGGCGAGGAGTGGCCGTCGGTGTCGGACGACGGCAGCTACGTGGTCACCGAGACGTCGGGGCCGGGGGTCGGTGTCCTCGCGGACCTGCGGAAAGACAAGGTGTTGCCGCCTCCGGGAAAGACGGACGCGTGGGGCCTCCTGGGGTTCAGCCCGGACAGCAAGCGGCTGCTGCTGGGAGGCGAGCGCGGGGTGGTGGTGTTCGACCGGGGGCTGCGCACCCGGCTGCGGCCGAAGACGCGGATGACGCCGACGGCGCTGGCGAACGACTACGTCACGGCGGCGGAACGTGTGGGCAAGTGGCCCAAGTACCGCAAGCTGCGCCTGGTCAACCTGCGCACCGGCAAGGCGGGCCGCACGGTGACCGTGGGCCTGCCGCGCGGGCAGTACATCGACGACCTCGACTTCGACCGGGCCGGCCGCGTGATCGTCCGATCGAAGACCCGGACGGGGGTGGCGATCTACCGGGTCTCGAAGGCGACCGGCAGGGCGACCCTGCTGCGGACGCTCGACCGGCCCGACGTGGACGTCTGGGTGCTCCCGGGGGACGGCGATTACGAGCCGTGGGGGGAACGGAAGGGCAAGGCGTAACCGGCGCGGGCCGGCTCACCTCCCGGTGTCGGTGGGAGGCGACGGCCGGCCCGCCTCGACGAGCGCGGCGAGGTTCGCCGGCGCCATCCGCGTGCCCGTCTCGTTGCCGGCGGCGGGCACCGCGTCGGGGCCCCCGCCGGTCAGAATGGGGTGCCGGTCAGAATGGGGTGATGGTCGTATCGCGCACCCCTCCCTCGCCTCCCGGCACGCCGTCGACGGTACGGGTCCGGCTTCGGACGCTGGCGCTGCTGGAGGCGGGCAACATCCCGTTCCAGGCGTGGATCTGGTTCGGGCTGGTCGGGCTGCCGACGACGGCGCCGAACCTCGTCGGGTTCGCTCTGGTCGCGGCGCTTCTGGTCCAGGGGGCGCTGTATTGGGCGGCCAAGCTGCGGCAACTGCGCGAGCGAGGCGCTCTCCCGGGCGTACGGGCCTTTCAGATCGCGCGAGCGACCGACGTTCCCGTCCTGGTCGCCGGGCTGACCTTCACCGGCTGCGCGGTCGCCGCCGATCCCGGCCGCGGTTCCTGGCCGGGCCTGCTGTTCGCCCTCTTCGCCGTGCTGGAGTACGTCAACTACTTCCACGTCCAGCTCATGCATGACACCGCGGCGGATCTGCGGCGCCTGCTGACGACGGGACCGCGGCGCTCGCATCTCGCCCGGGACCTGGCCCGCCGTCGGCGGCGGTGACATGGGGCGGCCGCCGCGCCCACGCCGGCCTTCATACCTGAGTGGCGGCTCGTGGCCTTTGTCGCGGATCACACGTTTGACCGTAAGGTGACTCCGATGAATGTGATCGGCGGATACGTGCTCAGGCGTGAGCTGGGCCGGGGCGGCATGGGCGTGGTGCACCTCGCCTCCACCCCGTCCGGCGGCCTGGCCGCGGTGAAGGTGGTCCACCCGCACCTGGCCCGCGATCCGTCCTTCCGGCGCCGCTTCGACCGGGAGGTCGCGGCCGCGCGCAGCGTGGCCCGGTTCTGCACCGCTCCCGTGCTCGACGCCGGCATCGAAGAGGGCGTCGCCTATCTCGTCACCGAGTACGTGAAGGGGCCCGACCTGGCGCGGGCCGTACGCGAGCAGGGGCCGCTGACCGGCGGCAACCTGGAGGCGCTCGCGGTCGGGATCGCCACCGCGCTCCACGCCATCCACGGGGCCGGGGTGATCCACCGCGACCTCAAGCCGTCGAACGTGCTGCTGTCGCCGCTCGGCCCGCGCGTGATCGACTTCGGGATCGCGCAGCTCGTCGACAACCCGAGCCTGGCCAGCCAGGCGATCCTGGGCACACCCGCGTTCATGGCGCCCGAGCAGGTACGCGGCGAGCCGCTGACGCCCGCGGTCGACGTCTACGCGTGGGGTGGGGTGATCGCGTTCGCGGGCACGGGGCGGTTGCCGTTCGGCGGCGGGCTGCCGCCCGAGGTGCTCTACCGGATCGTCAACGACGGGCCGAACCTCGACGGTCTCGACGAGCGCATGCGCGCCGTCGTCGAGCGGGCCATGGCCAAGGACCCCGCCCGCCGCCCGACCGCCCAGATGTTGCTCGACGAGCTGGTCGGCGGCCGTCAGACCCCGGCGACGGCCACCCAGGTCGTCGAGCGCACCTGGTCCGGCACCGCCGTGCCCGCC
>NZ_BBYM01000002.1:0-31143 GCF_001570405.1 Microtetraspora niveoalba | reverse complement strand
CCCGCCCGCCGCTCCGGAGGTCGTACCCGGTGATCCGGTCGCGGCCGGCCCGCCGGCACCCGGGCGGGGGGCCGCGAAGGGCCGGCGACGGCGGGTCGCGGGCATCGCGGCGGGCGCCGTCGCGCTCACGGCGGCACTGGCCGGAGGGTGGTGGACGCTCCGCGCCGGCCTCGGCGCGACGCCGCTGCCCTACCGCGCGGACTTCGCCGACTCCTGGTCCGTCGGCGCGTCCGACGGCGGCCGGAGCGAGCTGGACGGCGGGTCCTACGTGCTCACCGCGAACGCCGGTTGGCGGTTGTGGAAGTCGGCCCCGTTCTCGGGCGAGCCCGCCGATGGCATCGTGATCAGCTCCAGGACCCGGCTCGAAGAAGGCTCCGGCGAGTTCGGCGTGTGGTGCCGCGGCGACACGGGCACCGGCGACCGCTACGAGTTCGCGGTCAACGGCTCGGGCGAGGCGTCGATCATCAAGCGGCACGGCGGGCGGAGCACCGTCCTGAAGGGCCCCGTCCGGGTGACGAAGTCCGCCGAGAGCCGGCTCGTCGCCCAGTGCGGCCGGCGGGGCGAGGACGTCGCCCTGAGCATGTGGCTCGACGACGACCTGGTGTGCGAGGCCGCGGACACGCGCGCCCCCTACGGTCCCGGAGCCGCCGGCGTGTTCGCGGCGCCGGACGCGGCGGGGCCCGTCCGGGTCAGGTTCCGCACGTTCGAGCTCCGCGCGGCGAAGGGCTGAGCGGTGCGGTCCGATGTGACGGTGCGGTTCGGCGTGCTCGGGCCGCTCCAGGTGCTCGCGGGCGAGCGCGACCTGACGCCCGGACCGGCCAAGCACCGCGCGCTGCTGGCCGCCCTGCTGCTGCGGGCGGGACGGCCGCTCACCGTACATCGGCTGATCGCCGAGGTGTGGGGGGACGAGCCGCCCGCGTCCGCCGAGCCGGTCCTGCGGGTGTACGTGAGCGCCCTGCGCAAGGTGGTCGACGGGATCCGCACCGTGCCCGGCGGCTACCTCCTCGACGTCGACCCCGAACTGCTGGACGCGTACCGGTTCGAGCGCCTGGTCGCCGCGGGCAGGCGGGCCAGGGACGCGGGCAGGGTCGCGGAGGCGGCCGACCGCCTGCGTGCCGCCCTGGCGCTCTGGCGGGGGCCCGCGCTGGCCGGGATCGAGTCGGCCGAGCTGCGGCGGGCGCACGCCGTGCCGCTGGAGGAGCTGCGGTTGACCGCGCTCGAAGAGCGCGTCGAGATGGACCTGGCGCTCGGCCGCGGCGCCGAGGTGACGGGGGAGCTGCGCGCGCTCGTGGCCGCGCACCCGCTCCGCGAGCGGGCCTGGGGACAGCTCATGCTGGCGCTCGATCAGGCCGGGCGCAGGTCCGACGCGCTCGCCGCGTACCAGGAGGCGCGGCGGCTGCTGGTTGACGAGCTCGGCCTCGAACCGGGCGCCGAGCTGCGGGAGGCGCACGCGCGGGTGCTGGCCGGGGACGCCCCGGCGCCGGACGACGCGCGGGCCGCGTCGTGGGCCGTGCCGAACGAGCCGAACGAGACGCCGCCCGACGTCGCCGACTTCACCGGACGCGAGCGCGTGCTCGACTGGATCCGCCGGTCCGTGCCCGCCGCCGGGGCCGCGCCCGTCCACCTGGTGCTGCACGGCCCAGCGGGCGCGGGCAAGTCGGCGGTGGCGGTCCACGCGGCCGCCGCGCTCGACTTCCCCGACGGACGGCTCTACGCCTCGCTCACCGGCAGGACGCCGGGATCGGTGCTGGAGGACCTGCTGCGCTCGCTCGGCTGCCCGCGGGGGGCCGTGCCCGCCGATCCGGCCGAGAGGGTACGCCTCTACCGCAGCTCGGTGAGCGGGCGACGGCTGCTGGTGGTGCTGGACGACGCGGCCGACGAGGCGCAGGTGCGCCCGCTGCTGCCCACCGGCCCCGGCTGCCTGACCCTGGTGACCAGCCGCTCGCCGCTCTCCGGCCTGGAGGCGGCGCGCGCCTGCGAACTCGACGTGTTCGACCAGGGCGAGTCCGTGGAGATGCTGGCGCGGGTGGTGGGGGAGCGGCGGGTGCGCGCGGAGCCGGAGGCGGCCGCGCGGATCGCGGCGCTGTGCGGCGGGTTGCCGCTCGCGCTCAGGATCGCCGGGTCCCGGCTGGCGCGGCGGCCGAACTGGACGCTGGAGCACCTCGCCGGCCGCCTCGAGGACGAGCGCGGCCGCCTCGACGAGCTCAGCGCCGGCGACCTGGCCGTGCGCGGCACCCTGGCGCTCGGCTACCGCGCGCTCGCGGACCGGGAACGCCCGCTGCTGCGCCGCCTCGGCGCGCTGTCCGCGCCCGACATCGCCCCGTGGGCGGCCGCCGCCGTACTCGGCGCGCCCGCCGACCGGCTGCTGGAGGCGCTGGCCGACACGGGCCTGCTGCAGGCGCGCGGGCTGGACGCGGTCGGCCAGGAGCGGTACGGCCGGCATGACCTGACCAGGCTCTTCGCCGCCGAGCGGCTGGCCGAGGAGGAGGGGCCGCCCGCCCGGGTGCTCGCCGCCGCGTCCCGGGAGATCCTCGACCGCACCCGGCGGGCCAGGGCGCTGCTCCTCCCCGCGGAGCCGGGCTCCGGCCAGACCCTGGTCCGTACGGCGGAGCAGGCCGCGGCACCGGAGACCACGCTGCTGAGAGAGTCGGCCCGCTGGCTGGCCGCCGAGCGGCGGTTCCTGGTGGCGACCGTCGCCGACTTCGAGCGGGCCGGTCTGGACGAGGCGGCCTGGCGGCTGGCCTTCTACCTGACGCCCTTCTTCGAGCTCGGCGCACACCACGAGGACTGGCGTACGACCGTGGAGATCGGTCTGCGGGCCGCGCGGCGGACGGGGCACCGCCACGGTGAGGCGCTGCTGTTGCGCTCCCTCGCCGACCTGTGCCGCACGGAAGGCCGCCTGCCCGAGGCGGCCGACGCCCTCCAGCGGGCGCTTCCGCTCGCGGAGGCGGGCGAGGTGGCGCGCACCCGGCACCGGCTCGGCCTGGTCCACCTGGCCCAGGGGCGGCGGGCGGAGGCGGAGGCCTGTTTCGTGGCCTGCCTGGCCGCGTTCTCGGCGGCGGGCGACCGGCGCGGCAGGGCCGACACGTTGCGCGCCCTCGGCGGGCTGCGGCAGGAGGAGGACCTGCTCGTCAGGAGCCTGGAGGTCTACCGCGAGCTGGGCGACCCGCGCGGCGAGGCCGCGGTCTCGCTGGACCTGGCCGGGCTCCACCTGGACCTGCGGCGCCCGTCCGAGGCGCGTACGCGGGCCGAGCGCGGTCTCGGCCTGCTGCGGAGGCTGGGTGATCGGCTGCCCGAGGCCGGGGCACTGGTGGTCCTGGCGCGGGTGGCCATGGCGGAGGGCCGCCCCGACACCGCGCGCCGCGCGGCGGAGGAGGCGCTCGGGACGTTCCGCGAGTACGGGGACCGACGGGGCGCGGCGCAGGCGCTCCTGACCCTGGGGGCCGCCCATCTGGACCTTGATGAGATAGATGGTGCGGTTGATGTCATAACGAGCGCTATGGGAGAGTTTGCCGTGATCGGCGACAGAACCGGCCTGGCCCGGGCCGAAGAGCTCGCCGACGAGGCGGCGCGGCGCCGTGGCCTGCGCGTTTAGCGCGCTATGCGGATCCTGAATGTGCCCCGCCTACGGTCGGGCTCGGTTCCATTCACGACAGGCGGAGGTGGACGACGGGATGCGACGAGGGAAGACGCCGGCGGCGGCCGGGTACGTGCTGACCGCGGTGCTGGCGGGCGTGCTGACCGGCTGCGGGATGCTTCCCGGGCAGCAGGGCGGCGGAGGCGAGGAGCGGCAACCGGTCGCGCAGGGGAAGCAGGCCGCGGGCTCCGGCGACGCGGCGGCCTCCGGAAGCTCGGGCGACTCGACCGGTTCCGCCGGTTCCGTCGCTTCGACCGCTGACGGCGGCGGCGACGCCGGAGCGGCCGGGCAGGGGAGCGCGCCCGCCGAGCAGGGCACGGTGATCGCGAGAAGGGACGTCAAGGCGAGCGGTGCCGACCTGACCGTGGAGATCACCGGGCTCAAGCGGCAGGGGCGCCTGGCCACGCTGACCTGGACGGTCACCAACACCGGCGCCAAGCGGTGGCAGATGAGCAGCGGCATGGGCGACACTCCCGGCGGTCTCGGTCTGACCGTGGCGGGGGTCAACCTGGTCGATCCGGTCAACGGCAAGCGCTACACCGTCGCGCGTACCGGGGCCTACCCCCACGCCAAGTGCCTGTGCTCGGACTACGACGTGTTCACCGAGCCGGGCGAGGTGCTGCCGCTGCACGCCACCTTCGCGGCCCCGCCGCCGGACGTGACGAAGATCAACGTGGATCTCCGGGTGCTGGGTGTGTTCACCGATGTCCCGATCGCCTGAGCGCCTCGCCGTCCTCGGGCTCGCGCTCGCGCTGGCGGCCGGTCCGCTGGCCGGTCCCGCGACGGCCGCTCGGGCGGATCCGGAGGACGCCACGGCGGGGGTGGAGGACGTCATCGCCCCCGTCGAGGACGTCATCGCCGAGGTGGAGTCGCTCGACGGCTCCGAGAGCGAGTCGAAGCAGGGCGAGCAGGTCACCGTGGCGCTCACCAGCGACGTGCTGTTCGCGCTCGACAAGGCGGTGCTGACGGCCGGGGCGAAGACCCATTTGCGGCGGATCGCCGCGAAGGTGCGGGCCGAGTCCGCGGGCGGAGCGGTCAGGATCGAGGGGCACACCGACGACCAGGGAACGGACGCGTACAACGACGCGCTGTCGCTCAGGCGGGCGCGGGCCGTACGGCAGGCCCTGCAGGCGACGCTGACCGGCGTGCCGTTCCAGGTCAGGGGGTTCGGCGAGAGCAGGCCCAAGCTGCCCAACGTCGTCGACGGCAGGCCCGTCGAGGCCAACCGCGCCAAGAACCGCAGAGTGGAGATCGTCTTCACCGCCAAGCAGTGACCTCCGGGGCGCTCCCCGGGTTCCGGCCGGTACGGGGCGGCCGGGGAGACGGCGGGGGCGCGCCGGGGAGACGGCGGGGCGCACGGCGCGGGGGGACGACGGTCGTCCGTCAGGCGTGCCGCGTCCGCGGCGGGCGTCCCGGACGGCGGTTGGCGTCCGTCGCGGCCCGTACGAACTCGCGCACCCGCTCGGTCGTGTTGGCCTCCGGCCAGACCAGTCCGCGCTCGATCGGCGGCGCGTCGTGGATCGGCACGTACGCGACGTCGGGGCGGGGGTAGTACCGGCGGCTGTGCTCGCCCACCGGGAGGACGCCTCTGCCCATGGCGACGAGGGACAACATCTCGGAGAACGTGTTCCCTGTCGGGCCCTTCGGAACGGGTCTGCCCGACGGGGTGCGCTCGGGTGTGCGGTCGCGCTTGAACTCGGCCGAGGTGACCGACGGGTACTGCACCACGGGGTGATCGGCGAGGACTTCGAGGGACACCGACTCCTCGCGGGCCAGCGGATGCGCGGCGGCCACGGCCAGCAGGCGGCCCTCCGACATCAGGGCCGGCCCGCAAGCCATGCCGTCGAAAGGGTACGCGGCGATGAGGATGTCGATGGAGCCGTCGAGCAGGCTCGATCGCGAGTTGGAGAGCTGCACCTCGTGGACGTCGACCTCGCAGTCGGGGTGCCGCTCGGCGAACAGGCTGACGGCGTTGAGCAGCACCGGCGCGGTCCACTCGCCGAGGAACGCCACCCGCAGCCGCCCGCTGACCCCGCGACCGGTGTCGATCGCCCGGCGCACCGCCTCGTCCATCTGGGCCACCAGCGGCGCCAGGTCGTCGGCCAGCCGCCGGCCGATCGGGGTGAGGCGGACGACGCGGCTGGTGCGCTCGAACAGCGGAGCGCCTATCCGGCGTTCCAGCTTCTTGATCACATGGCTGATCCGCCCCGTCGTGACCCGCAGACGCTCGGCGGTGCGGCCGAAATGCAGTTCATCGGCGAGCGTCAGGAAGGTCTCCAGCTCGTGGCGTTCCAGCATGCGGTTCCTCATCGTTGAATCTGAGTCAACGATCGTAGTCCATTCGCGTCTTGGTGGCCCGTCGCCGCCCGGGCATCGTGGACAGCGGCACCCGGTGCGAGAGCCGGGCCTCGAGAGATGGGAACCCCATGAGCACGACGGAGATCACCGAGTACCCGACCGGTCCCGACGACA
This sequence comes from Microtetraspora niveoalba, assembly GCF_001570405.1. GTDB lineage: Bacteria > Actinomycetota > Actinomycetes > Streptosporangiales > Streptosporangiaceae > Microtetraspora > Microtetraspora niveoalba. The sequence continues at coordinate 25,034 of NZ_BBYM01000002.1, read as the reverse complement.
CGCTGCGCGAGATCGGCGAGAAGACGCGCGAGGTGACGACGGTGCGCGTCAAGGCGTTCGACCACCTGGTGCTCAACGTCCAGGACGTGGAGCGCTCACTGGAGTTCTACTGCGGGATCCTCGGCCTGGAGCCGGTACGCGTCGATCGGTGGCGCGCCGGCGAGGTCGGGTTCCCCTCGGTGCGGGTGACTCCGGAGACCATCATCGACCTGGTCGGCCACCCCCGCGGCGAGTCGAACGTCGACCACATCTGCCTCGTCGTGGAACCGCTGGACTGGCAGGAGGTCATCGACTCGGGCGTCTTCACGGTCCTGGAGGGGCCCGTGCCCCGGTTCGGCGCGCGCGGCGGCGCGACCTCGATCTACGTGCGCGACCCCGACGGCAACACCGTCGAGCTGCGCTGGTATCCGCAGGACGCGGAGGGGAACGCCGCGGGGTGACCGCGTCCGTGACGACGACCGGGTGGCGGTTCCGGAGCCGCCGCCCGCCCCCGCCCCGAGGCGCTACAGCGGAACGCGCTCCCGATCCACGGTCGCCCTGACCGGCGGCCGGAGGCTGCGCAGCCGTACGAGCAGCAGCAGCGCCACCATCCCGATCGTCACCGGGGGCACGAGGAAGGCCGTGGCGGCGCCGAAGCGGTCGACGAGCTGCCCCGCCGCCAGCGAGCCCGCCGCGATGCCGAGCCCGTTGGCGCCGATGAGCCAGGTGAACGCCTCGGTGCGGACGCCGTCGGGCACCAGCCCCTCGACGATCGTGAACCCGGTGATCAGCACGGGGGCGATGACGAACCCGGCCAGAGCCGCGGCGCAGTACAGGAGCGGGACGTTCCCGGCGAAGATGAAGGCGCTCGTGGCGACGCCCAGCAGGGGCAGCCCGGTCGCGAGCCTGGCCGGCGCGCCCGCCTTCCAGCGGACCGCGCCGTAGAGGAACCCGCCGGCGGCGCTGGCCACCGCGAGCGTGCCGTAGACGGCCCCGGCCAGTCCGGGCCTGCCCAGCTCGGCGGTCATGGAGGTCACGCCGACCTGCAGGCTGCCGAACACCGAGCCCATGGCGACGAAGGCGGCGGCCACCAGGGCGACGCCGCGCAGGCCCAGGACCCCGCCGGAGGAGCGCGGGCCCGCCGGCCGCGGCTCAGGGGCGCCCGTGCGTACGGCGGCGAACAGCAGCGTTCCCACGACGCTCAGGGCGAGCGCGGCGAGCAGCGCCACCACGGGGGAGAACCCGGTCGCCAGGGCCACGAGCAGGACGGGGGCGAAGGCGAAGGTCAGCTCGTCGGTGATGGACTCGACGGCGAAGGCGGTGTCGAGCGTCGAGGCGCCGCGCAGGCGGTGCGCCCACCGGGCCCTGACCATGGCGCCGACCTGCGGCGCCGACGCGCCGACGAGCGCGGCGGTGAGCACGAGCAGCGGCAGGGAGGCGTGCGCGGAGGCCAGGACGAGCAGCGCGCCGAGCGCGAGCCCGTGGACGGCGCTCTGCGGCACCAGGACACGCGCCTGGCCGTAGCGGTCGGCGAGCCGTCCGGTCTGCGGCCCGGCGAGGGCCTGCGAGACGGCGGCGGCGGCGGTGGCGAAGCCCGCCTGGCCGTACGAGCCGGTGGACCACTGTACGAGCAGCAGCACGCCCATCTGCAGCATCGCGAAGGGCAGGCGGGCGATGAGCGCGGGCGCCAGGAACCGCCAGGCTCCCGGTGTCGCCAGAACATGCAGATAGGACCTCACGCCGGTCTCCGTCCGAAGTCGCGACGGAGAGCCCGGCAGGAGCTCACCGTCATGGTGGGCATCGACCGGGGTTGTTACCGACAGTGTGAGTGGGGCCGGCCGCCGAGCGGTCACTTTGTCCCCAAATGTATCATGCAGCGGCAAAGCGCCCGTTCCGGGAGAATCGCGGCAGCGTCGGGGGCGAATCCGGGCCGAGGGCGGAAACGCCCGACCGGTTCCCGGCTCGCCTGTGCCCCCGCAGCCGAGCGCGGCCGCGCCGGACACGCCCTGTACGGCGGCGAGGTGACGGAGACCGGTGTCCTCCCGCCGTCGTTTACCCGGCTGTGGTGCTGAGTCTCCCGTATCTCGGTAGGGGTTTCTCTGCCACCTTGCGCTGGTGAGGGGGTGATCCCGGTGGCCGTGTGGCATCGGTGCTCCGTCAGGACCCGGCTGAGCGCCGTGGCGGGCCTCGTCATGGCGCTGATCTGCGCCACCGCGACGGTGCTGGTCCTGGTGTCCGCGCAGGCGCGCGCCGTGGAGTATCGCAAGGCGCAGGTCATCGCCAACGCGCTGCCGATCGTCGAGCGGGTGGCGCTCACCGGGGTGCCGTCCTCCCTGCCGGAGAAACCGGGCAGGGCGATCCAGTTGTTCAGCCCCGCTCGGCGGCTGGTGGCGTCGACCCGGAACCTGCCGGGGACGGCGCCGATGGCGGACCTGCCGCCCGAGTCGACGAGCACGACCAGGAAGATGTGCGACCTGCCCGCGTTCCCGGGCCAGTGCAAGATCGTGCTCAACATCCCCATCCACATGGCCAACGGCACCTGGCGCCTCTACGTGGCCGGCCCGCTGCCCCCGTGGTACGGCAACGGCACGCTCCTCGGGCTGCTGCTGGGCGGTTCCCTCCTGCTCGTCGCGGTGACCGCGGCGGGCGCGTACTGGATCGTGGGCCGGACCCTCGCGCCCGTGAGGGCGATCAGTGGCAAACTCGCCACGATCACCGCGAGCGACCTCGGTCAGCGTGTGCCGGTGCCCAAGTTCCGGGACGAGCTGCGCGATCTCGCCCAGACGGCCAACGAGACGCTGGACCGCGCGCAGGCCGCGGTCGAACAGCAACTCAGGTTCGCCTCCGACGCCTCGCACGACCTGCGCACCCCGCTCGCCGCCATGCGCGTCGAGATCGAAGAGGCGCACATGTACGCGGAGGAGACGAACTGGCCGGAGAAATGCCACGTGCTGTTGGAGAGCGTGGCACGGCTACAGGACCTGGTCACCGATCTCCTGCAGATCGCCCGGCTGGACTCCGGCATGACGGGGCGGCGCGAACGCCTCGACCTGACCGAGCTGGTGGCATGTGAGCTGGGCCGCCGGCCGCGCCGGATCACGTTGATCGGGCGGCTCACCCCCGGTGTGATGATCGACGGCGAGCGGATCGCCCTGGCCCGGCTGCTGACCAACCTGCTGGACAACGCCGAACGCCATGCCCGCTCCGCCGTGACGGTCGGCCTCGACCGCGCGGGCGGCGCCGCGGTGCTGGAGGTGGTCGACGACGGGGAGGGCGTCGCGCCCGATCAGCGGGAGGTCGTCTTCCAGCGGTTCGCCCGGCTGGAGGCGTCCCGGAGGAAGGACACCGGAGGCACCGGTCTCGGCCTGTCCATCGCCCGGCAGATCGCCGAGTCCCACGGCGGGACCCTCACCATCGAAGACAGCGACAGCGGCGCGCGGTTCGTCGTGCGCGTCCCCTGCGCGGGCGCGCCGCCGGAAGGCCGGCAGGCCGAGTACGCCTGAAAAGGACAGGTAGCCGGTCAGCGGGTACGGCGTGGCGGGCCGAGACGGGCGGTGACGGCGCCCGCTCGCGAGGTGGTCCCGGCCAGGGTGACGGCGATGGTGACCGGACCTCGCCCGCCGGCGGCCTGGCGGCGCGATCGACGGGGCGGGGTGCGGCGGCGGCGTGGTTGACTGTCGGGCGTGGATCACGACCGAGTAGTCCTCGCCTTCCCGTCCGCCGAGGCGTTCGAGACCTGGCTCGCGGCTCACCACGACTCGTCGTCCGGCATCTGGCTCAAGATCGCCAAAAAGGAGACCGGCATCGAGTCGGTGGACTACGCGCAGGCGCTCGACGTGGCCTTGTGCTACGGCTGGATCGACGGGCAGAAGGCCGCGTTCGACGACGCGCACTGGCTGCAGCGCTTCACGCCGCGCAGGCCGAGAAGCAGGTGGTCGAAGGTCAACCGCGACAAGGTCGCCGCGCTGATCGAGCAGGGCCGGATCAAGCCGCCCGGTCTGCTCGAGGTCGAGCGCGCGAAGGGCGACGGCCGCTGGGACGCCGCGTATGACGGATCGCGGACCGCCTCCGTGCCGGAGGACCTGGCACGCGCGCTGGCGGACAATCCCGCCGCGGAGGCGTTCTTCGCGACGCTGGACAGCCGCAACCGCTACTCGGTGCTGTACCGCGTCCAGGACGCCAAGAAGCCCGAGACGCGCGCGCGTCGCATCGAGCAGTACGTCGCGATGCTGGCGGAGCACAAGAAGATCCACCCCTGACGGGCGATCGCCGCGCCGGCGGGCACGGCCCCGCCGTCACCGGTAGCCGGGGTGGACGCCGGGCGTGAGCCCCTGCTGGGCGGCGATGGCCTCGAGCAGCTCGGCGAGCCGGGCGCGCTGGGCGCGGTCCAGCGCGGCGCAGATGTCGTCCTCGTGCGCCGAGCCGAGCCGGCGCATCTCCTTCATGACGCGCGTGCCCTCCTCGGTGAGGTGCAGCGCGTGATTCCGGCGGTCCTGCGGGTTCCGCCGCCTTTCGACGAGCCCCTTGCGCTCCAGGCTGTCCACCAGCGCGACCACACGGCTCGGCACGACCCCCATCTCCTCGGCCAGAGACTGCTGGCTGCGCCCCGGGCGAGTGGCGATCATGCGCAGCAGCCCGACGTCGGCGGGGATCACCCCCAGCTCACTGATCCGCTCGGCGAACCGCGCCGCCGCGTGCGCTCCCACCTGCGAAAGCAGGAACGCCGTTCCCCGCGGCCCGGGCCGCGCCGCGCGTTCGTCGGGGCCGGCCCCCGGTGCTGTGCTCATGCGCTGATAGTAGTCCGGACGAAATAGTTCTGTGCTATGAATGATTCATCGCACAGAACGGAGTTGGAGATGTTCGACGAGATCGGCGGAGAACCGCCGCGTTATCCGGACCTGGCGGGCAAGGTGGCGCTGGTGACCGGTGGCAGCCGGGGGATCGGCGCGGAGACCTGTCGCGCCCTGGCGGCGAACGGGTGCGAGGTCGCGGTGAACGGCCGGGACCGGGCGGCGATCGACGAGGTGGTGGCCGGGATCGTGGCGGCGGGGGGCGCGGCGGTGGCGGCGCCCGGCGACGTCACCGACGAGGCCGCGGTGCGGCGGATGCGTGACACGGTGGAGCGCGAGCTGGGGCCCGTGGACGTCCTCGCGGCGTTCGCCGGGGGACAGGGCGCACCCGCCCCGACCGCCGAGCTGGGCGCCGACCGGTGGCGCGCGGTCATCGAGTCCGACCTGACGTCGGTGTATCTGACGGTGGCCGCGTTCCTGCCCGGCATGATCGGCCGAGGCGGGGGCTCGATCATCACGATGTCCTCCGCCGCGGGCCGCCGTCCGAGCCGCGCGAACGCCGCGTACGCCGCCGCGAAGGCCGGCGTGGTGATGCTCACCGAGCACCTGGCGGGCGAGGTCGGCGGTCATGGGATCCGGGTCAACTGCCTCGCCCCCTCGGCGGTGCTCAACGACCGAATGCGGCGTTCCATGTCCGACGGGCGGCTGGAGGAACTGGCCGCCGCCTACCCGCTGGGCCGCATCGGCCGCCCCGGCGACGTCGCGCAGGCCGTGCTGTACCTCGCCTCCGACGCGTCGTCCTGGGTGACCGGGGTGACGCTCGACCTGACCGGCGGGCGGGTGGGCGCGTGATGAGTCCTGAGACCACCCGGCCCCAGAGGAACGCCGGGCCGCCGCTCGGGGTCCTCGCCGTGGTGTTCACGGCGCTGTTCCTCGGCGCGATCGCCGTCAGCACGGCCATGGCGGGCGGTGCGACCTTCCCGTCGCCCTTCGGCTCCGCGGCCGAGATCGTCGCGTACTTCCACGACAATCCGGACGCCGTACGGGTGAACGCGTTCCTGCAGTTCGCCGCCTCCGTGCCGATGGCGATCTACGCCGCCACCGTCTCCGTGCGGCTGCGCGACCTCGGCATCCGCGCGCCGGGGGCGACCATCGCCCTGGCGGGCGGCCTGCTGGCCGCCGGGCTGCTGGCCGTGTCCGCGCTGTTCGGGTGGGCGCTGTCCCGCCCGGAGGTGCTGACCGAGCCCGTCGTGGTCCGTACGCTGCAGGACCTCGCGTTCGCCGCCGGCGGCACCGGGCACGTCGTCTTCCTCGGGCTGCTCGTGGCGGGCGTCGCCGTGCCGGGGTGGCTGGCCGGTCTGCTGCCCCGCCCGCTCGCGCTCGCGGGTCTGGCCGTCGCCGCCGTCGCGGAGCTGTCCACCTTGACGCTGCTGGTCCCGGACGCGGCCTTCCTGCTGCCGGTCGCCCGCTTCACGGCCCTGGCCTGGCTCGTCGCCGTCGGCTTCCTGCTGCCCCGCACTCGTCCGAGAAGGACCGGTTCGACCCCGAACCGGTCGGAAGGCACCGGAGAACGAAAGGAAAGTCACGCGTGAACGCCGCACTGACCGAGCGACTCATCCGCTTCCAGCACCCGCAGAAGGTCCTCGGCTACCTGGGCGGGCTCGGCGACGATCGCCTCGCCGCACTCTTCGGGCTCGACGTCGCCGCCTACCGCCGGACGCGTCAGGGGCTCGACGAGCAGGCGCGCCGCGCCGCGGCGGACCTGCTCACCGACCCCGGGTTCGCGGAGAAGGTGGACCGGCTGCCCTTCCAGCCGGGCGCGCGGGTCCTGGCCGTGGGGGAGAGCACGACCGGCGACCTGATGTCCTGGTTCGAGATCCTGCGCCACCTCCTCGACCTGCGGCGCCCCGCCGACGGCGTCACCTTCGTCAACACGGCGGTCTCCGGCCAGACGACCACCCAGGCGCTGGCCGCGCTGCCCGGGTTCGCCGTCCAGCGTCCGGACTGGGTGCTGTGCATGCTGGGCGCCAACGACGTCCAGCGCCTCGGGTCGGCGGACGGGCCGACGCTGGTCAGCCTCGCCGAGACCGAACGCAACCTGAGCGCTCTACGCGATCTCGTGGTGGAGCGCACCGGGGCGCGCTGGGTGTGGCTCACACCTCCCGCCGTGGACGAGGCGCGGGTCGCGGCCTACCGGCCCTTCCAGCAGGCCGGGTTCGCCTGGACCAACCACGACATCGACGCCGTCGGGCGGATCCTGCGGGCGCTGCCGGACCGCACCGTCGACACCCGGCCCGCCTTCGCGGGGCAAGCGGGGGAGCCGTTCCACCTCGACGACGGGGTGCATCCGTCCCTGGCCGGTCAGCGAGCCCTGGCGGCCGCCCTGGTAGACGCGCTCGCCGAGCCGTCCTGAGGCCGCCTCTCCTCGGCCGCGAGACCGGGAGGAAGTCCGTGGAGAAGCCCGTGGAGAAGTGATCTACATCGTAAAGGCGTGGGGGCCGGGCGAGCGGCTCGCCGTACGATGGGCGTTGAAGGCACGACGAGGGGCCGCGAGCCCTCGACCGTGCCGGCGGTTCGTGTTCGCGGGAGTCGGCCATGACCGGACTCAACGTCACCCAGAAGCTGATCGGCGCCCACCGCGTGGACGGCACGATGGCGCCCGGAGCGGAGATCGGGCTGCGCATCGACCAGACCCTGACCCAGGACGCCACGGGCACGATGGTCATGCTCGAACTTGAGGCGCTCGGCCTGGACCGGGTCCGCACCCGGACATCGGTGCAGTACGTCGATCACAACCTGTTGCAGACCGACGAGAGGAACATGGCCGACCACCTGTTCCTGCGCTCGGCCTGCCGCCGGTTCGGGTTGTGGTACTCCAAACCCGGCAACGGTGTGTCGCATCCCACGCACATGCAGCGCTTCGGGATCCCGGGCGACTCGCTGGCCGGCTCCGACTCCCACACCTGCGCCGCCGGATCGCTGGGCATGCTCGCCGTCGGCGTGGGCGGCCTGGAGGTCGCCATGGCGATGGCGGGGGAGCCGCTCCACCTGACGATGCCCCGGGTCTGGGGCGTGCGCCTGACCGGCACGCTCCCGCCCTGGGTGTCGGCGAAGGACGTGATCCTGGAGATGTTGCGCCGCCACGGCGTCGGCGGCGGGGTGGGCCGGGTCGTCGAGTACCACGGGCCGGGGCTGGCCGCGCTGTCGGCGATGGACCGGCACGTCATCGCCAACATGGGCGCCGAGCTCGGCGCGACCACGACCGTGTTCCCCGCCGACGAGCGGGTGCGCGCGTTCCTCGCCTACGAGGGGCGGGCGGGCGACTTCGTCGAGATCCTCGCCGATCCCGACGCCCGCTACGACGTCGAGGACGAGATCGACCTGTCGGCCCTCGAGCCGCTGATCGCCGCGCCCACCTCGCCGGGGAACGTCGTCCCCGTACGCGAGGTCGCGGGTGAGGACGTCCACCAGGTGGTGATCGGCTCCTCCGCCAACCCGGGCCTGCGTGACTTCGCGATCGTCGCCGCCATCCTGGCGGGCCGTCAGGCCCACCCCCAGGTGTCGGTGGACGTCAATCCGACGTCGCGGCAGATCCTCGCCGACCTCACCCGTATGGGCGCCACCCTCGATCTGATCAGGTCCGGCGCTCGCCTGCACCAGACCGGGTGCATGGGATGCATCGGCATGGGGCAGGCCCCCGCGGTCGGCCGCAACAGCCTGCGCACCGTGCCGCGCAACTTCCCCGGAAGGTCGGGCACCAAGGAGGACTCGGTGTGGTTGTGCTCACCGGAGACCGCGGCGGCCGCCGCGGTGACGGGACGCATCACCGACCCGAGGACGCTGCCCGACCTGCTCGGGATCGACTATCCCGTCCTGACGCGGCCGGAGCGGGCCGGCGTGCCCGAGGGGATGTTCGAGCCGCCGCCCCCGGCCGAGGGTCGGCGGGTCGAGCTGGTGAAGGCGCCGAGCATCGGTAGGTTGCCCGACTTCGATCCGTTGCCCGACCTTCTGCGCGGTCCCGTACTGCTCAAGCTGGGCGACGACGTCTCCACCGACGAGATCCTGCCCGCCGGGGCCCGTGTCCTGCCCTTCCGCAGCGACATCGTCCGGCTCGCCGAGTTCACCTTCGGCCAGATCGACGAGGGCTACGCCGCGCGGGCGCGTCAGGCCGGCCCGCACGTCGTCGTCGCCGGCGGCAACTACGGGCAGGGGTCGTCTCGCGAGCACGCCGTGATAGCGCCCCGCCACCTCGGCCTGCGCGCCGTGATCGCGAAATCGTACGCGCGCATCCACTGGCAGAACCTCGCCAACTTCGGCGTACTGGCCCTGGAGTTCGCCGACCCGGCGGACTACGACCGCGTCGGCGAGGGCGACGAGCTGTGCGTGCGGCGGCTGCGCGCCGAGTTGGAGAGGGGCGGCGACATCGTCGTGCACGACGTGACCGGGAACATCGACTTCGTCGTCCGCCACCGCCTCTCGCCCCGCCAGGTCGAGATGGTGCTCGCCGGCGGGCAGATCCCTCTCATCAGGTCGCGCGGCGCGTCATGAGCGGGCGCGGTCGTGAGCCGGGGGCCGGCTAGGTGTTCACCGGTTCGGGGTGGGTGTAGCGGTCGCGCCCGGCCCAGAGGGCGACGCACGTCTGCGCGAGCGCGATCCCGGCGATGAGGGCGAGGACGGGCGTCCAGGTGCCGCTGCCGTCCGCGAGCCGGCCGGCGGCGATCGGACCCGCGGCGGCGAGCAGATAGCCGACGGACTGCGCCATGCCCGACAACTTCGCCGTTTGCGAGAAGGTGCGGGTGCGCAGACCGATGAGGGCGAGGGCGACGACGATGGAGCTTCCGGAGGCGATCCCCGCGACCACCACCCAGACCGGGCTCCAGCCGGGAGCCCACACCATGCCGGCCATCGCGGCGGCCATCGGGAGGCTGACCAGCACGCCGGTCGCGCGCTGGTCGGCCCTGGCGCCCATGACCGCGATCACCGCCAGCCCCGAGACGATGCCGACCGCCTGGAAGAGGAAGAGGTACCAGCCGGCCGTGCTCGCGGGCACCCCGCGCGCGATCTCGATCGTGGGCAGCCAGTTGACCATGAGATAGAACGTCGTCGACTGCAGGCCCATGAAGAACGTCACCTGCCATGCGACGGCCGACCTCCAGACCGGCTTCTCCGGCGCGGCCGAGACGGCGGGCGCGGCCGCCCCGGCGACGTCCGCGCGGCCGCGGGGGCCGCGGGGGCCGCGGGTGCGCATCGTCCAGACCGCGGCGGCCAGCAGCGCGGGGGCGGCCCATACGGCCAGCGACCATCGCCAGCCGTACCCGGTGGCGATCGGCACGGCGACGCCGGACGCGAGCGCCGCGAAACCGGTCATCACCGCCGTGTAGAGGCCGGTGACGCGCGAGACCGCGCCCGGGTGGTCGCGTTTGACGATCGAGGGGACGAGCACGTTGCCGGCCGCGATCGACGCGCCCGCCACGGCGGTGCCGGCCCACAGCCAGGCGGCGCCCGGAAGGGAGCGTACGGCGATGCCGGCGGCCAGCGCGACCAGCGCCCACAACACCACGCGCTCGGCGCCGAAGCGGGCGCCGGGCCGGTGGACGACGGGGGACAGGGCGGCGAAGGCGAGCAGCGGCAGCGCGCCGAGGGCGCCGAGAGCGGTGGTGCCGAGACCGGTGTCGGCGCCGACCAGGTCCAGGACCGGGCCGACGGAGGTCAGGGCGGGGCGCAGGCAGCCGGCCACGAGGAGGACGGCGAGGAGCTTCACGACCGGGTGCCCCGCTCCGAAGCGTTCCGCTCCGGGATCGGTCGTGGACGTGCCCGGCGCGGCGGACGGGCGGGGCGTCACGACGGCTCTCCGGACACGGCGCTGAGGAACTCGACCTCGCGGAACAGTTCGGCGGCGCAGGCGCGCGCCCGGTCGGCGTCGCCCGCCTCGACGGCGTCCGCGAGCGCCGCGTGCACCCCGCCCGTCTGGGGGTCCTCGGGGAGCGACGTGGTTCGCCGGATGGAGGCGACCATGCTCTCGTTGACGGCGTCGTACAGGCGCAGGAGCAGCGGGTTCCCGCAGGCTCGCATCAGCGTGCGGTGGAAGGCGGCGTCCGCCTCGACGTAGGCGTCCACGTCCTCGGCGGCGTCGGCCGCGGCGCGGTCGGCGAGTGCGCGGCGCAGGTCGCGGATGTCCTCCTCGGTGCGCTGACGGGCGGCCCGGATCGCGGCGGCGGTCTCCAGGACGGAGCGCACGTCCAAAGTGTGCCGCAGGTCGTCGCCCCGCTGATCGCGGGTGAGGATGGCCGCGAGCTCGTCTCTGGCGCGCACGTAGGTGCCGTCGCCGACGCGCGGCTCCAGCAGGCCGGCCATGCTCAGCGCGCGCAGCGCCTCCCGCACGGTGCCCCGGCTGACGCCGAGCTCGGAGGCGAGCTGGTTCTCACCGGGGATCCGGGATCCGATCGGCCACGTCCCGTCGTCGATCAGGCCGCGGAACTGCTCGCAGAGTTGCATGACCAGCGGCTCCTGCCGCACCGGTGCCGTCATCCGTGGCACGGCCCCTCCCGCTGTGCATATGTCCTACATCTGCATGGAGTGTAGCCGGCGGCGGTCGCGCGTGCTACGGGGGGATCGCGTCGAGCGCCCCGCGCAGGCGGCGCAGCGCGGGCCCGAGCTCGTCCCGAGGTGGTGTGCCGAGCGCCAGCCGCAGCGCGTGGGGGCGGTGGCGGCCGGTGGCGAACGCGGCGGCGGTGGAGACCAGGATCCCCTCCTCCGCGAGCACGGCGGCGACGTGGTCGGGACGCTGGTGCGGCTCCAGGCCGAGCCACACCGCGTGGGAGGCCGGGTGGGCCGTGACGTCCAGGCCGGCGAGCGCGGCGCGCGCGATGCCCTGCCGGGCGGCGGCGTCCGCGCGGCGGTCCTCCTCCAGCCGCGCGACCGTGCCGTCGGCCATCCAGCCGGTGGCGAGCGCCGTGACGATGCCCGGCGCCCCCCATGCCGCCGCACGCAGGCTCCCGGTGACGGTCTGGGCGAGGGACGCGGGCACGACGGCGAAGCCGAACCGCAGGCCGGGGGCCACGTTCTTGGACAGCCCGGCCACGTAGCAGGTGCGCTCGGGAGCCAGGGTCCGCAGCGGTGGAGGCGGCGACGTTTCGAGGAACGCGTAGGTGCCGTCCTCGACGATCAGGCAGTCGTGGGCCCGGGCCGTGGCGACGAGGCGGGCGCGCCGTTCGCGGTCGAGCACCCAGCCGAGCGGGTTGTGCACGGTGGGGATCGCGTAGATCGCGCGGACGCGCCGCGCGGCGCAGATCCGCTCGAGCGCGTCGAGGTCGGGACCGGCCGCCGTCACCGGGACCGGCGCGAGGTCGAGGCCGTGCGCGGCGGCGAGCAGCTTGATGCCGGGGTAGCTGAGCGCGTCGGCGGCCACGACGTCGCCGGGCCGGGTGAGCGCGCGCAGCACGGTGTCGAGCGCCTGCTGGGTCCCGCTCGTCAGCAGGACGTCGCCGGGCGGGGCGTCGATCCCGCGGTCGAGCAGGTAGGTGGCCACGATCGCCCGGTCGTGCCGGCGGCCGCCCGGCGGATGCTGGTACAGCAGCGCCTCGACGTCGCCGGAGGCCGCGAGGGCGCGCAGCGCCCGACGCAGCAGCTCCGCCTGCCCCGGGGCCAGCGGCTGGTTGAACGACAGGTCGGCCACGCGCGGCACCGGCAGCGCCCGCGACGGCTCCAGCCCGTCGTAGCCGGATCGCACCCGGACGAACGTCCCGCGCCCCGGCTCTCCCACGACCAGGCCCATCGCGGCGAGCTCCGCGTAGACCCGGGTGGCCGTGGCCAGCGCGATCCGCCGCTCGCGGGCGAGCTCCCGGTGCGCCGCCAGCCGCGTACCCGCCGGGATCGCGCCGGACCGGATCGCCGCGGCGAGCTCCTCGACGATCGCCTTGTAGGACGGTGGCCGCATGCCCGCCCCCTGTATCTAGGACGATAAGTGGATCGTCCTAGATTACGGCTCCTAGCGTGGGTGTCCCGCACCCGGAGGAACGGAGCACCCGGCATGACCGTCCACGCCGACCAGGACGACCATCTGGTCACGCTGACCATCGACAGGGAGCGCAAGCTCAACGCCCTCGACTACCCGACGATCGACGCGCTGCTCGCCGAGCTGGACCGCGCCGACGCCGACGACTCCGTCCGCGCGGTCGTCGTGACCGGCGCCGGCCACAGGGCGTTCAGCGCGGGCGCGGACATCCCGTCGCTGGCCAGGAGCATCGCGGGCGGCCCCGAGCGCGCCCTGCGCGAGATCGTCCGCCGCGGCCACGCGCTGACCCGGCGGATCGAGGAGTTCCCCAAGCCCGTGATCGTCGCGGTCAACGGCCTCGCCTACGGGGGCGGCTGCGAGATCGTCGAGGCGGCCCCGCTCGCGATCGCCGCCGAGCACGCGACGTTCGCCAAACCCGAGATCACCCTCGGCTTCCCCCCGCCCTTCGGCGGCTCCCAGCGGCTGCCGCGCCACATCGGCCGCAAACGCGCCCTGGAGATGATCCTGACCGGCGACCCGATCCCGGCCGCCGCGGCCGCCGAGATCGGCCTGGTCAACGCGGTCGTACCGGCCGGCGAGCTGGTGGACGCCGCGCGCGCCCTGGCCGCCCGGATCACGCGGCACGCGCCCTCGGCCGTGGCCGCCTGCCTGCGCGCGGTCACCCGGGGCGTCAACCTGCCGATCGACGAGGGGCTCGCGGTCGAGGCGGCGTCGTTCGCCGCCACGCTGCACACCGACGGCGTGCGGACCGGGTTGCGCCGGTTCCTCGACCGCCCCGCCGCGTCCGGCGGCTCCCGGCCGGTCGGGCTCCCGGCGCACGGTCCCGGACATACGGCCTGACATATCGGTCGATTACCGTACGAAGTCGACGGGTAGCAGGTTGCTACGAGACATGCTCGGCCGTCGGAGCCGGGTCGAGCGGAACAGGGAGGGTGGATGCGCACCCTATTGGTCCACCCCAGCGGCCTGATGTACTCAGAGATCTTCCTTCGGCTGGAGCCCCTGGGCCTGGAACGGGTGGCGGCCGCGTTGCGCGCCGCCGGCCACGACGTGCGCCTGCTCGACCTTCAGGTCTTCTCGCACCGCGACCTGCGTCGCGAGCTGGTCGAGTTCGAGCCCGAGGCCGTCGGGTTCGGCCTGAACTACCTGCCCAACGTGCCGGAGGTGCTCGAACTGGCGCACCGCGTCAAAAGCCTGCTCCCGCGCTGCTTCGTGTTCGCGGGCGGGCACAGCGTCTCCTTCATCGCGTCCCACGTCATCGCCCAGTCCGACGGGGCGCTGGACGCGATCCTGCGCGGGGAGGGCGAGGTCGGCACGCCGTTGTTGCTGGCCGCCGCCCGCGACGGAGGGCTCACCGAGGTGCCGGGGGTGGTGACCGCCGACGGCTTCTGCGCCAAACCGCCGCTCCTGCTCGACTCCCTGGACGAGCCGCGCCCGGCGCGGGACCTGACCCGGCGCCGCGACAAGTACTTCATCGGGGTGCTCGACCCCGCCGCGTCCGTCGAGTTCACCCGCGGCTGCCCCTGGGACTGCTCGTTCTGCAGCGCCTGGACCTTCTACGGCCGGAGCTATCGGAAGATGTCGCCCGAGGCGGCGGCCGACGATGTGGCCTCGATCCGGGAGCCGGGGGTCTTCATCGTCGACGACGTGGCCTTCATCCGGCCAGAGCACGGCGACGCGATCGCCGCCGAGCTGGAGAAGCGCAAGGTGAGGAAGGAGTACTACCTGGAGACGCGCGCCGACGTGCTGCTGCGCCACCCGGAGGTGTTCCGGCGGTGGCGGCGGCTGGGGCTGAACTACATGTTCCTCGGCATGGAGGCGCTCGACGAGCAGGGGCTCGACCTCTACCGCAAGCGAACCAGCCCCGACCAGAACATCAAGGCCCTCGAACTCGCCCGCGCCATAGGGCTCACCGTCGCGATCAACCTCATCGTCGACCCCGCCTGGGACTCCAAGCAGTTCCAGCTCGTACGGCGATGGGCCCTCTCGGTGCCCGAGATCGTCAACCTCACCGTCATGACCCCGTATCCGGGGACGGAGATCTGGCACACCGAATCACGCAAACTCACCTCGCGCGACTACCGCCTGTTCGACATCCAGCACGCCGTGGTCCCCACGACGCTTCCCCTGCGCGAGTTCTACCGGGAGCTGGTGAAGACCCAGGCGGTGATGAACCGCAAGCACCTCGGCGTGGCGGCCGCGGCCAAGACGCTGGGGATCATCGGACGCAACCTGCTGCGCGGGCAGACCAACTTCGCCGCGGCCATCTGGAAGTTCCCCTCCGTCTACAACGCCGACCGGCAGCACGGCGACCATCTCCGCGAGGTCCGCTACGAGCTGCCGGTGCCCGACCAGCGCGCCGTCCGGCAGGCCGACCGGCGGGAGCTGTACATCCACCAGCGGCCGCACTGACCCGGCCCCGGGTCAGTGGGCGTGCCGGTGGGCGATCCGGCGCAGGGCGAGGAGCCCGCCGACGCCCGGGAGGATCGCGAGGAGCTTCGCCCGCCCGTCCGCGCCGGCGTGGCGGATCGTGCCGACGACGACGATCAGGTACGCGCAGCCGTGGGCGGGGCCCAGCAGCGACGAGATCTCCGGAACGTGCGCGGTGGCGATGTTGGCCAGCATGAGGACCAGGGTGATCACTTCGGCGGCGGAGGCGATGCGCAGAAGGCGCGGCGTCATGGAGGTCACGCTCCCGTGGTCGATCCGGGCCGGACGATCATCAGCACGGTGACGACGGCCCAGAGCAGGTTGAAGACGCCGGTGTACATGGCCAGCCGGCTCCCGGCGGCCGGCGCGGACACACCGTCGAGCGCGGCCTGCTGGCGGGGCAGGACGAGCAGCGCGAGGACGGCCGCGGCCGCCGCGGTGAGGACGATCGACGTGATCAGCCAGGCGTCGCCGAGCACGTGCAGGCTGCGCGCGGTCGCGAACCCGAAGACGGGGACGGCCACGCCGACCGCGGCGTAGACACGGCAGATCCGGTGCAGGGCGCGCAGCGTCGCGGCCGCGGAGGCGTCGTCAGGCTCGGCCCGTACGCGGCGCAGGGTCGCCGGGAACATGCTCGCGGCCACGGCGACCGGCCCGACCGCGAGGATCGCGGCCAGCACATGGATGGAGAGGAAGAGTTTCGTCACGTGGGGACTCCGGGAGTCAGAGCGCGGCAGGGAGCCGGTCAGTGCGCGCGCCGGACGACGCCCCCGCACAGGCGGGTTCGACGGTCGGCACGCCACCCGGCGCGACGCCGTACGCGCGGAGGACATCGAACGGGGCGACGGCGTCGAGGGGGTCGAGCCCGTCGGAGACAACGATGGGAGCGCGCATTCGGCTTTCCGTTCCATAGGGATCCGGTGGGCCCCTTATGGGGGCCGCCGTCGACGGTAGCCAGCGGCTCCTCCGGGCCGCCAGCGGCAGGAATGCCAACTTTCAACGGATTCCCGCCAACGCTCCTCGGCGCGGCCTACGCTCCCCTGCGTACGTCGTGAACTGCGGAAAGCGGGTTGGCGGGAAAGGCGTGCGGCCCTATGTTGTGGCCATGCACACCGTGGCCGTCCTCGCCCTGGACCAGGTGATCCCGTTCGACCTGTCCACCCCCATCGAGGTCTTCAGCCGTACCCGCCTCCCGAGCGGGCGGCCGGGCTATCGCGTGCGTGTCTGCGCCGCGGAGTCCCCGGTCGACACCGGGCTGTTCACGCTGCGCGCGCCCTGGGGCCTGGACGCGCTCGCCGACGCGGACACGATCATCGTGCCGGGCGTCGCCGACGTCTTCCGCCCGGTGCCGCCCGCGGTGCTCGACGCGCTGAAGGCGGCGGCCGCCGGCGGCACCCGCGTCGCCTCCATCTGCGTGGGCACCTTCGTCCTCGCGGCCGCCGGACTCCTCGCCGGCCTGCGCGCCACCACCCACTGGCTGGCCGCGTCCGGTCTCGCCGAGTCCTATCCCGACATCGACGTCGACCCCGACGTGCTCTACGTCGACAACGGGCAGATCCTCACCTCCGCGGGCGCCGCCGCCGGGCTGGACCTGTGCCTGCACATGATCCGCCGCGACTACGGCTCCGCGGTCGCGGCCCACGCCGCCCGGCTGTCCGTGATGCCGCTGGAACGCGAGGGCGGCCAGGCGCAGTTCATCGTCCACGACCAGCCGCCCACCCCGCAGGGATCGGTCATGGAGCCGGTCCTCCGCTGGATGGAGGACAACGCCGGCCGCGAGCTGACCCTCGACGACATCGCGGCGTACGCGGGGATGAGCACCCGCACCCTGATGCGCCGCTTCCGGGAGCAGACCGGGACGACCCCGCTGCAGTGGCTCCATCGCGCCCGCGTCCGCCAGGCCCAGCATCTGCTCGAAACGACCGGGCACTCCGTCGAGCGCATCGCCCAGCAGGTCGGGTTCGGCTCTCCCACCGCCTTCCGCGAGAGGTTCAAGCGGATAGCCGGCGTCAGCCCCCAGACCTACCGCCGCACCTTCCAGTGATCTCTCGCCTTCGAGCGCTTCGGACCAGAAAACCCGGTTGACCTCGGAAATATGGTCACTGATGTGCTTCCTGTGGCTGAAACCGAAGAGCAATATGACGCGATCGACGACGCGGAACTGCTGGCGGGGGTGCTGGCGCTATGTGAACACCTCGGGCTGACGGGCGAAGTCGCGGCCTTCGACGAGGGCTCCCTGCCGGTATACGCCGTCGGCGACGACCTGGTCATCAAGCTCTACCCGCCGCTTCATGAGAAGGATCTGGCCATCGAGCGGGACGTGCTGCGTGCGCTGGAGGGCCGCTTGTCGATCGCCACGCCGGGGGTCAAGGACGCCGGTGAGTTCCACGGCTGGGGCTACGTCCTGATGGACAGGCTGCACGGTGAGGACGTCAAGCGGGCCTGGCCGAAGATCCCGCGGCATGAGCGGGAGCGCCTTGCCGTACAGCTCGGGAAGGCCCTTGCGCGGTTGCATGCCGTCACCCCGCCGGATGTGCTCGGCCCGGCTGACTGGGCCGCCTTCTGCGCCGAACGCGCCGTGGCCACGGTCGAGCGGAACCGGGCCCGTGGTTTGGACCAGACGTGGCTGGATCAGATCCCGGGATTCCTGGGCTCGGTCGACCTCGAACCAGGCGAGCCCGTTCTGTTGCACACCGAGTTCATGGACGTGCACGTGTTGGTTCGGGAGGAAGCGGGCGCCTGGAGGTTGTCGGGGTTGTTCGACTTCGAGCCCGCGATGCGGGGCGCCTGCGAGTACGACCTGGTCGCCGTGGGGGTCTTCCTTACGCGCGGCGACCGGTCGCTGATGCGTGCTTTCCTGGACGGCTACGGCTATCCCGAGGAGCGACGGGCGGCGCTGCCCCGCAAGGTGATGGCCTACGCCCTGCTGCACGTGTACTCGCACCTGCCGTGGTACTTCCGGGAGGTCCCTGCTTCGGGCGCCACGACCTTCGACGAGCTGGCCGACCGCTGGTTCGGGGCTGAGGAGAGCCCGAGTCAGGTGTACCGCCCAGCAGGTGCCTAGCTCGTCTGGAGGAATCCCAGAGGGACGCCGAGGCCCGGAGTGGACGGGACGCGGGGCGCCGGGCGAGGGTGTGACGGAAGACACCCGGGGACCGGTGAGCGAGGTTGAGTTAGGCTTGCCTAACCAAACTCGACGAGGGAGTCCCCATGGCGACCGAACCGGCACGACGCGTGCCCCGGGCCACCACCGGCGTGGTCCTGCGTACCGAACAGCTCACCCCCCACATGATCCGGGTCGTGCTCGGCGGCGAGGGACTCGCCGGTTTCGGCGCGGGCGAGTACACCGACCACTACGTGAAGCTGCTGTTCCCGGTGCCCGGAGTGACCTATCCGGAACCGTTCGACATGGGGGTGATCCGCGCCGAGCTGCCGCGCGAGGAGTGGCCGAAGACGCGGACCTACACCGTGCGCGCCTGGGACCCGGAGGCGGGGGAGTTGACCCTCGACTTCGTCTGCCACGGCGAGGAGGGGCTGGCCGGTCCCTGGGCGACGCGGGCCAGGCCGGGTGACGTGATTCGCTTCCTCGGCCCCGGCGGGGCGTACGCGCCGAGCCCCGACGCGGACTGGCACCTGCTCGTGGGGGACGAGAGCGCGCTGCCGGCCATCGGCGCGGCACTGGAGCGCATCCCGGCCGGGGTCCCGGCCCGGGTCTTCGTCGAGGTCGAGGGCCCCGAGGAGGAGCAGAAGCTGCCGACGGCCGGCGACGCCGAGATCGTGTGGCTGCACCGGGGCGGCGCTCCGGTCGGCGAGGCGCTGGTGCGCGCGGTGCGCGAGCTGACGTTCCCCGAGGGCACGGTGCACGCGTTCGTCCACGGCGAGGCGTCCTTCGTCAAGGAGCTGCGGCGGCACCTGCGGGTGGAGCGCGACCTGCCGCTGGAGCGGCTGTCGATCTCCGGCTACTGGCGGCGCGGCCGCGACGAGGACGGCTGGCAGTCCTCCAAGCGGGAGTGGAACCGCCGGATCGAGGAAGAGGAGGCGCAGGAGCTCAGCGGCTCGCCGGTCGGGTGAGCCGCCGACGGCGCCGAGCGGCCCGTCTCTGAGCACGTCCGGCGGGACGGCCCCTCTTCCCCGGCCGCCCCGCCCGGGGTGATTTCTTCTCTTCCGTCGGGCAAACAACCCGCCGGGCTCCCGCGATGCGCCACACCTCTCCCGCGGGACGCACGGTATTCGATCAAGGGGACGGCGCGCCGCCGCCAGGCTCCGCGTTCTCGACGGGCGCGGTCCGGAGCACCGGACCGCCCGGTCCGATCGGGAGCCGGCGCGGCGGCCACCGCCCGCGTCCGCCCCCGTGTCAGGGCGGCGTCCCCGGATGTCCCGGATGCCGTTCCCGTGGGGGAGGAGAGGTAATGACGCTCGACGATCCGGCCGCCACCGCGCCGGCCCACCCGGAGGGGTCGGTCACCGACGCGGGTACGGGCCCGGCCGGGATCCGGCTGACGCGGCTCGCGCGCGGCGGCGGGTGCGCCTGCAAGATCCCGCCGGGCGAGCTGGAACGGATGGTCGCCGAGCTCGCCGGGGTCGCCGCCCCCGGCTGCCGCCACGAGCTGCTCGTCGGGCTGGACCACGGCGACGACGCGGCCGCCGTCCGGCTGACCGGCGACACCGCGGTGATCCTCACATCCGACTTCTTCACACCGGTGGTCGACCGCGCCTACGACTGGGGGCGCATCGCCGCGACCAACGCGCTCTCCGACGTCTACGCGATGGGCGGCACGCCGCTGGTCGCGATCAACCTCCTGGGCTGGCCGCGCGACGTCCTGCCGACGGAGCTGGCCGCCGAGGTGCTGCGCGGGGGACTGGACGTGGCCCGCGCCGCCGGCTGCCACCTGGCCGGGGGACACAGCATCGACGACCCGGAGCCCAAGTACGGCCTCGCCGTCACCGGGACGGCCGATCCCGACCGGCTGCTCCGGATCGAGGCCGGGCGGGCCGGCCTTCCGCTCTCGTTGTCGAAGCCCCTCGGGGTGGGCGTGCTCAACAACCGCCACAAGGCCACGGGCGAGTGGTTCCCGCAGGCCGTCGAGGTGATGACGACCCTGAACCGGGACGCCGCGCTGGCGGCTCTGCGCGCCGGCGTGCGCTGTGCGACGGACGTGACCGGGTTCGGCCTGCTCGGCCACGCGTACAAGCTCGCCCGGGCCGGCCGGGTGACCGTGCGCCTCGACCCGGCCGCCGTGCCGTACGTCGACGGCGCCCGCGAAGCCGTACGGGACGGCTTCGTCAGCGGCGGCACCCGCCGCAACCTCGAATGGGTCGCCCCGCACACCCGGTGGCGGGGCGGCGTCGGCGAGGAGGAGCGGCTGCTCCTGGCCGACGCGCAGACGTCCGGAGGGCTGCTCGTCGCCGGCGAGATACCGGGCGCTCCGGTGATCGGCGAACTGATCCCGGCCGGGGACGCGGCGCTCGTCGTGGGCTAGCCGGACCGCCCATGGAACCGATTCGACATGCAACGGGGGAAGACATGACCTACCACGAGGACCTGGCCCGGATCGTCGACGACATCGTCGCGCCGCAGGCGTCCCGCGTCGACCAGGAGGGCGCCTTCCCGGAGAAGGCCGTCGCCGAGCTCGCCGCCGCCGGTCTCCTGGGCCTCACCGTGCCGGCCGGACTCGGGGGCGGGGGGCTCGGCCTCGCCGCCGCGGCCGGCGTCGTACGCCGCCTGTCGGCCGCCTGCGGATCCACCGCGATGGTGGTGACCATGCACTACGCGGCGACGGCCGTGCTGGCCGCGACCCGCCGCGAGGACGCGCTGCGCGAGATCGCGTGGGGCAGGCACCTGACGACCCTGGCCTTCTCCGAGGCCGGATCGCGAAGCCACTTCTGGAGCCCGGTGGGCACGGCCGTCCCCGAGGGCGGTGACGTGGTGCTCGACGCGCGCAAGAGCTGGGTCACCTCCGCGCACTACGCCGACAGCTACGTGTGGTCGTCGCGCCCGGTGGCAGCCGGGGGACCCATGTCGCTGTGGTTCGTCCCCGCCGGCCGCCCCGGGCTGAGCGTCGCGCGAGGGTTCGACGGGCTGGGGCTGCGGGGCAACGACTCGTGCGCCGTCACGGCCGAGGGCGTCAGGGTGGCGCGTACGGACCTGCTCGGCGGCGACGGCGCCGGCCTGGACATCGCCATGGCCACGGCGCTGCCGTGGTTCCTGCTGCTCAACGCCTCGTGCGGCGTGGGGCTCATGCAGGCGGTGACCGCGGCCACGGCCGAGCACCTCACCGGCGCCCGCCTCCAGCACCTGGACCAGTCGCTCGCGCGGCAGTTGCCCTCCAGGACCAAGCTGGCCCGGATGCGCATCGAGACCGACCGCACCCGCGCCCTGGTGGCGGCCGCCGTCGCCGCCCTGGAGGAGGGCCGGGCCGACGCCGGACTGCTCGCGCTGGAGGCGAAGGCCGCCGCCGACGAGTCGGCGGCCGAGGTCGCGGACACGGCGATGGCGGCGTGCGGCGGCTCCGCGTTCCGCAAGGAGCTGCCGGTCGAGCGCCGCTTCCGCGACTCGCGCGCGGCGCGGGTCATGGCGCCGACCACCGACGCGTTGCTCGACTTCGTCGGACGCGCGTTGTGCGGCCTGCCTCTGCTGGACGCCTGACCGGGCCGGTGACGATCCGCGGAGAGGAGACGCTCACATGAACGCGCTGCTGCTGGGCGCCGTCGCGTACGACCCGAAGGTGGTGACGATCTGGGAGGGCTTCCGCCGCTGGCTGGGGGGCCGCGGCTTCGAGTTCGACTTCGTCCTGTACTCCGGGTACGAGCGGCAGGTGGAGGACCTGCTCGCCGGGCGGGTGGACGTCGCGTGGAACTCGCCGCTGGCGTGGGTGCGCGCCCGCCGGCTCGCCGCGGCCGCCGGGGTCGAGGTCCGGGCCGTCGCCATGCGGGACACCGACCGCGACCTCACCACCGCCGTGGTCGTCCGCTCGGACGCGCCGCTGACATCACCGGCCGACCTGCGCGGCCGCACCGTGGCGGTCGGCGCGGCCGACTCGCCGCAGGCGACGCTGCTGCCGCTCTCGCTGCTGCGTTCGGCGGGCCTGGAGCCGGGCTCGGACGTCAAGGTGCGGCGCCACGACGTCGGCGTCGGCCTCCACGGAGACCACATCGGCGGTGAGCGGGAGGCCGCCATCGCCCTGCGGGACGGCCTCGCCGACGCCGCGTGCGTGACCGACGCGAACCTGCTCCTGTTCGGCCGGGAGGGCACCCTCGTCCCGGGGTCGACGAGGGTGCTCGCCCAGACCGCGCCGTACGACCACTGCGTGATGGCGGCGGGGCCCGGGGCCGACCGGGCGTCGGCGGAGCGGTTCGCCGAGCTGCTGCTCGGGATGTCGTACGCCGACCCGGAGGCCCGTCCGCTGCTCGACCTGGAGGGGCTGACCCGCTGGCTGCCCGGCCGCACGAGCGGGTACGCGGCGCTGGAGGCCGCCGTCGACGAGAGCGGCTTCTACGACCGAGAAGGCGGCGTCCGTGCCGGTGACCGTCGACCTTGAGACGCTGGGCCTGGACACCGGCGGCCACCTGCTCGTGCAGCGGGCGCTCGCCGGGTTGCGGCCCGGAGGCCGGCTGCGCGTCCGCGGGTCCCACCCGCAGCTCGCCCTGCACCTGGGCGCGTGGTGCCGGGCGCGTGGCCACCGCGTGGAGCTGGCCGGCGACGCGCCGCTGATCGTGAAGGGGGCGGCGGACGAGCTGCGGTGGGCCGGCGCGGAGCGGGCCGGCCTGCCCGGTCAGGTGAGCGGGCGGGCCGACCCCCGTTGGGGGCTGGCCGCCCGCGGGGCCCTGGTCGAGGCCGGAGGCCCGCCCCTCGACGTCGCGTGGGCCGAGCGGGACCTGGTGTGGGCCGAGGTCGCGCCCCGGCTCTACGCCCGTGCGGCGGCGGCCCAATGGGACCCGGCCACCGCCGTCGACTGGTCGGCGGCCGGCGACCTGCCGGACGACGTCGAGGACGCCGTCGTCCAGGTGATGACGTACCTCGTGGAGAACGAGCACGCGGCGCTGATCGTCCCCGCGCGGATGCTGGCGAACCTGCATCCCCACTTCCGCGAGGTGATGCAGCTCCTCGCGGCGCAGGTCGCCGACGAGGCCCGGCACGTCGAGGTGTTCACCCGGAGGGCGCTGCTGCGCCGCGACGCGCCGGGGGTCTCCGGCGCCGGAGGCCGCGCGTCCCTGCGCACCCTGCTCGACGAAACCGACTTCACGCTCGCCTCCTTCCTGCTGTCGGTGCTCGGCGAGGGGTCCTTCGTCGACCTGCTGAAGTTCCTCGACCGCCACGCGCCGGACCCGGTGACCGCCGCGGTGACCCGCCTCGCCGCGCGGGACGAGGCCCGGCACGTCGCGTTCGGCGTCGCCCACACCGCCCATGTCGTCCGGGCCGACCCCGCCTTCCTGAGCCGGCTGCGTACGGCCGTGGAGCGGCGCCACGAGGCGTTGCGCGACACCGCCGGGCTGAACCGGGAGGTGTCGGACTCCCTGGTCGTCCTGGCCGCCGGGTCATGGGAGCCGGCCGCGATCCGGCGCGGCTGGGACGCGGTACGGCGGCTGCGGAGCGAGATGGACGAGGGCCGCCGCCGGCGGCTGGCCCACATCGGCTTTCCCGACGACGAGGCCGCGGAGTTGTCGGCCCTGCACACGAGGAACTTCATGTGAGCGAGCGGACCCGCGAGAGGAGCGCCGCGCGCCCTGGGGAGGACCCGCGGCGGCGGGTGCCCCGCACCGACGCGGTGCTCGCCGACCCCCGGCTGGCCGGGGCCAGGGAACGACTCGACCCGGACGTGCTCAAGCGCGAGGTGCGGCGGGCGCAGGACGCGGTCCGCGCCGGGCGGCTGCGGCCCGGCCAGGTCGTCGACGCCGTGCTGCGGGCGCTGCCGGACGGCGCCTGCTCGCTCCGGCCCGTGCTCAACGCCACCGGGGTCGTGCTGCACACCAACCTGGGCCGGGCGCCGCTCGCCCCGCACGCGGTGCGCGCCCTGGCCGCGGCGGCCGGCTACGTCGACGTCGAGTACGACATCGACACCGGCGGCCGGGCCCGCCGCGGACGGGCCGCCCTGGACGCGCTGCTGACCCGCGTGCCGGCGGCCGAGGACGCGCTGATCCTCAACAACGGCGCCGCCGCGCTGGTGCTGGCCGCGACCGCGCTGGCCGCCGGACGGGAGATCCTGGTCAGCCGCGGCGAGCTGGTCGAGATCGGGGACGGATTCCGCATCCCCGAGCTGCTGGAGAGCACCGGCGCGCGGCTCCGCGAGGTCGGCGCCACCAACCGCACCCACCTGGCGGACTACCGGAACGCGCTCGGGCCGCGCACGGCGTTCGTGCTGAAGGTGCACCCCTCCAACTTCGTCGTCCGGGGTTTCACCTCCGAGGTGCCCGTACGGGATCTCGCCGGGCTGGGCCTCCCCGTCGTGGCCGACATCGGCTCGGGCCTGCTCCGCCCCGAGCCCGCCCTGCCGTACGAACCGGACGCCGCCACCTGGCTGGCGCAGGGCGCCGCCCTCGTCACGTCCAGCGGCGACAAGCTCCTCGGCGGACCGCAGGCCGGGCTCGTCCTCGGCCGCGCGGACCTCGTGCACACGCTGCGGCGGCATCCGCTCGCCCGCGCGCTGCGGGTCGACAAGCTGACGCTCGCCGCGCTGGAGGCCACCCTGTCCGGCGCGTCCACACCGGCCTGGGACGCGATCAGAGCCGACCCGGAGCGGCTGCGCCTGCGGGCCGCCGCGCTCGCCGCCGAGCTGGCGGCCGCCGGCCTCCCGGCCGCGGTGGTGCCGAGCGCCGGGCTGGTC
>NZ_BBYM01000001.1 GCF_001570405.1 Microtetraspora niveoalba | reverse complement strand
CCACCACCGAGGACGGACCGTTGACCGCCGCGATGTCCACCAGACCCGCGACCGACTCCCGGATTTCGGCCTCGGACGCCTGCACGGCCAGCATCGCCCCACCGGCAGGGAGCGCCTGCATCAGCCGGCCACGCGCCGCCACCAGCGCGCACGCGTCCGCAAGCGACAACACCCCCGCGCAGTGCGCCGCCGCGATCTCACCGATCGAATGCCCCAGCAGGAAATCCGGAGTCACCCGGAGCGACTCCAGCAACCGGAACGACGCCACCTCGACCGCGAACAAGGCCGCCTGCGCGTGAACCGTCTGATCCAGATCGACAGCGTCGACGTCCAGGTCCAGCTCCGCGCACACCTCGTCGTACGCCCGGGCGTACACAGGGAAGGCGTCGTACAAGCCCCGCCCCATCCCGGCCCGTTGCGACCCCTGACCAGTGAACAGGAACGCCGTCCGACCCTCACCGGCCACACCCGAGACCACACCCGCGGAAGACTCACCCACAGCGAGCGCGTTCAGCCCGCGAAGCAGCCCCGCACGATCACCGCCGACGATCACCGCCCGATGTGCCAGCGCCGCCCGGGTCGTGGCGAGCGACCAGGCGACGTCACGCACATCCGCGTCCGACTCCGCGACGAACCCGGTCAACCGCTCCGCCTGAGCGCGCAGTCCATCCGCCGTCTTCGCGGAGACCACCAGTCCCACGGCACCGGCGTCGCCCACCGGCGCGGGCGACTCCACCGGAGCCGGCGCCACACCCTCGAGAATCACGTGCGCGTTGGTGCCGCTGATCCCGAACGACGACACACCCGCACGACGCGGCCGGTCCGAATCCGGCCACGGCCTTGCCTCGCTCAGCAATTCCACCGCACCCGCGGACCAGTCCACATGCGGCGTCGGCTCGTCCACGTGCAAGGTCGGCGGCAGCACACCGTGCCGCATGGCCTGCACCATCTTGATCACACCGGCCACACCCGCGGCGGCCTGCGTGTGGCCGATGTTCGACTTGATCGACCCCAGCCACAACGGACGACCCTCTGGGCGGTCCTGCCCGTACGTCGCCAGCAACGCCTGCGCCTCGATCGGATCGCCGAGCTTCGTGCCGGTGCCGTGCGCCTCCACCGCATCGACATCAGAGGGTGTGAGACGGGCGTTGGCCAACGCCTGACGGATCACCCGCTGCTGCGAAGGACCGTTCGGCGCGGTCAGGCCGTTCGACGCGCCATCCTGATTGACCGCGCTCCCGCGCACCACCGCCAGCACCTGGTGGCCGTTGCGGCGCGCGTCCGACAACCGCTCCAGCACCAGCACGCCGACGCCTTCGGACCAGACAGTGCCATCGGCCCC